>NZ_JAMKMR010000014.1 GCF_023634645.1 Vibrio sinus
ATGTAGACGTTTAGATAACTGGGTTGAATCCGTTTCACCCTGCTAACGTGTGGCTAACTACCACTCGCTAGACGCAAAGAATGTGGGTCATCGCCCCTGTCTGAGTCGGTTTTAAATGTACCCATTAATCGCGTCAGCTTCTGCGCTAAGTCATCCATCGATTGGCTCGCAGCAGATGTCTCTTCAACCAATGACGCGTTTTGTTGAGTCATTTCATCCATTTGGCCAATGGCTTTATTGACTTCGTTAATTCCCAAAGATTGCTCTTCACTGGCTTTGGTGATGTCCTCAATAATTGAGCCTACCCGTTTCACCGATTCCACAATGTCTGCTAACGTGGTACCTGACTCGTTAACAAGGTGGCTACCTTCTTCGACTTTTACCACGCTATCTTTAATTAAGTCGGTAATATCCCGCGCTGCAACACCTGTTCGCTGCGCCAGGTTACGGACTTCCGCCGCGACGACGGCAAATCCACGCCCATCTTCTCCGGCACGAGCCGCTTCCACGGCCGCGTTAAGTGCGAGTAGGTTGGTCTGGAAAGCGATCTCTTCGATAACGGCAATGATGTCGGCAATTTTCTTACTACTTGCGCTAATGGCATCCATTGCTGATACGGCTTGATTAACGATTTCGCCACCTTTTTCAGCCTGGGTACTTGTTTCAGCAGAAAGTTGGTTCACATATTGGGTACTTTCGGTATTTTTCGTTACCGTGGTTGTGAGCTCTTCAAGGCTGGCTGCGGTTTCTTCAAGAGACGCAGCTTGCGCTTCAGTTCGGGTACTTAAGTCTAAATTACCGGTGCGGATTTGTTGTGACGCGGTACTGATACTGTTTGATGAGCCAAGTATCTCTTTAACAAGATTTGAGAGGTTGCTGACACTGGTGTTGACCGCATCTCGCAATATGGCAAACTCACCTTGGAAATCGCCTTTCATGGTTTCGGTGAGATCGCCATCTGCTAGTGCACTCAACACACTTTTACACTCATTGATTGGCGGAACTATCGCATCGAGTGCGGAGTTTACACCGACAATAATATCTTGGAAATCACCTTGGTGCTGCTGCTCATCGGCCCGAGCGGAAAGCTCTCCTTGTACTGCGGCATTCGCGAGTTTATTGGCGTCTTTAACCAGTAGGTTAATGGCGGCAATACAAGTGTTCAGATTGTTCTTGATGTGATTAAAGTCACCTTGATAGTTCGCTGTGATAGGCTCTGGGATATCGCCTTTCGCAATGCGGTTCACGTATTCTGCAGCGGTGTTAAGTGGCGTCACTACTGCATCCAAGGTGGCGTTGACGCCTTCGATGATCTTACGGAAATCGCCTTGGTGTTTGGACTCGTCTGCTCTTGCTTTGAGCTCACCTCTGACGGCTTCATCCACTAAGGTATTGGCATCGCCAACCAAGCGGTTAATCGCAGCTATACAGGTATTTAAGTTGTTCTTGATTTTGTTGAAGTCGCCTTTGTATTCATCGGTAATTGGTTCAGGGATATCCCCTTTGGCGATACGATTCACATAATCGGCAGCCATGTTGAGCGGGTTGACCACGGCATCAAGTGTCGCGTTGACCCCTTCGATGATCTTACGGAAATCCCCTTGGTGTTTGGATACATCCGCTCTTGCTTTGAGCTCACCTCTGACCGCTTCGTCAACTAAGTTATTGGCGTCGTTAACCATCTGGTTAATGGCCGAAATACAGGTATTTAAGTTGTTTTTAATTAAATTGAAATCCCCTTGATATTGTTCAGTAATTGGCGCTGGGATATCCCCTTTGGAAATGCGTTCGACATAATCCGCTGCTACGGTCAGTGGACCAACGATAGCGTCTAACATTTGGTTGATACCGTCGGCTAGGGTATGCATGAAGCCTTGGTATCTAGAGCTATCTAAGCGTTTATCGAGTTGTCCCGAGACCGCGGCATTGATGACGGAAGCAACTTGAGTTTCTGCATCACGCTGTTCAGTCATATCAGCCCATTCAACCACAGTACCCAAACGTTCTCCTTTGTCGCCTAATACCGGGTTGGCCACAATATTGAAGATGCGCCCCCCAATAGTGATTTCCTCGCGATGTGTGCCTGTGATGCCTTTTAGTTGACTGAATACCTGAGTAGATGATTTATCGAAGACATCGATATTGGTGCCACGAAGGTTTGCAATATTGAGAGAAGGTAGGTCTTTTTTAAGCTGATTTTCATTCTGGCTTAGAAGCTGCTTAAACGCATCGTTGTAATAAATGACGGTATTTTTCGCGTCGGATACAATCACATTGGCTGACACATTGTCGAGTGCTTGGCGTATGCGATTGTTTTCCGCCGCCTGTTTGCGTTCTTGTTCTATCTGCGAACTGAGGTTACTTTGCATGGTGCCAAGCGATCTTAACAACTCACCAACTTCGTCAGTGGATGTTGAGTTGATTTCATTGTCGAGCTTGCCATTGGCTATCGCATTCGCAATGTCAACAGAGCGAGATAATGGTTTAGTGATAAGACGTTGGACAAAAATCAAAAATGCAACAGTAAGGCCGAGTGCCACCACTGTCGTTATAATGGACGCATTGAGTGCTTGGCCTGCGTCGACTTCAAGCTCATGTGAAAAGTCGACCAAGTCAGTAGAGAGTCTGTCTTCTACTTTTTTTAACGCATTAATTTTGTCTGTTTGCATTTTGAACCAATATGCGGGGTCTACCCCAAATTGGCCGTTAGCCTCGTTTTCTAAGGCGATTTTACGCATATTATTCGTCGCGTCGATGAACTCGCCTTGCATTGTGTTTTTATAAAATGCGATGTGTTGGGCGGTGGCTAATGATTTAAAGACATCCATATACACATTTTGGATAGTAATGAGGGATTGGAGTCTATTGAATACGCCTGGTCCAAATTTGTCTTGAGAGAAGACGCCTGCTAATACCGCACGCTCTACACCGGCACGCTCTTTACTGTTTAGGAAGTTATAGTAGGCGGCCCCCATGTTTGCTAGCTGACCATCTGAACTTAACAAAGGTAACAAACCAACGATATCCAAATAAGCTGCGTTCTTTTTGTTGTAATAGGCGATGGCATCTTTGAGTGGAATACTGAGGTCAGAAATAGCTGTTCGTTGTTTGTTTAACTCTTCGCTCAGGTTCGTTGCTGCGTTCAACTGGTTGATAAACTTCTCACCAAATTGAGTGGCATCGAAGGTTTTAACAAAATTGAGCAAGGTTGCCAGTCTTTTGTCGACTTCAAGGCGTTGCTGTTGCAGCTCGTTGACAAACTTTTTGCCCCCGCTTCCAACGTAACCTGCGGTATAACCACGCTCTTTTTGCATTTCATGTACCAGAGAACTCGCTTTTACTGATAATTTTGCAAGCTCTTGTATTTGTTTGTTTTCATGCTCGGTTCTCCAGTCCAATCGTATTTCTATTTGGGCAAAAAACAGCATGCAAATGATAGGGAGGAGCACTAGAGTAACGAGTTTCCACTTGAAACTCAAGTTATTGAAGAATTCCATAGCCGATTCCTGACAGATCGTGGTTAATGTAAGTTCCATCTCTTTCTGCGTTTTTGGGGCATTTGCTCTACGACAGACTCACAGTTTGCCTTCAGTACTTTAACGCTAGTACTTTAACGCTAGCACTGATTATGTTATATGCAAGTTCAATCACTCATTGGCGGGGCTGATATACCCAAACTCTCAGCGTGGCCTGGTTTGGGTATATTCACTGGTTAATACTCTATAATTCAGGGGACTGCAGGTGTGTCCGAGTGGGCTGAATATCAGTTGAAAGGCGAATGTCACGCATGAGCATCATGTATACGACGACGCTTAAGGCGATATTAGACAGTGGGAACGCAATCCAAATACCGGTGACGCCGTAGAGCTTGGGCATGACGTATAGAAATGGCAGCAAAATTAACACGTTCCCTATGGTGACAAACATGGCTTTGCCTCCTTTATTGACGGATTGGTAGTAGGCGGCAGCGACAACTAAAAAGCCATCTAAAAACAACGCAAACATGTGTAAATGAATACCAAGTACTGTACTTTCAATGAGTGATTGGTCCGTATTGTTGAAGATAGACACAAATGCGTGTGGGAATAGGTTCAATAAAATGACGAACGCGACACCACCTAGAACGGAACTGCCCATCGCCACCTTGAGCAGTTTGCGGATATTGTCTTGATTTCGCGCCCCGTGATTGTAGCTTACTAAAGGTTGCATACCGTTCGCGATGCCTTCGGCGACCAGGTAGTAAATAATGACAATGTAGCCAACGATGGCATAAGCGCCAATTAAGAGCTCATTGCCATATTGAGCGAACAAAGCGTTGTGTACGGCGACCATCACCGAGCTGTAGGCGTACATGAAAAAGCTTGAAGTGCCAATTAATATAATTTTCGGGATAAGATTAAATTGCACTTTCATATCACGCAGAGTTAAACGTAATTGCGCTTTGTTAGTGAAAAAGTAACTGACACCTAATAGGGTTACTACCAGTTGTGCGATACCAGTAGCAAGCGCTGCGCCCATGAGCTCCCAACCAAGGTAGGCGATAAAAATATAGTCCAGCACAATGTTGACCACGGCACCAATGACCATCAAGGTGGTGGCTAAATTTGGATTTCCATCGTTGCGCAGTAGAAACGGAACCGCAATAGAGCCGAGAGAAAATACACTCGCGATGCTCAATATGTGCAGATACTGAAGCCCGAGTTGATAGACTCGGCCTTCTGCGCCTTGCCAGCGGATAAAGTCGTCTGAGTAAAGTAGCAAGGTTGCGGTGACGATTGGCATTAATGCAACCAACAATAAAAGACCTGTGCTAAGCACACGCTTCGCGCCTTCAATATCGTGCTCACCTTGACGTATTGATGCCAAGGCCCCAGTACCCACACCCACCATCATGCCGATGCCTAAAATTGAACCAATAATGGGCCAGGCTACGTTGATCCCGGCTAATCCATCGGCCCCGACATAGTGGCCGATAAAGACCCCGTCAATCACTTGGTAGAGGCCATTTACTAACATGGCCGCAACGGTTGGGATGGTGTATTTCCAAAACTGTCTATAGATTGAGTTTTTCATGTTCAATACCAATAGTTAGCAAGGCTAACTAAATAGTTAAATTTTTTCGGGTTTTAAGGCCATAGTGCCTAACCGCCTAGGGCCTTGTTCAAAAGTCGCTGAAGCTGCTGAGCTTCTTCGTGACTGAGTTTATGATTCATTTTTTCTGCAATGTCTTTATAAACCACTTCCTCTAAAGACATTTTGTCCGTTACGTCTTTGGTCAACATAACTCGTTTAGAGCGCGCGTCTTCAGGGCATATAATGCGTTTTACTAAGCCCTTTTTCTCTAAACGCGCCACCATATTCGAAGCTGACGGTTTGGTCACTAACAACTCTTTAGCGAGGTCTGTGATACGCACACCTTCAGAGTGCATTTGAATGACACGAAGATAATCAAATTCGTTGAAACTCAAACGCGAAAGCGGATCTTCTTTTGCGTACACACGCCAAGACTTAGCACAAAAACGCTCTAAATCTATCAAGCTTTTTTCTAACGCCATATTTCTAACGCCACAGGTTCGATTATTTAGTTAGCTTGGCTAACTATTCTAATCGAGCTTTGGTTAAATTACAACAAGCTCAAAAACTATCCGCAGCATTTTTTGTATTTTTTGCCACTGCCGCATACACATGGGTCATTGCGTCCAGGCTTCTTACTGCTTGATGGAGCGCTAGTATCGAGTGTGTCGGGAAAGGTGCCATCTATGTAGTACCAAAGGCCATTTTCTTTGACAAAGCGGGAGCGTTCTTGCAAGCACAGTTCTTGCCCATCTTCGATAAGATAAGCTTGAAAAGTAACGAAGCCTTCGTTGGGATGTTGGCTGGATTCAGCGGAGACAACGTTTAGGCTAGTCCAGTGGCTCTCGATTGACTGTTGGATGGCGTCTCTTTGCTCCTCTGCGTGGCAACTTGGGTGATAGGTAAGAATGACGTAGTCGACAAGTTTTAGGACGTGTGCGGAATAGCGCGAGCGCATTAGCTTTTCAGGTGTTGTCGCTTTGGCATGGTCTAAGTGGATAGGCTCGCAACAAGAGGAATATGGCAGGTTACTTCCACAAGGGCATAAAATCATAGCAAAGATCACGATTAAAAATAAGGTGGGATAAGTGTAGGGAGGCTATCAAAAGTTGCAATCTAAATTTGAACTGGAGTCAATCAAGAAACCACGGACAGGAGCTCGGTCGTCCATACGAGCGCTTCGTCATAGCTCTCACTTAGGTCGTCTTCCTGAATGCTGATATTGGATGCCAGTTGAGTGACTTTGTCCCATTCGGCTTTTTCATAGGCTATGGCTAGAGTGAGAATGTCGCCTAAATGCCCTTCACCGTTAACTAGTGCAGACTTCACGGACTCGCCGATGGGCATTTCTTCAACCAGAGCGTCGAGTGGTTGATCGAGCAGGCTATCTAACAGAGAAAACATTCCAGTGAGAAATGCAGAGCCTTCCTCAATTTGCTGTTTAATGTTGCACTTGGAGTAGATCAACTCGCAGTGCCGAGCTCGCTGAATCGATAAGCTGTATAAGTAATCTGGTTTTGAGTTTTCTTCGGTTGATGCGATGGCGACTAAAGAGACAAATTTGCGCAAGCGCTTTTCACCCAGATACACCAAAGCTTGTTTAAAGGATTGAATCTTAGTGCGAACATAAACTGAAGAGTTAACGTAGGTCAGCAATTTGTAGGATAGAGACACATCCTTGGCGACCAGCTGCTCGATGGCGTCGTAATCGATATTTTGTCGCGATATTTCTTTACACAAACTGACCACAGTTAAAAATGAAGGCTCTAGCGATTTTTTTTGTATCAGTTCAGGACGGCTAAAAAAGTAACCTTGGAAGTAATGAAACCCGGCCGCTTTGGCTTGGTTAAACTCCTCGTGCGTTTCGACTTTTTCGGCTAAAAACTCAATGTCTAGCTTTTTAACGCTGCGCATAAAAGTTTTTGCTCGCAGTATCGAAACCAGCTTAATGTCGAATTTAATGATTGAAATATATGGATAAAAAGATTTCCATTCTGGGCTTGGGATAAAGTCATCTAACGCAAGTTTGTAGCCCAGCTCTGACATTTCTTTTACCGCATCTAATAGCTCTTTGGTGGGTTCGCAATCTTCTAAAATTTCAACGACGAGGCTTTCTGAAGGAAACAACGTCGGTATGCGGTTGATGAGACTTTTGTAGGGAAAGTTAACGAAGCCTAGGTGATCACCCAGTGTCTTGTAGTGGGTAGATAAAAAGTGATCAGACAGTAGCCTGCTTGTCGCCAGCTCAGGGTCGATTTCAGGGAAGGTGTTATTGGGACCATCGCGAAATAGCACTTCATATCCGATCGTCTTTTTGTCGCCATCCAATATTGGCTGCCTAGCTATGTATGAATTTTTCAAGTCGACATTACTTATTTTAGTTAGTGAGATGACTTTGAGCTAAATGGGCGCGTTTGCAGTTCATACCCAGTTTTATCATAGACTAATACTGAACCTTGCGTATACCAATCACCTAATACCACACGAGTTTTTTCTCCTTTTGTGCTATTGATACGGTGTACGTTTGGTCTGTGAGTGTGTCCATGTATCATTAAGTCGACATCGTGCTGGTCCATCACTTTTTCCACTTCGCTAGCGGTCACATCCATGATATCGAGTGACTTATCGCGCTTGTCATTTTTGATGTCAGACTGCACTTTGCTAACGATTTTCTCTTTCCATGTAAAGGGTAGGCGGTTGAAAATCCATTGCAGCCAAGGTTGGTGAACCTTTTGACGAAATTTAAGATAATTGATATCTCGTGTACAAAGCGTATCACCGTGAAGAATGACGGCTTTTTTGCCATACAAATCGACGACGGTTTCTTGCTGCAAAATTTGAATGCCCGTTTGTTTGGCAAATCGCTTACCTAGTAGAAAGTCGCGATTGCCTTGGATAAAGTAGCAAGGAATACCCAAGCCAGTA
This sequence comes from Vibrio sinus, assembly GCF_023634645.1. Taxonomy (GTDB): domain Bacteria; phylum Pseudomonadota; class Gammaproteobacteria; order Enterobacterales; family Vibrionaceae; genus Vibrio; species Vibrio sinus. The sequence goes on from NZ_JAMKMR010000014.1 coordinate 7,999, forward strand.
AGTTGCTGAAATTCATGCTTGATCTGAGTGGCAAACTCGGAACGATCATCATCACCTATCCAAAATTCAAACAGATCACCCAACACGTATAAAGCGTCGGCGTGTATCGCTTCTTCGCGCATAAATTGGATGAAACATTCGGTGGTATCAGGGGCGTCGGGGGTAAGGTGTAAGTCAGAAATAAATAAAATGGCCATAGCGATTAAATAGGAGAGCAGTGCCGCTCTCCTTAATAGGTTCTCTTAACTGGTGGATTATTCAGCGATAGTCGTGCCAGTGATGATCACTTCTTCAAGAGGAACATCTTGGTGCATGCCCATTGAACCTGTGCTTACACCTTTAATTTGGTTAACGATTTCCATGCCTTCTACAACTTCACCGAATACACAGTAACCCCAGCCATCAGGTGTCTCTGAGCGGAAGTCTAGGAAAGTGTTGTCGTTCACGTTGATAAAGAACTGAGAGCTAGCGGAATGTGGTTCCATCGTACGCGCCATTGCAAGTGTACCCACTTTGTTGCTTAGGCCATTGTTTGCTTCGTTTTTGATCGTTTCACGAGTTGGCTTTTCACGTAGGCCAGACTCCATGCCACCGCCTTGAATCATGAATCCGTCGATAACGCGGTGGAAAAGCGTGTTATCGTAAAAGCCGTCACGGCAATATTGAGCGAAGTTTGCACTGGTTACTGGTGCATTTTCTTCATTTAGCTGAATTTTAATATCGCCAAAGTTAGTGTGAAGGGTGATCATGACAAATACCTTTTCTGTGTTTATGGTTTGAAGACGCGATTCTATCTTATCGTAGTATACCCAAACAACCTGAAGATGCAGAATTCAAGTAAACGGTATTACCTAAACTCTGAACTATTGATATACTCGAACATCCAATTTTTTTCATCAACTTATTAGATAGAGATCATGTTAAAGATATATAACACACTCACACGACAGAAAGAGGAATTCAAACCAATCAATGCTGGCAAAGTTGGCATGTATGTCTGTGGGGTAACCATTTATGATCTCTGTCATATTGGACATGGCCGCACGTTTGTTTCTTTTGATGTCGTGGCTCGCTATCTTCGTTATGCGGGTTACGATCTAACCTTCGTCAGAAACATCACAGATATCGACGATAAAATCATCAAGCGAGCTGCGGAAAATAACGAAACTTGTGACAGCCTAACTAATCGCCTGATTGGTGAAATGCACAACGACTTTGATGCGCTCAATATGAAAAGGCCAGATGTCGAGCCAAGAGCCACGGAATTTATCAAAGAAATCATCCAAGTTGTAGAAAAGCTCATTGAGAAAGGCTTTGCGTACGTTGCTGACAACGGTGACGTGATGTTTGAAGTCAGCAAATATGATGAATACGGCAAGCTTTCGAAACAAGATCTTGAACAATTGCAAGCCGGAGCCCGTGTGGGCGTCGACCTTGCCAAACGCAGCCCACTTGATTTTGTGTTGTGGAAAATGTCTAAACCTGGCGAACCGACTTGGGAATCCCCATGGGGCGCGGGCCGCCCAGGCTGGCATATCGAATGTTCTGCGATGAACTCCTCTATTCTCGGTGATCATTTCGATATTCATGGTGGTGGCTCGGACTTACAATTCCCACACCATGAAAATGAAATTGCTCAATCTGTATGTGCCCATGGGACTCAATATGTGAATACCTGGATGCACAGTGGCATGGTGATGGTAGACAAAGAGAAAATGTCCAAATCTCTTGGTAACTTCTTTACCATCCGTGATGTGCTTGCTCACTATGATCCTGAAACGGTTCGCTACTTCTTGATGTCTGGCCATTATCGTAGCCAACTCAATTACAGTGAGGAAAACTTAAACCAAGCACGCGCTTCATTAGAAAGGTTATACACATCTCTACGCGGGCTCGACTTAACGGTTGCAGCGAGTGGTGGTGACGAGTACAGAACTCGCTTCGTTGACGCGATGGATGACGATTTCAATACGCCAGAGGCTTACTCAGTGCTATTTGACCTCGCGAGAGAAATCAATCGCTTAAAAGGCGATGATCTGGAAAAAGCCAATCAACTTGGTGCACTACTTCGAGAGCTAGCCGACGTGATCGGTATATTAGGTCAAGAGCCAGAAGCCTTTTTGCAAGGAGGGGCTGGAGATGATGATGAAGTGGCTGAAATTGAAGCTCTCATCAAACTGCGCAATGATTCTCGTGCTGCAAAGGATTGGGCAAATGCCGATCTAGCACGTGACAAACTGGCGGCAATGAACATCGTGTTGGAAGATGGTCCGCAAGGGACGACCTGGCGTAAAAAATAACACCTTTCATATATTATTTTAGGGGTTGTGTATCAGCCCCTTTTTCTTGGCTTTGATACAGAAATTAAGGGTACAACCACGTGGCACAGATGTATTTCTATTACTCAGCAATGAATGCTGGCAAGTCGACCACACTTTTGCAATCTTCTTTTAACTATCAAGAGCGGGGAATGAACCCTGTTATTTTCACCGCGGCATTGGACGATCGTTATGGTGTGGGGCTGGTGAGTTCTCGAATCGGCTTACAGTCTGATGCGCAGCTATTTCGTCAGGATACCAATCTACTTGAGCTTATCGAATCTTTGCATCAACAAGAGCCACGTCATTGTATTTTGGTGGATGAGTGCCAGTTTTTATCCAAAGCGCAAGTATATCAGCTTAGTGAAGTGGTAGATAAACTGGGTATTCCCGTTTTATGTTATGGATTGCGTACTGACTTTCTTGGCGAGCTATTTGAAGGAAGCCAATATTTGTTGGCTTGGGCAGACAAGCTAATCGAGCTAAAAACCATTTGCCATTGTGGTAGAAAGGCCAATATGGTGATTCGCACCGATGAAAGGGGTAAAGCGATAGCGGAAGGTGATCAAGTTGCTATCGGTGGCAATGATAAATACGTGTCGGTATGTCGTCAGCATTACAAAGATGCACTAGGTAAATAAAAACGAAAAACGGAGCAATTAAGCTCCGTTTTTTTGTGTTCGTTATTAATTATTAACGAGCACGGAAGACGATGCGGCCTTTAGATAGGTCGTACGGTGTCATCTCTACAGTCACTTTATCGCCAGTAAGAATACGGATGTAGTTTTTACGCATTTTACCAGAGATGTGAGCAGTCACTACGTGACCGTTTTCTAGTTCAACGCGGAACATAGTGTTAGGTAGAGTATCAAGGACAGTGCCTTGCATTTCAATTACGTCTTCTTTAGCCATTTAATCCTCTTTAGACATCGGGCATTTTTTAACGGCATAGATTCTGCCGTTAAAAGTCAATTATGTAAAGTTGGGCGTATTCTACCCTTGCCAACGCTGATTTACTAGTTTTTGATGGCGTTGAAAACGTGTTTTGTAGTTCATGGCGGGGCATTCATTGATTTGATAACCCAAATAGAGCCATTGTTTGCCCTGTTGTTGACAATGTTGCAGCTGTAACAGGACACAAAGTGTGCCGAGCGAAAGCTTAGCATCAGGATCAAAGAAGGTGTAAAACGCACTCGCGCTATTGGTTAAAATATCCGTTACGGCGACCGCGATAAGGGTGCCTTCCGAATAAATATGCAGGTATTGAGTATTCAGCCATGAACAATTGGAAAATTGGCTAAACTCAAGCTTTTTCGGAGGATACATCGTACCATTAAGGTGTCTTTCATTGATGTACCTCGAGTATAAACCAAACCAGTTGTCATCGAGTTTATCTTTCAGCATCCAGCTAAATGACTTGGCCTTGGCGAGCAAGCGTTTTTGGCTTTTTGAAGGAATAAAGTCGTGGACAGAAACACGAATGGGGACACAAGCCTTACATTGGTCACAGTGGGGTTTGTATATGGTATCGCCGCTGCGGCGAAAGCCGTTAGCAAGTAAAACTTCATAGCTAGATACCGAATGCATTTGATTATCTAATGCAACGGCAACTCTTTCCTCTTTATTATCAAGGTAGCTGCATGCGTGGCTGTCGGTTAATCCGATTCGAATTTCTTGTAAATCTGAACTCATTTACGTACCTCTTAAGCTTTGCATGTTAGCCACTGAGCATTGAAGCATCCAGAATGTAAGGGCTTATCCTTAAAGGATAGCAAGTAATGCATGAATTGATCACGCTCTAATTCAAATGCTCCTAAAGACTTAAGATGAGGGTTCATCACCTGACAGTCAATGAGTTGTCCTCCATGGGCCGAAAAGTGTTGGCAGAAGTACCAAAGGGCAAGTTTTGAAGCGTTAGTTTGCAGGCTAAACATCGACTCACCACAAAATATTTTGCCAATGGAAATACCGTATAATCCACCAATTAATTTGCCATCTGACCAAACTTCTGTGGAATGGCAGTGTCCAAGTTCTGCGAGTAAAGAGTAGGCGTGAATCATATCTTCATTAAGCCACGTCTCTTCTGCTGTGCGTACGCTAGAGCAGCAACGGATCACTTGTTTGGTTGCAGAATTGATACTGACTTGGTAGTTATGCTTGCGTTGAAACTTTTTTAGGCTTTTTGACGGCGTGTATGTGTTAGGATCAAAGACAGCTCTAGGTGCAGGACTCCACCATAAAATAGGCTCTCCAGGTCCATACCATGGGAATATACCGTTTTGGTAACCTGATAAAATTCGGTCAGGGGATAGATCTCCACCGAATGCGAGCAATCCGTTGGGATCGTCCAATGCGCGCTCAGTTGGAGGGAAATGGTGAGTATTTTTGTCGAGTTCAGTTAAATAGATCGCCATAGTAATTAAATTATATTAAGAGGAAAGCGAAGTGAGAAATTGGTTATGGATCTTATTGATTTTTCCGCTCATTGCCAATGCGAGTTATGATCGAAATACCGCGCGGCCCGTCAATAAAATCGTATTTGGTCATGTGGATTCGGTGCGTTACATCAGCAAAGAAGATATCCGACGCTCACATGCGAACGGATGGGAAACATTGTTAGGTGGTGTTATCGGCGGCATTATTGGCTATCAATTTGGTGGCGGAAGAGGGCAACAAGTCGCCACTGCGGTGGGCGCGGTCGCTGGTGCAGGCATTGCACAAAGTCAGCAAAGTCAAGAGTATCGCGTCGAGTATAAGCTTGTTGAATTGCTGATCAAAACCGATAAAGGTAAGTTCATTGATGTGATTCAAGACGTAGACCCAGATATGTTGTTCCATCGAGGAGACAGCGTTCGAATTTTGTATTTTGATGATGGCGTCCGTGTCGATACCACCTACGATTCGAATTATTAATTGAGACCTAGCTCAATTATGCTGGAGTTAATGTACAAATTTCGTTAGTCTGACTCCACGAAGAATTGAACCGCCCTTAAACAACATGAATCTTACGGGCGGTGTAGGAAACTTAACGCTAATGGATACCCTTACTTTAAACCCAATTAGCTCAGTCAATGGTGAAATTAATTTGCCAGGCTCGAAAAGCGTGTCAAATCGTGCGCTGCTCTTGGCAGCGCTAGCGAAAGGCAAAACACGCCTTACTAATCTATTAGACAGTGACGATATCCGTCATATGTTAAACGCACTCACTAAACTTGGCGTGAGCTATTCACTCTCTAGCGATAAAACCGTCTGTGAAGTTGAAGGCTTGGCTGGTGCGTTTAGCTGCGAATCTGCACAAGAATTGTTTCTTGGTAATGCGGGCACCGCTATGCGCCCACTCGCTGCTGCACTTTGTGCGAGTACGGGTGAGTTTGTATTGACAGGCGAACCTCGAATGAAAGAGCGCCCTATTGGGCACCTTGTCGATGCACTCCGTCAAGCTGGCGCTGATGTGCAATTCCTCGAAAATGAAAATTATCCGCCGCTTAAGATCAAAGGTACGGGTATCCAAGGTGGCACCGTTTCTATTGATGGTTCAATTTCTAGTCAGTTTTTAACCGCGTTTCTGATGTCGGCTCCGCTTGCGAGTGATGATGTTACGATTGAAATCGTGGGTGAGCTGGTTTCCAAACCCTACATTGATATTACTTTGCATATTATGCAGCAGTTTGGTGTGGAGGTTATCAACCAAGACTATCAAACCTTTATCATTCGCTCAGGTCAGCAATATGTTTCACCTGGTGACTTTCTAGTGGAAGGCGATGCCTCATCGGCCTCTTATTTTCTAGCGGCTGCAGCGATTAAAGGCGGCGAAATTAAAGTCACAGGTATTGGTAGAAACAGTATCCAGGGTGATATTCAATTTGCCGACGCGCTTGAGAAAATGGGCGCTGAGATAGAGTGGGGCGATGACTATGTGATTGCTCGTCGCGGTTCGTTAAAAGCGATTGATATGGACTTTAACCATATTCCAGATGCGGCAATGACCATTGCGACAGCGGCATTATTTGCTGAAGGTACAACGGCCATTCGTAACGTCTACAACTGGCGGGTAAAAGAAACTGATCGTTTGTCTGCAATGGCGACAGAGCTACGCAAAGTAGGGGCAGAAGTAGAAGAGGGTGAGGACTACATCATCATTACTCCTACCAACAACTTACAACATGCGAGTATCGACACCTACGATGACCATCGTATGGCGATGTGCTTCTCACTGGTTGCCTTGAGTGATACTCCTGTGACAATTAATGATCCAGGCTGTACCTCAAAAACATTCCCAGATTATTTCGATAAACTTCAATTACTCAGTCAATAGACGTTGTTTTATTGATATATCGAGCCCGCCAAATTTTGGCGGGTTTTGTCGTTTTATCCAGCTCTAAGTTTGTCGGTAAAGCCGGACATTATACTGGCTATCCATCCAGTTCTTTATTATCATTCGAATATATATTCTCTAGTATTAGGTATCAATGTGATAGGTCGTCTTCGAGGAACCCTGATAGAAAAACTGCCCCCTGAGCTGCTCATAGAAGTGAATGGTGTTGGCTACGAAGTGCAAATGCCAATGAGCTGCTTTTATGAACTCCCTAACGTTGGTGAAGAAGCCATTATCTATACTCACTTTGTCGTGAGGGAAGATGCCCAGTTACTTTATGGCTTTAATACCGTAAAAGAACGGGCACTCTTTAGAGAAGTCATCAAAGCGAATGGTGTCGGGCCAAAACTGGGTTTGGGCATTCTTTCAGGAATGACGGCAATGCAGTTTGTTTCTTGTGTAGAGCGAGAGGACATCTCCACTTTAGTGAAATTGCCTGGAGTCGGGAAGAAAACGGCCGAGCGCCTTGTGGTGGAGATGAAAGACAGGCTTAAAGGCTGGGGGGCGGGTGACTTGTTTACACCTGCTGACGAAGTCGATTTATCCGATACTGGTTCACCGGTGAGTTCGAACTATGAAGAAGAAGCAATCAGTGCTCTGCTGGCACTAGGGTATAAGCCAACACAAGCATCAAAAGTGGTGTCACAAGTTGCTAAGCCAGAAATGAGTAGTGAAGCTTTAATTCGAGAAGCGCTTAAATCAATGGCATAACAGGAAGACAGTTTATGATTGAGGCAGATCGCTTAATCGCACCCAACAACCCAACATTCAAGGAAGAGGATGTCATTGACCGCGCGATACGTCCAAAGAAGTTAGAAGATTACCAAGGGCAGGATCATGTGCGCGGGCAAATGGAAATCTTTATTAAAGCTGCACAGCTACGCAATGAAGCATTAGATCATTTACTTATCTTTGGACCGCCGGGGCTTGGCAAAACGACGCTAGCCAATATTGTTGCCAATGAGATGGGGGTTAATATTCGGACCACATCTGGCCCAGTATTAGAAAAGGCGGGCGATCTCGCCGCGCTTTTAACCAACCTTGAAGAAAATGACGTCTTATTTATTGATGAAATTCACCGCCTGAGTCCCATGGTGGAAGAAGTGCTCTACCCCGCGATGGAGGACTACCAACTCGACATCATGATTGGCGAGGGGCCAGCCGCCCGCTCGATTAAGATAGACTTGCCGCCTTTTACGCTTATTGGTGCGACGACTCGTGCAGGCTCATTGACCTCACCACTGCGAGATCGATTCGGAATCACGCAGCGATTGGAGTACTACCAAATTGGTGATTTACAAAATATCGTTCAACGCAGCGCGCAATGCCTTGAGCTTTCCATGGAACCTGAAGGCGCGTTAGAAATAGCAAGACGCGCTCGCGGCACTCCTCGAATTGCCAACCGCTTACTTCGCCGTGTCAGGGATTACGCAGAAGTGAAAGCAGACGGTCATATTTGCGCCAGTGTTGCCGATAAAGCGCTCAACATGCTTGACGTTGATGTGCAAGGCTTTGATTATATGGATCGCAAGCTTCTTCTCGCCATTATGGAAAAATTCTCAGGTGGGCCTGTAGGCTTAGATAATATGGCAGCGGCGATTGGTGAAGAAAAAGATACCATTGAAGATGTACTTGAGCCTTACCTTATTCAACAAGGTTATTTGCAGCGGACACCGAGGGGCAGAATCGCGACAGATCGGGCTTATTTACACTTTGGAATTGAAAAGTAAAGTTTCACGCTAAAGTATTTGTATGGCCCTTTCTCGTGTGATAAGGGTCACAAAATGTAACATTATATTTGATCCAATTCGGTAACTTTTCCAGTTGAGTTGTTAACGCTCTGTATGTCAATTAGGACAAAAAATAGCCTGGGTAACCGAACCGTAACATCCCACCCATTTCGACTTTGATCTAAATCAAGTCATGTAATTTTGCAAAAATGTACCTAGTTACATTTTGACCAAAATCAACGCGACAGACATCAATAATTTTTTTGAATCCACCTGTTTTTGACAGTAGTATTAGGTCCGGCTATTAAGGCTGATGCGTAACATTTTTCTAACCACTTTGGTACATATCTGCATCTATTTGGTGCTGTTCTCATCCAGAATAGACAATATGTTGCACTATGTAGAGAGTGTCAAACAGCTGGCACACAGGAGTTATCATGATTGACATAGTTGATCTGTCGCGATTGCAATTCGCGATGACAGCAATGTATCACTTCTTATTCGTACCTTTGACTCTTGGCATGACTTTTATTCTTGCCATCATGGAGTCTTTGTACGTAATGACCAATAAGCAAATCTACAAGGACATGACCAAGTTCTGGGGTAAGCTTTTCGGTATTAACTTTGCGCTTGGTGTGGCTACAGGCCTAACCATGGAATTCCAGTTCGGTACAAACTGGGCATATTACTCACACTACGTGGGCGATATATTCGGCGCACCTCTAGCGATTGAAGGATTAGTTGCATTCTTCCTCGAATCTACAATGGTAGGTTTATTCTTCTTTGGCTGGGACAGACTATCTAAACGCCAACACTTAACCGTGACTTGGTTAGTGGCTATTGGTTCAAACTTCTCAGCACTTTGGATCCTGATCGCAAATGCCTGGATGCAACATCCTGTTGGCGCACACTTCAATTTTGAAACGATGCGTATGGAGATGGTGAGCTTCTCACAAATCATCTTCAACCCAGTTGCGCAAGTTAAGTTCGTGCATACTGTGGCTGCTGGTTACACCACAGGTGCAATGTTTGTGTTAGGCATCAGCTCTTACTACATCCTCAAAGGTCGTGATTTACCGTTTGCTCGTCGTTCATTTGCTATCGCGGCCTCTTTTGGTATGGCAGCCATTCTTTCGACGCTCATACTAGGTGATGAATCTGGTTATGAAGTGGGTGAAGTACAGAAAGTAAAACTGGCCTCCATCGAGTCAGAGTGGAACACTGAGCCACCTCCAGCCGCCTTTACCTTGTTCGGTATTCCTAACCAAGAGCAAGGGAAAACGGATTATGCTGTTCGGATCCCATACGTATTGGGCCTCATCGCGACACGTTCGACCGATACACCAGTTATTGGCTTGAACCAGCTTCGTGAACGCAACGTTGAACGCATCAAAACGGGTATGATTGCTTATGGCTTGTTGGAAAAACTGCGTGGCGGTGACAAGTCGGAAGCAACAATTCAAGCCTTTGATAAAGTTAAGCATGATCTCGGCTACGGTTTACTGCTGAAACGCTATACTAAGCAAGTGACCAACGCGACGCCTGAGCAGATCCAAAAAGCAGCGGATGACTCTATCCCTGAAGTATGGCCGATCTTCTGGTCGTTCCGTATTATGGTGGCGAGTGGCATTATCATGTTGTGTGTATTTGGTGCCGCATTCATTCAAGTATGTCGTCAGAAAATTGGAACGAGTAAGTGGATACACAAAGCCGCGCTTTACAGTATCCCATTGCCTTGGATTGCCGTAGAAACTGGCTGGTATGTTGCAGAAGGTGGGCGACAACCTTGGGCGGTCGGTGGCGTTCTTCCAACTTACGATGCGGCCTCTCCATTAACGGCCTCTGATCTGTGGACATCGATCGCGGTTATCATTGCTTTCTATTCATGCTTACTGGTCGCAGAAATGTATCTGATGATTAAGTTCGCACGTAAAGGACCTAGCAGTCTGAAAACTGGCCGATATCACTTCGAAAATGGTGGCAGCTCTATCGAAGATAAAGTTAATCGCCAAGTAGAATCTTAAGGCGGGAGAAGAACTCACATGTTTGAATACGAAACGTTAAGACTAATTTGGTGGGTGCTGATCGGCGTTCTATTTGCCGGCTTTGCAATCACTGATGGTTTCGATATGGGCGTAGGCGCGTTATTGCCTATGCTAGGAAAAACGGATACTGAGCGCCGTGTAATGATGAACACGATTGCACCGCACTGGGATGGTAACCAAGTATGGTTAATCACCGCAGGTGGTGCGTTGTTTGCAGCTTGGCCTTTGGTTTACGCTACGTCTTTCTCCGGTTTCTACCTAGCCATGATTCTGACGTTGGCCGCACTTTGGTTACGTCCGGTTGGTCTCGATTACCGCTCAAAGATCGAAAACAAAAAATGGCGCGCAATTTGGGATAGATGTATCTCTGCGAGTGGCCTTATTCCACCAATCATTTTTGGTGTCGCGTTTGGTAACTTGCTTCAAGGTGTACCATTTAACTTAAGCGAATACTTGATGCCGACGTACCATGGTTCATTCTTTGGTTTGTTGAATCCATTTGCCATTCTTTGTGGTTTGGTTAGCTTGTTCATGATTTTGCTACAGGGAACAACTTGGCTACAAATGAAGACAACGAGCGATTTGCACAACAGAGCGAAGTCTTTGTCTCAAGTATTGGGCCTTCTTGTTATTGTCACTTTTGTAGCGGCAGGCTTTTGGGTACAACACATTGAAGGTTACGTGATTACTAGTGCAATCAACTACAATGGCCCATCTAACCCGTTGGATAAAACGGTAATAAGAGAAGCTGGCGCGTGGATGCATAACTTCAAAGAGTACCCATTAATGTGGATTGCTCCGGCTCTGGGTGTTTTGATGCCAATCGTCGCTATTTTAGCGTCTCGTGTTGAGAAAGCGGGTATCGCGTTCTTAGCGTCGAGCTTGACTGTTGGTGGTATCATCTTTACCGCTGGATTTGCTATGTTCCCATTCATCATTCCGTCAAGTTTGGCACCAAGCCACAGCTTGACCATTTGGGATGCGACAAGTAGTCATCTAACGATGGAAATCATCACAGTGATCGCATTTGTGATGGTACCGATTATCCTCTGCTATACAACTTGGACTTACTACAAGATGTTTGGTCGTTTGGATACTAAGTACATCGAAGACAACAAAACTTCAGCTTACTAATAGAGGAGCGTTTACAATGTGGTATTTCGCCTGGGTTCTAGGTGTGCTACTTGCTTGTGCATTTGGCATCATTAACGCTCTTTGGTTAGAGCACACAGAGATGATGGATAAAGACAGTGAGTAAACTCGCTGAGCAACTAGAAAAGGTACACGCTCCATTGGATAAGGGGCTACTAAGGCTCTTATCCTTGGTTCTTGGTATTTTCCACGTCGCCATGGTGATGTGGGAGCCCCACCAATATGCCAATAAGATTGGCGGCTTTGATGAAGTCGTCGGTCCGTTACTCATCTGGGCCGTTTGTTCCAGTATGATTTATGGCGTTGGGTTTAAGCCGAGATTCTGGTTGTGGCAAATAGTATTTAGCCCATACATTTCTCTAACCATCCTTATTTATCTAACGGTTTTATACGTTATGTGATAGTAGGGTGGTTTGGAATTGCATAAAATGGCATCGCTTTTATAAGGGATGCCATTTTTTTTAACAATTTTATAGGGATTAAACTAACTAGCGCTTGCAAATCTAAGCGGGAGCTGCGATATAGTAAGCCTAACTGGCAAGGGTGAAAAAACAGGATACGTTGTGCAAAACGATAATACCGTGTTTAGCTGGCCAATAACCGTCTATTACGAAGATACCGATGCGGGTGGTGTTGTATATCACGCGAATTACTTAAAGTACTTCGAACGGGCTCGCACTGAATATTTGCGCTCTATTGGTTTTAAGCAAAATGACTTGTTACAGCAAAACATAAGTTTTGTGGTGAGAAACATCGACGTTGATTTTATCGAACGAGCGAGGTTAGATGAGCAGCTAATCGTTAGGTCCTACGTATCCAAACTAAAGAAAGCTACCGTGATGTTCTGTCAAGAGATCGTAAATCATCAAGAGGTGACATTGTGTAAGGCAATGGTTAAGGTAGCATGTATCGATATTGAAAAATTGAAGCCTATCGCTATACCGCATTACATCTATCAGGAGATTTCAAACGGTGACATCTGATCTTTCTATACTCGATCTTTTTTTACAAGCCAGCTTTCTAGTTAAAATTGTCATGCTCATTTTGCTTGGAATGTCGGTGGCCTCCTGGGCGATGATTTTTAAGCGTAGCCAAGCGCTGACCAAAGCGACTAAAGATACCGATTCATTTGAAGACAAATTTTGGTCTGGCTCTGACTTATCTCAGCTCTACCAGGAAGTGAAGAAAAGAAAAGACTCACTCAGTGGTACAGAAGAAATTTTCTACTCAGGTTTTACTGAGTTCGCTCGTTTGCGTAAAACCAACGCTACCTCTCCGGATTTTATTATGGAAGGAACGGGCAGGGCGATGCGTGTTGCTGTTGCGCGAGAAGTTGAAGAGCTGGAAACCAATCTACCATTCTTAGCGACAGTTGGCTCAATTAGCCCTTACATCGGCTTGTTTGGTACGGTTTGGGGCATTATGCATGCGTTTGTTGCTCTGGGTGCCGTTAAGCAAGCGACGTTAGCCATGGTCGCACCTGGTATCGCAGAAGCACTGGTTGCAACAGCGATGGGTCTGTTTGCTGCGATTCCCGCGGTTATGTTTTACAACCGTCTGAGCAATCGCGTTGGGAAACTAGAGCATAACTTCGCCACCTTCTCTGAAGAGTTCCATAGTATTTTGCACCGTCAAGCAATGGCAGGCAGGGCTTAATCTATGGCTGGTTACCAACCAAAAAAGCGTAAACTTACGGCAGAGATTAACGTCGTCCCTTATATCGACGTGATGCTCGTGCTTCTCATCATCTTTATGGTTACATCGCCCTTTGTCACTCAAGGGGTGGATGTGAATCTACCCAAAACGTCAACGGCGAAACCTGCTTCCGATCTGGCTGGTGATAGTAACAGCGATTTCATTATCGTTCAGATTGATAAAAATGGTGAGCTAGGGCTCAGTTTGAATAATGAACCCGTTCAGCAAGGTATGACGTTGCGAAATCTGATTATTCGCATCAAAGCTGAGCTATCATTAAAGCCAAATTCTCCTGTAGCAGTTGGCGGGGATGCCGCTACACCTTATGCCAACGTTGTCTCCGTGCTTGATCAACTTCGCCAAGCTGGAATTCCTAAAGTTGGGTTGTTAACGGATATTAAGGACAATATTAAATAAGTTCCGATTATTCATGAAAACGACAAAAAATAATAAAAAAGACTATCTGAAACCCACCATTATCTCTGTGGCACTGCACTTGCTGCTTATCGCCATTTTGTTATGGGGAACTGACTTTCATATGTCTGAGCCCAAACCTACGGGGCAAATGGTGCAGGCGGTTGTTATTGACCCTGCGTTAGTTCAAAAACAAGCTCAACAAATTAAACGACAAAGAGATGCGGCGGCGAGAAAAGAACAAGATCGCCTCGATAAACTTCGTCGTGAAAGTGAGCAGTTAGAGAAAAACCGCAAAGCAGAAGAAGAGCGAATCCGTAAACTCAAAGAGCAACAAGCCAAAGCAGCTCAAGCCGCACGCGATGCAGAAAAGCAGCGCATTGCGCAAGAGAAACAGCAAGCAGAGGCGGCGAAAAAGGCCGCGCTTGAAAAGAAACGACTCGCGAAGTTAGAAGCGGAGCGTAAAGCTCAAGCAGCGGCAGCTGCAAAAGCCAAACAAGAGCGCGCTGCACGTGAAAAGGCAGCCAGAGAGCGTGCTGCGAAGGCCGCAGCAGAGAAAGCTCGTCAGGAAAAAATTGCCAAAGAGAAGGCCGCTAAGGCCGCCGCTGAAAAAGCGCGCTTAGAAAAAGAGCGTCAAGCTAAGCTGGCGGCGGAGAAGAAAGCGAAAGAAGCGGCATTGAATGATATCGCAGCTCAATTGAAGACAGAGGCGGCTCAAAGTAATTCAGCGCGAGCTCGGTTTGTCGCCAGTGAGGTCGATCGCTACGGTAGCATCTATACCAATTTAATTGAGAGTAACTTGTACGTTGATGATAGTTATAAAGGCCTAGTGTGCAAAGTGCACCTTAAGCTGGTTCCAGCTGGCACTAGTGCTTTTGCAACCATTTTGGACGTTAGTGGTGATAGAACGGTTTGTGGTGCTGCAAGGCGAGCCGTGGCTCAAGTGGGTAGTTTTCCATTGCCGAATAATGAACCTAAGGTTGTGGAACAGCTTCGTGATATAACCCTAAATGTCAAACTTCAGTAAAAGGAAATGAAAGTGTTAAAGCGATTATTATTCGTCTGTTTTCTATTTACATTTAGCAGCTTTCAATACGCGAATGCGTCTTTGGAGCTATACATCACTGGCGGCATTAACTCCGCCAGGCCAATAGCGATTATTCCTTTTAAATACGAAGGCTATGGGCAGCCGCCACAAGATGTGTCCGCCGTAATTGCATCGGATTTACAACGCAGTGGCAAATTTAACCCTATCGAAGTGAGTAAAATGCCGCAAACGCCTTATAGCGTGGCCGATGTTGATTTTAAAGCGTGGGGCAAACTAGGTGTTGATTCATTACTCACGGGGACGATTACTAAAGCGGCCGATGGCAATTACGTAATTACCTATCAGCTTATTGATATTGCTCGTGGTCAGCTGAGCAAAGGGAAAAACCTCGTTCTTAGTAAAAACGGTCAGTTGATTTCTACACAAGATCACGTGTTGTTTACTAAACGCGCGACTGTGCCACCGAATCGTCTACGTGAATACGCGCATCGTATTTCTGACTTGGTTTATAAGCAGTTAACAGGCGAGCGTGGTGCATTCTTGACTCGCATCGCTTATGTCGTGGTTAATTACAAAGATGCTTATCCATATCAACTCAGAGTGGCGGATTACGATGGCTACAATGAAAGGTTAGTGCTTCGCTCTAAACAGCCAATTATGTCTCCAGCGTGGTCACCGGATGGAAAAGAGCTGGCGTACGTGAGTTTCCAAAATGGTCATGGTGAAGTGTATATCATGAACATTTATACCGGTAAGACTGAACTAGAGTCATCGTTCCCTCGTCACAATGGCGCACCAGCGTTTTCGCCAGATGGTTCTAAATTAGCGGTTGCCTTATCTAAGTCAGGCACGTTGCAAATTTATATTCTGGACCTAAAAACTCATAAGTTCACCCAGCTTACTCATGGTAACTCAAACAACACGGAGCCAGCTTGGTATCCAGATGGTAAGTCTTTGATATTTACCTCTGACCGTGGGGGATTACCACAAATTTATAAAGTGAATTTAGCGACTGATGCGATTTCTCGTGTCACTTGGCAAGGCCGCCAAAATCAAGATGGGCAAATTACCCCTGATGGCCGCTATTTAATTATGGTGAACCGCAGTCCAAGTGGTTTCCACATAGCAAAACAAGATTTAGAAACAGGAACTGTCCAAATCTTGACAAAAACTTTCTTAGATCAATCACCGAGTGTGGCACCTAATGGCAGTATGATTATCTACAGTTCCAGTTACAACAACAGAGACGTTCTTAATTTAGTTTCTACTGATGGGCGTTTTCATGCTAGATTACCGGCCACAAATGGGCGAGTTAAATCGCCTGCATGGTCGCCGTTTTTATAGCAATTATTATAAATAGTAAGGAAAAATAAGATGCAACTTAATAAAGTTCTTAAAGGGTTGATGATCGCGTTACCAGTATTGGCAATGTCTGCATGTAGTTCTACAGACGGCACTACAAGCGACTCTGGTAAAGCTACAAACAATGCGGCGACAACTTCAGCAAGTACTGCAGCAAATCAAAATGGTACAACTGATACAACAGTCGTATCGCCTATCGGTGGTCAACAAGGTCAACTTTCTGAGCAAGAGCTAAAAGAGCAATCACTTCGTGAGAAGAAAACCGTGTTCTTTGCTTTCGACAACGCAGTTGTTTCGAACGATTACAAAGATATGCTAGAAGCGCATGCAGCATACCTAGTTAAGCATCCAGACGTAAAAGTTACTATTGAAGGTAACACCGATGACCGTGGTACTCCAGAGTACAACATTGCACTAGGCGCACGTCGTGCAGAAGCCGTATCTAAATATCTTCAAGCTCTAGGCGTTCCTTCTAGCCAAATCTCAATTGTGAGCTATGGTGAAGAGAAGCCAATCGCTCTTGGTCAAAACCCGAAAGCATGGGCTAAAAACCGTCGTGCAGTTATCGTATATTAATTGAGGAACACCTCATGTTCAGTAACTTCAAGCGCGTAATGACGCTTACGTTACTGGCAAGTGCAGCGGGCTCAGTGTCCGCTGCACCGGCTCCAGTATCCACTTTGAATTTAGGTAGTTCGTCTGCTGGCTCATCTGGTCAAGTTGCAGCGGCGGGCTCACCACAATCTGAAATACAAAGGTTGCAGCGCCTGATTGAAAGCCGCAACCAATTTAACCTGCAGCTGCAACAGCAGGTGTCAAACATGTCTCAAGAAATCAGCCAGCTACGTGGTCAAGTGGAAGTGAATAGCCACCAAATGCAGCAGATGCTAACGAGGCAACGTGAACTATTTATCGAGCTAGACAAGCTGCGTAGTCAAGTAAATGCGCCCAAGATAGATACCACGACGACCGCACAGCAAGAGAGCCACGATACTGCTGCGTTTAGTAGCAATGCGACCGAGCAAGAAGCGTATCAAAAGGCCATCGACCTTATCTTGAATAAACGAGATTACAAAGGGGCGATATTTGCACTGCAAAACTTCCAAAAAGACTATCCGGATTCCAAGCTCACGCCAAACGCAAATTATTGGTTAGGACAGCTGTATTTTGCTGATCAAGAATTTGATAAATCGGCACAAAACTTTGAGGCTGTACTTAAGTTCAAAGACTCGCCAAAACGTGCAGATTCATTGGTTAAGTTGGGCGATATTGCTAAGCAAAATAAAAATACAAAGAAAGCCAAAGCCTATTATGAGCAAGTGCTAAAAGAGTATCCTAACAGCGCTTCCGCCCAATTGGCGAAAGAGCGTTTAAAATAAACTAGGGTATATACAAACGAGGTGCAACAACGCACCTCGTTTAGGTTTATACTTCCTGCGTTCCAAACAACCTTTCTATCTCGTCGATCTGCTTGGTTTTTGTAAGAGCTAGCATAAGCAAAATGCGTGCTT
Organism: Vibrio sinus; assembly: GCF_023634645.1. Classification (GTDB taxonomy): domain Bacteria; phylum Pseudomonadota; class Gammaproteobacteria; order Enterobacterales; family Vibrionaceae; genus Vibrio; species Vibrio sinus. The sequence goes on from NZ_JAMKMR010000014.1 coordinate 25,649, forward strand.
TTTGTGGATTGAGAAAGCCAGACGCTATCGCAAAATCTTTGTGTGTCACGTAGCCATTGCCAGTTCGGGTGGATAAAACAATGGGATAGCCTTGTGTTTTCAATTCCTGTAACTTGCTTTTGACGTGAGTGGGAACCGAACCATTGCCGCTGGTTGCTATCACAAGTCCATCAGATCCAGCTTCTATCATGGCGTTGAGGTGCTTCTCGGAAATATCTTGATAGCAATACAAAATATTCACCTCAGGTAGCTGGTCCATAGCGGTCACATCAAAATTGGCCAGCCCATTCACCCGGCTCGGCTCATAGTAAAATTTAGCCTTACCACCAACAAATTGTCCAAGGTAGCCTTGATCTGGCGCTTTAAAAGTATCCAGCGATGTTGAGTGTGTCTTGCTTATATAGAAGGCTGAGCCGATATAATCATTTAGAGCAATCATGACGCCTCGACTGACAGCATCTGGGCTAGCGGCCAAATTGATAGCATTGAGCAAATTCATTGGTCCGTCAGCACTTATGGCTGTGGCTGGTCGCATCGCTCCAACTAACACGATTGGCTTTGCGGTTTGCGCCGTTAGCTCAAGAAAAAACGCCGTTTCTTCCATCGTGTTGGTTCCATGAGTAATGACGATACCAGACACATTGCCATGTAAAAGGGCATTGGCGCGTTTGCTCATGCTTAATAGAATATCTGAAGTGATATCAGAGCTAGAAGTATTGGTCACCTGAGTGGCAGAGATATTGGCAACTTGGGCAATTTCGGGAACATTCTCCAACAACGATTGAACGGAGAATTCACCGGATTGATAGTCAGTGACATCGGTGGCGCTATTCGAACCGCCAGAAATGGTTCCTCCCGTGCCAAACACTTCAACGTTAGGCAAAGCGCTGTCAGTCAGCGAAGTAAGATTTTCTTGGGTAGAGCTTGTTGGTGTAGCGAGGTTATCTTGCATTATCTAATACTCCTAGCAAGTTTGTGAAAGCGCAATCAGCAATAGGTGATGAAGAGTTGAACAGGCTTAAAACTAAGCATCATTGTTTATAATTATCGAACTTTGATCCAAGGCATCTTTAGGGTGTACAATACTCGGATTATTTCATTGTTGCATAGAACCAACCCTGTGAGCCACATACAAGATAGAATTGAAACGGTTTATCCGTTTCCACCTAAACCTACGCCAATTAGCGACGAGCAAAAACAAATCCATATCTCTAACATTAAGAAGCTCTTAAAAGAACAAGACGCCGTTTTGATCGCGCACTATTACACCGATCCAGAAATTCAGGCTTTAGCAGAAGAAACTGGGGGCTTTGTCGGTGACTCTTTAGAAATGGCGAAATTTGGTAACCGCCATCCGGCTAGCACGTTATTAGTCGCTGGTGTTCGCTTTATGGGTGAATCTGCAAAAATATTAACACCAGAAAAGCGTATTCTGATGCCAACACTTGAAGCTGAGTGTTCGCTAGATTTAGGCTGTCCAGCGGATGAGTTCACCATGTTCTGTGACTCTCATCCAGATCACACCGTTGTGGTTTATGCCAATACTTCCGCGGCAGTAAAAGCACGCGCGGATTGGGTGGTCACTTCCAGTATCGCTCTAGATATTGTTGAGCACCTTGACTCGATGGACAAACCTATCATTTGGGGGCCAGATAGACACTTGGGTTCCTATATCGCCAATAAAACCGGGGCGGACATGCTGCTTTGGCACGGTGAGTGTGTTGTGCACGACGAGTTTTCTGCTGATGCATTGCGCAAAATGAAATCAGTTTATCCGGAAGCGGCTATTTTGGTTCATCCAGAATCCCCTGCTAGCGTTGTTGAATTGGCTGATGCCGTTGGCTCGACTAGCCAGCTAATTAAAGCCGCAAATACCTTGCCAAATAAACAGCTTATCGTTGCGACGGATAAAGGCATTTTCTATAAAATGCAGAAATTGGTGCCAGAAAAAGAGCTAATTGAAGCGCCTACTGCTGGCGCAGGTGCGACTTGTCGTAGCTGCGCACATTGCCCTTGGATGGCGATGAATGGCCTAGCAGCCATTGAACAATCGTTGACTGAAGGTGGAAAAAATCACGAAATTTTTGTTGATGAGTCGGTGCGTGTTAAATCACTTATTCCTCTAAACCGCATGCTAGATTTCGCTGAGACTCTGAACCCATAACAGCGATATTGTTTTTGCCATTTAAACCAGCCAGCGAAATGCGGCTGGTTTTTTCTTTTATGCTCAATCACCTGAGCCTCGCATCTTAGGACGATTTAGGTATAGAATATCTCGAACAAGACTCAAGATTGGATGAATGATGTCTATATGGCTTCTATTTAAAAAATGGTTTCATAGCCGGCTATTCAAGCTCAGTGGTCGCAATATCGCGTTGTTGTTTGTTCTCTATGCCCTAATTAGCTGGGTATTGCTTCATTTCGCGGGAGAAAAACAACTCACTCATGATCTTTCCGCCTTCATTTACTTCCTAGTGGTGACCGCATCGACGGTAGGTTATGGCGATTATTCTCCACAGTCGGCTTTGGGGCGATGGATCGTAATTTTGTTTGTTATACCTGGTGGGTTAAGCTTGTTTGCCGCCTTACTTGGTAACATTGCTAGCGTGGCCGTGGAATATTGGCGAGCGGGGATATTAGGTAAAAGGAGAGTGAAATTGGAGAACCATATTCTGTTGTTGGGCTGGAATGGTCAGCGTACCATGAACCTGATTCGTATGCTGCAGCATGAAGAAACTGGCAAGCGACCCATTATTTTGTGTAGCCGCTCGGATATTGAAAACCCGCTACCTGGTGAGATTGAATTTGTGCGAGTGAACAGTTACACCGATGATCGAGAGATGCAAAAAACCAGCTATACGGAAGCCAGTTGTATCGTTGTAGATAACCTAGAAGACGACATCACCTTATCGGCCGCCCTTTATTGTGCTAATAAAAATCCGGCTGCGCATCTATTGGCCTACTTTAATGATGAATCACTCAGTCAGTTATTGAGTCGCCATTGTCCGAATGTTGAATGTATCCCGGCAGTCGGCGCTGAAATGCTAGCCAAAGCGGCGGTTGATCCTGGCTCTAGTGCGCTTCATCAAGAGCTTCTCGCATCAACGCAGGGGATGACACAATACTCCACCATTTATCCCAACTATCTTGCAACGACTTCAGTACAACCAATTTTTAACTATATGAAAGCCCAGCATCAGGCAACACTGATTGCTATCGATTGTGGTGAAGGAATTAAACTAAACCCTGATCTGCAAAGTACGGTGAGCTCTGGAGCGAAGCTATTTTATATTGCGGATGAGCGAATTGACGACTTTAAGTGGCAAGAACTGGCTTAACGGGTTGATGAGAAGTAGGCGAAGCGTTAAGCGACGCCTAACCTATGCAATCACTGTTCTACAAGCAATGCTGCGCGAATGGCTAGGCCGCAAAGCATCGTTGGCACACCATTAAAGATTTCCGTGAACTGATCTAAGCCTTCGACACCATTTTCTTTTAGTGTCTCAAGTGAGGTTTCTGGATCATACAGCATACTTAGTGACAAAATCACACCGCCTAGCAACGCATTATCTTCGCTATCTTCAGGCATGATGTTCTTCCAATCGTCTTGGGTGAATTGCCAACCCTGTAACACACCTTCACAAAAGTCTCTCGCATATTCGTTAACAATGTCTTCTTCATCCAGCTGGCATCCCGTTGGCCAATCCCAGCTATTTCCCAATAATGCTGGACGGTAATCATTCCAGATAGCAATCATGTGCTCAATGTAGGTTTCTAACTGCTCGCCATCGGAAAAGGGTGCGACTTCGTCGCCGCCCCATAAAAGGGGTAGCCATTCTTCAGGTGGAAGCACATGCGGTGCGGCAGCAATAGAAGTAATAAAACCGAAGGTTTTCGCTTCATTGAGTAACTTACCTTCCAACTCAGGTAAGGCGAGAAGTTGTTGTAGTGTCAAAATTTCGACCAGTTCGAATGAGTTTAATATGGGTATAGTAACAGTCATATTCTGAGATAAAAAGACTTGCGACATTCTATTGATAGCTATACGTTTTATTAAAAGGACAAAGATTCAGGGATATATGAATATACGATCGTCATTAAAACGCAAGAGTATTGTTGCGTTGGCTGCCTACATGTTTTTCGTGATTACTTTAGTTGGTACCGTGAGCTACATGGTGGTTGAGCCTCCTGTTCGATCTAAGCTCATCCAGAACCTGGATCTGAACACTCAGCTGATTTCTAACCAGATTAACGCCCCACTTAGCAGCTCACTTGGTGTGTTGCAAAGCATTGTAAGCATTGGCAATACAGGCACTCCGCAAGCTGAACAAGCCGTAATGTTGCATTCTCTCTTTACGGTACTCGATGGTATTGCAGTCAGCGGTGGATTGTGGCCCGAACCTTATTCCGTCGATCCTAAAAAAGAATACACCAGTTTGTTTTATAACAGAGCCACAGACGGTGTGATTGACAAAATCGATTCATGGAATAATCCGGAGACAGGCGGCTACAATCGGCAAGATTGGTACTTATCCGCAGCGAATCAGCCACTCGGTACGGTGACTTGGTCGCAAGTTTATATCGATGCCTACACCCATGTTCAAATGATCACCGCTTCTTCTCCCTATTATGTCAACGGCAGATTTGCTGGGGTGGCTACCATAGATTTATCGCTGAAAGACTTGGTCGAGTTCGTGAATAAACAAGCCGAGGATTTAGGTCTAGGCGTGTTAGTGAAAGACGGCTATGGGGAAGTCATTACAGAGCATAACTTTAGGGCGGTCAAAGGTATTTATGTTAGCAAGCTGACTTTCGGCAACTTCAATTGGTCTGTCGATGTCGTCAATGCGAAAAAACTGATCAGTGAACGTGTTTTTGAGATTATCAGTAATGTCGAACTTGGCATTATACCGCTCATGCTCCTACTCGTGATGGTCGGGTATTTTTTGATTAGCCGCTATCTCATCAAACCAATCAGTGTGATTGCGCAAAAAGTGGATGACTCGAAAGAAGGCGGAGTGATTGACTTGGCGTACAAAAGTAACGATGAGATCCGACACTTAATCGATACCTTTAACCAAAAAACCGTTTACCTTGAAGCGGAAAAAGTCAAAGCGCAAGCGTCAACCCAAGCTAAGAGCTCATTTTTAGCGACCTTATCTCATGAGATCCGCACCCCCATGAATGGGGTACTTGGTACAGCACAGCTGCTACTCAAAACCAATTTAAATGAAGAACAACGAAAGCATCTCAAAAGCCTCTATGACTCAGGGGACCATATGATGACGTTGCTCAATGAAATTTTGGATTTTTCTAAGATAGAACAGGGGCATTTAGAGCTTGAACGAGCGCCGTTTCCACTGGCTTCTATCATCGGCAGCATCAATAGTGTTTACCACACATTATGCACTGAGAAAGGCTTAGTGTTTAAAGTGTACTCCGAGATATCGCCTGAACGTTGGTATATGTCGGACAAAGCGCGCGTTCGGCAGGTGCTATTTAATTTGCTCAACAACGCCGTGAAGTTTACATCGCGCGGTTTTGTCGAGGTGAACTTCAAAGAACAAACCATTGACGATCAAAGCTATCTATTACTGACCGTGAGAGATACTGGGATTGGTATTTCGCAAGAAGCACAAGACAAGATATTCCGACCGTTTGAGCAAGCAGAATCTTCGACAACTCGCCGATATGGCGGTACGGGGTTAGGGCTGGCTATCGTTAAGCAGATCTGTGAGCTGATGGATGGGGATATTTCGGTAACCAGTCAAACTGGGATAGGGACCAGCTTCGAAGTGAACTTGCAATTGGAAATCTGTGAGCCTGGTTCGGTAGAGATCAAGTTACACCGTAAGCTCAACTATGACGGGTTGCAGGTACTGATTGTTGAAGATAATCGAACCAACACCATCATCATTGACAGCTTTATGAAAAGTAAGGGCTTCACCTGCCATTGTGTGGAAAATGGTGAAGAAGCCATTCGAGCCATTTCCAATCAGCATTTCGATTTAGTGTTAATGGATAATCACATGCCGATAATGGACGGGGTCGAAGCCAGTAATACGATTCGTACTTTGCCCGGAGAGCAGCGCCATACACTGATTTTTGGCTGCACCGCCGATGTGTTTAAAGAAACCCGTGAAAGAATGTTAGGCGCAGGGGTGGATTACATCATCGCCAAACCGATTGATGAGAACGAGTTAGATGATGCCTTATACCGATATTCTGAAAAGCTATACCAGTTCCACCCAGAGCAAAATGCACGCTTAGATGCTATCGATTTTGAGGATGTATTGGTTAATCTCTATGTCTCAATTGAAAACAAGCAATACGAAACCGCTGAATCCTTACTGGAGAAACTGATTTGCAGCGTTGATGACACACAAAACCCTCAAATCGGTGAAGCGCTTGAGAAAATTCTTACGGATTTGCGCAATCAAGTCGAGCCGAGTAAAGAGGACCTAGATCTAATTACGGTTCTTATGGCTGAACAATGTCACATGTAAGCTAAGCAAACTTGCAAGAGCTGGCCTAATGTAAGGTCAGTTAATGAGCATATATGTTAAAGAATAGGCAAATAAACAGATTGGCCGATTTTTTTCAACATTTGGGCTTGACCAACCACTGTAGAATCATTAAATTAGCGCCTCGTCAGCACAACGCTGACACGACATTACGGTGAGTTGTCCGAGTGGCTGAAGGAGCACGCCTGGAAAGTGTGTATACGGCAACGTATCGAGAGTTCGAATCTCTCACTCACCGCCACATTCTTGAAAAAAGACGTCTTCGGGCGTCTTTTTTTGTGCCTGCGTTATATGTTCATAGGAACTATAGATTTATGAGTCCTGAATCAAAAGCGGAAAAACTAGCAGAAAACTTGCTACTCGAATTAGGCAGTTCTGCCGAAAGCTATCAATTTCTTATTCCAGATTGGGAACCACAAGATTGCTCAATGGCCATACGTTGGCTCAAGTCTCAGATATGGGAAGGCTTTAAGGTATCTTTCGAGGTAGACTCAGCCGCGAAAAAGGTTTATCTCAAATCTTGGGAAGAAGGATTTGATTGAGCTCCCGGACTCACAGTAAGGTCATCAGTATCGCTTCCAAAAGGCTAGATTCACAAAATAGACGTCTATCTAGCCAAAGACGGTTCAGAAAAAACGATTCTGAACCGTTGTATTCTTAAAAATTACTTCAAAGCCGCTAAAATAGTCTCTGCTTTGCTCACTTCAAATTGCTTTGGCTCTTCAATGTTTAGCTGTGTCACCACACCATTTTCGATAACCATTGCATATCGCTGTGAACGAATGCCTCCAAACGTGGCGGTATCCTTCTCAAGCCCTAGCGCTTTGGTAAAGCTGGCATCACCATCTGCCAGCATCATAATTTCAGTAGCGTTTTGTGCTTCTCCCCAAGCATGCATTACGAATGCATCGTTAACAGAGACACACGCGATGATATCGACACCTGCTGCTTTAATCTCGTCAGCCAGGACAACGTAACCAGGTAAATGGGCCTCTGAACAGGTGGGAGTAAATGCGCCTGGGACAGCGAAAAGCACCACTCTTTTGTTTGCAAAAAGCTCATCGGTATTGTGGGTGAGCACGCCTTCATCACTTAGCTCGCTTAGGTTGGCGGTTGGTAGTTTTTGACCTTTCTGAATCATGTCTGTTTTCCTTATTTTATTAGCCTTGCACAGTGTATCGATCAAAGTAACAATGAACTACCTAGAGAAAGTAGGGGAATAGTGAGTGTAGGGGGCATACGCATAAACAAGGTGCTTAAGGTTGCTTTCCCGCATGAAGTGTGTTTCTAGTTGCCTATAGGGTAACGCTATATTGTATTTAAAGTATGGAGTACAAATTGAAAACAATCGGAATGTTAGGTGGGATGAGTTGGGAATCTACCGCAAGCTACTATAAAGCCATTAATGAGGGTGTAAAGTCTGAACTAGGTGGCCTTAATTCGGCGAAAATTTGCCTATACAGCGTAAACTTTGACGAAATTGAGAAGTTGCAACATGAAGGTAAATGGGAAGAAACGGCGGTAATTCTTGGTGAGGCTGCAAAATCGGTTGAAGCTGGTGGCGCGGATTTTCTAGTTATCTGTACCAATACAATGCATAAAGTCGCTTGCGAAATTGAAAACTACATATCAATCCCAATTCTCCATATTGCTGATGCTACGGCTAATAAATTGAGTAGCGATGGAATTAAAAAAGTTGGATTGTTGGGCACTCGCTTTACCATGGAGCAAGATTTCTATAAAAGTCGATTGATAGACAAGTTTGCTATTGATGTTGTTGTACCAGACGAGGCTGAGCGAGCGATTGTTCATAATGTTATCTACGACGAATTATGCCGAGGTGTCGTCAGCGCTGAATCAAGAGAGAAATACTTAAGTATCGTTAAAAGCTTACATGAGCGAGGTGCTGAGGCAGTGATTTTAGGCTGCACTGAAATAGCGCTGCTTATTCAGCAATCACATACGCAAGTTCCTTTATACGACACGACGGACATTCATGCCATTAAAGCGGTTCAGTTGGCTATTTCAGATATAGAAAGTTAATAAGCACGATCTGATAGATAAAAGTCCATGCACGCATGGACTTTTTTAGCGATTTTAACGGTGACTTATTGAATTATATGTGTGTAAAACGTGCCATATACAGAAAAAGTAAGTCCCTATTTCGCGATAAACGTATTAAACATCGTGTTGGTTAAATTAGTGATGGTTGTCATGTACGACAGTGCCTTAAGGCTGTTTTCGTTGCAGACTTTGTAGGTGCCGATTGAAACTTGATCGGCGCTTATTCCGCTGATCCCTGCAATCATCGCGCCTTGGAAAATGCCCGAAATAATATCACGAGCGCCGTACTTTGAGCCAACAGGAAGGTTGTCTCCAGGTACGTAATTGCTCATATTGTAGCTGGTGAGGGAGTTTAACGCGTCTTTGGCAGCAGCCTGAGAGGCAGCGAGTTGCGCCGAGCAATCTGTGCTATCTGTCCCTGTCATCGGCAAGCGATAGGAATACATTTCACTACTGATGAAACTTGTTACCATGGAGCTTGCAGCTGCAACGGAGCTTGGATTTCCAGATTTCGCCATTTCGTACGCTAAGTTTATTCGTGCGGCGTATTCAGGGAGAAGGTCAGGGTTCGCTTGTAAGTTCGCTTGAACGTGCGAAGAAGATTGTTGTAAAACGTTTTGCACATCACTGTTAGATAAAACGTTGGTGGTCATCGCATAAGAAGAGGTTGCAATCAAAAGGGAAGAAGTCACCAATATTGTCTTTAACATGAATAAGCTCCATTGTTAATATGTATAAAATACATGGAATTACGTGGAGCTATAGTTTGCTATAAGCGCACATGTTCATAAATGATTTTTTCTGGCTCTAGATCTCATTTTACGTCGCAATTTCGCTTACTTGCTCGGTATGAGCTGTATTTCCCCAGACGAGAGTAAATCTTTGTAAGCCGCCTGTAGCTTATCGACTAAAACCTGATCTGTATTAACATTGGTACCGAGATACAATTCTGTATAAAACGGCGAAAATGTTTTGATGATAGTGCCTTCTTCAATATTGTCTTCTTTGAGTATCGATTCAAGTGGTGCGGTATACATTAAAATGAGATCTGCTCGATCATGTTGCAGCATTTTAATAACTTGTGGCCAGCTATTTGCCGTACTAATTTTTGGAAACTTATTCCTGACTAAATACTCATGGATACTGGTATCAAGTACGGTAGCTAAGCGAAACGCTTTTGCATCTGAAATAGATGTAATTGATTTGATTTTGTCGTTGCTGGCCAGTTTCCAGAACCATATTTTTCGCGGTTCTGATACGGGGAATACCCATTTAAATAAGTGTTCACGCTTTTCTGTTCGTGTCATTGCGTAGATGAACGTGTTTTTGTGTTCTAGTGCCTGTCGGTAACTTCTTGCCCAAGGATAGATGATAAATTTACTCGGTATGCCAGCTCTGTTGAAGACAGGGAGAACAATATCTGTCGCGACGCCCCCGACACTATTGTCACTTTTTCTCACGGTGTATGGCGCATAGTCTTCAGTGACTACCTCTACGATTTCGGCTTGAACGATACTGTTGACGAACAATAGAAGAAGTGAAAAATATCGTTTTTTCATTGCACTTGTCCCAGAGATTGTACTTATGTGATTTGTTTATTAAATTTAGTTCCCTAATATCACCGAGTAATTCGATTTAATTGATAAGACGTTTACCCTCATTTGACATCAATGACCCTGAACAGATTCATAGTATGAATGAAGTATAGTTGCTGCTTATGGGATTGGTATCGATGGGAAGACGATTCCTCTCTGAGGAACTTGGGTATAAGCCACAAATAGGAAAATTCTACAAAGGAAATGAAATCGCTAATGAAATATGTAAAACGCTCACTTAAATCAACACTAGCATTATCTTTAGTCATATTGTCTCACTCAGTGTTTGCCAGCACTGTCCCGGATTTGGTATTAACCAGTATTAAAAATGCATCGAAATCGTTAAATGGTGCAAGAGTCGGCGTGTCTTTCTACGATATGAATTCGGGAGAAGGCTACCAGTTCAATGGGCAACAGCGGTTTCCTATGGCCAGTACATTTAAGGTATTGGCTTGTGCTACCGCACTAAAAAAGGGCGTGATGTCTCAAAAGGAACCGATCCTAAAAAGTGATCTGGAAGAATACTCACCGATCACCAAAAAACATATCAATGAAATAATGACCATTGAGCAACTCTGTGATGCGACTATGTCATGGAGCGACAACACGGCGGCGAACTTAATCTTAAAATCCGTTGGTGGGCCAAAGGGGGTGACTGAATTTCTGCGTGATGCGGGAGATAAAACCACAAACTTGTCTCGGTGGGAACCAGAGCTGAATCAAGCAACACCAGGAGACGATCGCGATACCACAACGCCAATCGCAATGAACCGTACATTGCGAGAGCTGTTGTTTGGAGGTGTCCTCAGCCCAGATCAGCAGAGCCAGTTATTTGCTTGGATGAAAGGTGATAAAGTGGCCAACGATCTGCTGCGTTCGGTATTACCAAAAGGTTGGCAAATCGGCGATAAAACTGGATATGGTGGGCATGGCTCGAGAGGCATCGTTGCCAGCTTGGTTCCTCCTAGTGGGCAACCCCTAGTGATAACGATTTATCTAACTGAGAATAAGGCGTCATTGGCTGAGTTAAATAAAGCCATCGCTCAGATTGGCGATGCAATGATTCAAGACTTCGAACGCAACCACCACACAGCGGACAAACAATCGTCTTAAAGTTATTCACGTATAGTATCGAGCAGAAGGCCTAGAACTAACATGAGACAACAATATCATTTTCGTCGTTCAAATCAGGGATTACTCGCATGGGATGTATCGCGTCTTGTTCGTTTGTCTCAGCACTTGAAAGTGATAGAAGTTAAGGTCGCGAGCATTAAGGAGTTAGATGAGGCGTTTTGGTACGATTTGGGTGGGGAGAGTCCAACGTGCCGAAATATACTTCAGCATATTAACTTAATAAATCGGGTAGACTTGAGATACCCGATTATTTTGTGCCATGAAGGTAGGCTGATGGATGGAATGCATCGAGTGTGCAAATCGGCCCTTTTAGGAAAAAACACCATTTTAGCGGTGCAGTTTCCATCCTACATTGAGCCAGATTATATTGGCGTCGACCCCGATGATTTGCCGTATTGATCTTTGGCCCTATTCCTTCATATATTTGTTATATATTTGATCAAATATTCCGTTCGATTTTATTTTATCTAGAGCGTTTTGAAATAGTGTGATGGTACTATCAGGTGTTTCAAGACTAAAAGCCAAATAATAACTGCCACTATTTGGTAGTGATATTAAAGGCTCAACGAGTTCTATGTTTTTATTGAGTTTTTTTAGCTCATAGGCCATGGCAAGCTTGGGCTTTAATATTAAATCGTCTCGACCAGCAATAAACTTAGCAACAGTGAGGCTTTCTTTGTGCATTGGGTTGAGTTGTTTTTCAGTAAATCCTTGGCTTTTTAGATACATGGTTCCAGCAGACTGAGGGACTGCCGTAATCGTATATTTCTTCGCATCTTCTAAGGTGTGAACAACGATATCTGTTCGTTTTCTAAGTTTCCACATCCAAATGGTGCGTTCGGCGACGGGTCCTACCCATTTAAATTTGTTCTCACGAGCATGGGTGCGGGTCATGGTATATAGCAGAACGTTTTTTTGAGTTTCCGCTATTCGATAAGCCCTTTGCCATGGATACATCTCGATGTTTAGTTGTTCGTTGTTTGTTTCTTTTAAAATTGCTCTGACGACTTCTGTCGTAAAGCCTGTGACTTTCCCATCTTCCATATAGTTATACGGAGCATAATCTTCCGTGAGTATGGTTAGCTCGACACTAGAGGCTGTATTTGAAAATAGAAATACACTGAATAATAAAAGAACGATGGTGGACTTATTTAACATAGACTATTCCTTGTCTTGTTCTTGATAAAAGGATAGCAGCAAATTTTTCCTGAAGCTGAAGTGGAGGTAAGTCCTTGTTATTGTCATAGGCTTTGACATTTTTAGACCAACCAGTGACAGACTAAGACAATCGAATGAAATATAGTGCCGCTTGTTTTTTGTAGGGGGTATTTATGTATATTTCTGCTGAGTTGTTTTCCTTTTTTGGCGCTTGTAATGAAACCTTGGAAAGGTTACATAAGCGCATAGGAAATCAAACGATGACGCTTCAGCAATTTTTGAAAAAAGCGCATATCCAATCTGACGATTATGGTGATCTTATTTGGTATGCGAAAAAGTGCGGAGCAAGTGAAAAAGATATTATAGGGCTTGGTGTGAGAGCAGCAGCACTGACGCTTGGTGAGTTTGAATCTGTCCTTCCCAATGATAAAAGGCCAAGACAAGCTTTGGAAATCGCTGGATCTTTTTGTAGGCAAGAAGTGATAGAAACATCTCTGTCAGTTATGCGTTCAGTAGGGGCCTCTAGAGCGGGAAGGATCGCTTGGGAAATGAAAGAATACGGTGCTTCCGCGGCCGCGATATCCACTGCTCGTCTAGCATGGGCGACATGGGTAATGGGAAAAAAGCCTGAAGCGGCTGAGGAAATGGTACTTAAAGTCATTACTTATGTTAGTGCTTGTTCTTACTCAAACGAGAGACGAGTTAAACGTTTTTTCTCTGAGCTTTTTGAGAAAGTAGACAATGAGTGGATTTAACTTGAGGCAACTATTACACGCCCTAGTTATTTTACGTGGACACTGTACCTTGAAGTAGCTTAGCTATCGAAGTAAAAGGTTACAAATTAACTCAGTAAACGGTTTACATGAAATGCGGGGATTTTTACTATCTCTCTGAATTTCATCAGCAATAGGAGAAATATTATGGATGGCGACAGTCGAAGTTGGGCTATTAAATTTAACAAACGGAGAGTGTTAAGCAGACGACTATAACGTTTACATTGCAGGAAAATCTCTTGCAAAATATCTAGCCGGACAACCTTCCACTCCTCCTAATTTAATAGCCTTATTTTAATTTAAATAACTTATAAATTTAATAATTTAGACTAAGTATAAGGTTAGCTAAAATGAAGAATATTAATCTATTAGAATCCAAGCAGCTAATTTCAGTAATAAATAACGCTAATACAGATAATGCTTGCTTTCGCGATTTTAAAAATAAAATTAAAGAAAATGACTTTCGTACGTTGAATAAACGTTTTCGTGGGGAAGGATTCAAAAAATCTCTATCTTATGTTCATCTCTTGTCTCATCGTGAGTATTTAGCGCTTATCGATATCAATAGCTTTAAGTACAGCGACGATGTGAAAAAGTACATGGAAGCAAGACATCCTGTCTTGGACCGCTGCACCGCAAAGCCAATGCTCATTTTTCATGAAGAGCTTTTGGTTGGTGAGGTGGTGAAGCAATTACATTCGCACAAACCTGGTTTGAGTTATCTGGTGAGCGTGAATAAGTATGGGCTGTATACGGGGTTAGTACCCATTCACCGTCTCTTTAATTCTGATTTAGATCTTAAGCTCAGCGAAGTGACTGAGTTCGTTCAAGGCTGTCATTTGAGCCTCGATCAGGAAGAAGCCGTAAAGCAACTGCATCATAGTGTTAGTGACGTATTACCATTATTGACCGGATTTGGAGAGCCAGTAGGTGTGCTCGATTCACAAAGTGCCATCGATATAGTGATGGACGAGCAAACTGAAGATATGGAACGAATCATGGGGATACAGCAAGAAAGTCATGAATCAAATTATATGGATACATCGGTGTTCACCCATATCAAAAAACGAGTTTTTTGGATTGTGGGGCTTGTAGCACTTGGTTTGTTATCTGGAATGGTCATTCACAGCTATGATGATGCGATTGCCGCATTTACTATTTTGGCTTTGTATATGCCAATGGTGGCGGATACAGGTGGAAATACTGGTAGTCAATCTGCGACAGTGGTCGTTAGAGCAATGGCTTTGGGTTATGTATCGGTTAAAGATTGGCTCAGAGTGTTGTGGAAAGAAACTCGCATCGCCACAGTTATTGGGTTAATCGTTGCTACACTTAGTATTGGAAAAGTGGCGTTTTTGTCTCAAGGGATAGCGCTTCCTGGAAACCTCACATTATTTGCTTTAGGTGGAGCGATTGGTTTGGCACTGTTTTTCCAGGTACTTTCTGCAACAGTCATAGGCGCGCTACTGCCGCTTATAAGCAAGAAAGCTGGCTTAGATCCCGCAGTCGTGGCGAGCCCTGCTATTACCACAATTGTTGATGTGACCGGATTACTGATTTACTTTTATAGTACTACTCAGCTATTAGGCTTAGCGTAATGATACTCAGCCTAAAATTAACGGAGCCACTTAGAATAAAGTCGCTCCGTTTAGTTTCACTCTACATTGAGTCTATTTGGCCATTATAGGCGTTAGACATCAATTTGTAGTCACGCAGATAAATCAAATCTATCCGCGTTCATCACCTTGGTCCATGCTGCAACAAAGTCTTTGACGAATTTTTCTTTATTGTCGTCTTGTGCGTACACTTCCGCGTAGGAGCGCAAAATCGAATTGGAGCCAAAGACAAGATCGACTCTGGTCGCTGTCCACTTCACTTGCCCGGTTTTTCTATCGACGATGTCATACAGATTATTTCCTGACGGTTTCCAAGCGTAGGACATATCGACGAGATTGACGAAGAAGTCGTTGCTTAATGTACCCACCTTGTCGGTAAAGACACCGTGTGTTGTACCGTCATGATTAGTACCAAGCACACGCATACCACCGATCAGCACCGTCATTTCAGCCGCGGTTAAGCCCATTAGCTGGGTGCGATCTAATAGCATTTCTTCCGCAGTAACGACATAGTCTTTTTTCTGCCAATTTCTAAAACCGTCAGCGAGTGGTTCCAGCACTTCAAATGATTCGACATCTGTCATGTCTTGAGTTGCGTCACCTCGACCAGGAGAGAATGGTACATTCACACTAAATCCTGCGTTCTTGATGGCTTGCTCTAGACCAAGGTTACCCGCTAATACAAGAGTATCAGCAACGCTTGCGCCAGTTTCACTAGCGACAGACTCAATGACTTTCAGCACTCTATCTAAGCGAGAAGGCTCATTGCCTTGCCAGTCTTTTTGTGGTGCTAGGCGGATGCGGGCACCATTTGCACCACCGCGTCGATCTGAGTGACGATACGTTCTAGCGCTGTCCCATGCCGTTGAGACCATGTCGCCGATGCTTAGTCCGCTTGCGGCAAGTTTTTGTTTTACCGCTTCAACGTTATATGAGCTTGACCCCGTTGGTACAGGATCTTGCCAAATAAGATCTTCGCTTGGGACATCATCGCCAAAATAGGCGGACTTTGGCCCCATGTCACGGTGGGTAAGTTTAAACCAAGCACGGGCGAAGGTTTCACTAAAGTAGGCTGGATCGTTATGGAAACGCTCAGCGATTTTACGATAATCTGGGTCCATCTTAAGCGCCATATCGGCGTCAGTCATCACTGGGTCTAAACGAATGGATGGGTCTTCAACATCGACTGGCTTATCTTCTTCTTTGATGTTGACTGGTTTCCACTGCCAAGCGCCAGCGGGGCTTTTCGTTTGTTCCCAATCGTAACCAAACAGAAGTTTAAAATAGCCGTTATCCCACTGAGTTGGGTTGGTTGTCCAAGCACCTTCGATGCCACTGGTGACGGTATCACGGCCTACGCCTTTGCCTGATTTAGCATTCCAGCCTAGCCCTTGCTCGCTAAGATCTGCCGCTTCTGGCTCTGGGCCTAAGTTAGCCGCGTCGCCATTCCCGTGGGCTTTACCGACCGTATGTCCACCCGCTGTGAGTGCGACAGTTTCTTCATCATTCATCGCCATGCGACTAAAGGTTACGCGCATATCTTTAGCGGTTTTCAATGGGTCCGGGTTGCCATCGACACCTTCCGGGTTCACATAGATTAGCCCCATCATAACGGCTGCCAATGGATTCTCAAGGTCGCGCTCACCAGAATATCGGCTATGTTTACCGCCACTTGGCTCTAACCATTGTTTTTCTGATCCCCAGTAAATGTCTTTTTCTGGGTGCCAAATATCTTCGCGTCCAAACGCAAAGCCAAAGGTTTTTAAGCCCATAGATTCATAGGCCATGTTCCCCGCGAGAATCATAAGATCCGCCCAGCTGATTTTGTTGCCATATTTTTTCTTGATAGGCCAAAGAAGGCGACGGGCTTTATCAAGGTTACCGTTATCTGGCCATGAGTTAAGAGGAGCAAAGCGCTGGTTACCCGTGCTGGCACCGCCTCTGCCATCGGCTGTACGATAAGTGCCAGCTGAGTGCCAAGCCATTCGGATCATCAAGCCACCGTAATGTCCCCAGTCCGCTGGCCACCAGTCTTGGCTATCTGTCATGAGTGCTTTTAGGTCTTGTTTTAAGGCGTTGCTGTCAAGCTGTTTAAGGGCGGTTTTGTAATTGAAGTTAGCGTCGAGAGGATTGGTTTTGGTGTCGTGCTGATGCAAAATATCTAGGTTAAGCCTTTTGGGCCACCAGTGGTTTTCGGATTGTTCAGTCGACGTCACTGCACCGTGGTTAAAAGGGCACTTTCCGGCTGAATTTTGTTTGTTATTGTCCATAAATTGTTCCTTGCTTCAGTGTGTAATGTAGGGCGTTAGCTCTCGGTTTGTATCAAATAACGCTATGGATTTATCTTATGCTTGTTTATTTAGAGGGTCCAATATAGCTTGCCTATCATAGTAATAGGAAAAATTTTATTGCTGTATATACAAGGAGATAACATTGAAAATTATCGATCAATTTTTATCGATAAGCGGCCTACTTTATATGAAACTATGTTTATTTATTTTAGTGATTTATGTCAAATTATTATTCGTTTTTAATATTGGTCTAATAGACGGAGTCTGGTTGAGGTGATTTGGGTATAAATGATTAGTCGCTACACTAACTGAACATCGATGTACAGACAGGTTAATCATTAACCACAGAACGACATACTATTTTTGACACACTTATTACCTGATTTTGATAGTAAAATGAGCAATTGTAGGTATAACTCATTCAAATATTAAATAAGATTGAAATTCGAGTTGGTGCTCGCCCAATATGAATCAAAGTAGTAAGTTAAATCATGATACTGGTGTATTGACCATATATGCCGACTATTCTCCAACCAGCAACTACCTTTCCCAGCTAGCGAATGCGCATAATTCGGTTTACCCCGATGTTCCAGATGTTTTAACGGTTAAGATCGTTGGTAAATCAGCACCTTCTAAACTTGAGAGTATTAGACAAGATCTTGAAGCAGTAGAACTCATTACTGGCGTTCAATGTTTAGAGTTATTTGATATTCAATGTGATGTAGAAAAAGAAATATACTAATTAACGCTTGTGTTATTAATGTCTTGCTAGAAATAGCGTTCCCCCTCCAAATCGCTGCCTTGAACATATTACGCCCATCAGCCATGCTTATTTAAAAAATAATCAGGTTACTATGATGTGCATGCAAAAAGTAGGGATGCTATTTCTTACACTCATGTTAACTACGTTGTCACTCTCAATTGGGAGTGAGCCTTTACCAAGTTCGGACCCTTGGGGTCAGGTAGCGTTTGTGACAGAGGAGTATCCGCCACACAATTATGTGGATGACCAAGGTCAGCTTACTGGGTTGTCCGTAGAGGTTATTTTGGGCGCTGCAAAGCTGGCGGGTTCTAAGCTTAGTCGCGATCATATTGTGGTACTTCCTTGGGCTCGTGGTTACAAAATGGCCTTAAATATGGAAGACACTTTGCTATTTACTACATCGCGAAAACCCGAGAGAGAGACATTGTTCGAGTGGATCGGACCACTTTCCAAAGGGTCTCCGTCAGTGCTTTTTGCTCGTAAAACGAGCCAGATAAAGATAAAGGCCCCAAGCGATTTATTGAACTACCGAATCGGTGTGGTACGTGGTGATAGTTTACAAAAGAGGTTAGTTTCGTTGGGCGTGCCAGAGAGTGCATTAGTCAAGTCGCACAGCCCTGAAGAATTGGCTAAGCAGCTTAATCGTCATGATATTGATTTATGGGCATATAACCCTTCAGGGGCTGAGAAGATATTCCAAAAGTTTGGATTAGCGAACAATAACTTTGAACATGTTTATCAGTTCAAATTTAATGATAACTATATTGCTGCGAACAAACATACGTCTAGAGCGGTAATTATTAATATACAGCAGGCGTTAGACAAGTTTAAGAAAACCAAAGAATATAAAAATATTTTATCTAAATATCAATGAACTAAATCAAGCAGCTAATTTCTATCTGTATAGCTAGTATGAGTTTAAATAATGGCCGCATCTGTTTAATAAACACTTTGGAAGTGTTGAGCCATTAAATAGGAGAAAGGTTATGTCAGCAAACAACCTATGGACACTTCTGATTTTTATTGCAGTTTTAATAAGTGTCCAATTCAACGCTAGAGCTGAACTACCAAAAACGGACCCATGGGGTGAACTTATTTTCGTCACAGAAGATTATCCACCTCTCAATTACAAAGACGACAATGGTCATTTAACTGGTCTGGCTGTTGAGGTCTTGCTCGGAGCGGCAAAACAAGCCAACTCGGCACTGACCGCATCTGATATCAAGCTGTTACCTTGGGCAAGGGGTTACAGAATGGCTGAAAATGACGCCAATGTTGTTCTATTTTCTACCTCTCGTAAGCCCTCTCGAGAGTCACTTTTTCTTTGGGCTGGCCCCATCGTAAAAGGAACGCCTTCCGTATTATTGGCTCGTAAAGATCGTCATATCAAAGTGAAAGAGAAAAGCGATCTTTATAACTACCGTATTGGGGTGATAAAAGGCGATAGCTTAGAAAACCGAGTGAAAGCTCTGGGTGGACCTGAAGAGAATATCATAAAAATTCATAGTGGCGATCTCTTGGCAGAACAGCTGGAAAAAGGAAGAATCGACCTTTGGGCGTACAATGCACAAGGCGCGGCGAAAATTTTTAAATCACTGGGTATTGCGAAAAACCAATTTGAGATCGTGTTTAAGTTTCCATTTAATGACAACTACTTAGCGATCAACAAAAAGACTTCACCTGAATTGGTTGAGAGTCTGCAACAAGCAATAGATAAGTTTCGAACAACACCAGAGTTTCAAAAACTAATGGAAAAATACAATCATAATATGACGGTATTTTGAATAAATTTAGGCATGCGTGTGCTACTTGGTATCGTCAGTGCCGCTACTTGGCTCATAAGCTTCCCATTTTAGCGCACCATTCGTTTCAAACTTATTGGCAGGATTGCAAACCATATAAAACTTACCTACCTGTAAGATGGCACCAAGTGAATATGCCTGATCTTGATAGTAACAGACACGAGACTTCATGTTTTGCGCGTTGACGACAACGGCATTTCTCGCTGAGTGCTGAGGCAAGCTAATTACCTCGGCAAAGGACATACCGCTGATTAGCACAAAACCAATCCCTATTATGATTCGTTGCATATAAAGCCTCTATGACCTGACCAGATTTTATTCTAAGCATAGATAACCATAAAGTTAGTGAGCGACATCGACGATTCTGAACTCTTTTTATGTCCTAATTCTTGTTTTGAGAAGAACGAGTTATAGACAAGAATTAAGGAGATAGAGTGATAGTTCGTAGTGCCACAGTAGCTGATATTGACGAGATTTTGGAATTGAATCGGCAAATAGGCCAATATCATTATGATAATGCGCCTGATGTGTTTGTTTCTCCGTCAGCGGAAGAAAAGGAGTTTCTACTGCAAGCTGTGCTAGATGAAAAACGTCTATTCAGTGTTGCAGTTGATGAAAAGCACGTTGTGGGTTTTATTTCAGCAAAAATTGATATTAATGAGTCCATTCCTTTTTTGAGTAAACAACCTATATGTCGTATTGGTACCATAGTGGTAGATGAAAACTGTAGAAGCAAGGGAATTGGCAAGCATTTGATGGATCATTGTTATTCCTGGGCTCAAGAAAATAAGGCGTATCAAGTTCGTTTGGAGGTGATGAGCTTTAACTCACGAGCCATGTCTTTCTACCAATCGTTAGGTTTTCAGCCGCAATCCGAAATCTGGGTGAAATAACTTCCTTATTGGATACCCTTACCTTGTGGCGATATTTCTGGTCGCCACCGTCTTGCTATTTTTACTAATGATGGTGTAAACGTGCATTAGTATGGTTATGGCACTAATGCCCAATAGCGTCAGGTGATGTCAAAAACCATAAAGTCATCGAAAATATTGATAGAAAAAAAATAGAAAACTATCAACCTATTAGGTTAATGCGCTCTATTGCATAGGATGCTCAATTCATTCATTTTTCATGAAGAGTAGTGCCGAATTCCTGTGCAATAGGATTTCATGACTTTGAAAGATGACCAAAAATTATGGATGTTTTTGAACAAGCTTTTGCTGAATTAAATATTGAGGCACATTTCGATGAGACTGGAACCTTTAGTTGTACCTACGAAAGGAGTGGGGGTACGACCGATGAGGAGAGTATGTTGTTTCTCGCCGCCTACCAAGATACACAAAATATGACACTGAGGTTGTCTGTTACTACGCACAACGAAATTCCAAACAATTTGTCAGCAGATTTCTTCCGGTATTTTTCTGAAAAAGCGATAGAGCCTTTTAGGGGAGGTGTGGGCGCTGGTGTGCTACCAGGTGAGAATAATGTCACCGTCTACCAATCTATAAAGGCTTCTGATCTCCTTGAAGGCTCATTATTGGAAACCGTAGAGTCTTTGATGGAAGAAGCAGAAGAGTGGGACCAACAGTTAATCTACTATTCTCAACTGGACTCAAATAGTGGTGACAAAACCGTTGATAATGCATCGTTAACGCCTCCTCAGCGCTCTTTTTTCGAATTAGATAGAAAAGCATGAGATCCCGAGCGGTACACAAGGAACTTAGGTTAGTTAGATTAAGGATAAGATCATGGACAATGTAGTATCAGGGTCATTTAGGGCTCCTTTCCAGAGTGTGAATGAAGAAGTTTCAAGTGGTGATAAGAGAATCTTAGGAACCGCCAGTGCGTTAACGGCAATACGAAATTATCTTAACCAACCCCCTGCACTAAGAAGATCCAAATTTAATCCAAATTTTCATCATCGGCATGGTGAGACAGGGATAAAACGAGCACAACTCTTAGAAAAATACCTCATGCAAAACACGCCATCACCCCGATCAAGTCAAGGTTCTTCCGGTGATAGAAGGGGAGCAATCAGTTTGGAGAGAGAGGAGTTTAATGAACTGCTCGATCGACAAGCTTTGCTTTTAGAAACGTATAAGAAGGGTAAAGTGTCGCCTGCTCTTCTAGCCGTTATTGATGGTTCAGGCTTAGTGACGGACAAACACATTAAAGATGCCAAGTTACTCAACGGAGGTAACTCGCATACTTCTTCTTTGAGACGATATGTTATGAACTCAGAGGTGACGGAAGAAGCGCCACCAATAACCAATAAACCGATTGGTGAAGAGATTGCAGAAGATTCTTATCTAATAGATAGGAGCCAACTTAAAAACACCGGAGGGGATGTAAGCCAATCCGCTCATGCAGTGACACGATATAAGAAAGACGACACCTATTATTTTGGCAAGAATTTTCCTTCTGCAGATTCTGTGTCACCAGAAGAACTGGCTGAGACAAAGGAGAAAGCACTCGCAGAGGTGTGCTATTCCATGTTGTGGCAAAGTTTTATCGGCGATCGCGCTTCATCTTCGATGTTTATGAAAAATGAAAATGGTGAAATCGACGGTATATGTTCAAAAGGGCTCCCAGGTTTTAGAGAATATAAGTCCTGTCTGGAAGACGGTGATGCAGCCGCAACGCCTGGTATGCTTCCTATTCTTGTCACAGCATTCTTGCTGGAGGAAGACGATTTACATTCCAAAAACATAGGTAAGTGTGAGATTGATGGGCGTCAGGTCTATGGAAAAATTGATCATGACTATATCGCGGATAAGTATGGCACAGATCAACAGCCCAATTTTCCGATAGAACGTCTTGCTGAGTTTCTGAATTCCCCGACACCTCAAACCGCAGATGATATGGGGAGAGAAATGCGATTCTCTCCAATTACCAAAAATAGCCGATTACTGAGAATGGGCCACGCTATACGCAATTTTTTTAATATTGGACCAGACACCACACTTGGCAAGCACCATAGAAATGAGTTTTACAGTCGATCTTTAACTAGATTTAGGCACGAAGCACAGGATATATCCAGTAAAATCAAGAACTATGATGTCGGGCAAATCGATCGCTTAATTGAATTCGCTGAAAAGCAGCGTGAGAGCATGGGAATTGAGGATACAGATAGTATTGCTGTACCCATTTTGAAACGGATGAAAGCACGGATTGAGTATCTGCAGGAAAACCTAGAGTAAAGCGCTACAATTTTGCTAATTCCCCAATGCTGTTTCCACACAGCTTGGGTATTCCTCTATACACTTTTTTTGTTAAAAAACTGAGCCATCGCCAATTGAAGTTGTTGATATCTTGGATGGTTGATGCAATAAAAGCTTTGTTGTCCCCTAGACTCGGCGAGAATGAGGCCATGCTTTTTCAGCTCTTTGATGTGTTGGGATATGGTGGATTGAGCGAGCGGAATGCGCTCTACTAGGTCGCCGACACATTGATTCTCCTGGGCAAGTATCTCTAAGATCATCACTCTGGCTGGGTGGCTTAACGCCTTTCCTAGATCAGAAACGTCATTATGAGTTTGATTAAATTGATTTTTCTTTGCCTCTGCCATTAGCGCCTCCAAATTTTTTCATCGCTATTTTACGATAGTGCTTGACAGCATACAACTTAAATCGTATTTTTACGATTAAACAAATCGTACAAGTACGATGGAAGAGGAAAAAATCATGAACCTTAGTTTAAGAAATGCTTACTTAGAAGAATCAGAATCGATCAGTCAATTGTTATCTCACTATCTCGATATAGAGGTGAAGGTGAGCCGTGATGAGCTAGGCTCTTGGCTTACCACAGTGGCTGAAATAGAAGGCCGTGTTGTGGCTTTTATGGGGATAGAATTAGACCAAGATGCCACGGTTTCTCAATCCATGTTCTACCTAGATCAAGATTACAGAGACTCTGATGTGGCCGTCAAAGTCATCAAAGATATGAAAAGTAAGTTACGGGAGGAAGAAGTCAGAAGCGTGACCTTGTCTGTTCTAGAGCAAGACGTGGCTTTGTTTGCGGCTTGTGGTGCAAAAGAGCTAACAGATGTTGATTTTGTAAGCACTATTGATACTAAACCAATGCGCATGGTTCATATGGACTTAGTCAGAGCACTACCTAAACATTCTGTCGAAGACACGTTGGACCAACTTTTTTGTTGTGAAGAAAACATCATCCGTACTAAACCCAAGGTTTTGTTTCTTTATGGCTCTACACGAGAAGGCTCATATAGCCGCAAATTGGCCAATGAAGCGGCGAAAATAATAGCAGGTTTTGGTGCGGAAACTCGTATTTTTGCGCCCAATGACATTCCATTGGCCGATACAAGTTTGACCCAAAGTAAGGATGAAAGTCAGTTACCCAAGTCAGTGATTGAACTAAGAGACGCGGTAAGTTGGTCAGATGCTATGGTTTGGATTTCCCCTGAGATCCATGGCGCGATGTCAGCAACGTTTAAGAATTTGATCGATTGGTTACCGTTGACGGTGGACGCAAAGCGTACCTCGCAAGGCAAAGTGGTTGCGCTGATGCAAATTTCTGGTGGCTCTCAATCGTTTAACGCTGTAAACCAAATGCGAGTGCTTGGCCGTTGGATGCGCACTTATACCATCCCAAATCAATCTTCTCTTCCGACAGCCTACAAGCAGTTTCATGAAGATGGCACGCTAAAAGATACCTCTTATCGAAACCGAGTTATTGATGTGATGGAAGAGCTATTTCGCATGACTTTGTTGCTTAGAAATGCCTTACCAACTCTACTCAATCGTTGGAGTGAAACTCCACAATATGATGACGATGAGCCTCGCCCTCACATTACTTTCCAAAGTGCAAAGAGGAGTTTAAGCAAATGATCAACAAAGACATATTTCTCTTAATGGGGCAATCCAATATGGCTGGTAGAGGGCTACAGAGTGAAGTGGAACCTATTGCTGATTCAAATATATCAGTGTTGGAAGAGGGGGCTTGGCGCGTGGCTGAAGAGCCTTTGCATCACGACAGCTCAGAGGCGGGAGTGGGGCTGGCAATGAGTTTTGCCCAGCATTGGCGCTCTTATCACCCTGAAAGTCATGTATCTCTTATTCCTTGTGCGGTGGGTAGTACCAACATTGACGAGTGGCTAGAGGGACCACTTTACGATCAAGCTTTGAACTGCGCCAAGTTATCAAAATCAAACGGAACGTTGCGTGGAGTGCTGTGGCACCAAGGAGAAAGTAATAGCGGCACGTTGGAGAAAGCCGAAGGGTATGCAGATAAGCTCGCTTTTCTGATCAATAAGTTAAGAAGAGATTTAGAGATTCCCAACTTAGCCTTTATTGCTGGAGAGCTCCCTCAATTTTTGAAGCAGCCAAATAGGTTTCAATATGCCGATCGTGTCAACTTGGCTTTGGCTTCTTTAGTCGGTAAAGTGCCGGGTTATCAACTTGCAAGCTCTGAAGGCCTAACGGCCAATGCCGATAATGTGCATTTTAATGCTCAATCTTTACGTGAGTTGGGGGCTCGGTATTTTCAAGCCTATTTAGGGGCTAAAGATGATTAGTCGGCGTCATCTACTGGTGCTAAATTTAGGACAGCTGGTGTTGCCAGCTATCCTATTTTACGCTTGGCCCATCGTCTATGGCACCGTTTCAGTCACTACCATTGATGGGCGATTGGCGAACGATTACCAGTGGTCGTTGATTGCGTTGCTACTTTCGTGGGGAATAGGTTCGGTTCTTTCTGGTTGGATATTTAACCGAGTGGGGACTCGGTTCGGTAGTGGGGTTGGGTTTGCCCTTTCGTTTATTGCTTTTCTGCTACTTGGCGAGTTTTACCGTGGCAACATGCTCATTTTGATAAGCATCATTGTTGGGTTCAGTTTATCTTTTCTGTTTATGGATCCCGTCATTGCTAGATTTAAAGAAGTAGGCTACGACGAAAAAGGATTTAACAAACAAGTGATTGGTCTTACCTTGGTCAGTGGATTTGCCAGCACATTTTCTTATCTTGTACTGGCTCCTGTGTATAGTAAATTTGCGTGGCTTGAGTCTAATGTCATTATTATCGCATTGTTATTACTGTTCTTTATTGGCTATATGACTGCCTTAAGGAAAAGTGCCACTCACAGTACCAACGTGTTGCAAGAAAAGCCCAACTACAAAAGCTTGTTTAGTCGATGTGCGCTTTGGATGACGCTGATATTTTCTTCACAAGGGATAATACAGACTCTAGTATTCTTTGAAATATTCACATCGCTGAATCGCCCGGGAGAGCATCTAGACTATATTTTGTTTTCATTTGCTATCATTGGTGTTGCGCAAGTGGTTGGTAGATTATTTATCATATTGTGGAAAGGCATGTCTGGGGTCAGTATGACCTTGCTATCTTCAGTACTGATGCTTGTTGGTGCTTTGGCATTATTCTACGCCCTTTATGTGAATATTTACCTTATGCCATTGTTCTCACTGTTTTTTGGGGCGGGATTAGGCATTTCAACCATCGCTAAACCTGTATTAATTAATGAAGTATTCAAAGCATCCTTTTCTTTTTTCAACGGCTTTTACTCTGGTGTATTGAATTTTTCTCGGGCGTTAATACCGCTTGCCATCGGTGTTGGTTTGTTGGCGTCGAGCCAGTTGTATATTGTTACTCTCCTCGTATGCTTCACTTTGGTTGCATTGATATCGTCTTTAATCATTGAGTTTTCTTAGCATGGGACTAAATCAGTATTGATGAAGTTAAATAAGGAGAGTTTAACTAAGTATCGTATTATTTTTCGACAAATGATATGGATTAATCAAATTTGTTGGATACCAAATATGAAGCCAATAGTCAGCCGTATTTTTTATCTTCCCCTATTTTTGTTTGTTTTTTATGCAAATCAAAGCCTATCTTCAAACCCACGCCCAACTGTGGGCGTGGCGAGTATAAAGGTAGATGATTTAATCGCGTTAAGCCATGCAATGGGAAAGGAGGTAAAGAAGGAGGAAACCTGTGTTTCCGAAGAAAAAAATTCTCCTGAGTCTGGAGAAACACTCTACCTATTGGATGAAAAATGTGATTTTACCAATTACGTGGTCTATTCCATTTCAACACTATGTCAAAACCTTGATAAGGCGAGCCTTACTCATATTTACACCAACGGAATAGTGCAGGCTCAGTTCACACAAGGCCCAAAAGCCTGTGAGTTAATTGGTGGAAATGAACGCCAGCCAAAAAAAGATAACAGGCTTTATCAAATTCAGTTTTATGCAGGTCGAAATCCAAGACTGACAAAACAATATCAGTGCCTGCCTTATGACATACAGATTGAAACAGATGCAGACTATTTCTACATCAGAAGCGATGCCATGGAGTTAGAAATGGCGAAAATTGCACTGCAACAATCCGAGAGCTGTTCTTTGTCGAGTTGGATACGACCTCATGCCGCCCAATAGGATAGATTGACTGCTCGAAATAGACGTCGTCTATGGCAAAAGTATTGTTTAGTTTTATCTCTGTAGGACGCTTTGCACCTAAACATATTTTTGTTAGGTGAGTCCATTCGGTTCGCATTAAATGTTCGTATTTTGTACGAATGTTCCCGTTAAGAAACATGATTCAACCTTAATGATGTTATTTATCTTATTGATATTAAATCGTAAATATTATTATTGGTGTTCTATGGTTTTTGGCCCCCTATTCATTTTCTGTACTGCGTATATCATGGCGCTTTTTTGAGGGAACAAGATCGCAGTAACTCTATTGCCCCCGGTAGTTTTAAATAACCGTGTACTCGAGTTCAGCGATCGTTTTATACCTCCGCAGGTTCTATCCAATGAGATGGAAAATTGTAACTGTTAGCTGTATGAAAATGATGAACAAGAGAAAACCACGTAACTATTTATATTACTTAAGACATGCTCTTTTTAGTATGTTGGTCGCGTTACTCAGTGGCTGTGGGGGAGATGATAGTCCTCCAGCGTCGTCTGGTGACAATGATGGCAATCGTCAGGGAGATTTGGTACTACAGGCGTTACATCTAGAAACCACACATGACATTATTCCTCAAGGTTTGACTACACCTCTTCGCGCTGTAGCTGTATATGAAGGCGGTTACGTTAAGGATGTGACCGATGACTCGTCATGGTCTTCTTCTGATGAGTCTGTGTTATCAGTTAAAGATGGGAGCATCACTGCCAATCACGTTGGAGAGGCGGAAGTGACCGTTGCCTTCGAAGGTATTTCATCTATGCATCCGATGAAGGTTGTAGATGGAGAAGTCGTGCAGGTGTCCATTTCGCCACAATTCCAAGAATTTCCAGCAGGTTATCAAACCATTTACCAAGCTGAATTGGAATATTTAATTGATGGGGTTCAGTTTTCTTATCCAGTTTCTGATGGTGTGCAATGGTCAGTGAGCGATACAAATATTGCAACGATAGATCAGCAAGGTGTTCTTGATGCAAAAACGTCAGGAGACGTTGACGTTAGTGTATCATTTATATCTCCAGCCCCTGTTTTGAAAAAGAATTCAAGCTCCCAACTTTTGACTAGCGCAAAGTTAAAGGTGATCGAACTTGTTCAAGTTATGGATATCGAGATAACAGGGGGTGATGATCAAAGCGTGCCGATAAATGGAGTTCTTCCATTGACAGCTATGGCTAGTGTTAAAGATTCCCAAAACCAGATAACGCAATTGGATGTCACAGATCTTGCTGTTTGGACATCATCTGATACTAGCAAGGTAACTGTGGACCCATATGGTCAAGTAATGGGAATCCTGCAAACTCAAGGTTCACCTGTACCAGTCACGGCGGAGCTTAGTGTTGGATCCGATAAAGCTTCAGATAGTGTAGCCATTAACGTTACTGACAAAACTTTACAGAATATTGTAATCCTACCTAGTACTGTTGGCACGCATGTCGGTGAGCGAACACAGCTGAAAGCTCAGGGTTTTTATGACAATGGTACGGTAGAAGATCTGACTGATCAGGTTCAGTGGTCGAGCAGTGATGATAAGATTGTTAGTGTTGATAATTTAAATAGCAAGGGTCAAATCAGCGCATTAGCGGAAGGTCAGGGCATTGTTATCGAAGCACTCGATTCGGCCGGTAGTCAGCTTGTCGGCACAGCTACCATTGTTGTTGACGGTTTTCTTGGACAAATTCAATCTATTGAGATTACACCCAAATCTGCCAGTGCCCATATAGGTGATACGTTACGTTATCAGGCGATTGCCACGTTGGATGATGGCCAACAATCAGATATAACAAGTCTAGTAGATTGGCAGGTTGCTGGAGACAGTAACGTTATAATTGGAAGTGGAAATGCTCAAGCTGGAGAGCTGCAGATATTGACGGGAGTGAGTGCTTCATCGGTAACCGTATCGGCAAGTTTTTCGACTTATTCAGACTCCACAACGTTAGCTATTAATCCAGCAGTGCTTCAACAGGTGTTAGTTAAACCAATGGCAGTACGCACACCAGTGGGTGGTAGTCATACATTCTTAGCAAAAGGGTTGTTGAGTGATGGGTCGATCGTTGCTCTAGCGAATGTCAACTGGAATTCAAATGCAACTGGGATCGTCTCAGTTGATCCTACTAGCGGAGTTGCTACTGCTCTTGCCTTAGGCAGAGCTCGTATATCCGTTGAGGCGACGTTGAATGGTGTAACAAAAACGTCGGTGATACCTGCCATTTACGAAGTGGAAGGGACCTTGGGTGATGCAACCTCATTGTCACTTCAGTCTGATTTAGCGACTGTGCCTCTAGGTGGATTAGTGCAATTTACCTCTGAAGCGACGATGACCGATAACGATGTGTACGACGTGACCGCACAAGCGTCATTGGTTATTACGCCACCAGGCAGGCTTGTCGAGGTTAATGGTGTATCGGGATTATATCGTGCTATCGGTACTGGGGATGTATCTGTTACATCATCTCTCAATAGTTTAATTTCACAACCTGTCCAGATAAAAGTAGAGAGTGCTGAACTGAAGCGAGTTCGCCTGTCTCCTAGTTCTCAAATGTTACCAGTAGGCAGTAGTATGACTTTGTCAATATTCGGTGTTTATGGAGATGGGCAAGAAGTTCAGATGTCAAATGCGGATTTTAGCTGGGTCAGTGATTCTAGTAGCGTAATGGTGTCGAGTACTGGTCAAATTACAGCGGTGAACTCAAATAGTGCGGGAGCAACGATCACCGCAATCAATTTATATGACACGAGTTTAGTAGCCTCTGCGCAAGTTTATGTTCCTACACAAACTGTGAAAGCCATTGATGTTCTGCCTGGAAATGTAAGCTTGGTTAAAGGAGAGCGAAAAGCACTACAAGCGTTAGCAACGCTGGATGGTGGTCAACAGATCGATGTAACGTCCGTAGTGAGCTGGAGCAGTGACAAGCCTTCAGATGTTTCTGTGGTGTTGCCAGGTCTTATCCAAGGTGAAGAGGTGACAACCGGTGTTGATGTTTATGCTGAGCTCACAACCGCAAATGGAAATATCGAGGGGCGTTCTTCAGTTGAAGTGACCGATGCTAAATTAGAGCGTATCCTTGTATCACCTATGTCTCGCACCGTGAGTTTGGGTGAAGCGTTGCAATACACAGCAACGGGCTACTATTCGGATAAAAGCCAAGCTAATTTAACGGCTCAAGCAAGCTGGGTAACGGATGATAGCTCTTTAGCCAGTATTAACACTGATGGTTTACTTGTTGGTTTGGCTCCAGGACAGACTAAAGTAACCGCTACATTCTCAGGGGTTGATTCAGTACCAGCTCCAGTAATGATACAAAGCGGAAGCTCAGATATTGTTACCGTAACTAAGGTTGATATCATTGAGCCTGGGCTGGATTTACCAATTAATACAGAATACTCACTTAGCGTCAATGTAACATACATTGACTCACAGGGGCGGACTCGTAATACGAATTTACCATCGCTATTAAGTTGGTCTACTAGTGACTTGTCTAAAGTTGTTGTGTCAGACAACGGTACTGTTGAAGGGGTTGCACTCGATTCATTGGGGCAGGTTGTCACTGCTTCTTTTGGCGGTCAAAGTGACAGCTTAACTGTCACCGTGAATGGCAAATCTCTAGACCGTATAGAGGTACTACCGTCATCGTCTGATATCCCTTTAGTAGGCCTAAGCCAGCAAATGCAAGCGATAGGTCATTACGACAATGGAAGTACGCTTGATCTTACAAGCCAGGTTGCCTGGACAGATGACGATACAACGGATAGCGTAGTAACTTTAAGCGATAAAGGGATAGTAACTGCAGTGGCTGATGGTGGCCCTGTGATGGTGACTGCATCGTACGGACTGCAGGGAAACAGTGCGTCATTAACGGTAGGTCAGACCCCAATGGATGTGATGTCCATTGATGTGGTGCCAGCAGATTTAGATTTAGTTAATGGTGCAACTCAGCGTTATCAAGCATTGGCGAACATGGATAATGGAGCGAGCTTAGATGTTACTAGCATGGTGGACTGGCAAGTTAGTCAGGATACTGGAGGTAACACCGTTGCAACCATTTTCAGCCATGGTACACAAGCAGGTGAGCTTTTAACTCAGAAAGTAAGCTCGAGTACGGTTAATGTAACGGCTCAACTAGGTGGGGTTTCAGGCGTCGGTACTTTAGACGTTACGGACGAAATATTGGAGCGAGTGGCATTGTCTCCTGGACTTAGCCGACTAGGTGTTGGTGCGCAGAAGAGCTACATTGCAACCGGATATTT
This sequence comes from Vibrio sinus, assembly GCF_023634645.1. Lineage (GTDB taxonomy): Bacteria > Pseudomonadota > Gammaproteobacteria > Enterobacterales > Vibrionaceae > Vibrio > Vibrio sinus. The sequence continues at coordinate 57,060 of NZ_JAMKMR010000014.1, forward strand.
TTCAGATGGAACGCAAAGTGATATCACTGGAAGCACTACATTTGGCAGTAATTCTGCCGCAGTGACAGTCAATGGGGACACTATCACAGGGGTAGCGAAAGGTGATGCCACCATTACTAGTACAACGACAGTAGGCAGTCAAATGGTTACAAGCAAAGCATATGTGACTGTTGAAGAAGTACCATTGACGGTTCAGAGCTTGAGAGTGGAGCCGTCAACATTAAGTTTACCGGTTACAGACATGCAGCGCGTGAGTGTGATTGCAACGTTATCTGATACATCAGAAACGAACGTAACAAGCATGATTGCTCCAAGTAGTTGGCAATCAACAAGCTCAACGGTGGCCTATAAATCTACATCAGATACCGATACGATAGTGGCAGGCACTGCTACGGGTACTGCGACACTTACTGTACCTTACTTAGGAAAAACGGCAACACTGACTGTGACGACGACGAATGCAACGTTAGACTCGATAACCCTGACGCCAGCCTCTCAAACCTTACCACTTGGGACAAGCAGTTCTGCATATCAGGTGACCGGCCACTACAATGATGGCAGCACTGCTACTTTGGATAACACCAGTCTCGACTGGGTTTCAACCAACCCGGAAGTGACAGTGGTAGATGGTATTGTCAGTGTCAGTAACTCTGCGGCTCCAAATACACCCGTGACAATAACGGTGACCGAGCCGAATTCTCAAGTATCTGGTCGCGCCATTGTTCATGTGTTAGATGCCACTGTGAGCAGCTTACGGATTATTCCTGCAGGGCCCTTGACACTAAAAGTGGGTGAATCACACCAGCTTGAAGCTGAACTGGAACTGTCCGATGGTACGATATTAAACGCGACGAGTATGGTGGAGTGGGGACATGATCCTTTTGTTAGTGTTGATGAGACTGGCTTGCTAACAGCAATTGCGACTTCGCACCTCGATGCCGCAGTAACAGCTAAGCTAGGAAGTACATGGGGAGATTTACCATTAGTTGTGTCAGTGGTTGCGAATACAGATCTAAAGCACATCGTTATTTCACCAACTCAGTCCACTGTTGGGGCGGGCTTAACTCAGCAATATACTGCTACGGGTCACTATATGGATAAATCGACTCTTAATATCACCGATAGTGTTGCATGGAGTAGCGGTGATTCCAGTGTCGCGACTATAGCTTCTGACGGCGTAGTTACAGGTATCGCATCTGGAACAACTAGTATCATGGCGACTCATGCTAGTGGAGTACCTGTCACACCAGCACAAGTGATGGTAGAAGATCAGATTGATTGGAATACGTTTACGCTTGATGACATTACAGTAACACAAGGAGCTTATACGCGAGCAAAAGCAAGCGTGGAAACGTTCTCGGGTAAGCTCCTAGACGTGTCCACGAGCCTGTCTAATATATCATTCGACAATGGATACGGGCTATATTTAAAAAATGGCGTGATACAAGGAGTGACAGCTGGAAGCGATTATGCGACGGCAGTGATTGGGAGCCACCAATCTAACAAGGCGAATGTGGCAGTGAATGCAATGACTCCAGTGGTAGAGCGATTGGAATTAACGCCAGATGGACAGGTAATTACCCAAAACTCTGCTAGCTTAACCCCATACAGAGTGTATGCATATTATAACTCGGATCCTGACATTGCAGTTGATGTCACGAATGATCCTGAGACAATTTTAAGTGTAGATGGCTCTTTCATTACGAATGTTGACAAAGCGACCGGAATAGCAACCGCTGGAAGTCGTGTTTCAGGAAGCGGACAAACTGGGTGGGTCAAAGCAGAATATGGTGGATTTACGTCTTATGTTCAAGCCCATGTGTGGTCTCAAGCAGCTCCAATTGATATATGTAACACCAACGGGAATAATGCAATAGAGATTGATGGCGGTTATAAAGTTGCTTGTCCAGCAACAAAATCACAGCTAGATATGGCTTCAATCAATCCTAACGGAGAAGACATAGAGTTTGGTAATGCCATATATCCAGTTGCTAGAGCAACTGAGGGAGATGATTTGGCTCAGCTGTTTAATCAGTATTGTGACTATCTCTCGGTAAACAATTACGCAGGAAGAGATAATTGGCAAAGCATGGCTTCAGAAAGTGGGGCTGCTTCGTTTGTCGAAATATGGACTAACGGCACAATAGATGGGCAGCCTATCGACTTCCAGAAATTTGGTTTCCCTGATAGAGCGTATATTCATTATGAAACTGATAATCCACAATGCAGTGGTGTACACTCTACTTCTATTCGCTTCGACGGGAACATTCTCAGCAGTTGTACGGCTAGCGCTTCGTTGTCAGGGACATTTAGTTGTGTTTCGCCGCAGTAAAAGGTAGCTTTTTAGTGTACTTAGAAGCCAAAGAGATAATTTAGTGTGTCACTTTGGCTTCTTTCTCTACCATTAGATAATGCACTTCAACGAATAACATATGAATGATGTTGATCATAGTGTATTACAGCAGTGACTACTTGAGGGTATCCATGCCAAAAATTACATCTTCTCATAAAGCCTAGCGGCTTGTTTAGTAAATGAAATAATCCCATGGTCTGTGGAATACAGCTCAGCTTTTTTCGGATGGCTTCCTTTAGTCACAATCACTCTTTCAAATAACACTAAGTCACGATTTGGTAGGATTTTCTCGTGCTCTTTTACGGTCATACGCAGAGTAGAGTCGTCTAGAGTGTAGTTACCTATTACTGAGTATCCGACGCCATTGACTATCATGTAGTAGTTCATTTCACCGCTTCTCGATAATACTAATTGGGAGTACTGATCGATGGGTAACACATTTTCTTTGTTGTAACCGTACAAGATCAATAGCTTGGTATCAGATTTCACAGATAGTGATAGCTTATCTGATGTATAAAAGGACAATAACGTACCCACCAAGGCTCCAGAAAGAGCCGAAGCTAATAGTATTGGTTTATTTGCAAATAATTTCTTTAAATTCATTTGGATAGCTTATCGAATGATTATTGGATGAAATGAGGATGCTTATTTTGTCATTTTTATAGATACTTGGATGTTCATAGATAAACTTTTTTCCTGTGGGGTCAATATAGTAACATTCCTCGAACGTGCCACTTAATAGTTCACTGCCACTCATTATTTTTTTATGTAGCTTTTCGCTTAAAAAATAAGAGCCGATAAGTAAAACAACGAACACACTGATATATTTAAGGATATTGACGCTCGGGATACGGCTACTTGTTTCGCTAGCTAATTCGTGTTCAACACTCCCAACAAACAGGTAGCCCTTGCCTCGCATTGTCTTAATAATATCGCCCTTATTGTCACCAAGGGATTTTCTTAATAGCGAAATAGCGGTCATTAAGCTGCCTTCTTCGACAACGGTACCTCGTTTGGTCCATACATTCTCAATAAGCTGTTCCTTGCTCAGTATGTCTCCTGGGTGATCTAAAAAGTATCTTAAGAGCTCGGACTCGTTCGTCCCCAGCTCATATTGGTGGTTGGTGTTTAAGTCTGTGATGGTTCCAGAGTCAAAGCTGTAACGAGAGTTGATAACGATCATATTAAGTTGTTGTTTTGCTCATGTGGGGGTGCGGTCATTCTAAGGTATTGTTAAAAATATATACGATGGTTGTGTATTCCTCAATTTCTCAAGTAGTGGTAGACATTGGAATGAGGCATAAACCATAGAATTAGAAAGCAATCTTATGGTCTCACAAGTGGAATCATAAAGTTAACGTATTCGACAAACAATGTGTTAGAACGGTTGTTGTTTCTCAAAATTCTTAATATGTGAAAAAATTTCATAATATCAATAAGTTATTTTTATTAAAAAAGTATCATTAAACTTTTTTAATCTTGTAGTGGATTGATAAGCAAGCACTTTGGGCATTTATTAGAGCTGATAGGATAGAATTTGGATCTTCCTATGTGGGCTTGGTTGAAAAACTTATTTTTCTATATGTTATTCAATCGGTTGTGTTTGATTTATTTTTAATGAAGTTTAATCAGTGAGCTTTGGTTGTTGTAGTGGTTAAACTTTAGTCTCTTTTGTAATAATCCTTTTTCACTTTGCGATAGTAATCCAAGTGAAATTTACTTAAAGCAATTCTTTTTCCTAGGCTTGATTGGTTATATGTGGATCAAGCCTATTTTTTATTAAATGAGAGAACAATTGTGAATATATTAATTATCAGTGACTGTCCGTATAGCTGCCATGAGGCAAGAACGACTATTAGCTACTTGTTTACGAGATATGAGATTGAAGAATGCCGCCATGCTGACTCTTTAATTGTACTCGAGCAGCTAAAGCGCGATGGTATTAAACCCAATCTTATTCTTTTTGATATCGATAGTAAGGTTTTATCTGAGGCGGAAAAATCAGTGTTGCTGAATTATTGTAGCAAGAGTGATTACTTTGCAGAGAATCATATACTGCTATTAATCGGTAGCTATAGTCACGAACTTGAAATTAGACAAGCCCCTTTATTAATGAAACCATTTTCGATAAACCAAATGGGTTCATTCCTACGTCGTAATTATGTAAGAAAAGCTCATGCTCAGCCTTATTTGACCAAGCTGGACGGAGAGCTTGGTAAGAGTTTAGCGTTTTAAGCGTGGTATTCATTCCTTTATAGCGCCAAACAGAAAAGTTAGAAACTCCAAAAAATAAGGTGATAATATGGTCACTAAGGTATCAATAAAGTGGTTCATGCCCGTATTATTGTTAGGTTTAGCGTCTTGTACCAAGATTGAATTTGTCGATACACCTAATAAGAGTAGTAGGGTTAAAAATGTCGTTATTCACTACACCGCGGTTGACGAGAAGCAGACGATGAGTTTGTTTGCCGATAAACACGCTAAAGTGAGCGCTCACTTTGTCATTACAGAAGACGAAATTTATCAACTCGCCAGCCTGGATGATAGAACCTTTCACGCTGGTTTTTCTTATTGGAACGGAAGAACATCAATTAATGACACCTCTATTGGGATTGAGCTGGTGCAGGAAATCCACTGTTTAGATGCCTCAATCGATACGAGTGTCTACCCAAGACAAGTTTGTGCTTATCCTCCCTTTTCTCCTGATTTAGTAGACAACCTAATACGTGTACTGGACATCGTTTATGAGGCGTATCCCAACGTCAAACCCACCCACCTTGTTGGGCACCAAGATATTGCGCCAACGCGCAAGTCTGACCCCGGCCCTAATTTCCCTTGGCAATACCTAAATCAAGAGGGATATGGCGCTTGGTATGAACCTTCAGATTTTCTCGAGGAATACCAAGATATGGCCGGGAGAAAGGTGGAGGTAGAACAATTTCATGCAGCACTTCGTATATACGGCTATCCAGAAGTTGAGTCTCACGAGTACCCACATGTGATCAGTGCCTTTCAAAGTCACTTTACGCCCAATATGATAACTGGGGATGTGACAACCGATAGTGTGGCTGCATTGTTAGCACTTATCAAAAAATATTATCCTGACAAATATCCAACAGCGAAAGAAAACTTATTATCGATTTAGAGCGCCGTTTTTGACTTAGCGGGTTAGGTCAATACACATCAGGCTTTTGAATTACTTTATTATGCGCGGCCCTGTTCGACTGATAGGAGCATGCCGCGCATTTTGTTGTGAATAAGGCTAGGGTGTTGCGCTGAAACTCGGCTTGCTTTTTACCACCTTCCATAAAACCTGAGTGAAATATAGTCCGATAGCCATAAAGATTAACCACAGACTGGTTTTGGTGAGAGTGATGAGCGCTGCCGTATCATCGGCCCAGTGATCGAGTAGATAGAGAAATACAATCGATAGGCCGAACAAGACGAGCAGTCCATAGCTGGCTTTGTCTATTTTACCGGGAATAACATACCAACCTTTGTCTTTGATAGGCTTATTTAAGCGAGCGTATTCGGCTTGCTGCCCTTTGACGGTGTATAGGTGCATTGCATCCTGCTTGCCCGTAATCATCAGGCTAGCAACCCACGCAACAGCAGCGTTCACGACCGCGCCAATAACACAATACCATGGCCAGGCAATATCGGTTGCGACTGCGACATACCAAATGGCAAGAAAACTTGCCGCGACACCAATCAAAAGCCCTTTTTCGGTAATGTGCTTGGAGTAAAAGCCTAACACAAACATGCAAAAACTCGCGCCGACAAAGTAAGAGCCAGCTTTACTCAGAACTTCAAGAACCGAGCCAGTACTGGTGGCAAACATAATCGCAGGAATGATGATCAGTATTGCCCAAGAGACGGTAAAGACTCGCGATGCTTTTAAATAGTGTTCTTCAGATTCATTAGGCTTGTACAAGCGCTTGTAAAAATCGGCGACCGATACTGTTGCCATAGAGTTGAAGGCCGAATCTAGGCTCGACATACTAGCGGCCAATATCGCTGCGGCGATTAGCCCCATTAATCCTGGCATGCCGTATTCGCTGGCAAAATGCAAGATGATGGTATTGCCATTGTCAAACGCTTGGCCATCGTAGTAGGCATTGAATAGCACGCCCAGAAAGATGAATACGAAATAGATGAAAAAGGCAAGGTAGCCCATCATCAGCATCGATTTTTTTGCATCACCCATGTTTTTGGCTGCCATGCAGCGCTGAACCATCATTTGGCTACCGCCGTATACCGTGGTGTGGAACATGGTCATTGCGATCACACCCGCCCAGATGGTGGTCACTTGGCTCAGCTCCAAGCTGGTTTCTAACGCATTGGTCATGCCCTTGGATTTCATTTCTGCCATTACTTGTGAGATGGGTTCGGGAATGCCATTCCATACCGCTTCAATAATGATAAACGCTCCAGCAAACAATACTACGGCTTGGATAACATCGGTCCAGATGACTGCGTTAATCCCTCCCATTACCGTATAGATAAGCGCGATAGCCGTCACTATCATGATGCAGTACACGACATCGATGCCAGTGATAAACTCTAGGATGATAGCCGTTGCGTATAACACAGCCGCAGAACTTAGCGACTGCTTCATCAGAAAGATAACGGAAAGTGTCAATCTAGACGCTTTACCAAATCGACGTTCTTGATATTCGTAAATGGACGTTAATCCGTTGTTGTAGAAAAACGGCATAAAAACGGTGACGATAAAAAATATCACCAAAGGATAATTTAAATGGATAGCTAACACGGACAGCCCGTCCGTGTATGACCATGCAGGCCCGCCCAGAAAGGACATGGCACTGACATAGGTGCTGACGACCGATATACCGATTGCCCACCAAGGTATTGACTTATCACCTAACGCAAACTGAGCCGAAGATGTGACCTTTTTACCGATCACAGCGCCGAGGCTCAGTGTGATTACCACGTAGCCACCCAAAATCATCCAATTGAGTAAGCCAAACTCATGCATACTTAGGTCCCTCTAGATTTTCCTTCATCTGACCAAAAACATCGTAGCCGAGTTGATGTAAGATATGAATAATATCAATAGCGACCCAGTTCTCTTTTAGCAGATCGCCCTCTCTGCGCCATATATCCATAACACGCATCTCGATATGTTTTCCAGTTGGAGCGAGGCCTAACCAGCCGCTATGGCCACTATGTGTGCCGTGCATGTGTGGCCAACCACCAGTGGATACGTAGTCATTTTGAGATAAAATATTCAGCTTGATATCCACACTTCTATCAGGGAAGGCAAATACGAATGGCGCTTGGTGCCGATTACGGAAACCTTTAATACCACGGGTTGTACCAATGCCAGATGGCCCGTACCACATAAAGTCACTGTGCCAGTAATTCTCTAAATCCATAGAAAACAGATCTTGGCCATCAAAGCGGCCTAAACAAGTCAGCATATCGTTAACTAAGGTGAGGCTTTTCTCACTTGAATGTGGGCATACATCTTCATTGCATAGCCCATTATAGGTTGCAGGGGAGAGCACCAGACCGGAGTGGCCTAAGCTTTTACGCAAAGGATTGACACCAGCTTGAACCATGGCATCAATAAAGTCGGGAATCACATAATATTCCGTAATTAAACCGTCTTCGACACAGGCCATTTCGGTGTATCTTAGATAAAGTATGTTGCCTGTGGCTGGAATACCAAATAAATCTTTCTCGAACACGCCGACGAAATACCCTGTTGAGTTGAACCATTGTCGGCCTTCGTATTTACCTTGCATAACAATATACGGGCGACGCTCGACATCGGGAAGGGCTTGTTTTAATGGGGCAAGGAAGTGCTTATGTGAAGCTTCAGGGCCCTGTAAGTCATTGATCGGGTGAGCGACAGAGCATTTGATATCGGGGCTAAGGCAGGACGTGGCAGTGGGTAACTGTTGATCTTCCTTTGCTTGGAAATAATCCTGAAAAAACTGTTCGACGACGTTATGTGACATGTTTTACTTCCTTATGTAATGTTGCAAGTCTAGGGCCTTGCGGCCCTTAACTTGAGTCTTATTGTATTAATCGTTTTTGACGTTGTTAGATTTACGATTGTTATCAACCTTGCTGTAATAAGATTTGCTTCCAAATGGCAGTTTCATCAAAAAGCGTGAACTCTCGACGTAAGCCCCAAGGCCCGAATTCGGCGTGGCTTATCCCCATCACGTACACGTCGGCATTCGTGGGTTGGCCAAATAAACCGTAGCCCTCATGTTTGCCTTCGAGTGTCCACCGGATGGCAGCACGTGGGGACATCATAGGATCGTCTCTGCCGATTCTATGCTGAATCTTGAATTCAGCATTCGGGAACGAAGAACGCAGTTGCATCCAAAATTGGTCGATTTCCGAATGCGAAAGCGCAGATCGGCCCGCGGGATATTCACCAATGCAAGCTCGGTCATAGTGTTTGGGAATACTTGAGAATTCGGCATTCATGATTTGGTTTAGAATGGATTCATAGTTTTGTCCCCATTCATTATCGTTACCAACCCCTTTGTAAGGGCCTTGAACATCTTGCTCTGCAGTAAACGGGAACGGGCTTTTTTCTAAGCCACCTTCTACTTCAATAAGATGTTGAGCGTAGGTTTTTGATGTCATGCCAATCTGGTTGGCAATGGCAGCTTGATCGCGGATTAGCCATTCGTCGTTGATCTGGTTATTGATTGCATGGCAATCGGCGATAATACGATAGCGAAGTTTCTTGTTACTTGCGTTTCCATAAAGGCCACTATTGGCGTGAGTTGCCGTTGAGATAATGCGATGTGATGAAAGCATGCCCGTTTCAGGTGTACCGCTCCAGATGATGTCTTCACCAAAAAGGGTGCGATCAGGAAATTCTGCCAGCGTGGCCATGGTGGCATTAATAACATTTTGGTTGCCATGTGAAATCGCACTAGGCGTGCGCACGACAATATCAGGAGAGTAGTAATGCTCTAGTGTATGCAAACCGCGCTTTTCCCAGATTTCTTCAGTAATGCCTAAAATGTAATCGGGAAAATCGTGCCATTTTTTGTCAAAGCCAGACATGGGCATAATAAGTCTCCTTTTGGTTCATTGTTATAATTTGGATACGTACCCAAATTACCTGGAGTTTATTTTTTGTCAATAAATTGTTTAAATTTTGTGTTCTGGTCGTACAAGCACAACTAAACGGCTTTTAGTGAAGAGGTATGAGAGGTAGGAAACGCAACAGTAACACCTCTTATTGAGGTGCTACCGGGTCAACTATCGCGAGGTTAGTGAACCTTGGATCCAGATGCTTTAACAGCTGGCGCGCTCTATCAGCTGGCCTTTTTGCATTAAATATTGACCGGGTTGTTGTTGGCTGCCGTGAATTCTAGACAATAAATCTTCGACCAAAACACTTGCTATCCGATCAATAGGTTGATGTATCGTGGTTAGGTTGTATGCGGGCCAGCCGGACATTTGAATATCATCGACGCCCATTACTGCATAGTCGTTTGGAACACTAAGGCCTTGTTCTCGCAAACCATCGATGACGCCAAGTGCAAGAATGTCGTTTGCGCAAAAAATGGCTTCTGTATTGGGGATCTTGCTGACAATATGTTTCGCCGCTTCAATACCCGATTCAAAACTGTAACGCGCCTCGACGAAATCAGCAGGTGGCAGGCCAAGATCGGTGAGCCCTTTTGAGAAGCCTTTCCAACGCTCTTCACTGGTCATTGACCCCGCATCGCCACTCACGTAGGTCATCTTAGTGTATCCTTTGCTTGCCAAATACTGTGCAGCTTGCAAGCCAGCATCGAGGTTATCTAGTCCAACACTATTGGCGGAAAGCCCCTCTACATAGCGGTTAATCAGGCTAAGTTGTACGCCAAACTTATCGCATTGGGCAATTGCCACGCTGGATAGGCGGCTGGTTGCGATAATCAGTCCATCGACTTGGTATTCAATGGCACGAGTGATCGCAAGATCCAAATTATCTTCGTCAATCGGGCAAAGTATGCCTTGGCAGCCGCTTTTTTGAATAACGTGCGTTAACTTGCGAGCCAGCATGTCATACATTGGGTTGCTTTCACTGTCGAGAGCAATGGCAATTAACCCGGAACGATTGGATATTAGGCTACGGGCGATGGCATTTGGCGTATAGCCGAGTTTGTTTGCCGCCTCCATGACCATTTGACGCTTTTTTTCGCTAATACTGGCCTTGGGGTTAAATGCTCTGGAAACCGTCGACTGAGAGACGCCCAACATATTAGCGACATCAGTCGACGTAATTTTGCTTTTGATAATGTTCTCCTAACCTTCGTTGATTGACTCGATTTTACGACGCTGCTCGTTAAACCCATCAATCATCATTTTGTGTTCTGATGCGAGACCGAAAAAGGATACACCTAAATTTTTCCAAAAGGTAACTTGATTTGCATCGGATACAAACATCCCGACTGGTTTATTGTGACGTCTTGCAACTTCAATAATTTTCATGCTGGCATTGCGCACAGATTCGCTGTTCACTGAAGCCTCACCATAGGCTACCGCCAAATCCACTTGGCCGATAAAAAGTGCATCGATGCCGTCGACAGCTGCGATGTTTTCTACCTCATCGACACCTTCAATGTCTTCGATCTGAACGACGACCGTAGTGTGTTGTGAACTATTTTTCAGATGCTCGTTCATCGGTGTGCTTATGTAACTCGCCGCGCGAGTTGAGCCCGCGTAGCCACGGCCACCTGCGCCGAAGTGGCTTTTTTTCACAATGAGTTTTGCTTGCTCTGCACTACATACATGAGGGACTAATATTCCAGTTGCGCCGCAATCTAATGCGTTGAGTATGGTGGAAGGTGCGTTATCAGGAATTCTAACTAGCGTTGGTAAATCCGATAGCTTGGCAACCATAATGCAGAGATCGAGTGAGGTGCGATCAAATGGTGCATGTTCAGCATCAAGAATTAAAAAGTCGAGTGAGCAATGGCTTAGTACTTCGATAACATGCGGATGAGGCGTTTTGACAAAGGTGCCAAGTAGTGGTGATTGATGAAGCTTAGCAGAAAAACTCATAATATTTCCTTTTAGTGGTTGCACAATGTTAATGACTTGTTTATTGTAATTTGCATTCGTAGTCAAAACAAATTTTATCTAAACTCACGAATAAATCTATTGGAAGCAGTTTTTTTGATTAAAAATGAATACGTAGTCAATTTAGGAGAAGAGTAATGATTACCTATCTTAAGCGAGGAATCACTGAGGAAGTGTCTGCATCAAACGACGCCAAGGTTCAGCAAGTAGTAGAAGGCATTTTATCGGATATTCAAACACAAGGTGACAGTGCTGTGCGTGCGTTATCGGAAAAGTTTGATAACTGGTCTCCGGAACAATTTCGTTTGTCACCAGAGCAGATCCAAGCATGTATCGATAGCCTTGATGCCGCGACCATTGATGACATTAAATTCGCTCAAGCTCAGGTTAAAAACTTTGCTCAAATCCAAAGGGAGTCAATGCGTGATGTGGAAGTAGAGACGCTGCCAGGTGTGGTACTTGGCCACAAGAACATTCCAGTGGAAAGTGTTGGCTGTTATGTACCTGGAGGTAAATACCCATTGGTGGCCTCGGCTCACATGAGTGTACTAACGGCAAAAGTGGCGGGAGTGAAACGGGTTATCGCTTGCGCTCCACCGTTTAACGGCAAACCTAATGCTGAAATTGTTGCAGCGATGGCGATGGCGGGTGCAGACGAAATCTACTGTTTCGGTGGTGTTCAAGCAGTAGGCGCAATGGCACTCGGCACAGAAACCATCAAACCCGTTGATATGATTGTGGGCCCGGGTAATGCGTTTGTCGCAGAAGCAAAACGACAACTGTTTGGTCGAGTTGGTATCGACCTGTTCGCCGGCCCAACAGAAACGTTAGTCATTGCCGATGAAAAAGGGTGCGACCCTGAACTGGCTGCTGCTGATTTGCTGGGTCAGGCTGAGCATGGTTACAACTCTCCGGCTGTTCTACTGACTAATTCAGAAAGCTTCGCTAAAAAAACCGTTGAGGAAATCCAGCGTCAGCTGACAATTCTTCCAACCTCTGAAGTGGCAGGAAAAGCGTGGGAAGATTATGGTCAAGTCATTGTGTGTGATAGCTATGAAGAAATGGTGAAGGTTGCAGATGATATCGCTTCTGAGCACGTACAAGTCATGACACAAGATCCCAAATATTTCCTAGATAACATGGTGAACTATGGCGCATTGTTTTTAGGCAAAGAAACCAACGTTTCTTACGGTGACAAGTGTATCGGTACCAACCACACCTTACCCACTAAGAAAGCGGCACGTTATACTGGTGGCCTATGGGTTGGTAAGTTCCTGAAAACCTGTACCTACCAACGCGTTACAGAAAAAGCCTCTCTTGTTGTTGGTGAATACTGCTCTCGCTTGTGTGAACTTGAAGGTTTTGCTGGGCATAAAGAGCAAGCCGATATCCGCGTTCGACGCTACAGCAAACTTGAAGAAGAAGGACAGCTCAGTGAGTAAATACGCCTTAGTCACAGGTGGCAGTGGCGGCTTAGGGGCCGCCATTTGTAAAACCTTAGCCAGCAGTGGTTATAAAATTGTTTTCACCTACAACTCAAACCGAGCTAAAGCAGAGCGTACTCTGCAAGAGTTGGACGGAGAGGGGCATCAATTTTACTCCTTAGATGTGGCGGATACTCAGGCGATTGAGTCACTAAGGAACAGCTTAGTCGATGACAATATCGATATTGATCTGCTTGTTAATTGTGCCGGAACGACACAGTTTGTTGCCCATCAAGATTTGTCTGGATTGACTGACGATATCATCGACAAGATTTTGTCCGTCAATGTCAGAGCGCCACTTGCAATGGTTCGCGCATTCCAATCATCGTTGGATAAAAAGCGTGGCTGTATCATAAACATTACTTCGATTGCAGCCAAAACGGCGATGGGCAGCAACATTGCTTATTGTGCCAGTAAAGCCGCGTTGGAAAATATGACCTGCTCCTTAGCAAGAGCGCTTGCGCCGAACGTTCGAGTGTTGTCTGTTGCGCCCGGGCTTATCGATACTGAATTTGTCAAAGGTCTTGACGAGGAATGGCGAAATACACAAGAACAAAGCACACCTTTGCAGCGCTTGGCTGATGTGGAAGAAGTGGCAAAAGCGGTGTTGCTAGCGGCTGAACAGCTGACATTCTCAACGGGCACCACCATCAGTGTCGATGGCGGGCGACCACTCAATGGATAATTTGGGTATAACCATCAGTAATAAAAAGGTATGTGGATGAAATTTCAACAACATCTAAATAGTCAATTGGTTCGCTATATGGAATTAGTGCCAGGCACCCAAGCATTCATTGACGCGAGAACGCCAGGCAGTCATTTAAAAGATAACTTTTGTATCATTGGTGCAGGGGTGGCGGAAAGCAGTCGTCAACATGTTCATATTCAAGAAACATCTGGTTTTAATATAGGCGCTGCTGGTCAACCTCCCGGCATAAAAAACTCGCTACACTCTCATACCACCGCTGAACTGTTTATCGTCTTTAAGGGTAATTTCCGCTTTTACTGGGGAAATGATGGCCAGCATGATGCAGTACTTTCCGCGGGAGACATCATTTCGATACCGACCAACTTGTTTCGAGGCTTTGAAGTGGTTGGTCGCGACTACGGCTTTATGTACTCAGTATTGGGTGGCGATGACTCAGGTGGTGGCGTGACATGGCATCCAAACGTGATAAGAGAAAGCCAAGGTCATGGCTTGTACCTATGCAAAGACAAGAGCTTGGTGGATATTCAATCTGGAGATGTAAAGCCTGATGAAGGCCAGTTAATGCCTATCTTAACTGATGATGAGATGGCTACATTTGATGATTATACGGCCGAGCAGATGCGTCCGTATATTGTTAAAGCGTCTGAATACCAGAGTACCAACAGTGATTTCACGGCTGTGGACTGTGAGCAATATGCGTTAACAGGCGGCCCAGAATCAGAGTATGACTTTCAAGTGAAGAGCAAAGATGATGTCAGCATTCATGCTTTTTCTCTTAAAAATGGTTCAACACTTCCTGCTTATCTGCGTCAGGAAAAACAAGTACTGATTAACTTTAGTGGTGACACATTAGTCTCGCTGAAAAAGGGGACTGAGCGAGGCGAAATCTTGCTGACTACGGGTGATGTATTCAACGTGCCATTCGGGGTTGAAATTAGCCTGAGAAACTTAAGAGGTGATAGCTTCGTTTATCAAATCTTAGGCAGTGACGTACCAACCAAGCCGGTAATTCAACAATGACCTCATCAACCCCTTTATTATGGCTGCCCGGGTTTTTGTGCGATGACGCGCTATTCGCTCCGGTGAATGCTTTGCTCGATAAAAGTGTTGAACCAAGTTGCGCCGAATTACCAGCGCTCAATAAAATTCAAGCACTAGCAAAACACGTATTAAATAACGCGCCGCAGACATTCATTCTAGGTGGGCTTTCAATGGGCGGTATTTTGGCGTTTGAAGTGTATCGACAAGCGCCGGATCGAGTAAAAGGCTTAATATTGCTAAATACCAATGCCGCTGACGAGAAAATGGAAGTGACAGAAAGGCGCAATACATTGGTGGACAAAGCGTTAGCCGGGGCGTTTTCAGCAATTACGCGTGATGACTTAATGCCTTTGCTCATCCATCCAGATAGGGCTGCCGACACTCAGTTGGTTGATAGTATATGTCAGATGGCTGAAAATATAGGCGTTGAGCGATTCTGTACTCACGCTCAAGCTTTAGCTACCCGCCCTGATGCTAGACCACTTCTATCCGATATCAGGGTACCGTCACTGATCGTTTGTAGTGAAGACGACTTACTTTGCCCAGTCGAGAATCATCTGCTGATGAGAGATAACATTCCCAACGCGAGGTTTGAATATCTTCCAAGCGGGGGTCACTTAACCACGCTTGAGCAGCCTGATAAAGTGGCGCGAATGATCAATCGTTGGCTTAGCTCATTGAATCTTGCTGGTTGATTTGTTTGTTAGGACGTCTTCTTATGGCAAATACGACATGTCTAACTTAACCACAGAACAAAAGAAATAATAAAAATCTTTACGGGGTTTCTGGAAAATGTGGTGCGGTGATTCATGGGGTTTAGAGGGTTGCTTTAGCTAAACTTACACCAAAACCCATAAATATGCCGCCACTGACAAAATTTAACCATTTGGCCATCTTAGGTGTCGTAAGCATCGTTTTGAGTTTACTGGCGAAGAAAATAACTGTAAGAAACCAAATGGTTACAACTAAAGCTTGAACGAGCCCTAATGTCATGCTTTGTTCTAAAATTTTTCCTTGTGAAACAAATTGAGGAAATATGGATAGATAGAATAGTACGATTTTAGGGTTGAGTAAGTTGGTCAATAGCCCTTTTACAAAGCTACTGATCAATGTTGGAGAGTTGGATGTATTGCTCAGGTTTAGGGTCGTGACGCCAAGTGATTGAATTAGTGTATAATCTTTATCTTTTGCATGGATTGAATTATGGTTACTGTTGAAGTGAAATGTCGTTTTTGTTCTCAGACTGACCCTGTTATGAAGCATGGGCGGAACCCGAGAGGTATCCAGCGATATCGTTGCTTGGATTGTAAGCGAAGTTTCCTTCTCGATTACGCTTATGAAGCCTGTAAACCCGGAGTAAAGGAAAAGATCGTAGACATGGCTATGAATAGCGCGGGACTACGAGACACAGGACGAGTACTTAAGGTCGGCTACAACACGGTTTTGCGCACTCTAAAAAACTCCAACCGAGGCAAGTAACCACGATCCCGTTTGATGCCGCGAATATTGAATTGATTTGCGAAGTCGACGAGCAATGGTCGTTTGTCGGAAATAAAAAGAATCAACGCTGGTTGTGGTACGCATGGGAGCCAAGGTTTAAACGCATTGTCGCCCATGCATTCGGAAAGCGGAACTGCCAAGCATTCAAGCGCCTCCAAAGCTTGCTGGCTCCCTTTACCATCAACTTCTTCTGTACGGATGACTTCAGTGTTTACTCGGCAAACTTACCCCGCGAAAAACACATTGTGGGAAAACGCTACACACAGAGAATTGAGCGGGCCAATCTCACTTTACGTACTCGCTTGAAGAGATTAGTGAGAAAAACGATGGGCTTCTCTAAGTCAGAAACCATGCACGACAAGGTGATCGGTACTTTCATCGAGCGAGAGTATTATGAGTAGATCAACTAATTGGAGTCATGACCCCATTGCCAGTATGAAAACTATACTAGTGAAAGTAGCTAAAGTATGAGCGGTCATTTTGAGGTCCAACAAAGTATTGTGATGTTGTTTGAGAGCAATAAATCAATACATTAAAGCAATGGTGTTCACAAGGTGGTGAATACACTGGTTAATTCCACAATGGTGCTACTGCTCTCCGTTTAATTCCATTAATAATGCCTCTTGACCTAGGGTAAAGGTCAAGAGTTTTATTGTTCTAGATTTAGAGTTGGGAACTTCCTTTGAAAAATTAAAAGGACACACACCACAAACAAAGAGCAAATTTTAATTCAATATCTCTTTAGTTACCTCCTTTCGAAAATTTTGGGTATTCCCACGTACTTGAGTGATTCTTCTCAAGTGATTAACTATATGTGCTTGGTTTTACATCAAGTCGTGATGAATAACATAAAAGGATGTAACTTATGACTTTAAACAAATTGTGTATTTCTGTCTTAGCATTGAGTACTTGTTTTACCACTTATGCGGCGTACGCTGATGATTCTTTATCTTATGAATATGAGATAATTAATAATACCAGTGAGCCGATAACGGTTAAGGTTGAGACCAGCGATTCGACAGCAAATGCTTGTGTAATGATGGATAGTACATATATTGACTCCACTGAATGGAAATGGGAATGGAAGAACGGCACCACCACGGTAGATGCTCATCAAACTGTACCCATTAAAGTAAGTACGAGTTCAAGTAAAGTCTATACCAAGCCAGCAAACCTTGTGTTTAGTGATGTGTCAGGTAATGTATTTGCAGTGAACAGCACCTGTTTTGCACATACTGTGCAGCGTTATAATTTTCTTAAGTTTGTTGGCGGCTTTTGGCAAAAAGCGAGTAGCAATTACCGTCAGCAGGTTGCTGTTAATACCAGCGATCCTACTGTAAGTGTTGTTAAGTATATTATATCGCCTATCAGCGGATAGTATGAAAGAGTAGATGCCTATTTGTGAGGGCAAAATTGTCCTCACAATTGATGTTATATTTTGGACAGAAACTTATCCGTTTATTGCCCATTGGTATCGCTAGATTTTTATTATTCTTGAGTTAGAGCAGGGTACTTCCTTTGATACCTAGGCAGCATACTCTGATTTCCGAGTAGCCCTCCCTGATGAATATATAAAAGCTCGCTATTTTGGTGGCTTTCAATCCAAGGTAACAAGCAACGCCACATCATTGGGTCGTATAACAGATCAAATTCAACGTGAGTTTGGCTGAGAAGCCGTTGCCAAATTTTATAGTCTTGTTGATAAAGCTTGCCAAAATGATGTTTTGATTCGAGCTCGAGTATGGTGGGGAGGGACTCCTTTCCAACCAATTGGCTTATTTGTTCTGTAAGATAAGCCTTTCCACTTACACAAGGGCAAGTGAGCACTTGTATATCATTTGGCGCAAGAAAATGGGCCAAAAAGCCTGCGGTTGTGCCAGTGCCTGATGGTAGGGCCACGGTAAGCTTTTCTATGTGTTGATTGCTTTTCCACTCAAGTATTTCGTTGGCAAGCTGTTCAATGCCCGCTGCTGCCCAGTCGAAATAGCCTCCCTCTGGGATATATAGGCAGCTATCGTCAAGGTTTCGATGCTCAAGTATGTAATCACTAGGGTGGATATTGGGCATGTTTAGCTGTTGTGACACTGAGGAAACTGTCGCACCAAGTTTAAGTGCGCCGAGATAATTGCCTATTGGAGAGGCCTCTAGCCAAGCCGGAATTCTATCGACATAATATTCGAGTTGCCAACCTTTAAGATGTGCGAGGGCGGCGAGTGAATAGAGTGAATTAGCTTGAGGTGAACCATAGCTGACCAATGTGGTAATCTTTTTATCGTCACAGTCTAAAAGAGCCGCGAACTTACGCGCTTTGTTTCCTGAAAAGTGACTATGTAACTTATCATCACGCTTTAGATAGAAAGAAATACCATCAAAACAATGAGAGGTGACTGGGCTATTGGCGATGTTGAACTTGGATTCAATGGATGTACTCTGGTTAGTCATTCGACTCACTTTCAAATCTAATGGTGGCAATACAACCACCCTTAGGGTGCTCGGTCAGCGAAAAATCCCACTGGTAACGGCGGCATAGATCATCAACGATAAGCAAACCTAAACCGTGTCCATCTTTGTTAGGAGTGGATGATAAGCCATGACCTTGATCCGTGATGGCAATAAGCTGTGAGTTTTGCTTCACGCTTATTTGGCCCTGTTCCGTTGCCGCGATGGCATTGCGCAGCAGATTACCAATGAGCATATTCATTACCGGAGCGGTGGCGCGAATGATGGGGCTGGCATCAACAGAGAGTTGGATAGATAGGCCTTTTTCGACGGCTTGTGCCGAGTTTTGTTGGATAATTTTCTCTAACTCTTGCTGGCGAAACTCACGTTCTGGAGACAAGTCCTCACTTTTTTCGTAGCGAACTAAGCTGAGTAACGCATCTACCATGGTCTCCATCTGAGTGGAGGCATCGTTTAGGCGATCTACCTGACGGCTTTGAAACTCGTCGATTTCCCCTCGGGAAAGTAACTTTGATGCCCCTTTAACAACCGTTAGAGGAGTGCGCAGTTCATGGCTGGCATAACGTGCAAACGCTTTTTCTCTTACTAACATAGAGTGCACTTGTTCGCGATAGCCATTCATTTTATCGATTAAGGTGTGAAACTCTTGTGCCGCTTCTTCGGACATCGTGAAAGGGAGCTCAAGATTAGAACCATGTTGTTCAAGCTGAAAATGGATGTCGTTTAGGGGAGAAATCAATCGCCGTGACAAGCGGTTCAGCACGATACCAAAAATCAGCATTAATCCGAGTACGATGACTAAAACGATAGAGCCGGCATAGGCCAGTTCTTTAAAACCAAATTCTATTCGATCGATTTCTGTGATTAAGACGAGAGGAATTTTCTTTCCTTCGACATAATAGTGCCCAACGTAGACCATGTGGTCAGTGGGAAGAGAGTCAAATCCTACTTCGCCCAAGTAGTAATCTTTCTTCTTAACAAAGTCTCGAAACGGCTCAGGCACAGACGCTATGTTATTGTATGCCTTAGTCAAAATATCAATTTTTATGACGCCTGGCTTTATATCGCCATGAGTAAATTTATAGATGGCTTCATCTCGATCTACCAATAACATTCTTTCCCCAGCTCTATCTTCAGACCACTGTAGGGCGAAGATAAAAATGACAAATGTCATTAGTCCGATAGCCAAGGCGACAAACGTAAAAAAAGCGGCCAGTCGTCCGCTTAACGAGCTCGTGTTATAAAATGGGCGAAAGGGCATCCTCATTTTTCCTCTAATCGAAAACCTACCTTTGGAATGGTGGTGAGCATAGGAGAAGGGAAAGGCTTATCAAGTTGATTTCGTAGCTGGTAAATATGACTACGAAGTACATCGTTACTTGGCTCGTTCTCTTGCCATAATTTTTCAGCGATTTCTTGGCGAGTGACAATTTCTGGTGCTTTGCTACAAAGAAGTTCCAATATGGTATAGGTGGTTGGGTTGAGAGCAAGCGGTTTGCCTTCACGATAGGCTTGACGAATTTTTTGGTTTATTTGCAAGCTGCCGTAGTTAATCACTGTGTTAGAGACGGTGCCTCGGTATCGTTTGACCAGAGCGTTCATTCTTGCTTCCAAAATATCCAAGTCAAAAGGCTTGGTCATATAATCATCGGCGCCGTGTTTAAAGCCATTGAGCATGTCGTCTTTGTTATCGAGAGCGGTGAGCATTAATACTGGTGTGTTTTTACCTGCATCTCGCAACTTATTACAAACCGTCAGTCCATCCATCCTTGGTAGCATCAAATCCAGCAAAATAATATCAAAGCTATTTTCAAGTGCGAGCTGCAAACCTAGCTCTCCGTTGTCGGCATAGTCTAAATCCATTCCTAAGCCTTCAAAAAAATCGAAAATGATGCCCGCCACTTCGCGGTTATCTTCAACGAGTAAGATTTTCTTCATCCTGGTTTTTACCTTAATACGATCTCTAGCTTCCAGAGTTTACGTGAAAAATATGTGAATCACATTGTTTTGACATAGAAGTTGATAAAAAGGTTCTACGCCTAGGCTTATCTGAGTAAATAAAGCTCAGAAGACCGTTGGTTACAGCAGCTTAACTTGCGCCTAATTCCTTTTTTGCCGCGCCTTTTATTAATAAGAGTAGTTTGTATGAGCCCAATTTCTCTAATTTCCAATGCAGCGACCCAAAGTGTTGTTCTATCTGTCATTGTACCTTATTACAATGAAATCGACGTGTTACCAGAGTTTCATGCACGTTTAACTAGAGTGCTGGATTCGATAGCCGATGAAAGCGAAATTATTTATGTGGATGATGGCAGCACGGATGGCAGTAAAAACTTAGTGGACACACTGCCAGTCAGTGGCAGCAAAGTAGTTAGCATTGGCTTAAGCCGTAACTTTGGCAAAGAGAATGCCATGAGCGCGGGCCTAGAGCATAGCCAAGGTCTTGCAGTCATTCTTATTGATGCCGATCTGCAAGACCCACCTGAGCTAATCCCAAGCATGCTAAAGGAATGGAGAAAAGGCAATGATGTCGTTAACATGCAGCGCATCAAACGTGAGGGTGAAAGCTGGGTTAAGCGTAAGTCAGCGGCGATGTTTTATCGCCTGCTTAATTGGGTGTCTAAGTCAGAGATCCCCGAGAATGTAGGGGACTTTAGGCTGCTCAGTCGTCAGGTTGTCGATCACATCAACGCGATGCCAGAGCGAAACCGATATATGAAAGGCATGTTTGTATGGCCTGGTTTCAAACAAACGACCATAGTGTTTAAGCGTTATGCCAGGCACTCGGGGAAGACAAAATGGAACTACTTTAAGCTGATTGGTTTAGCGATGGACGGCATTACGTCGTTTTCAATCAGCCCGCTACGTTTGGCAACGGTATTAGGCAGTATCGTGGCAGCCAGCGCTTTTTTTTATGGAATGGTCATTATTTTAAAAACGCTTGTATTCGGCGTTCAAACGCAAGGTTACGCTTCCATGATGGTGGTTGAGCTAGCGTTAGGTGGTGTCCAACTTCTTTGCATCGGTTTGCTCGGAGAATACATTGGTCGAATCTTTATCGAAGCCAAGCGCAGACCACTTTACATAGTGCAATCTGTCAACGAGCGCACTAATGTCACCCGATCTCAAGGCTCTGTGGCGGAGAGACGTGCATGAAATCCAGTAGAGCCTATTTTTGGTTTATTTTATGCGCCACATTTTTTATTCGATTGGTGTCGCTAGGGACCTATCCTTTGATGGATACTACCGAGTCTCGTTATGGTGAGATGGCCCGAATTATGGTGCAAACGCATAATTGGCTGACACCAATGTTTGACTATCATGTTCCTTTTTGGGGAAAACCGCCGCTATTTGCCTGGATGAGTGCGGTCGGTATCAAAGTGTTCGGCTTGAGCGAATTTGCCGTCAGATTTCCCCATTGGTTGGCTGGGGTAGCGGTTCTGGCATTAATGGCATACTTTGCGCGAAGAGTTCGAGTTAATGCGTTAATAACCGCCATGATCTTATCGACCAGTGCGATGTTTGTGGTTTCAGCAGGTGTGGTTGAAACGGATATGGCGCTGACTCTGGGTATGACGTTGTCCATGGTTGGTTTTTATCTTTGTTGGCAAGATGAAAGCAAAGTATGGGGTTACTTAGGGTTTGTGGGGTTAGCGATAGGCTTGCTTGCAAAAGGGCCACTGATTATTGTGCTGGTTGGTTTAGCTGTGATGCCATGGCTGATTTTACAATATGGCTTCAAAGAATCCTTTAAACAGCTATGGAAACGATTCCCGATTGTGGGCGGCACGGTTGTGATGTTAATCATTGCAGCGCCTTGGTATGTGATGGCAGAAAAAGCGACTCCGGGATTTTTGCATTATTTCCTAGTGGGCGAGTATATCGATCGATTCCTTGATAGTGGCTGGAAAGGCGATTTATATGGCACTGCTCATCAGCAAGCACGAGGCACTATTTGGGTTTTCTGGCTGCTATCAGCGTTACCATGGTCGATTGTATTGATGATCGCTTTGTGGACAAAGAGAAAAGTGATTCGTCCCGTTAACGAGAAGATGGATCCTCTTATCAGCTTTTTGTTGCTGTGGCTCATCTCACCAATGATTTTATTCACGTTTGCGGGAAACATTTTGCCAGCTTACGTATTACCTGGTATTCCAGCATTGGGAATACTGTTAGCAGCATTATTGTCAGACAAACAGCTTGAATCGAATTGGTTTAAAACGACGTCGCTTATTATGCCTGTGGCTTTAATTCTAGCTGGAGTGTATATCCACTTTAATGTAGCTGGAGTCAAAAGTGACAAAATAATATTTGCGCATGCGAACAAATCTTTGCCGACCTACTATGTGGGTGAGCGAACTTTTTCGGGTGAATATTATAGTGATGGTAAAGCTAAGTTATTAAAAAATGACACAGTACTAGACAAGCTAGCAAAAGTTCAACTTATTGGTTTTGATAGTCAAGTTGATCCAGTGATAAAGCAAGATAAGCTAAATTGTGTGGTGAAATTTACCGCTCCAAGCCAGCGGTCGTTATTTTTATGTACTCAGTAGTATGATACGAAAGAAATTACTCAAATTCGCCATAGTCGGTGGGGGTGGATTTATTGTTGATAGCTTGGTATTTGCGCTAGCAATATACCTCTTACATACTAACTTATTGTTTGCGCGAGTCATTTCCTTTATTTTTGCCGCAACAACGACTTGGATGGGCAATCGCCTATTTACGTTTTCAGAACGCCGTAGAGAGGCGATCTCAACACAATGGTCTAAGTCGTTTTGTAGTGCGCTCATATCCGCGATACCAAATTTCCTGGTTTTCCAAGCGTCATTACTAATGCTTGGAAATAAAGGAGTGTTTCCATTCATTGCGTTAGTATTAGGCGTAGGAGCAGGTATGTTCAGTAACTTTGCACTCAGTCACTTCTGGGTGTTTAACCGTCGAAACACTTTGTCTGAGCACCCCTAACTCCGAATCGATAATATTTCTATCATCATGATTTTTATAATCTAAGACAAAAAAAAGCCCAGAGTGAATAATTTACTCTGGGCCGATACAAACATAGGAGTTAATAAGAAAAAGCAGTGTAAATAGTAATCAAATTAAGATTTAGGACACTCTACTGTCTAAACTCTAATTGCTCTTGCTAATTACAATATATAAGACGCATTAAATTCAAAACAGTTCCATCTGAATCATAAAAAATTCAATTTTTTTTCCTTTTTTCTTCAAACTTGTCCTCTTCTTAATCTAACTCTTTGTACTGACTGGCTTTTCTTTGAGTACTCTCTCATCTTGAATGCCGACTTTAGGTTTCAAGCAAAAAATGTGATGTTAATCAGTTGTTAATGTTCATGAGTGGCGATATATTTTCAAACACGTGTTTAATACTAGTGATTGAAATGGGTTCAAGTATCGATACAAAAGAAAAAATATTGGATGCCGCTGAGTGCTTGTTTGCAGAGCATGGCTTCAATAATACATCCCTGCGCACCATTACCAGCAAGGCAGGTGTCAATTTAGCTGCGGTTAACTACCACTTCGGAGACAAAAAAACACTGGTGAGAGCGGTGTTAGATCGCTACCTCGAAGCGTTTATGCCAGCGGTCCAGCAGTCATTACTGAGTTTAAAAGACAAAAGTGAAGTGTTGATGGAGGAGGTGTTTGAATCGCTTCGCGAACCTTTACAGAACTTAGATACAGTTCGTCCAAACGGAATGAGCAAGTTTATGTTGTTGATTGGTCGAGGGTACTCCGATGTTCAAGGACATCTGCGTTGGTTCATTACAACACGTTATCAAGAAGCACTTTCCCAGTTTACTGACTTTGTTCTCAAAGCGAATCCGAAATTGGAGCCAGCAAGGCTGTTCTGGCGGCTGCATTTTACTCTCGGAGCTTGCATCTTCACCATGGCGTCAAGCCAAGCTCTGCTTGAAATTGCTAAAAGCGAATACAACCCGAATACGGACGTTAAGGCCATTGTTGATGAACTGATTCCTTACCTAGCCGCAGGTGTGGCGGAATAAGGACAAGTTAGCAGGCTTAAACTACAAATCGTGCCTAAACTTACTAGGTATACATTTAAGATAAATTTCCATTGGTGAAATAAGGATCTGGACATGCAATCGCTACGAAAAAAATGGATTAGTGATCCCACGTTTAAATTGTTTAAAAAATTACTGCCACCTTTATCCGATACAGAAAGAGAGGCAATGGAGGCGGGTAGTGTTTGGTGGGATGGCGAGCTGTTTTCCGGTAAACCCAATTTCACTAAGCTGCATCAGTTCCACAAACCCACATTGACGGATGAAGAGCAATCATTCGTTGATAACGAGCTTGAAACCTTGTTAGGTATGCTTGACGATCACAAGATTGTTAAAGAAGACAGAGATCTGCCTAAAGAAGTGTGGAAATATCTCAGAAAAGAGCGCTTCTTTTCTCTCATCATTTCCAAAGAGTTTGGTGGCCGCCAATTTTCAGCCTTAGCGAATTCGACGATTGTCTCACGCATTGCGACCAGAAGTATTAGTGCTGCGGTAACGGTAATGGTGCCAAACTCGTTAGGTCCTGGCGAGCTGATTTCACATTATGGTACGCAAGAGCAAAAAGAATACTGGTTACCTAGATTGGCAGACGGCACCGATATTCCATGCTTTGCTTTAACAGGGCCTGAAGCTGGCTCAGATGCTGGTGGTATCCCTGATCGTGGTGTGGTTTGTTACGGTAAACATAAGAACAAAAAAGTACTGGGTATCAAGTTAAGCTGGAATAAACGCTATATTACTCTAGCCCCTGTTTCAACCGTATTAGGGCTCGCGTTCAAGCTGTATGATCCTGAAGGTTTACTGGGTGATACGGAAGAACTTGGTATTACCTGTGCGCTGATCCCAACCAACCATAAAGGTGTTGAAGTGGGTGAGAGGCACGATCCACTTAATCTTGCCTTTATGAATGGCCCAACACGTGGTGAAGACGTGTTCATTCCTATCGAATGGATAATTGGCGGTGCTGACTTTGCTGGCAAGGGCTGGAGAATGTTGGTGGAGTGTTTGTCAGCTGGGCGAGGCATTTCACTACCTGCATTGGGCACTGCCATTGGTCACCTTACCTCTCGTACCACAGGGGCCTATTCGTACGTCCGTAAGCAATTTGGTACATCAATCGGTAACTTTGAAGGCGTGGCACAAGCATTGGGCCGAATTGGTGGCTTAACTTACCTACTTGAAGCAACGCGTACACTGACCACCACGGCATTAGATCTAAAAGAAAAGCCAGGAATTGTTACCGCGATTGCGAAATATCATATGACGGAAATGGCTAGGACGATTCTGAATGATTCAATGGATATCCATTCTGGAAGGGCGATTCAAGAAGGACCGATGAATTACCTGTCTTCCCACTATGCTGGCGTGCCAGTTGCCATTACCGTGGAAGGTGCCAATATTTTAACTCGGAACTTGATGATATTTGGGCAAGGGGCTATTCGTTGTCATCCCTTTGTGTTGAAAGAGATGGAAGCCGCTGCCAATCCAGATGTCGCTGACGGGGCGGAAGAGTTTGATGAATTATTGACGTCTCATATTAAATATGCAGCGAGCAATGCGTTTGGTTCGTTTTTCTCGGCACTGACAGGCTCTTACTTTAATTCTGCACATATGTCGGGACCGACTCAGCATTACTACAAAGAAATCACACGCCTAAGTAAAGCGTTGGCAGTGAGCGCGGACTTCGCCATGTTGACGATGGGTGGAGAGCTGAAACGCAAAGAAATGATTTCTGCAAGATTGGGTGATGGCTTGAGCTTCCTATACATGGCTTCAGCCGTACTGAAGAAATATGAAGATGAAGGCAGACAGCAACAGGACCTAGAGTTTGTCCATTACGCGATTCAACACTGTTTTTACAATGCGGCCACATCATTGCAAGAAGCGTATACTAATTTCCCGAACAAGGTCGTAGGTTATCTACTTAAAGGCATCGTTTTCCCTCTAGGTAATCGATTTAAAAAACCATCAGATGATTTGTCATTACAAATTGCCGATAGTTTAATGACCCCGGGAGCTCACCGCGATAGGCTGACGCACCTTTGTTACATAGGTAAAGAGGAAACGGATAGTATCGGCATCGTGGAAGAAGCATTTCAAGCTATGTATAGCATCCGTTCGCTGGAGCGGAAGCTACTTAAAGGCATTAAAGGTGGGCGCATCGATAAGAAAGCGAGCTTGGAAACACGCTTATCTCAAGCGTTAGAGGCGGAAATTCTCACCAGTGAGGAAGTGGACCAAATTCTCGTTGCTGAAAAACTTCGCTCTCAAGCCATTCAGGTCGATCACTTTAGCCACGATTTCTCCGAAGTAAAAACGCAGCAAGTGAGTAAACCTAAGTTGAATAGTGTGGCTTAATCAAAGAGCTTTGCGAGATCAACCACAATGGAAAGCCGGATAGAACTGTTCTATCCGGCTTTCTTTTTACAT
The DNA here is from genome assembly GCF_023634645.1 of Vibrio sinus. Taxonomy (GTDB): domain Bacteria; phylum Pseudomonadota; class Gammaproteobacteria; order Enterobacterales; family Vibrionaceae; genus Vibrio; species Vibrio sinus. Next base: position 84,150 of record NZ_JAMKMR010000014.1, read on the forward strand.
ATAAAGCTTGGTAATTAAAGCAAACATAGTCACTTGGTGAAGTGCATTGGTCTTAGTTTGACGTGGTAGGTTTGTCGATTCTTTTACTTCATTTTCACTTGTTATCTTTGTGGACAAGATTTGGATGCACTTAAAGCACTTTAACATGATTGATTCCCCGATTTTATTGGCCTGTTCGCGAATAGGTTCGTATATGGATTCCTACTAGGCAATTGAAAATCAATAAGTATCGAAATATGATTCTTTTATGGTAATGAGTCGATACGTATGTGGAGACAAGAGTGGAAAATCTCCAAAGAGAAGTCTGTCAACTGTTTAAAAAGCACTTAAAAAAAGCGGGAATTTCATACAGTGACCTAGCTGAATACCTTAATGTGTCGGAAGTGAGTGTAAAACGGTTACTCAATCAGCAGCAGCCGTTGTCTATGTCTAGAATGTTAGAGATCGCTGATCTCATCCAGATTCCACTGTCGAATATTATTCATGATGCGGAGAAAGCAGCGTTAAGTACCCCTTTATTTTCGAAACAACAAGATGAAGCGTTTTTTAACAAGCCTGAACTGTTTACCTTGTTTTCAAAAATATGTTGTAAACAAGCAAACTATAAAGAGTTAATGAAAACCTTTGGTTTAGATAAAAATTCGATGTATTTATATCTAAGAGAGTTGGAAGAACTTAAACTCATTAAGCTGACGTCCGACTTAAATTTTCGCATGGTTGTCCCTAGGCATATCGTGTTCGAAAGTGGTTCTAGGTTTCCTGCTTTCTACAAGGAAAAGGTGATTGATGGCCTTAAAAAGCGTATTCAGGTGCTTGATGTAGAAGATAAAACAGCGTGTTTGAATGTCGCGAGATTGCAGATAACGCAAGATGAGTTTCAGGTACTGAGTCAAAAGATAGAAGAACTATTAACTGAAGCCAGAAACTTGAGTTATAACCGAGAAACGCATTGCGTGAATTCAAAAGAACATACGGTCGTGGTGATGGGGGCGGAAGGTTGTTTCTATCCAACAATGAAGTCACCCAGCACATTAATATGAAACTTAGTTGTTTATTTGTATACAAAGTGGCCCAACCACTGGATAAATATTTTCAAATTGAAAGAAATTTGATGAGATTTTCCTACGAAACTTTTATCCTAGCAGGGTTTTTTTAAGGAAGTTGAATATGATCATCAAACCTAGAATTCGTGGATTTATTTGTACTACAACTCATCCTGTAGGTTGTGAAGCAAATGTACAAGAACAGATCGCCTATACCAAGGCTAAAGGCCCAATTAAAAATGCACCAAAACGAGTGTTGGTGGTAGGGGCATCAAGTGGCTATGGACTATCGTCTCGTATTGCTGCGGCATTTGGTGGTGGCGCTTCCACAATCGGTGTTTTCTTCGAGAAAGAAGGTACAGAGAAAAAGCCAGGCACAGCGGGCTTTTACAACGCGGCGGCATTTGAAAAGTTGGCTAAAGAAGAAGGCCTATACGCAAAAAGCCTAAACGGTGATGCGTTTTCAAACGAAGCCAAGCAAAAAACAATCGACCTGATCAAAGAAGATTTAGGACAAATCGACCTTGTGGTTTATTCGCTTGCTTCTCCTGTCCGCAAGATGCCAGAAACTGGTGAATTGGTGCGTTCTTCTCTTAAACCAATCGGCGACACTTACACGTCAGCAGCGGTTGATACCAATAAAGATACGATTATTGAAGCCAGTATTGAACCTGCGACAGAGCAAGAGATCAAAGATACTGTGACCGTCATGGGCGGGGAAGACTGGGAACTGTGGATCAATGCCTTGTCCGAAGCTGGCGTATTAGCTGATGGCTGTAAAACGGTTGCTTATAGCTATATCGGTACAGAGCTAACATGGCCAATCTATTGGGATGGTGCGCTAGGGCGAGCAAAAATGGACTTAGATCGCGCGGCGACAGCTCTAAACGACAAGCTTTCTGTTCATGGTGGCGGTGCAAATGTTGCGGTACTCAAATCTGTTGTCACGCAAGCAAGCTCTGCTATTCCAGTAATGCCACTTTATATCGCAATGGTATTTAAGAAAATGCGTGAAGAAGGCGTACACGAAGGTTGTATGGAGCAGATTTACCGCATGTTTAGCGATCGTCTATACAAAGAAGACGGAAGCGCTGCGGAAGTTGATGATAAGAACCGCCTGCGTTTGGATGATTGGGAACTTCGTGACGATATCCAAAATTACTGTCGCGAGCTTTGGCCACAAGTCACCGATGAAAATCTAAAAGAAGTGACTGACTATGTGGAATATAAAGAAGAGTTCTTGAAACTATTCGGCTTTGGTGTTGAAGGCGTTGATTATGATGCCGATGTTAACCCAGCAGTGAAGGCAGATTTCATTAACATCTAAACTATGATGTCTATGTTTTGTAGCATGGTTTTATAGTATGACGTAAAAAGGCGCTCATTGAGCGCCTTTTCTTATTGTTCAAATCTTGCTCAACTTAATATGATCAGTACAGTACCTGCCAAGGTCATTAGTATGTTGGCTATGGTATAAGTACCCGCATAGCCAAGAGCCGGAATGGTTGATTTGGTGTGATCATTAACGATATCCATAGCCGGTGCACAGGTTCTTGCTCCAATGATAGCGCCAAATAGCAGAGCGCGGTTCATCTTCAAAACATACGCGCCTACCAGGTAAGCCAGTACAACGGGAACGACGCTGACTAAAAACGCTAAGCTAATGACTTGCAGGCCATTTGAAGATAGGTGAGAGAACATTTCACCACCTGCGCTGAGTCCGAGGCCCACCATAAAGAACATCAACCCAAGCTCTTTAATCATATTCAGAGCGCCTTGAGGTACATAGCCGAAAGTCGGGTGGTTGGCTCTCAAGAAACCCAGCGTGATACCTGAAAGCAACAGCCCCACGGCATTACCTAAGCCAAACGACACTTGGCCAAACGTCATCGTCACCAAACCAAGCATGATGCCAAAGATGAAAAAGCTGCAGAAGGCGAACAGATCAGCGAGTTGGCTGTGAACCGCGATAAAACCGATTTTTTCTGCAAGCCCAAGCACTCGGCTTTTTTCGCCACTGACTTGGAGAACATCGCCTTTTGCCACCACGATATCTTGATCCATAGGCATTTCAATTTGTGCCCGAACGACTCGGTTAAGGAAACAGCCATATTCGGAAAGGTTGAGATCAGAAAGCCTTTTACCTACCATGCTATCGCTTTTAACGACGATTTCTTCTTCCACCACTCTGAGATCGAGCAAGTTGCGATCAAAGACTTCTTTACCATTGCGAAAGCTTGGGTCAAGACGTGCGTGGCTGTCAGGGAAACCTACCAACGCAATTTCATCTCCTTCTTGCAAAATGGCGTCACCGTCAGGATGGGCAAGAATACCGTTACGACGAATACGTTCAATGTAGCAGCCTGTTTGGCGGTAAATACCCAGTTCTCGCAGGTTTTTGCCATCTGTCCATTCGATCAATTCTGGCCCGGCGCGATAGGCGCGAATAATCGGTAAATAGACTTTTCGTTGTCCTGAGCTACCGAGACCACGCTCTTGGGCAATTTGTCTGGCGGAATCTGATAGGTTTTGTCGCTGCATTTTTGGCAAAAGCTTAGCAAACAAGATCATGCTGATCAGGCCAACTAAGTAAGCCATAGCGTAACCGACGGATAGGTTTTGCATCACTGCAGCAAATGTTGTGCCATGTGGGATTGTCGCTAAACCAGAATTTAACGCATCCTGGGCTCCCACCAGAACAGGTGTGGCAGTGAGCGCACCTGCCATCATGCCAGCGGTCATACCAAAATCCAATCCGAAGTAGTGACCTGCAAAGTAGGTGATGGCGATAGATGTCGCAATCACCACCATACTTAGGATGAAGTAATGCTTGCCGTCTCGAAAGAAAATACCAAAAAAGTTTGGTCCCGCTTCTATGCCGACACAATAGATAAATAGCATGAAGCCAATCGTCAGGGCATCGGCGTTAATCGAGAATCCCAGATGGCCAAGAATAAGAGACGTAATAAGTACGCCGATGGAGTTACCAAGCTGTAGGCTACCAAAGCGAATTTTGCCAATGGCTAATCCGATAGCGAGAGCAACAAAAATTAAAAGAATAGGGTTTTGTTGAAGCAAATGTACGATGTCTATGTTCACGGCGCGGCTCTATCTTCTTGCCTGCAAATTAAAAAATCACACCATAGCGGACTGGTGTAAATAAACTGTGTGAATTGTATCGTATTAACGTGAAAAATTAAGTGAAATTTTTCATTGCTAGGTATTAATTTTTCTAGTTCTTTTATCGAGCCGGAACAAAAAAACCGCAGTACAGGTACTACGGTTTTTCAATCAGTGTATACACCTAATACCTTAGTCACGCTTAGGTATTAGATGGAATTAGACTATTCTGCGAATAGGCCTAGGTTTTCTTTCGCGTAGGCTTCGAAGTCATCACATCCACCGATATGATCTTGATCGATGAAAATTTGAGGCACGGTCTCAACTGGCTTGCCAACCGTTTTTTCTAAATCAGCTTTACTGATGCCTTCTGCATGAATATCAACATAGCGATAGTTAAAATCATCGCGTTGAGCTTTTAGTGTTTCTGCGTGCTCTTTCGCGCGAACACAAAATGGGCAGCCTGGACGTCCAAATATAACTACGAACATAAATAATTCTCCTCGGTATTCTTTAGCTGCAACTATGCCTTATCCGACAAGGGAAATAAAGCCAGAATTGTCTCTTATTTTAATAGATAAAACCTATTATGACCAAGTGCGCTTAGGGTGCAGGATTCAGATTGATGCGTAGCGACCTAGCTATCAAAGCGGGGGAGAGTTAATCCCTCGTTAATTGCAGTATGACTTATGGGAGAGATAGGGTGGTTTGGCTCATAAAGCCTGTAATCCCTTAACAGGCTTGGGAATGTAGTGAAGAGAAGATTACAGCTGTGAGAGTTTATCGTAGCGAGAGTCTTTCAATGCATCCTTGACTCGTCTTAGGTTCTTTCTAAAACCGGATCCGCGGCGCAAGGTAAATCCAGTAGCAAGGACATCAATCACCGTCATTTGCACAACTCGACTGGCCATCGGCATGTAAACGTCAGTATCCTCAGGAACGTCTAGGGTAATAGATAACGAACTCGCTTTGTCCAGTGGTGAGTCTTTGGCGGTAATCGCAATCACAGTCGCACCATTTTCTCGGGCTAAATTGGCAATCTCAACCTGACTTTTGGTTCGTCCCGTGTGAGAAATAAGCACGATCACATCGTTGTCTGTGCAATTGATGCAGCTCATTCTTTGCATGACGACATCTTCAAAGCACGTAATTGGGATGTTAAATCGAATGAACTTGTTTTGAGCATCTTTCGCAACCGCAGAAGAAGCACCTAGGCCAAAAAATGAAATTCGTTTCGCCTGTGTGAGAAGATCGACCGCGCGATTGATTTGCATTGGATCTAAGCTGTTCTTCGCCACATCTAAACAAGCCATGGTTGACTCAAAAATTTTATGAGTGTAGGCGTCTGGGCCGTCATCTTCTTCAACATTACGGTTTACATAAGGGGTACCATTTGCAAGGCTTTGAGCAAGATGAAGCTTAAAATCCGGGAAGCCTTTGGTATCTAAACGGCGACAAAATCGGTTTACTGTCGGCTCACTGACATCTGCCATTTTAGCCAGAGTCGCAATACTTGAGTGAATGGCGGTCTGTGGGGAAGCCATAATCACTTCAGCAACTTTGCGTTCTGATTTGCTGAAGTTTTCTAAGTTTTTCTGTATTTTTTCTAATGTATTCATAGATTCAACGAGAGTTATGGATAACAACACATTGGTTGTCTAAATTTAAGCCGAAAGAAACGAGAAACAATTTGTTTCTTAAAAAATTTGCATTAGACCAACGCCATGCCACCAGTATAACTCAACGCTTGATTTACAGTAATTTTTATACAGATCAAATACTGAGAATATGATTTGCCTCAAACAAAAATCGCTATGCACTACGAAATTGAAACAATCAACGAAAATTAATGTAAAAAGTGACGTTAAAATGACAGTAAATAGAAAGAAATTTTCAGTTTAGAGTGGCTGATCAATTCGCCAATTATAGGCAAATTGATCAGTTGGACACGTATTAATGTTGTTGGATAAGATTTACCAAGGAATTGATTCGACCCATCAAGTTTGGAGCCTGAGAGGCGATAGCCCGTTGTTCGGAGATAACAGACTGCAAGATTTCACAACTTGTAAGAGGGTTGGCAAGAACCACTCGAAACACAATGACATCCAAGCGAGACCATTGATCTGGGTTAAGCTTGGTACGCGAAACGAATGATTTGCCAGTTTCTCGTTGTTTTTTCTGAATAAACTTGGTCAACTCGTTAATAAGTTCATTGAGTTCAAATCTTTGCTCATCAGTTGCTTGGCTCAATGCTTGTTGAACGTTTTCTGGTATATATCGGTACGTAAGAAGACATAACTCCGGATTAGAGACGAGTTCAAAATCGTTTTGCTCTTCGATAAGTTTGGCAAAGTACTTGGCTTTTTCTATCCCTTGATCGATCAGCAGCTCATAACCTGGGCGGCTAATGATATGCATTGCAGCGTAGACGAGCATCGCCATGCCTGAGCGAGAACCTTCTAATGTACGGCTACCAAGATCTTTCGAGCCTTTACGCAGAATATATTGTGCGTGATGCTCTATCGAGTCCATAACATCAGGCTGCTTAAACAACACCATGCCAGCTCCCATTGGGATGTAAAGCTGCTTGTGTGCATCGATGGTTACGGAGTCGGCTTGTTCGATGCCTTTTAGAAGATGCCGATAGTTATTCGACATTAAGGTCGCGCCCCCCCAGGCGGCATCCACGTGAAAATGACATTGCTCTTGCTTACAGATGTCTGCAATTTGTTCAAGTGGGTCAATGTTGCCGGTTTCAGTGGTTCCTGCTACCCCAATGACAGCGATAGGTTTAATGTTTTGTTGTTTAAGCTCGGCAATTTTTAGTTTTAAATCTTCGGGGCATAATTGGTTGTTCGCGTCTGTTTTAACTGACACTAGTCCTTCTTGGCCGATGCCTAGCACATCTGCGGCTTTTTTTAACGAGTAATGGCCGCGTTCGGAAACAAGTACGGCAAGGCCTTGGTAGCCGTAGTGAACCATGGCTCTATATAAGCCTTCTTTTTCTACCCCTTTGAATGTGCCTTGTGCACGAAGAACATTGTTCCTTGCTACCCACAATGCCGTAATGTTCGCAACCGTTCCCCCAGAGCAAAATGCGCCCAGCGAATGGTTTGAGCTGTGCATCCATTGTGAGTAAAACGAATCCGGCTGCTGATAGATAAGCCTATGAATCATACCAAGAACTTGCCTTTCTAATGGCGTAAAGGCCTTAGAGGTTTCCACTTTTACCAAATTTTGGTTAAGGGCTATCATGATTTTTGATAATGGCATCAAAAAATACGGCAGTGCCGATGTCATATGGCCGATAAAGCTAGGGGCAGAGGTATGAACCGAGTGTGCAACGAGCGTATCTAATAGATACTCCGTATGGTCTGAAACAAACTGAGGTTGCTCGGGGATTGCAGGGTTCGAAAACGATTTTTCGATTTCTTTGAGTGGTTTTTCCTCTGCAACAATGTGCTCGCGCAAAAATTCATTAAGATTTTGCGAGAGTTTTTCTTCAATCTTTGTAAGTGTGGAGTCTGGCCCTTCTGGTATTGTAAAAATTTTTAGCAGACTCTCGAAACTTACATCAGCTGTTTTCTGTTCCGATACCATACTGTCATCGTTGTAATATTATTTAAGGGCGTCAATCTAAACGAAAACGAGAACAAAGTCTCGTTTTAATTAGGATGATACGGGGGAAAGTGGAGGGCTTTCGGCTATTCACACTTGATCAATTCGATTTTTGTGATCTCAGTATTGTATTTCTGTAAAGAGTCGTTGATTTTCTGTGGGTTACTCAGGAGGTCGGCAAATGCTGAACGCAACTCATAGTTGTCTTTATGTGGTACCGCTTGTCGATCTTCATAGGTGGTCTTTGCGATTTGGCCTAATTCGTCATCACGTGACGCGAGCTGTTTGATGTCTTTTTGTTGTAGTTGCAGCCATTGCTCTACGGGAAGCTCTGTTGCCACTTTATTGGGATCATTTTGTAGATAATACGTGACGGCAACGCGGTTAAGTTCAAAATGGTGCTGTCTGCCTTGTAAGAACCATTCACTCACTTCTTTTAATTCAGGATGTTCTTGGGCAGTGAGTTGGGTGAGATCCGTATACCAAGCGAGTGAAGCATCGATATAGTCATTGTATTTTTCCTGTAGGCAGACTGTGTTGGCTGCGTTGTTTGCCGCATTGGCAAAATAGGGCACAGTAGTGAGTAACACAGTCATAATCAGGCGTTTCATATACATTCCTTGTTGTTTTACTTTTGGGCGCTGTGGTGGGCCCAGTTCCTTGTTATTCCCACCATTTTAGAAGATTTTAATGCGTAATCCTGAGATCTACCCAGCAAGAGATATAAAGAACAGCATCAGGACTGGAACCAGCAGGCTAAGAATAAAGCCACTGACAATAGCGATAGGCACGCAGCGGACGCCTCCTGTGGTTTGAATCACGGGCAACGTAAAGTCTAAGGCTGTTGCCCCAGCGTACCCGATTGCAGTCAGGGGGCGCGTGCCAATGATTAGCGGGATTAAAATGAGTGCGAATAACTCTCGCATTAGTTCGACTAAAAATGATGCGCCGCCAAAGATTGGGCCATAAGCACCACCGATTAAAATGCCCGACAGTGAGTACCAGCCAAAGCCAGAGGACATCGCTAGCCCTTTTAATACGCTGATGCCCAATATTTGCGAGGCGACGATGCCACCAACCATTGAGCTTATTACAATGACAGCTGCTATCAACATTCCTTGTTTGTTTAAGATAATCTGCTTAAGGGTCAATCCACTGTTTCGTAATTGAATACCGATTAGGAACAGAAGTAGCAGCAGTATCCACTGACTGATTGACTCCACAATGTGGATATTCACCGGGAAAAATAACCCGATCACTAGCCCTCCAGCGACTACAAGAACGAGTTTGGCCGATTCTATCGCCATACTAACAAGGGGTAATTTGTTCTGTTTAGAGTCGGAGTGAACAGGAAAGCATTTATCTAGCAAAGGTAAGCAAACTAAATTGCATACGCCAATGCAGAGGAAAAAAACGACCGTATACTGAACAATGAGCTGTAAGTTTTCACTTAAGTTATCTAACGCAGAAAGGCTTAGTCCCATTAACGCAAGAATGATGTATACCAAACGAGAGGTATTTTTAATAATACTGTCTAGCAGCGACTTTTTAGTAATAGGAACCAAATATCCGGCGATGAGGGCTGCAAAGATTAAAACCATTCCTGAGACCATGTTCTACTTCTAGCTCCATTTTAGGTGTAGATATCAGATGGAGTGGCAATATGACATTGAATTTATTGCGAAGCAACCTTGAACAGCGCCAAGGCGAAGTAACTTGGGTATATCTGTAGATTAGGAGAGGAAGTGGTTACCAGCTATAATCCGCTGGCACTGATAATTTGGTCCATTTGTGTTTTAAACTCTACATCACTCAAGTTGCTAAGTTTATACAGAATGTCGGCGCCCATGACATCGACTTCTACAAAATGATCATCCTGCTCTTCTTCATGGTTACGAAACATGAGTAAATGGCTAGAGATACGTGCAATTTCAAGATAGGACACTTTTTCTTCGTTAAAGCTATCTGCAGAATTGGTCGCGACATCGACAAAGTCTTTATCGAAGCCCCAACTTTCTAAGACCAGCTGGCTTGCCATCGCGCACAAGGCACGAAACAGTTGCAGCGCTATGTCTTCATCCAGATAGTTACCATTGTCGAGATACAGATAGTATTCGTTTACTAAGCAAAATAAACCAATGTCGGCTAGGAGCCCAACCAGTAAGGCTTTATCTTCTTCAAGATATTTAAATTTACTCGGATCTTCCTCTTTATAAGTTTTGGTGACCATCACCATCGCGGCCCCAATTTCTCGTGAATACGATGCGCTAGAAGACAGGATACGATTACACTCTTTACTTAGGTTTACAGAGCGTTTGAGCTGCTCGATGGCTTGAGCGGTGACGATATCTCTTACCCTAGCAATGCCTAGCCTTGAAACAGAGGTCATCAAATCGGTACAAGTAATATTGCGCCGATTGAAAATGACTGAGTTGGCAACGCGAATCACTATGGCGGCTAAGCCAGGATCCTCGAGCAAACAATCCGCTATATCCGCAACTGTGGTGCATTCTAAAGAGCTGAGCCTTTGAATTTTCAATACAACATCTGGGATGGGCGGCAAGGTGACTTTGCCAGTGCTAATGGAGCGCTCGACAAGCTGAGCGAATTCGCCTTCAATCCCTTGGATGAGAAGATCACGATTATCAGGAAGCCAGTAAAAAGATAAATGATTCATATGCCCGCTTCTATTCAATTGTAAATTGGCCGTCCTTGATGCAGAAATAGACATTCACTCTAACAGCAAGGTAAAGGAAGATCTGATCATAACTTCTATATAGTTTAGACGCAGTTCCGATAATAGTATTGATTTTGACCCAAGTTTATTGAGAAACCTCTCGCATATGTATGGATAAGTTAATCCTGATCAATATTTTATTGCTGACAGCAACATCTTGGCTGTTCTAGTATCTAAAAAAGATAGTGCTATCTTAATTTATTGTTTTTGTTATACATATTTATAATTTTGTGTTTGAATTTTTCTTATTAAACAAACGTACTATGTACGTGGTAGTTGGTGAGGGAGTGAAGGATGACTGAAAAGATGCTGATGGAGTATATGGCTAGATTGACTACGTTCACAACGAGATCCATGTTTGGCGGAATTGGTTTGTTTAAAGAGGGGGCTATGTTTGCTGCTGTGACAAACCAGAAGCTGTACATTCGAGGAGGAGGCAAACTTGACAAATGCTTTGCTGATATGGGCTGCGGTAAGCTCACGCATGTTAAGAAGCACACGACAGTTAGAGTCAATTACTATGATGTAACGCAGTTTCTAGACGACCTATCCGAGGAACTGAGGAAAGTGATAACCCTAGCGATTGAACAATCAGTGAGTGCGAAGGCCGGTGGCAATACCTTCATTCCTCATCGATTGAGAGATTTGCCCAACATGCGCCTAACGCTGGAAAGAATGGTAAGAAAGGCAGGAATCAACGACATCGAAACGTTTTGTCGTCTTGGCGCCTCGGAAGTGTTTTCGAAAGTTCGCGCTATGTATGGCAATCAAGTCGATGAGAACCTGTTGTGGAAATTTGCAGGAGCGATTGAGGGCAAGCATTGGAAACTCATTCAAGAGCACAAAAAAAGAGAATTGTTGAAGCAGTGTCGAGAGGTGCGCCAAGACAAATCAGAGCCAGTGAAGTGAACACACTGGCTCTGCACATCAAGTTTACCTAGTAATTGAAGCGCGTGGTAAACATCAATTGATCACCGTAGAAATCATTGAAGCGAGCTTCTACACCAATAGAAAATAGCTCGGTGGAATGGAATCGTCCGTAGATGGAGCCAATCCAATCATCTTTTTCATCAATGGATGTGTAACCAGCCTTACCGCCAACTTCAAGTTGTGGGCCTAGCCATTGACGAACCCCTAAGTTGAGCTCCATACCAGTATCGGTACCCTTGAGAGAGTTAGACGTATTTCCTGAATCCGTCATTCTAAATAACATTGCACCTGTCAAATCAGCCCAGTTGTTGATTGGCGCATGAAACCCGAGACCACCCGCGGCATCGTAATCACCATCAAATTCCGAGTCGACTCGTGCAATCACATGAGCATTAGGGTGAATCGAGCGGCTGAAAGCAGCACCGTAAGTGACAGGGCTGACACCAATTCGAGCATCCACGTAGTCGTAGCTAAAGTTGCTCATGGTTGCTGCTGAACCGTATGGGTCATCCACTGCAAATGCTGAGCTTGAAGCGAGAACTAATGCTGCTGCAATTATTGTTTTACGCATACCTACATAAACCTATATCTTAACTAATTCCATGACTTTAGGAGACAAGCTTGTCATCACATCGCGTTTCGCCATCATAATACATTCTTATCTCTACTCTCCATCAAAAAGACAATCTTTTGTCACTGTTTGACAAATAAAGCAACGGTCGTGCCACTTATTCGTCGCTACATGTTGAGTAATAGAGACAACTTCATAGTTCTTGCTTGAATATTAAGCGTATATACCCAAGTTGCTTCGAGATGCGAGTTTCAGCGAGATAGATAAGGCTTCAATGCTAGGCAGGGATGTGAGGCATAGTCATTCTACGTTGAACATCCCTAACAACGCAGTGAAGCCTTATCTACTCGCCCTCTGGGAGCGGTGTGAGTGGCCCACTTTCGCGTCAAAGGCCTTTGAAATGGATGGCCATTCCTGCAGACCTTTTCCTTAAATTGGGCCACTCACATCGCTCTGAATCCTGCATCTTGAAGTAACTTGGGTATAGAGGTTGAGCCACCTAGCAAACAAAAATGCATTTGGCTTAGGGAACTATGTACTAATCACGCTATCTAGAGTATAAGAATGCCAAATGATAGAATTTTGACGAAGCCGCTTTTTAGGGGGGTTAACCTTCAGCGACTTCCAGTATAGAGATAAGGGAACATTAAGTCTTATGAATCGTTTAAAGGTTTTTGGTGCCGTTGGTGGCGCAGTAGCGTTGATTGTTATCTGGCCACTTGCTGTTGGGAAAATCGGGCAAGACGCTATTACTAAAGTCGTGGAGAACGCGAATGGGAAAGCGGTTAGTGCAAAAATAGTAAGTTACGATAGAGGGTATCTAACGTCGGTTGTGAAAACCAAGTTTACTGTTGAAGACCCAGGGTTGGTTGACCAACTAAAAGCCGATGATATGCCAACGTCATTTACTGTGACCAGTGATATTTCACATGGTTTGTACAGTTTAACTGCCCATTCAACCGTGGATAACAACGATAAACTACCGCTTACCATGGATAGTACAACGTTATTAAACGGCAGCACTGACTACAGAGTTGACTTAGGCAACTGGCATTTCTCCTCTAAGGATACAAAAGATCCGTTCAGTGTCACGGCAGCTCCTTCCTATTTGTCTGGTTCAGTAACAGTATCGGGTAAGGCTACGTATAAGTTGAACATTCCGTCCATTGAAATGGACTTTGCGTCGAAAGAAAAAATGCTGATTAGTGACTTGACTGGTGAAGGTCAAGGCAAGCGTGAAAAAGGCTTTTGGTTGGGAAATCAAACGATCAAGCTGAAAAAAGTAAATATTGATGATGCGAAAGGGACGTCAACGTTCTCTCTCGACGGTGCTCAATATAAATTCAATTCAAACTTAGATGACAAAAATACTCGCATCGACAGCCACAACGTACTATCTGTCGACAACATCCAAACTTCTGACGGTGGCAAGGTCTCAGATTTAGTATTTGATGCTACGATAGGTGATATTGACAGACAATCATTTGAAGAGTTGATGTCCTTGTATCAAAAGGATCAAACACTCTCGCAAGATGATTTGAAGAAAGTGGTTCCTTACATCAATACGCTATTTGAGAAAGGTCTGTATCTGTCTATCGATAAGTTTGCCATGCATGTGGGTAAAGGGCAGTTTGACTCTGATTGGAAGTTTGTTATTCCCGAAGGAACCAAAGGTGTTGTGCAAAATCCTATGGTTATCTTGACGGCGTTAAAAGGACATATAAATAGCTTCTTCTCAAATGAGCTTGTGACAGAGTATCCATTTATTAAACACAGTGTAGACAGTGCGTTAGCCAGCAAAATGGTTGAGAAAAAAGATAAAGGTTATGAGTTAAAAACCAAGATCGAAGATGGAAACCTTGTGTTTGAAGGTGGGCAAAAGGTTCCTCTTATTGCTTTGCTTATGTCAGGGATGGCCCACAAGCAGTAAACCGTTTCAACAATACCGTAAAGAAAGAGGCTTTTTGCCTCTTTCTTGCTTTTTATTGGCCTAAAAAAGTGGTATACCCATGTGTTAGGGCCAGAAAAATTGCACGTCATTGGCCGAAAAGTTGTCGTTATAAGAAAGCAGGAGCAAATAAGTCATGAGTTCAACAAAAAATACAGTTTTTAACTTTAGTGCAGGGCCAGCAGGTTTGCCCAGAGAAGTTATGCAGCAAGCGCAATCAGATATGTTGGACTGGAATGGCTTAGGAACTTCGGTGATGGAAATTAGCCATCGCAGTAAAGAATTTATTCAGGTAGCTGAAGAAGCGGAGCAAGATCTACGAGACTTACTCAATATTCCTGATAACTACAAAGTCCTATTTTGCCATGGTGGTGCGCGTGGGCAATTCGCTGCGGTACCAGCAAATTTGCTTGGTGATGCTTCCAAAGCAACGTATATCGATGGTGGCTATTGGGCAGAGAGTGCTGCAAAAGAAGCGCAAAAATACTGTCAGGCGGATCTCTTTAGTGCAAAATGTGAAAAAGAAGGGCAGGTCGCGATATTGCCCGCAGAACAATGGAAGATTGCTGAGGATTCCGCATTTGTCCACTTTTGCCCAAATGAAACCATAGATGGCATAGAGATTAATGATTTGCCAACTACCGACAAGCCTATCGTAGCGGACATGTCGTCTACCATATTGTCGCGTGAGATTGATGTGTCAAAATACGGCGTCATTTACGCAGGCGCACAGAAAAACATTGGACCGTCTGGGTTATGCATTGTCATCGTTAGAGATGATTTGCTCGAGCTTGCACAAGATTCCTTGCCAAGCATATTAAACTACAAAGTCGCAGCGGAAAAAGACTCCATGTTTAATACCCCGGCGACTTTCGCTTGGTACTTATCAGGCCTTGTCTTCAAGTGGCTTAAACGACAAGGTGGCGTCCAAGCAATAGAGAAAGTGAATCGAGAAAAAGCGGCCATTTTATATCGTTGTATTGATGAGTCGAATTTTTACAAAAACAACGTCCATCCAGACAACCGCTCTATCATGAACGTGCCATTTACCCTGGCAAAACCTGAGCTAGACAGCGAGTTTTTGCAGCTTGCTAAGCAAAAAGGCTTGGTCTCTCTTAAAGGACACCGCGCTGTGGGTGGCATGAGGGCGTCGATTTACAACGCCATGCCAATAGAAGGCGTGCAAGCACTGGTCGATTTTATGCGTGAGTTTGAGAGTAACCATGCGTAATCTTACTGCCTAGTGGATGCACTCAAAAGTGAAATAATAATTGCCTGGGTCAGGGGTTTTAGCTACTTGGCCTTTTAAAATTCAACCCTGAGCATGGGGGCTGCGAATGCAAGAGCTGTACTTTGTATATGCAAACGTCGCAGGGCGATGCAGCCCCGATAAAGCGATTACAATTCTTAGTTGAGTTTCTATCTCGCTGAGACTGAAATCATTGGTGTGTATTTTTTGGGTAGTAGGGGACACGTAAGCAGCTCTAATATATGCTGTATCTATAAACTAAACCTTTAAATAATTCGGATTGGACTATGCTTTCTGCTGATTTTCTTAGTCTATCGATATCCTCTTGATTGTGGTACTTGCTATCTTTTGAAATTTGAATCCAAGCGGACTTTGTTGATATGGTTAGAGGAGCACTAAGCTTATTTATAGGCAAGTTTTTTTGAAACATGACGCTTTCTATGTGAAATTTGGTTCCCACAATACCATTTACTCTTCCTGACAATAATAAACTAATACCTTGCTCATAGCTTTTTACTGGAACTTTAATGATTAATGTGTTTTTATCAAAGGCATCTGAATAATTAGCCCCTCTTAATACTGCAATTCTTGAACCTTCAAGATCTTTTAAAGACTGAAAATTTTTGCCGCTAGTCCCATAGACAACATTTTCAAATGTAAATATCGGGGAAATATAGGTGACATGTTCTAGAAGAGAATCATTTTTAAACAAAATAGATATATCAGTGGAACCGGATTTAAGGTCATCCAATACTCTTGCGTATGGCTTTATGGTATTTTCTGGCTCTAACCCTGAGCCCATAGCTACCAGATTGGCGACATCATAGAAAAACCCTTTTCCTTTCTTATTCTCTACGTACCCCATCTTCTCTAGTTCAATCGTTGAAACAATAATTGATTCATAGGCAAATAAGCTTCCATGTGGGGATAGTAAAAGGAAGAGCAAAAAGTATTTCATCATAAAGTTATCAGCCATTTGTGCTTAAGCTATCACTGAAAGTCTGATGCTAAAGCACATAAAAACTCGTTTTCGGAATCATATTACTAAGAGTAGTACTTTAGAGCTCAAATTACCCGATGGGTTAGGACAGTTGGATTGACAGGAGATAGAGGCTGTTGCTAATTGACGGTTTGATTCTTTTCCGTGGAGTTACTTTCTATAAGCTTTCTGACTGGGAGTGGGAGAACATTGTCGCCATGATATTTTTTCATTATTTTTAAATAGGTTCCATTATCTATAATTTTAATTAGTCCTTTTTTGAATATCTCTGCAAGATGTTGTTGATCACGGTGAAAGATAAGGTTTCCGCTTACGGTCTTCAATCCTTTTTCAGATTGGACGAACATTTGCTTCTTCTCTTGATATGTCTCATTGATCACTTTCCAGCCAACAATAGTCGGAGCAATAAATACGTCTATTCTACCGAGAGCGGTTAGTTTTGCTGTTTGTTGGAGGCTGGTAAATAAGTTTGGTTTTAGTCCTGCCTCTCTAAGCAGTGGCACGAGCACACCGCCGAGGACATACCCGATCCTGTAGTTTTGTATATCACTAAGATCATTAAACTTAATACCATTTGGAAATTTTTCTCTTAGGCCAAACAGTCTCATGGTTACAAAGTATATATCAATGGTAATTAAATCTTCATTGATGTTGGAATTGATGAACCAGTCAATTGGCCCTAAGACTATATTGGCGGTTTTAGTTTCCATGGCCCACTGAATTCGCGAGGTGGGATACGATACCATAACAACTTTTGTTTTTTGCACTTGAAATGCTTCAGTAACAATATCAGACATAATAGTATCTTTACTGCCTATCAAAGGGGGATGATCTGCAGTAAAAACTTCTATGATTCTCCGTTTTTCTTCGGCATATGCGTTATGAACATACAAACAAGCGATAATCAAAGCTACATTAAGCTTAAACATGTAGCTAATTGCATTGACTATACGCATGAGCTTTCCAACAAATTCTTAAGTTATTTGTTAGAGTGTAGAAGATAAAGATACGGGTCGCGTGCTGTTTGTGATCCTGCACCTCGGGGTGATTTGGGTATAATTAGATAATTTATCCTCGACGCTCCAGAAGTCCCTTTCTGCCTTTCTGCCTATTTCTATTTAAGGTTTTTTGTTCTTGCTAGCTTATCTAGCCCGCTGCTTAGCACGCGATTTACCTTTACCATTACCATGCAGCTTCTCGAAACCCGGTTGGCTTTTGCTGTGCTTGGTCGCGAAACGATTTGCGCCGTGGCGGCCGGATTTTCTTCTTTGAGCAGGTGTTTTCTTCTGTTCGTCCTCAGCAGGGATTAAACAGCTTTCCTTGTCTCCAATGAGATATTGTTTGCCCATGTCGGTGAGTGCACGTCGAATGATTGGCCAGTTGTCAGGATCATGGTATCTAAGCAGCGCTTTGTGTAATCTTCGCTGCTTTTCGCCTTTCGCTACCTGCACTTCTTCGCGTTTTTTGTATTTGACGCGTTTTAGTGGATTGGTTTCCGAATAATACATAGACGTGGCATTACACATCGGCGAGGGGTAGAAGTTTTGCACTTGATCGCATTCGAAATTGTTGTGCTTGAGCCACAGCGCAAGGTTGAGCATATCCTCATCTTCAGTGCCAGGGTGCGCCGAGATAAAGTAAGGAATGAGATATTGTTTTTTTCCAGCTTCCTTACTGTACTTTTCGAACATTTCTTTAAAGCGATCATAGGTCCCCATACCTGGTTTCATCATCAGGTTAAGTGGGCCTTTTTCTGTGTGCTCAGGGGCAATTTTTAGATATCCACCAACGTGGTGAGTGACCAGTTCTTTGACGTATTCTGGAGACTCGATAGCTAAATCATAACGCACGCCTGAAGCGATCATGATCTTTTTGATTCCATCGACTTTTCTCGCAGAGCGATAGAGATCGATGGTGTGTTTGTGGTCAGTATTGAGCTTGTTACAGATTCCAGGGAATACGCATGACGGTCTGCGGCAATTGGCTTCAGCTTTCGGGTCGCTGCATCCGAGGCGATACATATTTGCTGTTGGGCCGCCCAAATCAGAAATGGTACCAGTGAAGCCAGGCACTTTGTCGCGAATTTGCTCCAGCTCATCCAAAATCGATTCTTTTGAACGGTTTTGAATAATGCGGCCTTCATGCTCGGTAATCGAACAAAATGAGCATCCGCCAAAGCACCCGCGCATGATGTTTACTGATGTTTTGATCATGTCGTAGGCAGGAATTTTCGCCTTGCCATATTTTGGGTGTGGAACTCGAGCATAAGGCAGCCCGAACACATAATCCATTTCTTCTGTAGTCAGTGGAATAGGCGCTTGGTTTACCCATAGTTCTCTGTCGCCATGCTTTTGGATTAATGCACGTCCCGAATACGGGTTGGTCTCAAGGTGCATGATACGGCTAGCGTGAGCGTAAAGAATACGATCGTTATTTAACTTATCAAAATGTGGCAGTCGCACTGCGGTTGTTTTAGCATCGTGGCGCGAGGGCTGTACCGTAATCGGCTTGCTTTTAGCTTGTTCGATCTTGCTGTCGCATTTCTCTTCCACTTGATATGGGTTTGGTGCGACAAAAGAGGCTTTACTTGGTTTCTCAATTCGAGAAGAGTCAACGACTTTGTAGTCTTCAGGGGCATTTTGAAGCACAACCGCTGTGCCACGGATTCGGGTTAAAGACTCGATTGACTCTCCATTGGCAATACGGTGTGCAACTTCGACCAAGGCTCGCTCTGCGTTGCCAAACAACAACAAATCAGCTTTCGCATCAAATAAAATAGAGCGACGGACTTTATCTGACCAATAATCATAATGGGCGATTCGTCGTAGGCTAGATTCAATGCCACCTAAGATAATAGGGGTGTCTTTATATGCTTCACGGCAGCGCTGAGAATACACAAGCGTAGCCCTATCAGGACGCTTTCCACCTTCATTGTTTGGAGAATAGGCGTCATCATGGCGTAACTTTTTATCAGCCGTGTATCGGTTGATCATGGAGTCCATGTTACCCGCCGTGATACCAAAAAATAGGTTGGGTTTTCCTAAAGACATGAATGCGTCTTTATTTTGCCATTCAGGTTGAGCAATGATGCCGACACGAAACCCCTGAGCTTCCAAAAGCCTACCAACAATCGCCATGCCGAAGCTCGGGTGATCGACGTAGGCATCGCCAGTCACGATAATTATGTCACAACTGTCCCAGCCTAATTCATCCATCTCTTTGCGGCTGGTTGGCAAAAATGGTGCAGTGCCAAAACATTCTGCCCAGTATTTTTGCTGCTGATGAATAGGTGAGTCGCTGTTGTACATAATTTAACCTTTGAGATTTGGATGCCGAATTATAACGGCTTGAAGCAGCTTGATCTAGCGTTACCTGATTTAGTTTTATCTCGCAATCTTGCTGAGGTAGGGGATCAGCTTTTATTGGGTTCTATGGGTAATTTAGTCGAAAATAATCTAATGTTAATAGTGTCAATAATGATTAAGTGAACCTCGACATCACGCTAGAGTGAAGGCGCGACGGTGGTACAGTAGCACATGGATGACAACACAGCCTCAATTCGAAAGGCCTCTCAATACAGTTTAACCTGGCAATGGAACGAGCAAAACAAAGACGTTGAGCTTGATAAGACGCAGTTTTCAAAAGTTTTCTTGTCTCGGCTCCCTTATGTTGAAGAGAAGTTTTTATTATCAGCATTGAGCTTGGAATCTCAGGCCGATTTTTATCGCTGTATGGAAAACTGTAAAGCGAAAAATAAAGCAACGACTTACTGTTGTACGTTGCTGCTGGAAAAGGAGCGGGTTTGTTATGCTGAATTTGTTATGAAGCCCCCTGTGAATGGCAATCCGCTCACTGGGTTATTGTACCCACTGTTCTTCTTTCCTAGTAGTGGTCATGATATTGGTACACTGTTTCACCAAGTATTTGAAAATCAGCATCATGGCATCGTAATTACCGATAGTGAGCATCATATATTGGTTTCGAATGATCATTTTGCGACCAACACGGGTTATGCCAAGAAACAGTTAGTGGGCCAGCCTGCTAGCATATTAAATTCAGGTAAACACAGTCCTGAATTTTATCAAGCCTTATGGGCATCCGTTCAGAGTCAAGGCTACTGGACAGGGACGATTTTGATTCGAAAAGCAGGAGGACAAATCGTACCTCAAGAGTTGACAGTGCAACGGATATCTGTACGCAATCGCGTGTTTTATATGGGTTGGTACGTGGATTTATCCGATCATCTTTACCGTGTGGAAGATGTTGAGCATGGCGGTGTGGAGCTGTTGACTCAACTCCCAACAGAAAGCCAATTTATTGAAAGGCTAGTCAGCCGGTGGCTGGACTCAAAGGACAAAACGCTAAGTATGGTGGTGGCGTTTTTGCCCAAGTTCCCGCCCGATCTAGAATTTGACGCTAAAGCGAAACTGTCAGAGCAACTGGCAAGTGGCCGACATGCACACGTGGCAGGATATTTGGGCAATAATCATTTTGTTGTCTATTTAGAATGCGAAAAAGTGATTGGGCCTAGCCAGACTCGCTTAATTCACCAAGCAATTCGCCGATTCTTTTTGACTCTTAACCGTCAAGCTGGGCAGGTGGTTCATGATGCAATTTTGTCCGGTAAGGTAGGTGTATCTGTGATGGAACATGATACACAAAACCCCAAGCTTCTAGTGCCACATGCGGTTCAAGCTATGCTAGAGCAGAGCAACGAACGCAAAGGTATGATCACCTTTTATCACGGTACGATACATCGAGAGGTTTTGCGACGAAAAGGGCTGGAAGATCTTGTTATCAAGGCAATTAAAGAGCGCAAGATTGAAGTCTTCTATCAACCTATCGTGGACACCAAAACATGGGATGTCGCTAAATTTGAAGCGTTATGTCGTTTTAAAGATGCTAAAGGTAGATATCTCAATACTCAGGAGATGGTATCCATTGCCGAAGATTTAGATTTAGTGGCCGATTTAGACTGGTGTGTCGGAAGGAAATCAATCGAAGGCTTGGAGAAAATCCATAAACGTTTTGGTAACAAATTAGGGCTAACGATTAATCGCTCGCTAAATACAAAGCTTGGGGCGGAAAAAGTATTACATAGTGCGGAAAAAATGATCACCTCATATTCGTCGACGCCAGAGCTGATCACCTTAGAGCTAACCGAAAGTGCTTACTTTGACAGTGAATCAAGCCAAGAGCTGCTGATTAAAAGCATTCGCGACCATGGTGTGAGCGTTGCGATAGATGATTTTGGTACGGGTTATTCATCGTTCACCTATTTGAGCGACTGTAATTTTGATTTGCTCAAAATCGATCGCGAGTTTGTCACGGAAATAAAGGTCGGCACGCATAAATATCATATTGTTAAATCGATCACCGACTTATCTCATACCTTAGATGTAAAAGTGGTTGCTGAGGGCGTTGAAACCCGACAAGAGCTAGAGGTGCTTTGCGGTATTGGTGTGGATTACATCCAAGGTTATTTCTTTTCCAAACCACTGCCCATCGGTGAACTAGAACATGCTTGGGATTATCAGGCGCAATTGGAAGATTTTCTGAGTAGGAAGTCCAGTGTTCTGAGTATTGGTGTGTTGAATATTTGTCGCAGCCATGCGCCGAGTTTGAGTCCGGAAAATACCATCAAAGAGGCTAAGGAATATTTTGATTCACGCTCATTTAATATCAATGTCATCCCGATTGTTTATGACAATCGCTGTGTCGGCGTGATTGATCGGGAGACAATTAATCTTTATCTTTCACCCACTGCAGGTTCAAAATTAGAAACAACGAAAGACTTATCTATTTGGAAAAAAACGCTAAACACAATCATGTGTACGGACATTTATCGAGTGACATTTAATACCAAAGTTTCGGAAATACCAGATATGGTAGCAAGCGGCATTATGACTCCTTGGATTGTGGAAGATGAGCTTGGGCAGTACCTTGGTTTGGTTACCGATCAGGATCTCTTATCTCACTTTGCCATTAGATAAATGGCCGCAATTTGCTATCATTTTCTTGCACTTTCTCATCTAACTAACGAACGTTTATACCATGCTCATTCAATTTTTCTCGGCAATAACACCTATGTTATTGGGCACTCAGTTTATTTTGCTGTTAGTTCTCATCAAGGGTGAAATTTGCCCGGGTCAGCGAGGCAGGATACACCAAGTGATGCCACTTGTTGGGGCAGCTTGGTTAGTGGCTGGTGCTTATTCCCCTGTTTTAGTTGTGAATAGTATTTTGACGTTTTACTTTGTTTCAAAAGCAAATATGTCCAAGACGAAAAACAAAGGACCGTTATGGGCGTTGAAGTTATCGGTTGGATTAGCAACGGTCTTTGTCTTGCTTCAAGCCGCTGATCAAGTGACGTTTACGGCAAGTATCGCCGTGGTTTTATTCGCGTTGTTACTTGGCTCAGCTGGTGCTCACCTACTTCTGACAATGGCTCGTACTCGTTTGCAGGCATTTCATCGTATTTTACCTTTTCTTGGAGTGGCGGTCGCTATTGTGTTGACGGCTTTAAACTTTATCCACTCGGCCCGATTGCTAGAGGTTGATGAAGAGCAGCTGGTGATAAACACCATGGTGGGGCTCGTGTTAATGACGATAGGTGTTTTAGTCTGGTGCGGGCACATCGTATTCTCAAAGCCAGCTCAGGTTTGGCAGTTGTTTCTCTGCGTTGTTTTGTTATTCAGTTCAATGACCCTGAGTTGGAAATTTTCTGTCATTTAGGGCTTGCGCTTAAGTTAATTGGCGCAAGCCCTAAAATGACGGTTCACACCGTTAGGGGATGCAGCTTAAAGCCAATGTAACCAGCGTTCAGGTTGTTCTAACCAGCTATTTGGCATAATGACATTTTTCGTTTTGCTCACTTTTTGTGCTTGATGAAACAACTTTTTCCTCAAAATAACGGCAACGTTGAGCAAGATGCAGTAACAGCGAACCTTTTCTATTGATGCAGTGCGAAATGACGTGGGACGTGTTTCAAGGTTAGTTGGTCGCTGCGCTTGGTAGCTTTCTAATTTGTCTGTGTAATTGAACACAATTTCGGTCACTTTTCTGCCGGTTTTGATGGTTTCATAGCCACAGTTAAAACTAGCATGAGAGTTAATTTCAGTGAGTGATGGCGCGAGCACGAAACGAGAGAAATCGGCAAAATTGGTGAGTTTGTTGTTAGATATATTAAGCTTCGCTCTAAGATCGTCTATCGTCACTTTAAAATCAGGTTGCTCTGCAAAGTAGTAGCTTGATAGAAGCTGATAAAGAGCATTGGAATATTTGCTTTTAAAGTAAGCTTGCAGGAGTATCTGCTCTAAATAGTGGGGGTGCTGATACAGGCGTTGGCATACGGGTGAAAATTGGTAACTGAGTTTACCAGGCTGCAAAGAGACAATCTGACAAACAGGCGTTAGACAGACCATAGGTTGATTCTCCTCGTAACTTGTCACTTCAATAACAATCTCGCTTAGCGACAATAACGAGTCATGCAGATCCTGCATGGTTGGTATTCCCTCAAATAAATCAGACAGTTCGTGGTTAGTAATTTGGTATTCGCTATCGAGAGAACCTGAGTCAAACGCATTCAGTAGCAGATAATTAAATAGCCTTCTTACAAGATGCTCTAGCTTGTGGCCACGATAAATTTTTAGACCTAGCGCTTTTTGTGATGGTGAATTCATACTTATTACGAGTTTGATCTGGAATTTCTCATAATATACACTGCGAGCCTTGTTTCGCAACTACGGCGAATTTTTTATACACTTATTTGCGAGCTTTAAAACATAAAGCTCGTAGTTAGAGGTACTATGAACTTATATCTGCTTCTTCTTTGCTTCTTTGCAATTGGAATTGTTGGTGGATTCCAGTTTGGTTTGATGGGGATTGGCACAGGGTTGATCGCATTACCTATTATGTTTTATCTGATACCTAAGATGGGTATTCCGGTCTATTTGGTTAGTAGCGTTTCAATCGCGACGGTCTCAGCGACTTTGGCAGTGACGTCGATTTCAACTGTGATTACTCACATGCGTTACCGGAAGATTCAATGGCCATTAGTATTTCAATTGGCTCCGGTAGCGATTGTGGGGATTGTCGCAGGAGTGTATTTGAACGCAAATTTGCCTTCAGACTTAAGTCGAAAAGTATTGTCTATTCTGATTATGCTAATTGCGGTGAAAATGCTGTTGGAATCTAGAAAATCGGAGAGTCTAGATCAACAAGTCAGCTTTCCGAAATACATTCAAGGGTTGGCTTTTGGGCTAGGGATGTTCACTGGGATGGTAGGCATTGCAAATTTGGTGCTATTGCCTTTTTATAACCATTATCTCGGCATGAAGAAAGCGCTAGGGACTGCGATGGCTTCTTCGCTTATTTTCCTATGTTTTACCACGGCTGTGTATATCGCACTAGGGGTGTATCAAGGCGTTTCAACACACAGAGTTTACCTAGTTGGTTACCTTGATTGGCCAGCCACATTACTGATGGCGGTTGGTGCAGTAATGAGTGCGCCATTAGGAGTAAGACTAAGCCATAAGGTTCCGGTATCTAAGTTAAAGATGGCGGTTGCCATTATGATTTTTGTCGTCGCGATTAAGTTATTCCTTTCTAGTTAAGTAAATGCCAAGAACGGGGCATAAATTACCGCTGCTCGGGTATATACTTACTAGTAATGAGCTGGAATACGAAGGAGCTCACTTATGGATTTAAGTAATGTTCGTACTCTTGATAGCGCTATTTTGCTCGGGATAGTTAACGAGAAGCTACGATTAGAATGTGACAGTTTTGAAGAATTGGTCAGCACGTACGAAATGGATGCAAGTAACGTGGTAGGTAAGTTAGATGTTTTAGGCTACCAATACGATAGAATGACCAACCAATTTAAATCTTATGACAGATAAGCTTTAAACCATCTTGATGCCCTCAAGGTGGTTTTTGCATTGTTGTCTTGCGGTGGTAAAGAAGGCTTGAAGGTAGTGCTTGTCTTTTTCAGAGTGTCTCGTTGCGCTAAACAAGCGTCGCCATAATCCGTTATCGCCTAGTGACTTGCTTTGTACTAGCCCCTGCCTAGAAAATTCACTCACCGCCCAGTTGGGTAGGGCGGCCACGCCTAAGCCCGCTGAGACCATTTGTACGAGCATCAAGGTATTGTCTGCTTGCTTCCATTTTGCAGGCTCAATGTCTGCGGGTTGCAGAAAATGTTTAACTATATCAAGCCGCTGTTTTTGTACCGGGTAGGTTAATATGGTTTGGTCAGCCAAGTCTTCCGGTTGAATATGTGCTTTTTGCCCTAGAGGATGATTAACAGGTGTAACTAGACGCATTTCGAAATCAAACAAGGGTTCGTAGTGTATTTCGGAGCGAGGTTGTATATCAGAGGTGACCACTAGGTCCAACTCACCCGCCAACAAGGCAGGAATAGGCTCGAAACCGAACCCTGATGAAAAATCCAACGAAACACTTGGCCAGTGTATTTGATATTCCTTAATCGCGGGCATTAGCCATTGAAAGCAAGAATGGCACTCGATAGCCATGTGCAGGCGCCCATGCACATCTTCTTTGAGCCCCGCCAGTTCATTTTCAGCGCTGGCAAACTTGGGTAATACGTCATCGGCTAAACGCAATAATATGTTGCCTTCCGATGTGAACTTTACCGGGCGTGTTTTTCTGAGAAAAAGCTGTCCCCCGATACGCGCTTCAATATCTTTTATTTGATGAGAAAGAGCTGATTGAGTGAGGTGGAGCGTTGTCGCCGTGGCAGTTAAAGAGCCGGTATCTCGTAAACAACTGAGTGTACGCAAGTGTTTTAACTCAATCATGAATAATCCTCATTGATACTTCAATTCATTGAATAATATTAAACTAAACCTAAATCTGGCAAATGTAAACGTCTAGACGTCTAAATGAATATGAATTTTCCTAATGATCGAGTTGAGAAATTGAACATTGCCCACAGAGGTAATTGGCGCGATATTTTAGCTATCTAGACATCCAAATGACAGCGGATGTTTAACCTACTCAATAACGACAATGGATAGAAAAATGGCGACAACAACACATATATTAGGTTACCCGCGTATCGGTGAAAAAAGAGAGCTTAAGTTTGCGTTAGAAAAATATTGGCGAGGCGAGATTGATAAACAAGAGTTGGAAGCGCTGGGAGCGTCACTTCGGGCTCAAAACTGGCAAACGCAATCCAAAGCAGGTTTAACAAGTGTCGCTGTTGGAGATTTTGCATGGTACGACCATGTATTATCAACGTCTTTGTTGTTGGGCCATGTACCAAAGCGTCATGAGACGGAATCGGTTGATTTGGATACGCTATTCCGAGTCGCCCGCGGGCGCTCGCAATCGAGTTGTGAATGCACTGGTGCGGCATCGGATATGACTAAGTGGTTCAACACTAACTACCATTATATTGTTCCAGAGTTTCATCAAGCTCAGACGTTTGAGATCAGCTGGACTCAGCTGTTTTCTGAAATCGAGCAAGCGCAAAAAGCGGGTCATCAAGTTAAACCCGTTCTGTTAGGGCCTGTGAGCTACTTGTATTTAGGCAAAGAAGTGGAAGATAACTTTGACCGACTATCCTTGTTGCCTGAATTGATTGACTGCTATCAAACCATAATTGACCGCTTAGAGAGCTTAGGTATAGAGTGGCTGCAAATTGATGAGCCTGTTTTGGCGTTGGAGCTTGAGTCCAAATGGTTGCAGGCATTGACATCGGCCTATCAACAACTGGGTGGAAGCGTAAAACTTTTACTCACTACATATTTCGACTCAATAAAAGATAACCTAGATACCATCACTCGTTTAAACATCGATGGTCTACATGTAGATTTATCCGTTGCTCCAGAGCAGTTAGATAATGTGATTGCGAAGCTGCCAAAACATTGGGTGCTATCGGCCGGCGTGATTAATGGCCGCAACGTATGGAAGGCCGATTTGGAGCAATGGTTATCTCGATTAACCCCAGCTAAGGAAGCGTTGGGAGATAGACTATGGATTGCAAGCTCTTGCTCCTTATTGCACAGTCCTGTTGATTTAGACTTAGAGCCGAATTTGTCCGATGAAACCAAGAGTTGGTTTGCCTTTGCCAAGCAAAAAGTGGCGGAAGTTGCCTTGTTGGCCAAAGCATTAGATGGCGATCAAGCCGCTGTATTGGCTTGTATCGACTACAGTCGACCCGTTGTCGCTAGGCGTACTTCAGAGCAGGTGAATAAACCCCGGGTTCAACAAAGGGTGGCGAGCATTACGCCAGAATCAGCGGATAGGAGCTTGCCTTATAGTAAAAGAGCACAAATTCAGCGTGAAAAACTTAATTTACCGTTGTTGCCTACGACAACCATTGGCTCTTTTCCACAAACCGCGGAAATTCGCGCCCAGCGTAGTGACTTCCTAAAAGGTAAGCTCAGCGAAGACGAGTACAAGGTGGTATTAAAAGAACATATTGCCGACGCAGTACATAGACAAGAAGCATTAGATCTGGATGTGCTGGTGCATGGAGAAGCAGAGCGCAACGATATGGTCGAATACTTTGCTGAGAACTTAGCAGGATTCCAGACCACCAAATTTGGTTGGGTACAAAGTTATGGCTCACGCTGCGTCAAGCCCGCGATTGTTGTGGCTGATATTGAGCGACCTTCACCAATGACCGTCGAGTGGTCATCCTATGCTCAGTCGCTTACTTCGAAAAAAATGAAAGGCATGTTGACCGGGCCTGTGACCATTCTATGCTGGACATTCCCACGAGAGGATATTTCACGCAAACAAATCGCCCAGCAACTTGCATTGGCATTGCAAGACGAAGTCGCGGATTTGCAAGCGTCAGGTATCAACATCATCCAGATTGACGAGCCAGCGATTCGAGAGGGGTTACCGCTTAAGAAACGTGATCAGGCAGAGTATTTAAGTTGGGCGGTAGAGGCATTTAAACTCTCAGCAGCAAGTGCAAAACCTGAAACGCAAATTCACACTCATATGTGTTACAGCGAATTTAACGAGATCATTGAGTCTGTCGCGGCGCTTGATGCTGATGTCATCACTATCGAAACGTCCCGCTCAAACATGGAATTGCTCAAGGCGTTTGAAGAGTTCAATTATCCAAATGAGATTGGTCCAGGCGTGTACGATATCCATTCCCCTAATATTCCTAGCCAAGAATGGATTCAAAACCTACTCAATAAGGCCGCAGAGAAAATCCCTCAAGAAAGGCTGTGGGCAAATCCAGACTGCGGCCTAAAGACTCGCAGTTGGCCAGAGGTTGAAGCGGCACTGAGCAATCTTGTGTCTGCGGCTAAAGCGGTACGCTCACAATGGTCGAGAACCGAAGAAGATCGTCAGGTAGATAAAGCGGTATCTTAATCTATGTCAAATAGTGGCCCTTCGGGGCCGCTTTTTATTACTCAATTTGTCATTTCTTTATCTAAACTGGATATATACCCAGCCATGATGGAACGATTTGGGTCGCACTTATGCTTTTCGCTCGATGGAATGATAGAGGTTGTTATGCCAGAAATGTCCTTTAAACAAAAGAGACAATACTTTCGCCTAAGATACCCGAAAAGAGCTCGGCCAGTGTTTAGAGCCGAAGAAGAACGTTACTCAGTTGCCGAAGTCTCCGAGAAAGGCATTCGAGTAATTATGAGTAACACTTCGATACTGTATCGCGGTATGTCGGTGAATGGTTCATTGCTTCTAGCAGGGGATGATTTCATCCAAGTGGAAGGGGCAATTCTTAGATTTGATAAAGATGAGGTGATCGTAAAGTTAACGAAAGGACCAAGCTTTAAAGATATGGTTGCAGAGCAAAGGAGATTAAAACGCAAGTATCCGTTTCTGTTTAGACATCGTGAAGGGTAAATAAGCCAATGGAATGGGCTGGCAATCCTTGCCAGTTTAATTGCTTTAAGTCATTAGTTGAACATAATTACTTCTACATTGCTCATACTAATTTTTCCTTTGTTCATGGTTGAGCCCCATTGATTTATAGCTACTTCGCCATAGCGCTGTTCAAGCTCCACTGCTTGTTTTCGAATCTTATCTTTAGTGTCAGTTAGGGCACTTTTTGCTATGCTTATATCTGACTTTTTCATTAAAAGATATGTATTGGAAAACCAGGAATGTGCATTTGATAGGTCACGGTAGTGGTTCTCTATCCTTTCTTTACGTGTATTGAACTGGCGCTCAGCGATATTCAGCTCATCTTGCAGAGCGTTCAATCTAGTATTTACAAAGGAATTGATATAATTACTATACCAATTTTTTTCATAGGCACACTGATATATATATGTCGAGACTTCCGTTTTTATATTCGCGTCGAGCTGAAAGTAGTGCCCACCATACACGCATGACGTCGTTCCGACATATGCTTCTAGTGTTTCTCCTAAATTTAGAGAATTGGCTGCTCCCATATATACGCTATTTGCTGTGCCAGCGCTAACGCCAAACTCTTCTGATGTTTGTAATCGAATACCTTTACCCATGATCAAACTCCTCACTATTGGTCAATTAAATTAAGTTGCCATGATTCATAATAATAATGGATATTTTAATTCTAATAGAGGCTTGAAAATATTAAAACCAGTTAGGTGTATATTTTGTCTTATAATGACAAACTATAAAATCAGGTGTTAATTTTGTTTGAAAAATAAATATAACATATGAAAATTAAGGTTAACTGCGAATTTCATGATAAATCCATTGCTCGAATTCGCACACGGCTCGATTTCCTCGTTTGTAATGAGGGATGGTCGTGTAATAACCAAAATGGCTTTCTATACCGTATCCAAGTGGATTGACGATCTTGTTGGCTTTTAGCGCAGCACGAGCCATAAAATCGGGTACGAGAGCAAGCCCTTGATTATCCATGGCTGCGGCCAAGGATAGGTAGTAATGCTCAAATCCTACTGCATGATATTTGGTGACGTCACCAAGTTTATTCTCTAGTTTAAATTGCTCCCACAACTCTGGGCGGGTTATGTGGGGAATAAAGGTATGGCTGAATAGATCATCGTTGTTTTTGATTGGCTTGCGCTTGATGAGTTCAGCAGAGCCAATAAGCAATAACTTTTCCTGACAAAGTAAAGTGGCCTGTTCGTAGTGATGGGAAATAGGTAGGCACCGTATAATGACATCGTTGTCATGTGCCTCACTAATTTTTGGCTCATCGCCCGTTCGAATGTTGACTCTGAGGTCAGAATGCTGAGAAAGAAACGCCTTGATGCGTGGGGTCAACCAGAGGCTGGCAAAAGATGGCGTGACGCTGACAGTGAGAGTGTCTTGCGTATGGTCAGATTGGAGTAAGTTGGCTGTAGAGGACTGGATAATATGTATTGCCTCGGAAACCTGAGGTAGGTATGTTTTTCCAGCCTCAGTAAGTTCGATGCCATTTACCCTTCGAAAAAAAAGTGCTTGCCCTAATTGCTGCTCAAGAGCGGAGATTTGTTTACTGACGGCGCCTTGAGAGATACATAGCTTTTCAGCTGCTTTGGAGAAGCTAAGTGTTGTAGCAACGGTAAAGAACGTTCTTAACGCTTTGGTGGATGGAAGGTGAACCGGCATAAAACCTCCTAGTTCGCGTCTGGATGAGCAACCGTATTACTTTTTTTCATATAGGTTGAAAATTCTTCCATTATTTTGCGCGGTTTTCAATGGTACTAATGAGCCAATGTTCACCATTTGGAGTTGCGAGCTATGACTCATGTATTTCACCGCCACTGTCTACATTCGATACCTAAAGTAGTGAAAGGAGAAGGTGTTTACCTATTTGATAATGAGGGAAAGCGATATTTAGATGCCTGCGGGGGCGCTGCGGTATCTAACCTTGGCCATAACCATTTAGCGGTAAAACAAGCCATGTATGATCAAATTGATTCTATTCCATTTGCTCATACAGGTTTTTTTACCTCTGAACCAAGCGAGCGGCTTGCTCAACGCCTATGCTCACTCGCACCAGGTCCACTTAACCATGCGTATTTCGTCAGCGGCGGCTCTGAAGCCGTAGAATCCGCGATAAAGATGGCTAGGCAATACTTTGTCGAAATTGGTCAGTCACAACGCTGTAAACTGATAACCCGGCGACAAAGTTACCATGGCAATACTTTAGGGGCGCTAGGGGCGGGGGGCAACCAATGGCGCAGAAAGCAGTTTGAGCCTTTGCTGTCTGATGTCCACTTTATTTCACCTTGTTATCCCTATCGTGACCGCAGAAGTGATGAATCCGAACAGGCTTATTCGGTCCGGCTTGCTGAAGAGTTTGAGCAGACAATCCAAGAAATAGGCAGTGATAAGGTGATGGCATTTATTGCTGAGCCAATCGTTGGAGCAACGGCAGGGGCAGTATGTGCTAGTAAAAACTACTTTAGCTTGATTCGAAAGATTTGCGATAAATATGGCATTCTTTTGATCCTCGATGAAGTGATGTGTGGTGTTGGTCGCAGCGGAACCTTTTTCGCATTTGAGCAAGAAAACGTGGTGCCTGACTTGGTCACTATCGCAAAAGGGCTTGGAGCAGGTTATCAGCCAATTGGGGCGGTGATAGCAAACGATAAGATTTACAACGCTATTCGCGATGGTAGTGGCTTCTTTCAGCACGGTCATACCTTTATGGCTCATCCCGTTGCGTGCGCTGCGGCGTTAGCAACCGTTAACACCATTATCAATGAGGGGGTGCTCGATAGAGTTCAGCAGCAGGGAGAGAAATTAAAACAAATGCTGGTTAGTGCATTATCTCACTTATCATATGTTGGTGATATCAGAGGTAAAGGACTATTTATAGGCATTGAATTAGTCGCCGATAAAATCAGCCAAGCGCCATTACCCATTTCGTCTCAGGCTCATTTAGCCATCAAATCTACGGCAATGGAATTGGGGTTAATGTGCTACCCAATAGCAGGAACCATAGACGGGCAAAAGGGTCATCATATTTTGCTCGCTCCCCCTTTTATTATTCAAGACATGGAATTGCAAGAGCTGGTAGAGAAGCTCGTCGCTACGTTGAATGTAGTATCTAAACAATGGGAGACGAACACTCATGAGTAGCAAAACAGCCATTATTGCCGCCATAAATGGAGCAACAAAGCAAAAAAGCGATCATCCCAATTTGCCGATCACGACAGAAGAAATTGTCCAAGATGTAGTTGAGTGTCGAGACGCGGGCGCTGTGATGGTACACGTCCATGCACGAGATAATCAAGGCAATCACAGTCTGGAAGTGGAAGATAACCTTAAGTTATTAGCCGCGCTGCAAGATGAACTCGGAGACAGTGTGATCATGCAGCTAACAACGGAAGCGGTTGGTCGTTACGAACCCGAGCAACAAAAACGACTGATAAAAGCTGTTTGCCCACCGGCCGTTTCCTTCGCACTGCGCGAATTAATACCAAATAATGATGACGAATCCTCAGCATGTGAGTTTTTCAACTGGGTTGCTGAGCAAGGTATTCTATCGCAATACATTCTGTACGATAGAGAAGACGTAAAGCAATATCTACGCTTATGCCGCGAGAAGCTGCTGCCTAGATTTGGTCGTCATGCGTTGTTGGTTTTGGGCAGGAACAGGCGGCCGCTGTCGTCTCACCCATCGGATCTATTGCCACTTTTATTAGATGAACTTATTGACAAGGAATCTTGGGCGGCGTGTGCATTTGGCAAAAAAGAATACCAATGCTTAACGACAGCGATGTTGCTTTCTGGAGATATCCGGGTTGGGTTTGAAAATAACCTCTTGGACCCGCAGGGAAATCTCGCTCTAAGTAACGCATCACAAGTTTCGAACATGGTTAATCAAGCAAATACATTAAACCTTGATCTACATAGCGTTGAATCCTATCGCTCATATTTAGAAAAAGATTAATTGAATGGATATTCATCACGAGCAAATATTTCCCTCCACCAGTTGTGTGATCTTGAATAGAATCAAAGAGCTAGGTGGCTAGGATGGTTCTCCCTTATGTTTGTAAGATATCTCTTACAAAGTAGTGAGACTTTATCAGTTTGTATTGGATGACATACCAACAATGATAGTTTAACTATCTGATTTTAAAGTTGATTAATCTTTTGTGAAGTCAAAATGAAACTATTATTTATTCGCCATCATTGAGTCATAGAGTGAAATGAGTAATCTTGTGTTGGTCAGCAGGAAGCAGACTTGGATGAAAAAGACCATGGAATGTCGCCTTCGGGAAGAAGGAGAGATGGCTCAAACGGACGAGCAATCTACATCGGATGGTATCGGATTGGAGCTGGAAGCCCATCACTAGGATGGTGAGAAATAGGCACAAGGATTACGACAAGGAAGAATTGCCCGTCAGGATGACAGTAAGGATATCGCGAAAGGATACGCGGCGAATGTTAGTGAGGAACACTAGCAGGCATTGATGCCAAGGACACCGCTAGGAAAGCGAAGATAAGGATAGAGCGAAAGGATAAGCGTACTATCATGGATAGAGCAGGGAGCACACTTAACGTGGCAGGACTGCTGCAGTAAGGAATAAACCCCATAATCACTGATTATGGGGTTTCTTTCTATTTGT
>NZ_JAMKMR010000015.1 GCF_023634645.1 Vibrio sinus
ACTAATTCATAGTGGCCCTAGGGATTACGAGGTTAGTGAGACTGCTCTTTCAATTGAAGCTCTAATTGTTCGATCACTTCGGGAGCCAAGTTTAATTGGTTGGCGAGCTCTTTAAGATACGCTTTCTCCATAAAGTTTTGTTCATCGACCACAATTAACGAGGCAAGGTAGATCTCGGAGGCTTGTTCAGGAGAAGCCGCTAGCTTTGCGATTTCTGCTGGGTCTAATGGCTTATTGAGCTCATCCTTTACCAAGGCTCTGACATGTTCGTCAGCGCCGATGCCTTGTAATGTCTCTTCAATGCTTGCCATTTCTTGATCGTCTACATGGCCGTCGGCTTTGGCCGCCGCGATCATGGATTTGATGATCAGGACGTTATGAATGTCGTCATTGGCATCGAAATGCTCGGGAGCGGCGAGTTGCTCTGAAGGAGATTGGCTTGCGGTTGAATCAGAAGGCTGTTTGTTTTGATAGTCACGATAGACCTTATACGCTAGTGCGCCTAGGGCCGCGGCTCCACCAACTTTCAATGCACTTTTGCCCATTTTTTGGGTTTTCTTGGAGCCCATCAGCAGGCCAATGATACCGCCACCGAGTGCGCCAGCCCCTAAGGTTTTCAGGGTGTCTGGGTTATTTTTCAAATTGGCGGATTGGGTTTTTATTTGCTCTTGACCCTGACGAACGATATCGGAGTTTAAAGCTTGATTAAGAAGACTCTTTAGATTCATAAACTACCTCCTGTTATGTTAAAGGCAGTGTAGCAAAGGCGAAATGAACGGAAAATTAACACTTGGTATAAATTGATAGAGTATAAAAGTGGTTATAAAAAGGACAATTGGGTGTTTTAATGATCACGGTTGCAAGTTTTTCTTTTCCTCATGAAGCGTATATTGCTAAAGCAAGTCTAGAGGCAGCAGGGATCGACAGTTTTATTGCTGATGAGCATACTATTAACATGCAATGGCTGTATTCAAATGCTATGGGTGGAGTGCGGTTACTCGTTAGAGAAAGCGATGTAGATAGTGCTCTTACACTGCTTAATACGGATTTTTCTGACAGTGTGGTTTATCAAGAGGATGAATTAGGAATTGATCACTGTCCGAACTGCGGCAGCGAAAAGCTTGAGCCGTTTACTCAGGGCAAAAAACCAGCGTTTATCGTTTTTATACTGTTAGGTTTTCCACTTTTCTTTTATAGACATGGGTATCTTTGCAAGCGGTGCGGCGAGTTTACTGAAAAGGTGAAATGAAAAAGCTGCCCACTTAGGGGCAGCTTTTAGAGTGTTGCACGGATTCGATTACGCTAGCTTTAGCTGGGTCTTGACATATTCGACAACATCGGTCATTGCAATGGCTGATTTTTCGCCGCTGCGACGGTTTTTATACTCAAAGTTACCTTCTTTCATACTGCGGTCACCGATAACAATAGTATGAGGCACGCCGATAAGTTCCATATCTGAGAACATAACACCTGGGCGCTCTTTACGATCGTCAAATAAGACTTCGATACCCAGCTCAGAAAGTTCGTTATACAGCTTTTCTGCCGCTTGCTTCACTTCCTCTGACTTGTGCATGTTCATTGGTACGATAGCCACTTGGAAAGGTGCAATCGCATCTGGCCAGATGATGCCGTACTTATCGTGGTTTTGTTCGATTGCTGATGCAACAACACGAGTGATACCAATGCCGTAGCAGCCCATTTCTAGAGTGACATTCTTACCATCAGGGCCAAGTACGCCACAGTTCATCTTTTCTGAGTAGATGGTACCTAATTGGAAAATATGGCCCACTTCGATACCGCGTTTTAGCAAGATGGTACCTTGACCACAAGGGCTCGGGTCGCCCTCGACTACGCTACGCAGATCTTCAACTTGGCCTAGCTCGACATCACGGCCCCAGTTGATGCCAAAGTAGTGCTTGTCATCCACGTTAGCACCTGCGCCAAAGTCGCTCATCACAGCGACGCTGCGATCAACGATAAATGGCATTTTAAGATCGACCGGTCCTAGTGAACCTGGTCCAGCTCCAATGATTGAGCGTATTTCTTCTTCTGTCGCCATTTCTAAAGGCGCAGCGACTTCTTTTAGATTTTCGGCTTTGACTTCATTGAGCTCGTGGTCGCCACGAACGATGAGCCCGATAAGCGGCGCGTCCACCTCTTCTGAAGCTTTGACAAACAGCGTTTTTACCGTTTTCTCAATAGGCAGGCCAAATTGTTCAACAAGCTCGGCAATGGTTTTTGCATTTGGCGTGTCGACCAACGTCATGTCTTGCGTTGGTGCTGGTTTTTCAGCCGCTGGCGCTAATGCTTCTGCTTTTTCGATGTTGGCGGCGTAGTCAGATTCTGAAGAGAAAGCAATAAGGTCTTCGCCACTTTCAGCCAGTACATGGAACTCTTTAGATCCACTGCCACCAATCGCACCTGAATCTGCTAACACTGGGCGATAATCAAGGCCCATGCGGTCAAAGGCTCTACAATAGGCATCGTGCATGTCATCAAAAGATTGCTGCAAGCCTTGTTTATCGATATCAAAGCTATACGCATCCATCATTGAGAACTCACGGGAGCGCATGACACCAAAACGCGGACGAACTTCATCGCGGAATTTGGTTTGGATTTGGTATAGGTTCAACGGAAGCTGTTTGTAAGAGTTCACTTCGTTTCGTACAAGGCTGGTGATCACTTCTTCAGCGGTTGGGCTCAGAACAAACGGATTGGTATGGCGATCAGTAAAGCGAAGTAGCTCAGCGCCCATCTTTTCAGATCGACCTGTCTCTTCCCATAGTTCAAACGGTTGAACAACGGGCATCAAGGTCTCAACTGCACCAGCATTGTCGATTTCTTGACGAACGATGTTTTCGATTTTACGCAGTACACGCAGACCAGTAGGTAGCCAAGTATATAAACCTGAAGCCAGCTTACGGATCATACCTGCACGTAGCATGAGTTGATGGCTAACAACTACGGCGTCGTTTGGAGTCTCCTTCAAAGTAGAAAGAAGGTATTTACTGGTACGCATTTAGGGTATCCGTTCATTTAGGAGTTAAAGGACATTCCCATCATGGGAATAGAGTAAGCGAACAATAATATCAGCCATTCGTCTTTGTCAAAAGGGGTCAATCGCGTTAACGGTAATCAAATTTCCATCAACGCTAAATCTGACGTTTAAATCGAACAAATAAACTGCATATTCTTTGCTGTCGACTTTGCCTTTTTTATAGGCTGGTCGAGGATCTTGTGCCAAGACTTGTTCAATAACGTGTTTCTCGTGTTGCCCATTGGGGCGAAGGTCAAGCAGGGCGGTGGCAGATATAGAAAAGTGGACCAAGAGTAGAGTAGGCTTGTCTTGGGCGTATCCGCCTTTGGCATCTGGTATCGCGTCAGAATAGGGCAGGTACGGCTTGATGTCGATAATAGGTGTACCGTCAACTAAATCCACGCTGCCAAGCTCTAGGTAATGCTGGCTACCGGAGTGTGATGTGCCGTTAAGCTCAACCGCGGACATGCCAATACCGTTTGGGCGAAATGTTGCACGTGAAGCCAATACACCGATTCTTTCGTTACCGCCTAATCGTGGTGGGCGAACGGTTGGCTTCCATCCTGCATCTAAATTTTTATCGAACAAAAATAGCAGCCATAGATGGCTAAATTGTTCTATGCCACGAATGGACTCTGGGCAGTTTGCTTCCCCTGTTAGCTTGATACGAGCGCGTGCGCTGGTCACCAATCGAGGCTGTCTTGGAACGGAGAATTTTTCTTTGTACGGGCTTTCAATAAAACCAATAGGAGAGATGGTGTGCATGCGCTATCGTTTTGCCAAAATGCGGTCGAGATGATTGGCAAACTCACGGCGCTCGGTTTGAGATAACGCGCCTGGCCCACCAGTTTGAATGCCACTAGAGCGCATGGTGTCCATAAAATCGCGAATATTGAGTCGAGCTTTAATGGTTTCTTTAGTATACAGCTCACCGCGTGGGCTTAACGCTGTAGCACCTTTGCTGATCACTTCATCGGCCAATGGGATATCGGATGTGATAATTAAGTCGCCAGCTTGAGTACGTTTAACAATTTCATTGTCTGCAATATCGAAACCACTTGGCACTTGGATAGAGTGGATATTGGCACGTTTGGGTACAGGGACGTTATGGTTGGCGATAAAGGTACATTCAATGCCAGTGCGCTCTGCAGCGCGAACGATGGTTTCACGAATCACCTTGGGGCATGCATCAGCATCTACCCATAATTTCATCATACTATTTCTCTTTATTGATAAGCGTTTCTAGTTGGGCTTCCAACTCAGCGATTCGCTGTGTCAATGACAGGACTTGCTGTTCGAGCATGGACATTTTATCGAGCGTTTCGTTTGCTGCAACTTCTACTTTTGGTACGCGCTGGCTACTTTGCCAAGTTTTGATGGTGGCGATAATCGCTGGCATGGGAATCGGGGTAGTCAGTCGAGTTTTTACTAGTGCCACAGTGGGTTTCTTTCCTTGGTTTACCAAAGATTCAATGATGGACTCTAGTTCATTTGAGACATCTTTTGTAAGCATGGTGCGATCCTTTGACAGGTTGAGGCGAGGCCCAAGTCGTCATCATTATTTCATGATTGGATTGTAAGAGATAACGGATGGCGTGTGTAGGAGTTATCGTGTTATTCGCTATGCGAAAAGCCGACGGTATTTGTTAAGCTACTGATATAAGGAAGCTTGAATGAAAATTTATTGTAAACATCAAATAAAGTGTGATTTTGTGCGATTGCTTGCGCGTAAAAATTAGGTACATTTTAACGGTTGATTCTAGATGGAGTTGGGATAACGAATCGAACAAGCTATGGGACACCGCTTAGGATCGGCGATGAGGGTCAGCAGGAGTCGCTGATCATAAGGAGCAAAGGACACCGCTAGGATGGCGAGACGCATTTGGTTAAGGGATTCAATGTTACTGAATGATAAGGACGTGACTTTGGTAACAGGTGACATCATTAATGCGATTGCCCCAGCGTAAAGGCTGGGGCTTTCTGTTTAATTACTGATAGGTTTAACTATATACATGGTTTGCAGTATGCATTTGATATTAAGCCAAAAAATTTCTTTTCTGATGAACTATTTACGCTAGCTAGTGGTCTGAATATAGAGCAAATATTGAGGGAGACAATATGGCTATAGTGACGAACAGGACGTTGATCATACCCTACAGCGAATCTCTGCAATCTGAATTTTTACTTCTCAACTGTTGCTCGACCAATCGAGCAGAAATGAACGGTCCGCATACCCTTGCATCGGCCAAAGCACTGTTTCGAGAAATGCTGCACAACACCAATATATACAGTATGGCAGTACTTGATAATAGGTCTCGCGAGTATATGGGGCACATCTTCGTCAGCAACTTAGACGCTCGCCCTGAACTTGGCTTTATATTTGATAGTGCTTACTGGGGGAAAGGTATTGCAACGGAGTCATTGAGTGCGTTCTTTCCTCGAGTTTGTGAAGAAAAACAATTATCTAATGTCGTTGCAACAGCAAATGTCGACCACTACGCGTCGATAGCGGTGCTGAACAATTTAGGCTTTAAGCGCACGGGACAGCGCTTTGATAAATATGGGCCGTACTATGAATACGAATTTACACGCGATGTGGTGGTAGATGAAATTTCAATGGCCTAAAGCCTTTCATGACTAGCTGACCTTGGTAGCAGTCATCGCCAAGGGAAGAAAATTCAAATTGATAGATAGTGCGCCAACGCCATAGCCCTTGTTCGTCTTTTAGGCTATGGCGGCCCAACGCGACACTGACCAGTTGTAACTCCAATTGCTTACACTTGTTGGAAATAGCCAATTTGGCTATTTCTGCTTGTTTGCGCTGCTGCCAAAACAAAAAGCAAATCAAGAATAAGATGAAAAAAACGATCAGATTATCGAGCATATATCGAGCCTAGTGATTCTTAGTTGCTTGCTGCATTTTGGTTAACGCATTGGCGAGTTCTTCTGTTGGCGACGAATGCAGTAGAGGCAGCAAAATGACCCTCAGTTCGGGAAGCATGACGAGATCAGCAAATAGCTGGTTAAACAAGGCTTGGTTGTTGGTCTCGGCGAGTCTAATGAGAAACTGCTCTGCTAAATTTGAGTCTGCAAGGTTGCGCCAGCAACGGCCTGCGATGGCGATCAATACCTCTTGATGACTTAGCATAGGGCTTGCCAGTATCGTTTGTAAAATAGGTGATGAAAACTGGTTATCCGCTCCGGCTAGCGCCCGTGTTAAGGCTGATAATAAAAACAAATCCACATCTTTACTGTCTATTTGCTCACGCGCCATATCCGACAGAGGTTCAGCCAACCGGTCAGGAAGATCGCAATGTTCCAAAACGCCTAGCAACGCATAGAGTGGCTCATTGGGCAGTTGTTTTAATGCTCTTACAAGATTCGCGCTATTTTGTTGATGGGGCAGCCTAGTACAGATGTCTGTGATCCCTTGCAATCCCACTGTTTGCCAGTTTTGCCACCCAAGCTCGCCGGAGAAGTATTGCTGAGCATGGTCATAGTAGTGACTATGCGCGAGTTCTAAGCTTGCACGTATTTTACTATGATAAACCGCCATTTTGTCTTCAACAGGCTTGAAGGTATAGGGATTGTTGGCCAGTTTTTCTTGCTGCTCGTCCGACATATCTTGACTCAAATGGGTGCCCATCGCCTCGACCACATATTTGATAAAATTGCCTATATCAGAGAGCTTGAGCAGGCCTCTTTCGTCAAGCTCAAATTTTAAAAACCAAATCCACGGCTGACGAGTTTCATTCCAGTAAGCGATAGCAAGTTGTGCGGTACGCATTACTGGGTAGGGGTAAGCCTGTTGACCAAGCTCAATACGGTTAAAATCGCTATGACTAATGGGCTGAACTCGACGTCCAAGGTCATAAATTAAATATTGGCAACCGCTATTTTTGAGAAGATCTGTAAGAGTGTGGATGTTGTTCATTCGTAAACGTAGTTTAAGATTCTTGGAAACATAGATGGTATCATTTGGCCTAATTTCAAGGAAACAATTAATTCAGATGACACAACATGAAAAGCTCAGCGAGTTGCTGACGAGGCTGGAACTTGAGCTCAACGCCGCTCAGCTATGGCAGGAGCGCGCTCCCACGATGGATAAGCTGGCCAGCCAGCAACCTTTTGCCATCGATACGTTAGACGCTCATGAGTGGCTGCAATGGATATTTATCCCCAAAATGCGCGAGTTGCTGAAAAATGAACAGACATTACCCAGTGGCATGGCCATCTCACCCTACTTTGAACAAGTTTGGCTAGATAAACCGCATCTAAATCTGGTCATCAGTATATTGCAAGATATCGATAGAGGCAGTGCATCATGTTAGAGATTATCTACCAAGATGAGTATCTGGTTGCGGTGAACAAGCCAGCGGGCATGCTGGTACACCGAAGCTGGTTAGATAAACATGAAACGGTGTTTGTCATGCAAACCCTGCGCGATCAAATTGGCCAACATGTTTTTCCTCTGCACCGGTTAGATAGGCCAACCTCGGGCGTATTGGTATTTGCTTTGTCTTCAGAAGTCGCAGCGCAAGTGATGCCCATGTTTGCCGAGCATGATATGGAGAAAACTTATCACGCTATCGTAAGAGGTTGGATAGAAACTGAAGACGTGCTGGATTATCCGCTGAAAGTAGAATTAGACAAGATTGCCGACAAGTTCGCCAAAGAGGACAAAGAAGCTCAATCTGCCATCACGGCGTATAAGCCGTTGGCTAGCGTTGAACTTCCTTATTCAACAGGCAAGTTTGACACGAGTCGCTATTGCTTGATGGAACTCAAACCGAAAACGGGACGCAAGCATCAGTTACGCCGACATATGCACCACTTGAGCCACCCGATTATTGGTGACACGACCCATGGCGATGGTAAGCATAATCGACTGTTTCGCGACAAGTTCAATGCACATCGCTTAATGTTGCATGCCTCACGCCTTGAATTTATTCATCCAATCACGCAAGAAAAGCTGGTGTTACAAGCTGGTTTTGATGATGTCTGGCAGCGTTTGGCTGGTGAGTTTGCTTGGAAGCTAGGATGAAAAACTAGCCCTATACTTGCACAGCGAGTGTAGGGCTAGATGTTTTTATTTAGAAAGGTAGGCGTGAATGGCGGCTTCAATACCTGAAGCATCCAAGCCAAGTTCCTCGTGTAGCTCTGGTTGTGTCCCTTGATGGATGAAGCTATCTGGCAAGCCTAAGTTAAGTACAGGCTTAAGCAGTTTTTCACTCATCAGGTATTCATTTACCGCAGCGCCTGCACCGCCTGCAATGGCATTTTCTTCTATGGTGACGATGACATCGTGAGAAGAGGCTAGCTCTTTGATAAGTTCGGCATCGAGAGGTTTTACAAAGCGCATGTCAGCAACCGTTGCATCAAGGGCTTCGGCAGCTTCAAGAGCATTGGCCAGGAAAGTACCAAAACTTAATATGGCGACTTTTTTACCTTCTGCTGCTTGTTTGCTTTGACGGACGATACGTCCTTTG
Source organism: Vibrio sinus (assembly GCF_023634645.1). GTDB lineage: Bacteria > Pseudomonadota > Gammaproteobacteria > Enterobacterales > Vibrionaceae > Vibrio > Vibrio sinus. The sequence continues at coordinate 8,527 of NZ_JAMKMR010000015.1, forward strand.
CCGATCTCGAGGCGAGTAAAGGCTTGTTCAACCTCTGCTCCCGTACCGCTGCCACGAGGATAGCGAACTGCACATGGGCCATCGTGCTGGTGGCCGGTGTAGAGCATTTGTCGGCACTCATTTTCATCACTTGGTGCCATGATGACCATATTTGGGATGCAGCGTAAAAAGCTAAGATCAAATGCACCTTGGTGCGTTTGACCATCCGCACCAACAAGGCCTGCTCTGTCGATGGCAAACATGACAGGTAAATCCATGATGGCCACATCATGAATCAATTGATCGTACCCGCGCTGTAAGAAGGTCGAATAAATGGCGACAATCGGCTTGTTACCCGCAATAGCCATACCTGTCGCCAGTGTTACAGCGTGTTGTTCGGCAATGGCTACATCAAAGTACTGCTCTGGGAACTCTTTTGAGAAGCGTACCATACCTGAGCCTTCACGCATGGCCGGAGTAATGGCCATAAGCTTAGGATCTTGCGCAGCCATATCACACAGGAAATCGCCAAATATGTTGGAGAAGGTCGGGCTAGCGCCTTTGCTTTTTGGTAGTTTCGAATCACTAGGGTCGAACTTAGGTACCGCATGGTAGCCAATTGGGTCTTTTTCTGCAGGCTCATGACCTTTACCTTTTTTGGTCATGATGTGCAAAAATTGAGGACCTTTTAGTTCACGCATATTTTTTAACGTTTTGCTTAGCTCGATAACGTCATGTCCATCGACCGGGCCAATATAATTGAACCCAAGCTCTTCAAATAAGGTACCTGGAACCACCATGCCTTTTAAATGCTCTTCGGTGCGACGCACTAGCTCTTTAACGGATGGCATATTAGACAGCACTTTTTTGCCGCCTTCTCGTATCGAGGTATAAAAACTGCCAGATAACGCTTGAGCGAGGTGGTTATTTAAAGCGCCAACATTTTCCGAAATAGACATTTCGTTGTCATTTAAAATGACCAGCATATCCGGGTGAACATCACCGGCGTGGTTCATGGCCTCGAATGCCATGCCTGCGGTGATAGCACCGTCACCGATGACGCTGACCACTTTACGATTTTTGCCTTCTTTAATCGCACTGATGGCCATGCCTAGCGCGGCACTGATTGATGTGGATGAGTGACCAACGGACAAGGTATCGTATTCACTTTCTTCACGCCAAGGAAAGGGGTGCAGGCCATCTTTCTTACGTATGGTCGGCATCTGGTCGCGCCGACCCGTTAGAATTTTGTGTGGGTACGCTTGGTGGCCTACATCCCAGATAAGTTGATCAAAGGGCGTGTTGTAGACGTAGTGCAAGGCGACCGTGAGCTCGACGGTACCGAGCCCTGATGCTAGGTGGCCACTAGATTGGCTCACCGAATTTAATAAATATGTCCGTAGCTCTTCACATAGCTTTGGTAGCGTTTCCTTGGGTAGGCTACGTAACTCTTCAGGTATGCTTGCAAGAGCAAGTGTAGGATACTTTGATATATCAAGTGTCATATTCTATTGCGCGTTTTTTATGTTAGTGCTTGCGCTCGATGACATATCGGGCAAACTGTTCCAGCAATTCAGTATTGTATGGTATTGCTTCCAATGCTTGAAGCGCCTCGTTCAGCAAAGACTGAGCTTTTGCTATCGCGCCCTCTAAACCTAGTAAAGCAGGGTAGGTGCTTTTACAAAGCTCTTCATCTGAACCCTGAGGCTTGCCTAGAGTTTCAGTATCACTCGTGATGTCTAGGATATCATCTTGTACTTGGAACGCTAGGCCAACCGCTTCAGCGTATGTTTCAAGTTGAGGCAGCACCTCGATTCCTTTCTGCCCTGAGGCATAAGCACCAAATTGTATCGCGCATTTGATTAATGCGCCCGTTTTGTTTCTGTGTATGTTTTCTAGTTCGCGTAAACTTATGTTTTTGTTTTCGTAGGCGAGATCTAACGTCTGTCCAATACACATGCCTTGTGCGCCAGAGGCTTTGGCGAGGCTCTGAACCATGTTGATTCGTTGGGCTTCGGCATATTCTGCGAGTTTACCTTCTGACAAAATAGTGAAGGCCAATGTTTGCAGAGCGTCGCCCGTTAAAATGGCGGTAGCTTCGTCAAACTTTTTGTGACAAGTTGGGTTGCCGCGGCGTAAGTCGTCATTATCCATGGCCGGAAGATCGTCATGGATTAACGAATAAGCATGAATACATTCAATCGCGGATGCTGGTGTATCAAGGTGCTCGACACTGACCCCTAGCATCTGCCCTGTGACGTAAACCAAAAAAGGGCGTACTCGCTTGCCACCGAGTAGCAAACCGTAGCGCATGGCTTCAATCAGGCGTTGTTCTTGAAACGGTAGGCCGTTAAGCCAGTGGTTTAACTGATCGTTGTTTCTTTGTTGGAAAGAGGAGAGAGCCTCATACATAGGAATGCTTCTTTATTTTAGTTTTTACTCAGGGGTAAATTCACTGAGAGGGGTGTTGTCGTCGTTTTCTAGCAAGATGCTGACTCGCTGCTCAGCGGCAGATAGCTTCTTCTGGCTAGCGCGAGCAAGAGCGATACCCCTTTCGAACTTTTTCAGAGCGTCGTCAAGTCCGAGATCGCCATTTTCTAGCTGATTGACCAAAGTGTCCAATTCTTCGATGGACTCTTCAAACGACATATTTTCAGGTTTCTTACTCGCCATAATATATAGAGATTGTTGAAGGTGATGGAAACTTACCTTAGCCAGTTAGGTTGGTCAAATTTAACGAGGAAATTTCTCGAAAAATAACGGCTAGCTGCCCTTAAGCAAATTTTATTGCTGGTATGTTACTGCTTAGGGGGACGCGCGTATATACAGTGCATGATGAGAGCACTTGGGTATATATAGGTACAGAATATGCATTTTAACGAGAGCCCCAGCACAATAGTGTGAAGGGAGTATCAAATAAAATCGTTAAAGATCTTATTATCTTGCCGATAATTAAACTATCTCCGTTAACGCTGTTCTTTTGAAATTGTATATAAGCGAGATGGGTTAGATAGTGATGGCAGGGATCGTGTAAGCCTTAGCAAAAGGAGTGCTTTGTGGATTTAGCAACACTGGTAGGATTGATTGGGGGCCTTGCCTTCGTTGTGATGGCCATGGTTCTTGGTGGCAGCATCATGATGTTTGTTGACGTCACTTCTATTCTCATCGTTGTGGGTGGTACAACGTTTGTTGTATTGATGAAATTTACAATTGGACAGTTTTTTGCCGCATTCAAGATTGCAGGCAAGGCGTTCATGTTTAAAGCTGAAGAGCCTGAAGATCTTATTGCAAAAGTCGTAGAAATGGCGGATGCAGCACGTAAAGGTGGTTTTCTTGCCCTCGAAGAAATGGAAATCACCAATAGCTTTATGCAAAAGGGCATTGATTTGCTCGTTGACGGCCACGATGCCGATGTGGTGCGCGCGGCACTGCAAAAAGATATCGCCTTAACAGACGAACGACATGAGTTTGGTACTTCGGTGTTCCGCGGCTTTGGCGATGTGGCTCCTGCAATGGGGATGATCGGAACGCTAGTTGGCTTGGTGGCGATGTTGTCAAACATGGATGACCCTAAATCCATCGGTCCCGCGATGGCGGTTGCACTTCTTACAACCCTGTATGGTGCTATTCTTTCTAATATGATCTTCTTTCCGATAGCCGACAAATTATCATTGCGTCGTGAGCAGGAAACATTAAACCGCCGTCTAATTATGGATGGTGTGTTAGCTATTCAAGATGGACAAAACCCACGTGTGATCGATAGCTATCTGAAAAATTACCTCAATGAAGGTAAACGTGGTATTGATGTGGACAATGAGTAGGGCAGACTATGGCGGATGAAGAGAAACCCTGTAAATGCCCCCCTCCCGGGCTCCCCGCATGGATGGGAACCTTTGCCGATCTAATGGCACTGCTCATGTGCTTTTTCGTTCTACTGTTATCATTTTCTGAAATGGACGTTTTGAAGTTTAAGCAGATAGCGGGCTCGATGAAATTTGCTTTCGGTGTGCAAAACCGTCTGGAGGTTAAAGATATCCCCAAAGGCACCAGTATTATCGCGCAAGAGTTTCGACCTGGCCGCCCCGAGCCTACGCCCATTGATGTCATCATGCAGCAAACCATAGACATCACTCAACAAACTCTTGAATTTCAAGAGGGTGAGTCAGATAGGGCAGGTGGTGCTCAGCGAGATCAGGCTAAGCTTCAAGGTGGTAAGTCGTCTGAGTCATCTACCAGTAACAATAAAAACACTGAAACCGACCAGAAGCAAAAACAAGCTGAAGCGATAGCGCAAGAGCAAGAAACGCTGATGGAAAATATCAAGAAAGCGTTGGCGAAAGAGATAGAACAAGGTGCCATAGAGGTGGAGCATCTGGGGCAACAACTGGTGATTCGTATCCGCGAGAAAGGGGCGTTTCCAGAAGGTTCCGCGTTTTTGCAACCCAAGTTCCGCCCCTTGGTTCGACAGATTGCAGACCTTGTCAAAGACATTCCGGGGATAATCAGTATCTCTGGCCATACTGACAATGTGGTGGTGGACTCTGAACTATATCGTTCCAATTGGGATCTATCTTCCCAACGTGCGGTGTCTGTCGCGCAGGAAATGGAAAAAGTGCGTGGCTTCCCGCACGATAGAATGGAAGTGATAGGCTTGGCTGATACCAAACCGCTTGGCCCTAACGATACCGATGCAGAAAGGGCGAGAAACCGCCGAGTAGAAATCAATATCATGCAGGGTAAACCCACCTATAGTAACGAAGTGCCCTCTCTACCTCAGAACAACCAATAACTATATCGCTCGTCTTGTGACTTGGGTAACAAGCCTGACTTGTGTATAATTTCGCGCCTTAAGTATCTTTGACGTTGCTTTGTGCCTCAAGCTGTGTGGTTTGGGGACATTCATTGCGAACCAACTTGCGAATAAAACTATGAAATTTATTGTAAAACCCCACCCAGAGATTTTTGTAAAAAGTGAATCGGTCCGTAAACGCTTCACAAGAATTTTGGAATGTAATATTCGTAATGTGATTCAGCAGCGAACTGAGTCAGTGGCGGTATTTAATCGTCGTGACCATATTGAAGTGACCGCTCAAAGTGATGAGTATTACCAAGAAACGCTACAAGTGTTAACCCAGACACCTGGCATTCATCATTCATTAGAAGTACAACAGTCTGAATTTGAAGATATGCACGATATCTACGAGCAGGTGTTGGAATTAAACCGCAGCAAAATTGAAGGGAAAACCTTCGTGGTTCGGGCCAAACGTCGCGGTAAGCATGATTTTACTTCTATCGAGCTAGAGCGATACGTGGGTGGTGGTTTAAACCAAGCGGTTGACAGTGCTAGGGTTAAACTGCAATACCCAGACGTGACCGTCAACATTGAGATAGCGAGTGACAAGCTAAACCAAATCATCGCGAGACACAAAGGCTTGGGCGGTTTCCCACTTGGTACTCAAGAAGATGTGCTGAGCTTAATTTCTGGTGGGTTTGATTCTGGCGTTTCAAGTTATTTGCACATTAAGCGCGGCTCTAAAGTGCATTACTGTTTCTTTAATCTCGGTGGTCCTGCGCATGAGATTGGCGTAAAGCAAGTCGCTCACTATCTATGGAAAAAGTACGGCTCGTCTGCAAAAGTAAAATTCATCTCGGTGGATTTTGAGCCAGTGGTGGCGGAAATTCTCGAGAAAGTCGACGACGGCCAAATGGGCGTGATTCTTAAGCGTATGTTTATGCGCGCCGCAGGCATGCTTGCAGAAAAACATGGCATTCAGGCGCTGGTGACGGGTGAGGCACTTGGTCAGGTTTCAAGTCAGACGCTTACCAATCTTCGCCATATAGATGGCGTCACAGATACATTGATTTTACGCCCTCTTATCAACTGGGATAAAGAAGACATTATCGATCTTGCGCGTGAGATCGGAACGGAAGATTTCGCGAAAACCATGCCAGAATATTGCGGTGTGATTTCGAAAAGCCCTACGGTAAAAGCGGTAAAAGAGAAATTAGAAGCCGAAGAAGCGAAGTTTGATTTCTCTATTTTAGAAAAAGTGGTGTATGACTCACGTAAAATGGATATTCGCGATATTGAAAAAGAAAGCCAGCAAGCCGCACCAGAAGTGGAGTTGGTCGAAGCGGTTGAAGAGCATGCAGTTGTGTTGGATATTCGAAGCCCTGATGAAGAGGATGAAAATCCGCTCGTCATCGACGGTGTGGATGTACAGCATATTCCGTTCTACAAACTGGCCACTAAGTTTGGCGATCTTGATCAGTCTAAGAGCTATCTTCTGTACTGCGATCGTGGCGTGATGAGCCGTTTGCAAGCGCTGTATTTGCAAGAGCAAGGCTTTAGCAATGTTAAGGTGTATCGACCTTAGTGATTCGTACTGAAATAATTTGAGTATAAAATTAGCGGAGCTTTATAGCTTCGCTTTTTTATGTTTGTATGGCAGATAAAAAAACACCGCCTAGAAGGCGGTGCGAAAAAATTTGACAGACTGGTCAAAAATAAATACAGGAAGTATGTGTTTTATTTCTGAGGATGACAGAAACAAAACGATGGTAGAAAACTACCTAACTCGAAATATCGAGTTGCAAACACAACATCGCAACCACTAGCTAATTGATTCCGGGAAGAACCAAGCCGTTCAAGCCAGCGTTGCGGGGTGAAATATAGAATTTCTCTGGCCGCTAGGCAATGGACAATTTATAATGTTTCGGATAAAAAAAACTAATGACTAAATAGAGTGCTTAAATGTCCAGACGATTACCCCCTCTAAATTCGCTTAAAGCCTTCGAGGCAGCGGCGAGACATCTCAGTTTTACACGGGCAGCTGACGAGTTATTTGTTACCCAAGCTGCTGTTAGTCATCAAATAAAAGCCTTAGAAGAATTTCTCGGTTTGAAGCTTTTTCGGCGACGAAATCGCGCGCTTCTACTGACCGAAGAAGGACAAAGCTATTTTTTGGATATAAAAGATATTTTCACGATGATGGCCGAAGCTACCGACAAAGTTCTCGAAAGAAGCGAAAAAGGAGCATTGACCATCGCTTTGCCACCGAGTTTCGCCATTCAATGGCTCGTGCCTAGGTTGGCAGATTTCAATGAGCAAGAACCAGATATTGACGTTCGTATCAAAGCGGTCGATTCTCCTGACTCTTCACTGACAGATGATGTTGATGTGGCGATATATTACGGTCGTGGAAATTGGCCGGGATTGAGGGAAGACAAATTGTATCAAGAGTACCTGATCCCTTTGTGCGCGCCTTCCCTGTTATTAGGCAGTAAACCATTAGAAACTCTAAATGATTTAAAACACCACACTTTATTGCATGACACATCGCGTAAGGAGTGGAAGCAGTTTGCGAAACATAATGAACTGGTTGGGGTGAATGTGAACCATGGGCCAATATTTAGTCACTCTACTATGGTGTTACAAGCTGCCGCTCATGGACAAGGTGTTGCTCTAGGAAACAACGTGTTAGCTCAACCAGAGCTTGATGCAGGGCGATTAATTGCACCATTTGATGAAGTATTAATCAGTAAGAATGCGTTTTATGTGGTTTGTCATGAAAAGCAAGCCGACACGGGACGCATTGCTACCTTTAGAGATTGGATGCTAGCCAAAGCCCAAAGCGAACAAGAGGAGTTATTGGATGACTGACGTGATCATCAACGGTAAGCATTCCGATCCGGTATTTATTTTTGCCCATGGCGCTGGGGCGGGAATGGAACACCCTTTTATGTCTGCAGTCGCTAGTGGCCTTGAGCAAAAGGGCATTCAAGTGATTCGCTTTGAATTCCCGTATATGCAAAAGCGTCGCGAAGATGGCAAGAAGCGGCCACCAGATAGAGCGCCTAAATTGTTAGAGCACTTCCAGTCCGTCATTGAACAACATGCTTCGTCTTCGGTTGTGATTGGGGGGAAATCCATGGGTGGTAGAATGGCAAGTTTGCTTGCAGAGCACCACCAAGTTGCCGCTGCCGCGTGTTTGGGCTTTCCCTTTCATCCTCCGGGCAAACCTGAGAACTTTAAAGGTGCGCATCTGGCCAGTATTGAAAAACCTTGCTTAATACTTCAAGGCGAGAGGGATACGTTCGGTAAAAAAGAAGAAGTGGCCGAGTTTTCTTTATCAAAATCAGTAAAAGTCCACTATATACCCGATGGCGATCACAGCTTCAAGCCAAGTAAATCATCAGGCTTCACCGAAGAGCAGAATATCGCTCAAGCTGTGGAGGTGTTGAGTCAGTTTATTTTTGAGGTAGCGAATGCGAGCTAGATGGACATTGGCCATAGCGGGAGTCTATGGTTTGTTAGGTGTAGCACTGGGTGCATTTGCCGCTCATGGCTTAAAAGGTACGTTAACCCCTATGATGCTCGATGTATTCAAAACCGGAGTGCTGTACCAATTTATTCATACCATGGCGATAATTGCTTGCGGCATTTTATTGCAGCTAAATTTGCCTGCTCGGGCGCAAAAACATTTTTTTAATGCGGCCGTTTGTTTTATCATCGGCGTCCTTTGTTTTAGTGGCAGCCTGTATGCGTTGGCCTTAACTGGTATTCACTGGTTTGGACCTATCACGCCTATTGGTGGGCTGTTCTTTATGATTGGCTGGGTATTGTTTATCGTGGCAGCATCAAATATAAAAGAGGGTGAATCTTGAAACACGTCATGCTTTATTGCCGTTCTGGCTTTGAAAAGGAATGTGCAGGGGAAATACAAGATAAGGCTAACCACCTAGAAGTGTATGGATTTCCTCGAGCGAAAAATAACACCGGCTATGTGTTGTTTGAGTGTTATCAGGAGGGGGATGCTGACAGGTTAGTTAAAGACATTGATTTCAGCTCACTGATCTTCGCCCGACAAATGTTTGCCGTTGCTCATGAAGGTCGAGACTTGCCAACTGACGATAGAATCTCGCCTATTTTGCAAGCGTTGTCTGATGTGGAAGAATTACCGCGTTGTGGCGATCTTCGTATCGAAACCCCTGACACTAATGAAGCTAAAGAACTGCTCAAATTTTGTCGTAAGTTTACGGTGCCCATGCGCCAAGCAATGAGAGGAAAAGGGCTCTTATATAAGAACGATAATCCTAGCAAACCTGTTTTGCACATTTGTTTTGTTGCGCCGGGGCATTGCTACGTTGGCTATTCTTACCCAAAGAACAACTCGCCTTTCTTTATGGGCATCCCACGATTAAAGTTCCCAGCCGATGCGCCAAGCCGTTCCACATTAAAATTAGAAGAAGCGTTTCACGTATTTATTCCGAAAGAAGAGTGGGATGTGCGCCTGGCATCGGGCATGTGGGGAGTCGATTTAGGTGCTTGCCCAGGTGGCTGGACATATCAATTAGTGAAGCGCTCCATGTTCGTCCATGCCGTCGATAATGGCATGATGGCCGATGGCTTAATGGAGACGGGGCAAGTGAAACACCATCAAGAAGATGGGTTTAAGTTTGAACCGGCGAAGAAAAATGTCACCTGGCTGATTTGTGATATGGTTGAAAAGCCATCTAGGGTCGCTCAGCTTATGGGAGAATGGCTGATTAAGGGATGGGCAAAAGAAGCGCTGTTCAACCTTAAGTTGCCAATGAAAGGGCGTTATGACGAGGTATTGGAAGATATTGAAAATCTGCGCTATTTTCTCATTGAGCACGGTGTAAAGTTTAAGCTTCAAGCCAAACATCTGTATCATGACCGCGAAGAAGTTACGGTCCATGTTCAGTGCTTATCGAATATATCCCCTAGGTAAGCGTAAGCATCTTATCTTGCCCTTATTCAGCATTGATAAGATGCTACTGCATTGCTTTAGGGTGCTTGAAACCTGAGATCTTGTAAGTTAAATCCCAGTTCAATATCCGTTTTTAACATCGAGATCTGTTTGCAAGTTCTGGCAAGTTCAATGTGCTCGTGCAACTTTTTGCGATACTTACTTGCCAGCGCTTCCGCTTCAAACGCAGATTCAATTGAACCGAATTGGTTTAAAATCTCTTTGGCGGATTTTGGTCCAATTCCGGGCACGCCAGGTACTTGGCTAGAACTAATGCCAGCTAGCCCCCAAAAATCAGCCAACTGGCTTGGCATCACCCCAAATTCTTTTTGTATGAAAGGTTCATCTAGCCAGCGATGTTGGAAATAATCGCGAATTTGCAATGTCGGTGATAGCAATTGGCAGTAACCTTTGTCCGTTGAAATAATAGTGACTTTCTCGTTGTGACTCGCGACTTTGACCGCCAAGGTTGCCACTAAATCGTCCGCTTCGTCGCCTTCAGATAGCAGAGAATCGATGCCAATTTCCCACCAAGCTTGCTGGATATCGTCTAAACCTTTGCGTAACTCTTCTGGCATAGGTTTACGATTCATTTTGTATTCGGGATGCAGCTCGCCTCGCCATCCTCTTTCCCGGTTTTCATGGTCGAACACAGCAATGATATGCGAAGGGTTGGACTCTTGAATGATTTTAGATAGCGTACGAGTCGTCGTCGTCGCGGTCCTGGCAATATCACTGGGATCCGGTTGAGCGGAATGAACTCGGCGAACAAGGTTTAGAGCGTCGATGATAACGAGATGGATGGGCATATTGACATAAAAATAAGGGCCTTAGCCCTTATTGTATAACTAAGTGGCCTCAAGATACTATTTATTAATACTTTCTTCTGTTGCCACTTTGTAGCAAGGGACGTAAGCCGTGCCTCCTGGGAGTTTCATACGATCTTGTACAACAAAATCTTTCAGCAGCCGGTCCATTTTCTTCATCAGCTCGCTGTCTCCATTAATAGTAAAAGGCCCGTTACGTTCAATTTCTTGAATGCCCTCCGCTTTTACGTTACCTGCGACGATTCCGGAAAAGGCTTGGCGCAGCTTAGCAGCCAAGTTTTCAGGGCGCTGATTGAGGTGTAAATCCAAGTCAGCCATACTTTCGTGTGTGGGTTCGAAGGGAAGCTGAAACTCAGGCGCTATTTTTAATGACCAGTTAAAGCAATAAGCATCGCCAGTTTCTTTACGATATTGCCTAACGTCTGGCATTGCCTCACTCATGATTTGCGCAGCTCTAGCTGGATCATCAATGACGATTTGATAGTGTTTCTGTGCTTCTTCGCCTAACGTTTCACCAATAAAGCGATCTATCGATTGGAAATACTCTTTGCTCTCTTTTGGTCCAGTGAGCACGATGGGCAGTGGCATGCCTTGATTTTCAGGGTGCATCATAATGCCAAGAATATATAACAGTTCCTCGGCAGTACCCGCACCTCCGGGGAAGATAATAATACCATGGGCCATTCTGACAAACGCTTCGAGACGTTTTTCAATGTCAGGCATGATGACCAATTCGTTCACTATTGGGTTAGGTGGCTCAGCGGCGATAATGGATGGCTCGGTCAAGCCAAAATAACGTTGATCTGTGTACCTTTGTTGCGCATGACCGATGGCTGCGCCTTTCATAGGGCCTTCCATTGCTCCAGGGCCACATCCGGTACAGATGTTTAACTCGCGCAGTCCTAACTCATGGCCCACTTCGCGGGTGTATTGGTATTCGATATCGTTGATTGAATGTCCGCCCCAGCAAACGACAAGGTTCGGCTCTATGCCGGGAATGAGTGCGCCAGCGTTTCGTAGTATGCCAAAAACGAGGTTGGTGATGTGTGTCGCGTTGGTTAAGTTGAGCCTTTGATTGTCGGCTAAGTGCATATTGACGTAGACAATGTCTCTTAACACCGAGAACAGGTGCTCCTGAATACCCTTTATGATTTGACCGTCTACGAAGGCATGATCCGGCGGGTTACTAAGTTCTAATTTGATACCACGTTCACGACGTACGACATTGACATCAAACGAGCGATGTTTATCGAGCAGTTCCTTAGAGTTGTCTGTATGGCTGCCCGAGTTGAGCACGGCGAGCGTACAGTTTCGGTAGAGTTGATAAAGTTCACTAGATGCGGTTTTTTTAAGGCGCTCAACTTCAAGTTGAGAAAGCAGATCCATACTGCCAGCTGGGCTAATATGAGTGATCATATAGGCCTCCTTTTATTAGAATACTGAATACCCTTTAATCATTATGTAGACATATGTTTTAAGGGGGCATCAGTTAGCTTAGCAAACTCTATATTGTTAGGCATAGCTTGAAACCGTATTTCAAGGTTCAACATGAGAGCCAATCCCCAAACCGCTTTATTCAGGTACTCATAAAGGATGAAATTTTAGCTTTTATAACCATATCAGTTGATTACCACTGCCGACTTTGAGCTGCTTGATACCAAGCTCTAGCCTGCCGAGGACATCATCTGGGGTATCGGAGTCTTTAAAACAGTCACTGAGAGCCGATAGGGTGATACGTATATTTTGATCGCGAAACTTGAAGGGAAGCAAGCTCACTTTCTTTTGTATCTTGGCGATCAGCTTTTTATTGTGTTCATTGTCTTGATGGAGGAACATCAAGATAAATTGGTCGCCAGAAAAGCGAGCTAAGGTCGCCTGCTGATCCGTTTCTTTGGCGATAGTTTTTGCAACAATCCTGAGTGCTTTATCGCCAGCAGAGTTGCCAAACTTTTCATTAATTGCACCGAAGTTATCCGGATCTAAAATCGCTATTCTTAAATGATCTTGGGCTTTTATCCATCGGCTAAAAGCGACCTCTAATTTGTCTGTAAATGCGTTGCGGTTATACAGTTGGGTAAGCGGGTCCAGTAACGCCTTATGTTGTTGGTCTTCATACCGTTTTCGATAATCTTGCGTGGACTCTAACAATGATCCCATCTGGCTATTGTTTAACTTCATCTCTTCTAACATGGCAGCTTCGCGTGTGGTCGCTTCTTCTAACTGTTTGGATAAGTCAGAAATTTGCGCAAGCAAAGGTTCGACGTTTTTTTGCAACTGAGATAGGCTTTTGGCATTAGAAATTTCTGACTGCGTAGAAGAGACTAACCCATTGAGCTCTTTATTAATGCCTTGGCGTTGATGTAGTTCATCCTCAGCTTGATTTGAGGTTTGCTGACTGGTGCTCAGTGCAGTGGTTAAGGCCGTGTTAACTTGTTCTAAAAATTGGAACGATGACTTTCTTTCTGCAACGGTTCCATCAATCACTAACTGTAGGGTTTCTAAAGTGTGCTGAATAACGAGCTCGGAGTCACTATCAAGTTCAATCTTCGCTCTAATGTCAGACAGCCTGTCGCCAATATCGCCACTAAAATCTAGCTTATCAATAACTTGTTGTAATTCACCCGATAGTATCTGATGGAGCTTGGCATGTTCACTTTGATGGGTAGGGCTAGTATGTAAGCTAGGGTTGGTGGTAAGAATTTTGACGGCTTTATCATATAAGGTAACCAGATTGATTGATTGCTCTATATTACGAGCCCCGTCTTTGGCCGCGTAATTGAGAATATCTTGCAGGTCTCGTTTAAGTTTGGGTGGCAGCGAATTCATTCGAAGCAGGGTTTCACCGCACTGAGTTATTTTTTCGTCGAGAAGCGTTGACTTAATATCCATTTGTCGCCTTTGGTACATCCTATCCAAGTTAGCTGTTGGGCTTTAATATAGCGGTTAGCTCATTGTTAGTATAGTCAATAGCAATTCAAGTGGTTACCACAAGTGTTTTTCTAACCGTTTGAATTTCTAAGCCCTAGATTAAAAGAATAGTTTGAACTTGCTCTCAACATCTCTCAATTTTCAATCAGATATTGGATGCTGTGCCCAATTTTTAGCTGTCTTTTAAGAGTTTTTTGATGCTCTCCTCGTTCTCAAATGAAGAGTGCACTTTTATCAGGCCTTGGCCTATGGAATGTTTGCAGGCTTTACGAATATCCCCAGTCGCTAAACTTGCTGCGGGGGCATTATCTATGGCTTTCAAATATATCCATTGACTGGCGTGTTCTTTCATACTTAAGGTACGCGCAGCGCTGGTCGACATCAGCAAAATATCAAGCAACTCTTGGTCGTTAATCGCGGTATACGCTCTAGGTAAAAAAGGATAATCAGCCATACCAACACGAATAATGCGGTTTAGTGCTATCTGTGGCTCAAATTCATCGATCCAGCCTTGTACCTTGTTAAAGATCTCTTCTGGCGTAGCGGGTTTGTCCGCGTTCTTCTCAATGTAAAGTAGGTTTGCATCTGAAAAGTGATAGATTCGAGCAGGTGCTTCAATCTTACCGCGTAGAAATTCACCAAACTTGCGCTCTAGCTTTAACCCTTCGCTGTAACCATGTTGAAGATACATGCTACGTAAAAAGGGAATATCTATCATGACAAACCGCAGTCGATCACTTAAGGGTTCATGAATGAGCTCGCCGATATGCCATTTTTCAAAGGTCATACTACTTTGTTCCATCGACTCTGGAAGTTTCGCGTTTAGCATGCGTAGGTTTCTTAAACCAGAGCGAGAGTGGGCGAAAAGATCATCCTTAAGACGATTAATTTTTAGGCGCTGCTGGCGAACGATATCTCCGCGCCAAAAAATAAACACGGATAGGATTATGGCGATGACGGCTAAAACCAGCGCGATTTTCTTAAACTTTTGATACTCATCGTAGGTGTTTTCCAGCACCTTTTTTTGACTGACAAGATGCAGAGTCTGTTCAATAAATTGCTTTTGCTGACGGAAATCATTTTCACTGACTGAGCTGAGATTTTTAAATCGAAGCTCTTCTAATTGGTTGTATTTTTTAAAATTATTTAGCGCGCTTTCATATTGTTTAGCTTGCTCATAGCCTCGATAAAGCAGGTAATAGGCTCTTTCCTCAAGTTTTATTCTTTGCCCAGGCTCGGCAAACTTCGCGTTGCTAAGTGCTAGCTTAGCTTGTTTAACCACCGTCGAAGAATGGTTATCTTCCAAGGCAAGCGCAGCTTTTAACAGTGCTGCGCGCGAGTTGAGATACGGGAAATTCGCATACTTGATAAGGCTTTCAGCGTGGGCTAAGTAGCGTTTGGCTAAAGACTTATCGTGTAACTTCAGGTAGGTGGCCGCTAAGGACAATCTCACACTAGTAATTTGTTCGACACTGTCTTGCATGTTTTCATGGTCAATGACATTGAAGTAATGCACTAAGGCCAAATTGTATCTACCTTCTGAAAAGTAAATGTCCCCTAGCTGTTTTAATAGAGCAGGTAGTAAAGGAGTGTCTTCATAGTTATCGTAAAAATCAGCGGCTTGAGAAAGGTGATCAACGGCTTTGTCGAGTACTCCACGTTGATAAAATAGCTCACCTAGTAGTTGATTTATTGTTGCGAGTTGTACGCTGGCGTTGTTTTCTATCGCTATCCAGTAACCACTTAATAAATCTGACAATGCTTCATTGTAAAGCCGATGAGACAAAAGAAATCTACCTGATGAAATATGGTAGTCGATAATCATATCTTCAGACTTGCTCTCGTTTGCGAGCATTTTTAGCTTGCTATAAAGAGACTTAGCCAGCTCTACATTGCTGTCATAAGACGCAATTTCTGCGGAGAGTTTCAACAATTGATATTGAATTTTGTTTGCTAATGGGTCTTTTGGGTTTAAGCCACTAAACGTTTTTTGGATGTTTTGAATGCTGTCTTGAGCCACTTTTGAGTTGTGGTTTCTTAACCAATATAAGTGCGTATCTTGTATTTTGATCAGTAAACCCGAATAGGGTAGATCGTATTGCTTAGCCAAGTTTTCGGCTTTGACTAGCTGCTGGAAAGCGACGTTATAGTTACGCATGTTAAACTCGGCTTGCGCAATGATTTGTAACGCATCAATGGTTCCAACAGGGGTGCGAATACTGGTGTCAGCTTTATTGTGGGTAATCGGCGAAAAAGTTCGATTGGATATATTGGCTAGAGTTCGCTGGGTGAGATAATTATGAGCCAGCTTTTTCGATTGTTTTGGCAAAAAACCGAGCAGCTTATAGGCTTCTTCAAGTATTGGTGAAGCCGATGTTGTCGCTGCCAATACCGATCCAGATACGGGCAGAGCGAAGAGACAACATAAAATTACCCAGCGAATTCTTAGCATGTGTATTCAATCCCTATTGACGAGCCATGCGAGTGTTTTGTTGTGGTTCTGCTTGTTCAGATGAGCGAAACGGGTTGATATCCAATCCACCACGGCGAGTATATCGAGCATATACAGAAAGTTTAGACGGACTACAGTATTTCATGATGTCGGTATAAATACGTTCTACACATTGCTCATGAAATTCGTTGTGGTTGCGAAATGACACGAGATATCTAAGCAAAGATTCTTGGTTAATTTTGTTGCCTTCGTAACAAATCTCCACACTTCCCCAGTCAGGCTGGTTGGTGATCAAGCAATTAGACTTTAACAAATGGCTATGGAGGGACTCTTCAACCCACTCGTCACTGGTGGCGTCTTTGAGTATGGCAGCGTCAAATTCAAAGTCGTCAATCGTTATATTCTGCTCATCAATACACTCACCGGACATAGTCACAATGGGTTGGTTAGTGTAATGCGTGACTGGGTAGACGGAGACACTGACGTCACCTTGAGCACAGTTAGATAGGTCGTCTTTTAAGCGGCTTTGTACTTCATCCCAGCTGGAAAACTTGGTCTGATTATAACTGTTTAGGTACAGCTTAAATGATTTGGACTCAATGATGTTCACACTGGTTGCTGGGACGGAGACTTCCCCAATCGCCACTTGTGGAAGGCCATTGGCGTTGAGCCAAGATAGTTCATATAGCGTCCAGAGATCGCAGCCTTGAAATGGGATATCGTCGGTGAGATTGAGATCCGCTCGATTTAACTGGCGTGGTACAGGTTGGAGCAAGCTTGGGTCGTATTGATTTGCGTATTCGGTTTTTTGCCCAAGTGTTAGGTTAGCCAATTCTTTTGCGTTAGAGTATTTGCTCATAAAATATTAAAGGTCAACAGACCTAAAGATTTGTTTTAGAATACGACAGATATTACGAAATCTAGTCCAGTATGTCATTAGGGACAGCTATCAGACCCTAGTGTCACCTCACCATTTTGGAGAACAACATGGCCAGTAGCGCTGCCCAAGCTCTATTTGACTTAAGTCATCGATATATACAGAGATATAAAATTACTCACGATTCACTACCAAGCAATGAAGAGCTGGCAGATATGGAATCGGAATGTGTACAAGAAACACGAGAGTCGCATGTGCTTTGGCAACCAGTTCAAAGAGAGCATTGGGCAAGCTTCGACAATGTAGAAAAAGGCATTGAAATTGACATTCATGATGACATTAAAGCCTTTTATTCTTGCCAATATAGCGCCGACATCCCCGTTGTGTGGCGGGGTGAATCTGCCACATTACTGCAAGTTTGGAGTGATGATGATTTCGTTCGTTTGCAAGAGAATATTCTAGGCCATTTGGTAACGCAGCGCCGGCTTAAACTTAAGCCAACCGTGTTTATTGCTACCACAGATAAAGATATGGAAGTCATCTCTATTTGCAACTTAACGGGCAACGTGTTGTGGGAAACACTAGGCTCGAAAAAACGGCAAGTACTGGCGGTGAGCCTAGAGGAATTCTTAAATGACTTGGAGCCAGAAATTTAACCATGTATGTCGTTGAAATAGAGTTTGACTGTTTTGATAACACCACAGTCAGTGCGGTAGAAAGTGCCATCAACTCGCTAATGGAAGCGCTACGTTATAACGGACAGGTACTGGGCCGAGAGTTTCCAATTGTAATGGGAGAGGGAGTGTTTACTGTTCGAGCGGTATGCCCTGAGGACGACAGTCTTCATCCTAACTATCACTCCGACTTTGTTAAAAAATGCATAGAAAACTTATCACACGCTTGCCTGTTAGCGCCCAAAGTCCGTTTGCTTGGTAGAGATCTGAATTCAGAACAGGCGGCAAGTGAAGGTGATCCAAACTGGCAAATTTTGTATACCACGTATGTGCATACCTGTTCTCCACTTCGAAGTGGGGAGACCTTATTACCCATTCCTTTATACCGGAATCCTGCGACACTCAATGGTGACCATAAAGCGCTCATCAAGTGGCAAACAGAGTGGCAAGCGTGTGATGAAATTCAGATGGCTGGTGGATGTCGTGCCGAGCATGCTGTTTTGCATGAAATCTGCGATGTCGACAGTGTGCTGTTTAAGAGAGGAATGGGACTTAGAGGTCGTATTGAATACTTAACTAAAATCCCGACTTATTACTATCAATACCGTGTCGGAGGTACTAGCTTTGCTGATGAGCAAGCAAGGCGCTGCCCAAGTTGTGGTGGTGAGTGGCTACAAGCCTCTCCAATACTGGACATTTTTCACTTTAAATGCGATGAATGCCGTATCGTATCTAATATGTCGTGGGATCATATCTCCTAGTTTTCTTCTTAGTACAAAAAAGCCAGCGATTTGCGTCGCTGGCTTAGTGAAAACCGTTACCCTATTTTAGGACGAGGCAATGTTTTACCAACCTTTCACGACCCCGCCGTGGAAGATTTTCATTGCAGCATCGTATACCGTATTGGTTTGGTATGCCTTAACAAACTCTTGCACCTTTTTAGAGTCTACGTTGTCTTGACGTGCAACAATCAAGTTTACATATGGTGAGTCTTTGTCTTCGACAAAAATACCGTCTTTTTGTGGCGTTAGATTGATAGAGCTGGCAAAGGTTGTATTGATCACTGCGATGGTGACATCATCAAGTGCACGCGGTAACTGAGCCGCATCGAGAGCGATGATTTTCAGGTGCTTTGGATTGCTGACAATGTCTTGAATCGTTGCGTTTAGTCCAGAGCCAGTGCGTAGCTTGATCAGACCTTGCTGCTGAAGCAGCAATAAAGAACGACCTAGGTTCGTTGGGTCGTTAGGTATCGCAATCTGATCGCCATCTTTTAGTTGATCAAGTGACTTAATCTTCTTCGAGTATCCAGCAATTGGGTAAACAAATGTTTTACCTGCAATGGCAAGTTTGTAGCCGCGGGTTTTCATTTGTTGATCGAGATACGGCTTGTGCTGGAAAGCGTTCGCATCAATTGAGCCATCAGCTAGCGCAGCGTTCGGAGTCACATAATCGGTAAAGGTCACCAATTTAACGTCTAGGCCGTATTTCTCTTTAGCTACTTTTGCTGCTACTTCAGCGACTTGTGCTTCAGCTCCAGCCATGACGCCTACTTTCAATACATTATCGTTTTTCTTGTCGCCGCAGCCAGTAAGGATCAAAGCTGAGGCTACTGTGGCAACGGCCAGTAAGCGTTTAAGGTTAAATTTCATAGTGGTCTCCTTGACTAACCTTGTAAATTCTTCAGTTATCTGTGATCGACTTTGCGAACGATGGCGTCGCCAACAGATTGAACGATTTGAACAATAATAATGAGTAAGACTATCGTTACAGTCATGACCGCAATGTCATAACGATAGAAGCCATATCGGATCGCAACATCACCTAATCCTCCGCCACCTACGGTGCCAGCCATCGCTGAGTAACTCACCAAGGTAACCAGCGTAATGGTTATTGAATTGATGATGGTTGGCAACGCTTCAGGTAACAGGACTTTAGTAATAATTTGCATGGGCGTTGCTCCCATTGACTGGGCGGCTTCCACAAGTCCTGTTGGGACTTCGATCAATGCACCTTCAATCAATCGAGCGATAAAAGGGATGGCACCAATGGTTAGCGGGACAATTGCAGCAGAGGTGCCGATAAAGGTGCCGACTAGCAACTTAGTGACTGGGATAATGGCTACCATCAGCACAATAAATGGCACCGAGCGGCCAATATTTACAATCGCGCCCAATACTTTGTTGAGTTTCACGTTTTCTAGTAAACCGCCTTTTTTCGTGGTATGTAGCACAACGCCCAATGGCGTTCCAACGATAAAGCCCACCACACCAGATACGACAACCATATAAAGTGTTTCCAAGGTAGCGTTGCCTACCAGGCTGCCATTTTGGCTTAGCCAATTTAGAAGGGAATCAAAGTACATAGCCCAATACCTCTACGCTTACGTAGTGATCTTTTAAATATTGAATGGCGGCCTCACCATCTTTTTCATCGCCGAACATTTCAGCCAGCATCATGCCGAACTTCACGCCACCTGCATAATCGATGTCGGAGCTTAATACACTGATATCAATGTTGAACTTACGTGCAATCTGAGAAATGAGCGGGGCTTTTACCGTCGAGCCAGTGAACTCTAATCTTAGTAGTGGATAGCTGCCTTCTTCTCGATGAGTTAGCAAGCGTTGTTGAAAGTCGTCAGGGATGGTGAGATCAAGGGTCGAACGAATAAATTGATGGGCGAGCTCTGTTTTAGGGTGAGCAAAGATTTCCCCAACAGTACCTTTCTCCACTAAACGACCATCGCCAATAATCGCGACTTCATGGCATATGCTTTTTACTACGTCCATCTCATGAGTAATCAGTAAGATGGTGAGGTTGAGCTCGCGATTGATTTTTTTTAGTAGCTCTAAAATTGATTGAGTGGTTGCAGGATCGAGCGCGCTGGTCGCTTCGTCACAAAGCAGTACTTTTGGCTCAGAGGCTAGGGCGCGAGCAATCGCGACTCGCTGTTTTTGACCACCACTCAGGTTAGACGGGTAGGAGTCACGTTTATCGGCAAGGCCAACAAGCTCTAACAGCTCAACGACCTTCTTTTCAATGTCGCCTTTGCTTACTTTTGCAAGCTCTAACGGCAGAGCCACGTTGCCAAATACGGTTCTCGACGACAGCAAGTTAAAGTGCTGGAATATCATACCGATATTACGGCGGGTTTGACCAAGTTGAGTTTGGCTTAGCGTTGTAAGGTCTACGCCATCAACGATGATTGAACCTGACGTTGGCGCTTCAAGCATATTGACACAACGTATCAGTGTACTTTTCCCCGCACCAGAAGAACCAATGACACCAAATATGGTGCCTTGGGCTATATGGAGGTTTATGTCTCTCAAGGCAGGGATCTCTTTGCTGCCTTGGTAGAAAATCTTATTGACTTGATTTATTTCAATCATCGTGTCGCCTGTGTTACTCACTTGGTTATTTTTTGTCTCTTCTCAAGTAGACAGGGATGCTATGAGTTTCACCGATATAAGTCAATAGATATTTTTACGTCTAGACGTCTAAATGGTTATTTGATGATTAAATTGTCACTTAGGTTGGTTGGAGTGGTTTCAACAAGCGCTTAGACAGGGGGCTCCAAAGCCTCATTTGTTTTTTCAACAATGCTCCACTCATTTCGAATATATATCGTTGTTCAACCTCTTCGGTTATCACGAAGCCTAATCTCTTGTGTAATTTGACTGACGGCTTATTGTTTATATGAACTTTACTTGTTAATCGCTGCACATTTAATTTACGCACCTCTAGCGCAAAGTCTACCAATAAGCATTTGAGAACACGTCCACTGCGGTGGCTAGCATGTATTTGTAATGAAGGCACGTAAATATGGTTATCAACCGTATTAGTGTATTGAATATATCCTGCTAACTCATCGTTTTTATATTGATATATGAACTTTGAACCACTTTCTATTTCGCGCTGAATTGCGCCTTTACGCCTTGTCGGACAAAAGGCGCTACCTGATTCAGCAATAATTTCGCTCATATTGAGTCTATCTAGTTCAACGAGATCATTCACGAGGTCTTGCATCACACTTGTTCTTTCCTTTGTTAATAAGTTAATGAATTACTGAAGGCTTTACTCGTTCAGCAGTGATTATACTAAGGTGTGCAGGATATATAGTACCTATTGTGTCTTGGGGTGAATAGTAGTTTCTACTCTTTCTTTATGCCCACGATTAGCCACAAGAGTTTCAGTTTTAATATTATAGTGTATTCTAGGTGCTCTTATTTTATCTTTCTCTAATGAAAGAGTTGCCTTCTCGGTTAACTCTAATTCCATTTTATCTGATTTATATATAAACTTTTCAGCTGTCCCCCTAATGACTTTATTGTCGTCAGTTAACTGATAAAACTTTGCAGGTTTACCTGTTGCAATAATCATATCTATTTTATTGTTTTTAAGGTTTTTTATAATTATTGCTTTGTCGGAGGTTATCTTAATACTCCCTTGGGTAACAATAACATTACCGATTAGCGTTGTTGTCCTTTTTTTTAAGTCAAAGCGCTGGATCTTTGACGTCGCATGTATTTCTTGTTGATGATCAGAGGACAAGGCAGCAGCCTGAAAACAATAGAAATATAAAGCTATGACTAATGAAATATAGGTGGCTTTCATTACCTTTACTTTTGAATAGTTGTTGTCCGTCATGGAAACATGGTTCATATATTGATATTTAATCGATTGAAAGTATTATTTCTATACAGGCTCATGAAGACTGTTTCTCTGGTAATTTTTGGCTACTGTCAAATCCGCCACCAAGTGCTTGGTACAGAGTCATCATATTCTTCAACTGGTTATGTCGATTTTGTATGAGATTCAATTGGGCTTTACGTCGAACTTCTTGCTGCTTTAACCAGGAGGTTACGTCATCAGCTCCTGCTTGGTAGCGCAACTCTTTTAAGTGTTCAGCTTCATATGCTAATGAGAGTAACTCACTTAACTCTCTCTCTTTGATCATCAAGTGTGTTCTATCTGAGAGTTTATTTTCTACTTCAGATAGTGCTTTGTACAATGCCTTTTTAAATTCAATCACTTCTTGTTCGTAGGTGGCTTCAGAAATCTTTATTTTCAACTGTGTTTTTCGCCACTCAAACGGCAAGGTGAAGGTAGATGCGAAGGTTCCAATAGGGTTGCTCAATATATCCGTTAATCTCTCGCCTCCAGCTTTAATACTGCCACTTAGGCTAAAGTCGGGATAAAAGGCTGTACGGGCAATGTTTGTATTCGCGAAGGCGCTACGTAAGCGTAGTTCACGTGCTTGCATATCTGGCCTACGAGCTAATAATGTTGATGGTGTAGAATCCGGTATGGCCGTATGTACCGCTGGTAACGTTTGGGGATCAGAAACCACATTTTCTGGCGATTGATCGAACAAAATAGCCAAAGCATGTTGCTTTTTAACTTTGTTTTGTTGAGATTGACTCAAAGTAATACGCGCTTGCACCAATTCTTCCTTAATCTGTAGCATCTGCATTTTTGAGACTGCGCCACTAAGGTATTTGGCTTGAGCGATCTCAAAGGTTTTTTCCTGATAATCTAATGATGCTTGCTCAACAGCGATGGATTCATTTAATAAAGCGATATCCCAATAGAGGATTGCTGTCGTACCGATCAGTGATAGCGCTGTATAAGCTCTATCCTGTTCAGTTGCCATGGCTTCCCAGCGTGCTTTGTCCCTTTCACTCGAAAATTTCCCCCAAAGATCCAGCTTATAATCCAAACCAAAACTAGTGTCATAGGTATTCTTATTGTTAACGGTAACTTTTAAATCGTCGACAGATATCTGATTTCTGTCTTTAATACCCGCCTTAAGCCGGGCAACCCGAATTTTCAATGCTGCTTTCGCCATGTCATTGTTGCGTATTAATACTTGCTCAATTAAATGGTTCAATGTTTTATCTTGAAACGCTCGCCACCACTGATTTGATTCCAAGACCTGCTCACCACTGATTGGTGCATGAGACCAAGCACTGGGAAGCTCTATAGAAGGTTGCGAATATTCTTTCCGAGTCAAACTTTCGCACCCAGAAAGGGCTATGGAGCAAATCAATAATAAAGCTCGCTTTCGACCAGTTAATTCGATGAAGCTGTGCTGCTTAAAGAAAAGATTGATAGAGTTAATAGACATACCTTACTCCCGTGTTAGTGCTTCAACCGGAGTAAGCCGGGCTGCATTTCGCGCTGGAAAAAAGCCAAATACGATGCCAATCATTGAAGAGCAGGTGACAGCAGCATAAATACTAGCGATGGAAAATATTATTGGTAGAGATGGAATTAGTTGCGATAACAATATCCCTATTCCAAATGATATCGATATACCAATAACACCACCTATCAAACATACTAATACAGCCTCTATGAGAAATTGGAGCAGTATATCACTTTGCCTTGCACCGACTGCCATACGAATCCCAATTTCACGGGTTCTCTCTTTGACGGACATTAACATAATATTCATTACTCCTATGCCTGCGACAATTAACGAAATCGCCGCAATGGATGACTTTAGTAGTTCCAACGTTGCAGTGCTTTTTTCTTGTGCCTGAAGAAATGCATTGTTGTTTGCTGTAAAAAAATCTTTCCCTCCATGGCGCATAGTCAATATACGAGTTATATATTGCTCCGCTTCTACGCTGGATATCTCATCAGAAGGTCTTGCTATGATTGAATTGAGGTTTTTCTTGCCTGTTAGGCGAGTGGTTAGGGAGGTGTGTGGTATCCAAACCGATAAGCGTCCTAGATCCCAGGAATTAGTTTTATCAGATACACCAACTACCTGCCATGGTGATGCTCCGATTAAAATAGTTTGTCCAATGGGGCTTTCATCGTCGGCGAATAGCTTCTTACGGGTATTTAAGTCGATTACTACTACCTGGGCTTGAGTGTCAATATCTCTTTTTACTAACGGGCGACCTTCAGTCGTAGTGACTCTTTTCACTCGAAAGTATTGTTCACTCACTCCTTCGACGTCTACATTAGCGGAAATATTTCTATAACGTAGTAGTTGTTGATAACTAGTCATTATTGGAGCCACACTGTCAATGAAGTGCTGATTGTGTAGTGCTTTGGCATCCTCGGGCACTAGGGTATCAATGTCGGCTGAGTTTGCGTCGCCAAAACTGTGTCCGGGGTAAATCATAATTCCGTTTTCCCCGAATGAGCGATTGGCTTCGATTACTTGTTTTTTACTTCCTTCACCAACAGCAACAATAGTCACTACTGATGTGATTCCGACAGTGATACCAAGCATTGTCAAAAATGTTCTCATACGATGGCAGGTTATAGTGATCCAGGCCATGTAAAAGGCACTATTAAAGCGTCGTATCCAACCACCAAGTATACTTTTTTGCTTTGTATTTACTTCTGATATAGGAGAGTCGGTTAGCCTGGGTTCAGGCATTGTTCTCGGGCGATCATTGATAATTTTTCCATCATGAATTTCAATAATACGCTCAGCTATAGCTGCTATTTGTGGGTCATGTGTGACAATGATAATGGTGTGCCCTAACTTATGTAGTTCTTGCAGTACCTCCATCACTTCTTGCCCACTTTGTGTATCTAACGCTCCGGTAGGCTCATCTGCCAGGATCACCTCACCACCGTTCATTAAAGCTCTGGCAATACTCACTCTCTGTTGTTGGCCGCCAGATAATTGATTCGGTTTATGTTCACAGCGCTCGCCCAAACCTAGACGCGACAACAGCATATGTGCACGCTTGCGGCGAGACTCTTTTGTAGCGTCAGCGTATATCGCTGCTAGCTCTGTATTACCTACAGCATCTAGGTGAGGCAATAAGTGATAGCGTTGAAATATAAAGCCAAAGTGGTTGCGCCGTAGTTCAGAAAGCTCTTTATCATCGAGTTCACCGACCTCTTGACCACGTATTTTGTAACTACCTGTGCTTGGGCGGTCTAGACAACCAAGAATATTCATTAATGTGGACTTTCCCGAGCCAGATGCTCCTGTAATGGCGATCATATCACCAGAATAAATCTTTAAATCTATATCCTTGAGCACAGAGATATGCTGCTCTCCTGAAAGGAAATTCCTACTCAAAGCCTTCATTTCGATTAGTGGTGTAGTCATAAAAAGATATCAACCCGTAAAGATAGCGTTTGTTTGGAGTGCTGTTTTCTCCGATTGCTGGTTGTTGAGAATGATATTATCGCCATCATTTAAGCCAGACAGTACTTGCACATAAGAACCGTCACGAATGCCAGTACTTATCGTCTTTTCTACCGGCTGATCGTTGACTAGAATACGTACACTATGCTTTAGGCCACTAATATTTTGACCAGAGTTTAGAGCTGATAAGGGAATACTCAGTACTTGTGACTCTCGATTGGTAATGATGGAAACTTGTGCTGTCATGCCTACTTGTAAGGACTTGTCCAGGTTCGGTACTTCTATCAAACTACTGTAGTAAACCGCTTTGCTTGAGTTATCACTGGAGCTATTAGCTGAATCGCCATTGATTATGTTATCGGGTGCGAGTTTGATGGTCTTCAATACGCCTTCGTAGCGCTGATCATGATTTCCCAAAGTGGTAATGTTTGCAGCTAGGCCTGACTTAACTTTGAATATATCGGCCTCGGACACTTTGGCTTTCACCACCATCTTATCCAGTTGAGCAATGGTAAGTACGCTTGGGGCTTCGTTACGAGATACAAGAGTCTGACCTTCTTCATATTTTACAGCTATCACAGTGCCGTCTATTGGTGCTGTAATCCTTGTGAGTTCGAGTTCAGCTTTTGCGCTTTTCACTTGAATTTCTGCTTTGATGATGTCTGTTTTTGATGATTCGACTTTTGTCCGATACAATTCCAATTCAGTGCGTGAGTCTTCTAATTTTGCCACTGATGTAGCGTTTTCTAATTTCATCTTATATTGGCGTTTAAAAGTTTTTTCTTTATTACTCAAGTTGATTTCATTTTCACGAAGTGAGGCTTTAGCTTTCTTTAATTCAGCTATCATTTTCATCAATTCGTTATGTTTTATTTCAGGGTCAATCTCTATGAGTAACTGCCCTTTTTTCACCTTATCACCTACAGAGACGTGTATTGATTTTATTTGTCCATCAACCTGAGTTCCTAAGGTAACTTGTTTTGCACCTTCTAATACTCCAGTAGCTAATACGGTTTCTTCAATATCCCGTCGTTCTACAGGTGCTGTAATATAATGAATGCGATTAGGGTTGAAAAAAGAGGAAGCCTCAAGAAACCAAATTACTACCATAGAAAAAATTAGAAATACGACGATAAGAAGAGGGCGGTTTTTTATTTTCATAGGAATTTTATGATTATGGTTAAGTTACACTTTCTGACTTGTTTTATATTAAGTGAATGTCTTCTGGCTTGCTTGTATTGACTATCTTACTTTTATTTATTCTAATTAAATGATAAATCAATTAATGTATTGAGTTTGTATTGAAATGTGTTGTTTTGTCATGATTCTTAGATTTAAAGGAGACTGGTGTATATCTCTGAGTAGCCCATGTTTTTGCGCTCAATAAAAAGAGGGCTGTCAGAGCTCAGCCCTCTAAACATATGAGCGGTTATTCTTCCTCAATACCAACGGTTTGTGTGATGGCAGCGACAATGGGGAGCACAGTCATGAAATTACCGAACAGTTATTTAGAACATTACTTATTTCGCTCAGTCAATCCATACTTCATTTTTAACTCTTCCACCCAAGCTTGATTTTTTGTTAGAAACTCATTGAACTGCTCAATGACATCCGGGTGGTTTAAAGATGACAGTAGGTAGTCGCTATTGATGTGTGGAATGGAGGGGTCGTACACAAGCGTGTTGTCTGCTATTCCTAATGACTTCATGGCGTAGACGGCGACATCAATATTAAAGTAGGCGCCATCTAAGTCATTCCGGTGAGCCATATTTTTTAGCAGTCCATCAATGCTGTTAAACTCTTTTATTGTGATTCTACCTTTATTGATTTGATCCAGCAGTGCATATGGGGTAAAGCCTCTCACGATGCCTAATTTTTTCAATGTTGATTTGCCTAGATTTTTTTCCGGCACAAGCACGCCATCAGTGTATTTTAGGGCCGAGGTACTATAAAGAATGTTCCGGTCTCCTTTAATGTCAGCGCCCCAATATGGGTTATCGGGAAACTTCAAGTCGACCTTTTGGTTGACTAAATCATGAAAAAGGCGAACCACAGGTAAAGGGCGATAAGTGAACTTGTGGTTATAGTCTTTAGCAAAGCGATCTAAAAGCTCTCGAGCATAACCAGTATATTGGCCATTTTGAATGGAATATATAGGTGCATAGTTAATATTCTCCACACCTACAATCATCTGTTTTGCAAACACAAATTCTATATTGAGAATAAGGGTTAAGAAGATAAGCCACTTTTTCATTTCACTATTCCTTTGGTGCTCTATGCCAATATTGTAGGCAAACTTGTGTAGATCAAGTGCTTGTATTAGCCGTGCCAGTTAATTAATTGCTGTGTTTTCTTATGAATAAGACCATACCAGGATTCGAAAGGAGAAAACGGTCACTATAGCGTAGCTGGGGCGTTACTTGCGTTTGAGTCAGCGGCCTAAAGCATGCAATAATTACCGTTAATAGCAGTCTTTAACGAGAGTAGAGAATTTTGGCAAAAGCGGCAGTGTTTTTGGATCGGGATGGTGTGATTAATGTGGATCACGGATACGTACATGATGAGCATGAATTTGAGTTTATTGATGGCGTGTTTGAGGCGACTAAACAGCTTCAGCAAATGGGGTACTTATTGGTATTAGTGACCAACCAAGCAGGCATAGCTCGTGGCTACTACACTGAGGAACGATTCTTGTCTCTCACTCAATGGATGGATTGGAACTTTATCGACAACGGCGTTGAGTTCGATGGTTTTTATTACTGCCCGCACCATCCTGAACACGGCCTCGGTAAGTATAAACAACAGTGTGATTGCAGAAAGCCTGAGCCAGGAATGTTCAATTCTGCGAAAGAGTTTCTTAACATTGATATGAAAAACTCGATCATGGTCGGTGATAAAGCAGAAGATATGATGGCCGCAGAAGCCGCCGGTGTGGGCACAAAAATTTTAGTTCGTACTGGTAAGCCTGTCACGGATAAAGGACAATCTATTGCGACTACGGTGCTCGATAGTATTAAAGAGGTGCCAGATTACGTGAAAAATATGGCTTAGCTTCTGCTCAAGGACAATACCTTAATTACCGACAAGATGAAAAAAAAACTCACTATCGTTGATATCGCAAAACTATCCGGGGTTGGTAAATCCACGGTGTCTCGAGTGCTGACTAATGATCCCAATGTCAGAGTCGAGACTCGGGCGCGAGTGGAGAGAGTGATGGAAGAGCACGGCTATGTGCCTTCCAAGTCCGCGCAGTCAATGCGAGCGGGTGGCAAGCTCAAAGTGATTGGTATCATCATTTCTCGTCTGGATTCGGCTTCTGAGAACAAAGTGATCAGCAGTATGCTGCATGAAGTTTATGCTTTAGGCTACGATGCCGTGGTGATGGAAAGTCGTTTTGATAGGAAAAAAACCAACGAACACCTCGAAGTTCTGCAAAAGCGTAATGTCGATGGCGTGATTGTGTTCGGGTTTACAGGTATTGATATGCAGTCGCTGGGCTCATGGAAAGAGAAAGCGGTCATTATTGCTATGCACAGCGATAACATTTCATCGATCAATTACGACAACCAAGCCATTATCTTCGCCGCATTAAATCATTTGCAAAGCCAAGGCATTACGCATATATCCTATCTTGGCGTCGACCCTAGCGATATCACGACAGGTAAACTGCGGCTCGAGGCTTATAAGCTTTGGTGTGAGCGTAAAGCAATGAGTGCTATCTACCAAACGGGCGAGTTGAGCCATGAGAGTGCTTACCAGTTAGTTGGCGATATACTGAGTGACAATACACAAGCCATCGTTTGCGCCAGTGATTCCCTTGCGCTCGGAGCGATTAAACGTTTAAAAGAGCTTGGCAGAGAGGATATCGTTGTCACTGGTGTTGGTGGCAACGAATTACTGTCTTTTTTGTTTCCTAATACTTATAGCGTCGATCCGGGCTATCACTTCGTTGGAAAGAAAGCAGTTAACTTACTGATGTCTAGCATAAAAGAGCACTCTCATCCTATTCACCTGACCCAATCTCCTATATTAAAGCCTGATCTGACTGGCTAATATATTGTGATCTCTCTCAATTAATATTCATTTCCTATATTTTCATTTTGTTTGTTTTATGCCACTCTTTTTTTGTTTTTGGGACTGTTCCCATTAATGAGGTTTGCAGTTAGAGATATCGATGAATAGCTAAGTTGATTGGCTATACAGCACGGTTGTACTCAGAGTGGGGGCGGGAAAGGTGAGTAAAATATCGAAAAAACAAGTCGAGCAGATCATTAACTTTGTGGGCGGCAGTGGCAATATCGCCAGTGTCAGCCATTGCTTAACGCGGTTAAGGTTTGTGTTAAATGATACTAAACTGGCGAATAAAAGTGAGTTGGAAGCGCTTAGCTTAGTGAAAGGCTGTTTTACCAACGCAGGACAATTTCAAGTCGTTGTCGGTACAGAAGTCGATGAAGTTTACGCTATCTTGTTGTCACTAACCGGAAAGCAGTCGGCTTCAAAAGACGAATCAAAGCAAGCGGCCAGAAAAAATATGAATGTCCTTGAAAGAGGCATTTCTCATCTAGCGGAAATTTTTGTTCCTTTGCTGCCGGCTATTATCACAGGTGGTCTTATTCTTGGTTTTCGTAATTTAATTGGTGATATCAAGATGTTTGATGGTCACTCGTTAACTGAAATTAGCCAGTTTTGGGCAACCGCACACTCCTTTTTGTGGCTGATCGGCGAAGCGATATTTTTCTACCTCCCTGTCGGAGTTTGCTGGTCTACCGTGAAAAAGCTTGGCGGGACACCTATTTTAGGTATCACCTTGGGGATTACATTAGTCTCTCCTCAACTGATGAATGCTTACCTTATTGGCAAACAGGTACCACAGGTATGGGATTTTGGTTGGTTTACCATACAGCAGGTTGGTTACCAAGCTCAGGTCATTCCCGCAGTGTTAGCCGGAGTGGTGCTAGCCCTGATAGAAACCAATTTAAAGAAAATAGTCCCAGCTTATCTGTACTTGGTGGTGGTGCCATTTGTGTCTCTTGTTTTAGCTGTGCTGCTTGCCCACGCGATCATCGGTCCAATAGGCAGAGATATTGGTAATGCTGTAGGTGCAGTGGCCAAAGCAGCGATGACGGGGGACTTTAGAGTGGTAGGCTCGATGATCTTTGGCTTTCTTTATGCGCCATTGGTTATTACTGGGATTCATCACACCACCAATGCGGTGGATTTACAGCTGATGCAAGAGCTCGGTGGGACGCCCATCTGGCCATTGATCGCTTTATCGAATATTGCTCAAGCGTCGGCTGTGACTGGAATTATCATCATCAGTAAAAAACACGGTGAGCGAGACATCTCAGTGCCTGCGGCGATTTCTGCTTACCTTGGTGTTACCGAGCCCGCCATGTATGGCATTAATCTCAAATATAAATTTCCGATGCTAAGTGCGATGCTTGGCAGCGCCTTAGCTGCAGGCGTATGTGGTGTCGCGGGGGTAATGGCAAATGGTATCGGGGTTGGCGGCCTACCTGGCATTCTATCCATCCAACCGCAATTTTGGGGCGTTTATGCCCTGGCGATGTTAGTTGCCATTATCGCGCCCATCGTATTTACCATTATTTTTTATAAACGCGCAGAAGCGAAAGGTCAGTTGGAACAAGTGAGCGCATAGGCGATAAAACACGATGCAACAAAACAAACAAATAGACTGGTGGAAATCGGCCACCATTTATCAAATTTATCCGAAAAGTTTTTGCGACAGCGGAGCGAAAGGGGTAGGAGATATACAAGGCATTATTTCAAAGCTAGGTTACTTAAATCTCTTGGGTGTTGAAGCGATTTGGTTAACGCCTATCTACCCATCTCCCATGGTGGATAATGGTTACGATATCTCAGATTATTACGCTATTAATCCAGACTTTGGCACGATGGCCGATTTTGATGAATTACTGGAAAAGTCACACGCTCTGGGTATAAAAATTATCATGGACATTGTGGTTAACCACACATCGACTCAGCATGCTTGGTTTCAGTCAGCTATTAGTGATCCAGACAGCGTTTACCGAGACTATTACATATGGAAAGATCTAGTAAATGGTCAAGAGCCTAACAATTGGCAGTCAAAATTTGGCGGTAGCGCTTGGGAGCTCGAACCAAACTCAGGGCAATATTATTTGCACTTGTTTGCCAAACAACAGGCGGATCTTAATTGGGAAAATCCGCAAGTTCGTCAAGAAGTAAAAAACGTCATTCGTTACTGGGCGAAGAAAGGGGTGGATGGCTTTCGCTTGGATGTCATTAACCTGATTTCCAAGGATCAAACGTTTTCTGACGATGAACAAGGCGATGGCCGCCGCTTTTATACCGATGGGCCAAGAGTTCATGAATATCTACAAGACTTAAGTGCAGATGTATTTCAAAAATATGGCTGCGTAACCGTTGGAGAAATGTCGTCAACAACGCTAGAGCATTGTCAGCGGTATTCTTCGCTAGAAGGTAAAGAGCTGTCTATGGTATTCAACTTCCATCACTTAAAGGTGGACTACCCAGATGGCGAAAAATGGGCTTTGGCACCTTTTGACTTTATCGCACTAAAGCAAATTTTCGACAAATGGCAAAAAGGGCTACATCAAAAAGGATGGGGAGCGCTATTTTGGTGTAACCATGATCAGCCGCGCATTGTTAGCCGTTTAGGAGATGATGGACAATATCGAGTTAAATCCGCCAAAATGCTTGCCGCTGCATTACACATGATGCAGGGGACTCCTTATATTTATCAAGGGGAAGAGATTGGTATGACGAATCCGGGCTATAGCAGAATTGGTCAGTATCAAGACGTGGAAAGCCTCACTATGTATCAGTTACTGGTTGAGCAGGGCGTGGTGAGTAAAAAGGAAATGCTCGCTATTTTAGCGCAAAAATCTCGTGATAATTCTCGCACGCCCATGCAGTGGAGTAGCGAGAAAAATGCGGGCTTTACTCAAGGACGGCCGTGGTTAGATGTGGCGGAGAATTATACGCAGATCAATGCAAACCTTGCTGTTGATGATCCAGACTCGGTGTTTTATTTCTACCAAACTTTGATTCAGCTACGTAAGCAGTTCCCAGTGATCACTGATGGAGACTATACTGACCTCCTGCCAGATGACAAGGCGGTCTTTGCCTACCAGAGAAGACTTGGTGATCTACGCCTAATTTGTTTGAACAACTTCTATCAGCCAGAAACCAGCGTTCAACTAGAAGTGGATTGTGACTTAAGTCAGGCTACTTACCTGCTTGGTAATTATGCGGATATTGGTTCAAAACCCTTAAGTCACAACATCGTTTTGAGAGCTTATGAATCAAGAGTCATTCTTATAGAATCGTGAGAATCGGCAAGATACAAAAAATCCAGCGCTTAGGCTGGATTTTTTATGGCTTTAGAAGCCGAATATGGTGGAGGGGGACGGATTCGAACCATCGAAGGCGGAGCCGGCAGATTTACAGTCTGCTCCCTTTGGCCACTCGGGAACCCCTCCTGGGGTTTTCTTACTTTATCAGTAAGCTTGATTAAGGTTTTCCCAACGCACTTAACCAAGTGTTTTCGTATTGTGTTTAATACGAAAGAATATGGTGGAGGGGGACGGATTCGAACCATCGAAGGCGGAGCCGGCAGATTTACAGTCTGCTCCCTTTGGCCACTCGGGAACCCCTCCAGGGTGTTTTCTTACTTTATCAGTAAGCTTGATTAAGGTTTTCCCAACACACTTAATCAAGTGTTTTCGTATTGAATTCAATACGAAAGAATATGGTGGAGGGGGACGGATTCGAACCATCGAAGGCGGAGCCGGCAGATTTACAGTCTGCTCCCTTTGGCCACTCGGGAACCCCTCCAGGGTGTTTTCTTACTTTCTCAGAAAGTAAGCTTAAGTGATGTTTTCCCAACACATCTCTCAAGTGCGGAGCGCATCATAGCAAACTTGCTTTCGCTGTAAAGACTTTTCTTATGGTTTTGAATTAAATGCTGACTTTTTGGACAAAGTGAGTGGTTTTACATTGTTTTAGTCAAATAAAAGGCAAAAAATACTAAGAGAATAAAAACATGGATAGTTACGCTTTACGTCGTTTTCTTTACACACCTTTACGCTAAAGCATTTAGTGTACTGTTAGAATGTCATTGGCTAATTTACAGGGAAAGTATAACAATGATTCGATTAGCAAATGTATACCTTGCTGCACTTGTCTTTTTGATACCTATAGGCTCACAAGCCAAAGGGCCAAATCAGGCGCAAGTGATTTCCGTGGTGACTGAACAAGTGGCCACACATCAAGTTTCGCAAAATCTCACTTTGGTCGGCAAACTAGAAGCCGAGCAATCTGTAGACGTGTCTTCTGAAGTCGCTGGCAAAGTAGACAAAATAGCCGTCTCTGAAAATCAAAACGTCAAACAAGGTCAGTTGCTGGTACAGCTTGAAGACAATAAAGCGCTGGCAGCGGTTGCTGAAGCAAAAGCGTATTTGAAAGATGAGCAAAGGAAACTGAACGAATTTGAAAGGCTTTCTAAAAGAAATGCCATTACATTGACTGAGATAGATGCGCAAAAAGCCAGTGTGGAAATTGGCAAAGCCCGTTTGGATGCGGCCAATGCCAATTTAAGTGATATGTATATTCGAGCCCCGTTTAACGGCACGATTGGCTTTATTAGCTTTAGTCGCGGTCAATACGTGAGCTTGGGAAGCGAGCTTATGACGTTGGATGATTTATCCACCATGCGCCTTGATCTCTCTGTCCCAGAGCGCTATCTATCCAAGTTGCGCGAGGGCATGAAGGTGGTTGGTACGTCCAGTGCGTGGGCTAATGATGCATTCGATGGAAAAATTCGAGCCATTGATACCCGAATCAACCCAGAAACCCTCAATATGAAAGTTCGAATTCAATTCGATAATCGCTTACGTAAACTGAAACCCGGTATGTTGCTATCGGTTGATATCCAACTTCCTTCCATTACCGCACCCATCATTCCCGTACAAGCGTTGGAGTATTCAGGTACCAAACGTTATGTCTATGTCATCGACAAGGATAATAAGGCAACACGCACCGAAGTATGGTTGGGGGCTAGAGTCGGTAATCAGGTCGTTATTGAAAAAGGTCTATCCATTGGGGAAAAGGTGGTAGTACAAGGTATCGTTAACATGCGTGATGGGGTGACGGTCACTGAAGTCGATAAAAATGGCAAGCCAGTGAAGAAGGAAGCTTAATCATGTGGTTGTCAGATGTATCGGTTAAGCGGCCTGTTGCTGCCGTGGTGTTTAGCTTGTTGTTGTGTGTCTTTGGCCTAGTGTCTTTTTCTAAACTGGCGGTGCGCGAAATGCCGGATATTGAAAGCCCGGTTGTATCGATTAGCACGCGGTACGAAGGTGCGTCAGCCACGATAATAGAGAATCAAATTACTTCTGTGTTAGAAGATCAATTATCTGGCATCAGCGGCATTGATGAAATCTCTTCTACCACCAGAAATAGCATGTCTCGTATTACCATTACCTTTAAGTTGGGCTATGACTTAACCACAGGCGTGAGCGATGTGCGAGATGCGGTCTCTCGAGCATTGAATTCCTTACCCGATGAAGCTTCTGAGCCCATAGTGTACAAAAATAATGGTTCAGGAGAGGCATCCTTATACGTCAATTTAAGCTCTTCGACGATGGATCGAACGCAGCTCACTGATTACGTTAATCGCGTCTTGTTAGATAGATTTAGCCTCATTCCTGGGGTAAGCTCAATCAATGTCACTGGTGGCTTAGACAAAGTGATGTACGTTAAGCTAAAACCCGATCAAATGGCTGGCCGCGGTGTGACCACCAAAGACATTACCGATGCACTTAGTGATGAAAATATAGAACGTCCCGGAGGACAAATTCGCAATGACTCTACTGTTATGTCAGTGCGTACGGCGCGGGCGTATTTGACGCCAGAAGACTTCGACTATTTAGTCGTAAAACGTGCCAGTGACAACTCACCGATTTACTTAAAAGATGTGGCTGATGTGTACATTGGCGCTCAAAACGAGAGCTCCACATTCAAAAGTGATGGTGTAGTGAATGTCAGCATGGGTATCGTGCCCCAATCCGATGCAAACCCGTTGCAGGTCGCTGATGCGGTGCATCATCAGGTGAATAGCATTCAAAAGTTTTTGCCCGATGGCACTAGGCTTGCCATCGACTATGACTCTACGGTATTTATCGAGCGCTCCATCTCTGAAGTTTATAACACCTTATTCATCACTGGCGGTTTGGTGATTTTGGTGTTGTATATTTTTATTGGTCAGGTGAGGGCAACGTTAATTCCTGCCGTCACTGTACCCGTATCACTTATCTCGTCTTTTATTGCCGCGTATTATTTTGGTTTTTCCATTAACCTGATTACCTTAATGGCACTTATTCTGTCTATTGGTCTGGTGGTGGATGATGCCATCGTGGTGGTGGAAAATATATTTCACCACATAGAGCGAGGAGAAAAGCCGTTATTGGCGGCCTATAAAGGGACAAGAGAAGTTGGCTTTGCCGTGGTTGCTACAACGCTCGTCTTGGTGATGGTATTCCTGCCAATCTCGTTTATGGATGGGATGGTGGGACTACTCTTTACTGAATTTTCTGTGTTGCTGGCTATGGCCGTCATATTTTCCTCCTTGATAGCCTTGACCTTGACGCCAGTTCTTAGTAGCAAGTTATTGAAACTGAATGTCAAACCAAACCGATTTAATCGGTTTGTCGATAGCTCGTTTTCTAAATTAGAAGGTGTGTATCGGCGGGCGCTGAAAAAAGCCATTCAATGGAGTTGGTTTGCGCCGATCATCATTGTGCTCTGTATTGGAGGAAGTTACGGGCTACTGAATTTGGTGCCATCCCAGCTGACTCCCTCAGAAGATCGAGGCGTGATTTTTGCTTTTGTACGCGGCGCGGATGCAACCAGTTATAACCGCATGTCGGCCAATATGGACTTGGTGGAAGAAAGGTTGATGCCTTTACTCGGCAAAGGCTTTTTAAAATCTTTTAGCATCCAATCTCCCGCATTTGGGGGCAATGCAGGCGATCAAACGGGGTTCGTCATCATGATTTTGGAGGATTGGAACGACCGAAGTGTCACCGCGCAGCAAGCTTTAGGGCAAGTACGCAAAGCGCTGGCCGGAATACCGGATGTACGAGTCTTCCCCTTTATGCCTGGTTTTAGAGGTGGGTCCAGTGAACCTGTCCAGTTTGTATTGGGGGGCTCAAATTATGAAGAGCTAAAACAATGGGCGGAAAAACTCAAAGTTGCAGCAGAAAACTCCCCGATGATGGAAGGCGTTGAAATCAATTACTCAGAAAAAACACCGGAGCTTGTGGTTTCGATTGATAAACAAAGAGCGGCAGAGTTAGGTATTTCTGCTGCGGATATTTCTGATACCTTGGAAATCATGCTTGGTGGTAAAAGTGAAACCACGTTTGTTGATCGCGGAGAAGAGTACGATGTGTACTTGCGAGGTGATGAAAACAGCTTTAACAATTCAGCCGACCTGAGTCAGATCTATATGAGAACGGCTTCTGGGCAACTGATCACGTTAGATTCGTTGGCGAAAATTGAAGAGGTGGCATCCTCTATCAAGCTCTCTCATTACAACAAGCAAAAAGCGGTAACGGTGTCGGCCAATTTAGCCAATGGCTATACTTTAGGCCAAGCACTGGACTTTTTGGATGACAAAGCCATCGAGATGTTACCTGGGGATATTTCAGTTAGCTATTCCGGAGAGTCAAAGGATTTTAAAGAGAATCAGTCAAGTGTACTGGTGGTCTTTGCTCTAGCGTTACTGGTGGCATATCTGGTGTTGTGTGCCCAGTTTGAAAGCTTTATCAATCCACTCGTGGTGATGTTCACCGTGCCGATGGGGGTATTTGGCGGTTTCCTTGGTTTATTAATCATGCACCAGGGAATGAATATATACAGTCAAATAGGCATGATCATGTTAATTGGTATGGTGACCAAGAATGGTATTTTGATCGTTGAATTTGCCAATCAACTTCGCGACCGAGGCATAGAATTCCATCAAGCGATTGTGGATGCATCGGCAAGAAGGCTCAGGCCAATCTTGATGACGGCATTTACTACTCTGGCAGGCTCGATCCCATTAATTCTATCAACGGGAGCTGGGTATGAGAGCCGGGTCGCTGTGGGTACCGTGATATTCTTTGGTATGGCTTTTGCGACTATCGTGACTTTATTTGTCATTCCTGCTATGTACCGATTGCTGTCGAAATCAACACAAGCCCCCGGCCATGTGGAAGATGAGCTCAACCGAGAGCTCAGCCATGATGTTAAATCACGTTCATCACATTAGGGCGTGCTGACCTTTTGCGACTATTTTTGCAGCGCCTTGGCGTTATTTCGCTCAAGCTTGTTGGTTTGAGCGATTAACTTTAGCTCGCTTGTCATAGTTTACCTGATAGCGAGTGGGCTTATGGTTCATCGCGAGCACGATGTTGAGGATAAATGCACCTAGGACAGACAAAGCAATCAGTTTTGGAGAGGTAAAAAAGAAAGACGTCAGTAAGATACAGGCGTCGATAGCCAACTGAACTTTACCGACCGAGATCCCCATCTTATCTTGAATGTACAAACACAGGACATTAAATCCGCCTAAACTTGCATGATGACGAAACAGAATGAGCATGCCAAGGCCCATCAGCAAACCGCCTGAAATAGCACAGTAGGTTGGGTCGATATTATTAACCGAGATAAATCGAGTTAGGTTATCGGAAAAGATGGCAACGAGTCCGCCCGAAATGACACTGTTAATGGCAAAGCGAGCGCCAAAACGCCTCCAGGCCAGCAAATAGAAGGGACAGTTTAGTAAAAAATATAACGGGCCAAATTCCAGGCCACTAAGCTGCCCAACAAGTAGAGCAAGCCCCGCCGTACCACCAGTAAGAAGGTGGCCTGTTTGCAAAAAGAATACACCTTGTGCCACTAAAAATGTGCCCGTCACAATGGCTATCCAATCTTCTTTTTTGCTGTGCTTGTTCATACCGAATTCGTCTAAATAAAATGAGCCGGCATATTAGAGAAAAAGCGACCATTTCGGTAGCTTCAGCCAGGAAATTAGGGTAAACCTATGTAATTGGAGTTTTACACAGTGTAAAGTCTGAGTTTGACATAAGCGTCTTTGCCAGCGGTGTCATTGAGAGCGGCTTGGTATGATTTCTTGTGTAGAAGACAAAATAAATATCAAAATACCTCTTTATGAGGTAGTTCAAATTATGTAGAATGCGCGCCATTACAATGACGAAAACGTTTGCTTTCGATCTTTTTGTGCATATTCGAGTACATTTTTAGTCAGGAGATACAGATGCTAAAGCGTGATATGAATATCGCGAATTACGACGCGGAGCTATTTGCAGCTATCCAAGAAGAAACTCTTCGCCAAGAAGAGCATATTGAACTCATCGCCTCTGAAAACTACACAAGCCCTCGTGTAATGGAAGCTCAAGGTTCTCAATTAACCAACAAATACGCAGAAGGTTATCCTGGCAAGCGCTACTACGGTGGTTGTGAGTATGTAGACAAAGCGGAATCCTTGGCAATCGACCGTGCTTGTCAGCTGTTTGGTTGTGAATATGCGAATGTACAACCACATTCTGGCTCTCAAGCTAACAGCGCGGTGTACATGGCATTGTTGAACCCAGGTGATACAGTACTAGGAATGAGCTTGGCTCACGGCGGCCATCTTACTCATGGTTCACCAGTTAACTTTTCGGGCAAGCACTACAACGTTATCCCTTATGGCATCGATGAAGCGGGTCAGATTAACTATGACGAGATGGAGCAGCTAGCGCTTGAGCACAAACCGAAAATGATCATCGGTGGCTTCTCTGCTTACTCTCAAGTGGTGGATTGGGCGCGCATGCGTGAAATTGCCGATAAGGTGGATGCGTTCCTATTCGTGGACATGGCTCACGTCGCGGGTTTAATTGCCGCTGGTGTTTATCCAACGCCAGTGCCTCACGCGCATGTGGTAACCACAACGACACACAAAACACTGGCGGGTCCACGTGGTGGTTTAATCCTATCTAACGCCGGCGAAGACATGTATAAGAAGCTAAATTCTGCCGTCTTCCCAGGTGGACAGGGGGGCCCACTAATGCATGTTATCGCAGCAAAAGCGGTGGCATTTAAAGAGGCAATGGAGCCTGAATTCAAAGACTACCAAACGCGTGTTGTTGAAAATGCCAAAGCCATGGTGGCTCAGTTCCAAGATCGCGGTTATAAGATCGTATCAAACTCAACAGAAAACCACTTGTTCCTGGTCGATTTGATTGATAAAGGTATCACGGGCAAAGAAGCGGATGCTGCCCTTGGCTCAGCCAACATTACCGTGAACAAAAACTCGGTACCGAACGATCCACGCAGTCCATTTGTCACATCTGGTATTCGTGTAGGTACGCCTGCCATTACTCGTCGCGGTTTTTCAGTAAACGATGCCAAAGAGCTCGCGAACTGGATGTGCGATGTTTTAGATAATGCTAATGACGCAAAAGTGATTGAGGCAACAAAAGCAAAAGTCCTAGAAATTTGTAAACGTCTGCCTGTTTACGCGTAATATTCGCTTATATTGTGAAAGGCGAGCAATGGAGTTGCTCGCCTTTTCTTATTTGTGTTATCCGCATTGACTTCTTAGGCTTTCAATGCATTTTTCTTAGCTCTTGATTCTGCTGAAGGAAGCAAAACAGGGATAATGCAGACTAATACAGTACCGCCAATTAAAATGAGTTCGTAGGCTGTTTTACTCATGATAGTAATTTGCGAAGGTGGCAAGAATCCTAGTATCAGTACGAACAGACAAGTAATGATACCAATGCCGCCCACGATGCTTGCTCCAACAATGCCACCAGGAATAGAGTAGCCTCTTGGCACATCAGGTTTGGAGACTTTGAGCTTGATTAACGCGGCAAACAAAAACATATAGAATATGACCGAGAGCTGAGCTGTCATTGCAGACAGTAGCCAGTACGATGCGTTGAACCCAGGGAAGTAAAGGAACAACATAGCAAGGAGAGTAAAGATAACTCCCTGCACCATTAGAATAGCGATTGGTGCACCATTTTTCGTGCTTTTGGCCAAAAACTTTGGTGCGCTGCCATCTTCACTGGCTTGGCGAATACACTTGCCCGGGCCCAAAATCCAAGCAGAGACCCCAGAAAAGCCGCCAAGAATGATGCATCCCATAATGATGGGCATCATCCATGACATCTTGTAGCTGGCAAAGAAAATCGAAAACGAGGTGATTACTGCAGAAGATAAATTGATTTTATCTTGAGGAATCACAATAGCGACTGCTAGCGAGCCAAGGATTGAGCAAAATAGGATAAGAACCGTAGAGTACAGTAGAGCTTTTGGGTAATCTTTTTTTGGGTTTTCAACATCTTGAGCGTGAATGGCTGACATTTCCATACCCACTAGGCCAAACAGCATGCCAGAAAGAATGGCGAGATTATTAAGGCTACTCAGATCGGGGAGCGCATTGTGCCAACCAAGGTTAATCGCGATGGGTTTGCCTGCCACTACCCAACCAATGGCTAACACGATAATCAGTAGCATAGGCAAGATAGTGCCGAAAATAGAGCCAAGAGTGCTGATAAAACCAGATACTTTCATGCCGAAACAATTGGCCAGTGTTGCAAGCCAGAACATGATGGTTATCGCAATGAAAATCATGCTTTTATCTGTCGCAAGGCTTGGGTTAATAATGTAGAAAAGCGTTGATGCCAAGAAAGATAAGATGGTGGGGAACCAGATGATGTTATATAGCCAAAGTATCCATGCCACGATAAAGGCAGCTTTTTTGCCAAATGCTTCTCGAACCCACACATAAATACCACCATTTTTTGGCCAACCAGTCGACATGTCTGCGGCCGCTAATGCACTTGGAATCATGAAAAACAGTGCACCTGCAATATAGTAAAAAACCAGTGAGAGGCCGTACTCAGCGCTGATGGGGAGTGAGCGCAAACTATCAACTGCGATCACGTTGATCATGACAAGGGAAAAAACACTGAGCGCTTTTTTATTTTTACGATTTGTAATCATGTAATCACTACCACTAAGGTTTGGCCACTCTAGGCTAAAGTCGGCTTGCGCCATTCATTCCGTGATTTGCTTAATTAAAATATTGTTGATCTTGAAGATGTTGTGTCTGCTTAAAACTAACTAGGATTTTTGCTCTGTGTGCAGATGCTCGGTACGATTCAGTAGCAGTTCGTAGCCACCGTCACCATAGTTTAGCGCTCGGGCGACGCGCCCAACGGTTGTAACACTCACTCCAGTTTTGGCTGAAATTTCACGATAAGACATGTCTTGCTTGAGGTATATCGCAATGCGCCATCTTTCCGCCATGCCATGGATTTCTTGCGGAGTACAAAGGTCAGCGAAAAATAGTTTGGCTTCTTCTGCAGATTGTAATTGGGTGATAGCGGTGTACAGCTCATCTGCCAGTTTGTCGGTTTCTTTCACTATTTTAAATGCCGTCTGTTTTACTGTGTTAGTATGGTAATACAGCGCGGTGATATAGACAACAACTTTCTCCTTACCTAGACAGACCGACTAAAGACTAATGTTGAATGAATGGTCGGTAATTAGTTGTTTAAAAGGGAATTTGAGGGTAAATAAAGAGTGAGGCTGAATAGTAAATTATTTTCTCAGCAATATAGAAAGTAGAGAAAGATGCTAGCTGGTTAGCTATGAATGCTAACCAGAGTCATAGATTGAATCAGTGTGGGAATTATTTGTTTATGCTTAACAAAGTGCCTGATTTACAGCTAAAGGTGTAATATTTACGGCTTTCGTTAAACTTGCCTAACCCTTCACCGTCACAGTATTCAACGTTAATGTCTTTCATGACGACCAAGGTTTGTTCGCTTTTAAGGGCAAACTTAGAACCATCGGAACAAATTATTCTCACTCTGCCGTCTTCACTCACAGAATACACATCGACTTTGGTATTGCACAGCTCAAAAGAGGCTTCACGATAGTTGTCTTGTTGGGTGTTAGAGGCACACCCAGCGAGTAGCGCTGAGAAGATGACGGCGAAAAATCCAATTCGTTTCATCGCTAATCCTTAGCTTATGTTTTGTAGGTTATGTTTAGCTTAGCGTATAGAACAATATGAATATATTCAAGGCGCGAGGGTGGCAATTTAAACTTTTTTGAACTGAAGAAGCCACGAATGTGGCTTCTGTGAGGTGTCTGTTAACTGAGTTTACTTTACTAAAAGCAAGCTGGCTTACTTGATTTCAACACCTTTGGCTTGTAAATCAGCGTGGTATGAAGAGCGCACAAATGGGCCACACGCTGCGTGAGTAAAGCCAAGATCTAAGGCAATTTGCTTTAATTCTTCAAACTCAGCAGGTGGTACGTAGCGTTCAACGGGCAAGTGGTGTCGGCTTGGTGCAAGATATTGTCCGAGGGTCAGCATAGTGACACCGTGTTCACGCAAATCTTTTAGCACTTCGACGATTTCTTCTTTTGTTTCGCCCAGTCCCATCATTAACCCAGACTTAGTCGGTACATCTGGATGCTGTTCTTTAAACTTCTTCAACAGTTGCAGTGACCATTTGTAGTTGGCACCGGGTCTTGCTTTACGATACAAGCGTGGTGCCGTTTCCAAGTTGTGGTTAAAGACATCTGGTGGGTTGTCTTTTAACAGCTCAAGTGCCGTATCCATCCGACCACGAAAATCTGGGACTAAGGTTTCAATACGAATCTCAGGGTTTAGTTCACGAATGGCTTTATTACAGTCAGCAAAATGCTCAGCACCGCCATCCCTTAAATCGTCACGGTCCACAGAGGTGATAACGACATACTTAAGCTTCATATCTTTGATGGTTTGAGCCAGTTTTTGTGGCTCTCCCTGTTCTACAGGAAGTGGACGGCCATGAGCAACATCACAGAAAGGGCAGCGCCTTGTACAAATTGCACCCAAGATCATAAAGGTTGCCGTTCCGTGATTAAAACACTCGGCAAGGTTTGGGCAAGAAGCTTCT
This sequence comes from Vibrio sinus, assembly GCF_023634645.1. Lineage (GTDB taxonomy): Bacteria > Pseudomonadota > Gammaproteobacteria > Enterobacterales > Vibrionaceae > Vibrio > Vibrio sinus. The sequence continues at coordinate 52,197 of NZ_JAMKMR010000015.1, forward strand.
TCACATACAGAGTGAAGGTTATTTTTACGCATTGCAGATTTAATATCTTGAATACGTTGGCTATCTGCTGGAAGTTTAATTTTCATCCATTCCGGCTTACGAAGAATTTCTTTTTGCTCTACTGGCATATTCTTAGTTGGAATGAGAGCCATTTTATCGGCGTCGCGGTATTTAACGCCTTTTTCCATCTGGATTGGTTTACTCATGATTAACTGCTTCTGTAATAAATTCAATGTGCTCGTAGTTGAGCAATGATACGAGCTCTTGTATTAGCTGTTGCTCGACAGCTTCTAACGAATCTGGGCCATTAAGTTGGCTTACTTGAACCATTTCCATTCCTTCATAACCACAGGGGTTAATTCTTTGAAAAGGAGAAAGGTCCATGTTGACATTTAGAGCAAGACCATGAAATGAACAGCCTTTGCGGATGCGTAGCCCCAATGAACAAATTTTCTTATTGTCGACGTAAACACCAGGGGCGTCGGGTCGTGCACTAGAGGCGATATTATAAGACTTAAGCGTATTAATTACGATGTTTTCAATATGAGTCACTAAGTCTCTGACACCTAACTTCTTTCGTCTTAGGTTAATTAAAAAGTAAGCGACAAGTTGTCCAGGCCCATGGTAGGTTACCTGACCGCCACGATCACTTTGAACAACAGGAATATCACCTGGAGAAAGCAGATGCTCCGCTTTTCCCGCCTGGCCTTGAGTAAAGACTGGATTATGCTCAACTAACCATATTTCATCCAAACTATCTTCATTACGATTGTCGGTGAACTCGTGCATTGCTTGCCATACGGGAAGGTAGTCTTGCCTGCCGAGTTTTTTCACAATAAGTTGGTCTTGCATACTCTTACCAATAAGACAATAGAGATCGCATATTATACCCAAGTAACCTAAAGATGCGAGTTTCTACGTGGAGGATCAACCTAGACAACGTCTTACATACAGTTTATAAGATGGTGCATTGGCACTTGGGGCATTGGCTTCGACTGCGGGATCGAGAACCATCGCTCAGTCGCTGATATCCATTTCTTGAGGTTGTACTCGATTGGCTTGCTAGAATGGCCGCCGGGTTGTTAAAGCCAATTGTTGTCAGCGGATTAAACGAATAGACAATGTCATTTGTTCTCACCATCACAATGCTTTCATTTTGCTTTAAATCGAACGTTGCGAATGAACATTGTGGGTTAAATTCATTGATTAGCCTGGTAAGCCTTTCTGTATCTTTCATACAACGTCTGCTGTTTTTTGCTCCGTAATCCGTCGCTGGGTAAAATAGATAAGCGGCAAGAGGAATGGGTGACTCGGCTTGCTGATACCTTGATGATGATCTAAAGGTATTTCGAATATCCTTGACCACTGTTTGGCCAACGCTTCCGGTATTAATATGATAAGCAAATACGCCTGTGTCACAAGTTACGATAAATGCAGAGCATGACATGAGATCGGTCATATCAATGTTGGATGATATTAAGCGTTGATAAGTGAGAAAACCAAACTGACCAGCGTCTAAGTGCATGACTAATTAACCTATTGTTATTAAATGAATAATTCTATCATTTTGGATGTTTTAATTGTGTTAGTAGAATATTTTATTTTCTGATGCATAGGTGTTTATTTTTATATGGAAAGCGCTTATCCCTTAAAGGAAACGTGATATTTTGCTATGAAATAGAATGAATTTCGTGAATGAACAAAAAGTGGCAATAAAAAACCCACTGTAGAAAGTGGGTTTTTCGTAAACTGGAATGACAATACTAAGCGCTTAGCTTTAGAGTACCATACGGACAATATCAATCTCACCAAGCTCTTTGTACAAGGTTTCTACTTGCTCAATAGAGGTTGCCGTAATATTCACTGATACTGAGTGATAGTTGCCTTTAGCACTTGGCTTAAGCGTTGGGCTATAGCTGCCTGGTGCATGACGTTGGATAACTTCTAAGACCTTTTCTGTGAGATCAGGCTTTGCGTGCCCCATCACTTTGTAGGTAAACGAGCAAGGAAACTCGAGTAAGTCTTTTAATTTAGCGTCTGAATTAATGTTTAACATTATAGAGGCTCCAACAATATCAGTAATAGCAAGGGTGGCAATAGTACTGCTAAACGCCCTCAAGCTCAAGGGGGAGATAACGGCTAAAACAGCCCTTTAAGAAATAGTACGATGTGGTCCCACAGTCGACTAAAGAATCCGCCTTGTTGGACATTATCCAATGCCACCAATGGGTATTGGGCAATATCTTTGCCATTTAGCTGATAAAAGAGTTTGCCGACCACTTCACCTTTTTTCAAAGGGGCTTCCAGCGCCTTTTCTAGAACAAAACTGGCGGTGAGGTTTTTCGCATCTCCTCTTGGCAAGGTCACGAAGGTGTTTTCGTTGACACCAAGATCAACGGTGTCTTTATCTCCCATCCACACTTTATCCTTGATAAAGGTTTCTCCAGCTTTATGCGGCTCGACGGTTTCAAAAAAACGAAACCCGTAGGTTAGAAGCTTTTTACTTTCTGCAACACGAGCATTGGCACTTTTGGCCCCCATGACGACGCTGATTAAACGCATGCCGCCTTGGGTCGCGGATGTCACTAAATTGTATCCAGCATTATTCGTGTGGCCAGTTTTGATGCCGTCGACATTTAAGCTGGTGTCCCACAACAAACTGTTGCGGTTATATTGGGTGATCCCGTTGTAGGTGAACTTTTTCTGCGCGTAGATTTTATACTCATCTGGTACGTCACGAATCAGTGCCTGTGCCAACAGCGCCATATCGTAGGGAGTGGTATACAGATCTGGATTGTCTAAGCCATGAACGTTAGTGAAGTGTGAATCCTTCATGCCAATTTTTTGTGCCCAAGAGTTCATTAAATCAACGAACGCACCTTGAGATCCTGCAATATACTGAGCCATAGCCACACATGCATCGTTTCCTGAGTCTATGATGATGCCTTTATTGAGATCGGCGACGGACACTTTCGTTCCGACCTCAATGAACATTTTCGAAGAGTCAGGAAAGTTTTTCGCCCACGCGTCTTTGCTGATGGTCACTTGATCCGTTCGGTGAATATTACCGTGCTTGATTTCTTGTCCAATCACGTAGCTTGTTAACATCTTGGTTAAACTGGCTGGGTGCAACTTGAGGTTCATGTTGCTTTCGGCTAGTACTTTTCCAGAGTTGTAATCCATCAGTACATAGCCTTTTGCAGCGATGTCGGGTGCATCGGGAATGATGACAGGGGCTGCGTAGCTTGGAAAAATAGCAAAAGTCGCGACAAAAATGGCGACCAAAGAAGGTAATAGATGAGTGAGAGTATATTTTTTCATGTCAGTACAATTATTTTTCACATCCAAGTAATCGACAAAGTCGGTTGTCCTAGTTGTACAACTTCGAAAGATGAACTGGCCTTAACGAGTCATCGTTTGTTTTCTAATAAATGCGGTTGAGTAACCCAGTGTTTTTACTTTACTTAACGCCTTTTGTGTTGATGAGTAATCCTTGAATGGACCTAAATATATGCGATAAACGCCTTTATTGCTATTGATGTAGCTGCCAACAGACAGTTTATCGCTCAGGTTTTTCGCTAAACTTTTTGAGCGCCCTTCGTTACTAGAAGAAGCAACTTGGATTGCATAAGTGGGCAGCGACGCCGTTTTATGCTTTTCTGTTGGCCGAGCGACACTAATAAACTTGATTTCTACATTTGCCGTGCCCGTTTTTATCACACCCAGCTTGCTTGCGGCGGCATAGCTTAAGTCGATGATACGGCCTTGATGAAATGGCCCTCGGTCATTGACGCGAACAATTGCTGTTTTACCATTGTCTAGGTTTCTGACTTCAACATAACATGGAATCGGCAAGGTTTTGTGGGCTGCTGTCATAGAATACATATCATATACCTCACCATTGGAGGTCTTATGCCCATGAAACTTTTTCCCATACCAAGAAGCTTGGCCTTTTTGGGTAAAGCCTTGCGGATCTGTGATGATGTGGTATCGGTGACCTAATACGGTATAGTCCTTGTTACCAGACACGCTGTACGGTTCATATTGCGGAACCGCATTTTCAATATGTGATGTGGATATGGGTTGTTTAGGTGCGACATCATTTGACATACTGTAGCGACCGGATGAGGAACATCCGGACAAGATAGTGCCAACAGCGAGCAAAGCCATCCAATTTTTATTCATTCGTTAGTTCGCCTTCGAGAATGCTTTTCTGTGGGTATGAATGGACATGATCATGCCAAATCCAGCCATAATGGTGAGCATAGAAGTACCACCATAGCTAACTAAAGGAAGAGGTACGCCAACAACAGGTAAAATTCCACTTACCATTCCCATATTAACGAACACATAAATAAAGAAACTCAATGTCAGACTTCCTGCCATCATACGACCAAATGCGGTTTGCGAATTGCTCGCCAGATACAAACCGCGCCCGATGACAAAGAGGTAAGCCGCTAGCAGGGCAAGACTTCCTATTAACCCCCATTCTTCAGCAATCACAGCAAAAATAAAGTCAGTGTGCCTTTCTGGGACAAACTCTAGTTGCGACTGGGTACCATGTAGCCAGCCTTTACCCAGAAGGCCACCAGAGCCGATTGCGATTTTACTTTGAATGATGTGATAGCCCGCTCCAAGGGGATCGGACTCTGGATTAAACAGTGTCATTACCCTCAGCTTTTGATAAGGCTTCATTAAGAAAAACCAAAGGACAGGCAGAAAACCGGCCAGTGCAACGCAGGCAGCAGCGATGTATTTCCAACTAATGCCAGCAAGGAAGATAACAAAGATACCAGATGCGGCAATGAGAATGGACGTACCTAAATCTGGTTGCTTAGCGATCAGGACGGTAGGAATGAACACCATGACCAAAGAGATGATAATGGTGAGAAAATTAGGGGGTAACTGACGTTTACCGATGAAACGAGCCACCATAAGAGGCACAGCAATCTTCAGTAATTCCGAAGGCTGAAAGCGAATAAATCCGATATCAAGCCAGCGTTTTGCACCCAAAGAGGTTTCACCAAAGAACAAAACGCCGAATAACAGTAAGATGCCGACGGCATACAGTAGCGGCGCTAACATTTCATAGGTTCTAGGAGGAATTTGTGCAACGGCGATCATAATACCAAAAGAGAGCAGCATACGAACCGCTTGCCTTTCAGTAACTTGCATACTTTGACCACTTGCACTGTACATCACGATGAGTGCAAACCCCATAATTAAGAGCAAGCCAAGTACCAATGGCAGATCAATATGAAACCGCTCTAAAAAGGCTCGGTTTTGACCTGTTGAAGGATCTAGATCCATTACTTCTTTACCTCGTTTTTCTCGCCAACTAGGGCGTAATCAAGAACTTTTCGAACAAAGGAGCCCCCTTGGCTAGAGCCACCCCCGGCGTTTTCAAGCACAACGGTGACAATAAAGCGGGGGTTGTTATAAGGGGCAAAAGCGGTAAATAAAGCGTGATCTCTTAAGTGCTCAGCAATTTCTTCCGCATTGTAGTCTTGGCCTTCGCTCAAACCGAAGACTTGTGCCGTGCCGGACTTTCCTCCACTAATGTATTTGGTATTTTTGAAATAGTGCCGGGCAGTACCTGTTTTACCGTTGTTCACCAACCTCATGCCATCCAAAGTTAGGTTCCAGAAACGTTCAGGTACGTTGTTAATTGAGTTCGGAGAACTCGGGTAATTTTTTAGGATCTGATTGTCGAAACTGTCTCCACTATTGATGGTAGCACGAAGCAAATGTGGCGAAATGACTTTACCGTGATTGACGAGGACAGAGGTCGCCTTGGCGATTTGAATGGGCGTTGCCGTCCAGTAGCCTTGGCCAATCCCAACAGGAATCGTATCACCTTCATACCAAGGTGTTTTATGGCGTAAGCGCTTCCACTCTCTCGTTGGCATGTTGGCCTTGCTTTCTTCGTGTATATCTACTCCAGTGTATTCGCCAAAGCCAAACAGTTTCATCCAGCGCGAAATATCATCGATACCCATATCGTAGGCCACTTGATAAAAGAAGGTATCAACGGATTCCTCAATGGCCTTAGATACGTTGACAACGCCATGGCCCCATCGTTTCCAATCTCGGTAGATTTTTTTTGTCTTAGAATTCGGAATACGCCAATACCCTGGGTCGTTACGCGTGGTATTGGGTGTGATGATTCCTTCTTTTAAAGCGGCAATGGCCATAAAAGGTTTGATGGTGGAAGCCGGCGGATATATCCCCAATGTCGCTCTGTTAACAAGAGGGCGATTTTTATCTTGCAGTAAATCGCGATAATCTCGGCTCGATATTCCTCGAACAAAGGCGTTTGGATCATAGCTTGGACTTGATACCATGGCCAAAATACCATCGTCTTTGGGATCGAGCACAACGGCACTGCCACGTCGCCCTTTAAGGAGCTTATAGACGTACTCTTGAAGCTTAATATCCAGGTTTAAAACGATGTCTTTGCCCGGAATAGGAGGGACATATTTGAGCCTACGAATGATGCGCCCTCGGCTGTTAACCTCAACTTCTTGATATCCAGCAGTACCATGTAGCAAATCTTCGTAGTAGCGTTCTATACCGATTTTGCCAATGAAACGAGAGGCTTGATAGTTAGACTCTTTACCTTCGTTGGCCAGGCGTTGCAGATCTCTGTCATTGATGCGGGACACATAGCCGATGGTATGGGTGAGTACGTCACTATATGGATAAAATCGAGTCAGGCTTGCATTGACTGTTACGCCAGGAAAAGCATGCTGTTTGACTGAAAATATTGCCACTTGTTCTGGTGTTAAGTGAGTGAGGATAGGTATGGATTTAAATCGCCGAGTTTGTCTGAGCTCTTTTTTGAAGTCTTCAACCTGATCGGGTGTGATCACCAAAATCTTACGCAAGCGCGCAATGGTGTCATCCATGTTTTTGACTTCTTCAGGCGTGATTTCGAGATCAAACACAGGCCGGTTTTCGGCTAGAATGACCCCGTTTCTATCGTAGATCAGCCCACGAGTTGGCGCGATAGGTACAATTTGAATTCGGTTGTCATTTGAGCGAGTTTGATAGTCTTGAAAGCCTTTGACTTGCAAACTATAGAGGTTGACGATGAGTAAACCTAGTAGAAACACGATGCCCAAAAATGCAGCCAATGCGCGAAACTTAAATAGTCGTGCTTCTGCTTTATAATCCCTTATTTGACTGCGCTTGCGTAACATAAATACTTATTCTCGATGATACGGGTGATTCGCGGTGATACTCCAAGCTCTATAAAGGCTCTCTGCCATTATCACTCTTACAAGAGGATGAGGAAGAGTCAAAGGTGAGAGTGACCAACTTTGATCTGCCGCAGCTTTACAAGCAGGTGCAAGTCCTTCGGGGCCACCAATGAGAATTGAAACGCTGCGAGCATCCAATTTCCATGCTTCTAGCTGCTCGGCTAATTGTTCTGTGTTCCATCGTTTGCCTGGGATGTCGAGGGTAACAATTCGATTCCCCTTTGGCACGGCTGCCAACATGGCTTCGCCTTCTTTTTGCAAAATTCTTGCAATGTCGGCGTTTTTGCCTCGCTTTCCAGCGGGAATTTCCACCAACTCTAGAGGCATGTCGGCAGGGAAGCGTCGGCGGTATTCTTGAAATCCTTCTTCTACCCACTTGGGCATTTTTGTTCCAACGGCGATGAGCTGAATTTTCATATCAGCCCCAAAGCTTTTCTAGCTGATAGAGTGCTCGCTGTTCATCTTGCATGACATGTAGCATGCTGCTTCCCATATCAACCACCACCCATTCACCTTCTGCTTCACCGTCAATACCGATGGGCTCCATTCCTGCTTTTTTGATCTCTGATGCAACGTGCTCTGCAATGGAGTTGACGTGACGCTTAGAAGTGCCAGTGCATATGATCATATAGTCGGTGACGCTGGATTTACCTTGAACGTCAATGGTGATGATGTTTTGTGCTTTCATGTCATCGGCTTTATCGGCCAAAAACAGGGTAAGTTCGTTTTGTTGCAATGGAAAATCCTTAAATGGTAAAAAGGGATAATATCGTCAAGCAGTATATCATGCTTTTGCGGGTACGAAGGGGAGGTTATCTGCGTCGGTACAAAGCTGAATGGATAGTTGTTGTAGCCAAGCCCATGCGGAAAAATTGAAATCAGTCTTGGATTGCAGCTCAATGAAAGCAAGTGTTTTGACAGCTTGGTTTACTTTTGGTTTTGATAATCGAGCTAAGGCAGCGCTATAGAGTGGTTTCTTTGACTGCCATATTTTATGCTGACTAAATACTTGGTTAAGATTTGATACTTGCAGCGCTTCTAGCATCTTTGCAAGTAAAACGAGTTCTTTTTGTATGGTGCGTAAAAGGATAACTGGCTCAATGCCTTCAGCCTGTAGTTGACTTAAGATTTTTTGGCAACGATTGGCTTTTCCTGCCAGCATGGCATCTATCCAATGAAAGGCATTGAAATGGTTGTGGCGACTTAGCGATGCTCCCAATCGCACCAAATTAAGCTGTCCATCAGGGTAGTTCAGTGCAAGCTTTTCCAAACTCTGAACTAAGGCCGACAGGTTGCCTTCATGCCATTGAGACAGCATTTGTATGGCTTCTGCATCGGGTGATAAGCCTAACTTACGGCAACGTAGCTGAACAAATTGAGGCAGGCGACTGACATCTGGTGACAAGCAAGTCACCCAGCAACCAATGGCATGTAAACTCTTAAACCACTTGCTGTTTTCTTGAGCCTTAGTCAGTTTTCCACCCACGATCACCAAGAGTACGTCTGGGTTGAGCATCTCTTGCAGTGCTATCAACTCTTTGCTGATTGATGCATTAACGCCAGATTCTGGCAGCAATAACTCGACTACTTTTTTGCCGCCAAATAGACTCATCGAGATAAAGCAATCGTGTATCTCTGGCCAATGGGTTGAGTCACTGATGGCAAACTTGAAGTGCTCATCATAACCTTGTTGTTTTGCTTGCTGAGCAATCACTTGTTGCGATTCGGTGATCAGAAGCGGTTCATTACCAAAGATTAAGAAGACAGGCTCAAGCTGTTTGGCTACATGTTCTACGAGCCTGTCGGCAAATACTCTCATTGACTGACCTACTGAGCCGAAGGTTGAGAGTTTGTCTCACTGGTTGTCGTGGTTTGGCCTTCAGCCTGAATTGCCGAATTGGTCTCGCTAGCTGGCACAGATTGTGCTGCGTCTTCACCATCATCAGTCAGCGTCATTGAGCCCGCTCTAATATTGGCTTTGAGTCGGGACATTTGAGTGAGGATGCGCTCCGCTGCGGTCTTTCTCATCTCGTTTTCTAACATGTCGACTTCTACCGATTTCGCTAAAGCGGCTAATGAGTTAGCAAGGTAAGTGCGAGTCACGGTCGTGGTAAAGACTTTCGAGCCAAGGTCAGGGATTGTTACCTGATAGGAGACAGTTATTTTCAATTGCTGTTCAGCCGTTTGAGTATTTTGGTACAGCGATAGCGTTGTGGTTCCGGTGCTTTCACTCATGATATAGAGGTTCGGAATATCTTTTGCTGGTGCTACTAAGTCAACCTTGCTCAAACGCAGTTGGTTTTTCACATCGCGAGTCAGCACACTGTATTGGTCATAACTTGTTACGGACATTTTGCTCAGTTCAGCAGGAACAGAGTAATCACCACGCAGGTGAAAACCACAAGCGGACAGTAAAAGCGCAGAAAATAAGACGGTTACAAATTTAAAATAAGGCTTCAGGCGCATCAGTAATAGACTCTCTTTATGCTGAACGTATTTGTCTTATCACTCTTTTGGTAAAGCTTTAGGCAAAAGTGATAAGACAAATAAACAGGGTGGCTAATTGACCACCCTGTTGGACTATAAAAAATTATATTCGTTCTATATTAGTTCGCAACGATATTCAATAGTTTACCTGGGACGTAAATCACCTTGCGGATAGTTTTTCCATCAGTGAATTTGCGTACGTTTTCGTCGCCAAGGCCAAGTTCTTCCACTTGTTCTTTAGCGGCATCTGCTGCGACGGTGAGCTTGGCGCGCAGTTTACCGTTTACTTGCACGACGATGAGCTTTTCATCTTCAACTAAAGCGGCCTCATCGTGTTGTGGCCAGGTTGCGTTGTCGACGTTTTCTTCACCCAATGCATTCCACATCTCAAAACATACATGAGGAGTGATGGGATAAAGCATTGCAACAATCGCTTTCAAGGCTTCATCGAGAATGGCACGATCTTGCTCATCACTTTGTGGTGCTTTGGCAAGTTTGTTCATTAGCTCCATGATAGCCGCAATAGCGGTGTTAAAGGTTTGACGACGAGCAACGTCATCAGTGACCTTAGCAATGGTCTTGTGAACATCGCGACGCAGCGATTTTTGCTGTGTAGAAAGTTTAGCCACATCTAGTGCATTTGTTTCACCTTTGTCTGTGTGCTCTTTTACTAGCTTCCAGACACGTTTTAGGAATCGGTTAGCGCCTTCAACACCTGATTCTTGCCACTCAAGTGTCATGTCTGCCGGTGAGGCGAACATCATAAACAGACGAACCGTATCGGCACCGTATTTGTCGACCATTTCTTGTGGGTCGATACCATTGTTTTTCGACTTAGACATTTTGATCATGCCTGAGTGCTCAACGTTGCGACCTTGGTTATCTGTTGCTGAACTGATTCGGCCTTTGCCGTCGCGCTCAACTTTTACGTCTGTTGGTGCAACCCACTCTTTGGTGCCTTTCTCATTGGTGTGGAAGAAAGCATCAGCTAGTACCATGCCTTGGCAAAGCAGCTTCTTGAATGGTTCGTCTGATGTGACGTAGCCTGCATCACGTAGCAACTTGTGGAAGAATCGAGAATACAAAAGGTGCATACAGGCATGCTCAATACCACCAATGTATTGATCAACAGGTAGCCAGTAGTTCGCCTTTTCTGGATCTAGGGTGTCATCGGCTTGCGGTGAGCAGTAACGAGCGTAATACCAAGACGACTCCATAAAGGTATCAAAAGTATCGGTTTCGCGAAGGGCAGGCTCACCGTTGAATGTGGTTTTCGCCCACTCTTTGTCTGCTTTGATTGGGCTAGTAACGCCATCCATCACGACATCTTCAGGCAAAATAACAGGCAACTGCTCTGCTGGCACTGGGTGCACTTCACCATCTTCGGTCGTGACCATTGGAATAGGCGCACCCCAATAACGCTGGCGAGATACTCCCCAGTCACGTAGACGGAAGTTAACGGTCTTCTTACCTTTACCGAGCGATTCCAGTTTCGCTGCGATAGCATCAAATGCAGCTTTGAATTCTAATCCGTCAAACTCGCCAGAATTAAACAAGGTCCCTTTTTCTGTGTAGGCCGCCTCAGAGATATCTAATTCACTTCCATCAGCTGGGTTGATAACGGGTGTGATATCCAAACCGTATTTAGTGGCAAACTCGTAATCTCGTTGGTCGTGCGCAGGGACTGCCATCACCGCGCCAGTACCGTAGTCCATCAATACGAAGTTCGCGACATAGATAGGCACTTCTTTGCCCGTTAATGGGTGAATGGCTTTGAGGCCAGTATCCATGCCTTTCTTTTCCATTGTAGCGAGCTCAGCCTCTGCTACCTTGGTGTTCTTGCACTCTTCAATAAAGGCGGCAAGCTCAGGGTTGTTTTGCGCAGCAATTTCTGCCAATGGGTGGCCTGCAGCGATACCGGTATAAGTCACGCCCATTAGCGTATCTGGGCGGGTGGTGTATACCTCGAGGTCTTTTTGACCCGCTACGGCAAAGCTCAGTTCAACCCCTTCAGAGCGACCAATCCAGTTGCGCTGCATGGTTTTCACCATTTCAGGCCAGCCTTCAAGATTATCGAGATCATCTAAAAGCTCTTGCGCATAAGCGGTGATTTTAATGAACCATTGTGGGATCTCTTTTTGCTCTACTGGGGTATCACAACGCCAGCAACAGCCATCTTCAACTTGCTCATTGGCCAATACGGTTTGATCGTTCGGACACCAGTTTACCGAAGAGGTTTTTTTGTACACTAAACCTTTTTCATACAGCTTAGTGAAAAATTCTTGTTCCCAGCGATAGTATTCAGGAGTACAAGTGGCGAACTCACGGCTCCAGTCATAGCCAAATCCAAGCAGTTTCAGCTGGTTTTTCATGTACTCAATGTTTTCATAAGTCCATGGCGCAGGCGCAGTATTGTTTTTGACTGCGGCATTTTCTGCAGGTAAACCAAACGCATCCCAGCCGATCGGCTGCATGACATTTTTACCTTGTAGGCGCTGAAAACGAGAAATGACATCACCGATAGTGTAATTACGCACATGTCCCATGTGGAGTCGACCACTTGGGTAAGGGAACATAGAGAGACAGTAGAATTTTTCTTTATTTGGGTCTTCACTTACAACAAAGGTATTGTTGTTGTCCCAGTGCTGCTGAACTTTCTGTTCAATGTCTTGCGGGTTATATTGGTCTTGCATCGATGATATCCGGTTATCTTGGAATTTGTGAGATCTGTATGGTCACAGATCCATTGATCGACATAGAATACCTAAAGCCGAGGTGCACAACAATAGCCAATCTATCTTGAAGGAGGTTAGTGAATGCCAAAGCGCAAAGCTGGTTATGAACATATGTTCAAAGAAGTGCTGGAAACACTGAAACATAGCCCTGAAGAGGTGGTAAGAGTGTTGGAAACTTCAGGGAAGGTAATGCATGCCGCCAACGACATGACGAAAGACGAGCTGGCCTTAATTTCAGCCTACATTAAGTCAGACCTGAAAGAGTTCTCCGACAATTATGAAGAAGGCAAAAACGGGCCATTTTACCTCATGATTCGAGACTCTATATGGCAAGGCTTACTGGATATCACGGACAGAACAAAAGTCGAGTGGGTGGAATTGTTTTCAGATTTGGAACATCAGGGGCTTTATGAGGCTGGAGAAATTATTGGTTTAGGTGTGCTAGTTTGTGAAAATTGCGGCCATAAAACAGAATATACTCATCCCACGGAGATTATTCCTTGCATCAAGTGCGGCAAGAAAGAGTTTAGTCGCCAACTGCTCAAACCCTAAAGCGAAATAAACTAGGGCCTCTTGGCCCTAGTTCTCTCATACGTTTTCAAGGCTATTTCTGACTGCGACGTTTACGTTGCCAGCAGATTGATAGCAGCAAACACAGTACAGCCCATGCGTAAAGTGGGTATGAGCCTAGATACCAATAGGGGGTTTCTCCTTTGGTGGAGGTCACCGTTGCTTTCAACACGCCAACTTCAAAGCTTGGTAACTTAGCCATGATTTGCCCTTTATAGTTAGTCACTGCGGTTACGCCATTATTGGTCGAACGAATTAATGGTTTACCCAGTTCTAGCGCTCTCATTTGAGCGATTTGCATGTGTTGCAGTGGTCCAATTGAATGGCCAAACCAAGCGTCATTAGACATGGTTAAGATAAAGTCGGTCTTACGTGTGACATTTTGTCTGACTTGGTTACCAAATAAAATTTCATAACAGAGCGCTGGCGCAAAATAGCGTCCGTTCGCAACAATGTTTGGTTGGATATAAGGACCAGGGCTAAACGAAGACATGGGTAAATCAAAAAACGGCGCAAGAGGCCTTAGAAGGCTCTCAAACGGCACATATTCACCAAAAGGTAATAGATGATGCTTGTGATAGCGCTTGGCTGGGTCGTAGCGATATGGGCCATACGGAGTTTTGCCAATGGTCAAAATACTATTGTAGAATTTACCTGATTGAGTTCGATTGATAACCCCGGTTATCAGCGCTGAGTCGTGTTTTCGAACCGCTTCATCTAGGCCTTTCAAAAATGGACTGACTTCATACTCAAGGGCTGGAATGGCCGCTTCTGACCAAATGACGATGTCTGACCCCCAATTTTTTTCCGTTAAATTGGTGTACTTGTCGATGATTGGCCAACGATTCTGCGGCTGCCACTTACTTGCTTGAGCGATGTCACCTTGGATTAATGCAAAGTGAGTGGCAGTTGAAGGGGCAGGAGTGACCCAGTTGACACTTTTTAGTCCATATCCCAAGCCAAAGATCACGAATGGGATAAGCAATAAATTCCAGCGTTTAGCTAAAATTGCCAACGAGGTTGCACCTGCACAAATTAGGATGGCGAGGGTAATCATTTCAACGCCGCCGATAGGTGCAAATGACGCAAGTGGCGAGCTAATTTGGCTGTAACCTAACCAAAGCCAAGGGAAACCGGTTAACACCCAGCCGCGTAGCCAATCTGTGACTAACCATAACGCAGGGGCGGCGAGTAAAAAGCGCGACAGCGTGAAGGCGGGGAAAAATTTATTTAAGCTCCATGCAAAAAGGCCATTATAGATGGCCAAGTAGGCAATCAGTAACCCCATCAAAAATAGATTTGCCGCCAAAGGCATACCGCCGAAGGTCGCAATGCTGACATACACCCAGCTAATGCCCGTGGCAAATTGACCTAATCCCCATGCGTAGCCAATAGCGAGCGCTTGCTTGGAGGTTTGTTTATGCAGGAGCAGGATAAATAATATTGGGCTGATTAAAGCAACTGGCCAAAGATCAAAAGGAGCGAAGGCAAGTGTTGTAGACGCGCCAATAAGTGCGGCCGCTAGGGGCCGCATCAGGCGAAGAGCAATTTTTTTCATTGTGTACGGATCTATGGTCCCAGTTAATTATTTCTACTCTCCTGCGGCAGCAGGAAGAGACACTTCGTCAGGGACTGTAACTTGAAGCTGTACTACCCGTCGATTATCGGCAGCAGTGACCTTAAAGTTGTAATTTTCTATTTCTACCACTTCACCGCGGGTGGGAAGATGGCCAAATGCGGTCATGACTAAACCGCCAACCGTATCCACTTCGTCATCGCTAAAGTTGGTACTAAAGGTTTCATTGAACTCTTCAATCGTTGTTAAGGCTTTGACTGCAAAAGTATGCTTGCTTAACTTACGAATTTCGATTTCTTCCTCATCGTCGAACTCGTCTTCAATTTCACCCACGATTTCTTCGAGAATATCCTCGATGGTCACAAGCCCAGAAACCCCCCCGAACTCATCTACGACAATCGACATGTGATATCGTTCCTCACGGAACTCTTTTAATAGTCGATCTACTCGCTTGCTTTCTGGTACGACATCAGCGGAGCGGATAACTTGGCCGATATCAAAATCAGCACAATCAGAGCCGAGATACCTGAGCAGATCTTTGGCAAGCAGAATGCCTTCGACATGGTCTTTGTCTTCACTGATTACTGGGTATCTTGAGTGTTGGGCATCAGTGATGAGGCTGATGATGCTGTTGAGATCGTCGGACTTATCGATGGTGACCATTTGAGAGCGAGGAATCATAATATCGCGTACGCGTTTCTCAGAAATCGCCATGACGCCTTCTAGCATATCGCGCGTGTCATGATCGATCAGTTCGTTGACTTCTGAGTCTCTAATGACATCGACCAGCTCTTGCCGATCTTTTGGGTCTACTTGAAATAACTGGCCGAGGCGTTCAAAAAATGACTTCCGACTCGGACCTTCCGATTTTTCCTTTTTCCCCTCGGCGGGCGGGGGAGCATGTTCTTCGTTCATTGCTTATCTATTAAGTCACGCTATCAGACGTGTGATAGCACACATTGGTGGTGTATCGATAAACAACCATCGATCACTACCTCTTTTCAGCCGCGTAGGGGTCATCGAATCCTAGTTGCTGCATAATCTCTGTCTCGAGGGACTCCATGTGTTCCGCTTCATCGTCCTCGATATGATCATAACCTAGCAGATGTAGGCTACCATGTACAACCATGTGTGCCCAATGAGAGATAAGAGGCTTATCTTGTTGTTTTGATTCGCTTTCAACCACTTGTTTACAAATAACCAAGTCACCTAATAGATCCAGTTCTATGCCTGGCGGTGATTCAAAAGGAAAAGACAAGACATTGGTAGGCTTGTCCTTTCCGCGGTATTCAAGGTTTAGTTGGTGGCTTTCTTGCGAGTCGACAACACGAATGGTCACTTCTGCATTCGGTTGACCATGTTGCAAACTATTGGTGAGCCATTGGTGAAATTGAGACTCGCTGGGCAGATTTGTTTCTTCTTCAACAGCAATTTGTAGATCAAGTACAACTGTCATCATCTTTACTCAACTTTGCTGGTTTCAGAAATGGAAGGCGTCACTTGCAACTCAGCTTTTTGGCTTTCGAGTAGCTTTGCTTCTCGTTCTTCGCGACGACGCTTTTCATATTCTTTGCGCTCTTTCTGATCTTGCGCTTCCCATTTCTCGTAGGCATTGACGATGCGCGCAACCACAGGGTGACGAACCACATCATCGGACTGGAAGAAGTTAAAGCTGATTTCATCTACTTCGCTTAGTACTTCTATCGCGTGCCTTAGCCCTGATTTAGCGCCGCGAGGTAAGTCAATTTGAGTGACGTCACCAGTAATGACCGCGCGAGAGTTGAAGCCTATGCGAGTCAGGAACATTTTCATTTGTTCGACGGTGGTATTTTGGCTCTCATCAAGAATAATAAAGGCGTCGTTAAGGGTTCGGCCACGCATATAAGCCAGTGGTGCCACTTCAATGACGTTTCTTTCTATCAGTTTCTCGACACGCTCAAAACCAAGCATTTCGAACAGGGCGTCATACAGTGGGCGTAAATAAGGGTCGACTTTTTGGCTTAAATCACCGGGTAAGAACCCGAGTTTCTCACCCGCTTCTACGGCTGGGCGTGTTAGCAAAATACGGCGAATTTCTTGGCGCTCTAGTGCATCGACAGCGGCTGCAACGGCCAGATAGGTCTTACCTGTACCCGCAGGGCCGATACCAAAGCTAATATCATGAGTCACCATATTGACCAAGTATTGAGCTTGGTTGGGCGTTCTGGGCTTGATGACGCCTTTTTTGGTTTTAATGAACACTTCCTTGCCATGTTCGATGTTGGACTCAGAGCTCTGTTCAAGAACACCTGACTCCTTGATCGCAAGGTGAATTTGCTCAGGTTCGATATCGGGGATATTGCCGCGAATCGGAGCGGTATCGACGTAAATGGATTTGAGAATATCTAGGGTAGCAGCGGCGGTGTGGGGCTTACCAACGATAGTGAAAAAGTTACTTCTATAGTTGATTTCTACACCTAAACGGCGCTCTAAGTGTTTGATATTATCGTCAAAAGGGCCGCAAAGACTGACGAGCCTGCGGTTATCGGAAGGTTCTAGAGCGATCTCTAGAGTCACAATTTTATTGCTCAATGTTGCCTCACAGTTCGGTCACTACGGGTACCCGATAACGACCGGGTACCTAATGACATTATAGTACGAGCGTGGTGCGTGTACAGACTCTTAAGGTGTAAAGGTCGCGACGCCTAGCTCATTTTCGCGACGAGTCTTATCCATCATTTCAGATGGCGACGTTACAACGCGAAGGTTCATTTGTTGTTCAGTTCGAACCAGCTCTCCGCGAAGTGAATTCGGGAAAACGTCGACAATTTTGACATCGACAAATTGGCCAATCAATTCGGCTGGTCCTTCAAAGTTAACCACGCGGTTATTTTCAGTACGTCCACGCAGCTCCATCAGGTTTTTCTTCGATGGGCCTTCTACCAAAATACGCTGTTCAGTGCCCTGCATAAGTCGAGAATAACGCATTGCTTGGCCATTAACGGTTTGTTGCAACTCATACAGGCGCTCTTTTTTCTCTTGTTCCGGCGTATCACACGGGTAATCTGCTGCAGGTGTGCCCGGGCGAGGAGAGTAAATAAAGCTAAAGCTCATGTCGAAATCCACTTCCTTGATAAGCTTCATGGTATCTTGGAAGTCATTCGCCGTTTCGCCTGGGAAGCCTACGATAAAGTCAGAGCTGATCTGGATATCTGGACGAGCTTTACGAAGCTTGCGAATAATCGACTTATATTCGATTGCAGTATGAGGGCGCTTCATCATCGTTAAGATACGATCGGAACCACTTTGAACCGGTAGATGTAAGAAACTCACCAGTTCAGGGGTGTCTTCGTAGACTTCAATAATGTCGTCGGTGAACTCGAGTGGGTGACTGGTGGTAAAGCGAATGCGATCGATACCATCGATGGATGCAACCAGTCTTAATAATTCTGCAAAAGAGCAGATTTCACCATCGTAAGTCAAACCGCGATACGCGTTAACGTTTTGGCCCAACAGGTTGACTTCACGTACACCTTGCTCCGCTAGTTGGGCAATTTCATACAGTACGTCATCCATCGGGCGGCTGACTTCTTCACCACGCGTATAAGGAACTACACAGTAGGTGCAGTACTTAGAGCAACCTTCCATGATAGACACAAACGCGGTAACGCCATCGGCTTTAGGTTCCGGTAAACGGTCGAATTTCTCAATTTCAGGGAACGAAATGTCCATCACAGGCGCATCGTCACTCTGAGACTGCTTGATCATTTCTGGCAGACGGTGCAGCGTTTGTGGGCCAAAAATAACATCGACGAATGGCGCACGCTCACGAATGTGATCGCCTTCTTGCGTTGCCACACAGCCACCGACACCTATGACGACACCTTCTTTTTTGTCTTTTAGCGTTTTCCAGCGCCCAAGTTGGTGGAATACTTTTTCTTGGGCTTTTTCACGAATAGAACAGGTATTCAGTAATAAGACGTCTGCTTCTTCTGGCTCTTCCGTTAGCTCATAGCCGTTAGCTGCATTGAGCAGATCAGCCATTTTCGATGAATCGTATTCATTCATCTGGCAGCCCCAGGTTTTTATTAGCAGTTTTTTACTCATCTCACTTTCGCTCGTTCTATTTTAATTAGTTGTCTTACGCCAAATTGCCAGTGCAATTTAGAGAGTCATTCAATTAGGCGGCGTATTGTACTGCTTTCTGTGAACTCTGACTAGGGGGCGAATGGCATTTGTTGGTCAAACTTTGTTCAATTTGGGTGGGGATTTAGTAGCAAGTTTTATCTTACATTTTGCCGTATAAACTTTACAATGTGGTTCATCATAAAAAGCTCGGTAGTGAAACAGTGCAGATAGCAGAAAAATACGATGTGGTTATCATTGGCGGTGGTATGGTTGGTGCGGCGCTTGCCATCGGCTTAGCCAAGCAAAATCGAACGGTCGCCGTGGTAGAAGGGCGCGAGCCTCCACCTTTTGAGTCAAGCCAGCCAATGGATGTGAGAGTTTCTGCTATCTCTTCATCATCAGTGGACTTGTTGCAATCATTAGGCGCGTGGGACGCGATCGCCAGTATGCGTTTGTGCCCCTATAAACGCTTGGAAACCTGGGAGCTGCCTGAGTGTCGCACCCGATTTCACTCTGATGCACTGAGTTTATCTGAGCTTGGCTTTATCGTAGAAAATCGAGTGATTCAACTTGGTTTATGGCAACAGTTTGCAACGTACGACAACCTAACCAGCTATTGCCCTGATTCGTTAACGTCTATCCAGCTGGATGACGAGAGTATCGTTGAGCTCGCGTCAGGAAAGCACTTACAAGCGACTTGGATCGTTGGCGCCGATGGGGCGAACTCTATGGTACGCCAACAGGCTGGTATTGGTGTGACGGCATGGGATTATCGTCATCACTGCATGCTAATTAACGTGGAAACAGAAAAGCCGCAGCAAGATATCACCTGGCAGCAGTTCACGCCTTCTGGCCCACGTTCTTTTTTACCTCTGCCGGGGCATCAAGGTTCACTGGTTTGGTATGATTCGCCACAGCGAATCCAACAGTTGTCAGTTATGAATGATGAACAATTAAGAGACGAGATTCTGGCTCATTTCCCTGAAGAGCTCGGCGATATAAAGGTATTGCAGCATGCAAGCTTTCCTTTAACTAGGCGACACGCCCAGCAGTATTTTCGTCAAGGGTGTGTTGTGGTTGGTGATGCGGCTCATACTATCAATCCGTTAGCCGGTCAGGGGGTGAACCTAGGCTTTAAAGATGTTCAAGCGCTACTCTCTGCCTCAGAGCCAGAAAATGCGTTAACCAATAGCGCGCTGGAGAAGTATCAAAGTTTAAGAAGAAACGACAACTTGTTGATGCAAACGGGGATGGACTTGTTCTACAAAGGTTTTAGCAATGACAATATGGCGTTACGAGTGGTGCGAAATATGGCGTTAAAAGCAGCAGAACATGCGGGGCCGATTAAACATTCCGTCTTGAAATACGCGTTAGGGTTGTAGTTGCACCGATTTAATAATGGGCGACGATAAATGCGCTGCCCATAAATACAAAAACACTGCATGGAAGCAGCGTTTTCGCAGATAACGGTAAGGTACGTAGGTAATGACCCTAGTTCTGGCTTACTTGGTTACACGTAAAACTGGACTTTCACCAACGGTTACCGCACCAGACAGTTTGTTCAACTCTTTGATTTCATCCATGTTGGAAATAACAACAGGAGTGAGTGTTGATTTCGCTTTTTCTTGAAGAAGCGCTAGGTCAAATTCGATAACAGTGTCACCTGCTTTCACTGATTGACCTTCTTCAGCAATACGTTTGAAACCTTCACCTTTTAACTCAACCGTATCGATACCGAAATGAACGAATAGTTCAACACCGTCATCAGACTCGATAGAGAAAGCGTGGTTAGTCTCGAAGATTTTGCCGATTGTTCCGTTGACAGGAGCTACCATCTTGTCACCGCTTGGTTTGATAGCGATGCCGTCGCCAACGATCTTTTCTGCAAATACGACATCTGGCACGTCTTCGATATTTACGATATCACCTGAAAGAGGTGCGATAATTTCAATAGCACCAGCGTCACTGCTTTCGTCAGATACTAGCTTCTTAAGTTTGTCAAACAGACCCATTGTGTCATGCTCCTAACGTTTGTTTATTCTGTCGAATTATAGTATACCAATGAAACAAAATAGACGACTACTTTTAGCCGCCTATTGGTTCTTCATTTGATTCTCATCAGTAGATTAGTGTGATTTCTTCGCAATAAAGTTATCGACACATGCTTCAATTTCAGCAGCGGTCGGCAAAGACAGCGCTTCTTTAGCCATCGCTTGAACATCAGCAAAGTTTGAGTGACGGATGATTTTCTTCACTTTAGGAATAGAAATTCCACTCATTGAGAACTCATCTAAGCCCATGCCAAGGAGCAGAAGGGTTGCGCGTTCATCACCGGCAAGTTCGCCGCACATTCCTGTCCATTTACCTTCTGCGTGAGAGGCATCAATCACTTGTTTGATGACTGTCAGCACAGCGGGGGATAATGGGTTATAGAGGTGGGAAATCATTTCATTGCCACGATCGACAGCCAAGGTATATTGAGTTAAGTCGTTAGTACCAATAGAGAAGAAATCCACTTCTTTGGCTAGATGATGGGCGATAGCTGCTGCTGCAGGAGTTTCTACCATTATACCGATTTCAATATGCTCATCAAAGGCAAGCCCTTGAGCGCGTAGTTCAGTTTTGTATTCTTCAAGGGCTTTTTTGAGCTCTCGAATTTCTTCCACTGAAATGATCATCGGGAACATGATACGAAGTTTGCCATGGGCAGAAGCACGTAGAATGCCACGCAACTGGTCGCGCAAAATCTCACGGCGATCTAAACTGATGCGTACGGCGCGCCAGCCTAAGAAGGGGTTCATCTCTTTAGGCAGATCCATATACGGCAAATCTTTGTCGCCGCCAATATCCATAGTACGGATGATAACCGACTCACCATGCATCGCTTCCGCGACGTCTTTGTAAGCTTGGTACTGTTCTTCTTCGCTAGGGAACGAATCACGGTCCATAAACAAGAACTCGGTACGATAGAGGCCAACACCTTCACCACCGTTACGCACGATTCCGTCGCAGTCTTTGACGGTGCCAATGTTGCCACAGACTTCTACGCGGTGACCATCAAGTGTTTCCGCTGGCAAGTCTTTAAGCTTCGCCAACTCTTCTTTCTCAGCGAAGAAAGCGTCGCGCACGTTTTGTGCTTCTTCAAGTTCGGCTTCTGATGGATTAACAATGATCTTATTGTTTATCGCATCAAGCACCAACATGTCGCCACTTTTGACACGCTTGGTGATGTCATTGCTACCAACGATGGCAGGTAATTCCAGAGAGCGCGCCATGATGGACGTGTGAGAAGTACGGCCGCCGATATCACAGGCAAAGCCCAACACGTAATCGAGATTAATTTGCGCCGTTTCTGATGGCGTTAAGTCGTAAGCAACGAGAATGACTTCCTCGTTGATATCGCTTAAAGAAACAATGTTGATGCCCAAGGCATTCTTCACAAAACGTGTACCGATGTCACGGATATCGGTGGCGCGCTCTTTGAGGTACTCATCATCGAGTGATTCGAGTGCGGTCGCTTGTTCTTCAATAACGGTATGAATCGCGTTATCGGCATGCATTTTGTCGTTTTTGATGAGGGCGAGGATTTCTTCTTCTAGCTCTTCATCTTCGAGCAGCATGATGTGCCCTTCGAAAATGGCTTCTTTCTCTTCGCCAAAAGTCTCTAATGCTTTTTTCTTAACGGTTTCTAACTGAGCAGAGGATTTGTTGCGTGCATCGTAGAAGCGCTGAACTTCAGCTTCTACTTGGTCATCTGATATCGAATTCGTGTTGAGGATTATTTCATCTTCTTGGAGCAGTAGTGCTTTACCGAAAGCAATACCAGGAGATGCTAGGATGCCAGAAATCATAGCCATACCTTAAATTGGTCACATTGATACGGAAGGGTTTAGACTTAGCGCTAAGTAATATTTAGTCTAATTCAGAACTGATTGCCAATAAGGCCACTTTGTGGTGCACAAAATGGCCTTATCATGGTCACAAGATTAGTGAAGCTCATCCATTAGAGAGACTAGGTGATCAACCGCTTGCTCGGCTTGAGGGCCTTCAGCAGAAATGGTAACAGTTGTGCCTTTTACCAAACCTAGAGTTTGTAGTTTGAACAGGCTTTTTGCGCTAGCGCTTTTGCCGTTTGAAGTCACTGTAATGTCTGCGTCAAAAGACTTAGCTTCTTTAACGAACTGTGCAGCTGGACGAGTGTGAAGACCATTTTCTGCAGTGATTTCTACTTGCTTCTCGTACATGTTTAATACCCCGATTGATTTTACTTTGTAAGTTTCTTAACCCTGTCATTGACATGGGCTAATGATTCACGGTGGCGAATAGTTGAAATATTAATGCTCGTCACCGATCAGAACCTTTTATGCTTCTTTTTTATTTTGAAGCTAAAAATAATAATGTGCTGATATTACCAAAGGCGCAGCAGGGATCAACAAAAAAGCCCCATTTCGGGGCTTTTTTACACGAAAAATTGATTTCGATAGGTATTTATTGGCTATTTTCTTTGTCAGTGAAAATGCCGGCAAACAGAGCAGAGCTTAGGTAACGCTCACCAGAACTAGGTAGGACGGTTACAATGGTTTTTCCTTGGAATTCAGGGAGTTCAGCGATCCTATTTGCGGCAATTACGGCAGCGCCAGA
This sequence comes from Vibrio sinus, assembly GCF_023634645.1. Taxonomy (GTDB): domain Bacteria; phylum Pseudomonadota; class Gammaproteobacteria; order Enterobacterales; family Vibrionaceae; genus Vibrio; species Vibrio sinus. The sequence goes on from NZ_JAMKMR010000015.1 coordinate 75,575, forward strand.
GGAAATGCCCGCTAGAATACCTTCTTCTTCCATCAGTCTTTTTGCCATATCAATGGCGTCTTGAGAGCTAACAGTTTCCACGCGGTCCAGCAGCTCAATGTCTAGGTTGTCTGGAATAAATCCAGCACCAATACCTTGAATTTTATGTGGAGCAGGTTGAATATCATCGCCAGCTAGCGCCTGACTAATGACTGGAGACTCTTCCGGTTCAACCGCCACTGATGTGATGGCTTTGCCTTGCTGGCCTTTAATATAACGGCTGACACCGGTAATCGTTCCGCCTGTCCCTACACCTGCGACAAACACATCAATCTCGCCATCGGTTGCATCCCAAAGTTCAGGTCCGGTGGTTTTTTCATGGATTTGAGGGTTTGCAGGGTTGCTAAATTGTTGTAGCAATAAGTAACGGTTAGGATCGGTTGCGACGATTTGTTCTGCTTTTTCAATTGCGCCTTTCATTCCTTTTGCTGCCTCAGTTAGCTCTAGGTTTGCGCCTAGTGCTTTTAGCAGTTTACGACGCTCTAAACTCATCGATTCAGGCATAGTCAGCGTGAGTTTGTAGCCACGAGCTGCCGCAACAAAGGCAAGAGCAATACCAGTATTACCACTTGTAGGTTCTACCAGCTCAATGCCTTCTTTGAGAATGCCTTGTTTTTCAGCTTCCCAAATCATATTGGCACCGATACGACATTTCACGCTAAAGCTTGGATTACGAGACTCTACTTTGGCGAGTACTTTACCATTACTAACACGATTTAATCGCACTAGCGGTGTATTACCAATCGTTAGCGAGTTGTCTTCAAAAATCTTACTCATGACTACTTTTCCTTATCAGGTATCTGCTGGTTTTTGGTTTCAAGCTACGTTAGCAGAATATGCGCTGCATCAAAAATGACGAAATACCAAAAAGGTATAAGGTATAGTGGATATTGGTGTCAATGTAAAAAAATGTGACAGAGAGCGCTATTGTTTGATGTGTATCAACAGGTTATAGGCATGGTGACAGATCACCATGCCTAACGAATCAATCTTTAAATTCGGCAACCCACATCGCAGTGGCACCACAAATGGCGACAGGCACGATAAACAGGTTCACAATGGGAATGGATGTAAAAAACGCGACAAGAAAACCATATCCATACACTTTGCCTTTCTTGCTTTTTAAATCCACCTTCATTTGGTTAAAGCTGATTTTATGGTTGTCATACGGATAGTCGCAGTATTGTACCGCCAACATCCAAGAGCTGAATACAAACCATAATATCGGTCCTAAGGTTTGTCCAAGAGCAGGAATAAGCAGCAAAATAAACAGCCCAATTGCTTTGGGGATGACATATAGAAGTTTTTTCCATTCTCTTGCTAATACCCTCGGTACGTCCTTAATGACTTTCATTATACTGTCGTCATTCACTTGCTCACCGGTTAGCTTTTCTTCTACCTTCTCCGCCAGCAACCCATTAAATGGCGCGGCGATAAAATTGGCGAGAGTGCTAAAGAAATAAGAGAACGTCGCTAAAATAGTAATGGCCAGTAATGGCCAAAGCAGATAGCTTAGCCACTCGAAGTAGCTCGGTAGCTGGCCGAGGAGTCCATCTATCCACGTGCTAAGATGAGAAAACAGATAATAGAGAGAGCCTCCGACAAGAAGGATGTTGGCGAGTAATGGTAAAAGGACAAATTTCCTAATGCCTGGCTGCTGAGCAATTTTGAGTCCGTATAAGAAGTACCCAAACCCTGTTCGTTTCTTTTGAATTGTTGTCATACGTAATGGCTAATTATCGGTAAAAAGGTCAAAGCTCATTCTACCGAACCTGTTTAAGAAAAAAAGCGTGGCAATTGTCACGATATATTGACAACTTCTAACAATATTCGGTTCTAAAACCCATATTAGATTTGGTAAAGTAGGTTAACTGTGCTGGTAGTTCGTGTTGAGAAACTAACATCAAGTACAGTTCTAGATACATCCCATGGATAATTAGCTTGAGAGTAAATAATGCAGGAATTGCGACTTGTACTCATTATTGTCGGCGCATTAGCAATAGGTGCGCTACTGTTTCACGGTCTTTGGACAAGCAAACGAGAAGGCAAATCTAAATTTGGCAGTAAACCCTTAGGGAAGCTGGATATGAATTCTGCTCCCGAGCCGCTTGAGATGGCAGAAGATTTTGCTCCAGCGAAAAAGCCTGAGGTTAGTCGTAAGAAGCGTAAAGAGCCTGATTTTAGTCGTGATGACGTCGTGTCTGACCCTTTGTTTGATGACTTTTCAACGTCACAAGATAGTTTGATGCAAGAGCCGATAACACACAAAAATCAGGCGCCGCCTATCGCTGAGCATGCAGTAGACAGTGTGGAGGAAAAGGAAAGTACACCTGTTGACTCACTGAGGGAACCCATACTGACGGCAGACTCTTCCGAGCCAGAAGTGGAGCCGGAGCTGTCTATTTCAGATGTCGAACCAGTTGAAGAAGCGGTGGTCATAGAGCCAGCTCCTGAGCTTTCAGAAAGCACTGATACTGACGAACCGTCGATGGAAGTGTTGGTGCTGAGTGTGCACTGCGCAGGCAACGAACCCTTTGTGGGCACTAGGCTATTTGATAGTATGCAGCAAAATGGTCTGTTATATGGTGAAATGAATATTTTTCATCGCCATTCGGATTTGTCCGGAACAGGAAAAGTTTTATTTAGTGTGGCCAATATTATGCAGCCTGGCACACTAGAGCATACTGACCCTGCTGAGTTTACGACTAAAGGAATTTCATTTTTTATGACCCTGCCATGTTATGGCGAGGCCGACCAAAACTTCAAACTGATGCTGAAAACCGCTCAGCAAATTGCCGATGATTTAGGCGGAAACGTCCTAGATGATCAGCGAAATTTAATGACACCGGACCGATTGTCTGCTTATAGAAAACAAATCCAAGATTTTACCGCAGCGACGGCCTGATTTTATCAATCATATTAAAGGCTCCATTGCGGAGCCTTTTTCGTTTAACTAAGCCCTATTGGCAAGACTAAGGCCATGGGGGTTAGGAGCATCGAGATCTATACAATAAGAGCCTATTATGTCTCAGAGCATCCAAGAAAAACTCAATCAGTTAAAAGAATCACTGCACTATCATTCTGTGCGCTATTACGTAGAAGATAACCCTGAGATCCCTGACGCAGAATACGATCGCATGATGCGAGAGTTGTTAGAGATAGAAGAACAGCACCCTGAATTGGTTACTCTGGATTCGCCAAGTCAGCGAGTGGGAGGCGCTTCTTTAGATGGGTTCGAGCCAGTTACTCATGAGATTCCGATGTTATCGCTAGACAATGCATTTGGTGACGAGGAAATCGACAGTTTCAATAAGAGAATGCACGACAGGTTGGCTGGTGAAAAGATTCAACAATTTTGTTGTGAGCCGAAACTAGACGGCTTGGCAGTGAGTCTTTTGTATGAAAACGGCGTGCTCGTTCAGGCGGCGACTCGAGGGGATGGAACAACGGGTGAAAATATCACCGAAAACGTCCGCACCATTAGCTCTATTCCTTTGAAGCTGCAAGGTGAAGGTTGGCCGACTCGTATTGAAATACGAGGCGAAGTTTTTATGCCGAAAAAAGGCTTTGATAAGCTGAACGAGATGGCGTTAAAAAAAGGCGAAAAGGTATTTGTTAACCCGAGGAATGCTGCGGCGGGAAGTTTAAGGCAGCTGGACTCTAAAATCACCGCAACTCGCCCACTGGCCTTTTACGCCTACAGTGTGGGAGTAGTGGAAGGTGCAGAATTGTTGCCAAGTCATTATGAGCGTTTTTTGCAGATAAAACAGTGGGGCTTACCCATATGCCCTGAAACCCGCCGAGTGAACTCACTCGATGAGATGAAAGCGTTTTATCAAGACATACTCAATCGTCGTGAGCAACTGGCTTACGAGATTGATGGGGTAGTCATTAAAGTCGATGATATCGGTTTGCAAGAGCGATTAGGTTTTGTCGCAAGAGCACCGCGATGGGCGATTGCCTATAAGTTCCCTGCTCAAGAAGAAATCACGGTTTTGAATGATGTTGAGTTTCAAGTTGGCCGTACGGGGGCCATTACGCCAGTTGCCAAGCTTGAGCCTGTATTCGTGGGTGGTGTGACGGTTAGCAATGCAACGTTACACAATGCGGACGAAATCGAACGTCTCGGCGTTAAAACTGGCGATAGCGTTATTATCCGCCGTGCTGGAGATGTGATTCCACAAGTGGTATCTGTCGTAATGGAGCGCAGAACCGACCAAGTTCGCGATATTGTTTTCCCCTTAACTTGTCCTGTGTGTGATTCAGAAGTGGAGCGAGTCGAAGGTGAGGCGGTGGCTCGCTGTACGGGTGGACTGGTTTGCCAAGCACAAAGAACCGAGGCCTTAAAACATTTTGTTTCGCGTAAAGCAATGGATGTCGATGGTTTAGGTGTGAAAGTGATTGAGCAGTTGGTTGATCGGGAAATGGTCGAGTCACCTGCTGATCTATTTAAGCTTTCCGCTGGTGTGATAACCGTGCTTGATCGTATGGGGCCGAAGTCGGCACAAAATGTTGTCGATGCGCTAAATAGCTCGAAACAAACCACACTGGCACGTTTTCTATATTCTCTTGGTATAAGGGAAGTCGGCGAAGCGACAGCGGCTAACCTTGCTCAGCACTTCAAAACACTGCCAGCCATTGAGCAAGCTAGCATGGAGCAATTGATAGAGGTGCCTGATGTCGGCGAAGTAGTTGCCTCACACATTTTGGCTTTCTTTGCTCAGGAGAAAAACCAAAAGGTGATACAAGAGCTTATTGAGCAAGGTGTGCACTGGCCTGAGATAGAAGAGACAAGCTCTGATACTCCACAACCTCTCGCTGGGTTAACTGTGGTGCTGACTGGTTCATTATCTCAACTTTCTCGTACGGAAGCCAAAGAAGCGTTGCAAAACTTGGGGGCGAAAGTGACGGGAAGTGTCTCGAAGAAAACCGATATTTTATTTGCTGGAGAAGCGGCGGGATCCAAATTAGCCAAGGCGCAAGATCTAGGAATCGAAGTTCGCAGCGAACAGGACTTGCTTGATTTGATGTAGGGTGAAGCCATCCTATACTGGCAGTTAACATGGGCCTCTCATTGTTGAGGCCCATTATCAAAAGGGAAATGGAGTTTAGAGGCAGGCGTTTTCTAGGAGGAGGAACTCGCTTAGATTAGCTGGGAACGTCTTCGACGATAACAAGCGTGATGCCTTCCACTGATTCAACTTTCACCTTGCTACCAGCGGATAAAGCTTGGGTACTGCTTGCCGGCCAGGTGGTGTCACCAATTTTAATTCTCCCTCTTCCTTCAGGAAAATCTTCGTCTAAGATGATGACTCTGCCGATAAGTTGTTTATGCTTTTGGTTCAGATCTCGTTGCGCATCGTCAGCAGTATCTCGCTTAAGTTGTTTGCGCCACCACAACCAAGTGGTCACCAGTGAAAGAACACCAAACATGGTTAACTGAATTTGCCACTCGATTGGGAACAGGGACATCATGATCCCGACTAATATTGCCGAAATACCCAACCACAAAAAGTACCCTGCGGTGCCTAGCACTTCAACGGCAAGTAATGCGAAACCGAATGCGAGCCAATGCCAGTGGTTGAGACTTTCTAAAAGCAAAATCATGATTGTCCTATTTTCGAGGTTATTGATTGCCGTCTTTGGCTTTGAACATCTCTGCGATACCTGCAACAGAGCCCATTAAGCCTGATGCTTCTAATGGTAGCATAATGATTTTACCGTTGTCGGCTTCACCAATCGACTTAAGCGCGTTTGTGTACTGCTGAGCAATAAAGTAGTTCACCGCTTTGATATCGCCTTGAGCAATGGCGTTGGATACCATCTGTGTCGCTTTGGCTTCTGCTTCTGCAGCACGCTCGCGGGCTTCCGCTTGTAAAATTGCCGCCTGCTTTTCACCTTCCGCTTTTAAAATCTCAGCTTGCTTTTGTCCCTCAGCTCTTAATATCTCGGCCTGTCTAACCCCTTCGGCTTCTAACACTTCGGCACGTTTATTTCGTTCTGCCTTCATTTGGGCATTCATCGCCGCGGTTAGATCGGCGGGGGGTTGAACGTCTTTTATTTCGATACGCGTGACTTTCACGCCCCAAGGGTTGGTGGCCTCGTCGACAATGGATAATAACTTGGTGTTTATCATGTCACGGTGACTGAGCATTTCGTCGAGTTCCATGGAGCCTAATACGGTACGCATGTTGGTCAGGGTTAGATTTCGAATGGCATTCTCTAGATCGTTGACCTCATAGGCAGCACGTGCAGCATCGATCACTTGCACAAAGCACACCGCATCAATGGTGACATTAGCGTTATCTTTGGAGATGACTTCTTGCGCAGGAATGTCTAACACGCGCTCCATCATGTTGATTTTCTGACCAATTCGGTCAACAAAAGGAATAATCAAGTTGAGGCCCGGTGTAAGGGTATTAGTAAAGCGGCCAAATCGCTCGACTGTCCAGTTGTTCCCTTGTGGAACGGTTTTGACCGCAGAAATGACAACGACAATAACGACGACGATAAAAAAGATGATAGTGACCAAAGAGTCAACAAACATAACATAAGCTCCCTATGTAACTGATTGAATTATTTTGGCCTATTTATCAGGTTAGAACAAATGATTTTGGATGTTAGGGTAACTGAATGAGCCACATTCTAGGTGGTAGTACTCATATATCCCAAGTTACCTAAAGATGCGAGCTGCAGCGGGAGAAATAAAATGCCCCCGAAAATTCGGGGGCAGAAGGTATTTGGTATTAGTGGGCCTAGTACATCATCGCATACAGCTGCCGACGATACTTACTGGCAATGCTATTACCTTGGCCTAGGGCGCTCAGTATATCCATAAAAGATTTCTTTAAATCGCCGTCTTTAGCGTTGAGATCTTTGTGCAAGAATGACCACAGCAGCTCTAGCGCTTCCTCATCACGATTCACTTGATGATATTGAATCGCAAGGTCTAAGGCTAACTGCATATTTTGTGGATCTGCCTCGAGTGCTTTTTCCAGTGCTTGCACTTCTGGGCTGTTTGCTGTTTGTTCGTGAAGCTCTAATTTGGCAATGAGGCTTTTGTAGTAGTTATCCTGATACTCTAGCGGAATGTGTTCAAGTAGCTGGCTGGCTACATCGAACTGTTTTTCTTCAAGCAAGCAATCAGCTGTTGCTAACTTGACGTCGCCTTTTTGCTTCATCTCTTCTGGAAGCGCTTGCAGTAACTTTAATGCTTCAGCGTGATTGTTTTGCTGGATAAGCTCAAGGGCTTTTTTGAGGTCTAATTCGTCTTGGCTTGGCAAATGCTTATTAAGCATGCTTTGTACATTGTCGATTGTCTGTGGTCCGCCAAGCCCGTCAACAGGTTGCCCATTCACAAATAGGGCGATGGTAGGTAGGGCTTGGATACCAAACTGAGCAGCGATGGCTTGCTGTTCTTCGCAGTTCACCAGAGCAAGTGTGAATGCGCCATTGTATTGCTGGGCAAGGTTACGCAATTCGGGAATAATGTCTGCGCTTTCTTGGCTCATTGACGCCCAAAAATGAATGAGCACCGGCGCTTGCATGGATCCTTCTAGGACTTGACGGAAATTTTGCTCATTAACTTCCACGATAAATGGTGATTGCATTTTAGGGTGTCCCTTATCAATTGAATTACCATAGAAATAAGGGCTGAAAGTGAGTTATTCAAGGAGTCGATATGAAAAAACGCCGTCAATTAACGTTTGCGGCGTTTTTTCAGTACATTCTTAAATTGAATGTTAAAACAAGACAAATAGTATGAGTGCGACACCCACACCTAGCCAATTTAACTGGGTTAATGTCATTTGAAATGCACCGACTCTAAAGCTTGGGATTTAGGTTTAGACTGGGATCATTTGAGTGTAAACACTGCGATTGATCCTCAATCATTGTGTACATATTGACACCAATATGTGACGATTAAATGACATTCAGTTACTTTTTATACCGATATAGCTTATTTTCTATTACTTTCTAGCCATGAACGCTGCTTTCTAAGCAGCTTTTCTTAACAAAGGATCTATCCATCGATTAGGTAAGATCCTTTTCAGTACGGCGAAAACTTTTGTTGGCGTGGTAATCCGGTAGCGAAGTTTTGGCTTTGGCGATTCAAGTGCATGTAGCAGTGGCTGAATACAAGATTCGGGAGGCAATACAAAAGATTTGCTGGATTGTTCTTTTTCTAAGCGTTGCATTTGCTGTTGATAAGCCGTCTCGTGCACGCTACCTGGAATAGTAATCCACTTTTTAAAGGCTTTAAGTGCATTGGCTCGAAACCGAGTTTCAATTGGCCCAGGCTCTAGTAGGCTGATATGTATCTGACTGCCATAAAGTTCGAGGCGCAAGGTGTCAGTCCACCCTTCGATGGCGAATTTGGACGCGTTATAGGCTCCTCGGTATTTCATGGCAGCAAATCCTAAAATGGAGCTGTTTTGCACAATTCTGCCTGCGCCGTTTTGTCGCATGGTTGGGAGTATATTGCGAACCAGTTCATGCCAGCCAAAGAAGTTGGTTTCAAACTGCTCTTTTAACGCATCAGTGGGTAAGTCTTCAATCGCCCCAGGTTGGCCATATGCGCCATTATTGAACAATGCATACAGGTTACCATTACTCAATTCAATCGCTTTCGATGCGCCTGCGCGAATACTTTCTATATCGCTCACGTCGAGCTGGATACACGTAAGGCCTTCCGACTGGAGTCGCTCGACATCTGCAATTTTTCGACAAGACGCTATCACTTGATAACCTTTTTTGTGTAGAGCATGTGCACAGGTGTAACCGATGCCTGTTGAGCATCCTGTAATAAGAATGGATTTAGTCACAATCGTAAGCCATTGATAGAAAACAATGGCAAACAGAATAAAGCAACTTTAAGTGTGGTGTAACAAATTTTTTAAAGCGGGCTCTAATCTTGAGAAATTAAACTGAAACCCGAGTTCAGTGAGCCGTTTAGGTTTGGCTCGGGCACTGTCAAATAGCAAAATGGAGCTTTCCCCCAACGCCATTTTAAGTAACCATCTGGGGGTGAACATAAAGTGTGGGCGCCTGAGCGACTTGGCTAATAACTGGCTAAAATGTTTATTGGTCACCGGATGTGGTGCACAAAAGTTGAACTTGCCATGGGCGTGAGGTGTGTTAAGCAAATACACGATGCCTCTCACCATATCTTGAATGTGAATCCAAGGCATATATTGTTGGCCATTTCCAATTGGGCCGCCGAGGCCAAGTTTATATGGAGGCAGCATTTTGCCCAATGCACCGCCATCTGCTTTTAACACTATTCCTGTTCTTAGTATGCAAACACGGGTGTATTCAGAGCGGGCTCGCTTGGCGATTTGTTCCCAAGTCGAGCAGACTTGGTGAGGAAAATAAGGTTGGTTGACGTGCAAGCTTTCATCAAATGGGTGTGCCTCTTGATTGCCATAATAGCCAACTGCGGAGCCACTAATAAACACAGCGGGAGGTTCACCACTGGCGTGGATAAGATTGACCAGTTGCTCAGTGATTTTCCAGCGGCTGTTGCAGATGAGCTCTTTTTGCTTTTTAGTCCAGCGTTTGTCCACAATAGGTTCGCCAGCTAAATTAATGACAGCGTCGAAATCATTCAGATCGCGCAGCTCTGAAAGGGAAGAGATGTAATCGATATTGCCGTGATCGGTATAGCTTAACGTGCGTTTCGCTAAAGCAATATCACGAGTCAGCAGGACGACTTTGAACGTCGTAAAGTGTTTCAACAGCTCTTTGCCAATAAATCCTGTTCCGCCTGTTACCAGTATCTTCATTATTCTTCCTTCCTTTGTGGTAACAGTATAGCAAGGGCTTTAAATTTGTCGTGAACGTCTCCTCAGTACTCTATCAGTCATATGTGTCGATTGTGGTTAAGAGTCAGAATGGCCCAAGGAGCGCGCAGGATCAATCACATCTCGGATTCTCTGCTTTAAGACTTTGGCTTCAGGAAAGCCGCCATCTTTTTTTCGTTCCCATACTTGGTGCTCATTACAAATGATTTCGAAGCGCCCACCTGTATCTGGGTGTAGGCTTACCGATTCAATATCTTCGCTAAATGTACTTAAGAGCTCTTGGCACAACCAAGAGGAACGAAGCATCCAATTGCACTGGCGGCAGTAGTAAATGTCAATGTTAGCTTTGATGGTTGCGCTCATAATGTATTGCCCCATGAAAAATTAAGGCGTACCTAGTGGCACGCCTTAATCAAAGATAAATTAATCTGTGGAGAGCAGGGTAGAGCCGTGGCCGAGACTGGTTAACAACAATGTTTTGTCGTTGACCACATCAATGCGGCGGCTTTGCTGTGCATCCATACGAATCAATTGAGTGATCAAATGCAATTGTTTCTGCGTAAACTCTTTGGTTTCTGCTGATGTTACATCTTTAAATTCAGTTGGAGAGACGATGAGATAGTCGTCGCTAATGCTCCATTTTCCCGCTTCGGAGATATTGATGACATTGGCTAACACGACTTTTCCGTTCTCTTCGGCATATAATCGCGCCACAGAAGAGCGTATATAGGTACCGTTAGGCAAATATTTTACGTTGGAAATGAGGGTGCCTTTCTTGATTGGCCCAATCGCTTCTTCAGGTAACTTAGTGTCGATGACGGTTACCATATTGGATTGCCACTCTTGAGAGGTGAGTATCTGCTCAACTTTGAGATCGCTTCCCCAGTACAACCATCCACTAAATAATATTGAAAGGCCAAGTAAACCTGCTGCTATTTTCTTGTTCATTGTTGTTCTCCAGCCGATCGACACACATTACTTAAATCTTTTTGGCTAGCAAATATTCGGACGGTAACGTTTTCGTCTGAATGGGAGACAGCGTGAATATAGTTTAGTACCAGCTGATTATCCTGGCCTCCGGTTGCGATAACCTTAAACGTCGGAGAGCCATCGGCATGAGTTTGTGTGTACTGTTTAACGCATTGTTTAATCGTTGGAATCCATTTATCAATCGGCGGATGACTTGCCAGTGTTAACACCGGGATATTATTCACTGTCTCTAAGCGAACAAACTTAGAATCAGAAGGGCGAGTAAATAAGACAACAATTAAGGGAATGAGGATCGCTACCAGTAACATTGCCCCAACCGGCCAGCTCATTTTAGACGCTTGAGGTGTGGGTGGGGGCGAAGTTGGCGTTGGAGAAGTTGCCGCGGATGTGTGTGATGGCCGTTCTAGTTGAAACTGGCTTGCCATGTCCGTTTCGTCTACTCCAGCAGCGACTTCGTCTTGAGGCGTATCACAGGCCAGTAGTGGCGTAGTGCGCTCCACGCTGCATATCAACTGATAGCCACGCTTTGGCACGGTTTTTACGAATACTGGGGATTTGGTCGAATCTTTCAACATTTTTCTTAATGTTGAAATGGCTTGGGTTAGGCTGGAGTCGTCGACCTCAAAGCCTTGCTCCCTCCAGACAAACTCATGCAGTTCATTGCGTGACACAACTTCGTTGGGCCGCTCTGCTAATAATAAGAGTATGCGGCTTTCGTTGCTGCCAAGCCGAATGGTTTCATCTTCGCCTGCTTGATCAACTAGGGAGTTGTTGTTGGGGTCAAAAGTAAATCGATTATCTAGAATAAACTTGGTGCCAATATTACTCATTGAATTCTTCTTTGTGTTTGCTTATTTTTTAATCGAAACCTAGTCTTAGTGTCCGTACCAAGCGTTCGCTCGTCAAGTTTTAGATTGTTTGATAATAATTTAATTGCCAAGAATAGTAAAAATAAATAAAAAAAACATCGTTTTTAGTCCCTTAAACCTTGAATTTACACTTTTCAGCCTCATCTTTACAGCCAAAGTAATAGTAAACAGCGCCCAATCAGTGTGGGTGCGAGTTAATTTAGCAGATGTCACGGAGCTAATATGAGCGAAACTGCAACCATGAATAAAGAAACTCGAGGCTTTCAGTCGGAAGTAAAACAATTACTTCACTTAATGATTCACTCTCTGTACTCAAACAAAGAGATCTTTTTACGTGAGCTAATTTCGAACGCGTCGGATGCTTCAGACAAGCTACGTTTTCAAGCATTGTCGAACGCGGATCTTTACCAAGGCGATGCGGAGCTAGGTGTTAAGCTGTCTTTCGATGAAGCAAACAATACTCTGACCATTTCTGATAACGGTATCGGCATGAGCCGTGATGATGTGATTGAGCATCTCGGCACTATTGCGAAATCTGGCACTGCGGAATTCTTCTCAAAGCTTTCTGAAGACCAAAGCAAAGATTCTCAGCTTATTGGTCAGTTTGGTGTTGGCTTCTACTCAGCGTTTATCGTTGCTGATGCTGTGACCGTGAGAACTCGTGCAGCTGGCCTTGCGGCTGATCAGGCTGTTCAATGGCACTCGACAGGTGAAGGTGAGTACACGATTGAAGACATCAATAAAGAGTCTCGTGGTACTGACATCGTTCTTCACATGCGTGAAGAAGGCAAAGAATTCTTAAGTGAGTGGCGTCTTCGTGATGTGATTGGTAAGTACTCTGACCATATCGGTATTCCTGTGTCTATTTTGACGAAAGTGAAAGATGACGAAGGGAAAGAAACCGAAGAAACCAAATGGGAACAAATCAACAAAGCTCAAGCCCTGTGGACTCGTAACAAATCAGATATTTCTGACGATGAGTACAACGAGTTTTACAAGCATGTATCGCATGATTTCGCTGATCCTCTACTTTGGAGTCACAACCGCGTAGAAGGTAAGAACGACTACACAAGCTTGTTATACATTCCGGCAAAAGCGCCGTTTGATATGATGAACCGTGAGCACAAAGCTGGACTTAAGCTTTATGTTCAACGTGTATTCATCATGGATGACGCTGAGCAGTTCATGCCATCTTACTTGCGTTTCGTTAAAGGTCTTATCGATTCAAATGATTTGCCACTGAACGTATCTCGCGAAATATTGCAAGACAACAAAGTCACTCAATCACTTCGTAACGCCTGTACTAAACGTGTACTGACTATGCTTGAGCGCATGGCGAAAAACGACGAAGAGAAGTATCAAAGCTTCTGGAAAGAGTTTGGTCTAGTGATGAAAGAAGGCCCAGCAGAAGACTTCTCTAACAAAGAGAAAGTAGCAGGATTACTTCGCTTTGCATCAACAGAGGTAGACTCAGAAGCACAAACTGTTGGCCTTGCAGCATACGTTGAACGTATGAAAGAAGAGCAAGATAAGATTTATTACCTAACAGCAGACAGCTATGCCGCGGCTAAAAACAGCCCACACTTGGAGCAGTTTAAAGCGAAAGGTATTGAAGTTATTTTGATGTACGATCGCATCGATGAATGGTTGATGAACTATCTGACTGAGTTTGATGGTAAACAGTTCCAGTCGATCACTAAAGCTGGTCTTGATTTAAGTAAGTTTGAAGACGAAGCAGAGAAAGAAAAACAGAAAGAAACGGAAGAAGAGTTCAAATCTGTTGTTGAACGTACGAAAGAATACCTAGGCGAGCGTGTTAAAGAAGTTCGTACGACCTTTAAGCTTGCGTCAACACCTGCTGTGGTTGTGACCGATGATTTTGATATGGGGACGCAAATGGCGAAGCTGCTAGAAGCGGCAGGTCAAGAAGCGCCAAAAGTGAACTACATTTTTGAAATCAACCCTGAGCATGAGTTGGTGAAACGCATGGCAGACGAAGCAGACGAAGAAGCTTTCGGACGCTGGGTTGAAGTGCTACTAGGTCAAGCGATGCTTGCTGAGCGTGGTTCGATGGAAGACCCATCTCAGTTCTTAGGTGCGATAAATACGCTGTTGGGTAAGAATTCCTAATCAAGCGGAATAAAAAGAAAAGCTCGCTGTTGCGAGCTTTTCTTTTATATATGTATCCATATGAAAAATAGATACATATTGACAATTTAGCTGGCTGATCTATGTGAGTACAATTACAGTGCACATTCAGGATTAAGTCAAAAAGTTTAAAACTTGTGTTAAACTAAACAGCTTATAGATTAAGAATCATGCGAATGTTACTTTCGCGTGGTAGAACTTAAGCAATTAAAATCGTTGTATCAATAACCTACGTATTTGATACACAGCATAAATTCTAAAGAGGATTAACCATGCGCATCATTCTTCTAGGTGCTCCAGGTGCAGGTAAAGGCACTCAGGCTCAGTTCATCATGGAGAAATTCGGTATTCCACAGATTTCTACAGGTGACATGCTACGTGCTGCTATCAAAGCCGGTACTGAGCTTGGTAAGCAAGCGAAAGCAGTAATCGATGCTGGTCAGTTAGTGTCTGATGACATTATTTTGGGTTTGATCAAAGAGCGCATTGCTCAAAACGATTGTGAAAAAGGTTTCTTGCTAGACGGATTCCCGCGTACTATTCCTCAAGCTGATGGGCTAAAAAGCATGGGTGTTGACGTTGACTACGTGATTGAGTTTGATGTTGCCGATGACGTTATCGTTGAACGCATGGCAGGTCGACGTGCTCACTTAGCTTCTGGCCGTACTTACCACGTGACTTACAATCCACCAAAAGTGGAAGGTAAAGATGACGTAACAGGTGAAGATCTTGTGGTTCGTGATGACGATAAAGAAGAAACAGTACGTGCTCGTTTAGGTGTATACCATGAGCAAACAGCACCATTGATTTCTTACTACGGTAAAGAAGCAGAGTTGGGCAACACTAAGTACCTAAAATTTGATGGCACTAAGCAGGTGTCTGATGTAAGTGCTGACATTGAGAAAGCATTGTCATAATTCGCTTGCATCGATAAAAATATGCAATAAAAAGAGCGGCCTTATTGGCCGCTTTTTTATACAATGATTGAGCTGATACCTAAGTGGCTTCTCTGACTCTATTTGAGGCGATTTAGGTATATCATCAATTTATCTGGCAGGTGTTTATGGAAAACAATCAAAATAAAGGTGTGCTACTTGTCAACTTAGGGACGCCTGATGCTCCCACCGCTCAATCGGTAAGACGCTTTTTAAGTCAATTTTTGCACGATAAACGGGTGGTTAATATGAACCGTCTGTTGTGGTGTCCAATTTTACATGGGGTGATTTTGCCACTGCGCTCACCAAAGGTTGCTAAGTCCTATCAAAGTATCTGGATGGAAGGTGGCTCTCCATTGTTGGTGCACTCAAAAAACCAGGTAGACAAGCTGGAAAGCAAATTAGGATTGCCTGTTGAGCTTGGCATGACTTATGGCGTGCCAAGTATTGCAAGTGGTATTGATAAGCTCATCGCTCGTGGGGTAGAACACTTGATCATATTGCCACTGTACCCGCAGTATTCGGCCACGACGACCGCTGCGGTATCTGATGCTGTCTTTCGCGCCTTTAAGACGGTAAAAACCATACCCACTTATCATTTTGTACGAGATTACTGTACAAGTCCAAGTTACATCAAAGCGCTGGCCGCATCAGTGAGAAAGCATTGGCAAACCAATGGCAAAGGAGACTATTTGCTTTGCTCCTACCATGGTATCCCTAAGCGTTTGGCTGACAATGGCGATATTTATCCGCAACACTGTGAGCAGACGACTCAACTGTTAGCACAGGAGCTTGGTCTAGACGAAAATCAAATGGGTATGGCCTATCAATCTAGATTTGGCCGTGAAGAGTGGTTAAAGCCATACACCGATGATGTACTAAAAGCTTTGACTGAGAAAGGGGTGATGAATTTAGATGTGATTGCGCCGGCTTTTTCTGTCGATTGTTTAGAGACGTTAGAAGAAATATCCGCTCAGTACAAAGACCTGTTTATCCAGATTGGTGGCCAGCAGTTTAACTATATTCCATGTTTGAACGATTCCGATGAGCATATCGATATGATGGAGCAGCTTGTAAAGTAATTTTTGGCTATACAAAACGTGCTAGTAAATGGCGATAAAAAAACGGAGCCTCTCGAGGCTCCGTTTTTACATGTCCGCGTAAATTACGCTGCGCTTTCGCTAAGCGCTTTGTCTTCAGTGGTGCCACCACGACAAATGCGAGTCAGCATTGGCGCGATGATGAAAGTGACAACCGCGATAGCCAGTGTCCAGTAACCAATCTTACCAAATACTTCACCATAGATAATGAGCGACTGGTGTGGGTCAGTAATGCCAGTAGGAGCAGCAGTTAAGCTTGCTACCCAGCCAGCAAGGACAGCAGCTGTTGCTGACGTTAGGAACCACATACCCATTGCAAAGCCCATCATACGTTGTGGAACCAACTGTGCCACCATGGCTAGGCCAAGACCGGATACTAAAAGCTCACCAACAGATTGGAATGCGTAGCTAAGAACCAGCCAATCAGAGCTTACAATGCTATCTTTGTTTGCAAAGTGCACGCTCCAAGAAAGTACTAGGAAAGCAATTGCACACAATAGCATACCGATCGCGAATTTGAATGGCATTGATAGGCGCTCACCCAATTTGTTGTAGATCATCGCCAAAATCGGGCTCGCAATCATGATCCATAGAGGGTTCAATGCTTGGAACTGCTCTGGAACCACTGGGATACCAAACACGTCGTGTGTCACGTTGTGAATCGCGAAGAAGTTCAGAGATGTTGGCATTTGGAAATACAGCACAAAGAAGACGATACCTTGTAGCATCAGTACGAAGGCTACGAGCATTTTCGCACGTTCAATTCCAGAAATAGAAAACGCTTCTTTGAAATAAAGTGCCAAAATGATGATACCAGCAATTGCAAGAATTGCGTGTGCAACGCTTAAGTGTTGCAGTAGGTAAGCGCAGACAAAGCTCGCGATAACGCTGCCGATTATAACGACTAGCGTTTTACCCATGTTTAATGGCGCTAGGTCCGCTGGTGAGCCCACACCTTTAAGCATGCGTTGGCAGAAGACAAAGTTAACAACGGTGATAATAAGACCTGCGGCACTGACGCCAAAAGCCATGCCGTAGCCTAGTTTTACTGCGACGTAGGGTGTAAGGAGCATTGAAAAGAAGGAGCCCAGGTTGATCGCCATGTAGTACATAGTAAACGCGCCATCTAAACGAGGGTCGTTTTCTTCATAACACTTAGATAGAAGGCTTGATGGGTTGGCTTTAAATAGGCCGTTACCTACTGTGATAACACCCATTGCAATAAAGATGAAGGTTTCGCCACCAAGGTGAGATTTGCCAGTTGATAGGCCTAACAATGCGTAACCTACGGTTAAAAAGATAGCGCCAAGAGTAATGGTTCTTTTCGTGCCCAGTACTTTATCACCAATCCAACCTCCAGCAGCGACAAACCCATAGACAAGAGCAGAAAAAGCGCCAAATAGAACAAATGAAGTTGACTCTTTCATACCTAGTATTTGCACTAGATAGACAGTCAGAATCGCTTGCATACCGTAGTAGCCAAAGCGCTCCCAAAACTCGATAGAGAATATTAAATAGAACTGTTTAGGTTGCTTGAATACGTTCAAGTCGGACATAAAAGTTTCCTGTAAATACGTTGTGTTTAGTTAAATTAGGCCAAGCAGTTTGTTGTGGTTTTTTAAATGCTTTGTTAATCACTGAAGGCGAAACAAAAATTACCGACGCAAATTATCACTGATGACTGCAACATTAAATGATAAAAATGCAATATTATTGTGCTTTATTGATAGTTAGATAGGTATAATTGTCGTCAAATTGTCATTTTTCTATTATATTTCGGCATGTTAAGAGGGTGGCAAAAATATCTGGCAAGGGTATAAATTATAACGTTTTGTTTGGATATTTGTGACAAGATCAGGTGTTTCCTCTATTTACGGGTTTGTAAGTAAGTTTTGTGTCTCTATTGTTATTTTTGTTAATATTATTTTTTGAAAATGAGGCGGGATATGTTGTTTTGTACGGTAAAATAACTAAGACCTGGATAGGAGTAGAGAAGTTTTTGTTTCTTATTAATGGGTTATGGATAAGTTGCTGATGTTGATATCAGCAATGGTAGCGAGTTTACACTGGCTACCAATTGATATTAGCGTTTTCGCTAATTGTTGT
>NZ_JAMKMR010000016.1 GCF_023634645.1 Vibrio sinus
TCTGTAACTTGAATCTTTTCCAGTTGCGATGCTCATGTGCGATTGCACACTGCGCTTCTCACTGAAAAATCTTCGGCGCTACAGAAACAAATTCCTAATCAAAGCAGTTAGAATGTAAGACTTTGATGAACAAAATTTAGCTGCGGAGTGGTAGTTCAGTTGGTTAGAATACCGGCCTGTCACGCCGGGGGTCGCGGGTTCGAGTCCCGTCCACTCCGCCATTGAATATGGAGCCCTAGTCGAGAGACTAGGGCTTTTTCGTATTTCTCTTATCATTTTTACGAAAAAAGTGACTCCTGTAACTTTTTCGTTATGTTCTTTTTAGTGGGCCTTATCACCCTTTGTAAGCAAAGCGTACGATTGATAAAAACTGGCTTTTTGATTGCTCGCTTTCTCGCCGACTTTGGTTAAAATACCTGAAGTGTTTTTTGGAGGACTTATGAATCAATTAGCTATATTAGGGTATATTGCATTAGGAGGTGCATTTGGTGCATGTTCGCGCTATTTAGTAACAGAGTGGTGTACGGCATTATTGGGCAAAGGCTTTCCTTATGGGACCTTAACGGTCAACGTGGTCGGCTCATTTATTATGGGACTACTTATCGCCGCTTTTCAGAGTGAGATACTGTCTACAGACCCTTGGAGGCAGATAATTGGTCTTGGCTTTTTAGGTGCGCTAACCACCTTCTCTACCTTCTCTATGGATAATGTATTGCTGCTACAACAAGGAGCGATATTCAAAATGGGGTTAAATGTGGTGTTGAATGTCGTATTAAGTATATCAGCCGCGTGGGTTGGTTTTCAGCTCCTCACACGCGCATAACCGATATCATAGATTGACATGAACAGGTTGTTAATCTGCATCAATTTCATATAATGGCTCTACTTGTCGGAGTGCCACAAGGCTGAGACCGTTAAACGGGATCCGTTGAACCTGATCAGGTTAATACCTGCGAAGGGAACAAGAGAGACTTGGCTAGATCCTGTCTAGTTATCTATTCAAGATATCCTTATTTTTTTATAAGGCCATTCTACTTGTAGCATCCATCCGTCAAGCATTTTTATTCTATAAAATATCTAAAGGAAAAATGCTATGTCGAGTCGTAAACAATCAAGATTGGAAGCGAAGCAGTTCATCGATTCCCTCTCTGTCGAACCATACCCAAATTCTGAAAAGGTTTATATAACAGGCTCTCGTGATGATATCAGAGTGCCAATGAGAGAAATTTCTTTGTCTGATAGCTTGGTTGGCGGTACTAAAGAGGAGCCAATACTCGAGCCCAACGAGCCTATCCATGTTTACGATACTTCCGGCTTGTATACTGATCCGACATATACCATTGACTTATATAAAGGTTTACCTAAGCACAGAGAGGCTTGGATAGAGGAGCGTTCTGATACTGAAATCCTCGAGGGTGTGAGCTCGGCATATACCAAAGAGCGATTGGCTGATGAAACTCTCGATGATATGCGAGGCAGTGAGTTACCACGTGTACGCCGTGCAAAACAAGGCCAGTGTGTTACTCAGCTGCATTATGCTCGTAAGGGTATCGTCACGCCAGAAATGGAGTATATTGCCATACGTGAGAATATGGGGCGTCAGAAATACAAAGATGAGCAGCTAAACTTCCAGCATCCTGGGCAGAATTTCGGTGCCAACCTACCTAAAGAAATTACCCCTGAGTTTGTTCGAAAAGAAGTGGCTGAAGGTCGCGCTATTATTCCAGCGAATATTAACCACCCTGAATCTGAGCCGATGATCATTGGGCGCAACTTTTTGGTTAAGGTGAATGCCAATATTGGTAATTCATCAGTGAGCTCTTCTATCGAAGAGGAAGTTGAAAAGCTAGTTTGGTCTACCCGTTGGGGCGGAGACACGGTCATGGATCTGTCCACTGGTCGTAATATTCACGAAACACGTGAGCGAATCCTGCGTAACAGTCCTGTTCCTATTGGTACGGTTCCAATGTATCAAGCACTTGAAAAAGTGAATGGCATTGCTGAGAACCTAACATGGGAAGTGATGCGTGACACGCTAATTGAACAAGCAGAGCAGGGCGTTGACTACTTTACTATTCACGCAGGGGTACTATTAAGATATGTACCGATGACGGCGAAGCGTGTAACCGGTATCGTTTCTCGTGGTGGTTCGATTATTGCCAAGTGGTGCTTAGCCCACCATGAAGAAAGTTTCCTTTACACTAACTTCAGAGAAATTTGTGAGATTTGTGCGAAGTACGATATATCTCTATCGCTTGGTGATGGCCTTCGTCCTGGTTCAGTTGCTGATGCCAATGATGAAGCTCAGTTCTCCGAATTGCGCACGCTAGGTGAACTTACCAAAATTGCATGGGAGTACGATGTCCAGGTTATGATTGAAGGCCCTGGGCATGTGCCTCTTCATATGATCAAAGAAAACATGGATGAGCAGTTGGAGCACTGCCATGAAGCGCCTTTCTACACACTCGGGCCTCTTACTACCGATATTGCGCCTGGGTATGATCATATTACTTCCGGAATCGGTGCTGCGGTAATTGGTTGGTATGGCTGCGCAATGCTGTGTTATGTTACACCGAAAGAGCACTTAGGGCTGCCGAATAAGCAGGATGTAAAGACGGGTATTATTACCTATAAGCTTGCTGCCCATGCCGCTGATTTGGCAAAAGGCCATCCCGGTGCCCAAATCCGCGATAATGCGTTATCAAAAGCTCGTTTCGAATTTCGTTGGGAAGACCAATTTAACTTGTCTCTCGACCCTGAAACTGCTAAGTCCTATCACGATGAAACCTTGCCACAAGAGTCTGGCAAAGTGGCACACTTTTGCTCAATGTGTGGGCCAAAATTCTGTTCGATGAAAATATCCCAAGAAGTTAGAGACTATGCTAAGAAAAACGGCACAGGCTTAAGCGATGATGCTGTTGCAATCAAGTTAATTGATGATCCATTAGAAGGGATGAAGCAAAAATCTAAAGAGTTTTTGGAATCGGGCTCTGAGCTTTATCATCCGGCATCGTCTAAGTCAGAAGTTGCACTAGAGGACTAGCTAGTGATTGTTCTTGTCCCATCGCAATATATGCAGCTGAAGGATGAGATTGAACTTTGTTTAGCATTTGCAGCTCGAAGTGGGTTCGACGTTAACGATGTGGAACTGGGCTTAAGTCCAGCTTCACATGTCGTAGTGAAGGATACGCAAGAAATTCGACTAGATGCGAGCTTCTTGTCATCTTCTAATTCTCACTCAACAACTGATTATTTTATTCACTATCCACTTGAGCATCCGATGAGTTTGGAATCGGCTTGCAACGCTGTTAAGCAAACGAATTCTCTTGTCTGCATTTCTGTTCACGATGAAGCCCAAGCCTATTTCGATGTCTGGTTTAGCCATTGCCAATTTAAATCGGTAAAGCGCAACTGTGATGGCGGTAGTAAGGTGGTCAATCCGCAACGTCATTTCGCTTGGATTATAACAAGTTTAGCCCTGCGCTATTCTTTCGATGATGCTGTTGTCCTCGCCAATAGCTTTGCTAATGTTTCACGTGAAACATGGCCAAGACAATTTGATGACTTTGGCGAAGTTATCATTGGCATTCCAGATCTGGGTTTACAACCTATCAAAGAACAAACAAAAATTCCTCTGAACTTCACTCCGGTATCGAAAGAAAAGTTAGCTCTATACCCAATAGTAGACAACGCAATTGATGTTGAATCCTTGTTGAACCTCGGAGCAAAGACAGTTCAAATTAGACTTAAGCACTTGGATACTAAGCAACGAAAGGCAGAATACAAAAAAGCAATTGATCACGGCAAGCGATTAAACGCTCAGGTATTCATTAACGATGATTGGCAACTTGCGATAGAGCTTAACGCATATGGGGTTCACCTTGGCCAGGAAGATCTAGCAACCGCGGATCTGATTCAAATTTGCAATGCTGGGTTGGCGCTAGGTGTATCAACTCATGGCTATTTTGAAATTCTAAAAACCAACTCAATTAAGCCTAGTTACATAGCTTTTGGTCAAGTGTATATGGCTAAGTCTAAAGTGGTGGACTCTGCGCCACTTGGATTGACAAAACTACGCTTATTTAGGCAGTTAGTCGAATCGATAAAACCTAGTGATTGTACCAAGTTCAATCAAACAGCGACGGTTGCTATCGGTGGTATAACTCTGGACAACGCTAATCAGGTATTAAGTTGTAACGTTGATGGAATTGCTGTTATTAGCGCAATCGCTGGTTCAAATAGCCAACAAGATACAGTGAATCGGTTTTTGTCCATGATAAACAAACATGTTTTAGCTAAGAGTGCTTCAGCTACGGAGGCAACATGTTAAATGACGAGCAATTCCTCCGTTATCAGAGGCAAGTGGCTATGCCCGAAATAGGCGAAAGTGGCCAAGCAAATTTGTCTGAAAGCCACGTTCTCGTTATTGGCTGTGGTGGATTAGGCTGCTCAGTCGCTCTTTTTCTTGCTGGCGCAGGCGTAGGAAAGTTAGTTATTTCCGATGATGACTCTGTAGACATTTCTAATCTGCAACGACAAATTGCCTTTCGAACGGATTCAATTGGATTGAGCAAAACAAAAATGCTAGCCGATCAGATTGAAATGCTTAATCCAGACGTATCGGTAAGAACTTTGAATAAGAGGCTAAAAGAGACTCAGTTAAAACTGGAAGTATCTCTTGCTGATATCATCATTGATTGTACCGACAATTTTAGTTCAAGGCATTTGGTTAATCGCATTTGCTTTGAGTCTCGGAAGCCCCTGGTTAGCGGCGCCGCGATTGGTTGGAAAGGGCAGTTTGTAGTTTTCGATTACCAACAGGCAAACGGATGCTACCGCTGTTTATACCCTTTTGACGAATCACAACAGGCAAGTAAGTGCTCCGATAGTGGAATCATAGGCCCTGTTGTAGGAACGATAGGTAATCTTCAAGCCCTAGCGGCGATACAAAAGCTTGCCATGGGCAAGTTTCAATTTCCGACACATATGTTGCACAGTTTTGATGGGTTGAGTTTGGGCTGGCAGCAGTTTGCTATTCCACAGGACCATAGTTGCGATGTTTGTGGTGCGTCAGGTAAGCAGAATTTAGGAAGTTAACTATGACTACTATAACCATCACTGTTAATGGTGAACCAAAACGTGTGGCAAACGGTGAGAATCTAAATAATTTAATACGCCAATTTGCATTACCCGAGCAGGGTTGTGTCTTTACGGTTAATAATGCCATTGTACCGCGAAGTGAGTGGAGTTCGACGCTTATGTCGAATGGTGACACCATTTCACTATTTCAAGCCATTGCTGGAGGGTAACCTTTACTATGTTTAAAATTGCTGATTTTGAATTCCAATCTAGATTATTTACAGGTACAGGTAAGTTTGCAGATAGGCAATCCATGATAGACTCCATTGTTGAATCTGGTTCGCAAATGGCGACGATGGCCTTAAAGCGTGTCGATCTAGAAAATAAGTCTGATGACATTCTCGCTCCGCTAATCGCTAATAAAATAAAGCTTCTACCCAATACATCTGGTGCGACAACCGCTAAAGATGCGGTGTTTGCTGCTCATCTAGCACGTGAAGCTTTAGGTACCAATTGGGTTAAACTAGAAATCCACCCTGACCCAAGATATCTGCTACCAGATCCAGTGGAAACTTTGCTAGCTGCAGAGCAACTAGTAAAAGATGACTTTATCGTCCTTCCGTATTGCCATGCAGATCCGGTTCTATGTAAACGTTTAGAAGAAGTCGGGTGTGCTGCGGTTATGCCACTAGGCGCGCCTATTGGATCTAACAAAGGACTCATAACTGAGGACTTTCTTAAAATAATCATTGAGCAAGCGAATGTTCCTGTTGTTGTTGATGCAGGGATTGGAGCTCCTTCTCATGCTGCGCGTGCGTTAGAGTTGGGGGCGGATGCAGTTCTAGTTAACACTGCTATTGCCGCATCAAAGAACCCAACGTTAATGGCTACAGCGTTCAAGTTAGCAACGGAAAGCGGCCGCATGGCGTATGAGTCAGGCTTAGCCTCGCAAGTGAATCATGCAATAGCATCAAGCCCACTGACTTCATTTCTTGATGAGTGAGGGTGCTAATGAGTTTCCATCAAATATTTCAACAGCTAAATTGGGATGATATTTACCTCTCAATTTATTCTAAAACTAGTAGGGATGTAGAATCGGCGATAGCTAAAGATCGCATCGATTTAGAGGATTTTAAAGCACTCATTTCTCCTTCCGCTGAACCATACTTAGAGCAAATGGCAGCCAAATCTGTGCAGCTTACCAGGCAAAGGTTTGGCAATACTATTTCTATGTATATTCCTCTGTATCTTTCCAATTTATGCTCCAATGCGTGCACTTACTGCGGCTTCACAATGGAGAACAAAATAAAAAGAAAGACGCTAAATACAGATGAGGTGCGCTTAGAGGTCAATGCGATTAAGAAAATGAACTTCGACAGTGTACTTCTTGTAACGGGTGAGCACGAAACTAAAGTCGGGATGGAGTATTTCAAGAAAACCATACCCACCATAAAAGAACAGTTTAGCTACCTTGCGATGGAAGTGCAGCCACTAGATGAAGTGGATTATGTGCAACTCAAGTCGCTTGGGTTGGATGCTGTAATGGTGTATCAAGAAACTTATCATCCTTCCACTTATGCTCAACATCATTTACGTGGTAAAAAGCGTGATTTTATTTATCGACTCGAAACTCCCGATAGATTAGCTAAGGCTGGAATTGATAAAATTGGTATCGGTGCGCTGATTGGCCTTGAGGACTGGCGCACGGACTGCTTTTTTACCGCCAGCCACTTAGATTATTTGCAGCGGCGTTATTGGAAATCACGTTACTCTATCTCGTTTCCAAGGCTACGGCCATGCGAGGGGGGGCTGCAGCCTAAGTCAATTATGTCTGATAGACAGCTAGTTCAATTAATTTGCGCTTATCGGTTGTTTAGCCACGAAGTCGAGTTGTCACTATCGACGCGCGAATCGGAACACTTTCGCGACAATGTTCTTCCACTTGGGGTGACACACATGTCTGCGGCGTCTAAAACTCAACCCGGTGGTTACTCGAATGAGCAAAAGGAACTCGAGCAGTTTGAAATATCGGATGAGAGAAGTGCAATGACAATTGAATCAATGATAAGGCAAAAAGGCTTTGCGCCAGTTTGGCATGATTGGCATTCCGCCTACTCCGGGTGAGGGGGATGTTTCACGTGAAACATAAAAAAGCGACTCAAAAAATGAGTCGCTTAGAATTAGCACAATCTATTAGATACTGAGGCTGGGGTTAGGAATGGGTTACTGGTTGAGTAGCATTTCTCAACCAGTCCTTTGTTTCCCCATCAACCAGCGTATTCAAATCTGACCACACTTTTTGGTGATAGTCATTCAACCATGCCAGCTCAACTTGGGTTAACAGTGTTACATCAATACAGCGTGTATCAATAGGGCATCGTGTTAACGACTCAAATGTAAGGACCGGGAAGTCACCACTTGATTCTTGTTCAACAACCGTCTCCAAGTTCTCAATTCGAATACCATAAGCATCCGCTTTATAGTAACCAGGTTCGTTGGATAAAATCATACCCGCTTCTAAAGGCACATTAATCTGTTTTTTCGATATACTTTGCGGGCCTTCATGCACACTTAAGAAGTGACCAACGCCGTGACCAGTACCATGATCATAGTCATAGCCTTCCGCCCATAGGTGGTGGCGTGCCAAGGTGTCAATTTGGTAGCCACAAGTACCTTTAGGGAATCGAGCTTGAGCAACTGAGATATGCCCTTTAAGCACTAAGGTAAATTGCTTAGTCATTTCAGCACTTGGCTTGCCTATCGCTATCGTGCGAGTGATGTCGGTGGTACCGTCATGATACTGGCCGCCTGAGTCGACCAAATATAAAGAGTCGTATTGTAACGCAGCCGGATGCTCTTGGTTTTTGTGATTGTAGTGGCACATCGCAGCATTACCACCAGTTGCTGAAATGGTATCAAAGCTTAGATCGACAAGGCTG
Source organism: Vibrio sinus (assembly GCF_023634645.1). Taxonomy (GTDB): domain Bacteria; phylum Pseudomonadota; class Gammaproteobacteria; order Enterobacterales; family Vibrionaceae; genus Vibrio; species Vibrio sinus. Next base: position 8,019 of record NZ_JAMKMR010000016.1, read on the forward strand.
GGCTCTTCTTCTCTAAACTGTTGTAGTCGATCGGCAAGGGTTGCCTCGGTATGACTGACCGATTGTTCAACTTGCTTGTCTAACCAGGAAAGGAATTTCACCATTGCTACGCCATCTTTGATGTGGCTTGATTTCATGCCTGATAGCTCGGCAGGGTTTTTAATGGCTTTAGGTAGTGCACATGGGTCTAGTGCAGGGACTATAGATGCGCTCACTTTGTCTAAAGTGAGTTTCAGCCAGGCGTTACTTGTACTTGGGTCGATCATGACCTTTTGATTCTCTAAAGCTTGTAGTCGTGATTCGAATTCAGTAGGAGCAAATACGTTAACGCCTTCGCCGACATGGTCGGAAAAGTTTTCAGGTAAACGTGATTGATCAATAAAAAACTCAACTTGGCCGTTATCAAAAATAATGGCTTGAGATAGCAAGACAGGTAGCCTAGATACATCGGTACCACGTACGTTTAGTAGCCAGCAGATAGAATCTAGTGAACTGATCACCGCGCACTTGGCATCATTGTCACTGATGGTTTTTGCCACTTCCAGGCGTTTTTCAACACTGCTGGTTCCTGCAGCTTGGGTACTCATCAAGTAGGCGCTGGACTCAATGGCAGCGGGTCGATCAGACCAAAGAGCATCGATAGGATTCTCTGTTACTTCGACCAGCTGAAACTTAGCGGCTAACTCATTTGAAGTGCTCTCATACCACGAATTTGAATGCATTTTAGGGTCGAAAGCGATGCGGGAATTTGCCGAAAGCTTGGCTTTGATCCACTCAACAGGAGGAAAGTCGATAAGGTGGCAATATTCGAATAGGTCGCTAGGAACTTGACTCTTTACTTGTACCGTATACCGTCCGTCCACGAACATGGCAGCTGAGTCGCGGCTGATCACAGCTGCGCCAGCTGAGCCGGTAAAGCCAGTTAACCAATGTAACCGTTCATTGTGCTTGGGAATGTATTCCCCTAGGTACTCATCTTCATGAGGAATAATAATAGCGTCATAGTTGTTTTGCTCGAGCCAAGAGCGTAACGCGTTCACTTTAGAAATAACGGTTTCAAGCATTTAAGTATTCCTTATAGTTAGGACTTAATCTTTCCTATTGAGTTATTGTTGAGTAGGGTTAAAGTCGACACTAACGCTACTCTTTTTCCGCTTGCAACGCAATTGTTCTAAAGTGTAAAGTTTTTTCTTCAATGATGTTGCGTAGCCATGTCAATGCCGGTTCATTTGCTCTGTCTCGATGCCAGAACAGGGTGTAAGCCATAGGTGGAAATGGCAAAGGCAAAGGTAGGATCTCCAAATTCAATTGTTTAGACACTAACTCGATGAAATGTCGTGGTGCAGTAAAGACAAGGTCTGTGTAGGTACACAGATTGGCCGCGCTATTAAAGTCAGGCACTATGATGGCGATATCGCGTTGATGACCAAGATCGGCGAGTCGATAGTCTAGTAGCCATCGGTCGTTGCCATCGCATCTGACTTGAACATGCCGAAGGGATAAATACGTCGCTAAATCCCATTGTTGGTTAGCTAATATGGGGTGGTCTTTGCGAACCACACAGAGTGTTGAGTCTTGATAAATCTCTAATTCAGCAATGTCATTGGGTGGGAGCATGGTAAGTTTGGCGTCATTAATATCAATGTCTTTGCCGGTGATACCGAGATCTAAATCACCTGACTGGAGGTTCTTAAAGGTGTTGTCTGCCCAAGAATGGGTGGCAATGGTTAAATTTGGAGCCTGGTGAAATACTTGTGGCAAGAAATGAGAAAATATCAGTGGGAAGACGCTTTCAACGGTGGCGATATGAAAACAATGGTCGCTCGATGTTGGAATGAATTTTTCTGGTTCGATCAAAATCTCTAATTGGTTAACGATATGATCGATTTTGGGCTTAATGTGTAAGGCTTTTGGGGTAGGCTTTAAGCCGTGTGAAGTGCGAACAAACAAAGGGTCATCAAACTGATTTCTGAGCTTCATTAGCGATTTACTCACTGCTGACTGGCTAAGATTTAGTCGCTGTGCTGCTCTCGTGACGTTTTGTTCGTCGAGCAAGACGCTGAAGCAAACCAGCAAATTCAGATCCATTCTTGATAATTTCTGAATGCTCATGTGATTTTCCAAATAGGAATATTAACCATGAGTATATATCATTTTCATTCATAGCCCTAAATCGATAGAATGCCCGGTTAATGTTAGTTCGATTGGAAATTATGTTGCGATGAAGGCCAAATCAATAAGTAAAGCACAAGTGATGACTCTAATATTACTTGTATTATTCAGTCCTCTGGCGATTGATATATACTTGCCAGCGTTGCCGACCATCGCTAACGAATTGGGCGTATCTAGCACCATCGCTCAGGATACGATTACTTGGTTTCTATTTTCAATGGGATTGGGGCAATTGTTTGCTGGCCCCCTGGCTGATAAGTTTGGTCGTAAAACCATCGCAATTTTTGGTGTGGTGGTGTACGGCCTCAGTGCATGGTTTTCTTATCTAGCTCAATCAATGGACTGGCTGCTCATAGCGCGATTGATGCAAGGATTTGGCGCCTGTGCCACTTCTGTTGCTGCGTTTGCTGCGGTAAGAGATCTTTTTGGTCCTACGCGCAGTGGAAAAATGATCAGCTATTTAAACGGGGCAATTTGTTTTATCCCGGCTTTGGCACCAATTTTAGGTAGTTGGCTAACCATGCAGTTTGGCTGGAGAAGTAATTTTGGTTTGATGGCCAGTTTTGCTGTTGTGGTATTGGTTTTGCTGACTGTGTTTATGCGAGAGACCAATACGGTGCAACAAACCCAATCCGTATTTAAACTCGATAGATATTGGTCGGTGTTGAAAAATCCTTCATTTTTGTTTCATGCCAGCATGTGTCTTCTGGCAATGGCAGCGATACTGGCTTACGTGACCTCAGCGCCAGTTGTGCTTATCGAGCAGCTAGGCTTGACGATGAAGGAATTTACGCTTTGGTTTAGTTTCAATGCGGTGATTAACATCTTTGTTTGTATGTATGCGCCAAAAGTGATGGATAAAATAGGTGCACACAAGTGTCTGGTCATCGGTTCAGCGCTGCTCGTCATCGCTGGTATAGCGATGTACTCACTGTCAAGCATTCACACCCCCGCTGCGTTTATGGTGCCTGTGTTTATATCATCGGTAGGCTGCGCTTTGATTCTCGGCTCGGGGGCTGGTGAAGCGCTCGCCCCTTTCGGTGACAAAGCAGGCACAGCGGCAGCGCTACTCGGTTTGTTTCAAATGAGTGGTTCGGGTGTGCTAGTGAGTTGGGTACAAAGTTTGACTTTGATGCCACAGATATTGGTAGCGTTGCAGATGGTATTGATTGTGCCCGCGTTTTTGATTTTAATGACTAAGGCATATCGTCGCTGGCAGTTTAATCAGGCTAAGTGAAAATAATTCGGCTGGTCAGGTGCTTACCTGATGTAAAATCGTTTTGAATGCCATATCATATTGCTATCTCCCTGCATTTACTGCAGGGAAATGCCATAACTCAATAATCATGTTTAAATATTCGAGAAACAGGTGTATATTTAAATTTGATTTATTCAACTATTCTATTTCCGATATATCCACTGGAAGTTATATACTAATGACGATGACCACCTATGAAATGGCACGCGTTCTGGAGCAATTAGAAGATTCTCCAGAAAAAATAATGTTTGGTAAGTTATTAAATGAACTGGGCAATCAAAGTGGCGAGCGAATTCAAAGTGCAGCTAAACAGGTTCCCCTTCATTTACTGCGTGATATTGTATTTCAATTTCAACAAGTGATTGAATCTCGCAAGGATGAGCAAGTAGGAGAGCTAGCTAAGCAATTGGCAGAACAGGGTATTTCTGCAGAAGAGCTAGAGAAATTCCTCAACCGTTAAATTAATTCTGCGTTCCAATAGCTACCGGGCTTTTATTTGAAAAATAAGAGCCTAGTTTATTTTATTCTTTTTTAGTGAGCCTTAATTTGCCATTAAGTTTAATGGTATTAGCTTAAGGGTTTACATTGCGGTTTATTGGGTTTTGCAGCGATATTAACGTTTCGGTTGATTGGACTTCATCAATTGATTGCAGCTTGTTTATTAACACTTCTTGCAACTCTTCGATAGAGCGACACATTAGTTTTACGAAAATATTATAAGCGCCTGTCGTGTAATATGCTTCAACGACTTCTTCTAATGCGTTCAGTTTCTCCAGTGCGGACGGATAATCTCTAGCTGCATTTAAGTTTATGCCGATGAAACAACACACATCGTAACCAAGCTTTTTGGTATCAACAATGACCTCAGTTCCTTGAATTATTTGTGCCGCTTTCATCTTCTCGATGCGTACGTGAATGGTTGCGGGGCTGACTTGAAATTGTTTCGCCATTTCTGCATATGGAGTGCGGGCGTCTTCCATTAGTGTTTTTAATATGGCCTTGTCTAGTTGGTCAATTTTGGAAGCAGCTGTCGACATAACATTCTCTATTAATGATGAAAGTAAAACTGGCCTAATAGTAGCTTTATAAAGTAGATAGGCTCAAGCTACTCATTGTCGGAACAATAGAAATATCAATGTATAGGTCAATAGATTAGAATGAAAGGCGTATATTGGAATTTTAAGTTTTAATTAATAAATTTCTTTATTAACCATTGCCTGCCTAACAAAGCGACCAGTCGGATACTTTATATAGGTTATAAAGGCTTTGTTGTGGTTGGTAAAACCTATCACTTTTTAAAAGGGCAAATGATTGCGTATTAAGCTGATATCAGAGGCGACTGAAAGGCCTGATCATTTAACAACGTTAGCTAAGCAATTCGGGTTAGAGCATCAAGACAATCACCCGTTTGCTCTCGTGGATACTGGTGAGCGCATTGAATTACGTAAGCTTGATGAACCCAAGCTTGGTGCGGTCTATGTCGACTTTGCTTCCGGTTCTGTTGCTCACAGGCGTAAATTCGGTGGTGGTAAAGGCCAAGATATTGCCAAGGCAGTTGGCATCAGTAAAGGGGGCTTACCAAGTATTCTAGACGCGACAGCAGGACTAGGTCGAGACTCTTTTATCTTCGCGTCCTTAGGTTCTCATGTACATATGATTGAGCGAAATCCTATGGTCGCGATGCTGCTTTCTGATGGTCTCGAGAGGGCAAAACAAGATCGCGAAATAGGGGCGTGGGTAACGGAAAGAATGTCACTCTCGTTTTCTGCGGGTCAGCTTGCGCTTGAATCTAGCTCTGTGGAGGGATCTCCACTGAAGCCAGATGTTGTGTATCTCGATCCTATGTATCCCCATGCCGAAAACAAAAAAAACTCAGCCTTAGTAAAGAAAGAAATGCGCGTTTTTCAAAGTGTGGTCGGTGCTGACAATGACGCTGATGCATTGTTGCAACCTGCACTTACTGTGGCACAAAAACGAGTGGTTGTTAAACGGCCCAACTATGCGCCTTGGCTTGCGGACAAAAAACCATCGATGTCGATAAAGATGAAAAAAAACAGATTTGATGTTTACGTTTTAGCTTCAATGACTTAGTACACAGCTTTATAAATAAGCGTGTGTAAACAGTTGCGTCTACGGCTTTGCACAGGTATAGATAATTACGAATCATTTTTATTCTTGTCTGGAGTGGTGGCATGGTAAAACGTTTTTGTAAGATGAATCGTCAGGAAATTTCCAGTAGCCTTGGGCAAATACATCAGTTGGTCTCTGCGCCTAAGTATATTTGTCGCGCTTGTATTCGCACCTCTTCTTATAAAGGCTCACTGTGTAAGCCAAATCTTATTTCCACTGAGAACATAGCCCCGGCTTCACCTCCTGCACATCAATCAACGCAAAGTATACGACAGACGCTTAACAGCTCTACCGTATCGGATAAAACTTTAGTTGTAAGTGAGTGTTTACCAACATCAGATGGCACTGAATCTAACGAGATAACCAAGAAGAAGAGCAAGAAGCTTAAGAAAAAGCTCGCCAAGCAAAGCAAGCAGTTAAAAAAGCTGAAAAAACTGGGCAAGAAACAAGACAAGTTACGTAAAAAGCACGAGAAGATTAGGCGCAAGATACAGCGTGTAGATAGCCAGTTGACCACAGGTCTTGTACAGACCAAAGACACTATCGAGAGGCCTTTGGTTCATTAGCCACTTTGGTTTGTTAGCCACATAATGGAAAACACCATTGGGGGCTTTGTTAGTATAGTGCCCCCAAAGCTCACCAGAATGCCATTAGGCGTCTTTTAATGGTACAACTAACATATCTACAGGGGAGTAGTTAATCAGCTGTTTGGTTGAGGATAAAAACTTACTCCAAAAATCTTGGTGATGGCCGCATACTAGCAGATCAACTTGGTATTCATTGATCTTGTCACACAGCTCATTACTTAAATCACCACTACCTACCAAAGTGTGTTTTATCGGGTAGTCTGCTCTATCGGCAATTTTTTGTAGAAATTTTTGCGACGACTCCATGGTTTGATGCTGGGTTTCGGCTAGGTTGATATCGATTAAACCGGTGTAAACTTCAGCGTAATTGACGTCGATATGGATAAAAGACAGCTCTGCGTCTAATGGGGTTGCTAGGGCCACTGCTTTTTCTACGAGGTAGTCGCTTTCTTCGGATAGATCGACTGCAACTAAAATATGCTTATAACTCATGGTTATTTCCTCTTTTTAATCACCTACTTAAAGCCTATCACTACATGTTGGCTAAATATGTCGTTGTGATCTCAGTTACACATTCAGCATGCAAGATGATATCTTTGCCGAAACCTAGCCTGGCTAACCGCCAAGACGAAAAAATAATAGGAGACTTTTTATGCTATCAAGTGCGATGGTTGAACAATTAAATGAGCAAATTAATCTAGAATTTTTTTCATCCAATCTATACTTACAAATGAGTGCTTGGTGTGAAGACAAAGGCTTCGAAGGTGCGGCTGAGTTTCTTCGTGAACACGCAGTTGAAGAAATGCAGCACATGCAGCGTCTATTCACTTACGTAAGCGAGACAGGCGCCATGCCAATTTTAGGTGCTATTGTAGCTCCGCAACATGAGTTTGACAGTCTAGGTGATGTGTTCCGATTGACTTATGAGCATGAGCAAATGATTACCAGCAAAATCAACACACTAGCTCATGTAGCGTTTACTTCGCAAGATTACTCAACGTTCAACTTCCTGCAGTGGTATGTCGCAGAGCAGCACGAAGAAGAGAAGTTGTTTAAAGGGATTTTAGACAAGCTAGAACTTGTAGGGGAAGATGGTAAAGCGTTGTTCTTTATCGATAAAGATCTAGCGACAATGGCAAAAGAAGGTTCATCTTCTATTATGGATGCCCAAGCTGAATAGCTGAAAAGATAGCGGTTGCATTGATTATCTTTTTCTTCTGGGCATGTAAGTGAAGATGTAGGGAGGAAAAGATGATCAGTGGAGACACTATTTTATTTGCGCTTACACTTGTTACGGTCATCAATGTAGCAAGATATCTCACCGCATTACGTTCACTCATATACATAATGCGAGAAGCTCACCCACTTTTATATCAGCAGGTTGACGGTGGTGGATTTTTCACCACGCATGGAAATGTGACAAAACAAGTCCGTCTCTATCACTATCTCAAAACCAAAGAGTACCACCATCACCACGACGCGTTATTTACCGATAAATGCGATCGTGTTCGAGAGCTATTTATTTTATCGGCCGCTTTACTGGTTGCGACATTAATGGTCGCGGTAATTCTTTAGTCTAGGATTTGTCAACCCTAGTAAATGTGGTTAAACTGACGGCCTTTGCAAGGATGTGCGTTCGCACATCCTTTTTTGTTATAGCGATGTGAGAAAGTCATGAGTAATAAATTTGATGTCATTGTGATTGGTGCAGGGGCCGCTGGGCTCATGTGTGCAGCGCAAGCTGGCAAGCGCGGGCGTCAGGTATTGGTGATCGATCACGCTAAAAAGCCAGGGCGAAAAATTCTCATCTCAGGGGGTGGTCGCTGTAACTTTACCAATTACGATGTGTCTGCAAGTCACTACTTATGCGCAAACCCTCACTTTGTAAAATCGGCGCTATCGCAGTACACCAATTGGGATTTCATCTCACTGGTTAGCAAATACCAGATCGAATTTGAAGAGCGCGATCACGGACAGCTTTTTTGCTTGGACTCGGCCAAGGATATTGTTGCCATGCTGCTCAAAGAGTGTGATATGCCAAACATCCAGCAAAGATACCAAGCTGATGTGCATAGCATAGAAAAGCAACAGCAGGGGTTTGAAGTCAAGATCGGTACGGATATTTATCAATGCGAATCCTTGGTCGTGGCTACTGGTGGCTTGTCGATGCCAAAGCTTGGCGCGACTCCGTTTGGCTATCGTGTGGCAGAGCAATTTGGATTAACGGTTGTGCCCACCACCGCAGGCTTGGTTCCTTTTACCTTGCACACAGAAGACAAGCAGGCATTCTCAGAGCTGTCTGGTATTGCTATTCCGGTTGAAATCACCGCTGAAGATGGAACAGTCTTTAAAGAAGCATTGTTATTTACTCATAGAGGGTTATCAGGGCCGTCTGTATTGCAAATTTCGTCTTATTGGAAGCCTGGTCAGAAGGTTTCTATCAATTTAGTTCCAGATGCAGATATCAACACCTTGTTGTCCAAATCAAAGGATAAGCATCCAAATCAAACCATGAAGACAACTTTAGCCAAGATTTTGCCTAAACGGTTTATTGACGTGCTTATTGAAAGAAAAGTGTTTATCGACAAACCATTAAAGCAATTTAACCCCAAAGAGCTCGATGACATACAGCGTATACTGGAAAACTGGCACATTGCCCCCAACGGGACGGAAGGCTATCGGACGGCAGAAGTGACACTCGGTGGAGTGCATACTGACCATATTTCTTCTAAAACAATGGAATGTAAAACGGTAGCCGGATTGTATTTTATTGGCGAAGTGATGGACGTGACGGGTTGGCTCGGCGGCTTTAACTTTCAATGGGCATGGTCAAGTGGCTATGTGGCTGGGCAATGGGCGTAAAGGTATTTAGGAACAATTAAGCTTGTCCGTTATCATTCCATCTCTGGCCAATCTAAAATACGTTCATCGTTTTTTGTCGCAAAAGCGAGAAATTAGGCTCAGATAAACACTCGAAACATATTCGTCATTTAATATACGAATTCAATACACTCAATACGACTTCCAAATCGGCCTCGCGTTTTTCAATGTTGTCTTCGAGGACAATATGTTCAGTGATATGGCCTTTGATCATTTCTCGCATTAAGCCGTTCACTGCGCCTCTAATTGCGGCAATTTGTTGTAATACATCGGCGCATTGCTGTTCTTCATCCAGCATTTTCTTTAATCCGTTAACTTGGCCCTGAATTTTGCTCACGCGAGTGGTGAGTTTTTTCTTGTCTCTTACCGTGTGTGACATTTCCGCCCCCTTGTGATGTGAAAAGCCGCCCTAGAATAAAGGAGAATTTAGCATCGTTTTATACTGGAGGGGAGTATAGTCTGAAGCACTTTTACTTTGATCAATTTTCTATCTATGGACTTCACGACATTACTTCACCAAGGCAATGCTTGGTTCTTTATTCCAAGTGCTATTTTGCTTGGCGCTTTACATGGCCTTGAGCCAGGCCATTCAAAAACGATGATGGCGGCATTTATTATTGCGATTAAGGGCACTGTAAGACAGGCGATCATGTTGGGGGTAGCGGCGACGATATCCCATACTGCCATTGTGTGGTTTATCGCATTTGGCGGAATGTATCTTAGTCAGAAATTTACCGCATCATCCGTTGAGCCTTGGATGCAGTTGATATCTGCGGTCATCATTTTAGGTACGGCCACTTGGATGTTTATGCGAACTTGGAACGAAGAGCGTCAATGGAAGGCGGGGCATGTCCATCATTGCGATGGTCACCATGATCATCATCATGATCACGCTGAATCACATTCACATCATGATGATGACGAATTTGAAGATGCACATGCGCGAGCGCATGCAAAAGACATTGAGAAACGTTTTACAAACCGAGAAGTCACCAATGGGCAAATTGTTTTGTTTGGGCTGACAGGAGGCCTGATCCCTTGCCCGGCAGCAGTCACGGTACTGCTCATTTGCTTGCAGTTAAAAGCGCTCGCTTTAGGAGCGACCATGGTCATTTCTTTCAGCATTGGTTTGGCGCTAACCCTAGTGACTGTTGGGGTTGCGGCTGCAGTCAGTGTCCAGCAAGCAACAAAACGTTGGAGCGGCTTAAATACCATTGCTAAAAAAGCGCCGTATCTTTCCTCAGTATTGATAGGGTTTGTTGGGGTATATATGGCTGTGCATGGCTATTGGCTGATTAGCCAATAACTTGCTTTAGCATCTCAAGACTGACAGTTTACACCAAGCGCCCGTTCAATAAAGGGCGCTTTGTCTATGTCATGATGTTATTAACTGTTGCTGGCACTTTTAGGGAATAAAGCGGTGGTGGTAGCCACTTGTCCATCAGGCGCGGTTGATTGAATTGTATAGTGTTTATTGCCATGGGAGAGGTTCGAAATATAGACAGCGCCATCGTTATTGGTGCGGTATTGTTCAACTAAGCCATTATTTTTTAAAGTGACTGGTGCATTTTTAAGGATTTGGCCATTGTCGCTTACCGAAATCCTGGTGTAAGCCCCCATAGGCAATACATGGATTTGCATTTGATCGGCATTTGACGCAAAAGCCCCAGCTGAAAATAATGCGCTAAGTGAAATAAGTGTAAGTAGTGCGTTTTTCATAACGGATTCCTCTAAAAGATACTATTAAATTGTTGGGCTCAAGACGGGTTGCTTATCTTGTTTGCCGTTGCGACATAAGATATCGATAGAGGGCGGTGACAAAAACAGTAGTTGTCGAAATAAGCTTTCGACATTGTGCAAATATACAAAATGTTATTCTTCGATCGGCACTCTTCTCTCCCACAGAGCTTGGAATTTTGGCTAAAAAAATCGCTTCAATCTTCCCTCAAGAATGATGAACTTGTCCTATATTAAATGAATAAATAATTATAATAAGGACCAAGCATAATGAGTCATGAAGCACTGATTTCTCGAATTAACGAACTGCCAAGAATTGAAAGTGTATTGCAAGAGTTACTGGAAATGGTCAACCGAGAAACCATTGATTTTGGTGAGCTTTCAAGAAAAATGTCAATGGATCAAGTGCTCAGTGCCCGCGTGCTACGCATGGCGAACTCTGCTCATTTTGGTGGAGCGAAAGGGGTCTCTACCATTAATGATGCGATCATTCGAGTCGGTGGCGGTGCTATTCGAACACTTGTCTCTTCTTCGATTCTGTCAACGACTTTCCCTCGTCTTGAAACCCTCAACTTAAAAGACTATTGGTCGAATACCTTTGAAATTTCTATGATAGCCAGCACTGTCGCGAAACGAGTGCGGTTAGATCCGAATGAAACTTTCACCACGGGCGTATTGCACAATATTGGCGAGCTGATGATTCACGCTCTGGTTCCTGAAAAAGCGCTGGAAATTAAACACCGAGTCGACTGTGGCGAAAAAAAGTCCGTGGTACAGCAAGAAGTGTTAGGGACAGATTCTCAAGAGCTCGGCGCGGCGTTGGCGCAAAATTGGAAGTTTCCTGCTGACATGGTCGATGCTATCGCGAATGTAAACCACCCAGGCCGTGCTGGTGACTCGAAGAAATTAGCCTGTGTACTGTATTTGGCGAGAGATATTCACAATAAGTGGGATTCCATGCTTGGGGAGGAAGAAAAGCAAGCGTTTCTTGCTAGTCACCCCGCAGCCACAGCGCTTAAGGTCTCTGATGATTTGGTCGTCGAAGTCGATAAAGTGCGTGGTCAGGGCAGTGAGCTTGCCTATCAGCTGTTTTAATGCATTTTTTATTTACACGCTCGGAATTCAGCATGTTCGTACAACTCAGGGTTAGCTCGTGGCCAGTTTGCTTTAGTTGCACTGGCCACTTTTCGTTTATTTTACTTTCCGACAGCTGTTAAGCGTTCTGCGTTGGCCAAACTTAATCTGCTGGATCACCAGACCAATGACAATAAAGACTAAGCCAATTAAGGTTGAGGGATGGATCTTTTCTCCAATGATGGTGGCTAATAGAATTAAGGAAATAAATGGAGAGGCAAAGATTAAGTTGCTGATCCTTGATGTATTGCTTGTCAGCCTTAACGCGGTTAACCACAGCACATAGGTGATCCCCATTTCGAACAGCCCAGCATAAGAGACTGCTAACCACCCCTTGATTGTAATGTGGCTCCACTGGGCGTTTTCGTAAAAGCAGATGCCAATAGCAATCGGAATGGCAATCAGAAACCCAAGTAATAAACTGATCATCGGATCGGCTTTATTTTTGGTATTGAGTATCCAGTAGGTGGCCCAGAGTAGGGTTGAAATAAGTGCTAGAACGACCCCTAACGGGCTTTGAAAATGCAGTCCTAACAAGTTGTCTTGCGTGGCAATGACCAAGACCCCAAAATAGCTAAATCCACAGGCAACCCAGTCTTGTTTACGTATCGATTGACCGAGAAATATCGCCGCCATCAAAGTAAGCGTAATGGCCCAACTATAGTTAATGGCTTGGGCTTGGGCTGCTGGGAGTAAGTCATACGCTTTGAAAAGAATTAAGTAATAGGCAAGAGGGTTAATTAAGCCTAGGGTTATGTAATACAGTGGGTTAGCAGAAAAAGTGGACAATAACAGAGGCAGCTTTTTTTGTGCGCCACATATAATGCTCAGTGCACAGGCTGAGACAATGCTGGCGATAGTTAGCATTTGGATTGGCGTAAATTGTTCTAAGGTAATTTTAAAGGCGGTAGCCACTGTTGACCAAAGTAAAACAGCCGCTATGCCAAATCCGAAAGCACGACGTTCGTTCATTGCAAGATATCCCTTAAGCGTGATTGGAAAAAGTGTTGTAATTTTTATGTCACGCGCCTTAATGCTCGCTGTATACCTAGCCAAAAGGCCCGTTTTCATTTTTATTTTTAGGCTGGCGTCAGTCTATATGCTGCTCGAGTTTGCTACAAACTGGACATTTATCCAGTATAGAAATACCATTTAATTGTATTTGGTTGAATGAGTTAAGTGGACAATATGCTGTGGATTTTAGAGTACAAAGATGCCTTGCTCTCGGCACTAGGTAGTTCAGTGATCATCGGTCTTGGTGTGGGGTGGTGGGCTAAGCAGCAAAGTGCCATCCGTCTCGCTCAGTTGAGTCAGCGGTTGGAATCCAGCCAACAACTCCATCAAGCTCAATCAGCCCAACTGCAAAAAGAGCTAGATAACCTTCAGCACGATCTGATGGAGCTAGACAATGAGCGAGACAAAAGTGCCTATGAGTTAAAACAGACCCAAAACAAACTGATTGTAGCGGTAGAAAAGTTGCGTCACTTAGAGACGATTAAGCAAGAAAAAGCAAAACTTACCCATGAGCTAGAAAGCACGCGAGCACAGAAAGTTCAACTGGAAGTGAAGGTTCGCGAACAGCAGGCCCGTCATGAGCAACAAGTTCAAGCGAATGAAGAGAAACTGCAGTTATTAGAGTCAGCGGAAACTCGATTAAAGCAGCAATTTGAGCATTTAGCCCATCAAGTTTTTGAAGAAAAAAGCGCAAAGGTAGATCAACAAAACAAACAAAGCTTAGAAGGCTTGTTATCACCGTTAAAACAGCAGTTAGAAGGGTTTAAAAAGCAAGTCAACGACAGCTTTCACCAGGAAGCCAAGGAAAGGCACACGCTAGTGCATGAGCTGAAAAACCTACAGCGACTGAATGAACAGATGGCTAAAGAAGCCCTCAACCTGACAAACGCGCTCAAAGGTGATAACAAACAGCAGGGGAACTGGGGGGAGGTGATTTTAGCCAAGGTCTTGGAAGAATCAGGATTGCGGCAAGGCCATGAGTATCAAACCCAGGTTAGTTTGCAAAATGAGTCGGGTAAGCGTTTTCAACCGGATGTCATTGTCAACTTGCCGAACAATAAGCAAGTGGTCATAGATGCTAAAATGACGCTGGTGGCTTACGAGCGGTACTACAACGCGAGTGATGATGGAGAAAGAGAGCGGGCACTCACCCAGCATCTCACAGCCTTACGTGCGCATATCAAAGGTCTCGCGCAAAAAGATTATCACCAACTACAAGGTATCGAATGCCTTGATTACGTTTTGCTATTTGTCCCCATTGAGCCTGCCTTCCAAGTTGCCATTCAAGCTGATCCCAGCTTGGTTAAAGAGGCGCTTGAGCAAAATATTATCTTGGTCAGCCCTACGACTTTATTGGTTGCATTAAGAACCATCGACAATTTGTGGCGCAATGAGCGTAAGAATCAGAATGCGCAGATTATCGCGGAGCGGGCGAGTAAGCTGTATGACAAGTTGCGACTATTCATCGATGATATGGAAGGTCTGGGTGGGGCACTGGATAAAGCGAATCAAAGCTATCAAGGTGCAATGAACAAACTGGTCACCGGGCGTGGTAACGTGATTCGGCAAGCGGAAAGCTTTACCGAACTCGGTGTTCAGGTTAAAAAACCAATCTCTGCAAAAATAGCAGCCAATGTTAAGTCAGATTTCGATTAAAACCAGCTCATCCTGAGATTTATTCACCACAATTGCTACCACCTTAGCCTGTGTATAAAGTAAACTAGCGAGCAGTTGAATTGAGGTGCCATACTCAGACGTCTTGATGCATAGATTGACAAGGTGTTTGGGTTAATTGCGCGAAATAGATAGTGATCAGGAAACAGAGAATGAAAGAGACTAATTCGCAGTCTAGTGTAGAGTCCAAAGACAATGAAACCACTCATTTTGGCTATGAGACGGTAGCCAAAGAAGAGAAAGTCGCTAAGGTTGCAGAGGTATTTCATTCTGTCGCTACCAAATATGATGTCATGAACGATCTCATGTCGGCAGGTGTGCATCGTTTGTGGAAGCGTTTTACTATCGATTGCAGTGGAGCCAAGTCAGGGCAGCGTATTCTTGATCTCGGAGGTGGTACCGGAGATTTGACCGCTAAATTTTCCAAAATTGTTGGTGAGAATGGCCACGTTGTCTTGGCCGATATCAACAATTCGATGCTCAATGTTGGCCGTGACAAGCTGCGTGATAAGGGTATCGTTGGTAATGTGCATTATGTACAAGCCAATGCCGAAGAGCTGCCTTTTCCTGATGATTACTTTGACTGCATTACCATCAGCTTTTGCCTAAGAAACGTCACCGATAAAGATAAAGCGTTGGCATCAATGTTTCGAGTGTTAAAGCCGGGCGGTCGTTTATTAATTTTAGAATTCTCCAAGCCAGTCTCTAAGTCCCTTTCTAAACTTTACGATGCGTATTCTTTCCATATTCTGCCTAAGATGGGCCAGATGATTGCCAATGACTCAGAGAGCTACCGATATCTTGCAGAATCTATCCGTATGCACCCAGATCAAGACACATTGGAAAGCATGATGGAGAAGGTAGGCTTTGAGCAAACCAAGTACTACAACCTTACCGGTGGCATTGTTGCCTTACATCGTGGCTTTAAGTTCTAAGAGGCGAATACTATGCCATTAAAGCAGCTCGCGACTGCGTTGATTGAGACGTCATTGAATGCCGTGGTGCAAGACGACCCTGAGTTGAGTCGTCGCCTGTCGCGCCTTAAAGGTAAAACGATTCAAGTGCTGGTGCGAGAGTTGGACATGACAATGACGTTTGTGTTGAGCCAGCAGCAGATAGATGTGTTGAGCCAGTATGAAGGCGCTCCTGACTGTTACCTATCTTTCCAACTGAGTGATTTACGCGAGCTGCGTGATCAAGCCAACATTACTAAACTCATCAAACAAGACAAATTGATTTTAGAAGGTGATGTTCAGTTGGTACAAAAATTTGCCCAACTGATTACCGACTGCAAACCAGATATCGAAGAATGGTTGTCTAGAATCACAGGCGATGTTGTGGCTCATACTGTCGTTCAAGGTGCGAAAGATGCAGGCAGCTTCTTACGGGGCCGATTTCATAAGCACCAAGATCACCTCTCTCAGGTGCTAACTGAAGAATGGCGCTTCTTGCCTGGTGCGCTAGAAGTGGCCCATTTTTGCGATCAGGTTGATGAAGTGAAAAGTGCTTCGGCAAACCTCGAAGTTAGGCTCAAAAAGTTATTGGAGCAAATATGACCCCCACTGAGCTGAAACGCTTATATCAAATAATAAAGGTTCAGTTAGAGTATGGTTTGGACGAATTATTGCCAAACCATCAATTGGCCAAAGCGCCACTTGTTTTACGTAAATCCTTATTTTGGATCAAGAACAAACACCCGGACAAACCCTTAGGTGAGCGACTGAGGCTAGCGCTTCAGGAATTGGGGCCTGTTTGGATTAAGTTTGGTCAAATGATGTCTACGCGGCGCGATCTCTTTCCCGATCATATTGCAGACCAGCTGGCCATCTTACAAGATCAGGTCGTGCCTTTTGATGGGGAGCTTGCCAAGCAACAAATCGAACAAGCTTTGGGTGGCGATCTGACGCTTTGGTTTGAGAACTTTAATATCGAACCTTTAGCCTCTGCCTCTATTGCTCAAGTGCACACTGCTAACTTGAAAGACACTGGCCAAGAAATCGTTATTAAGGTGATTCGCCCCGATATTCAGCCGATTATTCGCGCCGACTTAAAGTTGATGTACCGTTTGGCCAGAGTTGTGGCTAAAGCGCTACCGGATGCAAGAAGGCTTAAGCCCGTTGAGGTGGTGAGTGAGTATGAAAAGACCTTGTTGGGGGAGTTGGACCTACGTAGAGAAGCGGCCAATGCCATCCAGTTAAGGCGTAACTTCGAAGGAAGTGATGAGTTATACGTGCCGGAAATCATGACGGATTTTAGTAATAAAACCGTTATGGTGTCTGAACGAATCTATGGTATTCAAGTCTCTGATATCGAAAGCCTAGTTAACAATGGCACCAACATGAAGCTATTGGCTGAGCGCGGTGTTCGGGTGTTCTTTACCCAAGTATTTAGAGATAGCTTCTTCCACGCGGACATGCACCCAGGCAATGTGTTTGTTGAGTATGATCATCCGCAAAGTCCCCGTTGGATAGGCTTGGATTGTGGCATCGTTGGCACGCTCAACAGCGAAGATAAACGTTATTTGGCAGAGAACTTTTTGGCTTTCTTTAATCGAGATTATCGTCGCGTAGCAGAGCTACACGTAGAATCGGAATGGGTTCCACGTGAAACGAACATCGATGAATTTGAATTTGCCATCCGAATGGTATGTGAACCTATATTTGCTAAACCGTTATGCGATATTTCGTTTGGCCATGTGTTGCTCAATCTGTTTAACACGGCGCGTCAATTTAATATGGAAGTTCAGCCCCAGTTGGTGCTGCTACAAAAAACCTTGCTCTATATCGAAGGCCTTGGTCGCCAATTATACCCCCAACTTGACCTTTGGGCGACTGCCAAGCCATTCTTAGAGGAGTGGATGTCGAATCAAGTGGGTCCGAAAGCGTTTTTAAACTCGGTTAAAGATAGAGCGCCACTTTGGGCAGAAAAGCTCCCTGAGTTGCCAGAGCTACTTTATGACAGCCTTAAGCAAGGCAAATTGATGAATCAAAGATTGGAGCACTTGTTCCAAGGTTATCGTCAAACTAAGCGCTCAATAGCGATCGGCAACTTTATGTTTGGCGCAGGCGCTACGGCCATGATTTGTGCAGCAATATTGCTCAATCATACGGGTGAACACCTATCTTTAGGGTTAGGAGTCTTGGGAGTCACACTTTGGCTACTGAGCTGGAGATTTTATCGCAAATAGACGTTAGTCTACGATCAATATTTTTGTGATCCATAAGGGAATTAATATGGGTGGAATCAGTATTTGGCAGCTTCTTATCATAGCTTTGATAGTGGTGTTGCTGTTTGGTACCAAAAAGCTACGTGGTATAGGTACGGATCTTGGCGGCGCGATTAAAGGATTTAAGAAGGCCATGAGTGATGAGGACTCATCGGCGCAAGATAAAAAAGTGGATGCGGATTTCGACAGCAAGAATATTGATCAAAAGAAGGAGCAATCTGAACAATCTGTTGAAAGCAAAAAAGATAACGAGCAGGCTTAAACGTGTTTGATATCGGTTTTTGGGAACTGATTGTTATCTTTGTGGTAGGGCTTGTCGTACTCGGGCCTGAACGGCTTCCTCATGCGATTCGAAGCGTTTCTCGATTTGTCTCCAGTGCTAAAAATATGGCAAATGGCGTTAAGGAAGAAATCTCGAGAGAATTAAAAGTTCAGGAGTTACATGAGAATTTACGCAAAGCAGAACAAAATGGCATGGAAGGTTTATCGGCCGATCTCAAGTCTTCGGTCGATGAGCTTAAACAGGCCGCTAAATCTGTTCAGCGTCCCTATGCAAAAGAACCAGCAGAGGATAATGCATCCCAATCTAGCCCAACGACAAGCAGTGATATGACTGCTGTTACTGGTGAATCGCCTGATGCACCGGTAGATAAACGTAAAGCTGAATAATAGCAACTGGAAGGAGCAATGGACTTGATGTCTCCTTCTTAGCTTTATCGAGTAATGTCTATGTCTTCTATGGAACAGTCGCAGCCCTTAATTTCTCACCTGTTGGAACTGCGCAATCGTATTTTACGCTCGCTCGCAGCCGTCATATTCGTCTTTTTATGTTTGGTGTATTTTTCCAACAACATCTATGACTTTGTCTCCGCACCTTTGGTTGAGCGTTTACCACAGGGGGCGACCATGATAGCTACGGATGTGGCTTCTCCATTATTCACGCCTTTGAAGCTTACTTTAGTGGTGTCGATTTTTATCTCGGTCCCCGTGATTCTTTATCAGGTATGGGCGTTTGTTGCCCCCGGCCTATATAAGCATGAAAAGAGGCTTGTCATGCCACTGCTGTTTTCAAGCACCTTGCTATTTTATTGTGGGGTCGCGTTTGCCTATTTCGTCGTTTTTCCACTGGTATTTAGCTTTTTTACCGCGATTTCGTTGGGTGGCGTCGAGTATGCGACGGATATTGCGAGTTATCTTGACTTCGTTTTAGCGCTATTCATGGCTTTTGGTATTGCATTTGAGGTACCTGTCGCGATTATTTTGCTGTGTTGGACGGGAGCGACTAGCGCTAAAGCGTTAAGTGAAAAACGCCCATACATCATAGTGGGTGCCTTTGTAATCGGCATGTTGCTAACACCGCCCGATATGATTTCGCAGACTTTGTTAGCGATTCCGATGTGGTTGTTATTTGAAGTAGGGCTGTTTTTTTCTCGTTTCTATGTCCGTAAGCAAGATGATGAGACGCAAGAAGAATCTGAAGGCGCACAGTAATCTTGCATACTAATTGAGGCAATGAAAAAGGCTGACCTGGTCAGCCTTTTACTCTGAACGGTGTCTCTAAGCTTTGCTGAGGCTAAAGCTTGAAGAGCTGTTTGGCATTGTTAGTGGTGATGTTATCCACGTCTTCTAAACTCACTCCTTTCAGCTCAGCGATTCTATGAGCAACCAACTGAGTGTAGGCTGGCTCATTGCGCTTGCCTCTGTGAGGAACGGGGGCTAGATATGGGCAATCGGTCTCTAGAATAACAAAATCCATGTTTACATTAGGGATCACCTTATCCATCCCGCCATTTTTAAATGTAGAGACGCCGCCGAGTCCTAGGTGAAAGCCAAGGTCATTGATGGCCTTGGCTTCTTCTACACTGCCGCCAAAGCAGTGGAACACACCTGTTAGCGAGCCATCTTGTTCTTTTGCAAGTAATGCTAGAGTTTCAGTCATTGAGTCTCGGGTGTGAATAACCGCAGGCAAGCCCATCTCTTTGGCCCAGTTGAGCTGATGAGCAAAGGCCCACTCTTGCTCTTTACGAAAGGTCTTATCCCAATAGAGATCGATACCAATTTCTCCCACCGCAATAAAGTCATGTTTGTCGTACCAAGCGTATATGGTGTCGAGCGTGCTTTTAACTTCAGCATTCACATAACAAGGATGTAGACCCATCATAGAGCGGCATACGTTAGGGAACTCAGCCTCAGTTTTTAACATAGGTTCGATAGAATCGAGGTCGATATTAGGCAATAGAATTCTATCAATGCCTTGGCTAAGGGCTCTTTCAACAACCAGAGCTCTATCTTGGTCAAATTCTTCGGCGTATATATGGGCGTGGGTATCTATCATAATTATTTCAGGCAAAACGTTAAGGCAATCTTGGCTAAAGTATACGGCAGTGAGCACGCTAGGTCATTTTTAGTAAACAGGCGATAACGAACAGTGATATGATTTCGCAGGTCCAATTTATCTGACGAGGAGACGAGTGTGTCAGTATCCATTCAAGGTCAATTTCCACAGCGTCGTATGCGCCGTCCACGTAATCATGATTTTAGCCGTCGATTGATTGCTGAGAATCAATTGTCAGTGAACGATTTGATTTATCCAATGTTTATTCTGATGGGTAAAGATCGTCGAGAGTCAGTTGAGTCTATGCCTGGTATTGAAAGGCTTTCTATCGACTTGATGCTTGAAGAAGCCCTACACCTAGCTAATCTTGGTGTGCCAGCGATTGCATTGTTTCCTGTGGTTAACCAAGATGCTAAAAGCTTGTGTGCCTCAGAGGCATTCAATCCCGAAGGTTTGGTACAAAGAGCGGTGAGGCAGCTTAAAGAACACATTCCACAAATGGGTGTGATAACAGACGTAGCGCTTGATCCGTTCACCACTCATGGCCAAGACGGCATCATCGACGAAAACGGCTATGTACTGAATGATGAAACGACAGAGGTGTTAATTAAGCAGGCTTTGTCCCATGCCGAAGCCGGGGCGGATGTGGTCGCACCATCAGATATGATGGATGGACGAATTGGTAAAATTCGTCAGGCATTGGAAGAGGCAGGTCATATCAATACCCAAATTATGGCTTACTCTGCAAAATATGCATCGAGTTATTATGGCCCGTTTCGTGATGCGGTTGGTTCAAGCTCAAACCTAAAAGGTGGCAATAAGAAAAGCTATCAAATGGATCCTGCCAATTCCGATGAAGCGATTCACGAGGTGGCTATGGATATTAGCGAGGGGGCGGATATGGTGATGGTTAAGCCAGGTATGCCTTATCTAGACGTAGTACGTCGAGTCAAAACTGAATTACAAGTACCCACATTTGCTTATCAAGTGTCAGGTGAATACGCGATGCACAAAGCTGCTATTGATAATGGTTGGTTGAGTGAAAAAGAAATCGTGTTGGAGTCTTTGTTGTGTTTCAAGCGTGCAGGTGCAGACGGGATTTTGACTTATTTCGCTAAAGATGTTGCCGAATGGCTTGCGCAAGATAATGTGCCCGCCTCGACAAAAATTTAATCGACATTAGATGCAAATGATATTTTTTCTCATTTAGTGTTGACATGCAATTGAGAATGATTATTATTAATCACGTATTTAGGAATAAGGCGACACCTGATTTTTAGATACGACATTGCTCACATTGCTTCCAGTGTAATTTATAGCTTTTGGTTAAATTTACTCAATCACAATTCGTAAGTTTAATTACTTTTTGCTAGGCGACACCCAATTAGGTGTCGCTTTTTTATTGTCTTCGATAAATGATGATCATCCTATGGCATAAGGTTTGGCGTGGTATTTTCCACAGAAGATGATCATGTTTAGATCGAAGGCAAAAAAGAGGATCTAAATAAAATTTATTATATTACATGATCTTATAATGATTAGATTCTTGTTTCCAGATAAGGGTGAAGAAGGGCGTTGAATAATATAAACAGACTTATCCACAATTTCGCCGACATCTTTGATGGAAACGCTACCCTTCTAGGGGCGTCACTTTAATTTGATCAAGTATATCATCATGGATTCAAGTAATCAGTCATGGCATCCTAGGCAGATCTTCCTTTTAACTTTTGGATTTAAAGATAATGGCCCTTATTCCAGACAACCCATTAATACTGATTGATGGATCTTCTTACCTATACAGAGCGTTTCACGCTTATCCAGGGACCATGAGTAATGGAGAAATTCCTACCAATGCGGTGTATGGCGTAGTCAACATGCTGAGAAGCATGATGCGCCAATATCCATCCGATCGTATCGCGGTTGTGTTCGATGCCAAAGGCAAAACCTTTCGTGATGATATGTATCCTGACTACAAAGCCAATCGCCCACCAATGCCGGATGATTTACGTTGTCAAATTGAGCCTTTGTACAATGTTATAAAGGCCTTAGGGTTGCCTCTTATCTCTATTGAAGGGGTGGAAGCGGATGATGTCATCGGTACCTTGTCCGATCAGGCAGCCAAGGCGGGCATTCCTGTATTGATAAGTACAGGAGACAAAGATATGGCCCAGCTAGTTAATGAGCACGTTACCCTGATCAATACAATGACTAACGTGATACTCGACAGAGAAGGGGTTATCGATAAATTTGGTATTCCACCTGAGCTCATCATCGATTACTTGGCCTTGATGGGAGACAAAGTGGATAATATCCCAGGGGTTCCGGGAGTGGGTGACAAGACGGCAACCGCCTTACTGCAAGGTATTGGTGGACTTGATACGCTTTACCAACAACTCGATGACATCGCTGCATTAAGCTTTCGCGGTTCTAAAACGATGGCTAAGAAGCTGGTGGATAATAAAGACAATGCGTATTTGTCCTATGAGCTGGCAACCATTAAGTTGGATGTGGAGCTTGATGAAACGCCAGAAACTTTGCGCAAATCAACGCCAAACCATGATGAGCTGGTGAAATTATATGGCCAACTCGTTTTCAAGTCCTGGCTAAATGAGCTGCTGGAAGGAAATGATGCGACAGCGGCTCCTGCTCGTTCACCTTCGATATCAGCCACGCAATCGCAAAGCCAGCCAGAGGCGGCTAAGGTTGAGATTGATCGCAGCCGTTACGAAACCGTTTTGGATAAGGATACCTTCAATCAGTGGCTTGAAAAGCTGGAAAAATCCTCCGTCTTTGCTTTTGACACTGAAACCGACAGTCTCGATTACATGGTGGCAAATTTGGTCGGGGTATCTTTTGCCATTGAGGAAGGCCAAGCGGCCTATGTGCCATTAAGCCATGACTATCTCGATGCACCTGAGCAGCTTGACCGTAGTTGGGTATTGCAGCAGCTTAAACCTATATTGCAAGACTCAGAGCAGTTTAAAGTGGGACAAAATCTAAAATACGATGCTAGCGTTCTGGCTCGTTATGATATTGAACTTAAGGGTATTAAGTACGATACCATGTTAGCGTCTTACGTATTGAATAGTGTCGGTGGCAAGCACGATATGGATAGCTTGGCACTGCGCTTTCTTCAGCACAGCTGCATATCTTTTGAGCAAATTGCGGGTAAAGGCAAAAAGCAGCTCACTTTTAATCAAATCGACCTAGAGCAGGCGTCACCTTACGCTGCGGAAGATGCCGATGTGACATTGAGGCTTCACAATCACTTAAATCAGTGCTTACAGGGCGAGAAAAAGTTGAACTCGATATATCAGGATATCGAAGTGCCATTGGTTCCGGTTTTGTCTCGCATGGAACGAACCGGTGTGCTCATTGATGACATGCTATTGTCTGCCCAGTCTCAAGAAATCGCTATTCGGCTGGATGAACTAGAGCAAAAAGCCTTTGAGTTAGCTGAGCAAGAATTTAACTTAAGTTCGCCAAAGCAGTTGCAAGCGATATTGTTTGAAAAAATGGCTTTGCCTGTGATTAAGAAAACGCCATCCGGTGCACCTTCTACCAATGAAGAAGTGTTACAGGAATTGGCACTCGATTATCCATTGCCGAAGCTATTGCTTGAATATCGTGGCTTGGCGAAACTGAAATCGACCTACACGGACAAGCTGCCGAAAATGATCAACCCGGAAACAGGGCGCGTCCATACTTCTTACCATCAAGCAGTTACCGCAACAGGACGTTTATCATCGACCGATCCTAACTTGCAAAATATCCCGATTCGTAACGAGCAAGGCCGTAGAATTCGCCAAGCGTTTATAGCGCCACATGGCTATAAGGTCTTAGCTGTCGACTACTCTCAGATCGAGCTGCGCATTATGGCTCACTTATCTGGAGATAAAGCATTGCTAGAAGCATTTCAGCAAGGCAAAGATATCCATGCGGCCACCGCAGCTGAAATTATTGGTGTCGACATCAGTGAAGTGACCAGCGAACAAAGACGTCGCGCCAAAGCAGTGAACTTTGGATTAATTTATGGCATGAGCGCATTTGGTTTGTCAAAACAACTGGGTATTCCTCGAGGCGAAGCGCAAGGGTATATGGACAAGTATTTTGAACGTTACCCAGGTGTGATGCAGTACATGGAAGATACTCGTAGCCTAGCTTCTGAGCATGGCTATGTGGAAACCATTTTTGGTCGCCGCTTGCACTTGCCTGAAATTAAATCTCGTAATGGCATGCGTCGTAAAGCGGCTGAGCGTGCGGCGATCAATGCGCCAATGCAAGGTACCGCGGCCGACATCATCAAAAAAGCCATGCTATTGGTCGATGATTGGATACAACAGCAAGATCAGGATGATGTCAGGCTGCTGATGCAAGTACACGATGAGCTGGTGTTTGAAGTAAAAGAATCTCGTTTGCAAGAAATTGAAAGTCAGATACAAAATCTGATGGAATCAGCAGCGCAACTCGACGTACCTTTGGTGGCTGAAGCTGGCTCGGGTAACAATTGGGATGAAGCCCATTAGGATTTTACCCCCGTAAAAACAGCAAATTATGAGGTTTATTTGTAACTGTCCAATAACAGCTAATCGATTAACAATAGGTGGAGTGTATTTTTAGTAAAAAAATAGTGAAAAAAAATTACATAAAGCATTTTACTTTTCGATCAAATGTTGTACATTAGCAGGCGTAGGGTACAGAGGTAAGATGTTCTATCTTTCAGACCTTTTGTTTCACGTTATTGGATTAGGCTGATTCAGCCGCCCCAGTCAGTATTTGACTGGGGCGTTTTTTATTCTGGCTTGTCAATTTCTACCCAGTCCTGCGCTTTCTCTTTCACCAATTATCCGACGCTATGATTCGAACGAATTGTTCTGAACTGTAACAAAAATACATAAAAGTATGTTGTGTGGCAGTTCCGATCAATAACACGCAGCTGCCTAGCTAGGATCTGACGCAAATAAAACGAAGCAACATAAAAAAGCCAACACGCTAGGTGCTGGCTCGGCGAGATTAATCGGCTAGGGGTTCTCAGTTATCCATATCGTCAATGGAATCATCTTCAAGGTCTTCATCCTCCAGCATTTCAGTAAATGCGGGAGCGAACCACTGGTCAAGTTTATTACGCAGTACATCCACGCCAATACCTTTCAATGAAGAAAAAGCATCAACTTGCACGTCGCCACCAAAGGCGAGTGCAGCCTCACGGATCTTCAACACCTGTGCTTTGCGCGCGCCACTTTTTAACTTGTCCGCTTTGGTCAACATCACTTGAACTGGAATGTTGCAATCCACTGCCCAGTAGATTAATTGCTGATCGAGATCTTTCATTGGGTGGCGTATGTCCATTAGCACAACCAGCCCTTTGAGACAGGTTCTCTTTTGTAGATATTCGCCTAATGATTTTTGCCATTTCTTTTTCATTTCCAGCGGCACTTGGGCAAAGCCATAGCCAGGCAAATCGACGATGTGGCAGTTTTCGTCGACCTTAAATAAGTTAATAAGCTGGGTCCGGCCCGGCGTTTTACTGGTTTTGGCTAAACTTTTTTGATTGGTGAGTCGATTCAATGCACTGGATTTTCCCGCATTGGAGCGACCAGCAAACGCAATTTCAATACCTTCATCTTCCGGTAAATGTCGGATATCCGGCGCACTGGTGATGAAATGCGTGTTTTGATACTTAATTTTGGCGCTCACTGTTAACTCCATCTCGACTTTGTATTATTGATTGATCACTTTTATGGGATTATGTGTAAAATAATCATGCTCGGCATAAAGTCGCCTATTGTAGCATGAGTGACGCAGCGGAGTGGTAATGGAAGCCAGATAATTATAATGGAATGTCATGAAGAAATTAGTGCTAATCGTAAGCCTTTTAGCTAGCGGGCCTTTATGGGCTCAAGGTGATATCGAAGCTGGTAAGGCAAAATCCGAATCTTGTGCCGCTTGCCATGGTCCTGATGGTAACAGTTTGCTAGGGATTTACCCCAACCTAGCGGGTCAACATGAAAAGTATTTGTTCAAGCAGCTCAAAGATTTAAAGCTGGGTATGGAGACCAGTGGTAAACAAGGTCGGTACAATCCTGTCATGAGTGGCATGGCATTGCCTTTATCTGAACAAGATATGGCAGATTTAGCCGCATACTACGCTTCTCTTCCTGCACAAGAAGGCACAACGCCAGAAAATGTGGTTGAGCAAGGCAGGGCATTATACTCCGGTGGCGACGAAGAAAGAGGCCTGACGGCGTGCATCGCCTGCCATGGACCTAGAGGCCATGGCGGTGAATTGTCCGGTTTTCCTAGGCTTTCTGGCCAGCAAGCGGAGTACATTAAAATTCAGTTAGAGGAATACCGGCAAGGTAGCCGAGCCAATGATATGAATGCCATCATGCGAGATATCGCGAAAAAGTTAACTGATGAAGACATTGCAGTGCTTTCGCAGTATGTCGGTGGATTGCATTAACGTCTTATCCCATTCATACCATTAGTTGATGTTGTCTCCTAGCGATACGATATGAAAACACCTCAAGTGCCGTTGAGGTGTTTTGTTTGCTTCCCTTCTTGTTTTATTCCCTCATTAACCTTTGTTTCTATTTAGGGCAGGGTGCGTTGAGCCGATTTGTTGAAAAAAAGAGCAATAGCACTCCACACCTGTGATGATTTCTGGTATGTTTCGCATCCCCGAGAAAGGAACAGAAGATGTATCACTGTCCATTATGCCAATCAACAGACACAAGGCATTATCATTCAGATAAACGTCGTGACTATTTTCAATGTTTCGATTGTCAATTGGTATTTGTCGATCCTAAGCAGCGTTTGGCGCCTGCAGAAGAAAAAGCAGAATACGATTTACATGAGAATGATGCCTCTGACATAGGCTATCGAAAGTTTTTGTCTAGACTGGTTAATCCGCTGGCGAATAAACTGGTAGCTAATTCGCATGGGTTGGATTTTGGCTGTGGCCCAGGACCAACTTTATCTCTCATGTTGAGCGATCTGGGCCATACAACGGCGTTGTACGATGTGTACTTTTACCCAGATAAAGGTAGTTTGCATAATCAGTATGATTATGTCACCGCAACTGAGGTGATTGAGCATCTGTATCATCCAGGAGCGGTTTGGCAACAATGGCTGGGCTTGCTAAAAATGGGTGGCTGGCTGGGTCTAATGACCAAATTAGTCAAGGATGTAGAAGCGTTTTCAAAGTGGCATTATAAAAATGATCTGACCCATGTGGTCTTTTTTAGTCGTGAAACATTTGAATTCTTGGCAAAACGGGACAAACTCCACCTAGAATTTATAGGTAATGATGTAATTTTACTGAGGAAAACCAGTAATGAGTCGTAAAAAGAAATCTAGAAAACCAGGTTCTACTGGTGATGTAGATTTGATTGTTACTCGCAATCGAACTGAGTCTGATGTTGAAGGCCGTCTACGTAAGAAATTGAAAAAGCGCAAAGGCTTAAAAACGGGTAGCCGTCATTCAGAGTCTGCCGAATCGGCGACCACAATGGGTAAACAAAAGCGTGATCCTCGCTTGGGCAGCCAGAAGAAAATACCTTTGGTTGTTGATAACAAAAAACCAACAAAACAAGAGAAGAAGCTCTCAGCTGAGAAAGAGCTTGAGATGCTAGAAAATGATGCTCAGCTCAATGTATTGCTTGCGCGTCTTGAACAAGGTGAAAAGCTAGGCTCTGGCTTGCAACGCTATGTAGACGAAAAGTTGGATCGCATTGAAGCCTTGATGAGCCAGTTAGGTCTATTGACCGAAGATGAGATGCTAGAAGAAGAGCCTCAACGAGATCAAGCAACGGCGAGCAGCAAAAAAGCCGATAAAAAATCATCGGTTGGCGAGCAAGACTTACTCGACCGATTTGAAAATTTAGACTTGGATGATTTCAACCAATAGAGGTTTAGGATGAACGTTACGTTACTCGCCACGGTAGGCGGATTGATAATACTCGGCCTAGCAATTTATGCTGGTTACTTATTACTGTTGCTGAAAAAGCAAAATCAGTTGAAAGCCAAGCATCAGCAACTGGCGATCAATAAGCGTAACGCCAATATTTATGACAACGTCAATACCTTGTGTATGGCTGGTATACAAGGGCAATGTGACTTATCTGAAATCAGTATTCGTGTGTATAACATCATGGACTATGTACAAGGCGATGAGCGTGTCGACTTTGCACGCGAATACCCAGCGACCAGTGAGCTTTACGAGATAGTTAAAGACATGCCTCGTGGAGAGGAGCGACAAAAACTGGCTAAAAAAGATCGTATGAAGCAAAACTTGGCACGCAGTAAAGCAGAAGCTCGCTTAAATGATGCTATTGTCAGTGAGCTAACGCGACTAAAAAACCGCGTTAAGCCATTAAATGATCAAATTACTATCCAGATGGTCTAAATGCGGTACAATTCCTCGCAAGTGATAGCAATTAAGTGACCACGATAGCAGCGCGAAATGAATTTTTGGCTTAAGTTGTTCACAGTGGCGAAGTATGGTGTGCTTAAGAAGCGGCGCTGGCCCTAGGTTTTAGTTAAAGATGGAATGCTTATATGTCTCAGCAAGTTGAGTTTGGTCAAAACGCAGTTTGGGATCAGTCAGTTATTGAAAAGTATAACTATTCGGGCCCTCGTTATACCTCTTACCCAACAGCACTAGAGTTACACGAAGTTTTTACTATTTCCGATTTAGACATGGCGTGTACTCAGTTTCCAGAGCGGCCGCTCTCGCTTTATATACATATCCCATTTTGTCATACCCTATGCTACTACTGTGGTTGTAATAAGTTCATCACTCGCCAAGAACAAAAGGTGAATGAGTATCTCGATGTTCTAGTGCACGAG
Source organism: Vibrio sinus (assembly GCF_023634645.1). Taxonomy (GTDB): domain Bacteria; phylum Pseudomonadota; class Gammaproteobacteria; order Enterobacterales; family Vibrionaceae; genus Vibrio; species Vibrio sinus. Next base: position 37,016 of record NZ_JAMKMR010000016.1, read on the forward strand.
ATCAGACAGCGCGCTTTTCTTCTTCAAGGCAGACAAGTTGTGCAGTTGCACTTTGGTGGTGGAACACCGACTTATTTAACCAAAGAACAGCTTAGTCGCATTATGGATACGCTAAGAGAGGAATTCGCCTTTCAAGCTGACGCTGAAATTAGTATTGAAGTCGATCCGCGCGAGTTCGCCTTAGATAGACTCGACCATTTGGTTGATGAAGGGTTTAATCGCTTAAGTATTGGGGTACAAGACTTCAATAAAACGGTACAAAAGCTGGTGAATCGTGAACAAGACGAACAGCACATTGTCGCCTTGTTTAATCGGGCGAGAAAACTTAATTTCCAATCAATCAGCCTTGATCTGATTTACGGTCTTCCTCAGCAAAGCCAGGCTTCGTTTGCTGAGACACTGTTCAAAGTGTTAAGCCTAAGGCCGGATCGTCTATCGGTGTTTAACTATGCTCATATGCCTAAGGCGTTCGCTGCACAAAGAAAAATCAATCAGCAAGACCTACCTTCGGCCGAGGAAAAAATCGCGATATTGCAAAATACCATAGCAACACTCACTCAAGCCGGATACCAGTTTATTGGCATGGATCATTTTGCCCTTCCCGACGATGAATTGGCTGTCGCTCAACGAGATGGCAAGTTGCACCGCAACTTCCAAGGGTATACGACTCAAGGTGATTCTGATTTAGTTGGCTTTGGTGTGTCGGCGATATCGATGATCGGTAACGCATACGCACAAAATCGTAAAAATCTTAAAGAGTATCGCACTCAAGTCGATGAAGAGCGGCATGCTTTGTGGCGTGGGGTGGTGCTAGATGAAGATGATTTGGTGAGAAGTTATGTGATTAAGCAGCTGATCTGCAACTTCCATGTGAGCAAAACTGAGGTAAACGACAAGTTTAAGATAGAGTTTGACCGCTATTTTAAGCAGGATTTAGCACTACTTGAGCCTTTCATTGCCGACCAACTCGTCACTGAAAGCAATCACGAGCTTGTAGTAACGGCGCGTGGCCGACTGCTTATTCGCAATATTTGTATGTGTTTCGATAGATATTTGCGCGAGAGGCAGCATCAGCAGCAATTTTCTAAAGTGATCTAGCGATAGAGTTAGCTGGCAAACATCACGCTGTTTGAGCCGATTTTCCATAGTGCCTGAATCAAAGGGTCACTCAAATTGGCTCGTTGGCAACACAACCCCAGTTTAAACGGCTTGATAGGCTCGACTTTCAGTCGTTGAATATTATCTTTCACTGGGCTATTTGATACCACGATATCCGGGACAATACCGACTCCACACCCTAGTGCCACCATACTGACAATGGCTTCATGGCCTGCCACTTGAGCATAAATCTTCGGCTTAAATTTCATCTGCTTAAACCAGCTATTCGCTCGCTCTCGCGCCGCTCCTGCTTCGGGGATAATGAAAGGCACTTGAGTCCAGTTGGGCTTGTCTTTTTGCAACTCTTCACCAAAGTTACTGACCCCACCTGGCGCAATGATAGAAAAAGGCATTTCAGCAATTACTTTAAATTCGAGCTTTGGTGGTAAGGAATCTGGCATCGCCGATAGTGCTAGGTCGACGTCATCGCTCATGACTTTTTCTATGGCCTGGGCGGGATCGCCGGTCGAGAGTTTGTATTCAATCAAAGGCTGATGCAGTCGAAACTCAGAGAGAAGGGCCGGCAAATACGTATAACTGGCGGTAACAGAGCAAAAAAAGCGCACTTCACCTGTGAGGATACGGGTGTCTTGGTTGAGCTCGGCTAGGTACTGTTGCCATTCTGAGACGATTTTCAAGGCCACTGGAAGCAATTTGCTGCCCGCATTGGTCAACTCGACCGAGCGGTTATCGCGAATAAACAAGGCTTGCCCAACTTGCTCTTCCAATTTCTGCACCTGCCTACTGAGTGCAGAAGGGCTCATGTGCATGGCTAAGGCACTTTTTTGAAAGCTTCGACTATCACAGAGGTGAATAAATATGGACAGTGTTTTTAGATTCATTATTGGTTTATCCATGTTGCAAAACTTGCAATGACTTCTTGTAAATATATCACTTTAAGCAAGCTTGTGTTGGTACTAATATGGGATTCACTTTTTGCTTTTGGTGAGTTGATTACCAACAGGCATCATTTAAACAATGACGATTAGGATAAGAAAATGGCGAACTACTTTAATACGTTAAACCTACGCCAGCAGTTAGATCAGCTAGGCCGCTGCCGCTTTATGGATAAAGAAGAATTTGCTAGTGAAGCAGATTATCTAAAAGGTAAAAAAATAGTAATTGTTGGTTGTGGCGCGCAAGGTTTAAACCAAGGCCTGAATTTGCGTGACTCAGGTCTCGATGTATCTTATGCCTTACGTCAAGCTGCCATTGATGAGCAGCGCCAATCGTTTAAGAATGCCAAGGATAACGGTTTCACTGTCGGCAGTTATGAAAATCTCATCCCACAAGCAGACTTAGTGATTAACCTTACACCTGATAAACAACACAGCAATGTTGTTGAAACAGTGATGCCACTGATGAAGCAGGGGGCAGCACTGGGTTATTCACATGGCTTTAATATTGTCGAAGAAGGCATGCAGGTTCGCGAGGATATTACTGTTGTCATGGTCGCACCAAAGTGTCCAGGAACTGAAGTTCGCGAAGAATATAAGCGTGGCTTTGGCGTACCGACATTGCTTGCGGTTCACCCAGAAAACGATCCTAAAGGTGAAGGTTGGGATATCGCTAAAGCTTGGGCAGCGGGTACAGGTGGACATCGTGCAGGCTGCTTAGAGTCTTCTTTCGTGGCGGAAGTTAAATCGGATTTATTGGGTGAGCAAACCATTTTGTGTGGCATGCTGCAAGCGGGCTCAATCGTTTGCTACGAGAAAATGATTGCTGAAGGCATTGACGCAGGCTACGCGGGTAAGCTCGTTCAATATGGCTGGGAAGTGGTCACTGAGGCCCTTAAGTTTGGCGGCATCACTCATATGATGGATAGATTGTCTAACCCTGGCAAAATCAAAGCATTTGAATTATCAGAGCAGCTGAAGGATTTAATGCGTCCACTGTACAACAAGCACATGGATGACATCATCACCGGTGAATTTTCTAGAACCATGATGAAAGACTGGTCTGATGGTGATAGCAACCTGCTAGGTTGGAGACAAGAAACGGGCGAAACGGCATTTGAAAACAGCCCTGAGTCTGATGTTGAGATTTCTGAGCAAGAGTACTTTGATAAAGGTATCTTGATGATCGCCATGGTGCGTGCAGGTGTTGAGTTGGCTTTTGAAGCCATGACATCGTCTGGCATCATCGATGAATCAGCCTACTATGAGTCTTTGCATGAGTTACCACTGATTGCCAACCTAGTTGCCCGTAAGCGTTTATATGAAATGAACGTGGTGATTTCAGACACGGCAGAGTATGGCAACTACCTATTTGCCAACGTTGCAACACCACTGCTGCGCGAGCAATTTATGCCTTCGGTTTCCGCTGATGTGATAGGTAAAGGGCTTAACGAGCAATCTAATCAAGTGGATAACGCGCGTTTGATTGAAGTGAATGATGCTATTCGCAATCATCCAGTAGAATATATTGGCGAAGAGCTTCGCGGCTACATGACTGATATGAAAAGAATTTCCGTGGGTGGCTAACTCTTTACCACAGGTGATTGTTAATACGAGTTAGTAAAAATTTGAACTCTGTCATTGTAACAAAGGGTTAAAATTATTAACTTAGCGTCAATCAATATAGTAGAGATGGCATAAGCCACATTTTTGGTTAACGATAAATACAAAACCAAACACATCAAAAAACAAAAGCTTGGTCGCCGTTGACCAAGCTTTTTTTGTTCTAATAAGCTTTTTTCTTCTATTACGAAAAGGGGCTATTCACTGTCCTTATTGAGCTTAGCTTCTAGTTCGGATAGCTTCTGCTCCATCTCAGTCAGCTTCTGCCTGGTTCTCATTAACACTTGTGTCTGCACATCAAACTCTTCTCGGCTGACAACGTCTAGCTTGTTTAACTGACCCTGGATGACCTGACGGACTTTTTGTTCAACGTCCGTACCCAAATCTTTCACAGGCTGTGGCATAGAGTCATGAATTTGCTTGGCGATTTGCTCAAGCTTTTTTGGATCAAACATGGATTTAATGCTCCTATATCTTTGCTGACATTTTATACCCAAATGACATCAAGATGCGAGCTTAGTTGGCAATAGGCAAACCCCACACTCTTATCTGGCTGGAATAAATTTAGATAAAGAAAAAGGCCACCAAAGTGACCTTTTATTCTTTAAGCGGAGATAGCTCCATTTAGCTTGAAGGGTTTTCTCTATCCTTTAGCTGTTTGTGCGCCGCTTTCGCTTCATCGATACGCGCGAGCTTTTCTAAGTCCTTGTCTTCAACAAACACTGGCAGTGGCTTATGTTTTTCCGCGAGGAAAGTATAGATAACTGGCAATACGAATAGTGTAAATATCGTACCAATTGCCAAGCCAGCAACGATGACCAGACCTATGTTGAAACGTGCGTGTGCACCAGCACCTGTTGCGTACAGCAGGGGTACCAAACCTGCAATCATCGCAGCCGTTGTCATCAGGATTGGACGAAGACGCGTCTTCGCAGCAATCATGACCGCTTCCATTTTAGAGCGCTGATTGTGTAATTGCTCTTCTTTGGCAACCTCACAGATTAGGATACCGTGCTTGGATATCAAACCGACCAGGGTTATCAATCCAACTTGAGAGTAGATGTTCATCGTCGTTACGCCGAAGAACGCCCCCCATGCCAGTGCCACCAATGCGCCACATATTGCCAATGGAACGGATACCAAGATGACCACCGGATCTTTTAGCGATTCGAATTGAATAGCTAGTACCAAGAAAATGATGGCAATTGCTAGCGCAAACGTGACGTAAAGAGCGTTACCTTCAGCCATGTATTGTCTAGACTCACCTAGGTAGGTGTGGTTGTAACCTTTTGGTAGCGTTGTCGCCGCAGTATCTTGTAACCAATTGATCGCTGTACCAATGGCGGTTCCAGGTGCTTGAACAGCGCTAATGGTCGCTGAGTTTAGCTGATCAAAGTGTGGCAACGAGCGAGGTTGACCGATGATTTTGATTTTCACAAACGCGCTAAGTGGAACTTCTTTCCCGTTGGAAGAGCGCACATAATATTGATTGAGCGACTCTGGGTTCAAACGCCACTTACGTTCTACTTGTGGTATCACCTCATAAGAGCGGCCTTCAATATTGACACGGTTAACCTGTGCATCAGACATCATGGTACTTAACGTTTTACCAATGTCTTGCATGGTCACGCCGTAAGCGCCCGCTTTTTCCTTATCGATGTTGATTTTCATCGTGGCTGAGTTGAAGTTCAGGTTCAGCTCTGAGAAAACAAACATAGGGTTGGCTTTGATCTTACTGAGCATGTCAGAGGCGACGCTGTACAAGTTCTGGAACGAGTTAGGCGTAGAGATGACCAATTGGATCGGCATGCCTGAACCAGCGCCAGGTAACTCTGGTAGCTGGAATGCAGCAATACTCATGCCCGGAATGTCTTTGACTTGTTCACCAACGCGTTTCGCGATTTCTGCTTGGCTTGCGGTACGGTCACCCCAAGGTACTAGGGTTGCAATCCCTAATGCTTGGTTGGACTCAGGTACACCGGTAAACACCATCGAGAATTTCACTTCCGGCTGTTTGGACAAGATCTTGTTCACATCCTCCATCGTGTTGCTGAGATAGTCTAGGTTAGCATTGGCTTCACCGGTACCCATCATCATAAACACACCGTTATCTTCTTTCGGTGCCAGCTCGCTTGGTATGAACTTAAACAAAGCAGGCAGCACGGCAAACACGATAACGGCAAAGCCAATGACGACAATTCGATGATCCATGATAGCCGATAGTGCTCTCTCGTACTTGTTCGTCAGCTTATCTAAACTCGAATGGACTTTACTCTCAAACTTGCTTGGCTTTTGGTTGGCCTTGATCATTTTTGAGCACATCATTGGCGATAGCGTCAGAGCCAAGATACCCGAAATGAATACCGATCCTGCCAAGGTGAGTGCAAACTCTTTAAATAACGAGCCAGTAAGTCCACCCATCAAAGCAATCGGTGAGTATACGGCCACTAGGGTCAATGTCATGGCAATAACAGGAATGGCGATCTCTCGCGTACCGATTATCGCGGCCCTAAATGGCGATTCACCGAGCTTAATATGCCGGTCAACGTTTTCGAGTACCACGATGGCGTCATCCACCACCAGGCCTATCGCCAGAACCATGGCGAGTAACGTCATCAAGTTCCACGAGAAACCAAACATTTGCATCACCATCGCCACACCGATGAGCGACAATGGAATGGTCACAATTGGGATGATAACTGCGCGGAAAGAGCCTAAGAACAAGGTAATAACCACCAATACGATCAGTACCGCCTCACCCAAGGTCTTAATGACTTCAGTAATCGAATCATTAATGGCAATGGTTGAGTCATACATGATGCGCATTTGGATGGTGCTAGGTAGGTTCTTTTGCAGATCAGGTATCAGCTTGCGAACATCTTTGGCGATATTAATAGGGTTAGCCGTTGGTGCTGCGTTGATGGCGGCAACCACCGCTTGTTCACCATTGGCGCTAGCACGGATGGTATCGCGACTTTTTGCTAGAGTGACTTTGGCCACATCGCCTAGGCGAATGATGTTACCGTTATCTTCTTTAACTACGAGTCTTTCAAGTTGCTCTGGGCTATTTGCTTGGGTATCGGCATCGCCGTTATACAGCACAAATAATCCGGTCGCTTGTCCTGCTGCTGACTGATAGTTGTTTTGTTGCAGCACATTGTTGATGTCGCTCGCGGTTATATTCAGAGCTGCCATTTTGGCAGGATCTAGCCAAACACGCAGTGCGTAATCGGTACCGCCATACATTTGCACTTTGGATACACCAGAAACGGTGACCAGCTGAGGGTTAATCACCCGCTCTAAATAGTCAGTCAATTGGCTGGTATTTAAAGTCTTACTGGTAAAGCCTAGGTACATCACCGCGGTGCCTGAATCTGCTGATACGGCGACCGTTGGGTCTTCTGCATCACTTGGTAGCTGCGACCGAACCGAGTTGACTTTGGCCATAATATCGGCCAGAGCTGCATTCGGATCGGTGTTGAGCTTCATGTTCACCGTAATAGTCGATGTGCCCAACACAGAGGACGACGTCATGTAGTCGATGTTATCGGCCTGAGCAATGGCTTGTTCTAAGGGCTGAGTGATGAACCCTTGAATCGTATCAGCACTCGCACCATAGTAGCTGGTGGTCACGGTGACCACAGTGTTTGTCATTTTAGGGTATTGTCGAACTGGCATCTTAAAGGCTGCTTGCAAGCCAAGCAGCGCAATTAAGAAACTGATCGATACCGCTAAAACTGGACGTTTTATAAAAACATCAGTAAAGCGCATGAATCCTCCAATTACAGCATTGGTGTTTTGGCTGGTGGGTTGGTCGCATCGCTTTCAACCACTCGCACTTTCGAGTCGTTCGATAGATGCACTTGTCCTGATGTGACAATTACGTCGCCAGGTTTGACTCCGCTGAGCACTCGGGCGATACCACCAGTGCGCTCACCGACTTTCACCACTTCCTGCTTAACGCGTTTTACGCCATCCACATCTTTGACGATGTAAATGTTGTCGCCATACAAGTTGTAGGTAATGGCGGTTTGCGGCAGGGTGATTTGGTTCGGTATTTCAGGAAGCAAGATATTGGCACGAGCGAACATGCCGCTAAGTAGCTTGCCGTCACTATTTGGGATGTCGGCTTGTATTTTAATTAAGCCACTTTGCTCATCCACGGCAGGCTCGATGGCTTTGATCGCACCTTTGAAGATCTGATTGGGGTACGCGTCGACAGAGATATCGACTTCTTGGCCAACTTTAACCTTAGAAATATCATTTTGCGGAATGGTGAACACGAGACGCATCACGCTGGTGTCTTCAAGCTGAACAATCTGAGTGCCTGACTGAACGTATTGACCTAAGTAGACGTTGCGAATACCAAGTACACCAGAGAATGGTGCTTTAATATTACGCTGCTCAATCGTGGCTTTCAGACTTTTAATTTGTGCCACTAGAGACAGGTAGCTTGCTTGCGCATCATCAAAATCTTCCTGCGATACAGAGCCTTTTTGGTAAAGATCTTTGTAGCGCTTGTACTTGGCAGCAGCTGCAGGCAGATTGGCTTCGGAGCTTTGCAGGTTGGCAATCTCAATGTCTGAGTCGAGGGTAACCAGTGATTGACCCGCTTTGACTTTTTGTCCAGAGTCAAATGAGATTTTCTTTATGACGCCACTTTGTTCGCTGGACACAGTGACGCCTTGGTGGGGTTCGATAAAGCCGATGGCTTGAATAACAGGTCTCCATTCCGTTGCCTTGGCGGTGGTGACGGTGACCGGATATTCTTGCTCAGGCATATTGGCTAAAAATTCCGATATTTTCTTTTCTTTAAACATATTAATACCGATAACACTGCCAAACAGTACCAACGCTATCAATAGCATTATCAAGGTCCACTTTTTCATTCTGTTCAGAACTCCAAATTAGTGAGTGATTATTGCGTCCCAGCAAGCGTCCAGCGCCGCTTCAAGCACCTCTTCATTGAGTTCACAGAACCCAAGAGAGTGCTTGCGGGCGAGCTCTACACTTGCTTCGAAACTTAGTACAGCAAGAATTTCGTTATCAAGGGGTTTAAACAAGCCTTGTTCTTTCCCTTGATCAAATAACTTATGCACTTCTGAGAATATCTTCCATTCCTGCTCGCGCACGCAGTATAGACGGGTGGCGGCAAGCGCTTCGTATTGCATTCGATTGCTAATGGTTTCAATGTTGGATTGTGCAAACTTCCAAATGTTGAACCAAATCGTACGAAAGCGAAGCTTTAGTGGCATTTCATCGCTGATGCCTTGTTGAGTGGCGTCAGCCACACGCGTAATTACACTTAGCCGAACATCGTCGAGCAGTTGCTCTTTGTCGGAGAAGTAACGATAGATGGTTCCTGCAGCCACTCCGGCTTTCTTTGCCAGCTTGTGCATCGAGAATCCTTGTACTCCATATTCTGCGACGAGTTTCTCAGCTGCTGCCAAGATTTGTTGGCGCTTATCAATTGCTTCCTTACCAGACATGTATCAGCTCATGAATAGTCAGTGAATGAACGTTCATTCATTATAGTATGAATGTACAATAAAGATGCAAGAAAAGATTGCAGGTTGAGAAAAATAATTGCTTTTTTAGGTCTCTTTTCCTTTATTTAGTTCCATTGACTCCCTCGTGGTGGAGGCGGAGGCCCTTTGCGGCCTGGTTTCCTTCTCGGCCCTGGCCGTTCATGGGAATGGTGGCCAGGAGAAGCTTTATTAAAGGATGGATCTGGGGTGCCCTTGAAACAATTTATAACGTATGGGTAACCACTTGTTACATAATAGCCATACTGGCCATTGAGCGTCATGCCATTGCACTCATCAAGATCACCTGAACCTGAGACAAAAACGTAATCGTCCCGATACGTTCCATCGTATTGCCCCCCGGGATTTCCAGAGCCTGAAGGGCGCACTCCTTTTTTTAGTTGATAGCTAGATTTTGCCTCGCGGATAAGCGAGTTGTTTTGAAAATATGGACCATAAATAGGGAAGCCGTCTGCTGCAAAGCCAATGACGGGTGAGACTTGACTGTTATTATTCACAAATAGCGCATTGGGAGTGGCATGGTAGTGATAGGTTCCGTCGGGCTGGGCATGGGCATTATGTGAATCGGTTTTAAAATCGCTGTACGTGGCAGCGGGGTCGTATCGCCATTTCTGATCCATATTAAAACAGCCAATTTTGCCATTGCCTACGCCATAACAACCTGCCGCGAGTAAATCGACTTTTACACCATTGAGAAACACAGCGTTGTCAGTACGCAATGATATTGGTGTGGGTGACGGCGCAAACTTGGGGTTCGTAGTCACCTGAAATTTTTGATTCTGCGCTGTCACTTGATTGGGAAACGAACGATCGCCGTCATTATAAGCATGATTAGGAATGGCATTACTTTGGAAAGAACATTTGTCTCCGTCCACCGAGATCGTAAGGTAGGCGTTTTTGGTGAGTCGCTCATTAATATCACGAGCCGTCGCGGTATATTGGCCAACATAATCACGACAATGAGCACTACGCTTTTTCAATATCACGTCGGTAATGTCTGTTCCATCACCAGAAGTTATTGTGTAGCTCGCCATGGAGGAGAAAGAGGCGCCAAGGGAAGCGAGTAAGGTAATGTGCGATTTCATTCCTTGTCCTATATAATTACTGAGCTCTTGTATTAGTGTAGAAATGAGGCTCGGTTAAGCTTCTATTTGTATTGGTTTTTGTGAGCAAAAGAGCACGCCATTGAACCTAGCTTTACGTGACTTGAGCGGTTCGTCCATGAGTCTTACCTTGAATTCTAATAGTAATCACGCAGTGGCGAGATTACTATTACCCCGTTTAAAAAATAATGAGAGATCGGAATGAAGCTGAATGAGAGACAAAATGAAGCGGTGAGGTATGTTTCCGGCCCATGCCTGGTGTTGGCGGGGGCTGGCTCGGGTAAAACTCGCGTGATCACCAATAAAATTGCTTATCTCATTCAGCAGTGCGATTACAGAGCAAGAAATATTGCTGCCGTTACCTTTACCAACAAAGCCGCCCGGGAAATGAAAGAGCGGGTTGGGCAAACATTAGGTAAGAAAGAAACGCGTGGGCTAATGATTTCGACGTTTCACACTTTGGGCCTCAATATTATCCGTCGAGAGTACAAAGCGCTGGGTTTAAAAGCGGGCTTTTCTCTATTCGATGATCAAGACCAGTTAGCCTTACTCAAAGAGCTCACGGAAAAACAGTTGGATGGGGACAAAGATCTGCTTAGACAATTGATGAGCACTATTTCAAACTGGAAAAGTGGCAACCTTTCTGCCGAGCAGGCCAAAGCGGGTGCGAAAGGGGAGCAAGAACAGCTTTTTGCTTTTTGCTATGAAATGTACCAAGCACAGATGAAATCGTACAATGCTTTGGATTTCGACGATCTGATCGCTCTTCCCGTGCTGTTACTCAAACAAAACCAAGAAGTGCGCCAGCGCTGGCAAAACCGTATCCGTTATTTATTGGTCGATGAGTACCAAGACACCAATACCAGCCAATACGAATTGGTCAAACTGCTCGTTGGAGAAAGAGGGCGACTGACTGTTGTTGGCGACGATGACCAGTCGATTTATTCTTGGCGAGGAGCGAAACCACAAAATCTTGTTTTGCTCGGACAAGACTATCCCAACTTACGCATTATTAAGCTTGAGCAAAACTATCGCTCCAGTCGTAGAATTTTGCGGGCGGCAAATATCCTGATTGCGAATAACCCGCACGTGTACGAAAAAACGCTGTTTTCAGAGCTCCAAGAAGGAGAGCGACTGAAAGTTTTACTGGCGAACAATGAAGATCACGAAGCGGAGCGAGTGACAGGTGAGATCATTGCGCATAAGTTTTTAAATCGGACCGAGTACCGTGATTACGCGATCTTATATCGTGGTAATCACCAATCTCGCTTGATAGAAAAGTTTCTTATGCAAAACCGCGTGCCCTACAAGCTGTCGGGTGGCACGTCATTTTTTGCCCGTGCTGAAATCAAAGACATCATGGCGTATCTGAAAATTTTGGTGAACCCCGATGATGACAACGCCTTTTTGCGCATCGTAAACACGCCGAGACGAGAGATTGGCCCAGTAACGTTAGAAAAGCTGGGCAGTTATGCCAATATGCGTGGTAAAAGTTTATTTGCTGCGAGCTTTGAAATGGGCTTAGAGCAGCATTTGACGGGGAGGGGGTTAGACAATCTGCGTCGATTTACCCAATGGCTAGTATCAATTTCTGACAATGCAGAAAGAGGCAATACTGTCGAGGTGGTGCGATCGTTAGTTCGAGACATCAACTATGAAGATTGGCTATACGAAACATCGACCAGTGCCAAAGCTGCCGAAATGAGGATGAAAAACGTCTCTGATCTCTATTCTTGGATAGTGGCTGACCTGGAAGGTGATAATTATGACCAAGAAGAGAAATCACTAAAAGAAGTGGTTCAACGACTGACATTAAGAGACATGATGGAGCGAGGTGAGGAAGACGAGGATACGGATGCGGTACAGCTGATGACGCTGCATGCTTCCAAAGGGTTAGAGTTTCCCTATGTCTACCTTATTGGCGCAGAGGAAGGCTTGTTGCCACACCAGACCAGTATCGACAACGATGATGTCGAGGAAGAAAGAAGGCTGATGTACGTAGGCATTACTCGTGCTCAACGCGAGCTGAGCTTTATAGTTTGCAAAGAGCGTAGGCAGTTTGGTGAGTTAATTAAGCCCACACAAAGTCGTTTCCTTGATGAGTTGCCGTTTGATGATCTCGAATGGGAGGCGAGCAAAAAGCCCGTCTCACAAGAAGAAAGAATGGCCAAAGGGCAAGCTCATATTGCTAACTTGAAAGCCATGTTCAAAAAATAGCACGCTCTGTATAGTAATGTGGCGAACGCCAAAGGTGATAACACCTTTGGTGGTGGGCCGTCGGAGCTTGCTACATTCCCTCAATCATATGATTAATGGCCGCCACGATTTCATCGTCGGAGCAATCCATACAGGTCCCCTTCGGTGGCATGGCATTGAGACCTTCGATCGCGTGTTTTTTCAGTGTGGCTTCGCCTTGCGCAATGCGTGGAGCCCAGTCGCCAGAATCACCCGTTTTAGGTGCCCCACTGACACCAGAGCCATGACAAGCAATACAGAACGTGCCATATACGGTGGCACCATCTCTTGGCCCACTCGGCGCTGCCGCTACCGGAGCGTCTCCAGATAAATAAACGCTACCAACAGGCGCAATGCGTTCTGCAATAGCGTCGTATTCTACTTGGCTGAGCTTAGCGGCAGTTGCTGCAGATGAGAGGCCGAAGCCTAATATAGTGAATAAGACGCAAACTTGGCGCCGAGATATATCCATTAATCTCACTTTACTTTCCCTAGGTAATAACGTGCTTAATCGTTATTGTGCACGTATCAATGTTCCAGTTGTATTATCGGTAAAACCAATATAAACAGTGAGTAATTATAATCCGGGAAATGGTAGTAAGAAACTACAAGTTATCAGCTTCAAGGGGTTTATCACATCCAAATTCGAGTTTTGTTTGGATTAATTGTTGAAAAAGACATCAAACAAGAAAAAAAGTTGAAAAAGTACTAGACGATCTACAGTGATATACGTATTATTCCACTCCGCCGATAGGGCATGCGCCCGTAGCTCAGCTGGATAGAGCGTTGGCCTCCGGAGCCAAAGGTCGAAGGTTCAAATCCTTTCGGGCGTGCCAATTCCACGGAGGAATTGATCGGTGAAAAATTTATGGTGGCTATAGCTCAGTTGGTAGAGCCCCGGATTGTGATTCCGGTTGTCGCGAGTTCAAGTCTCGTTAGCCACCCCATTCTTTTCTAAGAATGCTGTCTCGGTGAATAGCGCAGTTTGGTAGCGCATCTGGTTTGGGACCAGAGGGTCGGGGGTTCGAATCCCTCTTCACCGACCACTTTTATAAGCTTGGATTTTAAATCGGAGCATGACTAGGCAATTAGCCGGTTGTTACAAAATTTGATGGTGGCTATAGCTCAGTTGGTAGAGCCCCGGATTGTGATTCCGGTTGTCGCGAGTTCAAGTCTCGTTAGCCACCCCATTCTTTTCTAAGAATACTGTCTCGGTGAATAGCGCAGTTTGGTAGCGCATCTGGTTTGGGACCAGAGGGTCGGGGGTTCGAATCCCTCTTCACCGACCACATCTTAAAGCCTCAGTAGAAATACTGAGGCTTTTTTGCGTTTGCACGTTTTAATTTCCGAGTATTTGATATGGACTATGCTCCGTACTCGGTCATTTTCCTAACTCATTTTGAGATGTATGTCTTTTAGTTTCCCGCCTAAGTAGCATTAATATTGCTAATTTTTTGTTATGTAAGTCACAAGTTTTAAACAAAGAATACGACTTCATGCCAAGCGCATAATCACCAACCTCAGTATATTGAGCTGGTTTCTTATTAATAATTTAAAACATAGCAATATAGGCAGTTAATAAGAGCTTCTATATCCCATCGCGTAATTGTTATGAAAACAAATGTCGACTAAGTGCATAATTATTTAATCTTGCGAGCAGAATTAGTTTAACCTCCTTCGTATTACGCGGACATCATGTTGCTTTTTTGTGAATTATTTGCCAGATTTACAAGTCATAAATTCACTATGTTGATGGTATGGTGTCAAGATATTTTCTGTCTGTAGTAATTCGCTCAAACTGACACCATTAGCAGACAAGGCAGTAGAGGTCTGGTAGATGTCGCTTTTAGAGGTTAAAAACCTTCGTATTGAGTATCCCTCTCGTCACGGTGTTCACGCCGCGGTCAAATCCCTTTCTTTTAATATCGAACGCGGCGAGATCGTTGGCGTTGTTGGTGAATCTGGAGCGGGCAAATCAACAGTTGGTAATGCTGTTATTGATTTGCTTAGCCCTCCTGGGCATATAGCCAGCGGTGATGTTTATTTAGATGGCGAGAAAATTTCTGGGCTCAGTGCCGAGCAAATGCGTAAAGTTAGGGGATCAAAAATCGGCTTTATATTTCAAGACCCGATGACGTCTTTGAACCCCTTGTTCACGGTTGAGCGCCAGCTAAAGGAAACCATCCACGCTAACATGAAGGTTTCAGATCAAGAAGCCTATCAGCGTGCGTTGTCACTGATGAATCAAGTGGGCATTCCGCAGCCTGAAAACCGTTTAAAACAATATCCTCATCAGTTTTCTGGTGGTATGCGTCAACGGGTGGTGATTGCCATCGCGCTTGCAGGCGAACCGGATTTAATCATTGCTGATGAACCAACCACTGCACTCGATGTATCAATTCAAGACCAAATCTTAAGCTTGATTAGAGAGCTATGTGTTAAGAACAATGTGGGCTGTATGCTGGTGACCCATGACATGGGCGTAGTGTCGAATGTGACTGACCGTGTTGCCGTTATGTATCGTGGGGATTTGGTGGAGTTTGGCCCAACAAGCAAGGTGCTAGGAGACCCAGAGCATTCCTACACACGCAGTTTGATTTCTGCCGTTCCTCGTTCAGACGTGAAGTTGGATCGCTTCCCATTAGTTAGCTATATCGAGGAGGCGACAGAGCTTGAGCCTATCGACATCAAAAATCACTGGCTTGGGCAAAGCCAAGATCAAAAACAGTATTCCGGCTCGCTACTGTCGGTAGACAGTGTCAATCTGTGCTTTGTGACCAAAGATTCTTTGTTTGAAAGTCGACGAGAATACGTACAAGCCTCTAATAATGTTAGCTTCGAGGTATTCGAAGGAGAGACATTTGGCTTGGTGGGGGAGTCTGGCTCAGGAAAATCCACCATAGCGCGCGTTATTGCAGGCTTATATGCCCCCAACTCTGGGACAGTCACGTTTGAAGGTATCGATTTAACCGCGCTTAAGTCTGAAAAAGAACGTCGCCCCTTGCGTCGCCAGATGCAAATGGTGTTTCAAAACCCGTATACCTCAATGAATCCAAGGATGAAAATTGCGGATATTATTGCCGAGCCTATCCGTTTTCATAAGCTGACGGAAAATGAGCTGCAAACGCGGCAAATTGTTAGTGATCTGCTAGAGCATGTTGGGCTTGGCAAAATGGCAGGTGTTAAATATCCCCATGAGTTTTCCGGTGGTCAGCGACAAAGGATCTCTATTGCTCGTGCACTGGCGACAAGGCCTCGCCTGCTGATATGTGATGAGCCAACTTCGGCACTGGACGTTTCCGTTCAAGCGCAAATACTCAATCTGCTGAAAGATCTTCAAGATGAACTCAACTTAACCATGTTGTTTATTAGCCACGATTTGCCGGTTATCAGGCAGATGTGCGATCGAGTTGGGGTGATGCAAATGGGGACGTTATTAGAAGTAGCCCCCACCGAGCAGCTATTTTCTCAACCAGAACATGAGTACAGCAAACAACTGATTTCTCTGATGCCGGAATTTACTGGCTTAAGAGAGGACATAAAAACGGCCTGAGCCGATAAATAAAGCAAATACAACGACGAGGGATTAGTTTCCCGCAAAGGAGTTATGCAAATGAAAAGCATAAAAGGCACATTAGCAGCTGCAATCATGGCAGCTAGCTTAAGCTTCAGTGCAGTGGCAGCGGATATTAAGGTCGCTTATGACGCGGACCCAGTATCTATGGATCCCCAAGAACAGTTATCTGGCGGTACATTGCAAATGTCCCATATGGTCTTTGACCCTTTGGTGCGCTATCGGCAAGATCTGAGCTTTGAGCCGCGCCTGGCAGAAAAGTGGGAGCGGATTGATGACAAAACCTATCGCTTTCATTTACGCAAAGGCGTGAAATTCCATTCAGGTAACGACTTTACCGCAGATGACGTGGTATGGACGTTTAATCGTCTGAAAACCTCCCCAGATTTCAAAGCCATTTTTGAACCGTATAGCAAAATGGTTAAGGTCGATGACTATACCGTCGATCTCGTTTCTGAAGATATCTACCCTTTGGTTTTACAAACCGCTACCTACATTTTCCCGATGGATCATAAGTTTTACACCGGTAAAACTGCCGATGGCAAAGACAAGTCTGAGATTGTGAAACATGGTAACTCGTTTGCCTCAACCCATATATCAGGTACCGGGCCGTTTACGGTGACTGGTCGCGAGCAAGGGGTCAAAGTCGACTTTGAGCGATTTAAGGGCTATTGGGACAAACAGTCCAAAGGCAATGTGGACCATTTAACCTTAGTGGTCATTAAAGAAGACGCCACACGTGTCGCAGCATTGCTATCAGGCGATGTGGATATGATTGCACCGGTTGCACCCAATGATCACAAGCGCGTGGAGAAGGCCAAAGGTATTGAGTTGGTGACCCTGCCTGGTACTCGTATCATTGAGTTCCAAATGAACCAAAACAGCAATGAAGCGCTGAAAGATCCTCGTGTGCGCCAAGCGATTGTGTATGCCATCAATAACAAAGGCATTGTTAACAAGATAATGAAAGGCTTCGCGACTGCAGCCGGACAACAAGGGCCAAAAGGCTATGCGGGTTACGATCCAAACCTTGTTCCTCGTTACGATTTGAAAAAAGCCAAGCAGCTGATGAAAGAAGCGGGCTACGAAAATGGTTTAAAACTGACCATGATAGCGCCAAACAACCGTTACGTGAATGATGCCAAGGTCGCTCAGGCCTCTGCGGCGATGCTGTCTAAAATTGGTATTAAAGTTGATTTGAAAACCATGCCAAAAGCTCAGTACTGGCCAGAGTTTGATAAATGCTCTGCCGATATGCTGATGATTGGCTGGCACTCAGATACGGAAGACTCGGCGAACTTCTCTGAGTTCTTGACCATGACCCGTGACGCGAAGACAGGGGCAGGGCAATATAACTGTGGCCATTACTCTAACCCTGAAGTGGATAAGTTGGTTGAAGCCTCCAATGTTGAAACGGATCCAGAAAAACGTGCAGAGATGCTGAGAAAAGTGGAAGACATTTTGTATAAGGATGCAGCATTTGTTCCTCTTCATTGGCAAAACCTAGCATGGGGTACCAAGTCTAACGTCAATATTCAACCTATAGTAAATGCGATGAATTATCCATACTTTGGTGATCTTGTCGTTAAGTAAACTTATTAAGCCACCTAGGCAGCTAGCTTAGGTGGCCTTTTACTGTAATAAACAAAGGGGAAGAAATGTTTTCATTTCTGGTCAATCGCCTATTTCAGGCACTGATAGTGATGTTTGTGATCAGTTTGGTGGCGTTTGCCATTCAGGATAACCTGGGTGACCCGTTGCGTGAGCTTGTTGGGCAATCTGTCTCGGAGGCTGAAAGACAGCAGCTTCGAGATGAACTCGGACTCAACGATCCGTTCCTGACCAAATATTCTCGATTTATTGTTGGGGCCCTACATGGCGACCTCGGCACATCGTACTTTTTTAAGCGGCCAGCTGTTGAGGTAATTCTTGATAAGTTGGTGGCCACTCTTGAGCTAGTGTTTGGGGCGACGGTGCTTATCATCGTGCTGTCGATACCTCTGGGGGTCTATTCAGCCATTCACCCTAAGAGCTGGTTTTCTAAAGCCGTGATGGCAATCAGTAGTGTAGGTATATCGATTCCGGTATTTCTTACCGCGATCATGTTGATGTATGTTTTTTCCATCGAATTGGGTTGGCTGCCTTCTTACGGACGAGGTGAGACGACGGATGTACTGGGTTGGCAGTCAGGTTATTTCAATTTAGATGGCTTGGCTCACTTGATTCTGCCTTGCGTATCACTGGCGTCAATTATGCTGCCGCTGTTTATTCGCCTTGTTCGCTCTGAAATGCTAGAAGTGCTGAGCTCAGAATACATCAAGTTCAGTAAGGCCAAGGGCATTGCTCTTAAAAAAATCTATTATCAACACGCACTGAAAAATACCATGTTACCTGTACTCACGGTCGGCGGCGTGCAGATCGGTACTATGGTTGCCTACACCATATTGACCGAAACGGTCTTTCAGTGGCCGGGTACTGGCTTCTTATTTTTAGAAGCGATCAATCGGGTTGATACGCCTTTGATTACCGCCTACGTCATTTTTGTTGGATTAATCTTTGTGGTGACCAATACCATAGTGGATCTGCTGTATGGCATCATCAACCCGACTGTGAACTTGACAGGAAAAGGAGCCTAAGCGAATGAATCAAACTGCAACTGCTCCATCTCGTTGGCAGCGTTTTAGACAATCTGACTTTCTATATTATTTCTTACGAGACAAAGTGGCGATGGTGAGCTTCGCCGTGTTTATGGTCTGCTTTGTCGTAGCGATAGCTTCGCCAATTATTGCACCGACCGACCCATATGACTTGTCTTCGATTGACATCATGGACTCTGAATTGCCACCTTCCTGGCTTGAAGGCGGAGAATCAAGGTTTGTGTTGGGTACCGACGATCAAGGCCGGGATATCTTGTCTACCATTTTATATGGCTCGCGTTTGTCGCTCACTATTGGTTTCTTAGCCGTTGGGCTGCAGCTGGTATTGGGTATTGTAATTGGTTTGTCGGCAGGTTACTTCGGTGGTCGAATCGATAGTTTCTTGATGCGCTTTGCCGATGTTCAGCTATCTTTCTCGACCATGATGGTCGCCATCATTGTTTCCGCCATATTCAAGGCCAGTTTCGGTAGTGAGTTTTATAGCCAATACGCGGTACTCATGTTGGTCGTCATCATTGGTGTCGCAGAGTGGCCACAATACGCAAGAACCATTCGTGCTTCTGTACTTGCCGAGAAAAAGAAAGAGTACGTCGAAGCGGCAAGGGTTATGGGCTTCAAAGCACCACGAATTATGTTCCGTCATATCTTGCCTAACTGTTTGTCACCGATCTTAGTGATATCCACAGTACAGGTGGCCAACGCGATTATGTCTGAGGCAGCGCTGTCTTTCCTTGGTTTGGGCCTTCCGGTAGACCAACCTTCTCTGGGGTCGTTAATCAGTATCGGTTTTAACTACATATTCTCAGGGTCTTGGTGGATCACTATCTTCCCGGGCATCGTACTCGTTACCCTAGTGCTGGTGATTAACCTACTTGGTGATTGGTTACGAGATGTGTTCAATCCAAAAATTTACAAAGGCTAAATCAGCGCTGGATTGACTAATTAATCCACAACAATTATCTACCTGAACAAAGAGTCGCAATAAAATGCGGCTCTTTTTTTGCATGTTGTTTGTGCAGAATGGTTTCAATAATTAGCCGTCAAAAAGTTTACTCATAGCTGTTTATAATGGGTGATGGAAATGAAAATGGAATGTTTCTTAGCCATACGCGACTTGTTTAGGTATGGCACTCGCATATTGTTGGTATTCATAGGGCTTGCATTCATGCCAGTAACTGCAAACGCGTCGCCGTCATTTTTGTGTGGTGCCACGCAATCGTCGGATAGACAGTTGGCAGTGCTGAACAAGACTTGCCCGATCGGCAAAGGCATGTGGGGCAAAAAATCTCCGGCAAGTGCACACTCTTACTTTTGGATTCAGTGTGGAATGCTGGAAACTGCTATGCCGCTGGATGTCGCTAAGGTGTTGTATCAGCACATTTCGACGGATGTATGGATGAAGGCTGAGCGTAGCGGTTATCGGTGTCTTATTGGGCCTTATAAAAGCTATAAACAAGTTAAACTGGAACTCGAACAGGTGAAGAAGATTTCTCGTTACCGCGATGCCTTTATTCGCGAAGTCACCGAAAATACTCACGTATCGCGAGCGCCGGCTAAACAGAAAAGCATAAAACAACACAGCAACTCACGTTTTTCCAGCTATGACGAAGCCGTTAGTTCTAGCAGGAAAAAAGCTTTACTACGTCAAGCCATGACAGAAAAAAATGACTTGCCTGAAATTCGTTTGCAGACGCAAATCGCTGGGACAATGTATCAAATTCCTTATTTAGGCCAAGAAACGCAGCAATACTATATGGAGCATGATAGGCCTTGGACTCGTGTGAATTATGCCACTGCAGATAAAGTGTGCCATCAGCTTGGAATGCGACTGCCTTCTGAGGGAGAATGGAATCAATTACTGCACTCGAAAGAGATGGACAGTGGGTTTTGGCCGGTCTATTTACCCTATTGGGGAGCCGATAAAAAAGGCCTGTTTACTAGTGGGAAAATCAACCAACTACAAGGTAATTCGTTATTGAATGTGGTGTGTGTCAGTCAGGATGTTAGGGCTTTGGCTTCTCGATCTCCTTAAGCAAGGTTAAGAACTTTTTCTCGACAAAATCTTTTTCTTTGGTCAGGCTTTGCAGTTTTTTCTGTGCATTGGATAGTTCTTCTTGTACCGCTTCAATTTCTAGGTTGCCCGCCCCACTGCCTTGTTCTTTGAGCTGATTGATGGCTTGATCTTGTTCTTCTATTTGGCGTTTGTATTGATTCAATGTCGCGATAAGCTCTTTCTTCTCCTCTTCCGCTTTTTGTAAACCGTTGGCTTGGGAAATGTTGATATATTCTTTCTCTAGTTGGCTGAAGTCTTTTTGCAGCCGCTCGTTTTCTTCTTTTAGCCCTTCTACGGTTTGGAACTGGTTGTAAAGTTTGTCCTTAGTCTTTTTCAACCCTTGTACACTTCTATCCAAATCGCCTTTCAGTTTTTTAATCAATTGATGCGAAGTGCTTAGCTTTTTGGTTAAGTCATCAATGGCGGTTTGATCTTCTTCTGTCATATGGCCAGACGAAGACGATTGCTTGATATTCGTTACTTGGTTTTCTAATGCTTGTTGCACTTCCACCAAATCTCCAAGTGTTTTGGTATTTTCTGACACCGTGATTAAGGCATTATCAACGGACTTTTGTACCAGGGTTAACATTTGTTGGTCGACGCCATTTCCCGCCATAGTTCGCGCAAATTGCCGAAATTCACGTAGGATAAGCAGTAGTATAAAAAACCAAACAGCAAGGATAATTAAACCAAAATCGAGGGCGAAGGCTTTGAGTACATTTTCTGTCAATAGGTGTTGCCAATCCATCCAGTGCTCCTAGGTAGCAAATATCATCCATGTTTTAGAGATAAGTTTAGTTGTTACAAAAATTTATGCCTATACTTTGAACAGGTTAAAGTGGCAGGTTATACGTATTTGTGAAAGTTCTTATTGTTGATGACAGTAAAGCGACGTTAGAAATCGTACGGCGAGCATTAGAAAAGTACAGCTATAGACGCTTGTATATAAAAAAAGCAGCCACCGCGGTGGAGGCATTGTCTGTTATCGGTAGCTGGCAGCCACAAATTGTGTTGACCGATTGGCACATGCCTGACATGTCCGGGTTAATGCTGGTGCAAGAAATTGATAAGAGAAAAATGGGCATCAAAATTGGCATGATCACCACGGTGGATGATGAGGATGAAATCGATAAGGCCGAGAAAGCTGGTGCGAGTTTTGTACTTTCTAAACCGTTTGAAGATGCCGATCTACATAAGAAGATTAAGCCGCTGGTTCGTAGTATAGAGGAAGAAGAAATCGTACCCGCTACGAATGCGTCCAAAGATGACTGGGCCTTGCCACGTTTGCCGCAGTTGGAGAAAAACCTGCAGCGAGCCATCAACCCTAATGTTCGTATTAGCCCAATCAAAAAACAACTGTTTGATGAAAGCAAAGTGCCATGCCTGATGGCCGTGTTTGAAGACTCGGTATTGAAAAAGCCAAAAGTGGTTGCCTTGTTGGATGTGTATGCCATTTGTGTTTTTTCCAAGCGCAATACCAGCATTACCGATGAACAACTTCAGCTGGCCATACATAAGAGCAACGTCTGTAAGGAAATGGTGGATACTTGCCAAGATGTGCTCGATAAATCCGCGATCACCTTTGTTGATAAACATACCCGCCGAAGTTTGAAATTGAAAAACGTCAGCTTTATCCCAGAGAACTTCAATAAGCTTGAAGTGATGTTCGCCAAAGATGGCGACAAGCGCCTAGATTTTGCCTGCCAAATCGACATGCTCGCTCAGGGAAAAGTCACTTTGGTGGCGTTCTAAACTCTTTTTCATTCCGCTTTGTGCTTCCTTGCCCTTCACAGGCTAATAAAACCATTGGATAAATAATCTGATTTGTACTCATGTGCCCAGCTAACGTTTAGTTGGGGTAATTTTTCTTGCTCTTAAATGTGGGTTTGGTAGTGATGGTATTTTATTTACTAATAAAATTATAAAAATTAATACCACGAAAGATTGAATTTATGTTATGTTTATTTTATGTTGACACTTTGGTTATTTAATGTGAAAAATGTTGCCGTGAATGATTAAACCGTCTGAAGTAACATTTTCAAGGAGGATTTATGAGCCAATCTTCGCAGAATGTACACTCGATGTCGGTGTTGCCGCTGATGCTTAACGAGCATGAATCATTGACTTATTGTGATTTTATCCAGCAGCTAGAACACACAACCAAGCCTTTGTCCTTGTCTACCATTCGCTTTGTATTAGATAACCTGTACTTAAGTGAACACGAAATTCAAGAACTAGCAGAATTCAAACAAAATTCTTATTGCCGAAAACGTTTGTTCAAAAATGAACATTGTGAGGTGCTGATGTTGAGTTGGTTAAATGGCCAACGCAGTAAAATTCATGACCACCTTGGCACGGCATGTGGTGTAAAAGTGCTTTCTGGGCAAGCAACTGAAACGGTATTTGAACGCGCACCCAATCAGCATATTTTTGCTACTCAATCCCACGTGTATGAAGAGGGCAGTGTTACTGCCAGCATGGATGAGGACATTCATCAAATATCTAATCTTCAAGATAATAATCAACCTCTGGTTACCATCCATATTTATTCACCGCCACTGAAGCAATTTCGCTTCTATAAGCTGGAAAGTGCAGAGACCGATTGGTTTGATTCAGAGACGATGTCATCGTGGATTTACGAGATATAGCCAGTAGATAAATAGCAGAAAGCGATCACCGTCTTTTGAGTCCAGTTTGATTATAGTAAAGCCATCAAGCGAAAAGCATGGCTACTTTTGACTCAAGGAATAAGGCGAATGGACAAATCGTTAATTGCTGCTATTACAGGCGCAGCTCTATTATTATCCCCAATCTCTTTTGCTGCCCATGTGCCCAAGGGAGTAGAGCTGGCTAAGACACAAGATTTGGTTAGAGGTAACGATGCCGAAGCGGCGACACTAGACCCTTTGCAAGCTGAGGGGCTGGCGGAAATGCACATCATTCGTGATTTATTTGAAGGATTGGTTATTCAAAATGAACACGGCGAAGTGATCCCGGGGGTGGCGAAGAGCTGGGAAAATAAAAACAATCGAATCTATACCTTTCATTTACGTAAAAACGCCAAATGGTCCAACGGCGATCCCGTCACAGCAGGTGACTTTGTGTTTGCTCTACGCCGAGCCGTTGATCCGAAGTTTGCTTCGCCGAATGCCTGGTATATCAAAATGACCGGGATTCATAATGCAGATAAAATTATTGATGGTCAGGCTCCAGTTGACACTCTTGGGATTAAAGCGCTCGATGATCACACCTTGCAATACACCTTAGATAAACCAGTGCCATACTTTATTGCCATGTTGGCCCACACAACGATGATGCCTCTAGACAAAAAAGTAGTAGAAAAGTATGGGGAAGGTTGGAGCAAGCCAGAGCACATCGTCTCCAATGGCGCTTTTAAGCTGGATAAATGGGTGATCAACGAAAGGTTGGTGATGGTGCGTAACCCAAATTATTGGGACGACAAACACACGGTGCTGAATAAGGTCACCTATGTGCCTTTTGAAAACCAAATGTCGGCCATGAATCGTTATCGTACTGGTGAGATCGATATGACTTCTGGCGTTCCTAGTGCCATTGCCGATGAGGTAAAACATGACTTCCCCAATGCCTACCAAGTAACGCCATTGCTGTGCACGTATTATTACGCCTTCAATATGCGGCATGAGCCTTTTAACCATGTGGAAGTTCGTAAAGCGGCTTCTTATAGCATCATGCGTGATGTTATCACCAAAGATGTCACTAAAGTGGGCTATATACCGGCCTATACGTTTGCACACAAATATACGGCAAACTTTCATGCTACTCAGCCTGCCTATAGCCACTGGTCTCAACATAAACGCGATGTGGTGGCAGAGCAGTTGATAGACAAAGCGCATGAACAGCACTTCCACGCCAAGCTATTGTATAACACCAGTGAAAATCATAAGAGTATTGCAGTGGCGATTGCATCGATGTGGAAAAAAAGCATTGGCGCGGATATCACGTTAGAAAACCAAGAATGGAAATCTTACTTAGCGGCTCGCCAGCAAGGTAACTTTGATGTTATGCGTGCCTCTTGGTGTGGTGATTATAATGAAGCGTCCACCTTCCTTTCTATCTTTACCACTGGCAATAGCCGAAATTATGGCGGTTATAGTAACCCTGAGTACGACAAGATAATTGCTAAGGCAACGGTTGAAACCGATGTAAAAAAACGTCAGAAGCTTTACGACCAGGCAGAGCAAATACTGGCGAAAGATATGCCAATCGCGCCTATTTTCTATTACATGCAAGCTCGATTGGTCAACCCACACCTTGGAGGGTTCCCCAAGGACAATGCTGAAGGCAGGATTTACTCGAAAGATTTGTACTTAAAAGCGGCCAAGACCGGTTAGCCTATATCAAGTTAATCAAAAAGGAGCGCTCAATTGAGGGCTCCTTTTGCTTTGCTGGACTAACCTTGCTCGGCAGGGCTGGCAGATAAATTCTTATCGACAATCGTATTAAAGATATACACAAGAAGGTAGGTAACCGGAATCAGCACGACTGCATAGCCGATTTTAAAGGAGTAGTTGTCGATGATTTTGTGAATCAGTGTACTGTTTGCTGAGGTATTGAAGAAGGCCAAAATCCAGATGATGGTATACGCAATCTGACCCACGATACTGGAAGCTAACGTCTTCAACCAAAGCTTTTTGTTGTAAAACTTATCGTTAAGTTTTCTAAATACGAAATTGTTCAGTTGATCGGAAGTGAGTACGCATATCATGTTGATCAAGTACAACTTGATCAGTGGGTGGAATACGTTGTAGTACTCGCCACCAATATTCAGTACATGGAAAGAAATGAAAATCATCAGTGACGCTAGGGCGCATACGGTCGCACCTATGTATACCGTCATTTTGGCATACTCGTAGCGCAACGTGGCATTGATGACATCCAACATGGCAAAGGTGAGTGGAAAAATCAGAATTCCCGCAGGTTGAAAGGTGCCGAAAATGCTTACCGTATGCGGTGACATTGGTATGGCGATCAGTAAGAATCCAATATACAAGGCTGTCATAAAGCCATACCACTTCATGCGCTGCAGCTCATTTTTGGGGTTGTGTCGGCGACTAACTGCTCGAATGGTATTTCTGTCTTTCTTGTCGAATAGCTTGATCAGCTCTTTGTCGATCAAAGCATCGGCATCTTCTGCAAGAGTTAAGGACGCAGATTCGTTGGTGTAATGAATCTTATCATCCTTAACCATGACAAGTTTTAATTGTCTCATTGTCTATTAACTCTTTGCTAATGGTAGATATGATTTTTCCTATAAGCGTATAAGAATCATCAAATTGAAGCGGGTACCAGCTTATATGGGCTAATGATTCATGCCGATATAAAGTGACCAATGCTCCTAGATGATGAAACAGGTAAGGTCCTTCTCCTAATCGATCGGCAATGATAAGCAAATTTTCACCCGCATCAATGATTTTTAGATCACCGGACAAGCTCATTTCAGTATGCCAAGCGCCAACTTCCTCTAATTGGTTATCAACTAAGGAAAAAATTGGGTATTGGTTGTGGCGGACCGAATCATTTTTCTGTCCCGTGAGTAACCAGTTTTCACAAACGTCTAAGGCATCAGCGATTTTGCTCAGGTGTTTACGAGGATATTTGATCCGGCCAGTAGTGATATTGCTGATGTGTCCTCGCTCAATGCCGGACTTATGGCACAGGTCGGCTTGGCTCATCCCTCTCATGAAGAGCGCTTCTTTTATTCTGTCGCCTACGGTTTCTGTTTTCATTGCTCGATTTAAATGTATTGAAAAGCACGTAATGTGCATGGACGAGATGAAAGCAAGTATAAAGGAGAAGGGACAAAATCACACGCGATGAATTTTTTTATAATACATGACAAGCAAAAAGTATTTTTATCTAATACAAACTATGTTACTGTCTGCACCATGTAATTCATAAGTCTGTTAATAGTCTTGTGAAGCAATGCACCTATTTGTTTAGAAGCATTTACATAGCCAACTGACTTTTGCCCGCCTCTTCACGGGCTATACATTTGTTTGACCCACGACCTAGCTGTGGGTCTTTTTTTACCTACCGCAGCAATAGACTAGGCGTTATCTTTCACCTAACACTTCGAACTCATCGTAGATCAAGCGGGATTTATCGTCGCTTTGAACCTCCCACACTTCTTTATGTACCACACCATAGGCTTTATTCATGGTCCAATTCGAAGAAAGGGTGTAGCTAACTTCAGAGTGCTTGTTCCATTGCACATCGGTGTAGTCAACGCTATGGAAACCTTGATCGATAATGTTTTGCCAAAATGCCTGAATTTGCTCTCGGCCTTTAAAAGTGCCGAAGGGTTTAGCGACCATGACGGCGTCTTCTGCATATTGATCGGCGCAGCCTTTAGCGTCTTGTCGATTAAAGGCTGCTTGCCAAGCCGCAATGCCTTGTTGGGAGCGATTGAGTATTGATTGAGTCATGATCTGAGTCCTTGTTGGATGACGATGTATTGATATTAGGACTAGAATAGAGTGAGAAAAACAAACTAATAAGAAATAACAGTTCGGTTAAACAGAACAATGAACAAGCTTCGCTTAATGGCGTTTTTCGTCAATATTGTAGAATCTGGGTCTATTTCCAAAGCCGCAGAAAAGATGGCACTATCAAAATCCGTTGTGAGCTCGGCGCTAAAGTCACTTGAGAGTGAATTAGGAACATGCCTGATCACGCGCACTACACGAAGGCAGCGGCTCACCCCTACCGGGGAGAGCTTTTATCACCAATGTTCTGAAATGCTCAAGCAAGCAGAAAGCGCGTGGCAGGCGGTATCAAATGAAAAGCAAACCCCATCTGGAAAGCTAACGGTCACAGCGCCATGTGGGTTGATGAGAAGTCTTGTTCTGCCAGCGCTGGCTAAGGTCTTTATGCCTTTTCCGGATTTACATTTGAACTTGCTAAGTGACGATCAACATTTGAATATTAGCCAAAGCAACGTTGATATCGCTATCAGGGTCGGCAGCTCGCAGGACTCTAACTTAAAGCAGCGGAAAATCGGCTCGTTTAGCGATGTGCTTTGCCAAGCAAAAAACTCATCAGTAAACATCCTTGATGCGCCTTATATTGCGCACCAATGGCAAACCGAGCCAATCACGCATCAATATGTAGAGGGCGCGAGGCGATACAATATAACCCATAAAGTGCGGCATAAAGCCAATACCGTGTTGGATGTGATAGCCATGATAGAGTTGGGCCTCGGGATCGGCCTAGTACCTGAGCAGCTTGCCATGCACAATCCACGACTTGAAATTGTAGCGGGCTTTGAAGCAGAAAAAAGTAATCCCATCTATGCACTACATCCTTATTTTGCACATGCACCTATCGCAGTCACCATGGCTATAGCGGCAATTGAGGATGAAATGAAGTGTTGGTGATTTAGCAAAGGGCTGAAATGAAGAAAATCATCTACCTCGCCAAAAAGATAGATGATTTTTTGTTTTAAATCAGACGCCTATCTCATCGTGACAAATTCTTCAGAGCCGGTGGGATGGATAGCCACGACAGAATCAAAGTCTGCTTTTGTTGCTCCCATCTTCATGGCGACGCCAAAGCCTTGGATCATTTCATCGACGGCAAAGCCAATACCATGTAAGCCGACTACTTTTTCATCTTCACCCGCACAAATCAGTTTCATTTTGCATGGCTGACGATGTTGTGTAACCGCGGTGTACATCGCAGTAAAACCCGACGAGTATACTTTTACGTTTTCTTCACCGTATTTCTCGATGGCTTCTGGCTCAGTTAAGCCGATAGTGCCGATGGGGGGGTGGCTAAACACGACCGTAGGCACCAGGTCATAGTCCATTTTGGCTTCTGGTTTATTGTTAAATAGTCGTTCAGATAGTTGGCGGCCTGCTTTAACAGCCACTGGAGTCAGCTCAATGCCGCCTTCCATGATATCACCAACGCAATAGATGCCTGCTACATTGGTTTGCTGGTATTCATCTACCTTGATGTAACCGCCTTTACTGGTCTCTACACCAGTTGCGCTTAAATTAATGGCGTCGGTGGTTGGGTGACGACCAATTGCCCAAATCAGACAATCCACATTTTGGCTCTCACCGTTTTCTAGATGCAGTGTTAGGCTACCATCAGCTTCTTTTACGACTTCTTTTGGCGTTGAATGGGTATGAAGGGTTGGGCCTTCTTCATTCATCACTTCAGTGAGTGTTTCAACAATCGTTGGGTCGAAGCTGCGTAGTGGGGATTGCTTACGCACAAACAAGTGGGTGTCACTGCCAAGTGCATTCAGCACGCCAGCGATTTCTACCGCGATGTAGCCTGCACCGACAACCGCAACACGTTTTGGTTGCTCGTTGAGTTCAAAGAAGCCGTTAGAGTCGATTCCATGCTCAGCGCCGGGTACATTAGGGATGGTTGGACGGCCGCCGACGGCAATTAAAATATGGTCAGCGGTGTAGTGTTCGCCATTGACCTCAACGGTTTTTGCATCAACAAACTTAGCAAATCCTTTGATCACATTCACTTTGTTGTTGCCTAGTACCCGATCATATGACTGATGAATTCGTCCAATATAGGCTTGGCGATTCTTGACTAATGTCTCCCAGTTGAAGTTCTTTACTTCAACATCAAAACCGTAATCAGCGGCATATAAGTGCATTGCTTCTGCTACTTGGGCACCGTGCCACATTACTTTCTTCGGTACGCAACCTACGTTGACACAAGTACCGCCCAGATCTTGAGCTTCAATTAGTGCCACTTTTGCTCCATACATAGCTGCTCGGTTTGCTGATGCAATACCGCCTGAGCCGCCACCAATACAGATATAATCAAAATGCGTTGCCATTACTGTCTCCATAATCATCGTCATATTCTTTTTAGATTGGGGCAAAGTTATTCAGGTACAACCCAATCTAGTGTGTAATGTCCGGTTGCTGGTGCGATTGTTTTCTTTAGATAGGGCAGAATAGTTTGCATTTGCTGCTCTAGCTTCCATGGCGGGTTGATGACAATCATGCCAGACGCGGTCATGCCGCGTTCGTTGGTATCAGGGGTGACCCCAAGCTCGATTTGCAATATTTTGCGAATTCCCAGTCCCTTAATCGATTCAACCATATCGTCGATATCACAGCGATTTACCACTGGGTACCATACTGCGTAAATGCCCGTAGCCCAGCGTTTATAGGCTTGATAAAGCGCTTGTACGACATCCCGGTACTCTTTGGCCAGCTCGTAAGGAGGATCGATAAGCACCAGGCCTCTGCGCTCTTTAGGAGGTAAGCTGGCTTTCAACCGTTTAAAGCCATCCTCTTTAAAAATCGACACTTGTCGATCACGATGAAACTCCTGTTGCAGCAGAGGGTAATCACTCGGGTGCAGTTCGGTTAATACCATGCGATCTTGTTGTCGTAGGTGTGAGCGTGCGACTCTCGGCGAGCCGGGATAAAATTGGAGCTCGTTGTCTTGATTTAGTGTTTTGATGGCGCTGAGGTAACTGGTCAACTCTTCTGGCAGTTGCTCTTGTTGCCAAAGGCGGCCAATACCAAGTTTATACTCCCCTGTTTTTTCAGACCATTCATGGGTTAAGTCATAGCGGCCCACACCTGAGTGGGTGTCATGATAGACAAAGGGTTTCTCTTTTTGGCGCAAGGCCGAGAGAATCAAACTTTGTACAATATGTTTGATGACGTCGGCATGATTACCTGCATGAAAACTGTGTCGGTAGCTTAGCAATTCTATTTCTCATTACGCTGAACTAGGGTGTGTTGACCTGAAGAGGTTAACACACCCTAGCGTGGGGTTTTCTTTATTGTTGGCATTATATACTCAGCGCGAGTAAATCACTAAATTGAACATTTTTTGCCCGTGAAACGATTGCGGTTCTGCTTGACCACAAATTCTGCTTAATAGATTTGCAGCTTCACTTAGGCAGGGATTGAAAATGCGATAAGTTACCTATATTAACCTAGTATTATTTGCCGCTTTTTGCCAAAAGGAACGCCTTATGTCGAACCCGCTTATTACTTTTACCGATCTCCCTCCTTTTTCTGATATTAAGCCTGAGCACGTCAAGCCAGCGGTGGAATCCGCTATTGCGGATTGCCGGGCGAAGATTGAACAGGTATTGCAAGATAATTCACAACCTTCTTGGCAAAACTTAGTCGCTCCGATAGAAGAGGTGGACGATAAGCTTAGCCGGATATGGTCGCCTGTGAGCCATATGAATTCTGTCGTCAATAGCGATGAGCTTCGTGAGGCGTATGAAAGCTGCTTACCGCTATTGTCTGAGTACGGCACTTGGGTTGGACAACATAAAGGTTTGTTTGAAGCTTATAAAGCCATCAAGGCCAGTGATGCCTTCTCCGAGTTAACTCAAGCGCAAAAGAAGACGATTAACGACTCTCTGCGTGACTTTGAGCTATCAGGTATTGGCCTACCCGCAGATGAGCAGCATCGTTATGGTGAGATCAGTAAGCGTATGTCTGAGCTGGGGTCGCAATTTTCTAACAATGTGCTTGATGCGACGATGGGCTGGACTAAACACATTACCGATGAGTCTCAATTAGTCGGCATGCCAGAGTCTGCTCTCGCTGCTGCGAAAGCGGCGGCTGAAGCAAAAGAGCTGGAAGGCTTTTTACTGACGCTTGATATTCCTTCGTACCTTCCTGTGATGACGTATTGTGATAACCAAGCGCTGCGTAAAGAATTGTATGAAGCTTATGTGACACGAGCATCCGATAGAGGGCCAACGGCAGGTAAGTGGGACAACACAGAGATCATTGCTGAGCAGCTAAAATTGCGCCATGAAATTGCGCGTATGCTTGGTTTTACCTCTTATAGTGAAAAATCCTTGGCAACGAAAATGGCGGAAAACCCCGCCCAAGTGATGAGCTTTTTAAATGACTTGGCGACCAAGGCTAAATCTCAAGGAGAGAAAGAAGTCGAGGAGCTGCGCCAATTTGCTCAACGTGAGTTTGGCGTTGATTCCTTACAGCTGTGGGATATCGCGTATTACAGCGAGAAGCAAAAGCAGCATTTATTCCAAATCTCTGACGAAGAGCTTCGTCCATATTTTCCTGAGAGTACAGTCATTCAGGGCCTGTTTGAGGTGGTCAAGCGAGTCTTTGGCATGACAGTGAGTGAGCGCAAAGGCGTTGACACTTGGCATGAGTCAGTTAAGTTTTTCGATATTACCGATAGCCAAGGACAGCATCGTGGTAGCTTCTATCTGGACTTGTACGCACGTGAACACAAACGAGGCGGCGCATGGATGGATGACTGTCGTGGCCGTCGTGTCACGTTAAGTGGCGAACTGCAGACGCCTGTTGCCTATCTGACTTGTAACTTCAATAAGCCCGTCGGTGATAAACCCGCGTTATTTACTCATAACGAAGTGGTGACTTTGTTCCACGAATTTGGTCATGGTATCCATCATATGCTCACGCAAATTGAAACGGGCGCTGTGGCGGGTATCAATGGTGTGCCATGGGATGCGGTGGAATTACCAAGTCAGTTCTTAGAAAACTGGTGTTGGGAAGAACAAGCGCTGTCCTTTATTTCTGGTCACTACGAGACAGGTGAACCACTACCAAAAGCGATGCTCGAGAAAATGCTGGCAGCGAAAAACTTCCAGTCCGCGATGTTCATTTTACGCCAGCTTGAGTTTGGGTTATTTGACTTCACTTTGCATACAGAGTTTGACCCAGAAGTCGGCCCCCGTGTGTTGGAGACGTTAGCCGAAGTGAAGGCAAAAGTGTCGGTGCTGCCGAGTTTGGAATGGAATCGTTTTTCACATAGCTTTAGCCATATATTCGCAGGCGGCTATAGCGCTGGCTATTATAGCTATTTATGGGCCGAGGTGCTGTCATCCGATGCGTTCTCTCGTTTTGAAGAAGAAGGCATTTTCAATAAAGAGACAGGCAAGAGTTTCTTAAACCATATTCTTGAAATGGGTGGCAGTGAAGAGCCGATGGAGCTATTCAAACGATTTAGAGGTCGTGAGCCGCAAATTGATGCGTTATTGAGACACTCAGGCATTAGTGCGTAAGTGATCGATTAGCAAAGAGGGCGCTGACTTATGATAGGTAAGCGCCCTTTTTATTGACTTAGATGTTAGGTTTATTGGCTTAAGATTCGACGTTTTAACCAATTATCGATAGAAAATGGTCCAGGTCCCCACACCACCAGAATTAGAATCATTAGTCCCCAAAGTTGATGGTCGTAAAAGCCTTTTTCCCACAACACCGGGTATGAGATAACCGCAATAATATTAAAGATAAACAGTATGGCTGCCATGGGGCGGGTGAGCAGTCCAAACACGATAAAGATAGGTAAGATAAGCTCTGCAGCAGTGCCTAAGTAGGCGGCGAGTTGCCATGGCAGTAAAGGGACTTGGTATTCCAATTCAAATAAAAACAGAGTGCTCCCCCAATCTTGCACTTTTACCCACCCAGAGAAGAAAAACACTTCTGCGATCCAAATCCTTAAAAACAATAAGAAAGCGGGAACGAAGTAATATTGTGACTTCTCGACTGCGCAGTCATAGCAGCTGACAATACTTTTGATTGAATACGACATACAAGCGTCCTTATGTATCTATTAGTGTAAAGCCTGTCACAATGCCAAGTTCCGTCAGTGTTTGGATATGAGCCAATAATTCAGGCTCAATTTCTGATAATCTTTTTCTACAGTTTAGTCTATTCACTAAAATGGCAACATTTGACGAACAAGCTTTGCTCCAAGTGTCGCCATTGGCTAAGGTGCCGATCAGTCCTGATTCCTTCTGGTTGATGTCCAATCCATCAAAATTGTTACGGCGAATGGCGCTTTGCAATGAGAACACGGCGTAACTCGCCTGAAAGGTTAAAGTACCTGGAGATAGGCATAATTGGATGTTGCCTTGTTCCGATTCATCAATGTCTGCAAGCTGTGAGATTGGCGCAGCGGCAGTATCAGGCCTAGATGTTGACGCCAAGTAGGTTGAGCGATCGAGTTGCCACTCAAATCGTGCCACATCCGCTAAGTAGGGAGCTTCACTTATTACATTGGGAAATTGAGCAAATACATGTTCAAAGCTTTCACCATAATGTGTGACGTCGCCTTGTTTAAG
Source organism: Vibrio sinus (assembly GCF_023634645.1). Classification (GTDB taxonomy): domain Bacteria; phylum Pseudomonadota; class Gammaproteobacteria; order Enterobacterales; family Vibrionaceae; genus Vibrio; species Vibrio sinus. The sequence continues at coordinate 70,975 of NZ_JAMKMR010000016.1, forward strand.
CGGATAGGTCAATACATATTGACGAGCAAGCTGATCAAAGCATTCTTTTCCCACTAACGCCATGACCATAGGGTAGGTCGCTTGCAGCACCTCACTCAGGCTAATAATAAAATTGTTGCGATAAATTTGCAGGCGCTCATCAGCAGAAAATTCATTACTGACAATGGCACACTCTTGACCACTGGCGTGATAATGCAGTGCTTGAGCGAAACGGCTTTGTAACTCGGATAAGGACAGGCTCATGACGCTCTCCTCGAATGCTTAGTCACAGGCTCCAAAGCATATAGTCTATCGCTGGCTAACTCGGCTTGCTGGAGTAACACCTCGACCTCCGGGATATCCACATCCCATTCAATCAAGGTGTGGACTGGCCCGTAGCTGGATATCCAGTCTTGATAGAGTTGCCACACCTGATCGCAAACGGGCTGGCTGTGTGTGTCTATCCATATTTCTCCCTGCTCGAGCTGTTTCACGGTAAATCCCGCTAGGTGAATTTCATCGACAGCTTGGTGAGGAATGGATGAAAGGTAAACACTTGGGTCAAATTGATGGTTAAATGAAGACACATAGACGTTATTCAGATCGAGTAGCAGTCGGCAATCGGTACGAGCTTGAACCTCAGCGAGAAACTCCCATTCTGGAATGACTGAATGCTCGAACGACAAATAACTAGAAGGGTTCTCTATGAGTATTGGCCTTTGGATAGCGTCTTGGACAGCTAATACATTAAGGCAGAAGCAGCTTAGCGCTTCTTCAGTATAAGGAAGGGGTAATAAATCGTTAAAATAATGTCCCCCGGTTTGGCTCCAGCTTAAATGGTCTGAGACAAACAACGGATCCACTTCATTGATCAGTGCTTTGAGCTGATTGAGGTGTTCAACGTTCACTTTGTCCGCGCTGCCAAGTGATAAACCAATTCCATGACAACTAATGGGGTAGGTTTCTCGTAATTTCCTCAAGGTGTGACGTGAGGCTGAGTAAGGCTGAAAGTAGTTTTCGCTATGAATTTCTAGCCACTGCACCGGAGTGTCGTGTGAGGAGAAATGCTCGAGGTGTGGCGCTCTTAGCCCAACGCCAACTTTTTCGTGAAAAGTAATGGGTGCCACTACGAGTTCCTTTTGTGTTAGGTTTTGAGGTGTACTGGTAGATGCAACAGCACACTTCAAAAACCTTAAGTTACGACTAATTAATGGGTACGGTTACGAAGAGGAAGTGCTGCCGCCGGCAAGTTTTCCGCATAGCCCTTTAGGTACGACGACAAAAGCATCTTTTTGGTTGTCAGCTTTTGCTGTTCCGGCACAAGAGCTGGTTTTGGTGGCGCAGTCATTTTTACCTGCTTTGGCAACGCCGTAGCATTTTTCTTTTTCTGCAGCTAACACAGGTGCGGCTGTCAACAGAGTGCCTCCTAATGCGACAAGACCAGTAACCGCAGCAGTAACAGCAAGATTAGACTTTTTCATTTTAATATCCTCAGAAGTTGATCCTTTTTATTTCGCAGGTCATTTCTTGACCATGCTTAAACTAAAGGATAGAAAATCACTGCAAAAACTTTCACAAAAATTATTAATAATGGGATTTTTATGTGATTTACAAATCAATTGATTGATTTTATTGCATAACATTTATCCACTTTTTGTTGTTTGGCAGGCAATGTGATTCTCTTGTCGGCACTCGCATCTTGAAGTGGTTTGGGTATAATCGAGCTTTATGTATAAATAACCAGTAGCCTGCTCATGATCGACCCTTCCTTACTCCTTGATGGCCTCAACGACAAACAGCGCGAAGCAGTGGCTGCGCCTTTAGAGAATTTACTGATTTTGGCAGGAGCCGGAAGTGGTAAAACGAGAGTGCTGGTGCATCGTATTGCTTGGCTATTGTCCGTGGAGCAGGCCTCGCCATTTTCGGTTATGTCCGTCACCTTTACCAATAAAGCGGCGGCCGAGATGAGAGGCAGAATCGAAGAGCTGATGATGGGTAATGCATCGGGCATGTGGAATGGTACTTTCCATGGCATATGCCATCGCATCTTGCGTGCCCACTACCTTGATGCCAACTTAAGTGAAGACTTCCAAATTCTTGATTCTGACGATCAGTATCGTTTGCTCCGCCGCATTATTAAAGCGCAAAACCTGGATGAAAAACAATGGCCAGCCAAACAAGCGGCGTGGTGGATTAATGGCAAGAAAGATGAAGGGTTAAGGCCGCAACACATCGATTGTTACCACGATCCGGTTGCAAAAACCTATTTGCAAATTTATCGCGCCTATCAAGAAGCCTGTGACCGCGCTGGCTTGGTTGATTTTGCAGAAATATTATTGCGTGCTTTAGAGCTATTACGTGAGAAAAAACCGATTCGAGAACACTACCAAGCCAGATTCAAGCACATTTTGGTGGATGAGTTTCAAGATACCAACAATATTCAATATGCTTGGCTTCGTATGATGGCCGGACCTGAGACCCATGTGATGATAGTCGGTGATGACGACCAATCCATCTATGGCTGGCGCGGTGCTAAAGTTGAGAATATTGAAAAATTCACCTTGGAGTTTCCGAGTGTAAATACGGTACGTCTAGAGCAAAACTACCGCTCGACGAAAACCATTTTGCAGGCGTCCAATGCGCTGATTGCCAACAATACCGAGCGTATGGGTAAAGAGCTGTGGACAGATGGCACTGCCGGAGAAGCCATCTCGGTTTACTCGGCATATAACGAGCTAGATGAAGCAAGGTTTACGGTTGGCAAAATAAAAGAGTGGCAGGACAAGGGCGGCGCGTTAAGCGATACGGCGCTTTTATATCGCAACAATGCTCAGTCGCGTGTGTTAGAAGAAGCGCTTATCCAGTCAGCATTGCCTTATCGCATTTATGGCGGCATGCGATTTTTTGAACGGCAAGAGATCAAAGATGCACTAGGGTATCTAAGATTGATGGCCAATCGAAACGACGACGCGGCATTTGAACGCATCGTTAATACGCCAACCCGAGGCCTGGGCGAGAAAACCCTAGAAACCATTCGCTTTGCAGCTCGAGAGAGGGGAGCGACCATGTGGCAATCCTGCGTATCACTACTGGAAGAGAAAGTCTTAGCGGGTCGTTCGGCAAGTGCGCTTAGCCGCTTTGTTGAACTGATTAATGCACTTGAAGATGATACGGCAGAAATGTCACTGCATAAGCAAACCGACCATGTGATCCATCATTCTGGATTATTCACTATGTATGAGCAGGAGAAAGGCGAAAAGTCTAAAGCTCGCATTGAAAACTTGGCTGAGCTGGTCACCGCAACTCGTCAATTTGAAAAACCTGAAGAAGCAGAAGAGATGACGCTTTTGACCGCCTTTCTTACTCACGCTGCGCTTGAAGCGGGTGAAGGCCAAGCCGACGAGTTTGACGATGCTGTTCAGTTGATGACGCTACACAGTGCTAAGGGGCTAGAGTTCCCTATGGTATTTATGGTTGGCGTAGAAGAGGGTATGTTCCCTAGCCAGATGTCGGCGGAAGAAGCAGGACGAATAGAAGAAGAGCGTCGTCTTTGCTATGTAGGAATGACTCGAGCGATGGAGAAGCTCTATATCACGTATGCAGAGATGCGCCGTCTATACGGACAAGATAAATATCATAAGCCATCACGCTTTATTCGTGAGCTACCAGAAGACTGCTTGGATGAAGTGCGGATGAAAGCTCAGGTGAGCCGACCTGCCAGCAGTGGACGATTTAGCCAGACGACAGTGAAAGAGAGTTTCAACGAAACAGGTTTTAGTCTGGGTACGCGGGTGAATCATCCCAAATTTGGTGAGGGCACCATTATCAACTTCGAAGGCAGTGGTCCACAAAGCCGAGTGCAAGTTGCCTTTAATGGTGAGGGCATTAAATGGCTGGTTACGGCTTATGCTAGGTTAGAAAAGCTGTAATGCACTTATCCGACTGCTCTGAATTTGTCTCTTGAAGCGATTTGGCATGGATAAAGAAAAACCCCGAGAGCTTTCGCTCATCGGGGTTACAAGTCTCAAAGTGCAGCATTCCGGCTACTTAAGTGCTCCATGCCTCTAATCCTTGATATTATGCTGATTTCCGTTCAGCTTATTCCTTCTCGTCGCCTTCCTAGCGGTGTCCGTTTACCTACCTTGGCTCGCTAACTAATCCACGTTAGCTTATCGCTCATCCCCTAGCGATGTCCATTACATCATCCTGATGTGTCATCCTTCCCCAATCCAGAGGTGTCCTGCTGTCCTTAATTAACAACCTTCCTAGTTGTTAAGCGATTCCTTTCTGATTACCTATCCTTAGTAATCAACACTTCTTCCTGAAGCGTTCCTAATCCTTAGAATCTTATCTTTGTCAGCATCCCTCCGACACCATTCATAATACTGAGATCTAATTTATCATCAATGCAATATAGGTATTTGTAGCCGCTATGAATGTACTATGTCTTATTACCACTCATAAGAATCAACAACTTAAGGCTGTGCTTCTCTTTACTCCTTAACGCAGTGGTGCCATTTGCTCACTTGTTTGTAAGAGATTTCTCACATCATGTCGGGAGGATCGTTGATCTTTATTCATTGGCCAACTGCGGTGCCTTCACGTCTGGGGTCCGCCGCCCCTTCTAAGCGATGAGGTAAAATGCGGATTGCGTGTAAGCCGGAGTTAAGATCGGTCACTTTTGTTTGATAACCAAGCTTCTTCAACGGGGCTTGCATTGCTTGCGCTGAGGTGTTTTGCTCGATCTCCACATCGTTGAATCGACTCAGTATATGTGGCAGATCTATGGCTTGTTGGATATCCATTCCCCATTGGATATGAGCAATGATGGCTTGGGCAACGTAGCCGATGATTCTGCTGCCGCCAGGTGAGCCTATCGCCATATACGGCTGACCATCTTTCATTATGATCGTAGGTGCCATAGATGAGCGCGGACGTTTGCCAGGCTCGATTCGATTGGCAATGGGTCTTTCTCCTTGGTGAGTGCGAAAAGAGAAATCGGTCATTTCATTGTTAAGTAGAAAGCCATCGACCATCAAGCGAGAGCCAAACGCGTTTTCAATCGTGGTTGTCATAGAAACGACGTTGCCTTGCTTATCAACAATATTAAAGTGGCTGGTGGAAGGTAGCTCAATCGATTCATCGTTACTTTGCAATTGAGCATGATCCCAAGGTGGCGATCCAGCTGAGACAGAGCCTAGGGCTTTATTGAGCGTGATCAGTTTTGCCCGTTTTTGAAGATAACTTGGGTCCAACAAACCTTGGGTAGGCATAGGGACAAAATCTTGGTCTGCCATGTACATGGCCCTATCGGCAAAGGCTAATCTAGACGCTTCGGTAATCACTTGCCATGATCTTACATCTTTTGCTCCCCAATCTTTAAGATCAAAGTGCGCACTAATAGACAATATCTGGCCAACCGTTAAGCCTCCAGAGCTTGGAGGGCCCATGCCACATATTTGATAGTTTTGGTAAGGCGAGCAAACCGGCTCTCTTTGCTTGATCTGATAATTCTGCATGTCAGTCAGTGATAGCACGCCAGGGTTACTAGGGGCTTTGTTGACCGCACTAACGATTTGTTTGGCGATATCGCCTTGGTAAAACGCCTTGGCACCGTGTTTGGCGATTTGCTCTAAGGTATCCGCGTAAGCTGGATTTTTAAGAAGTGTGCCAGCTTTTTTGGCTTGCCCGCTCTTATCAAAGAAGTATTCTCGGGCCTCTTTATAGCGTTTGAGACGTTCCCCATCATGAGCAATTGAGGAAGCTAATCTAGGGCTAATGGTAAACCCATGCCTTGCGGTATTTATGATAGGTTGGATTATTTTCTGCCAGTCCAATTTGCCATAGCGTTTGTGAACCTGCCAAAGCAGCATCACAGTACCGGGTGTGGCAACGGAGCGGCCACCTACCACGGCATCATAAAAGGACATGGGTTGACCTGATTTATCCAGAAACAGCTCGGGTGTGGCGTGAACTGGCGCGGTTTCTCGTCCATCAAATGTGGTGAGCTTGTGTTTGTTGGCATCCCAATAAACTAAAAACGCACCGCCACCGATACCGGAAGACTGCGGTTCAACCAAGCCAAGCATGAGCTGCACTGCAACTAAAGCATCGGCGGCGTTGCCCCCTTGTGCTAATACTTGGGCTCCAGCTTCGCTAGCCAGTGGATTTGCCGCGGTGACCATCCAGTTTTTGGCTGTGACTAACTGCTTTTGTTCTAGGCCAGAACTGTGTTCTGGCGCGATGGAATCGGTAACTTGTTGCGCCAGTAATGAAGTGGATGCCAATACTAGGCTTAACGTTAGGGTGGATTTAATCGACCGCAGCATACAACTCTCCTTGTTCGTTTCAAGCTAGAGCTTGTCAGGCTACGATCGATATATCTATATGTTAATTATCAGTCTGTTATCCTGATCCGATAAATACGATTAATCAGTGAAAGAAGGAGAGTAATGAGGCGTGTAAAATATAGATGCCAATAACGGTGAAGATAAGACCACATAAGCCATCAATATAAACTCCCATGGCACTTAAACTTTGTTGCAGCTTGTTGGTCGATAGTGTCCAGGCGAGCAGCGAAAACCAAAATAGTGATAGCCCCCAAAGAATAATAACGGCCAATGCTTTACCTGACGTGGGCATGCTTGCTGGAACTAACGTCGACATTAAGCTAACGAAAAACACTAAGGCTTTTGGATTGAGGATATTCGTCGCAAAACCACGTGAAAAAGCTTGGCGTCTGTTACTCAATTCAGCCGATGGCTTTGTGGCCAAGGGCTCAGCCTTATGTGGACGCATCAGGTTGCCGATGGTGGCTTTTAACGCGCCGTAACCTAAGTAAAGTAAATAACCGCCGCCAATGAATTGTAACACAGCAAACATGACCGGATGTTGGTGGACAAGGTAGCTTACTCCGGTAATGCTGAGCAAAGATTGGACAAAAATACCAAAGGATAAGCCCAGCGCAATATACAGTCCAGTTTGCCTCCCATGCCTAGTGGCGTTTTGCACCACAAGTGCGAAGTCCGGCCCTGGGCTCATCAACGCAACGAAATGGACCCCGGCAAGGGTGAGTAAAATAGCGGCTTCGTTCATGCAATAGTCTCTAATGATTCATTCTGAACTCACAATGCCACGACTTGAAATACAAAGATTGTAAATTATTAACAGGTTCGCTTTATCTATCTAACCAAAGCTTACGTTTCGAAGTAATTTGCTATACCTAAAGATATGTTAGGTATAGGGCTGGCATCGAACCTGAGATGGAGTGATGCCAAAGTTTGACTTAAAAGCTTTGCTAAAATGTGCTTGATCGTAGAAACCCACTTGTAACGCCACATCTGTCCCATTTATCCCAGACTTAAGCAGCTGCATGCTCTTTTCCAGTCGCAGTCGGCTTAACCAAGCATAGGGTGTCAGACCCATTTGAGCTTTAAACCTACGCTGAAACTGACTCTCTGAAAGTTGGCAGAGATCGGATAAGTCCTGTAAGCGTATAGCTTGATCAAGGTTCTCCATCAGATAATCTTTAAGCTTACTGATGTGCTTTTGACCCAAACGCGCGTTTTTCGCTGTGACTACCGAGCCATATTGCTCAAAAAGCTGGCTAAACCCTTCATAGGGCGCGCAGTCTATGGCTAATTGACTGCTGTTGGTTTGTTTTAACGTGTGGAACAAGGTACTCAGTTGGTTAAATATGCTAGGATCTTCAACAATCAATTGTCGAAAAGTAATCAGTGTATCCGGTGTGTCTATGTCGGCTAAATGACTTAGCCAAGTTGGGCTGATCGTGATCACTTTGACATCGTAGCCAGACTCTCGCCATGAACGACCGTCATGAATATCATCCGGCGGCATAATGACAAGTTGGCCAGCACCGACACAATGACTGTTGCCATTATGTTTGAAAACTTGCCTGCCACCCGTGATTAGCCCGATATGAAAATCTAAATGATAGTGCCGCTGAAAAGAAAACTTCTGGTAGTGAGCATCGATTAGATTGATAGCATCGAAAGCGGTAGAGTGATATTGAATGTCCTCAGCCATTAAAAAAGGTAAGTTGGTTAACTTATCACCAAGCTTACCTTTTGCGCCGTTCGATGTCTTGTATATTTACGACCTAACTAACGCCTTTTTCTTTTTGCTAAAACGAACCCCATCAAAGCTAAATATTACCAATGCGGCCCAAATAAAGACAAAGGTGACTGCCTTGGCAAGTGTGACCGTTTCGCCATAAAGCAATACCGCCAGCAAAAACATGAGACTTGGGCCTATGTATTGGAAGAACCCCAGTGTTGAGAGCTTTAATCGGGTCGCAGCGGCGTTAAAAGATAAGAAAGGGAGGGTAGTGACAATGCCCGCTGACACCAACAAAACGTTTAAGTGCGTGGTATTGTCCAGCATGTCGGAGGTTGCGCTGTGGGCAAAACCAAACATATAAATCATGGCAAGGGGCAACAAGATGAGCATCTCAAGGAATAGACCCGTTTGCGCTTCTAAGCTGACCTTCTTTCTTAACAGTGCGTACAATCCGAAGGTGGCCGCTAACGAGATGGCGACAATAGGTACTCGGCCAAATGCGATGATTTGGATTAATACGCCAACGGTCGCTAATATCACGGCTAGCCATTGCAGTTTTCGTAATCGCTCGCCAAGAAATATCATGCCCAACAGAACGTTTAATAGTGGATTAATGTAATAGCCTAAACTGGCGTCGAGCATGTGGTCTGAATTGACGGCCCAGATGAAAATCAGCCAATTACAGCCAAGCAGAATGGAGGTGGCTACGATATAAACCAGCTTCTTTGACGTGAGAACATTTTTAACACTGTGCCATTTACGGCTAAAGTGGACCAGAAATACCAATATCAGAAATGACCAAATGACCCGATGGCAGAGGATTTCAGGGGCGGAAACTTGTTGGATCGCTTTAAAGTAGATTGGCGCTATGCCCCACATGGTATAGCCAGCGATGGCGAACAATATACCTTGTCGAGCTGTTTGTTGTTCATCGTTGTTCATCACGTTTTCCTGTAGAGGATGAAATGGACAGGATGAGAAGTATACGAGTGCCTTCCTATTTCACCTAGCAATTTGCAGTTTTATTCATGGTAAATCCCGACTACAATGTGCTCGAAGCCTTCTTTATACCCTCCATTTTGAGAGAATTCATGACCTCATTACCCATAGAGCAATCACAGGAACCCTTGTTGTCACCTCAATCCGTATTAGAAGAAGTATTTGGCTACCAAGCGTTTCGTCAAGGGCAAAACGATGTGATTGATGCGACTTTATTGGGCCAAGATAGTCTGGTTATTATGCCAACCGGTGGCGGCAAATCTCTGTGCTATCAGGTGCCAGCGTTGGTGTCGCAAGGGATGACTCTGGTGATTTCACCATTAATTTCTTTAATGAAAGATCAGGTGGACCAGCTGAAAGCCAGTGGTGTCAGTGCAGAGTGCATCAATTCAACCTTGAGTCGTCAAGAGCTGGTCGATATTTATGCGCGTATGCACGCCGGGGAAATTAAGCTTATCTATGTCTCTCCTGAGAGAGTGCTGATGGCCGACTTTATCGAGCGGCTGCATCATTTGGATTTGAGTTTGATTGCGGTGGATGAAGCGCATTGTATTTCTCAGTGGGGGCATGATTTTCGCCCGGAATATGCCTCGCTTGGTCAGTTAAAAAAAGCCTTTCCTTCTGCACCCGTAATGGCGTTGACCGCGACTGCGGATGAGGCCACACGGACCGACATCATACAACGATTGCAGTTATCGCAGCCTCTTACCTACTTAGGCAGCTTTGATAGAGCGAACATTCGCTATAATTTGGTCGAAAAACATAAGCCTGTCAGCCAAGTGGTTCGATACTTGGCGACGCAAAAAGGCCAGTGTGGAATCATCTATTGTGGTAGCCGAAAAAAGGTTGAGATGCTCACCGAAAAGCTACAAAACAATCACCTTAGGGTGGCGGGCTATCACGCGGGTATGGAAGTGGATGAGCGCAAGCAAGTCCAGGAGGCTTTTCAAAAAGATGATATCCAAATCGTGGTGGCCACAGTAGCGTTTGGCATGGGGATCAATAAACCCAACGTGCGATTTGTTGTCCACTTTGATATTCCACGCAATATTGAGTCCTATTACCAAGAAACGGGCCGGGCTGGACGAGATGGCCTGCCTGCTGAGGCGCTCATGTTGTTTGATCCTGCTGACATTAATTGGTTACGCAGAATGCTCGATGAGAAAGACGACAGCGAACAAAAGCGAGTTGAAGCGCATAAGCTCACCGCCATGGATGCGTTTGCGCAAGCTCAGACCTGTCGAAGGCAAGTATTGTTAAACTATTTTGGTGAGTACAGAGACAAGCCTTGCGGCAACTGCGATGTCTGTTTAGATCCTCCGAAACGATTTGATGCCACCGTCGAGGCGCAAAAAGCATTGTCTTGTGTCTATCGTGTCGGGCAAAGCTTTGGTATTGGCTATGTCGTGGAAGTCATGCGTGGGATGCAAAATATTCGTGTTCGAGAAAATCGCCATGACGAGCTTTCAACTTACGGCATCGGCAAGGAACACAGTCACGACTACTGGGTCAGTATTTTTCGCCAGCTGATCCACAAGGGCTTGCTTAGCCAAAATATTACCCGCAACTCCACTTTGCAGTTAACAGAAGAAGCGCGCCCATTATTGCGTGGAGAAATGAATCTCGAATTGGCTGTGCCGAGGCTGGATATGGCAACCAAGACATCCAAGCAAGACAAGCTTTCCAGCAAAAACTACGACAAAAAATTGTTTGCCATGCTGAGAAAGTTGCGTAAATCGATAGCCGATGAAGATGGATTGCCGCCCTATGTGGTGTTTAGTGATGCAACCTTGGTCGATATGGCGGAAATTCTGCCTACTTCATATGGTGAGATGTTAGCAGTCAATGGCGTTGGGCAAGTGAAGCTAGAAAAATATGCCGACCCTTTTTTAGATGTTATTCAGGAGTATTTAACCCAGCATGGATAAACCCAAGTTTCAGTTTGGTTTACATGAGTTTGAACCTTCATCTGGCCGCATTATTTTGCAGGCACCCAGCTTTGATTACGACAGTTTCCCGCAGGTTGGCGTCTATTTTGTTGAACTGATCTCCGCCACCATTGTGGAGAGGCAAGCGGACGCCGATGTTCACTCTTGGCTGATTGACTTTGAAGGTTGTCAGTTATTTTTGAAAGCGGAGCATTACAGTGAAGTCATGTGGCTCGAAGCGCTTTGCGTGAATGATAGCCAAGAAGAACTCGAGTTTTTGGCTCAGCTTTTAGGTAAAGGTATATAGCTAATCCAGATAGCTGGTATTGTGCGGATAAGATATTGCGGTCGTATAAGGCTAATGTATAATCTTCGGCCGATTTATTATTGAAGGCACTGATTGTTGTCATTGTGCCTAACTTGGGTTCCCTAACCCCAACAAGCAAAAAGGTACAATATGAGCCAGTTTACTCTTCAGCAACAGCGCAAAGCGCTTGGTTACTTAGTGTTGTTTCACTTAGTTGTTATCGCATCAAGTAATTATCTTGTCCAATTACCCTTCACTCTGTTTGGTTTCCATACCACTTGGGGAGCCTTTACTTTCCCATTTATCTTTCTTGCCACGGATCTGACGGTACGTATATTTGGTGCGCCGATGGCTCGTAAGATTATCTTCTTGGTCATGATACCAGCGTTGGCGGTGTCGTATTTCTTGTCGGTTGTGTTTTTTCAAGGTCAGTTTCAAGGGCTGCAACACTTATCTACGTTTAACTTGTTTGTCGCTCGAATTGCGGCCGCGAGCTTTATGGCGTATTTGCTGGGGCAGGTCTTAGATGTGCATGTGTTTAACCGTTTACGTCAGTCGAAAAGCTGGTGGGTTGCACCGACCTGTTCAACCATTATTGGTAATGCACTCGATACGTTGTCGTTCTTTTCGATTGCTTTTTATCATAGTCCGAACGCATTTATGGCGCAGCATTGGAAAGAAATCGCCATGGTGGACTACAGCTTTAAACTGTTAATCAGCCTAGGCTTATTTGTGCCAATGTATGGTGTATTACTGAATTACTTGGTGAAAAAACTCACGACCATCAATCCAAAATTCAGGCTTGAAGGTATGGCCAACCAGCAGGCGTAAGCGATCAGTAGAGGTTTGAAAAATGCCCCAAGGTGAAATCTTGGGGCATTTTTTATTGGGCTTGTATGGTCAATGGCCAGCCTAAGTCGGTTTGACGATTCGCTTCCATTTCCAGCTCTGCCTTAGTGAGAGGGTTGGCCTCTAACCAAGCCGATGGCAGGGTGAGCACGAGTTGGTCTTGCTTACTGACCAAGCTGTAGTTTGGCTCTAGTCTAGGATTTCTCCTGTGGGTAAGTAGTACGGCCAAACGCAATAACCTTAAAGCTCGAGTGGCGCTTTCAGTAGAAATCGCATGTTGCTCTGGCAGCGGGGTAAGCTGCTCACGATAGCGCAGTACTATATCTGACAGTAAGCGCTTTTGCGCGCGAGTAAAGCCGGGAAGATCTAGGCTTTTTAACAAATACGCGCCATGCTCTGCGCCTTTTTTATAGTCAATGGACAAGCCCAGCTCATGAAACTTGGCAGCTGCGAGCAACAATGCCTTCCCTTGTGGCTCGGGTAACCAATCGGAGCTGCATTGACTAAGCAGGCGCTCAGCCATATTGGCTACTTGGTTGGCGTAGTGAGTATCTATCTGAAAGCGTGAGTGGACACTATGAATCGTTCGACCTCGAATATCATCACAGCGAAGATCGTCGGCCATATCGTAAACCAGACCTTCACGTAGTGCGCCGCCTGCAAGTGTCATCGAATCGATGGCAAACAGCTCAAAAATAGCAATTAAGATGGATAAGCCACTAGGAAAAACCAGCGCTCGTTCAAAGGTAAGCCCTTTAATGTCTAACTCTTCTAGTTGCTCTGCGAGCATGGCTTGATTTTGCAGGCGCTTGAGCTTACTTAACGTGATAAGTTCATCCATGCCTTGAGCCAGCATGATTTCCTGGATGGCTTGAACAGTGCCACTGGCACCAACGCAGGCATCCCAGCCGATATCTTGATATTTGCTAACGATAGGTTGAATGATCGATTTGGCCGCCTCAATCGCGTGATTGAAATTGCTTTCGTTCAATTGCCTATCTTTAAAGTAATTCTCCAGCCAAGTGACACAACCCATCTTTAGGCTAGTCAATGCCTTGGCGGTAAAACCTTCACCTATGATTATTTCGGTGCTGGCGCCGCCAATATCGACCACTAATCTGCGCCCCTGTCCACCAGAGGTGTGGGCGACTCCTTTATAGATGGTCTCGGCTTCTTCTTCGCCTGATATTACTTCGATATCTTTGCCCAATATTTCACTCGCTTTTTTGAGGAAAATATCAATGTTTGTCGCGGTTCTTAGCGTGGCGGTGCCGACAATACGAATATTGTTGGCAGGGATATCTTGTAGCCGTTCGGCAAAGAGACTTAGGCAATCCCAACCTCTTTGCATCGCTTCAATGCTTAACTCGTGGTGTTCATTTAGGCCAGCGGCGAGGCGAACTTTACGCTTTATTTTCGCGATCGTCTGAATACTGCTGTAAACATGCCTGACGACCAGCATATGAAAGCTGTTCGAGCCCAAATCGATGGCCGCATACAGCGAAGAAGAGGCGAGATTACTCATAGGTCAATTATGCTTCCTTGTTTGGCCTAGGTTGACGTGGCCGACGGTTATTGGACTTTTTGTTTCCTGAACGAGTCCCGCCAGTATTGGTCCGGCGCGATTGAGAGTTGCGAGAGCGCATGCGAATTGGCGCTGGCAAATCTTCAATCAAGGCTGATGCGTCATAGTCAGAGACTGGGATGGTATGTTCGATGTATTCTTCAATTGCGGGAAGGTTGATGGCGTACTCCTCGCAAGCAAAGCTAATTGAGTGACCACTTGCGCCAGCGCGACCAGTTCGACCAATGCGGTGTACGTAATCTTCACAATCGTCGGGAAGATCGTAGTTAAAGACATGCGTTACTTGTGGAATGTGTAATCCACGTGCAGCGACGTCGGTAGCAACCAGAATATCGACTTCACCACGGGTGAACTGTTCGAGAATTTTCTCGCGTTTTTTCTGCGGAACATCACCGGTCAGTAGACCAACACGTAACTTATCGGCGGCGAGGTGGCCCCAAATGAGTTCACACTTTTGCTTTGTGTTGGCAAACACAATCGCTCGATCTGGCCATTCTTCTTCAATAAGCGTTTGCAGTAATGCCATTTTGTGTTGGTTAGATGGGTAGAATAGCTCTTCTTGAATCCGGTGCCCGGTTTTTTGCTCAGGTTCAACTACGATATGTTCTGGGTTGTGCATATGCTCAAAGGCCAGCTCTTGCACTCGATACGACAAAGTAGCAGAAAATAGCATGTTCAAGCGCTCTTTAGGCTCAGGCATGCGTCTAAACAAGAAACGAATGTCTTTGATAAAGCCCAAATCAAACATTCGATCGGCTTCATCTAACACCACGGCTTCAATGTGATTGAGATTGAAAACGCGCTGTTTGTAAAAGTCGATAATACGCCCTGTAGTGCCAATGAGCACATCGACGCCGCCTTCAAGCTTGGCAAGTTGCTTATCATAGCTTTCACCGCCGTAGGCCAGTGCGGTTTTTATACCTGTGCTTTCAACGAGTGGCAGCGCATCTTTATGGATTTGAATCGCCAGCTCTCGAGTTGGGGCCATAATAATGGCGCGTGGTTGGCTACTTTTGTTGTCATCCTTGGCATTATTTAGCAAATGATTGAAGGTTGCAGTGAGAAACGCGAGCGTTTTACCTGTCCCGGTTTGGGCTTGGCCTGCAATGTCTTGGCCGGCGAGCAGTACCGGCAACGCTAGGGCTTGGATTGGGGTACAATATTCGAACCCACTTTTTTCCAAACCTTCAACAACTTGGGCGTTCAATCCCAAATCAGCGAACTTTTGCTCTGTGATATGCGTCTTTTTCATCTCTATAGAATATCAGCTTAAGCTTGCAATACGAAAGTAAATACATTCCAATAGGGCATCTAATTACTGCTTATAATATAGCTAGACCAAGAAAATACTTTGGAGTCGAAGATGAGCGAAAAGATTTTGCAGCTAACTGATGCTGGTTTTGAAAGCGATGTAATCAACGCTGCAGGCCCTGTTCTTGTTGATTTCTGGGCGGAGTGGTGTGGCCCTTGCAAAATGATTGCACCTATTTTGGACGAAATTGCTGATGAGTACGAAGGTCAACTGACTATCGGCAAACTTAATATCGATCAAAATGCAGAAACCCCACCAAAATACGGTATTCGTGGTATCCCAACGTTACTTCTGTTTAAAGACGGTGAAGTAGCAGCGACTAAAGTTGGCGCTCTATCTAAAACTCAACTCAAAGAGTTTTTGGACGCTAATCTTTAATCCACTTACCAGTAAAGCCGTGCAGATCAAATTGCACGGTTTTATTTTTGAAGAACAACTAAACCTAGACTAGTCTGTAAATTAGTGATAGTTTATCGCACGTTAAATAAACAAGCGTTCACTTCTTGGTCAATCCATAGACCAAATTCATCTTAACTTAACCAACAGATCTTATTTTGACTAAACAAGCATCCACCACCATGAATCTAACAGAACTGAAGAACAGAGCTGTATCCGATCTTGTCAAACTTGGAGAAAGCCTAGGCTTAGAAAACCTAGCTCGCTTAAGAAAACAAGACATCATATTTTCCATTTTAAAAGCACATGCCAAAAGTGGAGAAGACATTTTCGGCGACGGTGTTTTAGAGATTCTTCAAGATGGTTTTGGGTTTTTACGTAGTGCGGACAGCTCTTATTTAGCTGGGCCGGATGATATCTATGTATCGCCTAGCCAAATCCGCCGCTTTAACTTGCGTACTGGTGATTCCATCGCTGGCAAGATTCGCCCACCAAAAGATGGCGAACGCTATTTCGCGTTACTAAAAGTCAACACGGTTAACGATGACAGACCAGATAACGCACGTAACAAGATCCTATTTGAAAACCTGACGCCTTTGCATGCCAATGAAAGAATGGTGATGGAGCGTGGTAATGGTTCTACAGAAGACATTACCGCACGCGTATTGGATCTTGCTTCTCCAATTGGTAAAGGTCAGCGTGGACTGATTGTGGCGCCGCCAAAAGCAGGTAAAACAATGCTTTTGCAAAACATTGCTCAAAGCATTGCGCACAATCACCCAGAGTGTGAGCTGATGGTTCTGCTGATTGATGAGCGTCCAGAAGAAGTGACCGAAATGCAGCGCCTAGTAAAAGGCGAAGTAGTAGCTTCAACCTTTGATGAACCAGCCTCACGCCACGTACAAGTGGCAGAAATGGTGATTGAAAAAGCGAAACGTTTGGTTGAGCATAAGAAAGATGTCGTGATATTGCTTGATTCTATTACTCGTCTTGCTCGCGCTTACAACACGGTTGTGCCTTCTTCCGGTAAGGTGCTGACTGGTGGTGTAGATGCCAATGCACTGCATCGCCCAAAACGTTTCTTTGGTGCAGCTCGAAATGTCGAAGAAGGTGGCAGCTTAACCATCATCGCAACCGCTCTGGTTGACACGGGCTCTAAGATGGATGAAGTGATCTACGAAGAGTTTAAAGGTACAGGTAACATGGAACTGCACCTGAACCGTAAGATTGCCGAGAAACGAGTATTCCCTGCTATTGATTTCAATCGTTCTGGCACTCGTCGCGAAGAATTGCTAACCAAAACGGATGAGCTGCAAAAAATGTGGATTCTACGCAAGATTGTTCACCCGATGGGAGAGATCGACGCCATGGAATTCTTAATCGACAAACTCGCGATGACCAAAACTAACGATGAGTTTTTCGATGCAATGCGTCGCCAATAATTAGCGATAAGCAATGAAGCTTTACAACGCCATCTTGATGCAAGATGGCG
The DNA here is from genome assembly GCF_023634645.1 of Vibrio sinus. GTDB lineage: Bacteria > Pseudomonadota > Gammaproteobacteria > Enterobacterales > Vibrionaceae > Vibrio > Vibrio sinus. Next base: position 87,901 of record NZ_JAMKMR010000016.1, read on the forward strand.
TTTTTTTGTTTTGGAGAAGTGGGTTATTCAATCCGACTCACAGTAAAACGCTCACTGGCAGTACAGATTTTGTTATACTGCGCGCAGTTTTGATATTGAAATAAAGACCTATGAGTTTTAAAGATCTACGAGATTTTATTGACCAATTGGAAAAAAAAGGTCAACTCAAACGTATTTCACACCCCATCGACCCTCATTATGAGATGACGGAGATCAGTGATCGTACGTTACGAGCTAATGGCCCGGCGCTACTGTTCGAAAACCCCATTGGCTATGATATACCGGTTCTAACCAACCTATTTGGTACCGCAGAACGTGTCGCTTTGGGTATGGGCAGAGAAGATGTTCTCGAATTGCGTGAAGTGGGCAAGTTGCTCGCCTACCTAAAAGAGCCTGAACCGCCAAAAGGTTTTAAGGACGCTATCGATAAATTACCAGTGTTCAAACAAGTGCTGAACATGCCTGCTAAGCGGCTGCGCAAAGCGCCATGCCAAGACATAGTCTGGCAAGGTGATGAAGTTGATCTCGATAAGATACCAGTGATGAGTTGTTGGGCCGATGATATCGCGCCACTTTTGACTTGGGGGCTGACGGTTACAAAGGGGCCGAATAAGAAACGGCAAAACCTGGGTATTTATCGTCAACAAAAGCTGAGTAAGAACAAAGTCATTATGCGTTGGCTAGCGCATCGAGGTGGTGCGCTGGACATGAAAGACTGGATGGAATCCAATCCAGGTGAGCCATTTCCCGTTTCTGTTGCCTTTGGTGCCGATCCCGCCACTATATTAGGCGCGGTAACGCCTGTACCGGATACATTATCAGAGTACGCATTTGCTGGGCTATTACGTGGTAGCAAGACGGAAGTGGTGAAGTCAGTTAGCAATGAGCTTGAGGTGCCAGCCAGTGCAGAAATAGTAATGGAAGGCTACATTGATCCAGATGAATACGCCGACGAAGGTCCATATGGCGACCATACGGGGTATTACAACGAGAAAGAAAAGCACCATGTCTTTACCATAACGCACATTACAATGCGTAAGGACCCTATTTATCACAGCACCTATACTGGAAGGCCACCCGATGAGCCTGCCGTGTTAGGAGTTGCACTCAACGAAGTGCTTGTACCTATCCTGCAAAAGCAGTTTCCAGAAATTATCGATTTTTATCTTCCCCCAGAAGGCTGTTCGTATCGTATGGCAGTGGTGACGATGAAAAAGCAATACCCAGGACATGCTAAGCGTGTGATGATGGGAGTATGGTCTTTCCTACGCCAATTTATGTATACCAAGTTTGTTATTGTTTGCGATGACGATGTCAATGCTCGAGATTGGAACGACGTAATATGGGCCATCACCACCAGAATGGATCCGGCTCGAGATACGGTAATGATAGAGAATACTCCGATTGACTCATTGGACTTTGCATCGCCAGTTGTTGGTCTAGGCTCTAAAATGGGGTTAGACGCCACCAATAAATGGCAGGGAGAAACGCAAAGAGAGTGGGGTATCCCTATCAAGAAAGATCCTGAGGTAGTGGCAAAGGTTGATAAAATTTGGCAAGAGCTCAATATTGTATAGTTCAGGCGTCAGTGCGCTGACGCCAAAATTATCGCTTTTATTGGTAACATTGAATAAGAAAAGTAATACAGATAGAGGGCCAGTGATATTCCAAGGAAGTCTTGGCCATAGCTTACTGAGCAGTAAGCCCGAGGAAGAAGATGTCTATTAAGTGTAAAGTAAAGTCTATTCAGCAGTTGGCTTGTAATACGTTTCAAATATTGCTGCACCCAGAATCTCCAGTTGAGTTTAAAGCTGGACAATATTTGATGGTAGAAATGGGCGAAAAGGATAAGCGACCATTTTCCATTGCAAGCAGTCCATGTCGACATCAAGGAGAGCTTGAGCTTCATATTGGCGCTTTTGAGCATAATCACTATGCGATAGAAGTGGTTGAGAAGATGAAACGCGCGCAGATAGACAATGGCGATGTAATTGTTGATGCGCCCCACGGCGAGGCCTGGATTCGGGAAAATAGCGATCATCCACTGCTGCTTATTGCTGGCGGCACAGGGTTTAGTTATGTGAGATCGATACTCGATCACTGCATTAGCCAAAATAAGAGTAACCCGATTTACTTATACTGGGGCGCTAAAAATCAAAAACAGCTCTATGCGATAGAAGAGTTGCACAACATCGCTGAAGCACACAGCAATGTGCACTTTATTCCTGTGATTGAAGAAAAGGATGCTCAGTGGGCTGGTAAAGTGGGTAATGTGTTGCAAGCGATTTGTGAGGACTTTGACACGCTGGCGGGATATGACATCTATATTGCAGGGAGATTTGAAATGGCAGGTGCTGCCAGAGAAATGTTCACTCAAAACAAACAAGCGAATAGTGATTGTATGTACGCAGACGCGTTTGCTTTTATATAGTCTTAATGTGAGCACAAATTGATAGAAAAATGGCCATCTCGATGCAATTACCATCAAACGCTCTAATTTCACAAAATAAATCAAAAAAGGGCTTGCGCTTCTTTTTAATCTCCCTATAATGCGCCTCCGTTGACACGGCAAAGCCCTCAGGGCGGCGAGAGGTCAGTAGGCGGTGAAAGCATTGAGGAATCAGTCTTCTACCATTATCGAAATGTTATTTTTGATAATAAAAGTGGTTGACACTGACACTTAACTCGCTAGAATGGCCGTCCGCTTTGAGATGAACTTCAAAGCACGCTCTTTAACAATATAAACCTATCAATCTGTGTGGGCACTCGTTGATGGTAATCAACTAGCTTCTTAGGAAGCAAAATGGTTTCAATGAAACGAAGTGACCATTCGAATTGGGAAGCAGCCTTGAGCTGTTTTGTTTCACTTTTTCAAAAGTGAAAACCAATAAGAGCACAGTCAATTCAAACATTACTTATGTAATGTTCAGTATTCATTGAGCCTCCCTTTATTG
>NZ_JAMKMR010000017.1 GCF_023634645.1 Vibrio sinus
AAATAAGGGGAGGCTCAATGAGTACTGAATCATATCTAACGATATGTGAATTGACTGTGCTGAACCTTTCGGTTCAATTGGTCACTCAGTTCATTGAAACCATTTTGCTTCCTAAGAAGCTAGTGATCATCATCAACGAGTGCCCACACAGATTGATAGGTTTATATTGTTAAAGAGCGCGCTTTGAAGTTCATCTCAAAGCGGACGGCCATTCTAGCGAGTTAAGTGTCAGTGTCAACCACTTTTTCAAAACTTTTTTAAGCACTTGGCTTAGCTACCAGACCTTGCTAACTGGGCGCTTGGCTTGTTTGAAGCCATCCCGTGTCAGCGAGGGGGCATTATAGAGATCGGAAGTTTATTGGCAAGCGTTTTTTGAAGTTTTTTTGAATAAAAACGTTATTCGTTCAAATATCAAACAAGTCGCTACGTAAATGAACACTTTTTACGTCAAATTCTTAAATTTTTCGGCAAATAACGTTACCTTTTGCCAATTGGTATACTCAACTTCCTTTGTCGTATCCGTTTCACCGCCAGTCATCGTCATAATCAACTTAATCATCATCTTATCTATCCAGTTGTAACGGGGGTAATATAAAGCTCCAGCGAAAACACCAATTAGCTCTGGCTTCCATGGCGACTTTTTAAGAAACGTCTGAATATAAGCACTACCTTCAGGCGTGTCTTTACCTTGTTCTTCTTTTCTCGCTGTTAGATTAACGCAAAAAAACGCCACCTTACTGTTTTCGAGCTGCGCCAAGTGCGATTCAATAAACTGATACAACTTTTTATTTAAATGGCCATAGCGAATTGAAGCTCCAACCAACACGCGGTCATACAAAGATAAATCAACTTGTTCTATTTCGTGCAAATTTTTAAATTCGCACTCATCGCCCTGCAGTTGACCATCTATGTATTCAAAAATCTTCTTGGTTTGGCCTTCTCTACTTGAATAAAGAAATAGTACTTTCATCACCGACCTCTTTAACTGCGCCAAAATGTAGGAGTAAACAAAATAAGCAAAGTAAATATCTCTAAACGTCCGAACACCATAGAAGCAATTAACACCCACTTAGCGCCATCGTTCACAGCCGCAAAATTAGAAGCCACTTCCCCAAGGCCAGGACCGAGATTATTTAACGTCGCAGCAACGGCTGAAAATGCTGTTAACTCGCCCATTCCCGTTGCGATTAGCGCTAGCATACACACGACAAAAACTAAAGTATACGCCGAAAAGAACCCCCAAACAGCATCTACGACTCTTTGATTCAAGGCCGTTCCTCCAACTTTGATGGTATAAACAGCTCGCGGGTGGATCAGGCGTTTCATTTCCCGCGCGCCTTGGCGAGTTAGCAGCAAAATGCGAATGACTTTCATGCCACCACCGGTTGATCCCGCGCACCCACCAATGAATGAAGAAAACAAAAGTAAAACCGGCAGAAAAAGCGGCCAATCAGAAAAACTGGAAGTAGTGAACCCGGCAGTGGTGGAAATAGACACGGTTTGAAACAAGGCCATGTCGAAAGTTTCAAACGTCGAATGATAGGTTTGATTCGCCAAAAGAACACCGAAGCAGATAACAAACAAAATTGCTTGAATAACAAAGAAGGCCCGAAACTCTGGATCTCGAAAGTAATAGCGAGGGTGGACACCTCCTGAAGCTACCGCGGCAAAATGCAATGAATAGTTGCAGGCAGATATCAACAAGAATACGACCGCAATTAAATTAATCGTTTCACTGTCAAAATAGCCGATACTTGCATCATGAGTAGAAAATCCACCAATGGCGATAGTAGAAAAGCTATGGCAGATCGCATCAAACGGTGTCATCCCAGCGAACCAATAGGCCAAGGCGCATGCTATGGTAAGACTTAAATAGATATACCAAAGCGCTTTCGCCGTTTCTGCAATTCTAGGAGTCATTTTACGATCTTTAACGGGACCTGGAATTTCAGCGCGATAAAGTTGCATTCCTCCAATACCCAGCACTGGCAATATGGCCACAGCCAACACAATAATCCCCATACCGCCGAACCACTGCAATATTTGTCGATAAAACAAAATGGCCTTGGGCAAATGATCTAAACCCGTGAGAACTGTCGCCCCTGTTGTTGTTAGCGCGGAAAATGACTCAAAAAAAGCATCCGTGACGGAAACGTTAGGGTTATCGGAGATAAGAAAGGGTAAAGCACCAGCACTGCCCAATACCGTCCAAAATAGTACAACGATTAAAAAACCGTCTCTGGATTGCAGTTCTTGTTTATAACGACGATTTGGAAACCAAAAAAAGGCACCACAGGCTAGTAAGACAAAAAAGGTGGTAACAAAAGAAACCCCAGCCCCATCTCGATAGATTAATGCAACCAATGCAGGTGCTAGCATGGTAATACTGAATAGAGCCAATAAGAGGCCAACTATGCGAATAATAGATCGTATTTGCATCACAATTAAAGTGAAGGCTAGCTTCTAACTTCCTAGTGTTAATTTAGAGTAGTGACAACTGCCTTTGCACCACTTTTATTGATCGAAGCTTGAATAAAAGCGTCGACAAGGTTCCTTTCTACTTCAACAATTAACACCACCGAGTCAGAATAGTTAGACTCAACAGTGTCTGCTCGGTAAAAGTCCAATATAGACTGAATGATGGGCATTAATCCATAGTCTAACTCTAGGCGTAATTTTGTCGTTATTTTTTTCTCAATTGTTTGAACTAGCTTTAGCGCCTGCTGAACTCCGCCACCATAGGCTTTCACCAGCCCGCCGGTACCCAATTTAATCCCGCCAGAATAGCGCGTAACCACTGCCGTTATTTCTCCAATACCCGATCCTGACAACTGAGCCAGTATTGGTTTACCAGCGGTGCCTGATGGTTCACCATCATCGCTAAAGCCCCATTTCATTGAATCTTCCGGACGCCCAGCGACGAATCCCCAGCAGTTGTGTCTGGCCGATTTATGTTGTCGCTTTATTTGTTCTATTGTGGCTTTGGCAACGTCTACACTTGGAGTAGGAATCAAGTGAGTAATAAACACACTTTTCTTAATTTCTTCTTCAAATTGCACTGGTGAAGAAGGGATGAGATAACGGCTATCTGTCATATACAGTTATATAGTTGGCAGTAATGAGAAAAAGTGTACCACGTATTGTGGTTACAGATGGAAACTCACATTGTTAACCTTTTGTTGAAAAAATGTGTTGAACACAACAGGTGATCTGTGCACACTGTCAAAACTGGTCTAACCAGATAAGATTGCAACGTTCATTTTGGCACAATTATAGATTGTATGTGACGGAGATAAATAATGATTTATCAGGCTAACACCTTATCAGTAAAGGAATTAGACAACGGGATCGCTGAGCTCAGTTTCTGCTCCCCAAATTCTGTAAACAAACTTGACCTCGATACATTAGAGTCACTTGATAAGGCAATTGAAAAACTACAATCCCATAAAAATATTAAGGGACTCATTCTTACTTCCGACAAGGATAGCTTTATTGTCGGTGCAGATATTACCGAATTTTTAGGCTTGTTTGAGAAGTCCAAACAAGAGCTTGATCAGTGGCTTCAATTTGCCAACTCAATATTCTCCAAGCTTGAAGACCTACCTTTCCCTACCTTATCTGCACTAACTGGCCATACGCTTGGCGGTGGATGTGAGTGTGTGCTAGCAACAGATTTTCGCATTGGAGATGCATCGACCAATATTGGGCTGCCAGAAACTAAACTTGGCATCATGCCCGGCTTTGGGGGTTGCGTTAGATTACCGAGACTAATCGGTGCCGACAGCGCCATGGAAATTATTACCCAAGGTAAGTCTGTTGCGGCAGTTAAGGCGCTCAGTTTAGGGCTGCTTGACGCAGTCGTGGACGCTGACGCTCTACACCAATCAGCATTAAGCACCATTACTAGCGCCATCGAAGGCAAGCTCGACTGGCAACAAAGAAGAAAACAAAAAACCTCACCGCTAAGCTTAAGCAAAATTGAATCAAAAATGAGCTTTACCATCGCAAAAGGTATGGTTCTACAAGTAGCAGGTACTCACTACCCAGCGCCGATGAATGCGGTTATAGCGATAGAAAAAGGTGCCAACCACTCAAGACAAAACGCGCTAGATATCGAAAGACAGTACTTTATCGAGTTGGCAAAATCTCCTGAAGCAAAAGCCTTGGTCGGGATTTTCCTTAATGACCAATATTTAAAGTCTCTGGCGAAAAAGTCAGCCAAGAAGGCCAAGGTTGAAACCAAACAAAGCGCAGTATTAGGCGCGGGCATCATGGGAGGTGGCATCGCTTATCAATCCGGGTCGAAAGGCGTGCCTGTGATCATGAAAGATATCACTCAATCCGCGCTTGATCTCGGCATGAGTGAGGCGTCCAAACTTCTGAATAAGAAATTATCTAAAGGACGAATCGACGGTTTTAAGATGGCAAAAGTACTTGCTTCAATAAAACCAACGCTCAATTACGCAGAACTCAATCAAGCTGACGTCATCGTTGAAGCCGTAGTAGAAAACCCTAAAGTCAAAGCCAGCGTGCTTAGTGAAGTGGAAGAATTGGTGGATGCGGATACTGTCATTGCCTCCAATACCTCTACCATACCGATCAACACATTAGCAGGCTCGCTAAAAAGGCCTGAGAATTTCTGCGGTATGCACTTTTTTAACCCAGTACATCGCATGCCTTTGGTTGAAATTATCCGCGGAGAGAAAACCTCAGATGAAACCATCAACAGAGTCGTCGCTTATGCGGCGAAAATGGGCAAATCTCCTATCGTAGTCAACGATTGTCCCGGATTTTTCGTCAACCGCGTCCTATTCCCTTACTTCGCAGGATTTAACTTATTACTCAAAGATGGCGCCGATTTTACCCATGTAGACAAAGTGATGGAGCGTCAGTTTGGCTGGCCGATGGGACCTGCTTATTTACTTGACGTTGTCGGTATCGATACCGCGACTCATGCACAAGCTGTCATGGCGCAAGGCTTCCCTGACAGAATGGCTAATGATGGCAAAGATGCGGTGCACGCTCTTTTCGATGTCGACAGATATGGACAAAAGAACGGCCATGGCTTCTACGAATACAGTGTTGATAAAAAAGGTAAGCCTAAGAAGTCCTTCTCTAAGGACGTTCTGTCAGTGCTAGAAAGCGTATGTCAAAGACCAAGCGAGTTTGATGATGAAACCATTATTCAAAGAATGATGATTCCAATGATCAATGAAGTATTGCTGTGTTTGGAAGAAAACATCATCGCCTCACCGCAAGAAGCGGATATGGCTCTCGTCTATGGATTAGGTTTCCCTCCATTTAGGGGTGGGGTATGCCGCTACCTAGATACGATAGGAATAGATAGCTACATTGCAATGACCAAGAAATTCCAACACCTTGGGCCTTTGTATCAAGTTCCATCGCTTCTGGAATCCATGCATAAAGAAGGGAAAACGTTCTACTCGGCACAAAGCAGTAGCGCTTTATAAACCATATTTGGAAAAGGATAAACATCATGAACAACGTAGTTATTGTTGATTGCCTACGCACCCCAATGGGACGTTCCAAAGGTGGTGCCTTTCGTCATACTAGGGCAGAAGATTTATCTGCCCAGCTGATGACCGGATTACTGGCTCGTAACCCTCAAGTTAGTGCAAACGACATCGAAGATATTTATTGGGGATGTGTTCAACAAACGCTTGAGCAAGGCTTCAATATCGCCAGAAACGCATCGTTACTAGCGGGGCTTCCAATTGAGATAGGTGCGGTAACGGTTAATCGCCTATGCGGCTCATCTATGCAAGCTTTACATGACGCAGCAAGGGCCATCATGGTCGGTGATGCCGAAATATGTATGATTGGCGGCGTCGAACATATGGGACACGTTCCCATGAACCATGGCGTCGATTTCCACCCTGGGTTGTCCAAAAATGTCGCGAAAGCAGCAGGTATGATGGGCCTCACGGCGGAAATGTTAGGCAAAATGCATAATGTTAGCCGCCAACAACAAGATGAGTTTGCCGCCAACTCGCACCAGAAAGCTCATCGAGCAACCATTGAGGGACGCTTCAAAAACGAAATCTTGCCGATTGAAGCTCATGCTGAAGACGGTTCACTGATTAAGCTCGATTATGATGAAGTGATTCGACCTGAGACCAGTGTTGAAGGCCTATCACAATTACGCCCTGTTTTTGACCCAGCTTCAGGTACGGTCACTGCTGGCTCTTCTTCTGCTCTGTCTGATGGCGCGGCCGCCATGCTGATCATGTCAGAAGAAAAAGCGATGGCACTCGGTTTAACCATCCGTGCCAAAATCAAATCGATGGCGGTCGCAGGCTGTGATCCTTCCATTATGGGATATGGCCCTGTACCTGCGAGCAAAAAAGCGTTGAAAAGAGCTGGACTCTCCATTGACGATATCGATGTGGTTGAATTAAACGAAGCGTTTGCTGCTCAATCATTGCCTTGTGTGGCAGATTTGGGGCTGGCAAACGTCATGGACAAAAAGGTTAACCTTAACGGCGGCGCTATAGCATTAGGCCACCCATTAGGTTGCTCTGGCGCAAGAATATCCACCACACTGATTAATATCATGGAACACGAAAATGCACGGTTTGGCTTAGCCACCATGTGCATTGGTTTGGGCCAAGGTATTGCTACTATCTTTGAGCGTCCATAATTGACCATACTCCACAAAGGATCAGCGTTCTCGCTGGTCCTTTTTACGCTTTTAGCCAATCTTGATACAGCTGCTCCGACGTACCTAAATAGTCGACCATCCACTGAATAAGCTTATTGGTGGGATCTCGTTTCCAAACCAAGCAACACTCACTGCTCGGGGTATCCAAAATATTCGATCTCTCAACGAGCGCCCCTGATAGTAAGTGCTTACTTGCCATGTGAACAGGCATATAGCCTACGCCTAAGCCTTTTTTCAGACATTCAATCGCAACGTGCCAATTCGGTACTAATAATCGACGCTGATTAGCGAAAAAACTATGATGCCTTTTTGGTAGCTCTCTAGAGGTATCATCTAAACAAATAGCCGGATATTGACTAACGATTTGTTCGTTTAGCCGATCGGCTTTTGCGCAAGGATGGAAAGGCGACATGACAAAAATCCACTCTAAACTGCCCATATTTTTAGTGTGGTACTCACCGCCAACTGGAATGGCAGACGTCGCACCAATGGCGATATCCGCTCGACCCTGCGAAATCGCCTCCCAAGAGCCATTAAACACTTCCATGTTGATTTGCAGTTCTGCAAAATCAAAATAGCTATAAAAATCGCTGACCAGATGTTCAAGCTTCTCCAGCCTGACTATATTGTCTAAGGTAATTTTTAGTGTTTGTTTCCACCCACTGGCAGCGCGTTGGGTTTGAATCGTCACTTCATCCATTTGCCTGAGCATACTTCTAGCATGAGCAACAAAAATTTCCCCCGCTGGTGTGAGCTCGACTTTACGTGGCAGTCGTTTAAATAAAACCACATTGAGATCTTTCTCTAGTTGGCGTACTGAATAACTGATTGCGGAAGGAACCCTGTGCAATACGTCAGCGGCAGCAGCAAAGCTCCCTAACCGAGCAATAGTATCGATTAATTCTAACGAAGATTTTGAGTACATAACCTGCCATCAAAAATTTTGACTCATAACTATAAAATTTAACGTTTCATTTATTAATAATCAAAAAATAAAATTTAGTTAACAAAATATAAGGGATGGTAACTGCCCTTGAGTAAAAACAAGCACGAATTTTTTTGATTGGAAAGAAAAATGAAGCCTTCAAAATTACAATTAATCTATCTAATTTGCTTATCAATGTTAGGATTTGTCGCCACTGACATGTACCTGCCAACATTTAAAGAATTAGAAACTGCCTTTAGTACTGGGCCGCAACAAATCGCCCTTTCTCTAAGTGTTTTCTTAGTGGGGATGGCTGTTGGTCAGTTTTTATGGGGCTTAGCTAGCGACAAATATGGCAGTAAGAAAACACTAGCTGCCGGGCTTGTTCTATTTGCCCTCGCTTCAGCAGGCATCGCATTTAGTGACTCGATATGGCAACTACTTGCTTTACGCTTTATACAAGCCATTGGTGTTTGTGCACCAGCTGTGATCTGGCAAGCGATGATCATCAAGCGTTATCCAGAGAAAACTAGCCAGCAATTATTTGCCACTATCATGCCTTTAGTCGCACTCTCACCCGCGCTTGCACCACAAATTGGTGTTGCCCTATCGCATCAATGGGGCTGGCAAAGTATCTTTATTACCCTAGCGCTAATCGGAATCGTCCTGACCGCAGCGACTTGTCTACAGCCTACTGACAAGATCAGTGCATCTAAATCGACATCGACTAAGCAAGACTTGATTTCCTTAACGCGCAATCGAGTCTACATTGGCAATATACTCATGTTTGCCTTTGGCTCTGCGGCGTTTTTCGCCTACCTGACTGGCATGCCAGAAATCATGACTCGTTTGGGTTACTCAGCTAAAGATATCGGCTTTAGCTTTATCCCTCAAACCGCTGCTTTTATTGTGGGTGGCTATATGGGCAAAAAATTGGTCAACAAATTTGGTCCAGATTTGATTCTAAAACAAATCTTAGCCTTATTTGCCGTAGCCGCTATCATGATATCCATCGCTTCCCAGTGGCAATTGACCTCCATTTGGCCAGTATTAGCGCCTTTCTGTTTGCTAGCTGTCGCCAACGGTGCCATGTATCCCATCGTGGTGAACAATGCGCTATCCAGCGCCAAGCATTGTGCGGCAACGGCAGCTGGCCTGCAAAACAGCGTCCAGATATCGGTAAGTAGCCTAGCAAGTGCGGTTGTCGCCGCCTTTGCTTCACAAGCACTGTCAGCAACAGGTATTACTATCTTAGTTTGTATGCTAGCACTATTAGCCAGCTATGTGGTTGCTACGGGAAGATCACGTTCAACCCATATCGATACCGACAATACCCCTCTCACTAGCGAAGAGTAAAAGTGTAAAGCACAGTTAAACTTAAAGGGCCCTTATTGGGCCCTTTATCTATTTAGCGCTATATTAACTACGCGTTTTGCTTGGCCTGACCCAGTTCTCTACTCTGCGCTCTTTCGCCCGAGTAATCACTAGCTGATCAGGTGATACATCTTTGGTTAATGTTGTCCCAGCGCCAATCGTCGCTCCAGAGCCTATCTCTACTGGCGCCACCAATTGACTGTCTGAGCCGACAAATACATCATCGCCTATAATGGTTTTGTGTTTGTTTGCACCATCGTAATTGCAGGTAATGACACCAGCTCCCACATTCACCCGCTGACCGATTTCTGAATCACCAATGTAAGCCAGGTGATTGGCTTTAGATCCTTGACCTAACTGGGCGTTTTTCATTTCTACGAAATTACCCACATGCGCATCATTGGCAAGCTGAGCACCAGGCCTTAAACGACTAAACGGACCTACAGTACAATCTTCGCCAACGCTTGCGTTTTCAATGACAGAATATGGGCGAATTACCGTGTTATCATCTATCTCACAATCGATAAGAACACTTCCCGCACCAATGATGACGTTGTCTCCAAGCGACACTGTGCCTTCAATCACAACATTTATGTCAATCTCTACGTCTTTTCCAGCTTGTAGCTCACCTCTTAGATCAAAGCGAGAAGGGTCTCGTAACATCACCCCTTGCTTAAGCAAGCTCTCAGCTTGCATAGCTTGAAAGGCTCTTTCTAAACGCGCCAGTTGAACTCGATCATTAACCCCTTCCACTTCTATCGGGCTGCTCGGGTGAACCGCCACTATCTCTCTGCCTTCTTGGTGCGCAGCGGCAATAACGTCGGTCAGGTAATACTCACCTTGGGCGTTATCGTTACTTAATCCAGCCAGCCAGCGTTTTAAATCTTTCCCTGTAGCAACCATTACACCGGTATTAATTTCTTGGATTTTTTGTTGCTCATCTGATGCGTCTTTTTGCTCAACGATGGCGGTGACTTTACCATTTTGGCGAACGATGCGTCCGTACCCCGCTGGGTCATCCAGAACCACTGTTAGCAATCCAATTCCATCTTTAGGTTGCGACTGCAGTAAATTAGTTAGTGTGTGCTCACTTATCAGAGGTACGTCACCATACAAGACTAGGACTTGCTCATCATCAGCAAAGTTGGCAGACGCTTGGTCTACAGCATGTCCAGTCCCCAACTGCTCTGCTTGCAGCACCCAATTGACCTTCTCTTGGCCCAACGTGGCTTGCATCTTTTCACTGCCATGACCATAAACAAGGTGAATCCTCTGTGCTGCCATGCCTTCACAGGTATCAATGACATGCTTTACCATCGGCTTACCGGCAAGGGTATGCAGTACCTTGGGTAAATTGGAGTACATTCGGGTTCCTTTACCCGCAGCAAGAATAACGGCGCTAAAGTTCATTAATGATTACCTTAATGGTGATAAATTTTATGCTGACTATTGTAACGGTGAACGGTATTAGAGGAAAAGCTTAAGGTAAATTTTATACAAAAAGGCGACCATTGAGGTCGCCTTTCATTCTAGGTTGACTGATTGCTAGCGTCGACGCTTGGTCAACTCAATCACGCGAAGCTGAGCAATGGCTTTTGCCAAATCGCTCGCCGCTTGAGCATAGTCCATATCACCATGTTGGTTTTTGATATTTTCTTCTGCTTTGCGTTTTGCTTCTTCAGCTTTAGCGGCATCCAGCTCTTCACCACGTATAGCGGTATCAGCCAGTACAGTCGCGGTACCAGGTTGAACCTCAACCATACCGCCAGACACATAGATGATTTCTTCATGCCCAAACTGCTTAACAATGCGCACCATGCCAGGTTTGATTGCAGTTAGTAGAGGTGTGTGGCCATGATAGATGCCCAACTCCCCTTCACTACCGGTCACCTGAAACGTTTCAACTCGGCCAGAAAAAATCTTTTTCTCCGCGCTGACCACATCTAGATGAAAGGTAATCTCTGACATATCGCCTCCTAATAAGCCTTACAGCTTCTTCGCATTCTCAATCGCATCGTCAATTGCACCGCAGTACATAAACGCTTGCTCAGGGATATCATCATAATCGCCAGCAAGTAGACCTTTAAAGCCACGTAGTGTTTCTTTCAGCGGTACGTAAACCCCTGGGTCACCCGTAAAGACTTCTGCTACGTGGTAAGGCTGAGTGAGGAAACGCTCAATCTTACGTGCGCGAGATACCACTTGCTTATCTTCTTCAGATAGCTCGTCCATACCTAGGATAGCGATGATATCTTTCAGCTCTTTATAGCGCTGAAGTGTTCTCTGTACACCTTGCGCGATATCATAGTGCTCTTGACCAACTACCAGAGGGTCAAGCTGACGAGACGTTGAATCTAACGGGTCAATCGCTGGGTATAGACCCATGGCAGCGATGTTACGGTTAAGTACAACGGTTGCATCTAAGTGAGCAAACGTGGTTGCTGGAGACGGGTCAGTCAAGTCATCCGCCGGTACGTATACCGCCTGTACTGACGTGATAGAACCTTGCTTAGTTGACGTGATACGCTCCTGAAGCACACCCATCTCTTCTGCAAGAGTTGGCTGATAGCCTACCGCAGAAGGCATACGACCTAGCAGTGCTGATACTTCTGTACCGGCAAGGGTATAACGATAGATGTTATCGATGAACAGCAGTACGTCACGACCTTCGTCACGGAACTTCTCTGCCATAGTCAGGCCTGTCAGAGCAACACGAAGACGGTTACCCGGTGGCTCATTCATCTGACCGTAAACCATTGCTACTTTTGATTCTTCAGGGTTTTCAACGTTTACAACGCCCGCTTCCTGCATCTCATAGTAGAAATCGTTACCTTCACGAGTACGCTCACCTACACCAGCAAATACGGATAGACCAGAGTGTTGCAGTGCGATGTTATTGATAAGCTCCATCATGTTAACGGTCTTACCTACACCCGCACCACCGAACAGACCGATTTTACCACCCTTAGCGAATGGGCAAACCAAGTCGATCACTTTCACACCTGTTTCTAACAGTGACGTTTCGTTCGATTGCTCTTCATAGCTTGGCGCTGGACGGTGGATCGCATAGTGCTCTTCTGCACCAATTTCTCCACACTCGTCAATCGAGTCACCAAGAACGTTCATGATGCGACCCAAAGTCTTAGTTCCGACTGGTACTGAGATTGGGGCACCTGTGTTTTCTACTGTCAAACCACGACGTAAACCATCGGAGCTTCCCATAACGATGGCACGAATCACGCCACCGCCAAGTTGTTGTTGAACTTCTAGAACCAAACGTTCTTTGCTGTCAGCAACGTTAAGAGCATCATATACACTAGGTACTTCGCTCTGTGGAAACTCCACGTCGACTACCGCACCTATGATCTGTACGATCTTACCTGTAGCCATCGTTAATCCTCTAAATTTTGTTTCACCTAAACTGCAGCAGCGCCAGAGACAATCTCAGACAGCTCTTGTGTAATCGCCGCTTGACGGGCTTTGTTGTACACAAGCTCTAGTTCATCAATAAGATTGCTAGCATTATCTGTTGCCGCTTTCATTGCAATCATTCGAGCGGCTTGCTCACAAGCAAGGTTCTCAACCACACCTTGATAAACCTGAGACTCTACATAACGCACTAAAAGTGTGTCCAGTAAAGGTTTTGGCTCAGGCTCGTAGATGTAATCCCACGAATGATCGCGCTGCATTTCTTCGCTGTCAGATTTAGGCAAAGGTAATAATTGATCGATCGTTGGTTCTTGCGTCATAGTGTTAACAAACTGGTTATACACTACGAACAGGCGATCCAACTCACCTTCATCATATTTTTTCAACATCACGCCAACAGAACCAATCAAGCTTTCCAAGGTCGGTGTATCACCTAAACCTGAAACTTGAGCAGCCACTTTGGCGCCACTGTTATCAAAAAATGCAGTTGCCTTCGAGCCAATGACAGCAAGCTCTACTTCCGCACCTTTTTCAGACCAGTCTTTCATGTCCAACATGGCTTTTTTAAACAAGTTAATGTTTAGACCACCACACAGTCCACGATCGGTTGAAACTATGATGTAACCAACACGTTTAGCTTCACGCTGCTCTAGATATGGATGTTTATACTCTAGGTTAGCGTTAGCCACATGACCGATCACCTTACGCATTGTTTCAGCATATGGACGAGACGCTTGCATCGCCTCTTGCGAGCGACGCATCTTAGACGCCGCTACCATTTCCATTGCTTTCGTAATTTTTTGAGTGCTTTTTACACTACCTATTTTATTACGTATCTCTTTTGCGCCGGCCATCGTTACTCTCCATTAGTTGGTGGCAGTGTTCGCCACCCACCTTTTACCAAGTTTGGGTTGCCTTGAAATCGTCGGTCAGTTTCTTCATCTGACCTTCAACTTCATCGTTGTAAGCACCCGTCTTGTTCAATTCCGATACAAATTCAGCATATTGGCTATGAGCATACGACAGCAGTGCTGCTTCAAAATCCAGAAGCTTGTTCAACTCAACGTCATCAAGATAACCACGCTCTGCAGCGAAAATCACCAGCGCTTGGTCAAACACAGACATTGGCGCGTACTGTTTCTGCTTCA
Source organism: Vibrio sinus (assembly GCF_023634645.1). Lineage (GTDB taxonomy): Bacteria > Pseudomonadota > Gammaproteobacteria > Enterobacterales > Vibrionaceae > Vibrio > Vibrio sinus. Next base: position 13,559 of record NZ_JAMKMR010000017.1, read on the forward strand.
TCAGCTCAGTTACTTTTTGACCATGATCGAGCTGCTTCTTAGTCGCATCGTCTAGATCAGAAGAGAACTGGGCAAACGCGGCAAGTTCACGATACTGAGCCAAAGCAGTACGAATACCGCCAGATAGCTTCTTGATGATTTTCGTCTGAGCGGCACCACCTACACGAGATACCGAAATACCAGGATCTACTGCAGGGCGAATACCTGAGTTAAACAGTTCAGTTTGTAGGAAAATCTGACCATCAGTGATTGAGATTACGTTAGTTGGAACGAACGCAGACACGTCACCAGCTTGAGTTTCGATGATTGGGAGCGCAGTTAATGAGCCCGTTTTGCCTTTCACCTCACCATTAGTGAATTTTTCCACGTACTCTTCACTCACTCGAGCAGCTCGCTCAAGTAGACGAGAGTGTAGGTAGAATACATCTCCAGGGAATGCTTCACGGCCAGGTGGACGTTTTAGTAGGAGTGATATTTGACGATAAGCGACCGCTTGTTTTGACAGGTCATCATAAACAATCAGTGCATCTTCACCGCGATCGCGGAAATATTCGCCCATGGCACAACCTGCATAAGGTGCAAGATATTGCAACGCGGCAGACTCAGATGCAGACGCCACAACAATAATTGTGTTGGCCAGTGCGCCATGTTCCTCAAGCTTACGTACCACGTTAGCAATCGTTGACGCCTTTTGGCCAATCGCTACGTAGATAGAATAAATGCTTGAATCTTTTTGGTTAATAATCGCATCGATCGCCAGCGCAGTTTTACCTGTTTGACGGTCACCGATAATCAGCTCACGCTGACCACGACCGATTGGGATCATTGAGTCAACCGATTTGTAGCCAGTTTGTACTGGTTGGTCGACGGATTTACGATCGATAACCCCTGGTGCGATAACTTCTACAGGAGAAGTCATTTTAGTACCAAGTGGCCCTTTGCCATCTATAGGCTCACCAAGTGTATTGACGACTCGACCAAGTAATTCTGGACCGACAGGAACTTCTAGAATACGCCCCGTACCAGTCACTTTCATGCCCTCTTTTAGGTCGGCATAAGGACCCATAACTACCGCACCCACTGAATCTCTATTTAAGTTCAGTGCAAGCGCGTAGCGATTACCCGGTAATTCGATCATTTCGCCTTGCATTACATCAGCAAGGCCATGAATACTAAGAATACCATCGCTTACCGAAACGATAGTACCTTCATTGCGAGCTTCACTTACAACGTCGAATGCTTCGATACGCTGTTTGATTAGGTCGCTAATTTCGGTGGAATTAAGTTGCATGCTCCAATCCCCATTAAGACATTAATGCATCGCCCAGACGCGTCAAACGGCCACGTGCTGAGTTATCAATGACTAGGTCTCCGGCTCGAATAATGACCCCAGCAATTAGGGCCGAATCTACACTGCAATTCAGCTGAATTTTGCGTTCAAGACGCTCTGCCAGTCTTTTGCTAATGTCTGCTTTCTGCTCTTCATTAAGCTCCGTTGCCGAAATCAGTTCTACATCGACTTCGTTCTCGTGCTCTCTTTTCAGAGTCAGAAAAGCTTCAAACACATCAGGAAGCGCTAATAAGCGTCCATTTTCAGCCATCACTTTAAGGAAGTTTTGACCGTTAGCATCAAACTGCTCGCCACAAACTGCAATCACTATTTCGGCAAGCTTCTCTGCAGAAGTCGCGCTAGTTAATAGCTCATGAATTTTTTCGTTGTTTGCAACTTCGGCTGCAAAAGCCAGCATTTGACTCCATTGGTCTAGCTGATTTTTCTCAACCGCAAAATCAAACGCTGCTTTAGCGTAGGGGCGTGCAATTGTTGTCAAGTCAGACATATTTCGCCCCCTGATTTAAAGTTTTGCAGTAATGTTTTCAAGAATATCTTTGTGCGCTGTCTCATCAACTGAACGCTCAAGGATTTTCTCTGCACCGGCGATAGCCAGAGCAGCAACTTGTTTACGCAGATCATCGCGTGCTTTAATCCGTTCCGCTTCGATTTCAGCTTCCGCTTGAGCCAGGATGTTTTTACGTTCTTCCTGTGCTTCATGACGTGCTTCATCTAAAATCTGAGCTTTGCGTTTATTAGCTTGATCGATAACCTCTGTTGCCGTGCGCTTCGCTTCCTTCATTTGCTCGGAAGCGTTGGCTTGTGCTAGGTCGAGATCTTTGGCTGCACGTTCAGCAGCCATCAGACCATCGGTGATTTTTTTCTGGCGCTCTTCTATAGCATTCATGATTGGTGGCCACACATATTTCATGCAGAACCAAACAAATAATGCGAACGCGATTGCCTGACCTAGCAGAGTTGCATTCATATTCACAACGCTACCCCTTCCTTTATTTGGACATAGTGTTAATCAACAACAAACTCAATGTTTGCCCCTTATGGATAGATTAACCGCCTAACTGACCAACGAATGGGTTTGCAAATGTAAATAGAAGCGCGATTACGATACCGATCATTGGAACCGCATCAAGCAGACCTGCGATAATGAACATCTTAACTTGTAGCATAGGTGCCATTTCTGGTTGACGAGCAGCACCTTCAAGGAATTTGCCCCCTAAGATTGCAAAACCAATAGCAGTACCAAGCGCCGCAAGACCTACGATAAGACCTACAGCAATCGCGGAATAGCTCAATAATATTTCCATTACTATCTCCAAATATTTATAGTTGTTGGCTAAATTTGTTTACTAAAAGCGTCAATAAATTAATGTTTTTCGTGTGCCATTGATAGATAGACAATAGTCAACATCATAAACACAAACGATTGAATCAAAATGACTAATATGTGGAATATCGCCCACGGAAGTGAACCGACCCACTGTAGCCACCAAGGCAACATAGCGGCGATAAGAATGAATACCACCTCTCCCGCAAACATGTTTCCGAACAAACGCATCCCTAGTGATAATGGTTTCGCCAGTAAAGAAACCACTTCGATGAGTAAGTTAAAAGGAATCATGATTGGGTGATTGAAAGGATGGAGAGCCAATTCTTTCGCAAAACCACCTAGACCTTTCACTTTAATGCTGTAGTAGAGCATTAATGCAAATACGCCTAGAGCCATTGCCATGGTGATGTTTACGTCAGCTGTTGGAACCACTTTTAAATAAGGGACTCCCATTAGCTGTGCTGAGTAAGGTAAGAAGTCTACTGGAACCAAGTCCATGACATTCATTAAAAACACCCAGCAAAAGATAGTCAGTGCCAAAGGCGCGATGAGTGGATTACGTCCATGAAAAGTGTCTTTGACGTTTTGATCGACAAATCCCACAATCATTTCTACAAAACACTGCAGCTTACCTGGTACTTCAGATGTCGCTTTCTTTGCTACAGAGCGAAAAACCCAAAGGAAGAACACTCCTGTCAACACAGAAAAAAACAAACTATCGATATTCACGTTCCAGAAACTTGTTTCCTCCGCGACCAAACCTAACTTAGCTAAAGAAAGGTTGACGAGGTGGTGCTCAATGTATCCGGCCGATGTTAGCGCTTCACCTGGCGCAGCCATAACTCATCCTATTTCTTTTTGTTAACGAATAGCACTGGCGCGAGAAAGTTTATCCCTAATGCCAGCGAATAAGTTAGTTGTAGGGGAACAAGGTCCACCTTCGTATACATGTAGGCTACATAGAAGAGTGCGACGGTAATGAGGATTTTTAGTGCTTCACCTGTATAGAAGGAAGCCGCGATTTTTTTTGCAGCGCGAGCTCCACCAAACATGAAAGCACAGAATGCGAAAACTGCATTAGCGACAACAAAAATACCGCCGCCAACCAGCGCTGAAAGTCCCCATTCAGCATTCACAGCAATTGACATCCCTGCAGCCAGTATTATAACCGCGCCAGACTGGATCATTAACAATTGCTTAGCAAGCTCTCGCCCAGGCCTAGCCAACGCAGCTACCATGTATTCTTACCTCTAAGTATTATTCTCAGCAATGCAAACTTATTTTTTAAAATGCTAAGAATTTCGCGGAAATTATACGGCCAGTTAAACTGAATGCAATTAAAATAACGCATAAAGTTACAACTTTGTTTACAATCCGACAGTTTTAGTACAAATACCTAGAATTGTTCATAATTGGTCAAGACCGATTATCCCACTTAGTTTTTTAGGCGGGCGATTAGTGCATCGAATTTGTGAGGCTCATCAACACTAATTGTCATTTTTGCACTTCCAGTCTTAGTTCTTACAATTGAAACTTTTGCACCCAGAATTTCAGCCAAATTTTGTGACAATTGATGTGTTTCTGCGTCTTGAGGTGTGTTTTTTTCTTCAGGTTGTGGTGAGAGGCATTTTTTAACCAGGCGTTCGGTTTGGCGTACGGTCATGTTTTTATTGGCGACTTGTTGCGCGATGTCGCTCTGTTGCTCACCTTCGAGCATGAGCAATGCACGCGCGTGGCCCATTTCCAATTGCTTATCTGCAACCAAAGATTTTACAGAATTCTCCAGTTGATTAAGACGCAATAGGTTGCTCACTGTAGCACGAGATTTACCGATCACATCAGCGACTTGCTGGTGGGTGAGTGTGAACTCTTCCTGTAACCTTTCTAACGCGAGTGCTTCTTCAATGACATTCAGATCTTCACGTTGAATATTCTCGATCAAAGCCATCGCAATCGCGGTGCGATCTGCAACATTTTTAATCAAGCAAGGAACTAGATAAAGTCCAGCTAAGCGAGCGGCTCTCCAACGACGCTCGCCAGCAATAATTTCATATTGCCCTTCTTCAGCATCAATCTCACGTACCACAATGGGCTGAATAATCCCCTGAGACTGAATAGACGTCGCCAGCTCTTCAAGGGCTTCTGGCGATATTTCTTTACGCGGTTGGTAGGCTCCAGGTCGCAAGCAAGATATCTCTAACTCGGTCAGTTCACCATCCGACGATAACGCTTGGCTTTTGTTTGCAACTTGTTGTTTTTCACGAGCTAAAGTACTGGTCGCCAACAATGCATCCAGCCCTTTTCCTAAACCACGTTTAGACATAGAGGGATTCCTTTAAATTTTTAGATTAAGCAGGGACTTCTTCTCGGCGAAGCATCTCTCCAGCTAAAGCAAGATAAGCCTTAGAGCCGGCAGAATATTTATCATAATACATGGCTGGTTTACCATGACTCGGGGCTTCGGCTAAGCGCACATTTCTAGGAATAACCGTACGGTAAACCTTGCTACCAAAATGCTTTTTAAGTTGATCAGAAACCTCGTTAGATAAGCGATTTCTCGGATCAAACATGGTTCGTAACAAACCCTCGATCTTGAGGTTTTCATTCACTACCGCAGCCAGTTTACTGATGGTATCCATGAGGGCGGTTAGCCCCTCCAGCGCAAAATACTCGCACTGCATTGGTACCAGCACAGAGTCGGCAGCCGCCATCGCATTGATAGTAAGTAGATTAAGTGAAGGGGGACAATCTATAAAAATAAAGTCGTAATCGTCTTTGACAGGCGCAAGCGCGTTTTTCAATCTGACTTCGCGAGCAAAGACTTCCATCAATTTGATTTCAGCCGCCGTCACATCTCCGTTCGCTGCGATGAGGTCATAGTGGCCAGAGGTTTTTGGGCACACGACTTCGGCAAACGGCGCATCCTCGACCAACAAATCATACGCTGTAGCATCTACTTGATATTTGTCGACACCACTTGCCATCGTGGCATTGCCTTGTGGGTCGAGATCGATAACCAACACTTTTCTCTTCGTCGCAGCCATGGATGCCGCGAGATTGATACAAGTTGTTGTCTTGCCTACGCCACCTTTTTGGTTGGCGATTGCTACTATTCTACCCACTGTATTCCTCGCTATTTATTCCTTGCGCGATAAGGTGACAAGATGTCTCTCTCCCTCAAGCTGTGGGACATTCAATACTTCAACCTTATCTACACAACACCATTTTGGTAGTAGGTCCAGTTCTTCTTGAGACATTTGCCCTTTCAACGCGTAAAATACCCCTGAGTCAGGCTTAGGTAAATGATGGCACCACTCAACCATATCTGTCATGGATGCAAACGCGCGACTTAGAACACCATCAAACTTTTCTTCAGGAATAAACTCTTCAACTCGACTTTGTACCGGGTTAACGTTCTCCAATTGCAGCTCATGTACGACCTGTTTAATGAAACGGATACGCTTACCCAAACTATCCAGCAAATAAAACTGACAATCAGGGTTCATGATGGCCAATGGAATACCGGGCAATCCAGGTCCTGTACCCACATCAATAAAACGATGACCATGCAAGTGCGAGCTGACCACAATACTATCCAAAATATGTTTAACCAACATATCCATTGGATCCCGAACCGAAGTCAGGTTATAGGCTTTGTTCCATTTATCCAGCAAAGCAACAAACCTAACCAATAAACCAATCTGATGATCACTAACCGTTAGCCCACTTTGTTCAACTAACTGCTCTAACTTTACTCGCAAAGATTCCATTATGCTACTTCACCTTTTTTAAGTAAGCCTTGCTTCTTCAGGTGAACAAGCAAGATGGAAATCGCAGCAGGTGTAATACCTGAAATACGTGACGCTATGCCAATCGTCTCAGGCTTTGCTTCGGTAAGCTTTGATACCACTTCGTTCGATAAGCCTTTGACGGTCTGATAATCCAAGTCCATCGGCAGTTTGGTATTTTCATGACGCAGCGATTTCTCAATCTCATCTTGCTGGCGCTGAATATACCCTTCGTATTTTACTTGGATCTCAACTTGCTCCGCCGCTTGAATATCTGCTAGTGCGGGTGCAAATGTTTCTAAAGAGGTAAGTTGCGCGTAATCGAGTTCTGGGCGACGCAGGAGATCCTCGCCGCTGGCTTCTCTGGAAATGGGCGTTTTCAATAACGCATTCAGGGCTTCAACCCCCTCAGATGTTGGGTTGATCCAGGTCTGACTAAGACGAGCGCGCTCTCGTTCCATGTTGTCGATCTTCTCGTTGAATCTTGCCCAACGATGATCATCGACCAATCCAAGCTGGCGTGCAGTCTCTGTTAAACGCAAGTCAGCGTTGTCTTCACGCAGCAACAAACGATATTCAGCACGAGATGTGAACATCCTGTATGGTTCCTTGGTACCCATTGTGGATAGATCATCAATCAGCACCCCCATATAAGCTTGATCACGACGAGGGCTCCAGCCTTCCTTGCCTTGACTATATAAGCTTGCATTAAGCCCAGCCATTAGACCTTGCGCGGCAGCTTCTTCGTAACCAGTTGTGCCGTTGATCTGTCCAGCAAAGAACAGACCGTTAATGAACTTGGTTTCGTAGGTTTGTTTTAAATCTCGAGGATCAAAGAAATCGTACTCAATCGCATAACCTGGGCGGACAATGTGTGCGTTTTCAAAGCCCTTCATTGAACGTACGATCTCAACTTGCACATCAAATGGTAAGCTCGTCGAAATTCCATTCGGATACAGTTCTTTACTATCGAGACCTTCTGGTTCAATAAATATCTGATGGCTGTTTTTGTCAGCAAAGCGCATGACTTTGTCTTCTATGGATGGACAATAGCGAGGGCCAATACCCTCGATAACCCCTGCATACATTGGGCTTCTGTCCAAGTTTGCTCGAATCACATCATGCGTCATTTCATTCGTATGTGTGATGTAGCATGGAATCTGACGTGGATGCTGCTGTCTATCCCCTAAAAATGAGAACACGGGAGTCGGATTGTCACCATGTTGCACTTCGAGCTGCGAAAAATCGACACTATTGGCATCAATACGCGGTGGAGTGCCAGTTTTTAAACGATCCACTCGAAAAGGTAGTTCACGGAGTCGGTGAGCAAGAGCAATGGATGGAGGATCGCCTGCACGGCCACCAGAGAAGTTTTCCATACCAATATGGATCTTTCCACCAAGAAACGTGCCTACGGTCAATACAATGGCTTGGGCGTGGAATTTAAGCCCCATTTGAGTGACAACACCCACAGCTTGATCATTCTCAACAATAAGATCATCCACGGATTGTTGGAACAAGGTTAGATTTGCTGTGTTCTCTAAAACGTTTCGGATATAGGTCTTATACAAGGCTCTGTCCGCTTGCGCTCGAGTTGCTCTTACCGCTGGACCTTTAGAAGCATTAAGCGTTCTAAACTGAATGCCAGAATGATCGATGGCTTGGGCCATCACCCCACCCATGGCATCCACTTCCTTGACTAGGTGCCCTTTACCAATACCACCGATCGCAGGGTTACATGACATTTGGCCGAGAGTATCGATATTGTGTGTCAATAACAGTGTCTTTTGACCTGTTCGCGCAGAAGCGAGTGCAGCTTCAGTACCAGCATGACCACCTCCGACAACAATGACATCAAATTTTTCATGATAAAGCATACGTCGACCTCAAATATAACCCGTAGCAACGGACAGACAAAAGGAGACGTATTCTACCTTCTTTCCTCATTGGAGAAAATCGCTTTTGCATACTTTTTGCCAGATCCTTTTAGAACCTTAATATATATAGATCTATATAGATCTTTTTATTGGATCTATTATTAGGATCGCCATCTCTTGTGGATAAGTGGAAAATGATCAACAAGATCATGCTTATTGATTTGATCAAAACATGTGTTGTTGCTCTGATCTGATCGAGGATTTGCTGGGATCAAAAAGCTTAGTTATGCACATGGGGTCGAATGATCTAGAGTTATTATTGGGATAACTATAGGTTAATCACCGAAAAGATCTAATATTATCCACAAGTGGTCTTGTCGTGTGGGTTATTTGGGGATGAGTGTGTACAGTTTATCTCGTTCCTGCCGTTACTCCCATCAATAGGGCTACTAATCTCGACTGTGCTGGTTGAATTGACTTGTCTATATTAAAGAATTTTTAGTTAACAGAATGATTTACGGTATAAATGTAAAAGCTTTAGAGTTGCACTGATATGAATATAATTATAGTATTCTGACCCCTAACTTAGATTGGTTATCTGGTGTATTCAATCGAATGATAAATAATAGTATTTTTTAAATTATATTATTATCAATTGCTTATCTCGTCTAACATGTTATTTTTTCTTCTTTGCGAGATGGTATTGCTTTTAGGTGACTGAAGTTAGGTATTCATTTATTCGTTTACTAATAAAGTGAATTAAATTTTTTAAGTAAAGAGATAAAGCATGAAAAAAATTTTAACGTTAGGTATTGCGGCCTCAGTCCTTACATTGTCTGGTTGTTCGACAATGTTTAATAGCGGCAGTCAAACAATTGTAGCGACGGCCCCTGATAAGAACGTCAATGTGGACGTCACAACGGCAAGCTCTACCTACCAAACCACGCTACCTACAACAATTGTCACTGCTCCATCATCGACTAGGGACGTAACCATTAAAGTGGATGATAAATGCTACAAGAATACTTCCGTTACAGTAAATAAGTCGGTTACTCCTTCTTATTGGGCTAATATTTTGAACGGTTGGGGATTCTTAATCGATTATGCTACTGGTGATATGTGGAAATATGACAGTCAGGTACTGGTTCCTACCGAAAAGAAAACAGACTGCGTTGCAAGTAAAAGCTAATTAGTCAACTTATAGCTACTTATTTAACGTGTGATCGACAAGAGTAGGCCTCAATTGGGCCTGCTCTTGATTAAAGTAACTGAATGACCCAATTAATTCGAAAATAGTTGTATGTTTTTATTTAACCACTCTTCAGCGGCATCTTCTGGCACTGGGTGGGTTAATACATCTATCGTTAAACACTCCGCCACCGGTTTTGCCCCTGCTTGTTGTAATAATTGGAAAGCTTGTTTTCCGGCTGCGCAAAATGTGTCGTAACTCTTATCACCAATGGCGATAACGGCGTATCTCACCTTGCTCAAGTCAGTGCTATCACCCTCAAGCTCAGCAAAGAAAGGCTGAATATTATCGGGGAACTCACCCGCGCCATGTGTAGAGGTAATCACCAGCCAAATACCTTCATTCGGGATCTCGTTCAATTCTGGCGCATTGTGGATCATGGTTTGTTGGCCGTTTTGTTCGAATAACTCACTTAAGTGATCACCGACGTATTCAGCTCCGCCTAACGTGCTGCCCGTTATTATGTGGATCATTTTAATTCCTAATATTGTCGAAAACTGATTTATGGTACCGCTAAATATGCTGCCGGGGAAAGTCTTGCTGCGCGTTATAAAATCGGTGGGCTCGAATAGAAAGTAGGAATAGAAAACAGACGCAAGCCTGTTTTCTATTCAATACCCATTTATAGTGAGCGAGACAAGAGTACCAAGCCTAGATCAGCGCTAGGTGAGAGGATTAAATATCCACTGCGGAAGGTGTAATACTCAGCCCAAGGGTCGATATCATTCCATTTCCCATCCTCTTCGTTCCACTGAATTGTTGAATAGGTCATAAATGTAGCGCCTCGGCCAAAATCGCTACCGAGCTCGTGGACAATATCTTTGGCTCGGTTTTCACTGCCGACAACAGAATAAACGATGCCAAAGAAGATATTTAAGCTCTCTCTAATCGCATTCGCGGTTTTTAATAATTGAAATGTCGGCTTTTTGAGCTCATCTGGCTGGGTCGGTCTTGCGCGCTCTATCAGGGTAGCAAAAAGGGTAGCGAGCTTGATCGCCATATCCAAGTGGCCTGCTATGGTTTTGTAGACCAGTTTGCCCGTTCTTTTACTATCACTTAATTCTTTTGCTTCCCAAAGGTAAAATTCAAGAAATTCACTAAAGACGCGTCCTGCTTTAAAAACTAAGCGTGACAGCTGTATATTATCGACAAATTCTTTAACGGCGTCGTTGTTTTTCGCAGGCCCTTTGAGCGAGTATTTGAGTATCCAGGCCATGTTTTCGTAACAACGACAGCCAATTTGCCAGCCAAGAAACCCGTTCGATGCGGATGTGCTTGATAAAAGGGCAGGGTTGGGATGTAAATCATTAAAGCTTGTCATCGAAGTATTGCTCTGCAGGTAGTTGACAACCCAAGTACTCATGCCACAGGTCCAAGCAAAGAAATCTTCAAAGCTTAGGGTAGTGGATAGGTTTACACCCAATACCTTGAGTAGGTCGGTGAGTAGTGGAATTTGAAGCGTGACTAAAGGTGCAGACCAGATCCCGCTGAGTAGGCCTTTTATATTATTGGGATCAAGCGCCGTTTGCACCAGCTGGGTGATATCTTCGATCAGGTTAAATAGATCATCTCCTACGTTCTTTACGCTACCCAGAAAACTGTTCACCATTTGAGCGGGATCGGCGATAGCGCCTAAGCCTGAGATAAAAGTGCCAAGCAAATCGACCAAGGTGTTTTCAACATCATTAGAAATATGAGCGAGATCGGTATCAATGGCAGTGATCAACGGCTGAGGGGCTGCAATATTATTAATAATGATCGGTGATAAGGCGTTCATATCTTGATCAATATTTTGTGTGAGCTTGGCTATCCCTTCTTCTATCAAGTGCATGATGGGATGAATGACTTTACTTTGCGCGATGTCGATACCGCTTTTTAGCTCATTTTGTATTTGTTGTGACTGATCTTGACCAAAAGGGGAGTTGTTAATGATTGAGTTTAACGCGCCATCAAATTCAGCTTTGCCCATTTTGAGATCGTTTTGAAATTGTGTAAAAGGCGTGTCAACTGGAGGAGTAAATGAGTGGCTTTGGCCTAGAAGATTGCGCATATAAGCTTTAAAGCTATCGATGTATTTGATCATATCACCGAGGTGAAAAAACATCTCAATAAATCGGATGACCGCTAACATGTAGTCGAACCATGCATTGATAACCAAAAATAGTGCAGATAGGCCGGGAATAACACTCAACACCTTTTCTACTGACAGTACGACTTGTTGAACATCCTTCAATGCCACACCGATATCTTTCAGTACATCACCGGGGATTTTCGCCAGTCTATCAAAAATGTTTTCCCCTTCTTTGATGACACTTTTGCGCACTCTAGCTAAATCGTCGCCCAATTTTTTCGCTTCTTTTTCAGCCCAGCTTTCTAATGAGTGCCAGGCATGGGTGATCCAATCGAAAGGAGACCAGGATAAGCCAAGCTGAGCCGAGTAGATCTGTGGCTTAATCACGCAAAGAAATGGGTTGATGTATCTTGGCGAATTTGAATGGTATAACCCATTGGCAATCATGATATTGACGCCATCACCACTATATTGCTTAAAGTGGCTGCTATCGGTTTGGCCCATTTTCAGTAGCTCTGCACCCGTTTGTTTGGACAATTGGCATAATTGCTGTTCGCCATCAGATTCATTGATGCCTGCGCGATACTTAGGTTTCATAGTGCCAACTTGCTCGGGCGTGATATTGGTTTGCAAGCGGTTATTGGCGCCATGGCCAATAAAGCAGCTAAACCATGCTGAGGTCGATGGAGAATCATTGGCTTGCAAAGGAACAACGGCGCTACCTAAAGTGGGGTTTGTGATAAATCTCGGGGTTAAGGGTTGGTTGGCGGCCACATAGTTACCCATGTCGACGCTGCGAATCATGATATGCGCGGCGAGGTTGGTGGCGAGAACTCTAAACCGAAGCGGTGAATGTTTAGTGATGGGACGTATTATCGCGCCTGAATTGCGTGATGCCTGATGAGCATAGCCGTTGTGATCGATGAGCGTAATTGGAGTAGTGGAGCGAATTTCGTAGTAGAAGGCGTCGGCAACGGCGGATTGAGTATCCGTATTATCAAATGGAATGCCGTAGCCATATTGGTTGATAGGCTCTATCACCACCTGGTGAAATTGTTTGCGTACCGCTTGAGGTCTTTGACTGTTGGTAAGTTGCTTTCGTTCAGTGATGGTTTGCGTAGACCATTGCCCGGCAACGTGGTTAAAGCTGTATATCTGAGTGGTTAACTCTTGGCTAGCGGGATCGCCTTTCACACTGACGTATTCAAAATCATGACTGAAACGGTTGTTACAAGCCAAGTTCACATGCGCATTGCCAAGAAATAGCGCTTGGTTGGCCATCATACTCGTATCAGTGGTATCGGTGCGAAAGTCTGGTACGTTGTCGTATCGCCAAACCGTATTTTCTACTGGCCCCATTGCGATTAGGTTTTTCGTATAGCCATTGGTGGCAAATGGGTTGTTAGCTTGATTAGTCTCACCATCGGTGATAAACGATTGGCTGATGAGGCCTGCCCCATTTTCCGTTTTAATAAGAAAACGCCAACCACCATATTTCGACTGACCACCTCTAAGAAAGTATGTTTTTGAATAGCCAAGATAGCCGGGAAAATTGAGTTTGACGGTGGACTGGATTTCTTTTGTGGCTCGATTTACGCCGTACATGATGACTCTGGAATCTCGCTCTTTACCCACAAGCCAAGCGATACCAATATAGATATCGGTAGTTACAGGTTTGCTGTCTTTCACCGTTAAGTTACTCGCTAGCGTTGAGCAAATATAATGGCTATCTGTGATATCAGAGATAATGGCACTGTCAGAGTAGCTAGGGGCGCTGGGTAAATATTTTGCGCAATGGTAATAGGCGCTGCTTGTTAGAATGGGCTGGTTAGTATAGTGCAAGTTAAATGGGGTATTGTCTGCCAGTACAGCACTGTTACATTCAAATTTGCTGCTATCAAAGTCCAGCAGTTTGTAATAGCCAGGCTCACCTTCACAATAACAAGAGAAGCTAACTTTCAGCTGATTGTTGGAGGGAGCGGCATCTTTTATGTATTCAATATCGTTAATTGCGTTGAGTGGGAAGGTGGTTTGCGCAGCATAGACGTTAATAGAATCAGCATAGATGAAACTGTATACGGCGTTTTCAAGTTTGTTACTACTGTTTTGAAACCAAAGGTGTGTGTAGCCATTTCGATCGATATAGCGCGATTTTAATGTCCAGTAACCTTTAGTGCCTAAGGTACATAATGGGGCGTTCGTATCACTTTTGTAGGTGGTCCACTGAGCGTTTTCAACGGCATTCACTATGCTATTTCTATCCGGATAGAGTGACAAGTTCAGCGATATTTTTCGAGAAAGGATAACGGTGGCGTCTTGGCAAAGGATAAACACTAACCACATGGCCTGAGTTGGGCTCTGGCTATTGGTCTGGTCATAGATATCGTTACTGCCCGGCAAGGTGACAGCGACAATTCGCTCTGGGTTGATCGTGAGATTGAGTGGTACTATATGTTTGTGGTGGCCATCGGCGGGTATCTCAGCATCATGCAAGTGTACAGGAATGTTTTCGTAATGTTCAAATTGCCATTGCTTGGCCTGCTCATCGTAGACGACTTGCACGACTTCAGTGGGACCATAGTGGGCTGATTTGTCGATAAAGGTCGCTTCTACCGACTCATCAGCGTTAAACGTTGGCATGGAATACAGTTTACAGTTGCCCCAGTTAAACCCTTCGATACTGTCGACGAGACTAGACAAGTTCGGTGCCTGACTGTATGCGGGATAACTCATTAACTCATCAGATACTCGAAAACTATAAATGCCTGGCTCTGCCAACATCTCATCGTTGCTAATACCGAAATCAGCCGGGTTGCTGGTCAGCTCTGGAATGGTATCGCCCCACGCGGTTGGCACGCGGCCTGCAGCGATGAGTGCAGATAGTGAGGCAAGTTTAATACTGCCAGAAACAAACGCTCGTCGAGAAATCAAACTGTCGAAGCATTGCAGTTCTTTGTGTTGCAGCTCCGGTGAGCGAATAAGTTGTTTTAGTTTGCTCGCGAGTTTAAGCCGTAGTTCACCAAGTGACATTTTTATAATTACCAGTTATTAGTTATAAATGGCAGCTATTAAAATCGGCTAAGATGAAGCTTTTATTAAATCGACATAAATACTGTTAATTACATTAACTTACAGTATGTTAGATTGTAATTGAGGTTTGAAAGTCGCCTATTGGGCTGGCGTTTAAAGCAAAAGCAACGATTTTATGCATTGCTTTTGCTTCTTTGAGCGTTATTTACCAATACAAAACGAAGAGAAGATCCGCCCCAGCAGATCATCGGAGCTAAATTCTCCAGTGATTTCGTTGAGGTGTTGCTGGGCGATCCTTAGCTCTTCTGCCAAGATTTCACCAGCCATGTATCCTTCTAGTTGTTGTTGGCCAATATCGAGGTGATTCGCCGCTTTCTCTAATGCGTCTAGGTGTCTGCGGCGAGCCATAAAGCTGCCTTCATGGCCACCAGCGAATCCCATGCATTCTTTTAAGTGGCTACGCAGCGCATCAACGCCTGCACCAGTTTTGGCCGACAGACGGATAAGGGTGGGGGAATTGACGTGACAGATGCCAAGGGACTCGTTAGTTTGGTCGGCTTTATTGCGGATAACCGTAATACCCACATTGCTTGGCAGTCGGTCGACAAACTCTGGCCAAATGTCTTTTGGATCGCACGCGTCGGTAGTGGTGCCATCAACCATGAACAAAATGCGGTCGGCTTGCTCTATTTCCTCCCACGCTCTCTCGATACCGATTTTTTCCACCGCATCAGATGCATCACGTAGCCCTGCGGTATCAATGATATGCAGCGGCATGCCGTCGATATGGATATGTTCACGTAGCACATCGCGTGTGGTGCCAGCGATTTCGGTCACAATGGCGGATTCTTTGCCGGATAATGCATTAAGCAGGCTAGATTTACCCGCATTGGGTCGGCCTGCAATGACCACTTTCATACCTTCACGCATGATGGCACCTTGATTGGCTTCTTTGCGCACGAGGCCAAGCTTATCAATAATGTTTTGTAAATCTCCGGCCACTTTGCCATCGGCGAGAAAGTCGATTTCTTCTTCTGGGAAATCAATCGCGGCCTCGACGTAGATGCGAAGGTGGATCAGTGATTCTACTAGAATTTGAATTCGCTTTGAAAACTGGCCTTGCAAAGAGTGCAGGGCGGATTTTGCCGCTTCTTCTGAGCTAGCATCAATCAGATCGGCAATGGCTTCTGCTTGGGCCAAGTCCATTTTGTCATTTAAAAATGCCCGCTCTGAGAACTCGCCAGGTCTGGCTGCGCGAACATCTGGCAGCAACAGTATACGTTTAATCAGCATATCCATGACAACAGGGCCACCGTGGCCTTGTAGCTCGAGAACGTCTTCACCGGTGAATGAGTGTGGGTTGGGAAAGTACAAGGCTATGCCTTGGTCTAGGGCTTCTCCATGCTCATCCTGAAAAGCAAGGTACTCAGCATAGCGTGGTTTGAGCTCTTTGCCCGTCAATGCCAGTGCAACCTGCTTTGCTTTTGGCCCGGATACGCGGATGATGCCAACCCCACCTCGACCTGTAGCTGTCGCTTGAGCAACAATCGTTTCAGTTGTCATAAATATGCCTACATTTCAATCGCAATACGTTTTCTAACCACGTATTTGTCATAATAAATAAACTAGCTGAATTGTAATCAGCAAACATAAAAAAGGCGACCTTTGGCCGCCTTTTAACTCACAAGTTATCGTTAGCTCTTGGCTTTCTTAGTATGTAAGCCTTTTTTCTCCAACTGACGATAAATTAATGTCTGTTGAATCAAGGTAACGATGTTCGATACTAACCAGTATAGAACCAATCCTGATGGGAAGAAGATAAAGAACACCGTAAAGCCAACTGGCATAAACATCATGATCTTTTGTTGCATTGGATCGGTCACGGTTGTTGGGCTCATCTTCTGAATGAAGAACATACTGATACCCATTAATACCGGTAGAATGTAGTACGGATCTGCCGCCGACAAGTCGTGAATCCAACCAAAGAATGGCGCATGACGCAGTTCAACCGAACCCATTAAGGCCCAGTACAGCGCTAGGAAGATAGGCATTTGCAGTATAATTGGGAAGCAACCACCGAGCGGGTTTACTTTCTCTTTCTTATACAGCTCCATCATCTCTTGGCTCATGCGCTGACGATCGTCACCAATACGCTCTTTCATCGCTTGGATTTTTGGCTGCAACATGCGCATCTTCGCCATGGAAGTGTACTGCGCTTTCGTCAGTGGGTACATAGCACCACGAACCAAGAAGGTTAGGATGATGATTGCAATACCCCAGTTGCCAACGAAGCCATGAATCCATGACAGTAGCGAGTGAAGCGGCTTAGCGATAAACCATAGCCAACCATAATCCACCACAAGATCTAAATTCGGTGCCACAGCTGCCATTTGGTTTTGCAGTTGTGGACCAACCCATAGGGTGGCATCAAATTTGGCTTGTTGGCCATTTTGAATGGTTTGTTGTGGCAGTAGTACACCGATATCGGCAAGCTTACCGACCGTACGGCTATAGATAGTAGCATCCGGTGCATTTCTTGGGATCCACGCTGTTGCAAAGTAACGTTGAATCATAGCCACCCATCCTTGACCATTTGTCAGTTTAATGGACAGGTTTTTCTCATTCATATCTTTGAAGCTGTACTTCTCATAGCGAGTTTTTTCTGTTGAATACGCTGCGCCGTGATAAGAATGTTCAGTAAAGCTGCTGCTTGCTTCTGCGTTGTTTTCGTTCTGACGTAAGTGAGCATACATTTGAACTTGAGCGTTCTTGCCCGAATCATTTTTCACGTCATATTCAACATTTACCGCGTAGCTGCCACGCTTCAAAATAAAGGTCTTGGTGTACGTAATGCCATCTTTAGTAAATGTCATCGGTACGCGCAGTTCACCTTGCCCATTAGCGAGGGTAAAGTCGTTGGCACTGACTTTGTAGTCTGGGCGATCAGTCGTGCTCAGGTCGATGCCTTGTGGGCCAACCAAGCCACTTTGTGCGATGTATTGTTTACCCGGCTGGTCTTCAAGTAAAACAAACGGCGCTTTTGATTTTAGCGTTGCGTCGTATTTGTTTAACTTGGCGTTAATGACATCACCACCATGAGTGTCAATGGTCAACGTTAATACGTCAGTTTTAATCTGTATAGTTTTGCCAGTGTTTGCCGCCGTCTGCGCAGCTGGTGGAACAAGCGTGTTAGGGCCTGTTACCGATGTGGCAGGTAAACTACTGTTACTTTGTGTTTGCGCAACCGCATGTGTCTGTGGTGCTGGATTCTTATGTTCTTGCCACTTGGTATAGAGCAAAAAAGAAACCAGTGCCAAGGCGATTAACAGGATATTACGTTGAGAATCCATTGTTATTTATCTCGGTTCTGTTTCTGGGGAGGAGGAACTGGGTCATATCCTCCTTCGTTCAAAGGGTGGCATTTTAATAAACGTTTACCTGATAACCAACACCCTTTTACAAAACCGTGAGCTTTCAATGCATCTATTGCATATCGAGAACAGGTTGGTGTAAATCGGCAGCGTGGACCAATGAGAGGACTGATTAGCCATCTATATAAATAGATGAGTCCAATGGCTAACCGCGCGAAGGGCGAGACAGGCGATGCCATAATTTGTCAAATAACCTAAACACTTCTTCATTGCTTAAACTTTGCGCGCTTTTTTTTGCAATGACAACAAAATCTTTATTAGGAAGTTCGTGTTGTTTGTTACGAAAACTTTCGCGAGCAAGACGTTTAAACCGATTGCGACCGACTGCGGTTTTAATCTGTTTTTTTGGAACGGCTAGACCTAATCTTGGCTGATTAAGTGTGTTATTGCGAGCAATGATAGTGAAGTGAGGCGAGCCAGCTCGATGAGCTTGCTGAAAGACGTTTTGATAATGCTCGGGAGTTAACAAACGTAACTCCCGATTGAACGCGTATGTATTCAAAATAAATCAGCGATTATTTTGATAGGCGCGCACGGCCTTTTGCACGACGTGCATTAATAACCTTACGGCCGTTCTTAGTTGCCATGCGTGCACGGAAACCGTGAGTACGCTTGCGCTTTAGAACTGAAGGTTGAAAAGTGCGTTTCATGATAATTACCTTACTGATCAGTAGTTTTAGGTTCTTAGTTAACCCGGCGTGGGCAGTTATTCATCTTGTTAGTAAAACAAAGACGATATCCAACGCCTCTCAACAAAGAGGCGGAATTGTAATCACTGTCACCAAAAGTGTCAATGAACAAATTCCAGCCGGGGGGATTATACGAAGTACGAACAAAATCTCAAGGATCTTTCGTCGATCCTTAAAGGGTTCCTACTTTACGTAAAAAGCGTTTTAGTCTTTCATCCTGTGGATGATTAAAAATATCTTCGGGCTTACCCTGCTCAACGATATTGCCTTCGGCCATAAAGATCACTCTATCAGCCACTTCTTTCGCGAACTGCATCTCATGGGTCACGACCAGCATGGTTTGGTGATCTTGCGCCAAATTTTTCATCAATGCCAGTACTTCTCCTACCCACTCGGGATCGAGTGCAGAAGTGGGCTCATCAAATAATAGCAGATCCGGTGACAAAGCCATGGCTCTTCCGATGCCTACCCGTTGCTGCTGGCCGCCAGATAAAGCGATGGGATAACTGTCTGCTTTGTCAGCCAAACCGATATTTTTCAATATCTGTAGCGCTTTGTCATAAGCTTGCTGTTTTTTCCAACCTCTTACTGTGATCAAGCCTTCAGCGATATTTTGTTTTGCTGTCATATGGGCAAACAGGGCATAGTTTTGGAAAACAAAGCCCGTTTTCTTTCTAAGTTCGCGCACCTCTGCCCGAGAATGACGCTGCGTATTGACAGACACGCCACCAATAGATATCGATCCTTTATCGGCATTTTCTAAGAAATTGATGCACCGCAGTAGGGTGGATTTACCTGTGCCGCTGGAACCGATGATGACGACGATCTCACCTTTCTCTATGTTGAGATCAATACCTTTCAATACTTCGCTATTACCGAAAGATTTGTGTATGTTTTTTATTTCGATCATTTTTTATACGCCTTATCCAGTTTTGCTTCGACAATGGTTTGCACTCGAGTCAGCAAAATGACGACCACCCAATAGATGAGTGCTGCAGCGGTAAAGGATTCGAAGAAACGGAAACTTGATGAGGCCTCCATCTGCGCTTTTGCCATAACTTCAGCTACTCCCAGAGTGAAGGCTAAAGACGTGGATTTTATCAAATCAATGTAATAGTTCATCAACGATGGAAAGGCGATGCGTGTCGCCTGCGGTAGAATAACACGACGCATTGCCTGTGGAGTGGTCATGCCAACAGATAAGCTGGCTTCCATTTGGCTTTTATCAATGCCCAGAATGGCCGCTCGCACGGTTTCTGCCATGTAGGCGGCATAGTGAAGACTCAAACCAAAGACAGCAGCGTTAAAGGCGCTCATTCCTTCGAAAAATGGCACGACCTGAGGCAGGCCAAAATAGAATAGAAACAGTTGCACTAATAGGGGTGTGCCACGAAAAAAGCTAATGTAAATCTGACTGATTTGATTGAGAACAGGAATTTTAAAGATTCGAATATTCGCGATCAGCACAGATAATATGAGCGCAAATATCATGGCTAAGGTCGCCATTTTCATTGTGACACTCAGATACTTTAGCAGTATCGGTATCAGATCAATCATGTAGTGAAAATCAAAGCCCATAACGTCATCCAGTAAAGAAAGTAAAACCCACTACTAGTAAAAGTAGTGGGTAAAGTGAAAAATAATGCTGCGATTGTTTGTATAACGGGCGATTTACTCTTTAGTAATGTCCGCTCCAAACCACTTTTCTGATATTTTGGCCAATGTGCCATCGGCTCTCATTGATGCTAGCGCTTGGTTGACCTGCTCTTGCAGCTTGCGACCTTTCGCATCTTTCATAAACGGCCAGGCGTTTTCTATTGTCGCAAATGGTTTGCCTGCAAGTTTCAATGGCAGATGACTTTTCTTAATCAGTTGAACCACAGACAGGCGATCCATGACAAAAGCATCGGTTGCGCCGATGAGGACAGATTGTTCTATCCCAGTATCAAACGTCTTAATGTGGATCTTGCCGTTTTTATCATGTTGACGTAGCAACTGTTCAAAGTTCGAGCCAAGGTTAACCGCTACGGTTTTACCCGCCAGATCGTTGATGCCATGAATGCTATCGTTGCTTTTTCTTACCGCTAACTGAGCGCCATCAATGACGTACGGGTTGGAAAATAGATACTTGGCTTTTCTCTCTGGGGTAATGGTGATTTGGTTTGAGATGGTATCAATGTGACCCGACTCCAATAGACCAAACAAGCCAGAGAAGTTTGCTGTAACAAACTCAACTTTATAATGTTCGCGCTTACCAATCTCTTTCCACAAGTCGACTTCGAAGCCTTGTAGTTTGTCTTGTTTAACAAAAGTGAATGGATAGTATCGACCAGACATGCCGACTTTAACCACTGTTTCTGCTTGGACAGCAAATGTAGACAGTGCAACTATCGCGATAAATAATCTAGTCCAGAATTTCATACTCTAACCCCTATGTAACTTAGGCTGCGATACTACATTCTATATAGATAGTTCAGTAAATAATGATCGGCAATAATCTAGAGCGGTTAGGAATAAGGAAACCATTGCGCTACGCACAAGACATATAAATCATAGTGATACATTGTACGGTTTAAGTGCAAAGTGATCGCAAAAAAATCATTCGGCAATAATTTAATCCACAAAGTTATCACCAATAGCAAGATCTACGGAAATGTTGCTCTTTTCTAAAAAATGTGGATCAAGGTGTGAGTAATTACAGGGTGAACTGTGCGGATCTCGTCAAACGAGCGAAAAAATTGTGAATAAGTTAGATCTTATTCACCGGATCGCCGATCATTTGCTGGCGATCTTGTTTATCAACAGGTAAAATTATCGGTCTTTCCTGATCATTTTTTTCTCGTGGGGGCACCGTGTCATCTTCGCTTTGGTTGCAATGTATGCAACAACTTCAAGAAGAGCTACCAGCTACAGAATTCAGTATGTGGGTTCGTCCGTTACAAGCGGAGATCAATGACAACACGCTGACTTTGTTTGCTCCAAATCGTTTCGTCTTAGATTGGGTTCGTGATAAGTACATTAATAGCATTAATCGATTATTGCTCGAATATTGTGGTAACGACATTCCTAGCTTGCGTTTTGAAGTGGGCAGCAAACCCGTTGCCGCGCCAAAACCTGAGCCTGTTAGGACCAAAGCAGATTTAGCAGCGGAATCTTCAGCGCCTGCGCAGCTACAGAAAACCTGGGATGATGAAGCGAGCGCGATAGCCAATATTAATCATCGCTCTAATGTGAATATCAAACACAAGTTTAATAACTTTGTTGAAGGTAAATCTAACCAACTTGGTTTGGCTGCCGCAAGGCAAGTGGCTGACAATCCAGGAGCGGCGTACAACCCGCTATTTCTTTATGGTGGTACCGGGTTAGGTAAAACCCATTTGTTGCACGCAGTTGGAAATGCAATTGTGGATAACAAGCCAAATGCCAAAGTCGTCTATATGCACTCTGAGCGTTTTGTGCAGGATATGGTCAAAGCGCTGCAAAATAACGCCATTGAAGAATTTAAGCGTTATTATCGCAGTGTGGATGCGCTACTCATTGATGACATACAATTCTTTGCCAACAAAGAGCGCTCACAAGAAGAGTTTTTTCATACCTTCAATGCACTCCTTGAAGGCAATCAGCAAATTATCCTTACTTCAGACCGATATCCGAAAGAGATAAGCGGTGTTGAAGATCGATTGAAGTCCCGCTTTGGTTGGGGACTAACAGTGGCTATCGAGCCGCCGGAGCTTGAGACTCGGGTGGCGATTTTGATGAAAAAAGCAGAAGACCACCAAATCAACCTCGCTGATGAAGTCGCATTTTTTATCGCAAAACGTCTGCGCTCCAATGTTCGTGAATTAGAAGGCGCGCTTAACCGTGTTATCGCCAATGCCAATTTTACCGGTCGTCCTATCACCATTGATTTTGTTCGTGAAGCGCTGCGCGACTTGCTTGCGCTACAGGAAAAGCTGGTGACAATCGACAATATTCAGAAAACGGTCGCGGAATACTATAAAATCAAAGTGGCTGATCTGCTGTCTAAGCGTCGCTCACGATCGGTTGCTCGTCCGCGCCAGTTGGCCATGGCACTTTCAAAGGAGCTGACCAACCACAGCTTACCTGAGATAGGTGATGCATTTGGTGGGCGAGATCATACCACGGTACTTCATGCTTGCCGTAAAATTGAACAATTGCGCGAAGAGAGTCATGATATCAAGGAAGATTATTCAAATTTGATTCGCACCCTTTCTTCTTAAAATTTGCATAACTATTATATTTGTCATTATTTAAGCGAACTGTCGGTTTGTTAAGAGCTATATATGAAATTTACTATTGAGCGCAGCCATCTAATAAAGCCATTACAACAAGTTTCTGGTGCCCTAGGTGGAAGACCAACGCTACCGATTCTAGGTAATATACTGCTTAAAGTAGAAGATGCGGTGTTGTCGATGACATCGACTGACCTAGAAATCGAGCTGATCAGCCGCATTGACTTAGAAGGCGCATGTGAAGCAGGCAGTATTACCGTTCCTTCGCGTAAGTTTTTAGATATATGTCGTGGACTACCAGAAAGCGCTAGTATTACTTTCTTATTAGAAGGTGATCGAGTGCTTGTGAAATCGGGCCGTAGTCGTTTTTCTCTTGCGACGCTGCCAGCCAATGATTTCCCAAATATTGAAGATTGGCAAAATGAAGCGGAAGTCTCTTTGAGTCAAGGTGAATTGCGCGCGCTTATTGAGAAAACCCAGTTTTCCATGGCAAACCAAGATGTTCGCTATTATTTGAACGGCATGTTATTTGAGATTGACGACACCACGCTCAGAGCCGTCGCAACCGATGGACATCGAATGGCAGTAGCCCATACTCAGTTGAATGCCAGTTTTGACCATTCGCAGATCATTGTACCTCGTAAAGGCGTACAAGAGCTGGTTAAAGTGCTCGATGAACCTGATCAACAAGTGATACTGCAAATTGGCAGTTCAAATATTCGCGCTGAAGTAAATAACTTTGTCTTTACTTCTAAGCTGGTAGACGGACGTTTCCCTGATTATCGCCGCGTATTACCGCAAAATACCAACAAAGAAATGCAGGCTGGATGTGAAGATCTAAGACAATCTTTCGCTCGAGCTGCTATTCTTTCCAATGAAAAGTTTCGTGGGGTTCGAGTAAACCTAGAAAATAGCGAAATGCGCATTACTGCCAGCAACCCAGAACAAGAAGAAGCTGAAGAGCATTTGGATGTTACTTTCGCTGGTGAGCCAATCGAGATTGGATTTAACGTCAGCTATGTTTTGGATATTTTGAACACACTGCGTTGTGAGCAAGTTAAGGTTTCTATGTCGGAAGCCAATGCCAGTGCTCTGATTGAAGATGTTGAAGATGACAGCGCAATGTACGTTGTGATGCCAATTCGCTTATAGGTAGAGTGACATTACATATCAATGCCTCTTTCTCGTCTCATTGTAAAACAGTTTAGAAATATTAAAGCCTGTGATATTGATTTATCACCAGGCTTTAACTTTCTTATTGGCCCTAATGGCAGTGGAAAAACCAGCGTCTTAGAAGCTATTTATCTACTTGGTCATGGGCGCTCTTTTCGCAGTTCATTGACTGGCAGGGTCATTCAAAATGAGTGCGAACAACTGTTCGTTCATGGCCGTTTGTTACATAGTGATCAATTTGAGCTACCTATCGGTATAAATAAGCAGCGCGATGGCAGCACAGAGGTTAAAATAGGCGGGGAATCTGGTCAGAAAATCGCGAAACTGGCGAATGTATTGCCATTGCAATTGATTCACCCTGAAGGTTTTGACTTACTAACCGCTGGTCCAAAATCACGTCGAGCTTATATAGACTGGGGTGTGTTTCACTCTGAGCCTGCGTTTTATGACAGCTGGGGGCGATACAAACGGTTAGCAAAGCAGCGGAACGCGCTACTCAAGTCGGCGAAAAGTTACCGAGAAGTGAGCTTTTGGGATCAAGAGCTGGCTATACTGGCTGAAAATATCAGTCATTGGCGAGCGCAGTATGTCAATCACTTGAAGATGGCTGCCGAACATATTTGCCGCGAGTTTCTACCGGAGTTCGATATCCAACTGAAGTATTATCGTGGTTGGGACAAAGAGACCGACTATAAGGATGTGCTCAGTCAAAACTTCGAGCGAGATCAGTCGCTGGGTTACACGTTCAGTGGTCCGAATAAGGCTGACTTAAGAATTAAGGTGAATGGTACACCTATTGAGGATGTACTTTCACGAGGTCAATTGAAGTTAATGGTGTGTGCGCTGCGTGTTGCGCAGGGGCAACATTTAACAGAAATGACAGGTAAGCAATGCATCTATTTAATTGATGACTTTGCTTCCGAGTTAGATAGCCAACGTCGACAACGTCTTGCAGACTGTTTGAAGTCGACGGGGGCTCAAGTTTTTGTAAGTTCTATTACCCAGAATCAAATTGCTGACATGCATGACGATCAAGGTAAGGTGTTTCATGTGGAACACGGAACCATAGAACCCGTATAAATAGAGAGTAACTCATGTCTGAAAATTACGATTCATCGAGTATTAAGGTACTGAAAGGGCTAGATGCAGTCCGTAAGCGTCCAGGAATGTACATCGGTGACACTGATGATGGCACCGGCTTACACCACATGGTTTTTGAGGTGGTGGACAACTCGATTGATGAGGCACTGGCTGGCCACTGTAAAGACATTATTGTCACTATCCACGAGGATAATTCGGTATCAGTGAGTGATGATGGACGTGGTATTCCTACTGAAATGCACCCTGAAGAAAATGTGTCTGCTGCCGAAGTTATCATGACGGTACTGCATGCGGGCGGTAAGTTTGACGATAACTCTTACAAGGTGTCGGGCGGCTTGCATGGCGTAGGGGTTTCTGTGGTCAACGCGTTATCTGAAAAAGTCGAACTGACGATTCACCGTGGTGGCTCTATCCACTCGCAAACCTATTGTCATGGTGAACCTCAATCTCCGCTTGAAGTGATTGGTAAAACGGATTCAACGGGTACTTTTATCCGTTTCTGGCCAAGTGCAGAGACTTTTACCAATATTGAATTCCACTACGACATTCTTGCCAAGCGCTTGCGTGAGCTGTCTTTCTTGAATTCAGGTGTGTCAATTAAGCTTATTGATGAGCGTGAAGAAGACAAACACGATCACTTTATGTATGAAGGTGGTATTCAAGCGTTTGTTGAGCACTTGAACATGAATAAAACGCCAATCCATGCCAAAGTGTTCCACTTTGACTACGAGCGTGAAGATGGCATTGCGGTTGAAGTCGCCATGCAGTGGAATGACGGCTTCCAAGAAAATATCTATTGTTTTACCAACAATATTCCTCAGCGCGATGGCGGCACCCACTTAGCTGGTTTTAGAGCCGCGCTAACCCGAACCATCAATAGCTTTATGGATAAAGAGGGCTTCTCAAAGAAAGAAAAGACCTCGACGTCTGGCGACGATGCTCGTGAAGGCTTGACAGCGGTGGTTTCTGTTAAAGTGCCGGATCCAAAATTCTCCAGCCAAACCAAAGATAAACTGGTGTCTTCTGAGGTGAAATCGGCCGTTGAGTCTGTGATGGGTGAAAAACTTTCAGAGTTCTTGGTGGAAAACCCGAATGAAGCCAAAACCGTATGCAGCAAAATCATTGATGCAGCAAGAGCTCGTGAGGCGGCGCGTAAAGCCAGAGAAATGACCCGTCGTAAAGGCGCTTTAGATCTGGCAGGCTTGCCAGGTAAGCTGGCTGATTGCCAAGAAAAAGATCCTGCGCTTTCCGAACTGTATATAGTGGAGGGTGACTCAGCTGGGGGATCGGCCAAACAAGGACGCAATCGTAAGAACCAAGCGATACTACCGCTGAAAGGCAAAATCCTGAACGTTGAGAAAGCACGTTTTGACAAGATGCTGTCTTCTCAAGAGGTGGCGACGCTGATTACGGCCTTAGGTTGCGGCATCGGTCGCGATGAATACAACCCTGACAAGCTGCGCTATCACAACATCATCATCATGACGGATGCGGATGTGGATGGCTCACACATACGTACATTATTGTTGACCTTCTTTTATCGTCAAATGCCTGAGCTTATCGAGCGTGGTTATATCTATATTGCTCAGCCGCCGTTATACAAGGTGAAAAAAGGTAAGCAAGAGCAATACATTAAAGATGAAGATGCCATGAACCAATATCAGGTGTCTCTGGCATTGGATAACGCGTCGCTGCATGTCAATACGCAAGCACCAGCGATGTCTGGTGAGGCACTAGAGAAGTTGGTTCAGCAATATAATGCGGGCATGAAGCTAGTGGGCCGCATGAGCCGTCGTTATCCAAGTGCGCTAGTTGAAGAGTTGATTTATGTGCCTAGATTGACGGCTGAACAATGTCAGAACTTGGCTACAGTAGAAACTTGGGGTAATCAACTAGTTTCTCAGCTCAACGCTAAGGAAGTCGGTGCAAGCCAGTATAGTTTAGAAGTTGAACAGCATGCTGAACTTGGATTAAATCTCCCTAAAGTCATGGTTCGAACACATGGTGTGAGTCATGAGTACGTATTGAGTACGGATCTGCTTGGCTCTAAAGAGTACAATAAACTCGCGACGCTTTCTGAGGCGCTTAATGGCCTTATTGAAGAGGGGGCGTATGTGAAGCGTGGAGAAAGAACCAATTCTGTATCCAGTTTTGCTGAAGCGTTGAATTGGTTACTCAAAGAGTCGAAACGTGGCTTGAGCTTACAGCGCTACAAAGGACTGGGTGAGATGAACCCTGATCAACTGTGGGAAACCACAATGGACCCAGAAACACGCCGCATGATGCAAGTAACCATTGAAGATGCGGTTGGTGCCGATCAGCTGTTTACCACTTTGATGGGAGATCATGTTGAGCCTCGTCGTAACTTCATTGAAGAAAATGCGCTGAAAGTAGCGAACCTCGACGTATAGAAAGCGGCTGAGTCAGTCATCATTGTGCAAGGCGAACCTAGGGTTCGCCTTTTTTATTGATAATAAATTCAATAGTATAGTGATTTTGGCCTATTTTTATGCGATTACACCTAACTTTAACAGAAAACTGCGACATAAGTGTTTGGGTGCATTACACTCGGGCGGTGAATTGATTTCGAGGTTAATCTCTTGTCCGTCTATCGTTTGAAACCTGCTTTTCAGAACTTACTGCGCCCGGGCGTACGATACTTATATCACTGTGGCGTCACCGCAAATCAAGTCACCTTAGTAGCCATGCTTGTGTCACTACTGGTTGCTGGCGTACTTTGTA
This sequence comes from Vibrio sinus, assembly GCF_023634645.1. Taxonomy (GTDB): domain Bacteria; phylum Pseudomonadota; class Gammaproteobacteria; order Enterobacterales; family Vibrionaceae; genus Vibrio; species Vibrio sinus. The sequence goes on from NZ_JAMKMR010000017.1 coordinate 41,641, forward strand.
TACCAACACTATCGACAAAATGGTTTCTTTTACTGCCGATTTGGATGTTGTTACGCATGGCACTCAATGCCATCGACGGCATGCTAGCGCGTGAGTTCAAGCAAAAATCAGCGCTAGGTGCTTATCTTAATGAGCTGTCTGATGTGATAGCTGACGCCGCATTATTATTGCCTTTCGTATTTCTCCCTCAAGTCTCTCCAGTTTTGCTTATTGTCGTGATTTTTGTCGCAATGCTCAGTGAATTTAGTGGTGTGCTTGGCGTGATGGTTGGCGCCTCGAGGCGCTATGACGGCCCCATGGGTAAGAGTGATCGTGCCTTATTACTGGGTGTTATGGCGGTATTGTGGGCCTATGGTTGGATAACCCCGTTGTGGCTCAACGTGTGTTTTGCACTGATGTTGCTACTTTTGTGTGTCACGAGCGTCAATCGAATTGGTCAAGGTGTATCAGAATCGGCGAATAAAGGGAAAGAAGAAAATGAACAACGCTAACTTACAACAACATGATTTGGATTCCACATCAACGTCGACTCTTGAGTCTATCTCTGACGACCGCGACGACATCAGTGAGGCAAGACTGCTGTCGTTTACCACTCATGATGATGTCACGCTGCGCTATCGTTATTGGCCTGCCAAACAACCAAGTAATAAACAGCGCAAAGCGGTGGTGATGTTTCATCGCGGGCATGAGCATAGTGGCAGAATGGCCCATCTAGTCGATGAACTTGAGCTTGATGAATGCGACTTTTTCGCATGGGATGCTAGGGGACATGGTGAATCACCAGGTCAACGAGGGGACAGTCCCAGCTTTGCAACCAGCGTGCGCGATATTCAAACCTTTTTCCAGCATTTGCAGCGTCAGCACCATCTTGAAATAGAACAAACTGTCGTGCTAGCACAAAGTGTCGGTGCGGTATTGGTATCGACTTGGGTGCATGATTACGCGCCAAAAATTCGAGCTTTGGTGCTCGCATCACCGGCTTTTAGTATTAAATTGTATGTCCCATTTGCGATTCCAGGCTTGCGGCTGTTGAAGCGGCTGCGTGGCAATTTCTTTGTCAATAGCTATGTCAAAGCTAAATACCTGACCCATGACGAAGAACGAATTCAGTCATTTGACAACGACCCCTTAATTGCAAGGCCTATCTCCGTTCGAATGCTGTTGGGGCTGCATGATACGGCGAAGCGAGTTGTCGCTGATGCCGCCGCGATTACGGTGCCGACTCAACTACTGATATCGGGATCAGATTGGGTGGTGCGACGTAAGCCCCAGCAACAATTTTTTCAGCGCCTAGGGAGCAGTTGCAAAGAGCAGCATATTTTACCAGGCTACTATCACGATACGTTAGGAGAGCTTAGCCGCTCAGATGCCTTGTCTCGTATCAAGAGGTTCATCCGTCAGCGTTTTGAGCAGCCAAACCAAGAGACCAACTTGCTCGATGCCGATAAAAATGGCGCTTTTTGTGCGGAAGCTGAGTCGTTAGCTACGCCCTTACCTCGCGGCTCTGCTTATGATAGGTTCTGGTCGCTCTATCGCTCAGGTTTGTCGTTTGCCAGCCGTTACTCCACAGGCATCAAGTTGGGCTTTGAGACGGGGTTTGATTCTGGCAGCACCTTGGATTACGTATATCGTAATCAAGCGGCGGGGAGCAATAAGTTTGGTCAACTTATTGATAAGGTCTATCTCAACTCTGCAGGTTGGCAAGGCATCCGCCAGCGCAAAATACACATAGAAGAGATGCTTTCTAACGCGATGAGTTGCTTAGCAAGCCAACAAAAAGACGTTCACTTAGTGGATGTGGCTGCGGGTCACGGAAGATATGTTATCGAAGCGATTGAAAAATCCTCAGTCAAACCCCAATCGGTATTACTCAGAGACTTTAGTGATATCAATGTTAGAGATGGTAAGGCGCTCATTGAGCAAAAGGGGCTGTCTGACATTATTCAGTTTGCACAAGGTGATGCCTTCGATAAAGCTGATTTAGCGAGATTAGATCCTAAGCCCAATTTAGCGGTGGTCTCTGGTCTTTACGAGCTCTTTAGCGATAATGCCAGCGTGTTCGACTCGCTCAGAGGGCTGGCAAAAGGAATGCAAGATAGCGGCTATCTTATCTACACCTGTCAGCCGTGGCATCCTCAGTTAGAGATGATCGCCCGTTCGCTTACGAGTCATAGAGGTGGGCAGGCTTGGGTGATGAGACGGCGTAGTCAGGCCGAAATGGACCAGCTAGTCAAACAGGCTGGATTTAGCAAAATCGAGCAACGGATAGATGAGATGGGCATATTTACCGTTTCTATCGCGCAGAAAATGAGTCAGGGAAACCATGATACCAGCAAGGGATCTTAAGCGATTAGCGATACCACTATGGCAGAATCACTGACTTCAACTCGCTCGCCAGCCATCCTGTGGGGGCGAGGTGTGGCATGGCTATTACTGCTGGTGCCCCTTTTTTTCACCAGTTACAGCTTGGCGAACGCCTACGCAGCGAGCTTACCGCAAGTAGCTAGTGTGGTTTTCGCGTGGGAGCGCCATATACCCTTAGTGCCTTGGACCATCGTTCCCTATTGGTCTATTGACCTCTTATATGGTTTGGCTTTTTTGTTGCCGCGTACGCCCCAACAGATCAACACTCTTGGCTTAAGACTATTAACCGCTCAGCTAATTTGTATTGGCTGTTTTTTTCTGTGGCCATTGAAATTTGCCGTCGAGCGGCCAGAGCTACATGGCGTATTTGGCCAGATGTTCGATGTGCTGATGGGTTTTGATAAGCCATACAACCAAGCGCCATCGCTACACATTACGTTATTGGTCGTACTTTGGGCTTGTTGTAGCAAATACATAACTGGCCCACTAAAGTGGGCCATTCATTTTTGGTTTTTGCTCATCGGTGTATCGGTACTGACCACGTGGCAACATCATTTTATCGATGTGCCCACTGGCCTACTGGCGGGGTTCTTTTGTCTTTGGTGCTGGCCCGAGAAAGGGGTGAGTCCTTTGCGAGCCAGAAAATACAACCCATACCCTGCGCAATTTCGTCTAGCGAGCTATTACGGGTTTGCTGGTATTTTATTTGCGGTTGCAGCGAACTATTGGTCTGGCGCTGCTTTGATTTTGATCTGGCCAAGTGTTTCTTTGTTATTGGTTGGGCTGAACTATGCCTGGATAGGTGGACTTGGCTGGCAAAAGCAGCCCCATGGCCGCTTGAGCTTGCCTGCCTTTATCGTATTTGCGCCTTACTTGCTAGGAGCGTGGATAAATTCAAAGTTGTGGACACTAGGCCAAAGCCCGGCTAATGAAATCATCCCGGGAGTTTGGCTGGGGAGAAGGCCATCTGGTAAGCAATCGGCTACTTACGCAGGCTTAGTGGATATGTGCCCCGAATTACCTGTGTTTGTCGGTGATAATACTCATTATCGCCACTTTGCTACGTTAGATTTGCTGCCTTTGAGTGCGCAGCAATGCTGGCAAGCGGCGAAAGCCATTCAATCTATACGCGATAAGCAATGCCAGCCAATATTGGTCTATTGTGCTTTGGGCTATTCTCGCAGTAGCGTCGCTCTAATGGCATGGCTGTTATTGAGCCAATACGTCAGAACACCGGAGCAAGCTAAGGCGTTGATTGAAAAGAAACGGCCTCAAGTCGTTATTCGTCAGCATCATTTAATGGCGCTAAAAAATATGATGCGTCTGACGGAGTTTATTGACTATCAGCGAGATAACCCTGCTTTCTCCGGCCAAGAACATGGCGAAGTGTCACCATCAATTGAGGTAAGCGAATGAGCTCTCTCGTCAAACTTGCAACTCAGGTGAGTCTATTAAAGCGGGGCAAGGCGCTCAATCAGCTGAGCTTGTGGATGACATTCTTTGGCGTGTTACTGATGGTTATGGGTAACTATTTATCGCTCGATAATGGGGTACTGCGCACATTTCCCCGAAAAGCTCATTCTTCATGTAGTGGTTTGAAGTCCAGCGGTACGAAAACGTACGTTAAGGGTTTAAGACCCTCGGCCGAGATCTTGGTAAAAATACGACATTACCCTGGCTTCTTCTTTCGTCTCGCACAGCCTTCTAAAATTGGAGTGAATGTCACTACCCAGCGATGAATGGTGGCGTGATCAACTTTAACCCCTCGCTCTCCGTTTGGATTTCCGCTATTTCACGGTAACTGAGCTTATACGCCAGATAGTAACGGACGGTTTCGAAAATGATGTCTTTGGGAAATTGATAGCTTTTGAAGTTCATTATAGATTAGGAGTAATGTTTAGATTACGGAGAATGACACCTCAATATTCATAGATGCGACAGAACCCCCAAAAGCCTCTTCAAGACGTATAAAAAAATCTTTCTCTCAGCGTGCATATATCTTTCATAGGCTTGTTACGCATATGGGCCAGCGATGCAAACAGGTCACAAAGCTGCCATTCTCTCTGCAGGGATAGCGATGAGCATCGTATGTGATCTCTTTGGAATATCGCCTTCTACAACCAACCGAATGCGTGTCGTCCGGCCACACAGCAACTCCCACACACGCTGAAAAACCCGCACAACAGTGCCACACTCTTGTGCAGATGAAAGGTCAAGCCAGCACACGCTATAATCACGTTCTTGCAACCATGAGATAACAGATGGCCCATCACTAACCATATCGCTCTCATGTTGTTCGAAGGCAATCACAGGGCGATGATTGTTAATCGTTTCCGTTGCTCCATTCAGCACCTGATACTCCATACCTTCTACATCTATCTTCATTACGCCAATAGGAATATCGCTAGGGCATATATCGTCCAATCGCTCAACACGCACCTTAGAAACAGCCCCATCAGTAGATGCATGCATCATGGTTGATGCACCTATATTGCCCTCATTTTGATACAAATCAATCATCCCAGCTGTATCACCTAACCCCACATGAAAGCTCTCTACTTTATCAAGAGATGACATGTTGTATGTCAGTAAATAATAGGCATCAGGATTGGGCTCAAATGCGTAGGTTTTCTTGAAAAAAGGGGCCAGAACCATCGAGTGATTACCAATATTGGCCCCAACATCACAAAAAGCAAGGGAAGACATATCAAGGGACAAACGTCCTATAATGCTTAGTAAAGCATCAATATGGAGCCGCTCATAAATTCCATTCACGGCAAGTTCATTGCCAATTTCTTCATTTGCAAAACACGCCATACGTGCACTGCGTTCTGCTCGATAAGGCGCAGCAACACAGCGTAGATAGCGCATAGAGATAAATCGCTGCAGAAGTCCAGCACCCGAAACATAAGATTGCGTGAGTGGCACTGAAGAGCGAAAAGATGTCGATTTAGGCATCAGCAAGCACTTTTATATGTTGTACGATAGACATATCATAAAAATCGTTAGCGCGAGTATAATATACGATTTTACTTTCTGTAAAGCACGAGATCCAACTCGTTTACATGGTCGACCTTGTGAACGATGAGTGGGTTTGTTGGGTGACATTCTTACGGTTCTGTCGCATGGCTTTGTTGACGTACTCGATATACTATGATTTTGGATAGAATTTAAAAATTTGCAATGGAGTCAAATATCTCAATAATATCGTGGAGCAGAGTCACCGTTGGGTGAAGCAGAAAACTCGGCAAGCCTTGGGTTGGAAGTCCGTCGAAGGAGCGATGGCTTCACTCCATGGTCGAGAGATGTGGACGATGTTAAAACGAGGACAAATTGACGTGGAGGGCGAGTGTACGGTAGATAGATTTTACGCTCTCGCAGGATAGTTGCGTCCGGAGGTTGTTGCCTGCTCGTCATGAATAAACTTTGCGACAGAACCCATTGTGGTGTGTCCGCTTGATTCTAAATAATTATTTAGAAATAATGTCTATGTTATTGCAATCAATGGAGGTGTTTTTGAAGTCGGTCAAGCATGTCTTCCTCATCGCCAATCCAGTAATGGCAATGGTGGCATATGAATATATTTCTCGAGCAAAAAATATTGATCTTAAGGATGTAGAAGTGATTTATGTCCGCGGACTGGAATATACGCTTTTCGATGAGGTTTCAACTCACTTGATAAAGAGAACTATTCTTAACCGAGCTGCAAGAAGGGTGACTTTCTTGAGAACTTACCCTGAAGCTGTCAGGAATCTCATAGAACAGTTATCTGATGGATTCATTCTTTATACTAGCTGGTTAGATGCAATAGCATCAGAAGTCATAAAATCAAGTAAGTGTCGAGCTCATTGCTATATAGAAGAGGGACAACAATCGTATAAAGACGTACCGGTATGCGCATTCAAGGAAGATTATAAACCCCCTGCTGAAACGGGATCAAAGAAGTATAAATATGATCACTATTGGCGTGATGATGCCAAGATGTGGATAGGTACTGTTGAGGGGGTATTTCCTGCGGCACCTGTTGAGAGAGTTAGCTTACTTGGAGAGCTCTCTTATTTAAAAGAAAAGTATAAACCTTATCTTAAAGGTGGAGATGTCGTAATGTTATTACCAACTCCAGGGCGACTACCTAAGACTGAGTGGGCTCGCGCGATTGGTCAATTATATTCGCATAGAGGGCGGAGAACGTTTTTAAAGCTACATCCAGCATATTATGAAACTAGAGGCGCGCTTAGGAAGATAGAAATTATTCTCGATTCAGCTGAGTTTTCAGGAGTGTCACTACTGCCAGGTAATATCATTCTTGAAGCTGAAATGCTGTTTAATAGAATTAAGATTGTTAGTGATCGTAGCTCTGTTTCACGTTACGCAATACGATTAGGCTCAGAGTTTGTTGAAGTTCCATTTCTATATGGAGAGTATTATAACTAGAGTATTAGGTGGCCTGTCGCATCTATGAATATTGAGGTATCATTCTCCGTAATCTAAACATTACGGTCTTGGCGAATGGACGAGACCTACATCAAAATCAAGGGCAAGTATTGGTATTATTACCGAGCCGTCGATAAATGCGGCGATGTTATTGCTTACTACCTGAGTAAACATAGAGATGAAGCCGCTGCTAAAGCCTTTCTAAATAAGGACATCGCTCAAAATGGCTTACCTGAGAAAGTGGTGATTGATGGGAACAATGCGAATTACGCAGCCCTAGATGCGATGAATGTTCAGCTTTGGCTAACGGGTTACTTCATGCTGTGTTTGATAGATATTTGCAATGTCAAATACCTGAATAATATCGTGGAGCAGAGTCATCGTTGGGTGAAACAGAAAACTAGTCAAGCCTTGGGTTGGAAAATCGGTCGAAGGGGCAATATGTATGGTCGAGAAATCTGGAAGATGTTAAAACGAGGAAAAATTGACGTGGAGGGCGAGAGCGCGGTAGATCGATTTTACGATCTCGCAGGGCAATTGTGTCTGGAGATTATTGCCTGCACGTCATGAATAAACGTTGCGACAGAACCGTTGGCCGCCTGATGTCGTGTCTTGAAACGCCTTTAACGCTATGTGGAAGGGGTACCAAAAGGATCGAGGTCATGGCCATTTTATTATCGCCTCCACCGTCAGAGTATGATAAGAATACACATCATGATTATTACAACCAAAAGAAACTTCCGTGTCTGACTCCCCCAAAAGCTGTGTTTTGTTCGTACCAAGCCTCATTGTAGGTGGCGCTGAAAAAGTTTTTGTCACACTGGCAAATCGTTTCGCACACGAAGGCTTGTGTGTCACCTTGCTAACACAAGGTATTAACAATGAACTGCGGCAAGAGGTGAATGAAAACGTTACTGTGCGTAGTCTCAATGTACGACGCTCCGTTTATGCCTTACCTTCCCTTATCCGTTTTTTTGTTACCGAAAAGCCAGACATCTTTGTATCAGGGCTACAAATGCCGAATGTTATTAGCAGTTTAGCCCATTTTATGAGCTGTTCGCGTGCAAAACACATTGTAACAGAACATAGTAATAGTGCCTCTCAGCTTGCGGAAATGCCTGGGTGGCGACGTATCTTGATGATTCGTGCTATACGCTGGAGTTATAAACGAGCGGCAAAAGTGGTGGCTGTATCGAAGGGAGTGAAGGAGTGCTTAGTCACCTCATATGCCATACCATGCGATCAAGTGAAAGTCATTCATAACCCTATCAATTTGGCGCTTGTACGCCAGCGTTCGCAAGACTCTATTACCCACCCTTGGTTTACAAAAACTGATATTCCCGTGGCTGTAGCCGTTGGCCGATTAACTCCTGCTAAGAATTTTTCCATGCTACTGGACGCGATGGTCGCCATACATAAAATGCGGCCGTTACGGCTGGTGATCGTTGGTGAAGGTGCGTTAAGATCTTCATTAGAGAACAAGATAGAACGGCTTGGCCTTTCTAGCCAGGTGATGCTTTTAGGATCACAAACCAACCCATTTCCATATATCGCTCAGGCGAACTTGTTGGCGGTCTCATCTTCTCGGGAGGGTTTTTCGAATGTCATTGTAGAAGCCCTGGCGCTTGGTACGCCTGTAGTGAGTACCAACTGTCCAAGCGGTCCTGCTGAAGTGCTCGAAGAGGGTGAATGGGGACGTTTAACCGCTGTGGACGACCCAAACGCACTGGCTGAGGCGATGTTAGATACTCTTGAAGAAGAGAAAAAAGTGTACTACCGTCGCGCAGACGCTTTTTCCGATATTTCTATTGCAAAACAATATATAAAATTATTTTTTGATGACTAAGAATGGATTTTCTAACGTGGTTCGTGCATGCTTTCAGCACCGTTCTCTACTTTTTTTATCTACGGAGCGCTTATTGCATCGCTATTTTTTGATGCTGTCAAACGGTTCTGTCGCAACGTTTATTCATGATGTGCAGGCAATAATCTCCAGACACAATTACCCTGTGAGAGCGTAAAATCGATCTACCGCGCTCTCGCCCTCCACGTCAATTTGTCCTCGTTTTAACATTGTCCACATTTCTCGACCATGCAGTGACGCTATTGCCCCTTCGACCGATTTCCAACCCGACAAGGCTTGACGAGTTTTCTGTTTCACCCAACGATGACTCTGCTCCACGATATTATTCAGGTATTTGACATTGCAAATATCTATCAAACACATCCACACAAAGTACTATTGTTAAAAAGCTTTCAGCCAACAAAAGAAACAGCCGAACACTTGCAGCACTTCATGAATATGATCGGTTAGTGAAATGTTTTTATGTACTTAATTGCATAAATAACAAGACGTTAAGGCAATTCGTTCAACAAGCATTAAACTGTGGAGAAGCGTACCATCAGTTACGTAAAGCTATTGCCTCAATCAATGGGAACCAATTTAGAGGAGGTAATGATTATTTAGTTGAACAATGGAATGACTGCGCTCGTTTGATCGCTAACTGCATTATCTATTACAACTCAGCGCTGCTATCTAGTTTGGCAGAAAAATTTGAGGCAGATAACAATCAACAAACCATCGATATGCTCACTCATTTATCTCCGGTCGCTTGGAGACATATTCAGTTGGCTGGTCACTATACGTTTGGTACTAACAAGAACAATATCGTATTAGAAAAGTTATTGGAAAATGTTGAGTCGTTAGTCAATGAAGAAGTAGCCTTAAATCAAGTTGCTTAGCTTACCCCCTTTTTTTCTCTCTAGCCCATGCCACGTAAGGGCTAGAGCGTCACTTTGGACTTTTCGCTGAAATGTGCGCATAACCCCATAATGGCCAGCTGATTGGCTGGTTTATTATCGTTATTACCGGGCTGATTCAGCAATATTATGCGCTTCGAGTTAGCCTAGACGCGGATTTGTTTTCTTGTGTAGCGGCCAGTATTCAGCGCTGTGTTGACTCTGAACAACCCTCTAGCCTAGAGCTGTCATTGCAGGCGCTTGATAGTCAATTGACTACCTTAGGGTTAAAAAAGCCGAGCCAAACAGGCCAGTCACTGGATGCTCGCTTTAAAGGAGCCATGCGGCTTTTAAAAGCTCAGCTTTTTTGCACGCTAATACAGGTGATATTACTTGTTACACTACTGGCATGTATCGGTTGGGCTTCCCTTTAGTCAGCGTGAGTGACAATGCATTCATTGGCCAGTTTTGCATAGTTTTTGCTCATCGTTAGAATAAAATCGTCGGCGTCGTTAAAACGTTTGATTGGCTCGCCGAGAACGACGTCACAGTTAAAAGGTACCAACATAGCGGTGCCTTTAGGCAATGATAGACCCAGCCCCCTCATTACCACGGGAAGAACAGGGCAGTCTGAATGGGATTTGACTAGATGATAAATGCCCTTTTTTATCTCGCTCATCACCTCTGGTTTTCCACGGCTTCCTTCCGGAAAAATTAAAAGTATGTCTCCGTTTTGCAACGCTTTATGGCACTGGTCAAACACAGAGTGACGCTCAGCTGGATTAGGCGAGCGATGAATCGGGATGATGCCCAGCACTTTAAGGGAAAGCCAAGCCATGAATTTATTCGCCAGAAAATAGTCGGCTGCCGCGACTGGCCTCACTTTATGTACCATAGCCAGTGGAAACAAAGACAGCAGAACCAAGGTATCAAGGTGACTGTTGTGATTTGCGGCAATGACCATTGGCCCCTGAGTTGGCAGGCGCTCTCGGTTGATAATATTGAGACCTAAGCCAATCAAAACTAATGGTCGAACAAACAAGACAATAAATGCGATTTTTAACATGTTCATCCTTATACCCTAGTAGTGGAGATAGTAGATAAAGTGGAAAAACAATGGAGTGGTAAACATCAAACTGTCCATGCGATCGAGTATGCCACCATGGCCTGGTATCAATTGGCTGGTGTCTTTTATTTTTAGATCGCGCTTGACCGATGACATGACTAAATCACCAATAAAGCCACTAAAGGCGATGATAAGCCCGGCGAGTAAACCTTGATTGGCCGATAGCGGAGTCAAGTATGGGGCAACAAAGTAGCTCAGTATTGTGGTAGTAGCAGCGCCACCAATAAAGCCTTGCCAGGTTTTGTTCGGGCTAACTTTTGGCACAATCTTATGCTTACCAAAGCACTTGCCCCATACATATTGGCACACGTCGTTAAATTGGGTGGCACTCAACAAAAACAGAATCATGCCCACGGAGCCAGCTTGAAGATTAAGACTTGGCAGCGTTAATAGATAAGCCATGTGACTTACGCAAAAAACCGTGAGCATCAATGCCCAATGAATAATACCAGCAGAGCGAATAAATCCTTTAGTCTCGCCAACGAGTACGGCCACCATAGGTAAATATAAAAACATGTAGACTGGGATAAAAATGATAAACATGCCGTACCAACCGATGGAGACCCAGTAATACTGAAGCGGTATGCACAGATAGGCCCAAAATATCACCCGTCTATCAGCGATGCGTATCGGCACGATAGAGAGAAATTCTTTCAGTGCCATGAAGCTCAAAATGGCAATAAATACCAGCGTGAAGGATTTAGGCAAAGCAAGTGCAATAAAGAGTATGGCTATCATCCACCACCAGGAGCGGATTCGTAGTTTCAGCTCAGTGTAATCTTTATCCTTATTGCGGTGAGACAAAAATAGGTAAATTAGGGTGCCGATGATGAGGACTAGGCTAATGCCTGCCATCATCACAAATGAATGGGGAGGGAGGTTAGCCATTAAATACCTCAATAGTATGATGACAAATGCTGCTAATAGTTTGATATTGCATAGAGAGCGCTTTTACATTGCATTGTTCTGCAAGAACGTTTTAGCCATGGATGCTAACATAAAATGGATATGCGCTGATGTTCATTTGTCGGGAAATAATATCCATATCGCTTGGTTGGATAGCAGCTTGAAGGAGTGCAGAAAAATTTTCCAGCGCCCTTGATTATCAATTTATTGCCCCTATATCTAGTTATGAAGAGGATGCCAACAGGGCCTCTGACCCGCGCCAAACAAGTTTCGCTCATGTAGAGGAAGCAAAGCTTGGCAAATTTGAAAACTCGTTCACTCTTACGTCCCAAGCTAGAGCCGTGGAGTTGAGATGAACGTGCTCGCCAACAACTGGCGACGCTATTGCTTATTAAAGAGGATAGTACTATGCGTAATTTAGATTTCTCACCTTTATACCGTAATGCGATTGGTTTTGACCGTCTGTTTAATTTGATGGAAGCCAACAACAGCAAGAACGGTTCTTCGGGTTACCCTCCATACAACATCGAACAGCAAGATGAAAACAAGTACCGTATTACTATGGCGGTTGCAGGTTTTGCTGAAGATCAGCTTGAAATCACTCAAAAAGAAAATATGTTAGTGGTTCGTGGAGAGCAAAAAGCCGCAGAAGAAAAGAACTATGTCTATCAAGGTATTGCTGAGCGCGATTTTGAACGTAAGTTCCAGCTGGCCGACTATGTAAAAGTCATCGGCGCTGAAATGGAAAACGGTCTTCTTCATGTTGATTTAGAGCGTGAAATTCCAGAAGCGATGAAGCCACGTAAAATTGCGATTAACGGCAGTAAGCTGATAGAAAACAGCTAATCAATAGTTGTGAAAGGTAGAGAAAGAGCGCTATTTAGCGCTCTTTTAACATGTACGGCATGGAAAGTGAGTGACTAGCTTTCTGCAAATGCTTTTTCAATCTCTTGCGCAATGATCCCTATGCCTTTTTTCATCGTATCTTCCGGTTGAACATAGTTCATTCGCAAACACTGATGGCCATGTTGCCAGTCATCTTGTTGGCCAAAGAAGAAATATTCTCCGGGTACGATCAACACTCCTCTGGCTTTTAAGCGCTGATAAAGCTCCATAGTGGTAATGGGCAAGTCCTTAAACCAAAGCCAAAGAAACATCGCACCTTCCGGTTTGTGAATTCTAAAGCGCTCATCTGGGATGGCATTTTGTAACCACTCTACTGCCTGCTGAGACTTATTTTTGTAGAAAGGTTTAATGACCTCTCGGCTCATTTTAAGCAAGTCGCCTTTTTGGATCATATGGTTCGCAATTGCCGGTCCCATGCTGCCTGGGGCTAAGCTAATCACCCCGTTTAGGTTGGTCAGTGCTTTGGTGATCTCTTCATTGGCAATGATGATGCCACAGCGTAGTCCTGGTAGGCCAAGTTTAGAAAGGCTTTTACATAGAATGGTGTTTTCATTCCAAAATGGTTTGACGTCTTCGAAAATAATTCCCGGGAAAGGCACGCCATAGGCATTATCGATAATGAGAGGAATGTTGTTGGCGCGTGCCAGCTTATCCAGCTTCTGAACTTCGAGATCGGTTAACACATTGCCCGTCGGGTTGGTCGGGCGGGATGCACAAATAGCGGCAATAGAATCATCGATGGCGATTTTTTCAAAATCGACATGATATTTAAACTGTCGATTTTCAAGTAGCTCGATTTCTGGGTTATAAGAGACAAAGATATCATCCGCAACGCCTGCATCGGCATAACCGATATATTCTGGCGCGAGGGGCAAAAGAATGCGTTTGTTCGAGCCGTCAGCTTGCTTACCAGCCAACAGATTGAAAAGGTAGAAAAAGCCACTTTGGCTACCGTTGGTTAAGGTAATGTTTTTTTCACTGATGTCCCAACCATAGTTTTCTTTCAGTAACGCGGCTAGCGATTTGATAAAGGTATTTTTACCTTGTGGTCCATCATAGTTGGTAATCGAGGCAATTAGGTCGCCATTTTGCAACATTTCTTCACTGACTTGGCGAAAATATTCGAGCATTTCAGGTATTGCGGCTGGGTTACCGCCTCCGAGCATGATGGCGCCTGGAGTGCGGAGTCCATCATTTAAATCATCCATTAGTTGCGTAATACCAGAATATCGATTGAATTTTTCACCAAAGTTAGAAAATTGCATTATTTACTTTACCCACTGTTGTAGTAATTAGAAAACTCTAGGCAACCTGAAGGGGCAGGTGCACGGTACAAATAGCAAAGCCAAAATTTATGAACCATTGAACATACCGCAATGCAATTGAGCTTCATAGTCATTATTGTTTAATTTCGATAAAAAAACCCAGCTTTGTCAGCTGGGTTTGTTTTGGGCAAATTGTGAGCTTGAAGCTACTTTTGTAACAGCGAAATGTCGGCAACTTTGAGGAAAAGGTTGCGCAACTTGTTAAGCAAGGTGAGACGATTAAGTTTTAATGCCTCATCTTCTACCATCACCATGACATTGTCGAAGAATGCATCGACTGGCTCTCGTAGTGCTGCTAACTGGCTCAAGGCTTGCTGGTAGTTACCCGTTGCAAATGCGGGCTCTAAAGCTTCCGCTAGGACTTCAACATTTTCAGCCAGTGTTTTTTCGGCGTCTTCTTGCAGCAATGACAAGTCGATTTCTTCAGCTAGCTCGCCAGAGAATTTGGCCAAAATATTACCAACACGTTTGTTCGCGGCCGCAAGCGATTCTGCTTCATCTAAACCTCGGAAGTGAGAGACCGCTTTAACACGTTGATCGAAGTCAGACGGTTTAGTTGGATGACGAGCCAGTACCGCTTGGATGATATCAATGCTAAAGCCAGCATCTTGATACCAAGCCCTAAAGCGGCCAAGCATAAACTCAATCACATCTGATTCAACGTTAGCATTGGTTAGCTTATCGCCAAACAGTGATTTAGCTTTGCTTATCAGGTCGGTTAAATCCAGTTGGTAGCCGTTTTCTACAATAATGCGCAGTACACCGAGCGAGGCGCGGCGCAGAGCAAATGGGTCACTGCCTTTCGGCGCTTGACCTATGCCAAAAATGCCAACGATGGTGTCCAGCTTATCGGCCATGGCAACAGCAGATGAGATGCCATTGCTTGGTAGCTCGTCACCAGCAAAACGAGGCATGTATTGCTCGTTCAGAGCCAGTGCAACCTGCTCGTCCTCACCGTCGTGGCGAGCATAATGCATGCCCATAACACCTTGGGTATCGGTGAACTCAAACACCATAGATGTCATCAAATCACACTTTGCTAGCAGCGCAGCGCGCTTTGATTTTTCAACATCAGCGCCAATCTTGTCCGCAATATAGCCCGCCAGCTCAGTGATGCGGTCGGTTTTATCTTTAATCGTACCAAGTTGTTTTTGGAAGATAGCCGTTTCTAGCTCAGGTAGGCGATCCACTAACGGACGTTTACGGTCAGTATTGAAGAAAAACTCTGCATCGGCTAGACGTGGGCGAACCACTTTTTCGTTGCCTTCAATGACGTATCTTGGTTCTTTAGATTCGATGTTGGAGACGAAAATAAAGTTAGGCAGTAGGTTTTTATTATCGTCGTAAACTGGGAAGTACTTTTGATCGCCCTTCATGGTGTAAACCAATGCTTCTGAAGGCACTTTCAAGAACTCTTGCTCAAATTTAGCCGTCAATACCACTGGCCATTCAACCAAAGATGTGACTTCTTCAACCAGATCGTCTTCTAGATCCGCGGTGCCACCCACTTGCGTGGCGGCTTTTTGCGCATCAGCCAAGATGATAGCTTTACGCGCTTCATAGTCGGCGATGACTTTGCCACGCTCAGCCAGAATGTCTGGGTACTGATCAGCCGACTCAATGGTGAACTCTTGTTCGCCCATAAAGCGGTGGCCGCGAATGGTACGGTTCGATTGTACGCCTAGGATTTCGCCTGCGATCAGTTCATCACCCATCAAGATGGTGAGGGTTTTTACTGGGCGGATGAACTGGGTGGTTTTGTTACCCCAACGCATGGGTTTTGCGATTGGCAGGTTGGCCAAAGCTTTGGCGGCTAGGTCAACGACGATATCTGAAGTCGGCTTACCTTTGACTTCTTGTTTGAACAGCAACCACTCGCCTTGGTCTGTGGTCAGACGCTCAGCTTGGTCAACGGTAATGCCATTGCCACGTGCCCAGCCTTGCGCGGCCTTGGTGGCATTGCCTTCAGCGTCGAACGCAACCGAAATCGCAGGGCCACGTTTTTCTACTGTCTTATCGGCTTGACCTTCTGCTAGAGCCGAGACTTTAAGGGCTAAACGGCGAGGAGCGGCAAACCACTTCACACCTTGGTGATCAAGCTCCGCGCTTTTTAACTCAGCTTCAAAGTTGGCCGCAAACGCTTCAGCTAAGGTGCGTAGCTGTGTTGGTGGCAGCTCTTCGGTGCCCAGTTCAATTAAAAAATTCTTTGCCATGATTACTTCTCCTCATCCTTTTTACACATTGGGAAGCCAAGTGCTTCTCGTGACGCGTAGTACGCTTGCGCAACCGCTTTGGTTAGGTTACGAATACGCAGGATGTAACGCTGACGCTCGGTAACTGAAATAGCTTTGCGTGCATCAAGTAGGTTGAAGGCATGGCCTGCTTTTAAAATACGCTCGTATGCAGGAAGCGGAAGTGGCTTTTCAAGCTCAAGTAAGGCTTTGGTCTCTTTTTCGCACTGATCAAAAAAGCCAAATAGGAAGTCCACATCTGCATGTTCGAAGTTATAGGTGGATTGCTCAACTTCGTTTTGGTGGAAAATATCGCCATAAGTCACTTTGCTGCCATCTGGGGCAATATTCCAAACCAGATCGTACACAGAATCGACTTCTTGGATGTACATAGCAAGACGCTCGATACCATATGTGATTTCACCCGTTACTGGCTTACACTCAAGACCACCGACTTGTTGGAAGTAGGTAAATTGGGTGATTTCCATCCCGTTTAACCACACTTCCCATCCTAGACCCCAAGCGCCTAATGTTGGATTTTCCCAGTTGTCTTCAACAAATCGAATATCGTGAACTAATGGGTCGACACCAAGTACTTCCAGTGATCCTAAATACAGCTCTTGAATATTGTCCGGAGATGGCTTTAACGCCACTTGAAACTGGTAGTAGTGCTGTAGACGGTTTGGGTTCTCACCATAACGTCCATCAGTCGGACGACGAGAGGGTTGAACGTAAGCCGTCGACATTGGTTCTGGACCAAGTGCTCGAAGGCAAGTCATAGGGTGAGACGTGCCGGCACCCACTTCCATGTCCAGCGGCTGAACTATGGTACAGCCATTTTGAGCCCAATAATCCTGCAGCGCGAGGATCATTCCCTGGAAAGTTTTGATATCGTATTTTTGCATAGTCAGGTTCGCGCGAAATTGATAAATAATTCGATAAAAATAGCGGCCCAGTATACCTATATATCGCGTGGCCGAGTAGGGGTAATCATGCTTAATTAATAAACTAACTGGAAAATAGTGCTTCTGACCTGAGGAAAGGTGGTGTTTTGCTTATTGACTGACTTGCTTTTAGCGATCGGTTTGACTAGAATTTGCCCGTCTTTGGGGAGTAGCTTAGTTAACTCATTTCACTGTGTTAACTTCGTCCGTCAACATAATTGGTGCCCAATCACCATGGCGTTCGAGACTAGAAGCCTTTTTAGTTTAGCAAGACCTTAGACAAGCATCGTGAACCGAGGCAGGGGCGCGGCGTTTGTCTATGGTTTAAATATAATAAACCCCAGCCTCACTGAGCTTAATGTGAGTGTTCTAGCAACATCTATAACCAGTATAGCCTTGGCTGAAATTGGCGATAAAACGCAACTTTTGTCGTTATTGCTGATTAGCCGCTATCGAAAACCGCTAAGTATTATCCTTGGAATTTTTACGGCGACCCTTCTCAACCACTTTGTTGCGGCATGGTTTGGTGTGGTTCTGGCTGACTTTTTGTCCCCCACGGTATTAAAGTGGCTGGTGGTGCTGAGTTTTGCGTCCATGGCATTGTGGGTACTCTTCCCAGATAAGCTGGAAGACCAACAATCGTTTTCCAGCCGGGGCCCCTTTTTAGCCAGCTTTATTGCGTTTTCTATTGCTGAAATTGGTGATAAAACTCAGATAGCGACATCGATTTTAGGCGCACAATATTCTCATGCATTGGGCTGGGTTGTTTTGGGAACAACCATTGGCATGATGCTGGCGAATGTGCCAGTCATACTCCTTGGACAGCTGTCCGCAGATAAAATCCCTATGTCACTGGTAAGGAAGATAACCGCAGTGGCGTTTGTCATCATGGCCATTCTGGCTTGGATGTCGCTATAACCGGCTGGGTGGCTGCCAGATTTGTAGCATCTTTGCAGCAATTGGCAGCCTGTTTGATCATTGGCAAATTTACCCGTCATCAGCCATGCTAATCTGGTGACAGAAGATTGGCGAATGAGGGCGACACCATGCTTACACGTTATACTGGCATGACAGCAAAAAACCAAAGCTATTTGTTTACTTTTGGTTTTGTTTTAACCGTCTTAGGTATGGGCCTAACAGATCTTTGGCTGCCCATGGTGGTCGGTGCGATTCTTATGTCGGCACTGATGGCTGAGTCGTGGATACGTGTTGCTCATATTATTCCAATGCATAAAGAGCTGAGAAATTTAAAACAACAAGTGGATCAGTTAAAACAGCAAAGTCACTCACAGGAAGAGTGACGTCGGGCATCTCTGGTTATTCTGTGCCTTTTCGAATGAGGTATTGATAAGGCAGCTCATTGGTTTGAGAATCAATCAGCTGATGATCCATAAAGCGACAGAAACTCGGTATATCACGAGTGGTCGATGGGTCGTCAGCGTTCACTAACAGCACTTCACCATCTTTCATTTGCCTGATGAGCTTTCTCACCATCATCACAGGTTCCGGGCAGCGCAAGCCTTCCGCTTCAAGAGTGTGGGTAGCAAGTTCTGAGTTCAGCGCCATAAATGTAATCTGTGTTCAATTTTATAAAATATAGAGGATACAGGGAGTAAAAAAATATTCAATCACCTCTTGGCAAAGTGATCTTTTTCCTTTAACGTAATTAACAAGTTAGTAACATTGAGTCTAAGGCGCACATGTTGACGGCAAGAGATAGGTTGACGATTTATTCTGTCCTCTGTGTGGTCGCAGCTTGTGCCTTGGTCTTTCGAACAACGGCCAACGTTTCGTGGCTGCCAGTCATAGGTTTGAGTGCATCCATTGTAGGGATCTGGCTTGAAAGATTTCGCTGGCGCGAAGAACCTCACGACCATTAGAACGAACACATTCCGACACTATCCCCATTTTTCTTGGGCTTCCCCGCTGAAAGGCGGGATTTTTTTCATCCTTTTGTCATGCAGCCAAGCCTAGTAAGTATGTAAGCTAAGGCACCAAAGCCTTAGCTATTGGCCTTGAATGGTGCTTATAGTTTTATCACCACGCGACCAGTCACCTGTCCATTGGTGATGTCCTCGGCGTATTTTGCCGCTTCATTGAGGCTTATTTCGGTACATGCCTGCTCAAAATAACTGGCTGGTAGCAGCTCAGATAAGGACTGCCATGCCTGAATACGTTTTTCTGAGGGGCAAGAAACAGAATCGATACCTTGCAAGCGAACATTTCGCAAAATAAATGGCATGACGGTGGTGGGTAGATCAAAGCCTCCAGCAAGACCGCATGCAGCAACCGTGCTGTTGTAGTCCATTTGTGCTAGCACTTTGGCCAGCACTTTGCTGCCAACGGTATCGATAGCTCCTGCCCAGATCTGCTTTTCCAGTGGGCGGCTAGGCTCTTCGAACTCTGTGCGGTCAATAACGCGCGTTGCACCGAGCTCTTTTAGTAGTGGGCCATTTTGTTCGATGCGCCCTGTTACGGCCGCGACTTGGTAGCCGAGTTTCGCCAGTAAACAAATCGCGACAGAGCCGACACCACCACTGGCACCCGTCACCAAAATTTCACCTGACTGTGGGGTGATCTCAGAATCAAGCAAGGCTTGCACGCATAGCATGGCGGTAAAGCCTGCGGTACCAACCATCATGGCCTTTTTGCTGTCTAACCCTTTAGGTAGTGGTACTAACCAATCCGCTTTTAGGCGTGCTTTTTGCGCCATTCCGCCCCAGTGATTTTCTCCCACTCCCCAGCCAGTTAGCACGACTTCATCACCCTGCTTGTAGCGAGCGTCATCAGAAGAAAGGACTCGTCCAGCGAGATCGATGCCGGGCACCATAGGGAAGTTACGGATAATTTTGCCTTTTCCGGTAATGGCCAAACCATCTTTGTAATTGAGAGAAGAATAATCGACATCAATTAGGACGTCGCCTTCAGGAAGGCGAGACTCATCTAAGGGTTCGATTTGTGCAACGGTTTTTTTCTCGATTTGATTAAGAACTAAAGCATTAAACATGGCTGGCTCCGAAAGAAAAATGATACGAAAGTATGCGTGTGCTCTGTGAAAGTGCAACCATAGCACTATGGCGAAGAAGATAATATAGAACAATATCAATCATTGGGATGATGACCAGCCGATGGACTGGTCATCAGGTTGAGCAAGATTAAGACAGAAAAAACTGATAGGAAGGGTTGTCGGTTTCATCTTTGCACTGGTATCCCAACTCGCGCAAATGGGCTGAAAATCGGGCCAAGTCAGACTCTTGTAACTCAAAACCACACAAGACTCGGCCATAGTCGGCACCGTGGTTGCGGTAATTGAATAAACTGATGTTCCAATGAGTACCCAGCGTGCTAAGAAAATTCAGCAATGCGCCAGGGTATTCAGGAAACTCAAAGCTATACAGTCTTTCTTGCAGTGGTTTGGATGGTCTGCCACCAATCATATAGCGGATGTGCAGTTTGGCCATTTCATCATCGGATAAGTCCACAACGGGATACCCGCCATCACGCAAGTCTTGAATGATGCTGTCAAGCTCTTCTTGGCCGTCTTGCAGGCGTACGCCAACAAAAATATTGGCGAGCGACTCATCGCCAAATCGGTAATTGAACTCAGTGACGGCTCTTCCGCCAATCAAGTTGCAGAACTCAAAAAATGCGCCTTGACGCTCTGGGATGGTGACGGCAAGTAAACCTTCTCGTTTCTCACCCAACTCCGAACGCTCAGAAATATAACGTAAGCCATGAAAGTTAGTGTTGGCGCCCGATAAAATCGTGCCAAGCTTCTTGTCACGCAGCTGGTTAACTTCAGCGTATTTTTTTAAGCCAGCCAGAGCTAACGCACCAGAGGGCTCAGCAATCGCGCGAGTGTCTTCAAAAATATCTTTTACCGCTGAGCAAATTTCATCGCTGCTAACGCTAACGTGCCCGTCGATATACTCTTGGCACAGACGAAACGTCTCATGGCCAATTTGTTTGACTGCAACGCCATCGGCAAACATGCTGATTTGATCGAGCACGACGGGTTCACCAGCATCTAAAGCCGCTTTTAGACAAGAAGAGTCTTCCGGCTCCACCGCGATGACCTTGACGTCCGGCATCAGTTGCTTAACCAGTACCGCAACACCAGCGGCTAAGCCGCCACCACCAACAGGAACAAAGATGCAGTCCAAATGGCCATTTTGCTGCAGCATTTCCATGCCAATGGTGCCTTGTCCAGCGATGACCAAGGGGTGATCAAAGGGAGGCACAAAGGTGTAGCCATGTTGCGCGGCTAAGCGCTGCGCTTCTGCTTTCGCTTCATCAAAATTATTGCCATGTAAGATAACTTGGCCGCCAAATCCCCTTACAGCATCTACTTTGATATCCGGAGTGGTGTTTGGCATCACTATGGTGGTTTTGACACCCAATTTAGTACCAGAAAGCGCCATGCCTTGAGCGTGGTTACCCGCTGAGGCCGCTATTACGCCAGCCGATTTTTGCGACTCAGATAAATTAGACACCATGTTGTACGCGCCGCGCAGCTTGAATGAATGCACGGGTTGGCGGTCTTCGCGCTTGAGCTGTACTTGGTTGCCGATTCTTTCTGAAAGCCGAGGCATGTCTTGCAATGGTGTGACCACCGCAACTTCGTATACCGGGGCCCTGAGAATTTGGCGCAGATAATCTGCGCCAGTTTGTTTGGTCAAAGTCATACTAGCCCTCGAGCAATGATTTATCCCTTACGGCACCTTTATCTGCACTGGTTGCCATGCTTGCATACGCTTTTAACGCGAATGACACTTCACGTTGGCGATCGACAGGCTTCCAGCCTTGCGCGTCTTTCGCTTCGCGTCGAGCGTTTAGCTCTTGTTTGCTGACGTCTAACTCAATAGTACGGTTAGGAATATCGATGGTAATGGTATCGCCAGGCTCAACTAGGCCAATTGTGCCACCATTGGCCGCTTCTGGAGAAACGTGGCCAATGGAAAGACCTGAGGTGCCACCTGAGAAGCGACCATCGGTAAGTAGTGCACATTCCTTACCCAATCCCATGGATTTTAGGTAGGTAGTTGGATACAGCATCTCTTGCATGCCTGGACCACCTTTTGGTCCTTCATAGCGTATAACGACGACATCGCCCGCTTTTACCGCACCACTAAGAATGCCGTCTACGGCATCTTCTTGGCTCTCAAAGACAACCGCTGGGCCTTGGAACTTGAGGATACTTTCATCAACACCCGCAGTTTTGACGATGCAGCCATCTAAGGCGATATTGCCTTTGAGTACCGCAAGTCCGCCGTCTTGACTGTAAGCGTGAGATTTTTCTCGAATGCAGCCTTCTTGGCGATCGTCATCCAGTGAGTCCCAGCGACAATCTTGTGAGAATGCTTCAGTAGTGCGGATACCTGCTGGGCCTGCTCGATAAAAGGCTTTGACCTCGCTTGAGTCAGTTTGCTTAATATCGTATTGAGCAAGTTGTTGATCAAGCGTCAAGCCCAACACCGTACTCACTTGATTGTTGATCAAACCTGCGCGATTAAGCTCAGCTAAGATACCGATAACGCCCCCAGCACGGTGTACATCTTCCATGTGATATTTCGGCGTCGATGGTGCCACTTTGCAAAGGTGCGGCACTTGGCGAGACATGCGATCAATGTCTCCCATATCAAAATCGATTTCGCCTTCTTGAGCTGCGGCAAGTAGATGAAGCACGGTATTGGTCGAACCGCCCATCGCAATATCCAGCGCCATGGCGTTTTCAAAGGCCGCTTTACAAGCGATATTGCGTGGTAGGGCCGTTGAGTCATCTTGTTCGTAGTATCGTTTTGTCAGCTCAACAATACGTTTACCCGCGTTAACAAACAGTTGTTTGCGATCGGCGTGAGTGGCGAGCATTGAACCGTTACCTGGCTGAGAAAGGCCAAGTGCTTCGGTTAGACAGTTCATTGAATTGGCGGTGAACATTCCAGAGCACGAGCCGCAGGTTGGGCACGCAGAACGTTCAATTTGTTCACTTTGTTCATCAGAAACCGTCGGATCGGCACTTTTCATCATGGCATCGACTAAATCAAGTTTAATGATTTGATCGGACAGTTTAGTCTTACCTGCCTCCATGGGGCCGCCGGAAACAAAAATCACCGGGATGTTAAGGCGCATGGAAGCCATGAGCATTCCGGGAGTGATTTTGTCACAGTTGGAAATACACACCATGGCATCGGCGCAATGCGCGTTGACCATATATTCAACAGAGTCGGCAATCAGCTCGCGTGACGGGAGTGAATACAGCATCCCCCCGTGTCCCATAGCGATGCCATCATCGACGGCGATGGTGTTGAACTCTTTTGCAATGCCACCCGCTTGTTCAATTTCTTTAGCAACAAGTTGCCCTAAGTCTTTTAAATGTACGTGGCCAGGTACAAATTGGGTGAAGGAATTGACAACCGCAATGATAGGTTTGCCAAAATCTTCATCTTTGATGCCAGTGGCTCGCCATAAAGCGCGAGCCCCTGCCATGTTACGGCCATGTGTTGTGGTTGCAGAACGATACTTCGGCATTGTATTTTTATCCTTATACGTTTTATGCTCGGTCTGGATAGACATAATCTAGCCAGCCCCATTTGTCTTCAGTGCTTCCATTAAATAGTCCAAAATAGGCAGACTGGAGCTCCTCGGTGATAGGACCACGCTTGCCTGAGCCCACTTCAATTTTATCTATGCTGCGAACCGGAACGATTTCAGCAGCGGTACCCGTCATGAAAATCTCATCAGCAAGATATAAGGCTTCTCTCGCGATGTTGGCTTCTTCTACTCGGTAGCCTTTGTCTTTAGCGATAGTCATGATGGTGTCTCGGGTAATACCAGGTAAGATAGCGCTGGTGGCGGGAGGGGTTGTAATCAAACCGTCTTTGATGACAAAGATGTTTTCTCCAGCACCTTCTGATAAATACCCATCGACGCTAAGCGCAATACCTTCATCGTAGCCATGGCGTCTTGCCTCACCGCCTACCAATAGAGACGATAAATAGTTACCACCAGCCTTGGCCGCGGTTGGGATGGTATTTGGTGCGGCGCGATTCCAGCTTGAAATCATGGCATCAACACCGTTTTCCAATGCTTCTTCACCAAGATAGGCACCCCACGGGAACGCTGCGATGATGACGTCCATATTGGTATCGGCTGGTGGACATACTCCTAGGCCGACATTGCCGACAAAACCGAGTGGGCGAATATAAGCAGAGCTGAGTTTGTTAGCGCGGATGGTTTCTCTGGTCGCTTCCATGATTTCTTCAACGGAATAAGGAATAGGGAAGCGATAGATCTTAGCGGAATTGTGTAGGCGCTGTGCGTGCTCTCGATGGCGGAAAACAATAGGCCCTTTGGGCGTATCATAGCAACGTACTCCTTCAAACACAGAAGTTCCATAATGCATCGCATGCGTCAATACGTGGACGTTTGCTTCTTCCCATGGAACCATTTCACCGTTGAACCAGATGTAGTCTGCTGTTTTCTTAGCCATTTGTTATTTTCCTTTATTAAGCACAAATATGTTGTTGGAGATTGTTGTTGGGTAGTTCGTTGTTATGGATTGCGGTTACTTCGACTGTACGAACGTCCCAAAGTTTTTCAATTTGATTTATCAAAAATGAAATCGGACGGTCACTGTCGACAATAATTTCAACGCTGGCAACCTTACTTTCATGATTTTGTGTTGCAGCTATCTGCTTGATGATAAAGCCGCGATGACGAATGACACGTAAGATGCGCTCGACCAATACGGGTTTGTCTTGCGCTTTGATGTCGATTAAATATCTGTCCATTGGTCTCTCCTAGGTATTTTCTAACATGTCATTGTTTGAGGCACCTGGTGGTACCAAAGGCCATACATTTTCTTCTTCATCAATCAATACATGCAGTAAATAAGAGGTTTTGCTGGCTAACATTTCTTGCAAAGCAGGTTCGACCTCTTCTTTTCTAGTGATCGTTTTACCCGGAATATCAAAAGCTTTGGCTAAAGTAACGAAATCAGGGTTATCGTCTAAGATGGTCTCGCTATGACGACCATCAAAGAACAGAGATTGCCACTGACGAACCATGCCAAGACGTTGGTTATTTAGCAACACAATCTTTACTGGAATTTGACGGCGTTTCAAAGTACCTAATTCTTGAACATTCATCATGAAGGAACCATCACCGGAAATGAGGATCGATTGGTCTTCTGGTCGCCCAACGGCGGCACCCATTGCGGCGGGTAAACCAAATCCCATGGTGCCAAGCCCTGCAGAGGTAATAAAGTTTTGTGGGTTTCTTGGCTGGATGTGTTGTGCAGCCCACATTTGATGCTGGCCCACATCGGTAGAAACCATGCTGCTGTCTGGCATCATGTCGGACAATTGTTTGAGTAGCAAAGGGGCGAAAATAAGCTCGCCAGGATGATCGTAACGCCACTTGAACGCACTTCTTAGGCTTTCACAATGGTGAACCCATGGTGAGATATCATGGCTAAGTTCTAGCTTAGGTAAGATGGTATTGATGTTGCCACGCAGCGGTGCATGTGCGTGACGAAGCTTGTTGATTTCAGCAGCATCAATATCAATATGAATGACCTTAGCGTTCGGCGCGAAGGTGTCCAGTTTTCCGGTCACTCTGTCGTCAAATCGAGCGCCGATGACAATGAGCAAATCACTTTCTTGTACCACTAAGTTGGCCGCTTTGGTGCCATGCATACCTAGCATGCCAAGATAGTGAGGGTCATGGCGTTCAATCGTACCTAAGCCTTTTAACGTGCTAACACAGGGCATGGGGTTGAGTCTTAAAAACTCACGCACAGATTCAGTGGCTTTCGCCAGTTGTACGCCACCACCGACGTACAATACGGGGCGTGAACTTTGCGACAACACCTGCTGGGCTATTTCAAAGTCACTATCGCTCGGCACAGGCATAGCAGGAGCATCAAAGGAAGGCAAGCTGGGGTCAGGCACATCGGCAAGTTGAACGTCCTTGGCGATATCGACAATCACAGGGCCAGGCCTACCCGATTGAGCGACTTCAAATGCTTCGGCAAGGGTGGCAGCAAGCTCATTGACATCGGTGACCAGATAACTGTGTTTGGTGCAAGAGAGCGACATCCCAATCACATCCATTTCTTGGAACGCATCGGTACCGATATGAGAGGTGGCAACTTGACCTGTAATCGCCACCAAAGGAATAGAGTCTAGAAAGGCATCGGCTAGGCCTGTGACTAGGTTGGTAGCGCCAGGCCCGGATGTTGCCATGCATACGCCCACTTGCTGCGTAGCCCGAGCTAGGCCAATGGCCGCCATGGCTGCGCCTTGTTCGTGGCGGCAAAGGATGTGTTCCACCTCACCATCATAAAGCGCGTCGTAAATCGGCATGATGGCTCCACCTGGGTAACCGAAAACCGTGTTGATTCCGTGTTGTTTTAATGCTGCGACGACAAGTTCGGCTCCCTTCATTGGTATGCTCCTCTTCGCCTAGTGGTGTCACTGTGTGTGCTTGATGTCATGTTTGCTCCCGTTTTGTCGCTAGCTTGATTATAGTTGTGTTGATTACCAAAGCCGCGACAGTCCTATTCCCGTTAAAATTTAGTTATAAAAAAACCCCCGGACTTTTCAGTGCGGGGGTTTTTGCAATCTTGTGGTTATCTTTCGCCCACTCGCCCCCGCGCGGTGCTAATAATGACCACGATAATCAGGAGAACAGCAGTGTTAATGCGAGCGAGTAAGTTCATTTTTAATTCTGTAATTGTGCAAATTGTGAGTTTCAAACTCTATGTCTTTAGTGGTAACACAGATTTCTGTTGGTTGACAAGTAAAAATTCATTCTTTTTTCATCATCAAGTGTACGGTTTCTCCTGTATACCAATACATAGCGCTGTATGTGGTGGATACATAAGCGTTAGGTTACGAAATCAACATACAGCATAAAAAGAGAGTAGGGATGGCATTATCAGTAATTTATAGCCGAGCTTGTATTGGCGTTGAATCTCCACAAGTAACAGTAGAAGTGCATATTAGTAATGGTATGCCAGGCTTTTGTTTGGTCGGTTTGCCTGAAACGACAGTGAAAGAATCAAGAGATAGGGTGCGCAGCGCGATCATTAACTCGCGTTTTGAGTTTCCCGCTAAACGCATTACGGTCAACTTGGCGCCCGCCGATCTACCTAAAGAAGGTGGTCGATTCGATTTGCCGATCGCGTTGGGTATTTTGATTGCTTCTGAACAAATTTCATCGACCATGATTGAGAAAAAAGAGTTTGTCGGAGAGCTGGCGTTATCTGGAGAGCTGAGGCCTGTGAAGGGTGTGTTACCTGCGGCATTGGCCGCCAACCACGTTGGTCGAAGTTTAGTGGTGCCTCAACAAAATGGCGATCAGGCGGCGTTGGTTGGTAAAGACAAGCATAAGTCCGCGCGCACTTTGCTAGAAGTGTGTGCAGATTTATGCGGCCAACAACCCTTGGACTTATTTCAGACTCAAGCCAATGAGCAAACCACTAAGGAAAGCAGAGATCTGCGCGATATTATTGGCCAGCAGCAGGGCAAGCGAGCACTAGAAATTGCAGCAGCTGGTAATCACAATGTGTTGTTTTTGGGCCCACCAGGCACTGGCAAAACCATGCTGGCTTCAAGATTGTGTGATTTGCTGCCCGAGATGAGTGATGCAGAAGCGCTAGAAACGGCCTCTATCGCTTCGCTGACTCAACAGGAGATTAATCATAATAATTGGAAGCAAAGGCCTTTTCGCTCACCACACCATTCGAGTTCGATGGCGGCGTTAGTTGGTGGTGGGACGGTGCCTAGGCCAGGCGAAATTTCTCTAGCGCACAATGGCCTGTTGTTTCTTGACGAATTACCCGAATTTGAACGCAAAGTGCTTGATTCTTTAAGGCAACCGTTAGAATCTGGTGAAATCATCATCTCTCGTGCACAAGGTAAAACCCGTTTTCCTGCCCGATTTCAGCTAGTCGGCGCGCTCAATCCCAGCCCTACAGGCTACTATGAGGGCAATCAAGCCCGTGTTAATCCACAACATATGCTGCGTTATTTAAGTCGTTTATCCGGTCCGCTACTTGATCGTTTTGACATGTCGATTGAGATACCTGCTCTACCTAAAGGCACGCTTTCCGAGGGCGGCGATCGCGGCGAGACAACCGATGTCGTCAAGCAGCGAGTCGCTGACGCTAGACAGAGGATGCTAGATAGAAATGGCATGGCGAATGCTTTACTAGGAAGCCGCGATATCGATGTACATTGCCCGCTAAGCCGAAGCGACGCCGAGTTTTTGGAAAACGCATTGCACCGACTCGGGCTGTCGATTCGCGCTTATCACCGCATCATCAAAGTGGCGCGAACCATCGCTGACTTACAAGCCAGCCAAAACATTGAGCGGCAGCATATTTCAGAAGCCCTTGGCTATCGCGCGATGGACCGATTGCTTAAACGCATCACGGACAACTCGATTGCTTGCTAGCTGTTTTAAACGATCTCCAGCACGACGAAAGATTAAATTCCAAGCAAAACCGTCGAACCAATATTCCAATGTTTTAGAGTAACTGTATAATGTCTTGCTGCTTTTTCTACCTGTTTTAGGTCGACAGGCCTAGGCTAGTCAAGGCTTCAAACGGATTTATCATTTCTCTATTACTGTTGTTATCAATTATGTTGGCGTACCTATTACTTATTCTCAATGTGTTGTTAGTTGTGTTGAATTCGGCGTTTTGCTCTATCTTGATATGCATTATCGCTTTGTTTAAATTTGTGCTCCCAACAGCTGGATTAAAATCGATCGCCACACGCTTAGCCAATAAAGCCATGTGGTTGTGGGCAACCTTGAACTCATGGATATTATCAGCGTCAAACCGAGTGGAGTGGGATGTTGAGGGCGTCGAAGGGTTAAGAAAAGATGGTTGGTATTTGATGATCAGTAACCATCTAAGTTGGACAGACATCGTGGTGCTGTGTTGTGTATTCAAGGATAAAGTGCCTATGCCAAAGTTTTTCTTGAAACAGCAACTGCTCTATGTGCCTTTTATCGGTATGGCTTGCTGGGCCCTAGACATGCCCTTTATGCGTCGTTATTCGCGAGAGTATCTGATACGTCACCCAGAGAAGCGCGGTCAAGATTTAGCTACCACTCGTCGCTCATGTGCCAAGTTTAAACACACCCCTACCACGGTAGTGAACTACGTGGAAGGCACGCGCTTTAACCATCACAAAAAGAAGAGCAATGGCTACCAGCACCTGTTACAACCTAAGTCAGGTGGTATCGCTTATACATTGGCGGCGATGGGGGAGCAATTTGACAGTATTGTTGACGTGACTTTGGCCTATCCAGACAATTTAGATAAACCGTTTAAAGACATGCTGATGGGCAGAATGACGAAGATTGTGGTAAGAAGTCGTACCCTGCCCGTGAATGAGCAGGTCATGGGCGATTACTTCAATGATAAGCCCTATAAACGTCAGTTCCAGCAATGGCTATCAAATGTATGGCAAGAAAAAGATGAGCTGTTAAAGGATATTCACAAATAGCCATCAACGAGCCAAAAGTCAGTGAGATTTTAAAAGGGGAAGCCAATGCTTCCCCTTATGCTTATTTAGACTTACTGGTGATTTAATTGTGCGTGGCTGCGACTGTGTGAGTCTCTTCTGCGTGAGGCTGAGTTAGACTGGTTGATTTATCATCTTTGTCTTTTTTATCGCCCTTACCTGGATTGCCTTTTAGTAGGTACTTAACCAAGCTAATGTACTGTTTGACGGAAGTAATGGATTGCGTTCTTACCACGTACTTGTTGTTGACGATGACAGAAGGTACGCCAGTTAGGCCAGAGTCTTTAAAATCTTTGTCATAGCGTCTGACCTTGGAATCCACTGCAAAGCTGTTAAACACCGAGTTGAATTGATCGGCACTGACGCCAGCATTGACGAAGATCTGTCTTAATTCTGCGATATTTTGTGGTGCTTGATTCAATTTATGGATTTGATTGAACATGATTGGAACCAGTTTGTCCTGTACGCCTAGCTCGACCATAGTCGCGTAAGCTTTGCTCATATTCTCACCCATAGAACCACCCATGAAAGAGACATGTTCTTTTTGAAATACTACGTCTTTTGGCAGGTCACTTTTCAATTCTTGAATGATGGGCTCAAATGCATAACAGTGTGGACAATAAAAAGAGAAAAACTCCGTCACTGTTGGTTTAGCAGACTCGGGAAGCTTGAGCGTTGTATAGTTCACGCCCGCTTGGAAGGGGGCTGCGTATGCAGATACACTCAGCAATAATGTAGCAGCAAGTGCAAACAGCTTTTTCATATAAACTCCATTCTATGTTGTAATCGGCGACTATCTACCATTGAGGTGAGAGTGAAAGTGTTGGTTCATTCAATGCCGCGATTTGTTCTTTAAAGGACAAAACTTGGTTCTCCCAATACTTTGGATCTGCAAACCAGGGAAATGCAATTGGAAACGCAGGATCTTCCCACCTTTTTGCTAGCCATGCCATATAATGTACCATTCTCAGACCGCGCAAAGGTTCAATCAGTTTCAACTCCGAAGAATTAAATTGTGAAAATTCCTGATACGCTTCCAAAATTGTGTCTAGTTGCGCAAGCTTATCGTGCCTTTCGCCACTGAGTAACATCCAGATGTCTTGAATGGCCGGGCCATTTCTAGAATCATCCAAATCGACAAACATAGGCCCATCACGCCATAAAATATTACCTGGATGACAGTCTCCATGTAGCCGTATGACCTGATGCTGGTTGTGCCAATGTGTTTCTAACTCAGTGATGAGCATATCTAAGTCATTAAAGAAGGCGGACTCTAAATGCATGGGGATAAAAGTGGAATTCTCCAACAATTTTCTCGGCTGATATAGGTATTCTTCTAAGCCAATTGTCGGGCGGTGCTGAAATTGGTAAACGCTGCTCACTTTATGGATACGACCTAGAAAGCGCCCAACGCCTTCGAGCTGGTCAAAGTTGTCGACTTCAAATTGGCGCCCACCTACACTGGCAAACAAAGCAAACATATAGCCCTGATAATGATGCAACGTCTCGCCATTGAGCTGTATTGGTGGGGCGACGGGGACGTCGGCTTCGAGCAGTTCACAGGTAAACTTATGCTCTTCTAATATTTGCTCTTTGCTCCACCTTTGCGGACGGTAGAACTTCACCACATATCGCTGACGTTCCTCGTCGGTAAACTGGTAGACGCGATTTTCATAGCTATTGAGTGGTAAAAGGCCAGACTCTGCTCTGATACCGATACTTTCTAGCGCGTACCACATAAAATCTGGGGTCAGCGCATCAAAATTAAATGCTTGTTGCATCATCAATTGCGAGGTTCATTACTAAACCCAGCCCATCGTTGTGCCATTGTTGTTGCGATTAGAGCTTTTCGATAAAGCGGCTTTCAACTTCAATGGTAAAGTGATTACTGTCCGACAGTATAAACTGAATCTTTGAAACGGGTGAGCGGAGTTTATCCGGAGACATACCTAAAGTCATAGGCAAGCTCAGCACTTCCCCCGGCTGAACCCAGACTTGCTGCTTTCCATACCAGGAAGGTTGTTCAAGCCCTTTTATTGAAAGCGTGTATTGCTGTGGTTGCTGAGTTTTATTGAGTATTTTCAGTACATAGGTATTTTCAACTTCACCTGCGCTATTGACTCGATAGAGCTGGTTGCGATCTCGAAGCACTGATAGCCCGGCCGGGTCAATATAGCTTAGCTGGACAAAGAATAAGCCTACCATGAGCACCATGACCAACCCATAGCCGATCAGCTTAGGTCGCATCACTTTGGTTGAGTGGCCTTCGAGTTTGTTTTCTGTTGTATAACTGATGAGTCCTTTGTCATAACCCATGCGATCCATGGTGTGGTTGCAAGCGTCAATGCAAGCGCCGCAGTTAATGCATTCATATTGCAGCCCATTTCTAATATCAATGCCAGTCGGACATACCTGAACACATAAGTCACAGTCCACGCAATCACCTAGCCCAAGCTGTTTAGGGTCTGCCTTTCGCGGTCTCGGTCCCCGATCTTCGCCCCGCTTAGTGTTATAGCCGACGATAAAGGTGTCCTTATCAAACATGGCTGACTGAAATCGCGAGTAAGGGCACATATGGATACACATAATGGAGCGCATCCAGCCTGCATTGCCATAGGTGCAGGCTGAGAAAAATAACACCCAAAATGCTGGCCAAAAGCTCAAACTGCCAGTGAAGCTATCGAGCAGTAACTCTCGAATCGGCACAAAGTAGCCGACAAACGTCGCGCCTGTAACTAAAGCAACCGCCCACCAAGCGATGTGCTTGAGCGTTTTTCTGTAGATGAGCGACCGAGTGTAAGGTTGCGAGTCCTGTTTACGCCGCTTATTGGCACTGCCTTCTAGCTTCTCCTCAAACCAGATGTAGATAAAGGTCCAAACTGTCTGTGGGCATAGGTAACCACACCAGACTCGGCCTAAAAACGTGGTGAGAAAAAATAAGGCAAATGCGGCGACGACAAACAATAGCGCAAGTAGAGTGAGATCTTGTGGGTAGAGTGTGGTGTTAAAGAAATTGAATCTTTGCTCGCCGATGTCGATAAGAATCGCCTGATGGCCACCTTGAGTTATCCAGGGTGTCACTAGAAACAACGCCATAAAAAACCAGCCGCCATAGCGACGCAGTTTTTGAAAAACGCCGCTGCTGGCGCGTACATAAATTCTCTGGCTAGGATTGAATCGGTCATTATTGGTGCCAGCGCGCTTGCGAGCATGTTGTGCCGACTTTGGCCTTGTGGTTTCAGCGGAAACCTCTTTGACATTGATCTTGTCTTGGCTCATATGAAGGTCCTTCTTCAGGCGATATTAAATAGTGCGATGATTTGCTCGCCAACAAATACTCACCTTAGGGTATATTTTAACCTAGTGAAGAGGGTCTTGTTATCTGACGCAAAGATTATTTGAATCATGGTTGGACCACTAGGCAGTAAACCGTGCTGCGTAAGGTATCAAACTCATGCTCAAATACCAATGCAAAAAGCTTATTTTCTATGTGGTTAAGGTCTAAGTTTGGCGGTTGGCGTTAACGAAACGTAAGATTGAAGGCGTAAAAAAAGCGCAAATGGTCACTGCGCTTTAATTTTGTGGTATTACATTGATGACTATGTATTACTTTTTCTTAGCGACTGGAATCGTAGCGAAGCCACTACGACGCGCACTGCGACTATAGTTTGCAAATCTAATAGGCGTGTGGTGCATTGGTTTACCTAACTATCCGACAATCCTTGTCAATTTATAGGCCTGAGTAATCATGAGTTGAACTTCTACTGCTTAATGAAGGGTGGCTCTTCTGGCTTCGGCCAATCCAAATCATTACCCAGGAATTTTTGATATGAAACATATCGCGCAAATAGTAGCACTCGATACGGTATTGATCGATACTTAATCAATTAAATTTGATCAAAGATACTAAAATAGTGAGATAGACCTAGTTTGTTATGAGCTATCTCAAAATTTGGACTCACAGCCCCGGGTTGCTTGAGTATAGTAAACCGGACTAATATGAATTATTCCTAATGGAGGTGTATATGTCGTTTATCAATAAGACCCTCTCGAGTTTTGGTATTGGTTCCGTCAAGGTGGACTCGGTGCTACACCAAGAAGCGCTGTATCCAGGCCAAAAAGCCAATATCACCATTCATGTTTATGGTGGTGGTGAGCAACAAGAAATCGATAACATTCACTTAAAGCTATGTTGTCGCTATATCAAAGAAGATCTGGATGTGTCTTCTGGTACATTGCAGCGTAAGCACCAAAGTCATACGCTCGTGGCATGGGAGCTGCCGTACTCTTTTACAATTGAACCTCGAGAAAGCAAAGACTTTGAGGTGGAACTGGATATCCCTTGGAACACGCCAATCACGGTTGGTGACACAAAAGTCTGGGTCGAGACAGATCTCGATATTCACAAAACGCCCGATCCGACCGATAAAGAAATACTCACCGTTCGTCCTGATGTCATTATGGATGGTGTTTTTTCGGCATTAGAAAATAAGGGGTTACGCATTCGACAGGTGGAATGTGAAGCTGTGGATGGTTTGCCATTACCGTATGTTCAGGAGTTCGAATTTGTACCAGTTGATGGGCCTTATCATGGCCAATGGCGAGAGTTGGAATTGGTGTCACATTACACCAGTGATGGCATTCAAATGTGGTTTGAGATCGATAGAAACCGACAAGGAACCAAAGGCATGTTAGCTAGTTTGCTGGGCAAAGGGGAATTGGTACATCATTTATCGATCCCGTTAAATGTGGATGCCAAACAAGCAGGAGACTTAGTCATTCACTACTTAGAAGAGGTGTATACCTAAACAAATAAGGTTTAACTTTTATTTGGGCTTACACGTGTAAGTCAAATGTGTGATACTGGGCAAGCGAGATCGGTAATGGGGTTCGTTATGCAATCAGTATCTAATGGTTATACGCGAAGAGAAGAGTTGTTCAATGCGTTGACGCACGGGGCAGGCTTAGTTGTCAGTGTGGTTGGTTTAGTATTGCTGATATTGAAAGCCGACTTCTATCATGCGGATGCTTTGACGGTGGCCAGTTACTCGATTTATGGCGCAAGCATGGTGCTGCTTTTTCTTGCCTCGACACTTTATCATTCCATACCGTACCCCCAAGCCAAGCGATGGCTCAAGACGCTAGATCATTGCGCCATTTTCTTACTGATAGCGGGCAGCTATACGCCTTTTATGTTGATCAGCTTACGCACACCTTTGGCAATAGGTTTGATGGTGGTGATTTGGCTTTTGGCATTGGTAGGCATTGTCATCAAGCTGCTGTTTGTTTATCGGTTTAAAAAGGTTTCACTGGCCACTTATTTAATCATGGGCTGGTTATCTCTTATCGTGATTTACCAGCTTGTATTGCACGTGCAAATCAATGGGGTCATTTTGTTGGCCGCTGGCGGTTTAGTCTATTCGTTAGGCGCGATTTTCTACGCGGCCAAATCGCTGCCGTATAACCATGCCATTTGGCATTTGTTTGTCTTGGGTGGCAGCGTCTGTCATTACTTGGCGATTTATTGGTATGTCACACCGGTTTAACGTGCGGACATGTTAGCGAGTGGTCACTGCACTGATACTTGCTGAAATCTTATAGTGTTTCAGTTGTTTGACTGGCAATGAAATCGTCCGACCCGGCTGATGAGTTTTCGGCCGCAAATACGTGCTGGCCATCCGTTTTATCGATTCCCATACATTCACCGATTGGGTGTCTAGAATCTGTCCGTTTTCATCTGCGACGGTTATCTTGATGGTCACTAAAATCACAGATTCAGTGCCTTGGTTGGTAATGGCGGTAGGGATGAGTAGCGAGCCCGATTGGTATCGCAGCGGCTCAAGTAATACATCTACACCAGATTGGGTAAGCTGTAGTGTAGGCTTCTGCTCGCCTAGGGTGGCAGTCGTGTAGCGATTTTGCTTTTCTATCACTGGCACCGCGGTTACCGGGATAACAGCTTGCTTATTATCGCTATCTTTTTGTACATACTGCCAGGTAAAGTCATCGTTGAGCTTTACTTGTCGACCATCTTTGAGCGTCACTATTTCTGCCGCGTGACACAAAGGTGTGGTCAGAGCTATCGCAAGTAACAGACTTTTTTTACTAAACACTTATCGTCTCCAGAAAGCGGGGAAAAACAACACTAATAGTGTCAATATCTCTAGGCGGCCCATCAGCATACCTAGGCTAAGAGCCCATTTCGCGGCATCAGGGAGTGGTGCAAAGTTACCGCTAGGACCAATAATTGGGCCCATCCCAGGGCCAACATTGGCAACTGCTGTGATGGAGCCGGAAATACTGGTTACCGGATCTAGACCCAGCGCACTAAGAAATGCCGCTAAGCCGATAATGGTAATGAAATACATTAAGGTAAACGCCACCAGAGAGCGAACAATGTCGTCACTCACCGGGCGGTTATTATAGCGCTGTACGAATACCCCAGATGGGTGAATCAATTTCATCATTTGTTTGCGCAGTAGTGTCATGGCAATTTGAAAGCGAAATATTTTAATTCCCCCTGATGTAGAGCCAGAGCACGCGCCCACCATTAGCA
The DNA here is from genome assembly GCF_023634645.1 of Vibrio sinus. Lineage (GTDB taxonomy): Bacteria > Pseudomonadota > Gammaproteobacteria > Enterobacterales > Vibrionaceae > Vibrio > Vibrio sinus. Next base: position 77,711 of record NZ_JAMKMR010000017.1, read on the forward strand.
AAACAGCAAAAATGGTGGTAGGTAGAGCGCCCCACATCGTAAAGTCACCTAAGCCATAGCCCGTTGTTGTCAGCACCGATACCACATTAAACATAGATAAACGCAAGGCATCTAGTGGGTGATATCCGTCGCGCAGCGTCATCCACACCGCAATGGTGATACTGGAAATTAAGACTAAATAGGTAAAGCCTTTTACTTGCTCGTCGAAGATGAGTGCTTTGGGCTTTTTCTTCTTGATGGCGGTGACAAACAAAAGAAACGGTAATCCGCCTAGGAACATAAATATGGTCCCTACCCAGTCTGCCGCATGAGAAAACTGATTCATCGATTTGTCAGTGGTGGAGTAGCCCCCAGTTGAAAGCGTGGTAAAAGCGTGGTTGATGGCATCAAATAAACTCATACCGGCTAAGCGATAACTTAAAATACACAGTAGGGTGAGTACCAAATAGACAGCAACAATATTTTTCGCGACGGTTTTCGCCCTTGGGCTGCTTTTGTCTGACCAATCGGACGACTCGGTTTGGAAGAGTTTCATACCACCGACATTTAGCATCGGCAAAATGGCCACGGCCATAACAATAAAGCCAACACCGCCAATCCATTGCAAGATGGATCGCCATAGCAGCACGCTGGGCGGCATATGTTGTAAACCACTTAGCACGGTCGAGCCTGTCGTGGTGATACCAGACATGGTCTCAAAGTAAGCATCGGTAAAACTGATATGGTTGATAAAGACAAAGGGCAGCGCGGCGAAGGCACTGGTGATCATCCAGACTAAACTGGTGATTAAGAACATATCGCGCACATTAAGTTTAAACGACTTGGTCTTACCCAATGATAAGCAAATAAACGACGCGATGTGGGTGATGATCACCGCTTGAGCAAACTCAATAAACCCACCTGTGCCAGTGAAAAAAGCCACCACTGTTGGCACATACATGAATAAGGCCAGTTTTGAAAGGACGAGCCCAATAACGAACAAGACTGGACGAAAGTTTACCATAGTGACGCAACCTAGAGGAAAAATGGACTGGGTTGGAACAAGGCTTCGACGTCAGGTACGTATTTCTTATCGACTAAGAACATCACCACGTGATCATCTTGCTCGATGACGGTTCTATCATGGGCGATGAGCACTTCTTCACCGCGAACAATAGCACCAATCGTTGTACCTGGAGGCAGTTTGATATCGCTAATAGCTCGGCCGACTACTTTTGATGTGGTTTCATCGCCGTGCGCAATCGCTTCAATCGCTTCTGCAGCGCCGCGTCGCAATGAGGATACATTGACAATATCAGCGCGACGGACATGCGTCAGCAAAGCCGAAATGGTCGCTTGTTGTGGAGAGATTGCTACGTCAATCGCACCGCCTTGAACGAGGTCAACGTAGGCACCGCGCTGTATGAGCACCATGACCTTTTTCGCACCCATGCGTTTTGCCAACATGGCCGACATGATATTGGTTTCATCTTCATTGGTTAACGCAATAAAGACGTCAACTTGCTCGATGTTCTCTTCGGTGAGTAGCTCTTGGTCGGCGGCATCGCCACAAAACACAATGGTGTTTTCCAGCTCTTCAGACAGCTTTTCTGCCCTTTGATAGCTACGCTCAATCAGTTTGACGCTGTATGACTGTTCTAGCCGTTTGGCAAGGCTGGCGCCAATATTGCCTCCGCCGACAATCATGATGCGGCGATAAGGTCTTTCTAGTCGTTGTAGCTCACTGATGACCGAGCGAATATGATTACTAGCGGCGACGAAAAACACTTCATCATCTGCTTCGATAACGGTGGTTCCTTGGGGGCGTATAGGGCGACCTTGGCGGAAGATAGCCGCCACACGAGTATCGATATGTGGCATGTGCTCACGCAGAGCCGATAAGGCATTACCTACCAGTGGGCCGCCGTAATAGGCTTTGACCGCGACTAGGCTGACTCTTTCTTCTGCGAAGCTGACAACTTGCAGTGCGCCTGGATATTGGATAAGCCTTTCAATGTAGCTGGTGACTAACTCTTCAGGAGCAATAAGGTGATCAACCGGAATAGCCCCCGATTTGAACAGCGCTTCTTTTTCGACCAAATATTGAGGAGAGCGAATACGAGCTACTCGATTTGGCGTATTAAATAGAGAAAATGCCACCTGGCATGCGGCCATATTGGTTTCATCCATATTGGTGACCGCGACCAGCATGTCGGCATCTTGCGCCCCTGCTTCTAATAGAACTTGAGGGTGACTTGCATGACCATTGACCACGCGTAAATCATATTTATCTTGCAGCTCGCGCAGTCTTTCATTGCTTTTATCAACAATGGTGATGTCATTGTTTTCACCCACTAGATTCTCTGCGAGTGTGCCTCCAACTTGACCGGCACCAAGAATGATGATTTTCATATTGAGTTCTCTAAATTATCCGTAATACAGCCATTTGCTACCTAGAGTAGTACTTACTACGATTGTTTTTGTATCACCGCGTAGTAAAAACCATCCATACCCTGCTCGCCCGGTAAGATTTGTTGGCCTAATTGTGAGCTATCATGTTTTTTGGAAATATCGGCTAAATTGGCGTCATGTGTTCTGGCTAGAAATGCCGCCACTTGTTCGGTGTTTTCTTGTGGTGTGATAGAGCAAGTGGCGTAGACCATGGTGCCCCCAGCTCTCAATAGCGCCCACATCGCATCCATGATCTCACTTTGCAATTGGGTCAACGCGGCAATATCGTCTTGGCGGCGCAGCCATTTAATATCAGGATGACGGCGTACGACGCCCAGCGCAGAGCATGGTGCATCCAGCAATATGCGATCAAACTTTTCATCACTTTGCCACCATGTTTGCGGTGAGCGGGCATCGCCACACAATACTTGTGCCGATAATTGTAATCGTTGCAAGTTATCGTGAACTCGTTTAAGGCGAGTTTCATCGCAGTCTAACGCGACAACTCGGCTGTTTTGCGAGCGCTCTAAAATGTGTGCGGTTTTGCCACCTGGCGCGGCGCAGCAGTCTAGGATTAACTCGCCCGGTTGTGGATCTAAATATTCCACAGACAGCTGAGCCGCCGCGTCTTGAACCGACACCCAACCTTGTTCAAATCCTGGTAAAGTGGAGACATCGCAAGGTTTGCTGAGTTTAATGGCATCGGGGGCCTGCTGGACGCTCTCAGCTGCAATATCTAGCTCGCTAAGTAGTGTAAGGTACTGATCTCGGGTGTGATGCTGCCGGTTTACCCTGAGCCACATGGGGGCTTTTTGGTTATTGGCGGCCATGATCTCTTGCCAGCGATCTGGATAACTATTTTGTATTAACGTCACTAACCAGCTTGGATGAGCCAATTGGCCAGCTTGATGGCTAACGGCAAAGCTATCGAGCTCCGCTTGGTTACGTTGATAGTTTCTCAACACGGCATTGATGAGGCCTCGTAAGCGTGGCCCTTTAAGGCTTTTTGTCGCTTCAACCGTTTCCCCAACCGCGGCATGCGCCGGAATTCGCATAAAGCTTAGCTGGTAGATACCGACCAAAATGAGATGGTGGAACACCCGTTGTTTACCCTTTAATGGCTTATCCATCAGTTTGCCGCTAATGGATTCTAGGCGCGGCAAATAGCGTAGTGCGCCATAGCAAATTTCTTGCAGCAGAGCATGGTCACGAGGTTTGATGGATTGCTGTGCAGTAGGAAGGGCAGATGAAAGCGAAACGCCTTTATCAACCACTTGGTATAAAACGTTGGCAGCAGCAGCGCGAACATTCATAGGGTTACCTTAAAAATAGCGGGCATCTCTGCCCTGAAAATAGACTAGTTCAGTTGCGAGCCGACCGCAAACCAATCAGAGCGAGAGTTTAGGATGTCTTGGACCGACATGGCTTTCTTGCCAGGTATTTGCATCGACAGCAAAACCAATACCGATTGACCTGTCGCAACATAGATCCCAGTCTTGTCCGCCTGGATAATGGTGCCTGGTGGTTGATCTGTGCTCGTGGCTTCTACTCGGCTTTGCCATACCTTGATGGTGTTGTCAGCCACAGAAAAATGACTCATTGGCCAAGGGTTAAATGCGCGTACGCAGCGCTCAATGTGTTGTGCGCTGTCAGACCAGTTGATTTTTGCTTCTTGTTTCGACAGCTTTTCTGCGTAATTGGCCAAATCATTTTGTTGTTTGATTGGCTGCGTGTTGCCTGCTGCAATCTCAGCCAAGGTATCAATCAAAGCCACAGGGCCCAGTTGTGCCAATTTCTCATACATGGAGGCGCTGGTGTCATTGGCATCAATCGGCAAGGTGGCTGTGTGCAGCATATCACCTGTGTCTAAGCCAATATCCATTTGCATGATGGTGACACCGGTTTCTTTATCTCCGGCCCAAATTGAGCGTTGGATAGGGGCTGCGCCGCGCCAACGTGGGAGAATAGAACCATGCACATTAATACAACCCAGTTTTGGCGTATCTAACACAGCTTGTGGTAATAGTAAGCCATAGGCGACCACTACCATGATATCAGCCTCAAGGGCAGCGAGTTCTTGTTTGGCTGAGTCGGATTTGAAGTTCTCAGGCTGATAAACCGGAATGTCATTATCCAATGCGAGAGTTTTAACTGGGCTCGCGGTTAGCTTCTTGCCGCGGCCGGCAGGACGGTCAGGCTGGGTGTACACAGCGATAACTTCATGCTGTGAAGACAATAACGCCGCCAAGTGTCTGGCGGCGAAATCAGGGGTTCCTGCAAAAACAACTTTTAAAGATGAGCTCAAAGTGGGCATCCTTCTTATAGAACAACGTGCAGCGTCAGTTATTTATTCGCTTGTTTTTCGTTATAACGTTTTATCTTGGCAAGCTTGTCTTGAATGCGCTTTCTTTTCAGTGGAGACAAGTAATCAACAAACAGTTTGCCTTGCAAGTGATCGAGCTCGTGTTGTATACAAATGGCAAGTAAATCGTCAGCGTCAAAGGTGATTTCTTTGCCATCACGATCTAATGCTTTCACAGTGACTTCAGCGGCTCTTGGCACTAATGCGCGAGCACCTGGGACAGAAAGGCAGCCTTCTTCAATGCCATCCTCTCCTCGTTTTTCGAGAATTTCTGGATTGATTAATACCAGAGGCTGATCGCGAGTTTCTGAAACATCAATCACCACAATGCGTTGATGAACGTTCACTTGTGTAGCGGCCAGACCGATACCTTCTTCGTCATACATCGTTTCGATCATATCGTCGATAAACTGTTGAAGCTCCGGAGTCACTTCTTTGACTGGTTTAGCGACAGTACGAAGACGATCGTCGGGAAACGTTAATACTTCTAATACAGACATATACACTCAAATAATTGAATTGTGCCGAAACGGCGTAAACTAATTGGGTCAATTCTAGACATTTTACCAGCCAAATGACAGCATGCCAAAAGTATAATTTCACCCAATCGTATTCGTTTAATATTAGCTAGCGACAATACGATGAGCCATTACTTATTTTTCTCCTTAATAAAAAGGAAGATAGATTGGACGAAGCCTATTTATCGGCATGGATGACGCTTGCCCTTGCCCCAAAATTGGGACCAAAATCTTTATCTCAATTATCCAAGCTAGATAAAGTTGAACACATTGTTGGTTACGATAAAGCCGCGCTCGCTTCCATTGGTCTTTCTCAACAACAAATACATTACATAACATCGCGAGCTAAGCGGGATATTGACCAATGCTTTGAGTGGAAAGCCCAATCACCTGATCGTCATATCCTAGTGCCCAACAAAAGCCACTACCCGAGTTTGTTAAATCAAATCGACTCCCCACCACCGATATTGTTTGTTAAAGGAGAGGTTGAGGTATTGGACTTACCACAGATTGCCATGGTGGGCAGTCGCAATGCCAGCGCAGAAGCGCTACAAACAGCCTATGCGTTTGCTAAGGACTTCGTTGAACATGGATTGGTTGTCACCAGTGGTTTAGCCTTGGGCATTGATGGGTACGCCCACGACGGGGCGTTAAAGAATGCGGGCAAAACTATAGCCGTGTTAGGCTCAGGGTTGGAGCAGGTTTACCCCTCTCGGCACAGAGGACTATCGCAGCGCATTACTGAGCAAGGTGCGTTGGTCAGCGAATTTTTGCCCCATATTAAAGCGAGATCAAATCACTTCCCTCGAAGAAATCGTATTATCAGTGGGCTTTGCACTGGCGTATTGGTGGTTGAGGCGGCTGAACGAAGTGGCTCTTTGATCACCGCAAGGTATGCCGCTGAGCAGGGACGAGACGTGTTTGCAATTCCGGGCTCTATACATAACCCTAACAATCGAGGGGGAAATCAACTCATAAAATCAGGGGCTTGCTTAGTACAAAAAACACAAGATGTCCTAAACGAAATTGAAATATTAGTAAATTGGTCGATAAATAGTAATAAATCCGTGCAAGTGGCAACTTTTGTTCAAAATGATGGCCAAGAAGAATTGCCATTTTCTGAAGTGTTAGCTAACGTAGGAATAGAGGCTACGCCAGTTGATATTGTAGCGGACAGGACCAATATACCTGTACATGAAGTCATGATGCAGCTCTTGGAGTTAGAACTTTCAGGGCATGTTGTTGCAGTTTCCGGTGGCTATATTCGAAAGGGGAGGGGCGAGCTATGATGATGGACATACTTATGTATTTGTTCGAAACCTACATCCATAGTGATGCGGAGTTACAAGTCAACCAAGATGAGCTCGAAGATGAATTGCTGAGAGCAGGTTTTCACCAAGAAGATATCTACAAGGCCCTCCATTGGTTAGAGGGGTTAGCGGCGTTACAACAAAGCGATACTCACTCTGCAATTGCGACCAGTGCAGCCACATCTACACGTATTTACACACGTACAGAAATGTCACGGCTCGATTTGGAGTGTCGTGGATTTTTGATGTTTTTAGAACAGATTAAGGTTCTCACCACTGAGATTCGTGAAATGGTTATCGACCGCGTGATGGGGCTCGAAACCAACGAATTTGAATTAGATGATCTGAAGTGGATTATTCTAATGGTGCTATTTAATGTGCCAGGAAATGAGAACGCTTACACGCTTATGGAAGAGCTGTTGTACACCAAAGAGCAAGGGATTTTGCACTAACACTCAAGACGTTTATGAGTCGTAAAATCGATAATCAGCTATTCAATGCCCATGAGCACGCACTAGCCAATGAACATTGCCCTCAATGTGGAGGGCAACTAAAAATGAAATATGGTAAACGAGGCGCTTTTCTCGGCTGCAACCATTATCCGCAGTGTGACTTTATGCGCCCGTTGCATCAAAACGATGGCCATGTGGTGAAGGCGTTAGGGGTTGCGTGTCCGGAATGTGGTCAAGAATTGGTGCTAAGGCAAGGTCGATATGGCATGTTCATTGGTTGTAGCCATTACCCAGAATGTCATCACATTGAGAGCCTAGAGGCTCATCATTCACAACAGCAAAGCGCTGAGCTTGCCTGCCCTGAGTGCAAAACAGGACACATTGTTGAGCGTAATAATCGCTTTGGCAAAGTGTTCTACTCTTGCGATAACTACCCTAAATGTCGTTTTACCATCAATCAGCAACCAGTAGTGGGGAGCTGTGAAGTGTGTGGCTTTCCCTTGCTGATGAAGAAAAAGCTAGCCAGTGGAGAAAAGTATCAGTGCGCAGATAAAAAGTGCCATCAGGTGCAAAAGGTAAAGGTGTCATAGCGACACCTTTATCAATTTACCGTTTTATTCCTGACTAAAGCGCTGCATTGCAGGAAATGCTTTTTTATCGAGTATGTTTGCCAGCAATGCCAACTTTCTATCTAGATCGGCCGAATATTCTGCACTGACATTGATGTGGCCCATTTTGCGACCGTCGCGCTTTTGCTTACCATACCAGTGGATATGGCACCCTTCTAGTGCTAACAGCGCATCTGGTAGTGTATCTTCACCTAACACATTAATCATGCAAGTTGGCCTAACAAGTGTCGTGCTGCCTAAAGGCAAACCGCAGACGGCGCGCAGGTGGTTTTCAAACTGACAGGTCTCAGCGCCTTGCTGTGTCCAGTGACCCGAATTGTGTACACGAGGGGCTAGTTCATTGACCAATAACTCGCCATCGAGATCGAAAAATTCAATCGCTAATACACCTACATAGTTCATGGTTTCCGCGACAGCCGTGAACATGGTTCTTGCCTTATCTTGTAATAGGCTATCGTCAATTGGCGTCGATAAGCTTAATACACCATCGGTATGGACGTTTTCCGTCAGCGGATATACCGCGACTTCTCCCTTGGCATTGCGGGCGCCAACAAGAGACACTTCACGATCAAAAGGAACAAACTGTTCGGCGACAATCGCTTGTTTGCTATCGGCTAAACAGGCTTCCATTTCATGCCAAATAAGCTCCGCATCATTCCGATCTTTAAGTCGCCACTGGCCCTTACCATCGTATCCGCCTAACGCCGTTTTCAACACCATTGGCAGCCCGACATTCTCGATAGCTGAATGAAAATCTGCTTTGCTTTTTATCACGTGATAGTTGGCATTTTTTACTTGTGCTTTATCCAGCAAGGCTTTTTCAATGCGCCTGTCTCCACCGATTAGAATGGCGTCTTGACCTGGCAGAAACTTACCACTGTTTTCGCATACTTCGAGCACGTGCTGCGGAATGTGCTCAAACTCAGCGGTGACCACATCGGCTTGCGCAATGGCGTTCTCTAAGCCATCGCCAATATGAGCCTGAGTTAAAGGGTGAACAATTTTGCCGCTTTCAACATCAAAAGCGGTAATGGAAAGATTGAGAGGCGCACCTGCTAATGACATCATCCTTGCTAGTTGTCCCGCACCCAAGACTAAGACTCGCATGTCACTAGTCCTCCGCTGGATTTGGGTTAGCTAATACGGTTTCGGTTTGCTCGGTACGGAAGGCTTCGACTTTCTCCATGACGCTTTCATTGTGAGTACCAATAATTTGCGCCGCTAGGATGCCTGCATTGGCTGCACCTGCTTCTCCGATAGCAAGCGTGCCAACGGCAATGCCTTTTGGCATTTGAGCGATAGAAAGCAAGGAGTCCATACCATTTAGCGCACGTGATTGAACAGGAACACCAAGGACTGGCAGGCTAGTGAAAGCGGCGGTCATCCCTGGTAAATGAGCAGCGCCACCTGCGCCAGCAATGATGACTTTGATGCCTCTTTCTTTCGCGCCAGTGGCGTAATCGGCGAGAAGCTGAGGGGTACGGTGTGCAGAAACGACTTTTGTTTCGTATGCGACGCCAAATTGGTCAAGCATGTCGGCTGCAAGTTTCATGGTTGGCCAGTCTGATTTAGAACCCATAATAATACCAACAGTCATCTCAAACTCCTTCATTGTGTGTGGTAAGCGAGCTGATAATTTGAGCGCATTATACGGCGAAAAAAAATCTAAGCAAACGTTTGCTTTTTATTGGTAGCCGCTTTTATCTACTAGCAGCAAAAATAATCTTTTTTTCAAACGAGGTTTGTCGTTAAACTTAGCGCTAATCGAGAAAGTTTTACAATCAATGAAGGTGAATCTGTGTCTGAACTTCAACAAGCTGTTCAAGCCTTACAACAAGGCAAAGTCATTGCGTATCCGACAGAGGGAGTGTTTGGCGTTGGATGTGACCCTGATAATGTTGACGCGATTCAGCAACTGCTTGCTATAAAACAAAGGCCCGTAGCAAAAGGCTTAATCTTAATCGCGGGGAGTTTTGAGCAATTAAAGCCTTACATTGATCTTAGCCAATTAACTAATGAGCAGTTAGATAAAGCCATGAAAACCTGGCCCGGGCCGGTGACATGGATTATGCCAGCTAGTGAGCGTGTGACGCATTGGGTGTCAGGCGAATTTTCCACTATCGCTGTTCGAGTCACTGACCATCCACTGGTTCAGAAGCTGACCCAAGCGTTTGCAAAGCCCATCACGTCTACCAGCGCGAATTTATCTGGGCAGCCGCCATGCAGGACTACTCAAGAAGTGATGGATCAGCTTGGCGAACAACCGTTAGTTGTGGTTGATGGTAAAACTGGTGGGCGTGACAACCCAAGTGAGATTCGAGATATTAAAACCTCTCAAGTATTACGCCAAGGATAACGCTTAGTAGGGCCGAGAATGAGTACTTCAATAGATAAGCTAGCGGTAAAGCAATTTTTACTTAAGTTACAAGACAGCATTTGTCAGCAACTAGAGTTGGTTGATGGTGAGGCAAAGTTTGAAGAAGATGCCTGGCAGCGAGAGCCAGGCGAAAAACTGGGTGGCGGCGGCCGCTCTCGTATCATGCGCTCAGGTCAAGTTTTTGAACAAGGTGGGGTAAACTTCTCTCACGTAGAAGGAAGACAAATGCCAGCTTCGGCGACGGCTCATCGTCCTGAACTTGCTGGCAGACGGTTTGAAGCCATGGGCGTTTCGCTGGTTATGCATCCGAATAACCCCTACGTTCCTACGTCGCATGCTAATGTGCGCTTCTTCATAGCCGAAAAAGACGGTGAAGCGCCGATCTGGTGGTTTGGTGGTGGTTTTGACTTGACGCCTTTTTACCCATTTGCTGAAGATTGTCAGCATTGGCATGATGTGTCGAAAAATCTGTGTGCGCCGTTTGGTGATGAGGTGTATCAGGAACATAAAGCTTGGTGTGATAAATACTTCTATCTTCCTCATCGAGATGAAACACGGGGCGTTGGCGGCTTGTTTTTTGATGACTTGAACCACTGGGAGTTCGAAAAGTGTTTCGATTACATCAAAGCGGTCGGTGAGGGTTATACAAACGCGTACTTACCCATTGTAGAACGCAGAAAAGACATCTCATTTGGAGAAAGAGAGCGTCAGTTCCAGCTCTATCGGCGTGGTCGATACGTTGAGTTCAATTTAGTTTATGACCGTGGCACTTTGTTTGGCTTACAAAGTGGCGGTAGAACCGAGTCGATTTTGATGTCTATGCCACCATTGGCTCGCTGGGAATACAATTACCAAGTTGAACAAGGATCACCTGAAGCTGAGTTGTATCAGCACTATTTACAGCCAAGAGATTGGTAAACTGCTAGGTGTTTTTCCACCTAATGATTGATCAAATGAATAACATTGAGGCAGGATTAGGTTAGTGATAGCTTGCTAGTTTTATCCAGCTTGAGGAAGTAGCATGACCCAGCAGAAAGACCGTTATGCGGTATTTGGTAATCCGATCAGCCATAGCAAATCTCCAGTGATTCACGCTCTATTTGCTGAGCAGGCCCAGCAGGCAATGACTTATACAGCAGAACTTGCGCCAGAGGATGGATTTACTCAATCGGCCGAGGCATTTTTTGCCCAAGGCGGCAAAGGGTGCAACATTACCATGCCGTTTAAAGGGGATGCTTATCAGTTCGCAGACGTTTTGACACAAAGAGCCGAGCTTGCTGGTGCAGTCAATACGCTTAAGAAGCTGGATGATGGCAAAATTTTAGGTGATAACACGGATGGCGAAGGTTTAGTACAGGACTTGCTACAAAACGGCACTTCGTTTGCGGACAAAACGGTGTTACTCATTGGAGCGGGTGGTGCGGCACGTGGCGTTTTAAAGCCACTGCTCGATCAAAAACCGCGTCGTATAGTGATAGCGAATCGCACGATAGAAAAGGCTCAACAGTTAGCGGATAAGTTCCAGGCTTACGGAGAAATCAAAGCGGCCAATTTTAATGAGCTGGTTAATGGCTTCGATATTATTATCAATTCAACCTCAACCAGTTTGAATGGGGAATTACCTAACGTCTCATCAGCCATCTTTTCTGATTGCAGTGTTTGCTATGACATGGTGTATAAATCAGAGACGACATCATTTAATGGTTGGGCTCAAGAACACGGTGTCTTGAAAGCTCTGGATGGTCTAGGCATGTTGATCGGACAGGCGGCAGAGAGTTTTATGCTTTGGCGCGGTGTTCGTCCAGAAACGCGTATTGTCGAAGACAAACTAAGACAAGAGTTACAGTCAAAATGAATCAATCGATCCTATTTCCAGATGAGCAGAGGTGGAATGAAACGCTGCAGGCTGTTGTTTTCCCCGCGCAAGTCTCTGGCTTACTTGTTGAATGTGTGGTGACGCTCGAACGTTTGAGCCATTTGTCTGGAGAAAGCATAGATTCTTCCCAGCACGCACTAGACTGCTTTCTGGGGCTAAGGTTTGATCTTGAGGAGCTTGCAGAGCAGGCGATCGAAGCAGAGGAGTATGACTCCTCTGGACGAGTCCAACTATAGCGATACGGTTTTTACCTGCTGCATATAGTCTTCTTTGTTTTGTACATAGTTGTCTGCTGACTTTTGTAAAAAAGCGCGTTCTTTTTCAGTGAGAGGCCGTGCTTTTTTTGCCGGGCTGCCAACATACAAGTAACCGCTTTCCAGTCTCTTGCTTGGTGCCACTAAGCTACCAGCACCAATCATGACGTCATCTTCTATTACAGCACCATCCAAAACGATAGCCCCCATTCCTACTAAGACTCGATCTTTTATCGTGCAACCATGCAGGGTAACCTTGTGGCCGACCGTGACATCATCGCCAATAATAAGAGGGTAACCATTAGGGTTCTCGCTATTTTTATGGGTGACATGTAATACGCTACCGTCTTGAATATTGCTACGTTGACCTATTGTTATAGAGTTTACGTCTCCACGAGCGGCCACGAGTGGCCAAATACTAGAGTCGTCACCGATCTCTATATCACCAACAATAACGGCACTACTGTCTATATACACGCGTTGACCAAGCTTTGGCACAATCCCCTTATAACTACGGATAGAGCTCATAATGATTCCTTTAGTTTGTGAAGTTGGCACTATATACGTGTAAAAGAGTAAGAAAAATAGCCATTGTTGGCTAGGAAATAATCAAATATAAAAAATATTAAAAAAACTGAAAAAAACGCTTGCCAATAAACTTCCGATCTCTATAATGCCCCCTCGCTGACACGGGATGGCTTCAAACAAGCCAAGCGCCCAGTTAGTAAGGTCTTCTGGCTAAGCCAAGTGCTTAAAAAAGTTTTGAAAAAGTGGTTGACACTGACACTTAACTCGCTAGAATGGCCGTCCGCTTTGAGATGAACTTCGAAGCG
>NZ_JAMKMR010000018.1 GCF_023634645.1 Vibrio sinus
ATAAACAAAGGCACTTTCCCATTGGAAGTGCCTTTTGCTATTGTGGTCCCATACGACTCAGAATGGTTGCTATTGCAAACTCAACCGTATTAGTTCCTGCTATATCCTAAATACCGCTAATGCATTAACAGTGGTACTCTGCGACTTAGATTATCTCAGCTTAGGTTGGTTATCTTAACGTGCATGTTTAAGCGCGCTGTTCGTATCGAAAAAATGGCAAAAAAGAAAGTGCTCTCTTGATAGAGAGCACTGCAAAATGAAGAGGTTAGGCCATATTGACCCTTTTTATTTAGACCTTATTTAATGCCATATTTGGACAAAATGGCATCGAAGGTTCCATTGGATTTGATTTCCGCCAAACCTTTGTTGTACGCATCAATATACTTTTGCGAATTGGGGTTGGCTTTACCAGATGTCACATGCAGCGGATTTTTAGACAAGGCTTCTTTTGTAAAAGCAAAGTCATCTTGATTCAAACCCGCTTTTTCCATCACAGAAAGTGCAACGAGACGATCTTCTAACGTTAAATCAATACGTTTAGCCAACAGTTTTTTCAGATTGGAGACCAAATCCCCCGCTTCAGGCTTTCTAAAATTAGTGGCCTTTAAAAAGCTGTCGCCATATCCGTAGCCACGAACAATCCCTACAATTTTTCCATCAAGACTGCTCATACCCGTATACTCAAACGGATCACCAGCTCGTTTAATAAACTTCAGTTCGTTTTCTAAATAGGGGTCACTATAAACCAAAAAGTCTGTTCGCTCTTGGGTAAACCAGGTTGCGGGAAGTAAATCTACACGACCTTTTGAGACTTCATCTAGCGCTCTAGACCATGGAAGGATTTTGAATTTGACCTCGTAGCCTTGCGTTTTCATTGCAGCAGTGAGCAAATCAATCGAGATACCATTGCCTAAATCACTTTTCTCCACCACAAACGGTGGCCAAGGATCTTGAGCCGCGGTTAACACCGTGGCGTTGGCTGAAATCGAAAAAGATAGAAAGATAAGTGAAATTACTCGGGTATAAAATTTGACATTCATTTACATATGCCTCCATGCAACCATAAGTGACTGTGAGGCAACGACTCCTTATGCCACACTATAAAAATTATAGTCGCGAATAGCATATATGGTATTTCTACACCTATTTACCCGGTGACTTAGATACCTAAGTTACGACAAGAGCGCTAGCTCGACCCACCTCTCCCCGGAGTATGTGTCAACAGAGATAGGTCGAAAACGAAAACTTACTGCTGAGCGTATATAGATTCAAGCGCCTGAATTCTTCGTTGCTGTTTGGCGCTAAACATGGTCTGGCGTAACTTTTGTACCGCCCTGTTTTTAGCGTCTTGACCCATTGAACTATCAGACTCTATCTTGTCTCGGCGCTTTAGGTAATGGTCAAACGTATTTTGAAACTCCGCCCTTTCGCTGCGAAGGTGCGCTAGCCTATCAGCAGCTGCTGGACCCACCAACTCCTCTTGTTGTAAATATCGGTCTTGCCCAGCCATCTTGTCGGTCTTTTGCAACTGGCCCAAAAGGCTGGCATTTCGATAACTCTTTTGAAGGTTTTCGGGAAGGGTTTGCAGTTCTTGTTGCCATAAGGTGTTGTAATCCGCGTCATTAGCAGCGATCTGCCTGAGCTCCATTTGACGCAGTGCAATATGTCTCAACTGAGCTTCCTCTGAAAATAACTGCTGGCGTTGCTCTGGGGTAAAAAATTGCTTTTGCAGCTCTAAAAGACGGCTATCCAATTTTTTAAGCGCTGCATAGTTGAGTTGCTTAATATTTAAGTTGCCGATATTTTGTAGTGCTTTTCGATACTTAATATATCGGTTAAACAAATCGAGTTTTGCTTGTTCGTCCATGTCCTGCAATTGATCATATTCTTTGAAATGTTGCTTTATTGTGGGTAGATCCGCCTCTCCAAGACCAGATAAAAAGTATTCAAACGTGTCTCTTGGAGAACTTTTGTCCACTTTAGTATCTTGTTGAGAAGTGACCTTATAACTTGAATTAGAGGGGTCTATATCGTGATAAATATAGACCGCACCTACAGCTGATATAACTCCGATCAAAGCGAGTACGGTCTTTTTCATTATTTTATAGCCCTTGCAGTTTTAGTCGATTTGCTTGTTGGCGATATAAGGTTTTGGGGTCAGTCTCAAACAGATCCGTTAAGCCGAGTAAACCATTAATTTCATCTAAATGATTCATTTTATAGTCGTCTCTGATGACCTTACCTAAGTGTGCGCTACACGTGCCCACTAAACCATCATTAGTCCCATCAAACGCCAAACCGAGAATCACCATAAACGCATCTGACGGGTCAAGTGCATTGGTAAAGTTTCTGTCTCCAGTCCAAGAGTAATAGTACACACCGTTGGGTCCCACATAATCCCCTTCCCCACAAGCACTAGTTGGCACGCCCTCTGGATACTTCTTGTTAAACTCAAGCGAACCTTGTGTGGTCAATGATGCTAAAGCCTTCAATGGATCTTGCGGTAAGTCTTGTCCACCGGATAACAAGTTAAGTAATGCCAAAAATGCATTGGTAATTTTCACCGTGATTGCCTCAGGAATTGACCCTTCTGGCAGAGTCCCGCGCACGATGTCAGCAATACGTGAGCCTTTGTTCACACCACCAATGCTTGTTACTGATGCGACCAAATCTGGTGCAACCGATGCTACATAGCGTGCTGTCGGACCGCCATGGCTATGACCGATTAAATTGACCTTCTTAGCTCCTGTAATGGCGAGTACTTCTTGAACTTGTTTTAGTAACTGCTCTCCCCTCACTTCCGTACTATTTGCAGCAGATATCTGGGCAACATACACCGTTGCGCCACTTTTTGTTAACGCTTGAGGAATACCAAAAAAGTAATCCATCCCAGCAAGCTTATCAAAACCAAATAAACCGTGAACTAAAACAATAGGATACTTGGTTGCGGTGTACCCAGAGTCATCGCTACTTGCCTGCGCCGATCCCATGAATACCAATACACTAACTAACATCGAAATTAAGATAGATTTCACAATACCACTCCTTGTCAGACCTCCGATGTGTATTAATGTTACATAAATGATAAATTTTTGTATGTGTGTGTTTTTATATTGAGATCAGGGTAGGATTTTAAGTGTGAACGGGAACATTTCGTTACATTGGTTGTTATCGAATATTGAACACTGTTGTAGCAAAGTGCTTGTTTATCAATGATTAATCTAGGGTTAGTCTCATATTTAGAACACGGCTAGGGTCTGTTCTTTATCTCTCATCTCTTAAATTCAAATAAGGATAACAACATGAAACTGTATTCAGCACCGGGTACTTGCGCAACAGCCATCCATATTGCTCTAGAGTGGATTGGTAAACCGTACGAAGTTGAACACTTAAGTATGAAACAGATGAAAGAGCCAGAGTATTTAAAGCTAAACCCATCAGGTGTTGTGCCTACTTTTGTTAATAATGAGATTCCGTATACGGAAGCAGCCGCTATCCTATTTCACTTGACGGATGCATTTCCAGAGGCAGAACTAGGTCCAGCGGTAGGTGGTGAAAATAGAGCTGAATTTTATCGTTGGATTAGTTTTCTAAGCGGCACTCTCCATCCATATTATTGGTTGCATTTTGTCCCATCGCGATTCACCACTGATGAAGAAGGTACAGAAGCAGTCCAAGAAGCTTCGCACGTCATGATCGACAAAGCGCTAACACAAATCGATAACCACCTTGCCAATAGACCTTACATGTTAGGTGAGAAGAAATCTGTTGTGGATGCACTGCTATATCCGATGGCATCTTGGGGTTATGGTCTGCCAAAACCAACGTCTGAGTATCCAAACATCCATGATTTAGTGAAAAGACTCGCCTCAGAGGAAGCAGTCACTAACGTACACCGCTCACAAGGCACTCACCCGAAAGTGTAGAAAGCGTTAACAAACACAAAAAAGCCAGCAATTCAGTGAGAATTGCTGGCTTTTCTATTTTTAGGGCGAGCGTGTCAATCAGCCGATATGAGTTAAGCCACCCATATATTTTTGCAGTGCTGTTGGAATTGCAACACGTCCGTCAGCTTCTTGGTTATTCTCTAGAATAGCAACCAATGTACGGCCTACCGCCAGACCTGAACCATTCAGTGTATGGAGCAGTTCTGGTTTCTTCTCGCCTTTACGACGGAAGCGTGCTTGCATACGACGAGCCTGGAAGTCACCCATATTTGAGCAAGAAGAGATCTCACGATAAGTGCCTTGAGCAGGTACCCAAACTTCAAGATCGTAAGTTTTACGAGCGCCAAATCCCATATCCCCAGTACATAGGATCACTTTGCGATATGGAAGCTCCAGCAATTGCAGTACTTTCTCTGCATTCTCGGTAATTTCTTCTAACGCTGCGTTCGACTCTTCAGGCTTAGTAATTTGTACTAGCTCAACTTTGTCGAACTGGTGCATACGAATCAAGCCACGCGTATCACGGCCATAGGAGCCAGCTTCAGAGCGGAAACATGGCGTGTGTGCTGTCAT
The DNA here is from genome assembly GCF_023634645.1 of Vibrio sinus. GTDB lineage: Bacteria > Pseudomonadota > Gammaproteobacteria > Enterobacterales > Vibrionaceae > Vibrio > Vibrio sinus. Next base: position 4,521 of record NZ_JAMKMR010000018.1, read on the forward strand.
TTTGATGGGCAACTCTGCTTCATCAACAATGGTATCACGGACCATATTTGTAAGAGGAACTTCTGCAGTTGGAATCAACGAAAAGCGGCGCGGCTCTTCATCGTTCACTTTTTCCGTCAATGGTTCGGTGTGGAATAAGTCCTCGCCAAACTTAGGCAGTTGCCCTGTACCAAGCAAGCTTTCTTCATTAACCAAGTACGGTACATACATTTCGGTATAGCCATGCTGATCGGTATGAAGATCAAGCATAAACTGAGCAATCGCACGATGAAGGCGAGCAAATTGGCCTTTCATCACCACAAAACGAGCACCAGTGAGTTTCGTTGCGCTAGCAAAATCTAGCCCACCCGCCAGTTCACCTAAATCGACATGATCTTTCACTTCATATGAGTAAGTTTTTGGCTCACCCCAGGTAGAGATTTCTACGTTTTCACTTTCATCTTTACCTTGTGGCACTTCGTCATCCGGCAAGTTTGGAACCGTTAACGTGATCGCCTCTACTTGGGTTTGGATTTCTGCAAGTTGTACCTTTTTAGCATCAAGATCGCTGCCGAGTGTACCAATTTGTTTTTTTATCTCTTCCGCGCCAGCTTTATCACCAGCTGCCATTTTCTGACCGATTTGCTTGGAAATAGAGTTACGCGAGGATTGTAAATTTTCTACTTCTACTTGAAGGGACTTACGTTGTTCTTCAAGTTGACGAATTGTCTCTACGTCTAAGGTGTACCCACGACGCGCTAATTTTGCAGCTGTTTCATCCAGCTCAGTGCGAAGTAATTTAGAATCCAGCATTTCTAATCCTATGCTTTAAGTTACGATAAAACGCATAAAAGCCTTTATGCGTTATAGAAGATATTATTCAGGGTTAAGATAACTAAAAGTAGCTATTTTTCATAGCGCTTTTGTGGGCTTTTTACGTCTAAATTGGCCAAATAATCTAACTTCTCGGCTATTTTTGTTTCTAAGCCCCTATTTGTCGGGAAATAGTAGCGAGTTTGGTCCATTTCAGGTGGAAAATAGTTTTCTCCAGCAGCGTAGGCTCCTGGCTCATCATGAGCGTAGCGGTACTCTTCCCCATAACCGAGATCTTTCATCAAAGCAGTGGGAGCATTTCTAAGGTGATGGGGTACTTCATATTCAGGTAAGTTCCGTGCGTCATTGAGCGCTTGCTTCCACGCCGTATATACTGCATTACTTTTTGGTGCACAGGCTAGATAAACAATCGCTTGAGCAATCGCTCTCTCCCCTTCCGCAGGGCCTACTCTAGTGAAGCAATCCCAAGCAGACAATGCCACTTGCATGGCTCTCGGATCGGCATTACCGATATCTTCAGATGCAATCGCCAATAATCTTCGTGCTATATATAACGGGTCGCAGCCAGCATTTATCATGCGTGCCGCCCAATACAGAGCGCCATCAGGGTTTGAACCACGGATAGATTTGTGGACAGCCGAAATTAAGTCATACCAGATATCACCTTTGTTATCGAAGCGAGATACTTTTTCACCTGCCACTTCCGCCAGCAATGTCAACGTTATGTGTTTTTTGCCACTATCTTCTTCATGAGCCATATCAAACAATAGCTCAAGATAATTCAATGACATACGAGCATCACCATTGACAAGCTCTGCTAACCTTTCCAATACCCCATCATCGATATCAGCGGCTTGCTTACCTAAGCCGCGTTCTTTATCAGAAATGGCCTGATTTAACGCCAATATAATGTCTTGTTGAGATAAAGAAGTCAGTTTGTACACTCTTGCACGTGACAAAAGTGCGTTGTTCAGCTCAAACGAAGGATTCTCTGTTGTCGCACCAATGAAAGTGACCATGCCATCCTCAATGTGCGGCAAAAATGCATCTTGTTGAGATTTATTGAACCGATGAACTTCGTCGACAAACAAGATGGTTCGTTTACCAACAGTTTTATTCTCGCGCGCTTTGTCGATCGCCAGCCGAATATCTTTAACGCCTGATGTAACGGCAGACACCCGTTCAACTTCCGCGTTAGCGTAATTTGCCACGACTTCCGCCAATGTGGTCTTGCCTGTGCCAGGCGGCCCCCAAAGAATCATCGAATGTAGATGACCTGATTCCACCGCACGACGTAGTGGTTTACCTGGGCCCAAAATATGTTGTTGACCAATATATTGTTCGACGTTTGAAGGTCGCATTCGAGCAGCAAGAGGACGAAAATCTTCGCCGCTCGCAAAGTCTAAGTCGTAATTACTCAAACTCAGTTCCTTTGATCATCGACTTCCACACCTTTAGGCGCTGTAAATGTAAACTCACTCAACTTAGGGGTTTTTAGAACCACATTGTTGAATGAGAACAAGCTTTGCTGACCATCTTGTTCTTTTACATTGAAATCTTTAACGATCCCCTTGGCATTGATATCAATTTGATATGTGCCTTGGTTGGAGTCTTTCGCTGTTGAAGTTAATGTGAACACATTCCCTTTTTGAGTCACTTTATAGTTATCCCAATCACTAGGTTGATTACGTGTCAGTAAGATAAAAGGTGTTTGCTGAATCGCCTTTTGCGGATTATAGATAGTCAGTTGTTGAATAGATGGCGTGTAGTACCAAAGCGATTTACCATCTGAAACTAACAAGTTTTCATCAGGTGAAGTCGTAGACCATCGAAACATATCCGGTCTTGCGATATCCACACGGCCCTTGCCTTGCATCAATAGATCGCCATCAGGGCTAATCACTTTCTGCGTAAAGTCCGCTGAAAACCCTTTATTCATCGCAAGACGAGAATTAAGTGCGTCCTTTGGCGAGGCAAAAACAGAAAAACTCAATAGCAGCAGACAGTAAAACTTTTTCATTCATGGAACTCCAACATCAGTACTTAGTGCAATTTAATATAAGAATGGATATAACGGAAATAGTTCGCATTATTTTCCAAAGCACTATTTACCACAGCATTGTTTAAATTTATTACCGCTACCACACACGCACAGATCGTTACGCCCCACATCCTTATATGGGTTGACTTGCTGCGCTTTATTACCGGTCATCACTTCATCGGCAGCCATCGCTACCTCGTTAACCATTAAATCCAGTTGAGGCAATAAATCTTTTAATTGAGGTGGCTCTTCATAGCCGACTTGCTTCATCTGCTCACGGGTTTTTTCTTCATCCAAAGCAAGCATAAAAGTGGTAAGCAGTGCTTGCATCATACGCAGCGTGCCATCGTTCATTTGTTCTTGTTGCCACTGCTGTTCAATCAACGGCCACAGCGTCATAAAACCTTCAGACAATTGAGCTAAATGCTCAGGCTGACCACTAATATCAACAATCTGAGAAATATTATAAGTACTTGATTTCAGCAGCGTGTATTGATTATTGATTTGTGAAACAACTGCGGTATCAATTTCTTTTGACGTATCCTCACCAAATAAACTAGTCAGCCAACTTTCAGGAGACAAGGGTTGGGTAGCAAAGTTGGACGCTAGCACTAATCCTTCTACAAAGTATTCGGATTGGGAAATAGAACTCTCTTTTAAATCTATTAATTGATAAGTCATTGTGATCTTCATTTTTAGGATGGAATCGCGGGCATTATACCCATAAATGAGGCCGCTATGCTCGTTTGATCAAGAATTAGTTGATGATATTTATTCCTCTTTTTGACCGAGGTACCCGGCCAATGATTAGTGACATTTCTCTTTTCTGCCACTACAATTTGCAGCCTTTATATCGAGATACAATCACAGTAAGTCAAGGCAAGTGTAAAATGCGTGTAGTTTTAGGCCCTATGGAGGGTGTTTTGGATCACCTGATGCGTGAAATCCTCACTGAAATCAATGACTATGACCTATGCGTGACGGAGTTTGTTCGTGTGGTGGATCAACTCCTACCTGAACATGTGTTTTACCGCCTATGTCCTGAACTTAAACAAGGTTCTACCACTAAAAGCGGCACACCAGTACACATTCAACTTTTAGGGCAAGATCCAAACTGGATGGCAGAAAACGCCGTACGTGCTGAAAACTTAGGTGCCAAAGGCGTCGATATTAACTTTGGCTGCCCTGCAAAACTGGTCAATAAAAGTAAAGGTGGTGCTGCGTTGCTTCAGCACCCAGACATCATCTATCAAGTAGTGAAGTCTTGCCGCGAGGCCGTATCTAAGCATGTCCCCGTGACAGCGAAAATCCGCCTAGGCTGGGACAACCCGGAAGATTGTTTCGAAATCGTCGATGCCATTGAACAGGCCGGCGCTTGCGGCCTTACGGTACATGCAAGAACCAAAGTTGATGGCTACAAAGCCAGTGAAATTAAGTGGCCTTATATCGATAAAATTCGACAAAAAGTCTCGTTACCTATCACGGCCAATGGGGAAGTTTGGTCTTATGCAGACGGCCAGTCATGCATAGAAACAACTGGGCTGAATTCACTTATGGTGTGTCGAGGGGCGTTCAATGTGCCCAATTTGGGCAATGTGGTGAAATACAATGAGGCCGTCATGCCATGGCAAGAGGTGGTTGAACTGTTACTGCGATATTCTCAGTATGAGATAAAAGGGGATAAAGGGCTTTACTATCCCAACCGAGTGAAACAGTGGTTTTCATACCTACGACAAGAGTACACAGAGGCAGCTGATCTTTTCCGTGAAATTCGTACTTTCAATAAAGCAGCGCCAATTGTTGAGCATATTGAAAATTATAAGGCATTACACTTTGCTGCGTGACTTGTGTATTGATCTATTGAATTCAACTAACGTAATAACACAATTGTGCCAACGGCGGAAAACTCGGATGTTAATTAATGTTACCGTTTGATATATAAGCAATTATATCTTCTGGTATAACACGATGAATCCTAAGACTGGTCTAGAGTTCGGTACTTTTCCTAAAAAATATGATGCAGGTCGAAAGCACTATTCAAATAAGTTATTGGATTTCCTTCCTAAGCAGGGCACTGTTTTAGAAGTTGGTGCAGGTACAGGAAAAGGTACTGACCTGCTTAACACATTGCCCATCTCATTGACTGTGTCAGAGCCTAACAAAAGCATGTGCAACATGCTCATTGATAAGTTTCCTAATTTACCTGTGTTAGCCAAAGCATTTAACGATGTTTCATCACGCTATGATTATGTTGTGGGGTTTCAGTGCTGGCACTGGTTTGGTGAAGAAAAGTATACGACTTTGAGGAAATTGGCACGTCATGGAGGATATTTTATATGGAGATGGTATGAGCTTCAGGACGCTAAGGACATTGAGCAGATTCTAGTTTTATACTCCGATAAAGCGCCACTAGAAAATTGGTTAACTCGACCTTACAACGAAAGAGTCTCAAAAATTTGTGACGAAGTCACATGCCAACAAGAGTTCCAACATAATATTCAAACGTTCCAATTTCCCTCTGTTTGGACCATTCAAGAGTATATTAATCATGCCCAATCGCGAATCGATCACCAAGAATTTGAACTCAGTTTCTGGAAGGCTCTCGAGACATCATTCAAAAACAAGAGGATAAGAGTTATTGAGTCTTATTGCATTTTGAATTTGTACTAAATCTAAGATTGTTTTTTTTGAAAAACAGACTGTAAGTGATGAACACCCCTAGCAACACTATAAAGTGACTGACTCGTATCGCTAAGGGCAGAATATTAATTATGGCTAATTCAGCAACAAACTATCATCAGCAAGCTCTTCTCCTCGGACTTTAGAAAACATCTCGAGTAAGTCTGGCACTTGCATATTCTTTCTTTGATCTCCTGCGACATCTAATACGATTTCACCTTGATGAAGCATAATGGTTCGATTGCCACAGGCTAGCGCATCCTTCATCGAGTGAGTCACCATTAGCACGGTTAAGTTAAACTCTTGCACGATTTTTTTAGTGAGATCGATAATAAATGCTGCCATTCTCGGATCGAGTGCTGCAGTATGCTCATCAAGCAGCAGAAGCTTACTTTCCGACAACGTCGCCATCACCAAGCTCACCGCTTGGCGTTGACCGCCAGACAGAAGACCGATGCTATCACCTAACCTGTCTTCAAGACCGAGCCCCAGAATACTGATTCGCTCTTTAAATAGCTTTCGGCGCTTAGAAGAGAGTGCCATTCCCCAGCCTCTACGTTTACCGCGCATAAAGGCGAGCGCCATGTTTTCTTCAATGGTTAAATCCCCACAGGTGCCAGCAAGCGGATCTTGAAAAACACGTGCGCACTGTTTCGCCCTTTGATCCACGTTTTGCCGAGTTACATCAACCTCATCAATAAGCACTTGGCCACCAACCATTGGTGTCTCGCCAGTGACTGCGCCAAGTAAGGTCGATTTCCCCGCGCCATTTGAGCCAATGACCGTCAAAAACTGATGTTCGGGCACATCGAGTGACACGCCTTTTAGCGCTCGATTTTCCAAAATAGTCCCTTCGTTAAAAGTGACTTGGATATCTTTTAAGCGAATCATACGACGTCTCCTGAATTGCTTGGCTTGTTTTTCAGCGCCGACTTTTCAGTCGGCGGTTTAGGCTTTTTTACCCGAAGTTTTCCTTTGATTTTTGGTGCTATTAGGGCAATGGCGACAAGAACCGCGGTTACAAGGTTTAGATCAGACGCTTGTAGCCCAAACATACCTGAACTTAATGCAAAGGCGACTGCGAGACGATACAGTACCGATCCTAATATCACAGCCAGCACGGCCACCCATATTTTTCGCCCTGGAATAATGGTTTGACCTAATATTACTGCGGCTAGGCCGACCACAATGGTGCCAACTCCTGATGTGACGTCTGCAAAGCTGTTCGTCTGAGCAAATAGCGCACCAGCAAAACCAACAAAGCCGTTCGACAGCGCTAAACCAAAATAGGTATAAAGCCCAATGCTTGCCCCTTGCGCCGATACCATACGAGCGTTGACCCCCGTTGCCCTTAGTCCCAACCCAAAATCACTATTTAGTAGCCGAATGACAAATATTGCTGAGATCAACACCAACACACCCACCACTAACGGACGGATATAGGTTGGATCGCCTATTGTTTCAAATGGTGTCAATATGGTCGATTCGCCAAGAAGAGCAATATTCGGACGTCCCATAATTCGAATATTGATAGAGAATGCCGCAATCATAGTTAAAATTGAGGCCAGTAAGTGCAATATTCCGCATCGTACAGCAAGAAACGCCGTCACCCATCCTGTCGCGGCCCCCGCCAAAATCGCCATTCCAGTAGCAAGCCAAGGGTTAATCCCAGCAACAATGGCAGTTGCGGCCACCGCCGCTCCCATTGGGAAACTGCCATCCACACTCAAGTCAGGAAAATCTAGTACACGGAAAGTGAGATACACCCCTAACGCGACCAATCCGTAAATAAGCCCAATCTCTATCGCTCCAAAAAAAGCAAACGCAGACATACACACTCCTATCTTACTTATTTGGTTTTGGTTGGCTTAGGAAACAAGACTAAGCCAACCAAAGCGATCACTTCACAACCGTTGCTCTATCTAATACAGATTTAGGAATGGTGATACCTAACGCTTTAGCCGCTTTCAGGTTAACAACGAGATCAGAGCCTTTCGCTACTTTCACTGGCAGATCACCGGGATTTTTACCATGTAGGATATCAACGACGTATTTCGCTGTCTGTTGGCCAACTTGATAATAGTCAAAACCTAAACTAGCAATCGCACCGCTTTTCACATAGGAAGTCGCACCACCAAATACTGGTGTTTTCGCTTGATTCGCCGCGACAATCATGCCATCAATCGCACTTGCGACGGTGTTATCCGTTGGCGCATAAATGATGTCGGACTTTGAAGCAATAGCCTGAGTGGCCGATTGAACATCAGCGCTTTTTAGTGCTGTCGCTTCAACCACTTTAATTCCTTGGGCTTTAGCGGCCTTTTTCAGTAATTCAACCAAGGTCACCGCATTCGCCTCACCAGGGTTATACACAACACCGATGGTTTTTAAATTCGGCAAAATTTCTTTCATCAGTTCTACGTGCTGGTTAACAGGCGATAAATCCGATAAACCCGTTACGTTTTTGCCTGGATGTTGCAGCTGAGAGACTAACTTAGCACCGACGGGATCAGTCACAGCAGTAAAAACGATAGGAATAGACTGGGTTGCTGCTGCGAGCGCTTGCGCAGAAGGGGTGGCAATACCAACCAATACATCTGGCTGCTCACCGACAAATTGCCGTGCAATTTGAACGGCAATGGCAGGATTGCCCTGTGCCGTTTTGTATTCAAATTTTAAATTCTTACCTTCGACGTAACCATTTTCTTTTAAGCCGTCTAGCAACCCTTGCCGCGCGGCATCTAGTGCAGGATGTTCGACAATTTGTGAAACTGCGACAGTGACCGTTTTTGCAATCGTTGCGGTGGAAGCCAATAACATTGAGCCCGCCAACACCGCTGTAGCGATTATTTTGCCTGCTTTCATTCTTACTCCTTGAGATAAGCTTACTCGGTTTTATGTTGTGTCTTTGCTTATAAAAAGAACATTAATAGCAACATATGTCCGCTTATGGAAGAATGAAGTTACATGTTTGAAACAAAAAAGAGACTTTTGTATCACATCATGAGTACAGTTGAGCAAAATTGGGTGGTGTTAAGAGATTCAAGCCAGGCTAGGGTTTGTCGGTTCTTTGCGCTTGAATCAAAATGTTTCTAGGGGATATTTGCCTGTCACAGAAAGTAGACAAGGCCACTCGATAACCATGCTCTTGCAAGTACTGTGCTCGATCGTAGACAAGCCACATTTCAAGAGGGCGTTTAAACACGTCTTGGACTAATGTTAACTTTTCCATTTTTTCAAATCGAGCCTTCCCTACCTCATGAAATTCATCGAAGTTATCACTGGGTAATGTAAGTTGGCGCTCGGTTGCCGCCCAATGACAAAACCACTCAAATCCGTTGGATAATAAAGACTTTTTGATGCTGGGAATGGTGATGTGTGCCATGTTCGAGCCCGAGGTACGTAGCATCGCATCTAGCCCTAAACGATAGCTCATTTCTTGCTGTCGATGCCGCTGGACTCTCATTCCACCCGTTACCAGTTCTTGAAGTGGAATTCTCAGCTCTTGCTTGGTGAACTGTAAGGTTGAGCTCTTGCCGATTGAGGAGAGTGGTCGATACGACTCAGAGTCTACTAGGTGATAGCAGCATGGCGCTATGGTAAAAGCAGGTATGTGCTTTTCGACGCCAAACTCCATCAATCTGACATGTAAATCGCCACACGCATGAAGTGCAACCGCGTGTTGCTTATCATTTAAGATAGATTTTGCCTGTAGGCTCAGTGCATCACAATGAACAAATTGCATGGGCAACTTTAACTTATCCGCCTCTCGCTGCCCTGAATCACATAGACACTGCTGATACTCCAAACTGGTGACGTCTTTTGCTGAGCACTGTGCCAGCACTCGGCCTAAATACCCCTTACCAGCACACCATTCCAACCACTCGCTAGGCTCTGGCCCATGTAGTGCTGCAGCGCCCATTGCGGTGATCTGGTCAAGCTTTCGCCCAGGAATGCCATTGGTGAAGCCTCTAGGTAAGCTCAGTCCAGCTAAGTTTGAAGGCGGCAGGTGAGTCAGTTCTGTTAATAAAGAAATATCGGTAACAAAGCCAGCTAAGATGTTTCTCAGCTCCTTAGGCTCGCTTCTCAACTCGGTGACTTCTCGCATAGGTAATGTAGATAGCCAAGAAGATAGCGGTTTGTTTTTTGTATGCCAAAGGCAAGGGGCATTGAGATCGGAGTATCGAAAAGGCGAAAAACGCCAATATTCCTGATGAGCGGTTAACAGACCATCTAATGCAGCAAATTTAGCGTTCATGAATACCCCCAAAATATCCGGGCATTCTAGGGACATTCATGATATTTCACAACCTATTCTATTCAGGTGTGCTTGTCGAAGTGCAAAGTTATCGAACAGGCAGGACTATGTCTTTAAACATTTCCTCTATTTCTAGATTGGACTTAAGCGATAGTGCTTGTTCTACCACAGGGCGAGTCAGGTGCGGAGCAAACCTTTCCATAAAGTCATACATATAAGAGCGAAGGAAAATACCACGTCTAAAGCCAATACTTGTTGTGCTTGGGCCAAAGATATGACTGGCATCGATTGCAACTAAATCGGTGTCATGCATCTCATCAATGGCCATGCTCGCAATCACCCCGACGCCAATTCCCATGCGTACATAAGTTTTGATGACGTCCGCATCTGTTGCGGTAAAGACGACTTTTGGCGTTAACCCTTCACGGCTAAACGCCGTATCAAGCTCTGAACGTCCAGTAAAGCCAAACACATAAGTCACCAGAGAATATGCTGCTAAATCTCGAATAGTGATTTGCTGTTTTTTCGCCAATGGATGGTCTTTAGGCACCACGATGGAACGATTCCAGTGGTAACAAGGCAGCATAATGGCATCTTGGTACAGGTGTAACGCTTCAGTGGCAATAGCAAAATTTGCCGTCCCTTTTGCTATCGCTTCTGACATTTGGCTTGGAGTGCCTTGATGCATGTGCAAAGAAACTTTTGGGTATCTAGCGGTAAACCCTTTAATCACTTCCGGTAGTGCATAGCGAGCCTGTGTATGTGTCGTGGAAATATTCAGTGTCCCCATTTCAGGATGGGTATACTCACCGGCAACGGCTTTTATGCTTTCGACTCTGGAGAGGATCTCTTGAGAAATACGTATAATTTCATCACCAGCGTGAGTCACTTGTGTTAAGTGCTTGCCACTTCTTTCAAAAATTTGAATGCCAAGTTCATCTTCCAATAGACGAACTTGTTTACTTATCCCTGGTTGCGAAGTGTACAAGCTTTCAGCGGTGGCAGAGACATTTAGGTTGTGATTAACGACCTCAACAATGTACTTCAGTTGCTGTAATTTCATTAATTACCTCGTTATCCCGTATTCGTGCCCACAAGGTTGAGCATTTGGGTCTAATATCAATACATTAATGCACAAGTTTAAGACTAATGTGGAGATAAAGAGACTCTGATAGTTTATAATTATTAGTTATAACGCCTAACAGGTGAAATTGGTAGTGAAATTCGATTTGGGTCTTAATATCGCGGGCATTTATGTCACTCACGAGCATTTTTTACATTATTATGCAGAGAATGTTGCCCATAATGCGATTTTTCATTAATAATCAATGAGCGACCGTAGATAAAATCAATTGGTTTGGAAACACCACACTAGTGTCTGTGACCTAGGTATACAAGAGTAAGATACGGATATATGAATATTGGTTTAATAGTAGGTTTAGTTGCCGTCTTATTAGTTCTGGTACTGGGCTATAACATCATGCTGCAGTACAGAGTTAAAATGGAATCCGCAAAGCGGCAAGAAGTCTCAAAGTACGTAGCAATAATAGATGCTACGGAAGAGCTCATAGGCAATGCCCACCACCTTCCCTATAGCAAGGACTTGCTAGTGTGCTTAAACAATCGAATTCTCGATTGTTTAGAGAACATGGCGGACATCGACCCCAAAAATAAACAATGGGCCCAACGAATCGTCAACATGAAGCAGCAAATAAAGCAGCTTGAAGAACAAGGCGGCGGAGAGAGCACAACGTTTAAGGTGCCTCAAAGTGATAAGCAAGCAATTACCATGTTGAAGCTCGTTAAACGCCTTAGAGACACGATTCGAAGTGAACACAATAAAGGACGATTCGATACCCAATCCTTCGTAGAGGAAAACGCACGTTTAGAAACGATGCAAATTCGCATTAATATCGAAAATGTGGTGAAAAGAGCAAACGAAGCAATTGGTCGCGGTCAGCCCGGCACAGCAATACAACTTCTTCGGAAGGGAATCGATGTCTTGAGTTCACGCAATGATAGCTACTCAAATCAAATTCGAGAAAAACTGCAAACCATGTTTAGTGAGTTAGAAGAAACACGTCTAGAAAAAAGTGCAGAAGAGCTACAGCAAATCGAAGAGAAGGAGCGCGAAGACGATATGGACGCACTCTTTGGTGAAAAGAAAAAATGGTAATATAATCCCCAACAACTTGTTTTGCTAAGGTCGCAATCTGCGGCCTTTTTTATGTGTTTAAATAATAATGATTGAAAGTTACCAACAGCTGCTTGCGCCCATTACTCAGTTTTTGCATTGCACAACACCTGACAAATGGGTCGATGAAGCTAAGAAACCAGAGAACCTGAAGATATTGCTCTTGGATCACCTTCACTGTGAACTAAAAGCTGGTCAGTCCGCTATGTTCCTTATTCGTAAATATGCGGTTGATAAAGAGAGCGCGCAACACTTACTGGAATGGTTTAAGCCATACGAAGATTTCGCCTACCGGAAGATAGGGACAGTCGACTCTCTACGAGATAAAAGCCAGATCTCCAAATCTATTATTGCCAAATCAGCCTCATCTTATTCTCAAAATCTGGTTGATAAGATGGTTCGCCTGATTAAGGAAGAGCTACACCACTTTTATCAAGTGCTAGAGATTATGCAACGAAAAGACATTGCGTATGAGCCGATCACGGCAAGTCGTTACGCAAAAGGCTTAATGGGCCATATGGCAACATTTGAGCCTCAAACTCTGATAGATAAACTCATTATTGGTGCTTACATTGAGGCACGCTCGTGCGAAAGGTTCGCCAAAATTGCGCCGCACTTAGAAGATGATATCGCCAAGTTCTACGTATCCTTACTACGGTCTGAAGCAAGGCACTACCAAGACTACCTCTCACTCGCGCAAGATATCGCAAAAGAAGATATCACTGATAGAGTTCGTTACTTTGGTGAAATAGAAGCTGATCTTATCAGCACACCAGACAACGACTTCAAATTTCACAGTGGGTGCCCTACAGCGGCTGTCCAATAAGCATGGCCTAGCACACATGTAGAAATACAAAATGCCCCGAGTCAAAAGCTTAGACTCGGGGCATTTCAATTGTATGTGGGAAAACGTTTCAGCCAAGTGTTCACTTGACCTTGTGTTCTCTTAGCCTCGCTCAAGCTCTTTGTTGATTGACTCTAATACCGCCTGAGGACTATCCGCTTGTGTAATCGGCCTACCTATCACTAAATAGTCAGAGCCAGCTTGCATCGCATCGGTCGGTGTCATAATACGCTTTTGATCACCGGCAGCTGAGCCCGTTGGACGAATACCTGGGGTCACCAGTTTAAACTCACGCCCAAGTTCCTGCTTCAGTGTCGAAGCTTCCATTGCAGAGCAAACGACTCCGTCTAACCCTGAGTTTTTAGTCAGCGTCGCGAGATTTACCACTTGATCTTGCGGAGAGGTAGTGATGCCAATCCCTTGTAAGTCAGCTTGTTCCATGCTTGTCAGCACGGTGACACCAATCAGTAAAGGTCTGTCGTTTCCGTATGGCTCGAGGATTTCTCTCGAAGCCGTCATCATTCTTTCTCCACCACTAGCATGAACGTTCACCATCCAAACTCCTAACTCAGCCGCGGCCTTCACCGCCTTTGAACAAGTATTTGGGATATCGTGAAACTTAAGGTCCAAAAACACAGAAAAGCCTCGTTGATGAAGCTCACGGACGAAATCAGGACCAAACAAGGTAAACATTTCTTTGCCAACTTTTAGGCGACAAGAGCGCGGGTCAACTCTATCAACGAATGACAGTGCGTCGGCTTTATTGTCGTAATCTAGTGCTACAATCACCTTTTGGTCGATCATTTCATCTCCTACATCTATCAGATAAAAAAATACAGCCCCTTTCCCAAACAACCATAACGCTACGATTATGTGGGTATTAAGCTGTACTCTAAGTAAAATACATCATTCACAAGGTTTGGATTACTCCCCATCCAAGCCTCTTATGGGTTTAATCGTCCCCCAACCTTTACAAGATGGGCAATGCCAGTAAAGGGAATGGGTAGAAAAACCACACTGGCGACATCGGTAGTGTGGTTTAGCTTTCAACTGTTCACCCACGAGCTTTTTCAACGTGCTTAAGCTTTCCTTCGCCCTTCCTTCTTCCGCTTCAGCTAAATGGTAGTCGATAAGCCGATAAAAACCCTTCATGGTGGGGTTGATCACCAGTTGTCGCGTCAAAACTTCTTGCGCGGCATCAATTCCATCATGTTGAGCGACCAAGTGGGCAAGCATTAACTCAGCAGAGACACCAGCATTTTTGGCAATGCACTTTTTCAGAAATTGCACCAAGCTCTCTTCTTGCGACAAATGGTAGTAACAATCAGCGAGTGTGGGTAAGACTTCTCCGATAAAATCAATATCCTGATCTAGAACTCTTTCCATGTATTTAACCGTTTGCTTATAGTTTTCAAACTCTAAATACAATTTGCCTAACTGAATGCTTGCTCTGACACACATGGGGTCTTCGGCTAACGCACGCTTATAACATTGGATAGCCTTGTTACTTTCGCCATCAGCATGTTCTTGGGCAGCAACCTCACACCATAAATGGGAGATGGCCCCCTTCATCCTTTTTCGGCCAAGCCTTACCAGCATTGAAGAATAATGAATGGCTTTGTGCCATTCTCGGGTTTGCTGATAAATTGAAACCAACTGTTGCAGCGCGGCTTCTTTATGGTCTGGCTCATCGACGAGTTGTTCAAAGATCTTCTCTGCCCTATCTAAGAAACCAGACACCATGTAGTCACGGGCAAGTTGCTGCAACGCAATGTTTTTTTGTTCTATGGTGAGCCCAGATCGAGAAATCAAATTTTGATGTATCCGAATGGCCCTATCCACTTCACCTCTTGAACGAAATAAGTTTCCTAATGCTAGATGGGTATCAATGGTCTCATCGTCGACTTGGAGCAACTCAATAAAGTGATCCACTGCTTTATCAGATTGGTCGGACAAAAGCAGGTTGAGCCCCGTAACGTATTGACGAGATATTTGATTAGATTGTTTCTGCTTGTCTTGCTGTGCACTGCGATTACCCATGTACCAGCCATAGGCAGCAGCAATTGGCAATAACAAGAAGAGGATCTCTAGCATTAAACAGAAGCCTTAGTTTCTACACTTTTCTTATTGTGTTGATCTTGAGCGGTTTGCGTCGCATTCAGTTTTTTTAGCTGTCTATTAAGTTTACGGACCTGCAATTTGGATTTTAAATGAAGGCTGCCAAAAATAAGTAATGACACTAAGAATCCAATTACAAATACAATTCCTAGCAATGCTGACAAATGAAACTCGCCCTGAGCAATCAAATAATTAAACGTGACTATTGATTGGTTTTGGGCACCTAGCGCTAATGCAATCAAAAACAGCGCTACAACAATAATGATTTTTATAATTCTCATAATACATCACACCTTAATAGATTTAAGCCGCTATGATTATGCAGCAAAATCGGCACACAAACCACGTTTATTCTAATGATTGAACACTCTGGCTAATCTTACATCGATTGGACAAGATTACTGTGATGATAAAAAAGCGGCATACCCTAGCATGCCGCTTTTTTAATCTGAATGGCGAATCAATTGGAAATATTTACTCGCTCACGTAACTCTTTGCCTGGTTTAAAATGAGGTACATACTTCCCGTCTAACTCCACTTTATCTCCAGTTTTTGGGTTACGGCCAACTCTCGGTTCACGATAGTGAAGTGAAAAGCTGCCAAAACCGCGAATTTCAATACGGTCACCACCTTCTAAAGTGGTTGCCATGTGCTCAAGAATATTCTTTACCGCATCTTCGATTTCTTTTGCTGACAAGTGTGTTTGCTCGGTACAGAGTCTTTCAATTAATTCAGACTTAGTCATAGTTTCCCTCATTACTTTCTATATCAAAGAAGGCAGAATCAAAAAAAAAGGAGCCTTTCGGCTCCCTTTTTAGCGATAGTGATTATTCGCCTTTAGCAGCCTTAAACGCATCAGCCATAGCATTACCGAACGCACCTTCTTCAGATTTGTTCAGTGAAGCCATTGCTTCTTGCTCTTCAGCTTCATCTTTAGCTTTGATAGATAGGTTAATTACGCGGTTCTTACGGTCAACACCAGTAAATTTCGCTTCAACACTATCGCCAACACTTAAGATTAGAGACGCATCTTCAACACGGTCACGAGATACTTCAGAAGCACGGATGTAACCTTCAACGCCGTCTACAAGTTCAATTGTAGCACCTTTAGCGTCAACTGCAGTAACAGTACCGTTAACTAGAGCACCTTTTTTGTTTTCAGATACATAAGCGTTAAATGGATCGCTTTCCATTTGCTTAACGCCAAGAGAGATACGCTCACGCTCAGCATCAACTGCAAGTACAACTGCAGAGATTTCGTCGCCTTTCTTGTACTCACGTACAGCTTCTTCACCTGGAACGTTCCAAGAGATGTCAGAAAGGTGAACTAGACCATCGATGCCGCCTTCAAGACCGATGAAGATACCGAAGTCAGTGATAGACTTGATCTTACCAGTAACTTTGTCGCCTTTAGCTTGAGCTTCAGCGAATGACTGCCATGGGTTAGCTTTACACTGTTTCAGACCTAGAGAGATACGACGACGCTCTTCGTCGATTTCAAGAACCATAACCTCAACTTCGTCGCCAACATTAACAACTTTAGATGGGTGAATGTTCTTGTTAGTCCAATCCATTTCAGAAACGTGTACTAGACCTTCAACGCCTTCTTCGATTTCAACGAAACAGCCGTAGTCAGTTAGGTTAGTAACGCGACCAGATAGTTTGTGACCTTCTGGGTAACGCTTAGCGATTGCTACCCATGGATCTTCGCCTAGCTGCTTAAGACCTAGAGATACGCGAGTGCGGTCACGGTCGAACTTAAGAACTTTAACTAGGATTTCGTCACCAACGTTAACGATCTCAGATGGGTGCTTAACACGCTTCCAAGCCATATCAGTGATATGTAGAAGACCGTCAACACCACCAAGATCAACGAATGCACCGTAGTCAGTAAGGTTCTTAACGATACCTTTAACTTCAGAACCTTCTTGAAGAGTTTCAAGTAGTTCATCACGCTCTACACTGTTCTCAGACTCGATTACAGCACGACGAGAAACAACAACGTTGTTACGCTTCTGGTCTAGTTTGATTACTTTGAACTCTAACTCTTTGTTTTCAAGGTGTGCAGTGTCACGGATTGGACGTACATCTACAAGAGAGCCAGGAAGGAAAGCACGGATACCGTTTAGTTCAACAGTGAAGCCGCCTTTAACTTTACCATTGATGATACCAACAACAGTTTCTGCTTCTTCGTATGCTTTCTCAAGAACGATCCAAGCTTCGTGGCGCTTCGCTTTCTCACGAGAAAGTTGAGTTTCACCGAAACCATCTTCTACAGCATCAAGAGCAACGTCTACTTCAGAACCTACTTCTACTTCAAGTTCGCCAGATGCGTTCTTGAACTGTTCAGCTGGGATAGCAGACTCAGACTTAAGACCTGCGTCAACAAGTACAAAGCCGTTCTCGATAGCAACAACAGTACCCTTAACAATAGTACCTTGTTGGAATTCAGTTTCGTTTAAAAACTCTTCAAAGAGTTGAGCAAAAGATTCAGTCATTTAAATAATCTTCAATAAATTAAACAGCCATGGGTATCCTACCGCATGGGGTTATTAACTTCGCTAGTCATCATCCTTGCGACCAACGTTCTAATCTGAATGAGTCAAAGGCTCACTCAGCTTTGATTCGATATATTGTAGTGCCTTTTCTATCACTTCGTCGATACCCATCGACGTGGAATCTAGCACTAATGCGTCTTCTGCTGGTCGCAATGGTGCGACTGGGCGATTACGATCTCTATCATCGCGCAGCATAATTTCGCTTAAAAGGTCGTCAAATCTAACATTTAACCCCTTCTCGTGCAACTGATTATAGCGTCTTCTCGCTCTTTCTTCTGCACTGGCATCAAGAAATATCTTTACTTGAGCCTGAGGGAAAACCACCGTTCCCATATCTCGTCCATCAGCAACAAGACCCAATCCTTTGGCGAAAGCACGTTGACGCCTTAGGAGCGCTTCGCGTACTCGAGGTAATGCCGCCACTGTAGACGCCGCCATACCCGTTTCTTCTTTGCGAAGTTCTTTAGAAACATCTTCGCCTTCCAGAATCACCTTAACCAAGTCTCCCTCTGCGATAAACTGAACGTCTAAATGGGTCGCTAGAGGCACTAAGGCATCTTCAGATTCGAGTTCAACGCCATGGTGAATGGCCGCCAAAGCCAGTACTCGATAAATCGCCCCAGAATCAAGTAGCTTGAATCCCAGCTTGTTAGCCAAGGCCATGCACAATGTACCCTTACCTGCCCCACTTGGACCGTCGACAGTAATAATTGCTGTCTCAGAAGACCCAGTTTCAGAAAACATAGTTAACTCCACTAATAATTGGCCTAATTTGAACAGCAACTAGGCCGATGCTGGCGGGAATTATAGAGGGAATGGCTGTTCTGTGCTAGTCAGATGGTAGAAGTTAGCATAATGATGTTACGTTTCTTTGACCTCACCGCTTTCAATGTCGACTAAAGTAGGATTCGCTCTTTGTTCTTTCCTACGATAGCAATGCCAATACCTTTCACTTTGGTGAGATCCTCTGGCGATTTAAACGCTCCATGTTCTTTTCGATATTGTACTATCGCTTGGGCTTTCTTTAGGCCCACTCCATTCAACAACGCCGCCAGCTCTTCAGCACTAGCTTGGTTAATATTGACCGTGATTTCAATACCTTCATAGTGATCGGCAGATTGATTTGCCCATGTCAAAGATGGAAGGCTAAGGCATAGAATAACGATGAGAGTGAGTGTTTTGCGTAGCTGCATAATTTTTCCTCTTTAATGATCCTAGAGGAAATAGCTTAAGGGGATTTAGATAGAAGTGTTGAGCGAGCAGATTAAAAAGGAACGGACCGCTTTCGCAGTCCGTTCTTTATTACTTATCAATTACATATCTGTGCTTATTGTGTCGCGTCATTACTGATGTTGTATTCAATATCAGTGTGCTTACGCAATTCACCTAGCACTGCAGACATATCTTGCTGAGCATCGTTCTGAGCCAATTGAGAAGCAATCTGTTGGTTGTATTGCGGCTCAACCTTTTGCTCCACCTTGTCCAGTTCCACCACAACAATATTGCCACTCATGTCTTTACTTTGACCATAAACTGGCTTGTCTTTACTTGGTTTTGGCATCGTAAACACTACATCAGCTAGAGGAGAGCGACGAGTGATGTTTTCTGCTTTACTGAACGTGAGTTTATTTTCTTTCAGTAGCTTGTTATCACCCTTGTCCAGACTTTTGACAATCTTGCCTGCTAAGTCGAGCGCATTTTCTTCGCCTTTATCCATAGAAAGCTGTTTTACCACTTTGGCACGAACTTCTTTCAAAGGAATCAACGATTTTTCTCTAGAGCTTTCAACGCGAACCACTACTACGTCCTCTGGTCCAATTTCGATGGCTTTCGAGTTCATACCATCTTCTTTGACTTCAGGGTCCATCAATGCCTGGAATACCGCCTGAGATTGCAACACTTTTGGCGCAGTTTCTTGCGTAATGAATCCCGTTGTGTGGATTGGTTGAGAGATAGCTTTTGCCGCAGCGTCCAATGAGTCTGGGGACTCATACGCAACTTTCTCTAACTTGCTTTGCAATTGGTAGAATTTGTCTGCCGCTTTTTGATCGGTTAGCTCTGATTTAATTTCAGCAGCCACATCTTTAAACGGTTTCACTTGGGCTTTCTTAATCGCATCTAGCTTTATGATGTGATAGCCGAAAGAAGTCTTAACAATGCCAGACAATTCACCCACTTTTTTCAAAGAGAATGCCGCTTTTTCAAACGATGGGGCCATGACACCTTTTTCTATCCAACCAAGGTTACCGCCTTCTTTAGCGCTACCTGGATCTTGAGATTTCTCTTTAGCCAGTTTTGCAAAGTTAGCACCTGCTTGAAGCTGTTTCAGGATTGCTTCCGCTTCTGCTTTGTTATCCTTAATCAGTATGTGACTGACTTCAATTTGAGGCTGTGTTGAGTATTTGTCCAAGTGTTCTTGGTAATACTGTTTCGCCTCTGCATCAGAGACCTTGATTTGTCCTTTCAATTCTTTTGCTGACAACTCTACATAGGCCACTTTCACTTGCGCTGGGCGAGTATAGCTTGCTGAGTGCTGCTTATAGTAAGTTTCGATTTGCTGATCATCAAGTTTAACTTTCTTAGCGAACTCAGATGGAGACAGCGTGATGGTTCTGATGGTACGTGTTTCGCTAATTAGTTTGTTCTGGGCTTCCACTTCGCCTTTCAGCGTAAACGTACTGCCTTGGATAGCAGAAAGCACTTGGTTGCGTAGTAAATCCTTACGCAAATAATCTGCGAACTGATCCGGCGTATAGCCCGCTCTTGTCAGCAAAAATTGGTAGGTTTGTTGATCAAATTTTCCATCTTTCTGGAACTCAGGCAAGGTCAAAATCATTTGACGAATTTGGTTGTCACTAACGCGAAGACCCAGCGAGTGAGCATATTGCTCCAATAATACGTTATTGATCATTCGGTCAAGCACTGACTTTCTAAATGATTTAACGTAGTTAGGATCAGCCAGAAGATTAGAAAAGTAGTCGCCTAACTGAGATTGCATGCGATTGCGTTCGTTTTGATAGGCTTGCTCAAAAGCTTGTCTGCTTATTTTCGTACTTCCTACCGTCGCAGCAGCATCGCTACTACCACGAATCAAATAGCTGCCTATGCCAGCGAAAACGAAAGATAAAATGATCAGGCCAAGTATTACTTTAATCGCGATGCTACTTGCGCCCGCGCGTAATCGATCCATCATAGTATAACTGCTCTCCAGAATCGGAAGTTCAAAAAATTAATATGCGCGATGATATCAGAAAAAGAAATGCGCATCAGTATGATGCGCATAAAATAAAAAGGTTCTATTTAAGTCTAAATAAATTAGACTTGTTTAGACTGCGGTAGCCCTAGTTGCAAGCGTCCTTAAGTGCTTTACCTGCTTTAAACGCCGGTACTTTCGCTTCCGCTATTTGAATCTCTTCACCCGTTTTCGGGTTACGGCCAGTTCTTGCTGCCCTAGTACGGACAGTGAACGTACCAAATCCTACCAGTGCGACTTGATCGCCTGATTGTAATGTATCACCCACCGCTTCAATAAAAGCATCTAGCACACGACCTGCTGACGCTTTAGAGATATCCGCACTTGTTGCAATTTTTTCGACTAGTTGAGTTTTATTCACCGTGATTCTCCTTTGCGCTATCCATTATAGTTTTGTAGGGATAGCTATCCGTTCCATATGCGTATCCAACGTGAACACAGCTTAGAGCTGCCAAGGCTTCAAGCCACGTCGGTAACGTTAGCTCCCCCTAAAAAGACTGACAAGCCTTTTTCGACTAATCAGCCTACTCTTTTACCCAGATTTTGCTACCCATCACTATTTTCTATAGAAAACTCCACACCCGTCGGATCTTGTACTAGTGCTACTTTCAGCACGTCATCTATCCATTGAACTGGGATAACTTTTAGATCAGCAATCACGTTTTCTGGTATCTCTTCTAGGTCCCTTTCATTCTCTTTTGGAATGAGTACGGTAGTAATTCCACCTCGATGCGCCGCAAGCAGTTTCTCTTTTAGCCCACCTATAGGTAACACTTCTCCGCGCAGTGTGATCTCACCCGTCATTGCCACTTCGGCTTTTACTGGGTTGCCCGTTAAGCTCGAAACCAGCGCAGTACACATTGCAATACCCGCACTTGGACCGTCTTTTGGCGTTGCCCCTTCAGGCACATGCACATGAATATCGCGTTTCTCGTAAAAATCTGGATTGACACCGAGTTTTTTAGCTCGCGAACGAACAACCGTCATCGCAGCTTGAATGGACTCTTGCATGACATCGCCCAGAGATCCGGTTTGCGTCAATTTGCCTTTGCCTGGTACCGATTCTGTTTCGATAGTCAGTAGATCGCCGCCTACTTCTGTCCAAGCTAAACCTGTCACCTGGCCAATACGGTTGTTGTCTTCCGCTTTGCCGTAGTTGAAACGCTGCACACCAAGATAATCTTTTAGGTTATCCATATGGACATGGACCGTCTCAAGCTCACTATCAAGCAGGATATTCTTCACCGCTTTACGACAGATTTTTGAAATCTCTCGCTCTAAGTTACGCACACCAGCTTCACGGGTATAGAAACGAATAATGCCAAGAATTGCGGTGTCATCGATGGCGATTTCGTGCTCTTTCAAGCCGTTTCGCTTAATTTGCTTATCAAGTAGGTGCTTTTTAGCAATATTCAGTTTTTCGTCTTCGGTGTAACCTGATAGGCGAATCACTTCCATACGGTCAAGCAACGGTCCAGGAATATTCATCGAGTTCGATGTCGCAACAAACATTACATCCGAAAGGTCATAATCCACTTCTAAGTAATGGTCATTGAATGCGTTGTTTTGCTCAGGGTCTAATACTTCTAACAAGGCAGACGACGGGTCGCCTCGCATATCAGAAGACATTTTGTCGATTTCATCGAGCAAAAACAGTGGGTTTTTCACGCCGACTTTTGACATCTTCTGAATCAACTTACCTGGTAGCGAACCAATGTACGTTCTGCGGTGACCACGGATCTCCGCTTCATCACGAACACCACCCAGTGCCATACGAGTATACTTACGGCCCGTTGCGGCAGCGATAGAGCGACCAAGAGAGGTTTTACCGACACCTGGAGGACCGACAAGACACAAGATTGGACCTTTAAGCTTGTTGATTCGATTTTGTACCGCTAAGTACTCGAGAATGCGCTCTTTCACTCTTTCAAGGCCATAATGGTCTTCATTGAGGACCTCTTCTGCTTTGGCTAGGTTTTTCTTAACCTTAGAGCGCTTCGACCAAGGGACACCAATCATCCAGTCAATGTAGCTTCGAACGACCGTGGCCTCTGCAGACATTGGAGACATCATTTTGAGCTTTTGCAGCTCTTGTTCTGTTTTCTCACGTGCCTCTTGAGGCATTTTTGATTCTTCGATTTTCTTTTTCAGAGTCTCGAATTCATCTGGCGCATTGTCCATTTCGCCCAGTTCTTTCTGAATCGCTTTCATTTGCTCATTCAGATAGTATTCGCGCTGAGATTTTTCCATCTGCTTTTTCACGCGTCCGCGAATACGCTTTTCAACCTGCAGAATGTCAATTTCGGATTCCATCTGACCCATGAGATACTCTAAACGCTCAGTCACGTCGATAATCTCGAGCACCTGCTGCTTGTCAGATAGCTTCAGTGGCATGTGAGCGGCGATGGTATCCGCAAGGCGAGCCGCTTCATCAATACCATTTAGCGAAGTCAGTACTTCTGGTGGGATCTTTTTATTAAGCTTAATAAAGCCTTCAAATTGATTGATTGCACTGCGAACGATGACTTCTTGCTCTTTCTCATCAAGTTCAGGCGTAGGCAGATATTGCGCTTCAGCAAAGAAAAATTCGTTTTCGATAAACTTATGAATTTTTGCCCTTTGCTGCCCTTCAACAAGGACTTTTACTGTACCGTCAGGCAATTTTAACAGCTGGAGTATGGTCGCGACGGTGCCAACCTCAAACAAATCATCAATTTCAGGCTCGTCAGTCTCGGCCTGTTTTTGCGCAACTAACAAGATTTGTTTGTTGTTGTCCATTGCCGATTCTAAGCAATTGATAGACTTTTCACGACCAACAAACAATGGAATTACCATATGCGGATAAACCACCACATCACGCAGAGGCAGTACTGGGATCTCGATACGCTCGGAACGTTCCAAGTTCATATTTTTCTCTCTTCTGCTTTATATCTTATGAGCAGTATATGGGGGCTAATTGGTTGGATTCAAATGAAAGAATAAAAAAAAGGAGGTAAATGATACCTCCTCTTGATATTTAGTTTAATTAATCGGCACCTGCGGCCTGATTGTCTGAATTGCTATAGATAAGCAGTGGCTCTGACTCTCCGTTTATGACTGAATCGTCAATCACTACTTTGCTGACTTCAGAAGAGGATGGCAGCTCGTACATCGTATCCAAAAGAACACTTTCCAGTATCGAACGTAAGCCACGCGCCCCTGTTTTTCGCTCCATTGCTTTCTTAGCTATCGCTCTTAATGCATCTTCACGAAACTCAAGTTCTACTTCTTCTATATCAAACAGTGCACCGTATTGCTTAGTTAACGCATTCTTAGGCTCACGTAAGATTTGAATCAAGGCTTCTTCATCTAATTCAGTTAGCGTTGTTGTTACGGGTAGACGACCGATGAACTCAGGAATTAAACCATACTTCACCAAATCTTCTGGCTCTACCTGAGCAAACAGTTCACCAGCGGTACGAGTTTCGTCTTTAGAGCGTACTTCCGCACCAAAACCAATCCCAGTACCTGTCGCAACACGTTGCTCAATCACTTTATCTAGGCCTGCAAATGCACCACCACAGATAAACAATATTTTTGAAGTATCCACTTGCAAGAACTCTTGCTGTGGATGCTTACGACCACCTTGAGGCGGTACAGACGCGACCGTGCCTTCTACTAACTTCAACAAAGCCTGCTGAACCCCTTCCCCAGACACATCACGAGTGATGGAAGGGTTTTCAGCTTTACGTGAGATCTTATCGATTTCATCGATATAAACGATGCCACGCTCAGCTTTTGCAACGTCATAGTCACATTTTTGCAGCAGTTTTTGGATGATGTTTTCTACGTCTTCACCGACATAACCCGCTTCTGTTAGCGTTGTTGCATCAGCCATAGTAAATGGCACGTCAAGGAAACGAGCAAGCGTTTCTGCGAGTAGCGTTTTACCACTACCTGTCGGGCCAATAAGTAGGATATTACTCTTACCTAGTTCAACACCATCACTGGTCACATCGCCATTACGTAAACGCTTATAGTGGTTATAAACCGCTACAGCTAATACTTTCTTAGCATAATCTTGGCCGATAACATAATCGTCAAGATGATCGCGAATTTCCTTCGGTGTCGGTAATGCTTCAGACTGTTTCTTAGGTAAAACGTCTTTAATTTCTTCACGAATGATATCGTTACATAGATCAACACATTCGTCACATATGTATACCGACGGGCCGGCGATTAGCTTGCGAACTTCGTGCTGGCTTTTACCACAGAACGAACAGTAAAGCAGTTTACTACTACCACTCTCTTTGTTTTTATCTGTCATTCACTAACCTCTTCGCCTCTAATCTTCATGTTTTGAGTGTACATCAAATTGATCCGGTTTGCGCTAAAACAATTAGTCATCGCGTCGATTCAAAACTGCATCAACCAGACCATATTCAACTGCTTGATCAGCCGACATAAAGTTATCACGATCCGTATCTTCCTCTATGGTATCTAGAGGTTGCCCTGTGTGCTCGGCAAGCAATTTATTTAACTTTTTCTTAATAGTTAGAATTTCTTGCGCGTGGATTTGGATATCGGAGGCTTGACCTTGGAATCCACCTAGGGGCTGATGGATCATCACACGAGAATTTGGCAAGGCGTATCGTTTACCCTTGGCACCGCCAGCGAGAAGAAACGATCCCATTGAGCAGGCTTGCCCCATACAGACTGTGCTCACATCAGGCTTAATAAACTGCATGGTATCGTAGATAGACATACCGGCAGTCACACTGCCACCAGGAGAGTTAATGTATAGGAAGATATCTTTGTCTGGGTTTTCTGACTCTAGGAAAAGTAACTGAGCCACGACGAGGTTTGCCATGTGATCTTCAACTTGACCAGTTAAAAAGATAACACGCTCTTTTAGCAGACGAGAATATATATCGTACGATCTTTCCCCTCGTGACGTTTGCTCAACCACCATTGGAACCAATGCGTCTAAAATCGGCGACATTGCATTTTTTTCTTGGTTGCTCATAATTTTATATCCCTAAAATAAATGGTCCGGATGACGACAATCATACGGACCATTGTTAGCAGAATAGTTAACTCTAAGTCAACCATCTGCTTTTTATAACTTGTTATGCCGCAGGCTGTTGTTGATTCATCAAATCATTGAAGCTTACTTCTTTTTCTGAAACCTGAGCTTTTTCGATGATTGCATCAATTGCTTGCTCTTCTAGAGCAACATTACGCATGTTGTTCATCATTTGCTCGTTTTGCTCGTAGTAAGCAATAACTTCTGATGGATCTTCGTATGCTGTAGCCATTTCTTGAATCAGAGCTTTAACCTTCTCGTCATCAGCTTTGATGTCTTCTGCTTTGATCACTTCGCCTAGAAGCAGACCAACAACAACGCGACGCTTAGCTTGCTCTTCAAATAGCTCACGAGGAAGCTGATCAGCCGCTTCAACATTGCCACCAAAACGTTGTGCAGCTTGTTGACGAAGTGCACCGATTTCTTGGTCAATCAACGCTGCTGGAACATCGATTTCATTCTCTTTTACTAGGCCATCAAGCGCTTGCTCTTTGATACGACCTTTAACCGCTTGCTTTAGCTCGCGATCCATGTTTTTACGAACTTCTGCTTTAAGTGCGTCTACACCGCCTTCAGAAACACCAAACTTAGCGATGAACTCATCGTTGATTTCAGGTAGTTCACGAGTTTCAACTTTTTTCAC
Source organism: Vibrio sinus (assembly GCF_023634645.1). GTDB lineage: Bacteria > Pseudomonadota > Gammaproteobacteria > Enterobacterales > Vibrionaceae > Vibrio > Vibrio sinus. The sequence goes on from NZ_JAMKMR010000018.1 coordinate 30,987, forward strand.
TTTGATTGCGAATTTCGCCGCTTTACCTTTTAGGTTCTCAGCGTGGTAGTCTTCTGGGAACGTCACTTCGATATCGAATTCCATTCCTGCAGTTTTACCAATGATGTCATCTTCGAAACCAGGAATCATACGACCAGCGCCAATTTCTAGTGGGAAGTCTTCTGCTTTACCACCTTCAAATTCTTCACCGTCGATAGTGCCTAGGAAATCGATAGTTGCACGAGTACCGTCTTCTACAGCAGTATCGGCTTCAGTCCAAGATGCTTGTTGCTTACGTAGCGTTTCAATCATCTCTTCTACGTCTTCGTCTTTAACTTCAACCGCAGGCTTCTCTACAGTGATGTTTTCTAGACCTTTGATTTCCACTTCTGGGTAAACTTCAAAAGTCGCAGAGAATTCAAAATCCTCACCTTCTTTAGAATCAACTGGAGCGAATGTTGGTGCGCCTGCTGGGTTTACTTTTTCTTTCACGATAGCGTCGATGAAGTGGCGTTGCATTACATCACCCATCACGTCTTGGCGAACAGCTTGACCATACATTTGAGCAACCATTTTCAAAGGCACTTTACCTTTACGGAAGCCATCGAAACGACGGTTCTTTGCAATTTTGCGTAACTCCGCTGTAACTGCATCTTCGATATTTGCAGCAGGAACAGTAATATTAATACGGCGCTCTAGACCTTCTAGCGTTTCAACAGTAACTTGCATTATTTATTAACCTCAAAAATGGCTCATCTAATTCTGAGCATAGAAATCACAATTTAGAGTGACTTCTTCCTTTAATTTGTGTACTACGGTCTTTAATCTACCCAAAGTTCCGAGACACGATATTTCGTTTAGTTCCTGGAAGGCCAAGGCTTACTTTTACTCTTCAATAAGCAGAAGAATGGTGTAAGTGCTGTCCGGCCATCCCACGGGAAGTGATTTAGACGCAGCATTCTAACGGCCTAAATCTAACCTGTCGAGCCGATCCCCCAGATAGATCGTTTTATATCCGAGTTTTCTGGGCGATCGCTCCAAATTCGCACAAGTTTTCGTACAACGAGTAAGTGGGGACTCAATTGATTTTTTCAAGTGTCGCGTAGGTTTTTTTATTGGGCTCTGGTTCGGGGTAAATACGGCATAAAATAAGGAGAGGGTACCACCGTGGGAAGGAACACGTGTTCTACCCTCTCCTATATCGTTGACAAAGGCACTTGTCGTGCACCTTTTAAGTGGGGGATTCAAATTCAACTCTACAAATAAGTATAGAAGGTTGGAAATAACCTTGTTTCTCTTTTATCAGCATAGTGTCAATTTTGTGTCAGCTTATGACAGACAATGAGAACTTAGAAACGAAAGAACATCACCACCCAAGATTGACTGGAAGTTTAATTCATTGAATCTAAACTAAACATATAAAATCAACATCAGCTAGGGTTCAAACAATGGATACCTCACTGATACTGGGCATTTGATAGTAAAATCAGGATTTTCTCTGAACTTTATCGATGATGGCATTACGTAAAGATTCATTCCCTTCCACTAGAAATATGGTCGAAATGGGACTTTGACACACCTATCACAACTGGATGTATTCAATGGGCTTAATAGCTAAGTTAACGCTTGTGGTCGCAGGCCTAACATCAAGCATCATGCTGATCATGAGCTTGATCACCTTTACCATGACTCACAAAGAGATAGAAAAATCTGTCCATCAACAACTTAATGGTACGCTTGAACTACTTTCAACCATCTTGAAAGAGCAAAATCTAGCGATGGCCTCTATCAACGAGACCACGGCACGCAATCAAGACCTCCCAGCATTAGTTAACTATCACAATTTAAATGGCTTAACTAAAATGCTAGATAGAGTGGTACATGAATATCCTGCAATGAACTATATCCTTGTCGTTGGATACAATGGTAATGTGCTTTCACGCTCAACGATACACCCTCAACCTTCCAGAAATAATAAGTTGTCGGAACTGCGCAACGTTGAATCCAGCCCAAAACTTGCTGCACTTTTGAAGGATCATACCGTGTCGAGTATGCCAGGCCAAGATGACTGGTTACCCGCTTCCACTACAAAAGAAATATCTCAATGGATAGTAAGCCCTATCAAGGCTAACAATCGGCTAGTTGGCTGGGTGATTGCTTCTTATAACTGGAAAAAAAGCTATCAAGACTTAATTGAAAAGTCCTTAAACCAGCTGAAATCGGCTTATCTACCTGTAAGCAATATCACACTACAAACTCGTACAAACAAGCCGCTACTGCTCAGTGCAGACAATCAACCGACTCAAGAAAAAATGGTGAGTGCCTCCAAGTTTTTGCAAATAGGATTGGCCGACTATAACTTGACCATCAGCTTCTCAGAAAAATCGGCACTTCACAGTCTAGACAATATCCAATTTTGGCTCGCCACGCTCGAATTGGGCACAGTATTGTTGTTGTCGTTTTCACTGTTCTTCTTGCTAAAGAATATCATTGTCAAACCCATCACCAGCCTAAAAAATCATATCAATATGCTTGGAGCCAAAGGGCTAGACTATGTTATTCCGCCAACAAGCTCAGAGGAGCTCTCATCCATTGCCTCGTCAATTAACGCGTTGGCTTCACAATTGAAAAGCACCACAACTTCCGTTAGTCGACTTGATGAAGAAATTAAAGAAAAAGAGCATATTCTCGCAGTTCAGGAAACGACAAAGCAAAAACTGTCCGCCATATTAGATACCGCCGCTGATGGTATCATCACCCTCAACTCAGAGGGCCACGTTCTTACCTTCAATCAAGCAGCTCAAACCATTTTTGGTTATTCAGAACAAGAAATGCTACATCAACCTATCGAGAGGTTGATGGATGACGGTACAGATTCAGCGAAACATCGAATTAGAGACTACCTCAATTCCGGCGTTTCAGAATACCTTGGCAATTTAAAGACCGAAGGTGCGTTAAGTATTGAGCTCAATGCGCTAGGAAAGAGCCGTGTTCGGTTCCCTATACTCCTATCTATTGCTCGAGTTGCCACAGAACAAGGGGTGCTATTTTCGGCTATCGTGAAAGACATTACAGAATCAAAAGAAGCAGAAGCAAAACTTATTGAGTCAAAAGAAAAAGCCGAACAAGCTGCAAAGATAAAGAGTGAATTTTTAGCAGTGATGAGCCATGAAATACGCACACCGATGAATGGTGTCATTGGCATGTTGGAGCTGCTAATGGAAAATAATCTGAATAATTCCCAACAACACCAAGCCTACCTAGCACACAATAGCGCTGTATCTTTACTGAACATCATCAACGACATTTTAGACTTTTCTAAAATCGAAGCCGATAAGCTAGAACTTGAGTCGCACCACTTCGACCTTCGCCGAGTACTCGGTGACTTCTGTGAATCCACAGCGGCAAGCCTTTCTAACCCAGATATCGAAATCGTACTGGATACTATTGAAGTAAATCAAACCATGGTACTCGGCGACAGCAGCCGAATCCGGCAGATATTCGCCAACCTCGTGGGTAACGCTGTCAAATTTACCCAAGCAGGTGAAATTATCGTTACAGCAAAGCTGGTCGAACTTTCTGAAAACCAATGGACACTTCAGGCCTCGGTGTCTGACTCAGGAATAGGTATTCCTACCGATAAAATCGCAAACTTGTTTGATAAATTTAGCCAAGTCGATGCCTCTACGACCCGAAAATACGGCGGGACAGGGCTGGGGCTAGCCATTGTAAAAAAACTGTGTTTGATGATGGATGGCAACATCCAAGTGACCAGTGAAGTCGGTAAAGGCAGCACGTTTTCCTTTGAGATCCAAGTTGGCAAATCAAACCAAGCTGAGCTTGTGGTACCCAAAACCGACATCAGCAAGTTGTCCATCTTGGTAGTGGATGATAATGCCGTTAACAGAGAAGTGCTATGTAAACAGCTTGAACACTGGGGAGCTCATGTCTCTCAAGCTTGTGATAAGGAAAGTACATTGGCTCAATTTGAGCGCGCTTCTCGTTCCATTGAAGGGCTTTATGATATTGCATTTCTCGATATGCAAATGCCTGAGTGTGATGGATTGGAGCTATGTAAAGCGATACGATTGCAAAGCGAATGGCAACAGACCAAGCTCATTATGATGACTTCAATGGAAAGTATCGCTAATAACCAAGAGTTCAAGGCATTAGGTTTCTCCGGATATTTTGCCAAGCCAGCCACCACGTCCGACCTATTCAACGCGTTAAATGTCATTGGCAGTGATGACTTCTCTGACAAAGATGCACTGGTGACTCACAACTACCTCACCAGTTTGAAAACAGATACGGATGCTGCTGTAAGCAATACCATTAGCGATAAAACGAAGATTCTGGTCGTTGAAGATAATCGTGTCAACCAGGTGGTGATTCGTGGGGTATTGAAGCAACTTGATGTGCAAGTCGTGTTGGCTGAAAACGGCAAGCAAGCCATCGAAAAGTTGTCAGATGATCAGGAAATCAATTTAATTTTAATGGATTGCCAAATGCCAGAAATGGATGGTTATGAAGCCACGCAAAGAATTCGATTGGGAGAGGCAGGCGAATTGCACGCCAACACCCCAATTGTGGCGATGACAGCCAATGCGATGGAAAGCGACAGGCAAGATTGCTTAAATGCTGGCATGAACGACTTCTTAACCAAGCCGATTAATAAGGCATTAGTCATAAAGAAAATCCATCAATGGAGCAACCTTACCGAGTCAAAGGCATCCTAGCTTTTCTTTTTGCCACGCCCTGAATGTATTTTTAGCTTGGCTTTCATTTTTTGCTTATCGCGATTGCGCCCCCGGCGCGGACGCGGAGAGCCGGGGTTATCACTCTCTGAGATTGGGCTTGGTTCAAACCCGGCCAGCCACTCTTGTGGTATTCGCCTATCTAACAGTCTCTCTATAGGCGCCAAGAGATACTCTTGGTCGTGAGACATAAGTGAAACCGCCAGTCCGTCTCTTCCTGCACGCCCGGTTCGGCCGATACGGTGAACGTAGTCTTCTGCTTTAAAGGGCATATCAAAGTTCACGACCTGGTCGAGTTGGGGAATATCTAACCCTCGCGCCGCAACATCGGTTGCAATCAAGGCACGTACCTGACCGGATTTAAAATCGGCTAACGCTTTGGTTCTCGCACCCTGACTTTTATCGCCATTGATGGAGACAGCCTTTATTCCATCCAGTTTTAGTTCCTTGACCAATTGATCACTACCTTCTTTGGTTTTGGTAAAAACCAATACCTGTTGCCAGTTTCGCGAGCCAATGAGATAGGCAAGTAACGCGGTTTTTTTCTGCTTATCCACCGGGTAAAGCATCTCCTTTACCGTCGCTGCCGTGCTATTTTTCCCCGCCACTTCAACTTCTGCTGGCTGATTTAGCAGCTTATACGCCAGTGCCTTAATCTGAGGGGTAAAGGTGGCAGAGAACAACAAAGTTTGCCGTTGTGAATTGAGATTGCGAAGAATTCTTTGAATATCTGGTTTAAACCCCATATCCAGCATTCTATCAGCTTCATCGAGAACAAAGTGCTCAATATGTTTCAGACTAATGTGACCACAGTGATGGTGATCAAGTAGGCGACCCGGAGTCGCTATCACAATGTCGCACCCAAGCTTTAACGCGTCTCTTTGCGCTTTTATACTCGTTCCGCCATAAACCGCAACACATCGTAGGCCGGTGTCTTTACTAAAACTCACCATAGCTTCATAAACTTGCTGAGCAAGCTCACGAGTGGGCACAAGAACTAAGCAACGTACTTTTTTCTCCGAGTCTTGAGCAATCGGATCGATAAGCATTTGATCAATGATAGGAAGTGAAAAAGCGGCGGTTTTACCCGTTCCGGTTTGCGCAGCGGCTAATAAATCCTTACCCGACAACACCTGAGGGATCGCCTTGGATTGAATTGGGGTTGGCTCGGTATAACCCAATTGCTCTACGGTTTCACACAAAAAAGATGTGCTGAGGCCTAGTTCGCGAAATAGCATATGTTTACAGATACAAGGTGGTAAAAACGGCTCACTTTACACCAGTCAGTACCATACTGAAATCAGAATTCTTCGATTGGTTCAATTAACATGCTCCGCTTTAGCCACTCCGCGACTAAGAAGAGCAACTAATCTCTAGCTTTTTCCCCCACTCGGGAGGCAAACTCGCATACTTTTCATATTCGGGTTGTTCGTCAAAAGGCTTAGTCAGCAACGAGGCCAATCGATGCACCTCGCTGAAATCACCTTCTTCTGCTCGCTCGATGGCTTGCTGAACCAGATAATTGCGCAAAATGTACTTAGGGTTGTGTGTTCGCATGACTTCGCAGCGCTGCTGCATAGTCAATACCTCTCCCGACTCGACTTTGCTTTCCAGTTCTAGGCGTTCAAAATATTGTTTTAGCCAGGGTTGGATTGCATCGACAGAACAAAATAAAGCACAAATAGGCTCGTTCCCCAAAGTGCCCATGTTCGAGAGGTAACGAAAGAAATTTGTATAATCAATGCGCTGTTCTTCTAACAGTAGAAGAAGCGACTCAATCAACGCACCGTCGTGCTCGTGAGGCATGCGCAAACCAAGTTTATTGCGCATTAGCTGATAGTACTTTCGACTCAGTATGGATTCGTATTGATCCAATGCCGATTCCGCGTCCTCTTTTTCAATGAGAGGTGATAACGCATAGGCGAGTGCAGACAGGTTCCACAGGCCAATATTAGGTTGTTGATTAAATGCATAGCGACCATGGTAGTCAGAGTGATTACAAATATAGCCAGCTTCAAAATCATCAATAAAGCCAAACGGGCCAAAATCAAAAGTCTGACCTAATATCGACATATTATCGGTATTCATTACCCCGTGAGCAAAGCCTATGGCTTGCCAATGAGCTATCATCTCCGCAGTAGATTTCACAACCTGGTGAAACCAGTCGACATAAGGTGTTTTGCTATTGGCAAGATCTGGGAAATGCCATTCAATAACCTTGTCTGCTAACAATTTAAGTTCTCTGTGTTGATTGGTATAGAAAAAATGCTCAAAATGGCCAAAACGGATATGAGTTTCAGCAATACGGATTAGCATCGCCCCTTTTTCCTGCTTTTCTCGATAAACAGGCGTATCACTGGCAATTAAACCAAGTGCCCTCGTTGTGGGGATGTTTAGTGCAAACAGCGCTTCACTGCACAAATACTCGCGGATGGAAGATCGTAACACAGCGCGACCATCGCCCATTCGTGAATATGGCGTGATACCTGCGCCTTTTAAGTGCACGTCATAAACGCACTTATCTTTCCCTTCAATCTCACCAAGCAACAACCCTCTGCCATCACCTAATTCTGGATTGTAACCCCCGAACTGATGACCCGCGTATTTCATTGCTAAAGGTTCAAAACCTTGATGTAAAGCCGAACCATCGAGTTTTGGCAACCATCGAGACAAGCTATCGACATCATCGGGAAATTGAAGCAGATCCGCCAGTGTTTTGTTCCAAATTACCCATTGGGAATTGGTTAACGGCTGGGGAGCAAGGCGGGTATAAAACGAACTCGGCAGTTCAGAAAAGCGGTTAGAGATGGCAAGGGTATCGAGGTTAGACATGTGTCAATCCATAAGTACTGATATGGAGCAACGTTAGCACACTCTGAGTCGGTCAATCTAGCAAAGATCGACTACCGCAAGCGGTAGCGTCTCTTTATACACGACTACTGAATAATCAATAGGACACAGAAAATACCTAGTAAAGAAAATATACAGGTTTTACTGATAAGCCCAAGATTGGTAGGTTGGATCATTTCTTGATGTTGCATTAGCTAGCCTCTTTTTTATTACGTTATTGTTACAGTATTGTGAATTTTAGCTAACATCTCAACAATTAGAGTATTAATTTTTTATTTCAGAGTGGGCTTTCAGCGACAGCTTTGGACGATAAAATCAGTTGTACATGGTCAGCCTTCTGCCCACCAATCTGATGCCTCCGCTCTCCACCGAAGATTGCCTTTGTCGCACTTCTGCTTCCGCCGACACATTAGACAATCCAGAGCGAGCCACGAACATCGAGCTGCTACGTTGCCGAATTCCATCTTGCGCAAGATTCAAATTGTTGCTGCGCATTACAACGCCACTTTTATTTACCCGCACCGCAACGTTATCTAGATGATTGACAACGGACTCCACACTCTGAGCACTTGAGTGCACAGACTCTTGACTGACTGACACTCGGTTGTCTACAACCTCTGTGTCTTGAGCTGAACATTTAAACCGCTCTAGAGAAAACCCCAGCCAGCTTGCCTCGTACTTTTTCTTTACCCCACCAATATCAATCTTAAATCCAGGGTAATATTGTACATACTCGCCACCGTATAACTTATTGGTGAAAGGGCCGGCCAAGCTGGTGTAAAAACCAATAACCCAATCGTCTTTGTTGCCAATGGTGGTTGAATTCCATTCTGCGGACTCAAACTTAAATTTACCGTCTGTCGACGAAAACGTAATTCCTGGAAACTCACCTTTTTCTTCACTCATACCACTCGTTTCCTGAACAATAAAGTCAATAAGAAGTCAGAACTAAAATGGTACACCACCATATGCAACAAATTATTACAATTTAATTAATTTCGCCCGAACTATTGTTACTTATACCCTCTCCCTCATTAGGCAAGGTGCAAGACTCGGAGCCAAATTAAAGGTACTAGGCTATAAACCGCCAGACACATCAATAAAGGTACCGGTACTAAAACTCGATTGTTCCGATAGTAACCAAGCAATGGCGTTCGCCACTTCCTCGGCAGTGCCACCTCTTTGTAGAGGAAGTCGCTTACCTACCCTATCTGGTCGGTTAGGCTCACCTCCGTCAGCGTGCATGTCGGTGTAAATGACACCGGGCCTCACTCCGTTAACTCGAATTTTTTGACTCGCTAGCTCTTTGGCCAAACCAATGGTTACTGTGTCTATGGCCCCTTTAGACGCCGCGTAGTCGATGTACTCGTGTGGAGAGCCTGTTTTTGCCGCCATTGAAGAGACATTAACAATAGCGCCGCCCGATACCATTTGTTCCACCGCTTCCCTAGCGCATAGTAAATAACTGGTCACGTTGGTGGTCAATATTTGGTTGATCCTGTCTGCATCCAAATCCAGTAACGATGCCTGCTGTTTTAATATGCCCGCATTGTTCACCAAATGAGTAACAGGTCCGAGTTGCTGAGCGACTAATTTAAACATCTCAATCACTTGATGCTCATCAGAAACATCCGCTTGAATTAAGATGCCCTCAGCGCCAGTATTGCGTACATCTTGAAGTACTTTCTCTGCCTCTGCGCGGTTAACTCGATAATTGATAACAACAGAATAGCCTTGAGTCGCCAGCAACTTCGCTGTTGCAGCGCCTATCCCTCGGCTCGCCCCTGTCACTAATACGACCTTATTCATTGGTGATTCCCTCAGCGATTACATTCACAGAAAAAACAAGAAAAGCATAATCTTAAGGGATTGGGAAGTGGTTTGAACATGCAATAGCAAAAAGCCCCTGACTCGATGAGTCAGGGGCTTTTCTAATATGGCACGCCCTGAAGGATTCGAACCTTCGACCACATCCTTAGAAGGGACGTGCTCTATCCAGCTGAGCTAAGGGCGCGCTACAGGAGGGAATTATACGAATTGAAGTTACGAGATCAATGCCTTTATATCACTTTTTGATTCAAGTGCTTAAAAAAGACGCACAACTGATAAATGCGCGCAAATAAACGACAAAGCAAACGTTTGCCTATAGATGTTCATTGAATTTTTTGCGACAATGCCTGCGAACTTATCGACCACCTACCTGAAGGAAAGTCATGACTGCCCAAAACATCGACGGTAAACTGATCTCGCAAACTGTTCGCTCTGAAGTTGCAGCTCGTGTGAAAGCACGCACAGAAGCGGGGCGAAGAGCCCCTGGCCTTGCTGTTATATTGGTTGGAGAAGATCCAGCTTCACAAGTCTATGTTGGGAGCAAACGCCGAGCATGTGAAGAAGTCGGCTTTGTTTCCAAGTCCTATGACTTACCCGCATCTGCCACGGAAAAAGAATTGTTGGATCTGGTAGATACATTAAATGAAGACGGTGAAATTGATGGTATTTTAGTCCAACTTCCTCTTCCTGCAGGGATCGATACAACACATGTATTAGAACGGATACTGCCAGAGAAAGACGTGGATGGTTTCCACCCTTATAACGTTGGAAGACTTGCCCAGCGCATTCCAAAGCTTCGCTCTTGTACACCTAAAGGCATCATCACACTGCTCGATCGCTACAACATTCAACTGCGCGGCAAACATGCTGTGATTGTCGGCGCTTCCAATATTGTCGGCCGACCTATGACACTAGAGTTGCTGCTAGCAGGATGTACCACCACAACGTGTCATCGATTTACCAAAGATCTTGAAAGTCACGTTCGCCAAGCTGATGTTGTGGTCGTGGCCGTAGGCAAACCCAATTTTATTCCTGGAGAATGGATCAAAGAGGGCGCTGTCGTTGTTGATGTCGGCATCAATCGACTTGAATCGGGTAAGCTAGTGGGCGATGTTGAATACGATACAGCAAAAGAAAGAGCAAGCTATATTACTCCGGTACCAGGGGGCGTGGGCCCAATGACAGTAGCAAGTTTGATCGAGAACACAATGATAGCTTGCGAGCAGTATCACACCAAGTAATATCATCACACCGAAACAAAACGATAAAGGCTCCGAGTTCGGAGCCTTGTAGCGACGGATATTTAAAATTTACGGATCAAACTTAATCGCATCCGCTAAATGCGTCACTGCCGTTGCAAAATAGTAAGAACGATTCCACTTCATCAGCACTTGATAGTTGTTGTAAATCAAATACACACGCCCCCCCAAATCATCGGGCATGATCAACCAGGCTTTGATGTCGTGTTTGCCAAGGTTTGGCAAAGGCTTACCATCGTATTTCGTAATGCCTAGCTTACTCCACTCTTGCAGAGTTTTCGCCTTGTCCTCTTCTCGTCCTGCGAGTTTGCGATCAAAACCTTTTGGCAGCATGACTTGACGCCCCCATGTATGAGTCGCATCCCAACCAGACTTGTGCAAATAGTTCGCCGTGGAAGCAAAGACATCATCAGGGGAAGTCCAAATGTCCTTTCTGCCATCACCATTACCATCTGCGGCATAAGCGATATAGGAACTAGGCATAAATTGGCATTGCCCCATTGCACCAGCCCATGAGCCCTTCATGTCGGCAACTTGAATATGCCCTTCTTGCAATATTTTCAGCGCCGCCATGGTCTCACTACGGAAGAACTTTTCTCTTCGCCCATCGTAAGCCATTGTTGTCAAAGCATCGATAACATTGTATGAGCCAGTAAACTTACCAAAGTTACTTTCCACTCCCCAAAGCGCTACAATAAATCGAGGCTGGACTGAATACTTTGCGCCGATCCTTTGTAAATCAGAGTAGTACTTTTTGTACAGCGCTTTGGCTTGTTTTACTTTCCATTGAGGCACTGCACGAGGAATGTATTCGTCGAGAGTGAGTCTCTTTTCTGGCTGGTTTCGGTCAGCTTTCACCGCGCGAGGGACATATTTTACGTTTTCAAACGCTTCAGTCAGGATACGATCAGAAATGCCATCAGAACGTGCTTCTTTTTTTAGCCCTTCAACATACTGCTCAAAACTCGCATCGGTTGCGTTTGCATAAGAAGAAGTGGCCACACCTAGACCTAGTAGAAATGTTATGATTTTTTTCAAATTGCCCTCCTTGAGCAATTTTATGCCGAGTTGTCGGATTTCTTTTGCTGAGCTTTTCGCTTCTTGTGTGCTTCAAGAAGATCTTCTGGAGGAGGCGGTAATTGCAAGAAAAAGCCATCAGAATCGAAAGACTCTTTCACTTTTTCAACGCTTACTCTAGCCAGCTTACGTCCTTCTAACTTTATCACCATTACGAACATAGGTTTGCCAAACATTTGCATTAGCGTGTCAGGGACTTGTGAAAAGTCATCCTTCTTTGGCAAATAAAGATAGGTACCTTCTTTTTTAGAGCTTTTGTAAATTGAACAGAGCATCGATTACCTTAAATTATCAAATTCTCATCAGAAATAGTGAATTTCGTAAATGTTTAGCTATTTTTTCGACTAAATCACTTAAATAACGACCAGATAGCTTGTAGAGCCAATGTGGGAAATATAACATGATAACTCTACATACAAACAAAACTCTATACATTAAAGCAAGCGTTATTGAGGTCATATACTAAATGTCACAAACTCCTGACCTAAAAGGAAGCAGTTTTACCCTGTCGGTCCTCCATCTTTCAGACAACGAAGTGGAGAAATCTATCCAGTTTTTGAAAAAAAAAGTGGAGCAAGCGCCGACATTCTTCACTTCTGCTCCTGTCGTAATCAATATCGCCAATGTGGCTGGTGAGGTAGACTTTTCTGAGCTAAAGAAAGGCATCAAGGAAGCGGGACTTATTCCGGTAGGCATCACTGGCAGTAAGGACGAACATACACAATCCTTAGCGTCACAAGCAGGATTTGCTATTATGTCTTCCAGCAAACCGCCCACGAAAGCCTCTAACTTGGTGCCAACGAAAGTGGTACGAACACCTATCCGTTCAGGACAGCAAGTTTATGCGAAAAACGCAGATTTAGTCGTACTGAATCATGTCAGTCCTGGTGCTGAAGTCATCGCAGATGGCTCTATACATATTCACGGTACGCTGCGTGGACGCGCTATAGCCGGTGCAAGTGGTTCAACCGACGCAAAGATTATTTGCAACGATTTACAAGCTGAGCTGGTGTCCATCGCTGGCAACTACTGGCTCAGCGATCAAATTGATAGTGAAGTGTGGCAAAAGAAGGTCATGCTTAGTATGTCCGAAGACATGTTGCACTATGACATACTTACTATCTAGAACATAAGGAAAACGTAATGGCACGCATTATTGTTGTAACGTCAGGTAAAGGTGGTGTAGGGAAAACCACGTCTAGCGCGGCAATCGCTTCAGGGTTGTCTTTGAAGGGAAAAAAGACCGCGGTCATCGATTTCGATATTGGTTTAAGAAACCTCGATCTTATTATGGGCTGTGAACGCCGTGTGGTGTATGACTTTGTAAATGTGATTAACGGTGAAGCAACGTTAAACCAAGCTTTGATCAAAGATAAACGTACGGATAACTTGTTCGTATTGCCCGCTTCTCAAACACGAGATAAAGAAGCGCTCAATAAAGATGGCGTAAAGCGAGTCTTGGATGAGCTCGACGAAATGGGGTTTGATTTTATTCTCTGTGACTCTCCTGCAGGTATCGAACAAGGTGCGCTGATGGCACTGTACTTTGCCGACGAAGCCATCATTACCACTAACCCCGAAGTGTCATCGGTTAGAGACTCAGATAGAATCTTAGGCATTCTAGATTCTAAATCTAGGCGCGCCGAAGAAGGGCTAGAGCCTGTAAAACAACATCTATTACTCACCCGTTATAACCCGGTGAGAGTGACTCAAGGTGAAATGCTTAGTGTCGAAGACGTAGAGGAAATTCTGCATATTTCGCTACTCGGAGTGATTCCAGAGAGCCAGGCAGTACTCAATGCTTCTAACAAAGGCGTTCCTGTCATTTTCGATGAAGATTCAGACGCAGGAATGGCCTATCATGATACTGTGGAGCGATTACTTGGTGAGCAAATAGACTTCCGCTTTCTAACAGAGCAGAAGAAGGGAATCTTTAAACGTCTATTCGGAGGCTAACGCGGAATGTCATTATTAGAGTTTTTCCGGCCGCAAAAGAAAACATCAGCTAGTCTGGCAAAAGAAAGGCTGCAAATCATCGTCGCAGAAAGAAGAAGTGCCGATGACCCAGCACCAAGTTATCTGCCACAATTAAAAGAAGACATTTTAAAGGTGATTGGCAAATACGTAGACGTAGAGCCCTCGATGGTTGATCTGTCGTTCGAGCAAAAAGACGATGATATTTCAGTACTGGAGCTCAACGTCAAATTACCAGATGAAGACAAATAGCCAGAAAGATAAATTAAGGGAGCGTTTTCATCGCTCCCCTACCCTTTTCAGCTAACTATTTAATCAACTTATCGAGTTTTTCTCCAAGCAACTCTAAACGCCAACCTTGCATAAGATCAGGCAAACGAGAAGGATCTCGATTCAGTTTCCAAACCCACTTAATGAGTTGATTTAACTGCTTTTTAGAAGCGAGAAATTCTGTTGTTAGCCCCGAGTTCATCGAAGCTCGCTTCACTTCATCTTTAAGTTGTTTGAACAATTGCTTGTATCTTGGTTCATCGACAAGACGCTCAATTCGGTCCGGGTATTCCTCTGTTGGTGTCGCTTGCTTGACTAATGAAATCACCTTTGAACCATGACGACGAATCGCGCGAGGGTCTATTCCCTCTCTTTCCATTGTTCTAGTGTCGGTTATTGCCAGCTTTGCCACAGTAAGGAGTTCTGCTTCACGAAAGACAAAGTTCATCGCCAAGTCGCGTTTTATTGCTTCTTCATAACGCCACTTAGCTAAGCGTTTTAAAATTGCTAACTCCCTCGGGCGAAGTTGCCACGCACCTTTTATGTCTAGATAAGCAAGATCAGCATCAAGCTGTCTTGTACGCTTGCGAACAATTAAGTCACTTTCTTGCTGCGTTGCATCCCACCAACCAAGCTGAACCACTTTACTATGCAGTGTTTCAAACAGTGGGTACAAGTAATACACATCAGCCGCCGCATAGTCTAATTGCTTGTCAGTTAAAGGACGAGCTGTCCAGTCGGTTCTCGACTCACTTTTATCAAGTTCAACGTTCAAAAATTCTTTAACTAGCGCGGCAAACCCAGTAGAAACACCATTGCCTAAAAATGAGGCCATGACTTGTGTATCCACTAGAGGCATAGGTACACAAGAAAAGGCATTTTGAAACACCTCTAGATCCTCTCCACAAGCATGCAGCACCTTAAGCACGGATACATCTTGCAGCAGCTCAACAAACGCTGTCATATCAGAAAGCACTAGGGGATCGATGAGGGATAAGGTCGAGCCATCATAAAGCTGAATAAGGCCCAGTTGAGGGTAATACGTACGTGTACGCACAAATTCGGTATCAAGCATGACTACATCACAACGGCGAGCCAGCTCACATGCGGATTCGAGATCAGACTGTGTGGTAATTATTCGATAATTCACTGAAATCCCATTCAGGTTATAATTCTGTATCTTAGTCGTTATAGAGCAATGGCTTCGCTTAGTTTCCTTCGCGAGTCATTGATACAGTGCATACTATCACTATTCGTAATTCGAATCTTGTCAATTTAGGATATGGTGCAAATTTGTTTGAAACGGGTGTTTTTTGTAAGCAAGGTTTTTTAAGCGTTAAAAACAGGGCTATTGGTCAGCCAACCAATAGCCCTGATTTCACCAGGGCGTGTTGACCTAGCTATTTTCCCCGAAAGAGCTAGGCACTTTTCTCCATATGCGCATTTTTCTCAATCAAGGCATCATTTTCCGCTTTTAACTCTCTACGGAGTATTTTACCTACGTTGGTTTTAGGTAAGTCATCGCGAAACTCGATCAGTTTCGGAACCTTATAACCGGTCAAACACTCTCTACAGTGAGACAATAGCTCTTCTTTCGTCAATGTCGGATCAGATTTTACGACAAAGATTTTGACAATCTCACCGGATTTCTCGTTTGGCTCTCCAATGGCGGCCACTTCGAGTACTTTCTCATGACCTGATACTACATCTTCTACTTCATTGGGATACACGTTAAAACCAGACACCAAAATCATGTCTTTTTTTCTATCCACTAGATGCAAAAAACCCTGATCGTCGAACTGGACAATATCGCCAGTTGAAAGCCAACCGTCTTGATTGATCACTTCTTTGGTTGCCTTCTCTCTTAGCCAATAGCCTTGCATCACTTGAGGCCCCTTCACCAATAGTTCGCCTTCACCGTCATAACCCACATCATTGCCATTTTCATCCACAATTCGAATATCCGTAGACGGCACTGGTAAACCAATGGAGGCGTTATACTCGGTTAAATCGTAGGGGTAAGCGGAAACCAAAGGCGCGCATTCTGTTAAACCATAGCCTTCAAGCAAGTTGACACCCGTTGTCTCTTTCCATCCCTGAGCCACCGAGCGATGAACAGACATACCACCACCTACTGCCAACTTAAGGTGTGAGAAATCTACCTCTCGAAAATCTTCGTTGTTAACTAATGCATTAAAAAGTGTGTTCACACCCGTGATTGCCGTAAACGGAAATTTCATTATCTCTTTAACAAACCCCGGAATATCTTTCGGGTTGGTAATAAGTAGATTCCTCCCACCTAACTCCATGAATAGAAGGCAATTAACGGTCAAAGCAAAAACATGATAGAGGGGTAACGCAGTTACTACATTTTCCTTACCTTCTCTGAGAACCGGGCCGTAAATAGCTTTGCATTGTAAGACGTTTGCCACCATATTTCGATGAGTCAGTACCGCGCCTTTTGCAACACCTGTCGTACCGCCTGTGTATTGCAAAAATGCAATATCTTCACCTGATATAAACGGCTTAACGTATTGTAGTTTTCTACCTTTTCGAATTGCCAATCGCATCGAGATAGCGCCGGGTAAATGATATTTTGGCACCAATTTCTTCACATATTTGACAACAAAATCAACCAAAGTACCTTTAGCCCTAGGTAACATTTGTCCTAGGCTGGTTAGGATGACGTGCTTAACTGGTGTATTGTCTACCACCTCTTGCAGGGTTTTAGCAAAATTGGACACAATAACTATTGCAGATACATCAGCGTCATTGAGCTGATGTTCAAGCTCGCGAGCGGTGTAGAGTGGGTTCACGTTAACCGCGATCAGTCCTGCACGTAACACCCCGAATAACGCGATCGGATACTGTAGTAAGTTTGGCATCATAAGTGCCACGCGCTCACCTTTTTTCAGCTTTAGCTCATTTTGTAAATACGCAGCAAAAGCCCGACTTCTCTCCTCTAATTTACGAAACGTCATCACCGTGCCCATGTTTTCAAAGCCGGGCTGGTCTGCAAACTTGCTGATTGATTGCTCAAACAGTTCTACAAGTGACGTGTACTGATCTGGATTAATGGTATCTGGTACGCCTTCTGGGTAACGTGCTAGCCAAGGTTTGTCCACACTCTACTCCTAATTATTGTTGTTGTACCCAACTCAAGTTTCATACTTGCGCTGCTTGGCTCTGCCGAGCTTGTGGGCATTGGACGAGAAGATTCAGCCATATCCAATCATCAGTTGCAACCAGATTCAAACACATGTTTAAATTTTGTTAACCAAGCCTAAAATTGATAACGCAACAGCATGTGAATTTTCCAAATGGCAATGATGCCCACCTGCAACTGTGCGTACTTCATATTTCAAATTGCTCAGCTGAGAAAGTCGTTGCCGAAGCTCTGGGTAGCCATCCTCACCCAAAACAATTAGGTGTAAAGATTTGATATTTTTCACTATTTCATCAGCATGCTCAAAAGACATTCGGTAGATGGATTCACATTGTAGCTTAGGGTCATGTCGCCAAATATATTCACTACCTTGCTTTTTCATTCCTCTGAGTACGATAGGCTCTATCTGATCCGGCAATAGCCGATTGACTTTGGCACGTAACGAGGTTGCCTGCTCTAACGATTCATAATGACGAATAGGTTTATCTTTAAGTTTACTGCGATTGACTATCCCAGCTCTTAGTCGCTCAACAGCATGGGAAGCTTGCTCAGGAAGAGGGCCCGCACCTTCAATTTGTACCAAAGCAGTAATCAGCTCTGGAAATGCCGAGCTTACACAGCTAGCAATTAACGCCCCAAGCGAGTGCCCAGCAAGCACGACACGCCGATGAGAAAAATGCGTCGAAATCAGCTGATAAATATCATCGATGTAATCATGGAAAAGATAATAGTTTCCAGCAGCCTTGTGAAAAGACAGTCCGTGGCCTGGTAAATCAACCGCACATAAATGCAGGTTGGGTAACTGAGAGTGGATGGACTCCATTAACGTGGAAAAACTGGCGGCATTATCTAACCAACCGTGTAAGAATAAAACCGTCACCGTGGAAAGATCCACATCGCCTATTTCCAAACTGGCGAGGTGACCACCAGTGATTTGATATTCGTTATTTTGTATTTTCATTTGATTTCGGTAACCACTCGACCTTGTTGAGGTCCATAATATTGATGACAATAGAGGCCTAGACATGGATAGGTATAAAACGGGCCGTCAACTACCACTCGCTTTTGGACTCGCCATAGATAATAGCCAGCCGCTTCCATCGTTGGAAAGTGATATTCATAGTCGCCCACCTTGGCGATTTCCGGCTTTAAGCTGGTTCCAAGCACCGTGATCAACCTCCCTTTCGCAAAGGTAACTGGGTCTAGAAAACCTTTTACATAGACGATAAAACGGCCTTTCGCTTCTGCGTGCAGATTTGGTTGACCCGCTGAGTTAATAGGTAGATTGACCACTTCAATTCGCGTCTTCTGACTTAAATTTGTGACCTTGGCAATAACCCCTCCCAAACGGACTTCTTTACCTATATCATCACGTGAGTCTGACCAAGCTCGATAGTGAGTAATCACATCGGGGGTACTGGCCTTTAATGTAGCTGGCAATGAAGCACATGCGCTAAGCAAGGCGGTGGCGAGCAAGATCACTAAGTATTTGTATGATTTATTTGCCATAATAGGTTCTCATTGGTCTACTAGAAACGATAATAACGCTGGTGAAGAAAAAGCACCATACTTGCCCAAAGGAGTGAAACATGTGTTTAAAAAGACTAGTCTGGGCCACCACTTTGACCTTAGTCGCCATCGTTGTTTGTTACTATTTTATTGATAAACCAGCAGCAGAATATGCTGCGACAGTCAATTTTCGCCAATACCCTGTCTTTTCTTGGTTCGCCTCAACCCCTGTTTATATTTCTTATTTAACAGCGATATTTGTTGTTGTGTCTATATTTTGCCTCGTGTGGGAACGACGAATTCACAAATGGATGATGTGCTCAATACTGGTCGCTGTCAGCTTAATGTTATCGACGATTGCAAAAAACATATTGAAATTTGTATTTGGGCGTTATTGGCCAGCGACATGGAAAGATGCTAACCCCTCATGGTTAGATAACCATGAATATGGGTTTCATCCATTCCATACTGGTGTCTGGTATCAATCATTTCCATCTGGCCACGCCACAGCGATACTCGCCTCCATGACCGTCATTGGATTGTTCTATCCTAAACTAAGGAGCATCGCGTTGTTTTTAGTAGCTATCACTTTAGTTGGCCAGTTAGCTATGTATTATCATTTTGTCAGCGACCTCATTGCTGGTGCCTATTTAGGCGCTCTTTTTGGCTTCAGTACAGTTCACCTTGCACGCCGTCACCCCATCTACCATCATGTTGTGACAAGATGAAAGGGTTTGAACAAGTAGAGATCACCCAGTTACTTCGGGATGAAGGATTCAGAACGAGCCGATCAGACTCCACTCCACCCACTTCATCTTTTTGGACATTTTTATTTTCATGTTTCCTAACCATGGTAAATACTATTAGTGATATACCCAAGTTACTTCAAGATGCAGAATTCAGAGCGATGTGAGCGGCCCAACTAAGGAGAAGGTCTGCTGGAGCGACATTGCTTTCTAAACCAACGAGTGAGTCAAATAGAAATGATGAGGGGCACTAAAGGTGAAAAACGTATTACTTGCTATTACACTTTTATTTTCGTCAATTGCTGCCGCTAAAGAGCTGACCCTCGTTACCGCCGAAATCCCTCCCTACTCAATGATAGAAAACGGCGTACAAACAGGTGTATCTGTTGACGTGGTTAAAGAAATGGCTCGTAGGGTAGGACAAAATGATGAGTTTATATTTTTACCTTGGCCTAGAGCTCAGATCACAGCATCAAAAAATAGCGCATATGGCATAGCACCACTCTCTAGAACACCTAGCCGAGAAGAAAAATTTACTTGGGTCGCGCCAATTCCAGAGATTAACAATGATTACGTGCTCGTTGCACTTGACTCACAAATAAATATCCACGACTTAAGTAGTGTCATCAACCTTTCAGTTGGCGTCCAACGCGGTACACCTGCACAACTGTTATTAGAGAAAGCTGGCTTCAGTAATATTCAACCCGTCACTTTCGAAGACCAGAACGTGGAAAAGCTGAGGAAAGGACGGATTAAACTATGGGCAATTCCTCGGCTTGTCGGAAAATATGTTTATAGAACAAATGGCTACAACCCCAACGAGCTTAACTTCGGCTACGTATTGTCCAAACCAATTATCTACTTTGCGGCTTCAAAAGATATATCTGAGGCGGATATTAAGAAATGGAAGACTGCTCTCAAAGAAATGCGCCATGATGGCACATTTGAAAAAATACTCTCTAGATATTGATAAACCTTCTCTAGAACGAAATTTTTATTTTCGTTTGTTATACCATCAATTTTAACCATTATTGATAGTTAATTAAGCAGATTCACGTCAAATAAAAATCATTTTTTATTAATTGTTTAAATAGTAATAAGAATAATTACATTTAATTGGTATTAGGGGCGCTTGTACGATGTGGAACATAGTGAAGAATTAGAAAACACGTCTACTTAATCTAATGACAACGCTGGATGACTATTTTTCAAACAAATATAAGCAATTCAACCTTAGCTATGCTTTACTATTTATCTTTCTAACTCACATTTCTCGTGATACATATTACAGTTTTATAACTTTAGGTTGCCAACCAACGCAACAATCGGCATAATCTTTACGACGCTCACGTAAAGGCCCCACAAATATATTGTGGCGTGATTTTTACGCCCGAGATTACCCAATTTGAAGAGGCGGGTAAACATGTCAGTTGGCTATAAACAACACTCTATATAAGGTGTTGCGCTATAAGTCCTATATAACACATATAGCAATAACTAAAATAAGGCCTCATAAAATGAGGCCAACTTCTCCTCAAATTACTTCGCGACTAGCCCACTTATCGCTTTCACGCAAAATGACCTCAGTTTCATCATCGTTTTCAAAACAAAAAGCGTCGAGAATCAAACTCTTTTTTACACAGTATTTGTCAGACTGGGTCATGTCATTGATTGCTAAATTTACATAAAAATTAACACCTTGCAAGGTTAAGTGTTAGTTTTTATCCATTCCTTGATATTAAGTAGATATGCATCACATTTTACTATATTTTTCGCATAAAAATTTAACTCCAGTGCTTAACGCTGATATATAGAGGGGCTTATGAAAACGACATCCGCTCAACGAATAGAAAATATAAAAAATAACCTGTCTTACGCGATAAAAAGCAGAAATGAAACCAAAAAGTCATTTTCTGAAATTAGTGGTATTAATCGTACAACTATTTACCAAATATTAGATGGGAAAGTAAATCGTATTCAGCACCAAACCGTCGAGAAAATAGCCAATTTTTTTGGAACTACTTGCTATGTTATTGAGGAAGGCTGCGTCGAATCGCTAGAGATAAAAAATAACCAAACTTCTAAAGAAGGAAATAAAAACCCGATTGCGGTACCGATAATTGACGAGCACAACTTTACTTCGCACTGGGAAAAATATATCGGAGAACTCATTGTTCAGTTCCCACTGACCTACTACTTGTATGATGAATGTAACCTTATCGCTCTACGCGTTAACAAAGTGCTAAAAAAATATTTCAGTGGCAATACGCTTCTAATTATTAATCGTCTAAAACATAACAATGAAGACCAAATAGTGATAATCAATGAAAATAATGAGCTGGATGTAAAAACCAGCCACTATAAGTTAAAAAGTAACGAAAGACTGATCGGCAGTATCAGAGAGGAAAGGTTCGATGGCTAATAAGCGATACAAACTCATAGGCTTTAAAAATAGAGGCGTCAATATCATGATCCTCGCATCAGGGAAACATGCCAGTTATCCCCTAGAAGACATCTTAAATACAGAAGTTGCTGATGATTTATCTCCGAGGGAAATCAAAGAGATTTGTAGAAAACTATACACACCAAAAGGATTTCAGGGCTCCTATGATATCAAAGACCGCAAAGAATCGTATTGGCTTACTTTCACAGTCATCATCGCGATATTAAGCGCTGTGTTCACTTTATCCAACATTACCGGGGTCAAACCGATCCAGCTGAGTGACGGATTCATCATACCTTTTGCGATATTTCTTTACCCCATTTCCTTTATTCTGGTTGATATGCTCAACGAGTTTTATGGACTTCGTTACGCTAGAATGGCGATTCTAATATCCACAGTTATTAATGCCTTGATGCTCATTGTACTTAACTTCAGTAGTTATGCGCCAACCATTACTGGCTGGGATACAATGAACCAGAGTTACAAAGTCATTGTACATTCAATCAACTCAGTATTTTTGGCATCCATGCTGTCTTATTTTGTTTCTGAAAACGTTAACGCCTATTTATTGCAAAAAATTAAGTACCTCACCAATGCAAAACTACTATTTGTCCGCGTGTTTTTTAGTACATTCTTTGCCTCTATCATCGACAGCGCAATCTTTATTTTCATGGCCTTCAGTGGTGTATTAAGCCACGATGTTCTGATGAGCATGTTCATCTGCCAGGTTATCGTTAAGACAACGTATGCAATTTTTGGCATCGGCCCTATCTACTTCTGCCGATCTTTATTCACCAAATACATTCTTGGCAACACAACGCATGCCAACTTAACTCCACAACGCTCATAAAGGCTAACAAATGGATTATTCCAAAAATTTAGGTAAGAAAACCGACTATATTTCCACTTACACCCCCAGTCTACTTGACCCTATTCCAAGAGCAGGTGGTAGAGCGAACATAAAAGCATTCACCAACGAGCACCTCAAGGGCTACGACCTTTGGACAGGATATGAGCTATCGTGGCTGAATTCAAAAGGTAAGCCTTGCGTAGCAGTCGCAGAGTTTTATATCCCATCGAGCAGTCCAAATCTCATTGAGTCTAAATCATTTAAGCTGTATTTAAACTCGTTCAACCAAACGAAATTTGATGACAAGGAAAAGGTCATTGAAGCGCTTATTTGCGATTTAAGCCAAGCTGCTGGTGACGATGTGAAGGTAAAGCTGTTCAATGTTGAAACGTCTTACAAGATGGAAAACAGTAATGCAGGGTTTGAGTGCATCGACGAACTGGATATCAGCATCGACTCCTACGAGTATAACGAAGATAGTCTACTCAATAGTGCCCAAGGAGGTATCATTGAAGAA
The DNA here is from genome assembly GCF_023634645.1 of Vibrio sinus. Taxonomy (GTDB): domain Bacteria; phylum Pseudomonadota; class Gammaproteobacteria; order Enterobacterales; family Vibrionaceae; genus Vibrio; species Vibrio sinus. The sequence goes on from NZ_JAMKMR010000018.1 coordinate 54,211, forward strand.
AACCTATGCTCTCACTTGCTGAAATCGAACTGCTTGGTGACCAACCAACCAGACTGGGGAAGCGTGTACATCAAGTACGAAGGCCAAGCCATTGATAAAGAAAAGCTACTCAGGTATATCATATCGTTTAGAGATCACAATGAATTTCATGAACAATGTGTAGAGCGTATATATACCGATATAAAGCGCTGTTGTAACCCAACAAAGTTGACCGTGTTTGCACGCTATACACGACGCGGTGGTTTAGATATTAATCCATTCCGCAGTGATTTTGAGGACACAATGACGGTAGAGCGTATTTTTAGGCAGTAGTTAATCGCCCAACTATAGATGGCTATCACTCCTCATAGGCCTACTGTGAGGAGTGACTGGCCATCCTCAAATATAAATATCCACCCCAATAAGACGGGCTAACTCTTCTCGTTTGCTCTGATTAAGAACATCTAAGTAATGAGACATGGCTTTTGGGTTTTCACCTGGAGGAAAATCATATTGGAGGTTAGAGTATTGCGCATCAGGCTGCGCTACGCTGCGAATGGACTGAGAGATAGCATTAGCCACTTTTGTTGGCTGCACCGTTGACGAACTATCTGGGGCGCGAGTGTCTTGCGCCCTTTTTTTAGCGGCTTTTGATGTCTTCCTTGTACTGGAGACATTAGAAGGAGGCAATCCGTTAATCGAAACCATAGGCGTTTTCTGCTCCTCAAACCAACTGTCATTGATGACATATCAACAAACCGTCATGTGGCGATCAAACGTCGTTTACTCCCTGCCTGGTATTTTCTTCCATGCAACGTTATCACGCAAATACACCGGACTGGCATTTTCAGCTACGACCGTATTGCCTTTTTCCAGCTCGAACTTGGCTAAATAGGCAATATCTTGCGCTTCTGGCAAATTGATACCACCTTCAACTCGAGTCAAAGACAATCCGGATAACTCTTGTTCATAAGCGCTCCAGCCAGTGCCTGATTGCACCCAACTCGCATCATCTCGATCCGTGTTGTCTACCAATACGCTCGGTGGTATCACACACTCTGCGTCCACCGCCAACCATTCGCCATTTTTCTGACGGCTCAACCTTGCCCAATAGACTTCTTGCATTCGCGCATCAATAGCACAAGCCACATGCTCAGCGCCCGTATTTCGATAACTCCCCTGTGCCAATGCCGTTAAGGTTGAGATGCCAATCATGGGGAGCTCTGCACCAAATGCTAAACCTTGTGCAATTCCGATGCCAATACGTACACCAGTAAAGCTTCCAGGCCCTCTACCAAACGCTAAGGCATCTAAATCTGATAACTTCAATCCCGCGTCTGTCAATACTGCGTCCACCATTGGCAGTATTTTTTTTGTGTGATCTCTAGGTACGATCTCACTACGCTCAAATAGTTGCTCTCCGACAAGTAGCGCTACTGAACAATTCTCAGTGGCTGTATCCAAGGCTAAAATTTTTACACTCATTGACTTCTCTAATGTGTTCATCACGGCAGTAGTATACCCAAGTCGCTTCAAGATGCGAGTTTCAGCGAGAGAGAAGACTTAGTTCTCTTTTAAAAAACGCATTATTCTCTCCAAGTCACGCGTCCTCGGAATTGGGGGTAAGCTGGCGAGAAATATACCTCCATAATGGCGTGTGACCAAACGATTATCACAGATAATGAGTGCACCTCTATCGTGTTGATCTCTTATTAGTCGCCCAACCCCTTGTTTCAGTGAAATAACTGCATCTGGAAGTTGAACTTGAGAAAATGGATCGCCACCTTGAAGCCGGCAATCTTCTATTCGAGCTTTGAGCAATGGATCATCTGGGGCAGTAAAAGGGAGTTTATCAATGATGACACAACTTAACGCATCACCTCGAACATCAATGCCTTCCCAAAATGCGCCCGTTGCAACGAGAAGCGCATCTCCGAGCTCCATGAATTCCGCGAGCGTTTTTTGTTTACTGGTTTCACCTTGTACCAGCACTGGTAATTCAAGTACTTGCCTAAATCGATCCGCCAACTCTCTCATCATGGAATGGGAAGTACAAAGAAAAAAGCAACGGCCTTTGTTTTGCTCTATGACTGGGGTTAACATCTCGACCAGCTTTTGGGCCAATCCGGCACTATTGGGCTCAGGAAGATAACGTGGGACACAGAGCCTTGCTTGGGACTGATAATCAAAAGGGCTGGGTAAATGCAAATGCTGTTTCGGTTGAATGCCCAACCTCGAAGTGAAGTGGCCAAAGTCGTCGTTAACTGACAACGTGGCGGAAGTAAACACCCATGCCCCTGACTGCTCTTCAATGTGACTATGGAATTTGTCTGCGACAGATAAAGGAGTTACATGAAGAGTAAAATGTCTTGGCGTGGTATCAAACCAGTACGAATAACCTGTGATAGAGACATCGCAAACTCGAATGATGCGCCCCTTGATTGTATTCGCCCTTTCAAACGCGGCATCAAGAAGCTGGCTTCTCCCTAAGGCTATTTTCATCACTTCAATAGTAAAATCTAACGCATCGATTAGGCGCTCTACTTCTAACTTGATTGCACTCGACTGTATCGCCTCGCGCCAATTTCCTCGAAAACCCGAATCTCCTAGAACAATACGCAGATCAGACGCACATTGAACCAATTTTGCACTGACTTTCTGCAATTGCCGCATATCTTTCGCTTCGGTTCGATACGCCAGTTCGATGTCTTTTGCTAATTCATGGACTTGTCGACTCGATATCGATTGGCCAAAATAATGGCTTGCAATATCAGGCAGTTGGTGCGCTTCATCGAAGATAAATACCTCCGCTTCAGGAATCAGTTCACCAAACCCTGTCTCTTTAATGGCTAAATCCGCTAAAAATAAATGATGGTTGACCACAACGAGATCGGCATCCATCGCTTTTCTGCGAGCTTTGAGGACAAAACAATCACTATAACTTGGGCACTCCTTTCCCAAGCAGTTTTCGTTAGTGGAGGTAATGGCTGGTATCACATGACTATCTTCAGCAAGGTCATCACACTCTCCCAAATCTCCAGATTTGCTTTCGCTTGACCAACGACGCACTTTAACCAGTTGGGTTAACATTCCGGGATCAGCATCTCCACTGTGGCTTTCGACCAATTGCTTACTCAACCTTTCTAAACACAAATAATTAGAGCGCCCTTTAAGTAGCGCAATTTGCCCATAGAATCCTAGTGCATTCGCTATCAAGGGTAGATCTCGATGAAATAACTGCTCTTGTAGGTTTTTGGACCCAGTACTGATAATGGCCTTTTTACCACTAAGAAGTACCGGTACAAGATAGGCAAACGTTTTTCCTGTCCCTGTACCCGCCTCTACAACCAATTGAGATTGCTCACCAATGGCTTGATATACCGCTTCCGCCATGTCGGTCTGGGCTTGTCGTGATTGATAACCAGGAATGGCCTTTCCTAGTGCACCATCAGAAGAGAACGTTTTCGATATCATAACTGGGTAGAGTTGGGTGAATTAAGCCAATTATATACCCCTACTGCACAGAACAACATACTCACAAATCAACGGAAAACAAAGGATTGTTATTATTAGTAGAACAATCAATTGCCAGTTTACTCGTAGATAGCATCAAAGCGTCTCGCTATTCTTCGCTTTAACAACGAGGAGGTGAAGACAATGAATGAAGCAAAGCAATATGAGCAAACCTCAGCAAGAGAAAATCTAGATGTCCTGACTCGAAAGCAACTGCCAGCTTCAATAGAGCGCCAGCTGATTCAAATTCCACGTGATACATGGAGCCAGCATCCTAACTATTTTGGCAAAGCAAAGTTCTTTATTGATTACCACAATAGCCTGAAACAAATGTCTGCGGCACTCGTCAATAATCTAGAAGTGATGTTAGATTCACCAAAGCCTGACTTCACCTTGCAGGAGGTGATCCATCAAGGACAAGGGTTTATCCAGACAGCGCACCACCATCACTATATGGAAGATCACTTTTATTTTCCGCATTTCAGAAGAGTGGAACGCGAACTTGGTAAAGGCATTGATCTACTCGACGGTGATCATAAATCGCTATCCAACGCACTAAACGATGTGCAAGAGAGAATTTCATTTCCAAACGGGCAAGTTGACCCAAACTTTTCTCTCGGCTATCTACATGAGAGAGCGGTAAAGCTGGATAACATTTTAAAGCGTCACTTAGATGATGAAGAAGAAATCATCATACCTATATTTCTAAAATATGAGCGTTCCTATTAGAGCTTCTATCCATTTAGGAGATAGGGAATGACGCTTCGAGTGAAATCCATTATTAAAATGTAGAAGTCCAAATGCAAAAGAGCGCAAGCCAACAGCTTGCGCTCTATTCATCTGCGCTATTTTCGATTGATAAATCTTTCTACCCAGGCAGGCCCATCAAAGACATTGCCCTCAGGCGACATTGCCTTAGCCGCTTCCGAAGGAGATGCTTTGTTTTGCCACATTTCGTTTAGCAGCTCTTCATCCATCTCGTGCTCGCCAAGTAATTCACTGACTCTTTCCGAGTACAATTTTCTTGCAAGAAGTTCTTTATCCATGCCCACACCTACACACGACTTATCAGGTGGAAAAATCCAACAAAGTACAACAAACCAAGGGCGTAGTGCAGCGTTAAACGTGAATGTTATATGTCGCAACCACGCCCATAATAGATTAATTATAGACCTTGGTCAGTTTAAGCAGGCAGAGAAAGGATATTTCAATTAATCACTGATTTGGGCGTATCGACCTTTGACGTCAACACGCCCCATTTTTTACGCCATCATTATAGCTTTACAGCTAGTTCGACGCCTTGACGAATGGCTCTAACCGCGTCCAACTCTCCGGCGTAGTCTGCTCCACCTATCACGTGAAGCTTGTCGTCTAACTTCTCCCAACACTCTTCAAATGGGCGAACCGACTCTTGACCTGCACAAACCACCACCATATCCGAATTAAGCACTTTTTCTTGACCATCAAGTTTAATATGTAAACCCTGTTGGTCTATCTTCTCGTAGCTCACTCCTGAGATCATTTCAACACCACGCTTTTCTAGTGTGCGCTTGTGTATCCAACCCGTCGTCTTTCCTGGCCCTTTACCAATACGACCTTTTCGGCGCTGTAACAACCATACATGCTTATCGGCCACCGATTCTGGATAAGGGTACAGTCCACCAGCATGGGACAAAGATTTGTCTATGCCCCATTCTTGAAGCCAGTGATCGAGACCATGCTCTTTTGGCTCAGTCAACATTGAGGCAACATCGACCCCGATGCCACCAGCACCAATGATGGCCACATTGTTTCCAACGGGAGTTTTGTCTCTGATTAAAGTTTGGTAGTCAACCACGTGAGTTGAGTCATCAATACCTTCTAGTTGAATTTCTCTGGGCTTGACGCCTGAGGCGATAACCACTTCATCAAATTCAGCAGTCATATCACCAGTAAACTCAGAATCGAGCTTAAGATTGACGCCCGTCTCATCAATTCGATTAGCAAAATAGCGAATCGTCTCTCTAAACTCCTCTTTGCCCGGTATCTGCATAGCGAGCCTAAATTGCCCTCCTATGCGGTCATTTTTCTCAAATAAATCGACTTTATGGCCTCTCTCCGCCAACGTCGTAGCACAAGCCAGCCCTGCAGGCCCTGCACCGATCACCGCAACCGATTTGGGTTTGTCTGTTGGTAGCACCTGAATCTCGGTTTCATAGCAGGCTCTCGGGTTAACAAGACAGCTAGCACGTTTACCTTTAAATACATTGTCTAAACACGCTTGATTACAACCAATACAAGTATTAATTCTCTCGGCTTCGCCTTGGCTGGATTTGTTGACAAACTCTGGATCGGCCAAAAATGGTCGCGCCATGGATACCATATCCGCTTTGCCAGTGGAGAGAATACTTTCCGCTTCATCAGGCGTGTTAATGCGGTTGCAGGTAACAATAGGAATTGAGACATGAGGCCTGACTTTTTCCGTTACCCAGCTAAATGCGGCTCTTGGCACCTGGGTGGCAATAGTAGGCACTTTCGCCTCATGCCAACCAATACCTGTGTTTAAGATGGTAACACCAGCGCTTTCCAAACCTTTAGCTAGCATTACAACTTCATCAAACGTACTGCCCTGTTCAACCAAATCAAGCATTGAAAGTCTAAAGATGATGATAAAATCTCTACCTACCCGCTTGCGCGTCTCTTTAACAATTTCTAAAGGAAAACGCATGCGATTTTCGTAGCTTCCACCCCATTCATCATAGCGAGTATTGGTTCTGCTACAGATAAATTGATTGATCAGGTAACCTTCAGAGCCCATGATTTCAACGCCGTCATAACCCGCTTTTTTTGCAAGCGCTGCGCTACTTGCGAAATCTTCAATGGTTTTTCTAACTTGGCGTTTGCTCATTTCAAACGGGGTAAACTTCGCAATAGGTGCTTTGATTGCTGAAGCACTTAGGGCCAGTGGGTGCATTGCATAGCGTCCAGCATGGAGTAACTGCAACGCAATTTTTCCGCCATGTTTATGCACAGCTTCTGTCACCACTTTATGGGCATTAACATGTTTAGGTTTGTTAAATTGGGCACTAAATGGGTGCAAGCGCCCACGAAAATTTGGAGAGAACCCACCTGTAACGATTAGCCCTACTCCACCTCTTGCTCTTTCTTCATAGAAGGCGGCCAATCTATTCAGACCCGATTTATCTTCCTCTAGACCAGTATGCATAGATCCCATAAGGACTCTATTCTTCAGTTGGGTAAACCCTAAATCTAATGGTTCTAAAAGATGCGAATACATAAACAACAGTCACTCAGACAGTTAATGGTCTGACCAGATTAGTTGCTCTTTAAAAAAAAATCAAACACTTGTTTACTTATGTTTAACATTGATCGTTTTCTCTTTATTTACGATACCAAAGTAATAGTTTTGCCATTGAAAATGCTCCACTCATCGACATACGCTATTCAGCTTACTATCTTTGTCCATATGCCCTAGCGACTCCAAGGCGCGAAGATGCTGCGCGTTATCGTATGCCGTTGTTTAATTTTGTTAAACTTCTAGGGTATCATTCCTGTTCACTCAAACGTTGGTGGCTCACCACTGTAGGGATACGATGAAACAAATATTCAAATTTATCGGTATGATCTTTAAAGGGATCTGGAAACTCATCACTTTTATAAGATTGGCTTTTATTAACCTGTTGTTTTTGGCGATTGTTGCCGTTATTTTTTTCGGTTTTATCCATTCCGACGCACCGCCTGCCAAGCCTGAGAAAAAATCCGCTCTGGTACTCAATCTCTCAGGGCCTATTGTCGAGCAAAGCTCTTATGCCAATCCCATGGATTCGTTCTCTGAGTCTTTACTTGGTCAGGAATTGCCTAAACAAAATGTGCTGTATCAAATAGTAAGTACAATTCGGCATGCAAAGGATGACCCAAACATCACAGGCCTCGTACTGTCTCTAGGAAAAATGCCAGAAACCAATTTGACCAAGTTGCGCTACATCGCCAAAGCATTAAACGAATTCAAAACTTCAGGCAAACCAATTTATGCTGTTGGTAGCTTTTACAACCAAAGTCAATACTATCTCGCTAGCTACGCGGATAAGGTGTTGCTCTCACCCGATGGCGCAGTATTAATCAAGGGTTATAGTGCCTATGCCCTATATTATAAAACCCTGCTGGATAAGCTTGACGTTAACACTCATGTGTTCCGAGTGGGAACATACAAGTCCGCTGTCGAACCCTTTATTCGCGACAACATGTCCAAGGCAGCAAAACAAGATGCCGCTGACTGGTTGGGCCAATTGTGGGGAGCTTATGTCGATGATGTCGCAACCAATAGGCATATTAAGCCAAATACATTAACGCCAACCATGAGCCAGTTCTTGGCGCTAATGAAGAAAAACAAAGGTGATCTTGCCGTTTTAGCCAAAAATATTGGTTTAGTGGATGAGTTGGCCACCCGTCAACAAGTTCGCGCTGAACTCACCAAAAAATTTGGTAGCGACGGAAAAGACAGCTATAACGCAATTAGCTATTACAAATATCTGTCTCAAATCCCGTCCAAACCGAAAACCGCTGCAAGTGATATTGCGGTCATCGTAGCCAATGGCACCATCATCGATGGTAACCAAATGCAAGGAAAAGTGGGCGGCGACACCATCGCACAAATGTTAAGAAAGGTACAAAACGACGACAAAATTAAAGCGGTCGTTTTGCGAGTGGATAGCCCTGGAGGCAGCGCATTTGCCTCCGATGTCATCCTCAACGAAATCAAAGCCGTTGAAGCTGCTGGTAAACCAGTTGTGGTTTCTATGTCCAGTCTAGCGGCCTCCGGAGGTTACTGGATCTCCATGGGTGCAACAAAAATCATCGCTCAGCCCACCACATTGACCGGCTCGATTGGCATCTTCAGTGTCATTACCACATTTGAAAAAGGCTTAAATAAAATCGGGGTCTACACTGATGGTGTAGGTACAACACCATTTTCTGGTGTCGGGTTAACGACTGGATTAAACAAAGGTATCTCGGCTGCGATGCAAATGGGGGTCGAGCATGGCTACAACCGCTTTACCAGTTTGGTTAGCCAGTACAGACATATTCCACTGGCTAAGGTTGATAAGATTGCGCAAGGTAGAGTCTGGACCGGACGTGATGCCAAACAGCTTGGTCTGGTCGATCAACTTGGCGATTTTGATGACGCAATTGCCCTCGCAGCAAAACTGGCCAAGTTAAAATCCTATAATCTGGATTGGATGAAAAAACAACTTACGCCTGCTCAGCAAATTATCAGCGATCTCATGAAGCAAGTGAGCGTCCATATGGGTATTACGCCATCAAGCCTAATACCTCAATCTCTTTTGCCCGTGGCAAGTCAAATAAAGGAAAGTACTAGCTTAATGAACAGTTTGAACGATCCGAAAGGGCAATATGCCCTGTGTTTGACTTGCAGTGTCCAATAAATAACTCGATAACTTAGTTAACACTATGGCTGCCTATTGGTGGGTAGCCTTTTTTATTGCTTTCTCGCTATCTATATCTTTCGCATTTACCCGTCATTTCGGTATATAATTTCGGCCCAGTCTCCCTTAGATAATTGGCAATTAGCAATGGCAAGAAAACACATATATATCGCCTACACAGGCGGCACAATTGGAATGAAAAAGTCCAGCCAAGGTTATATTCCTGCAACAGGATTTATGGAAAAACAACTCGCTAGCATGCCAGAGTTTCATCGTCCCGAGATGCCTCAATACACCATCCATGAATACGCGCCACTCATCGACTCTTCAGATATGGCCCCTAAAGACTGGCAACAAATCGCCGACGATATTCGTGACAATTACGAACAATATGATGGCTTTGTCATTTTGCATGGCACAGATACCATGGCGTATACCGCATCGGCTCTGTCATTTATGCTGGAGAATTTATCTAAGCCTGTGATTGTCACCGGTTCGCAAATTCCTCTGGCAGAATTGCGTTCAGATGGCCAAGCCAATTTGCTCAATGCTCTGCACATTGCTGCCAATTATCCAATCAATGAAGTCACTTTATTTTTTAACAATAAACTGATGCGTGGTAACCGTAGTACCAAATCCCATGCTGATGGGTTTGATGCATTTACTTCGCCCAACTTACCGCCGTTACTTGAAGCGGGAATCAACATAAAGACCAACCAAAGCCTCATACTCGATAATGAGGTTAATGGAGCATTTCACGTACACAATATTACCCCGCAACCCATCGGCGTGATTACTATGTACCCCGGAATATCTCATGAGGTCATTCGAAATACCTTACTGCAACCCGTCAACGCCATGATTCTTCTCACGTTTGGTGTTGGCAATGCCCCACAAAACCCAGAGCTTCTCGCACAACTTAAAGAAGCCTCAGATCGAGGTGTCATCGTGGTTAACTTGACTCAGTGTTTAGCTGGTAAGGTGAACATGGGTGGGTATGCAACGGGCTGTGCATTAGCTGAGGCAGGTGTGATCAGTGGATATGACATGACACCAGAAGCGGCACTGGCGAAGCTGCATTATCTGCTTAGCAAAGGACTCTCCTACCGAGAAGTCAAACAGCAAATGCAACAAATATTACGTGGAGAGATGACGCTATAATTCTTTAGCTGTCTATAGCGTGCCCTGCCTATCAAATTCTTAGGCTGGGCACGCTAAACGTAACCTGTGTTCTATTCGTTGATTTTTACCTTGAAAATGTCGCTGTCTGGCGATTGAAACTGCTTTTTTAGTTCAGTTTTTGACTTAAAACTGATTTCTCCCCCTGCGGCAACTGTCATATGTTGCGCTTCTACATTATGCTTAGATTGATACAGCATAAGAGCTTGCATACATGAATCGCGCTGCTCTTGGGACAATTGAGTCCCATCTGGCCACCTTCCAGTTTCCACTGCATAGGTGAGATTCTCGTAAGCTTCTGGTGTTATGGCGTCAACTAAACGCTCTGTATCCATGGTGTATCCTTAACATAGGAGTAAGTTTGGTATGAAAATAACTTGTAACCATTGCGAGTCAAGCATGAAGCAATAATTAGACGGAAATGATCACAAGTAAGGATACTATGAGTGTACTAAAATTCACGTTGATCGTCACATTCGCTCTGGCACTGACTGGATGTTTCGAAAATAAAAATAATACAGACAAGCTCTGTAAGAGTTACCCTGAGCTAAAATGCGAACGCCTTAACACCAACGATGGCCAATGCCGTTTACCCCGAACGGATTTAATCTGGCACAAATACGAAACCCACAAAGAACCTTCAGATGTAAACAAAATCAAAGAATATGAGCTGGTGACTTTATATAGAAAGTGTCTTGCTAATGCCTCACAAATACAAACCTTTGATACCTCAAAACGAGCAGAAAGACGTGTGGAAGCCTTACTGTTTTCTGGTGAGGAGCAAGAACGCCTAATACAAGAGCTCAGAGCTTCACAATCCCCCATCACCCTTTACTTTATGTGGTCCCAACTTGGTGATGAAGACGCGAGAGCCGCATTTTTGGCCTTAGAAGGCACCAACGCGCTAGAAACGTCAGAAATGCAGTACAAGTTAGCCACTATGTATACCCAACGTGATCAGGAAAAGACCGTCTCGCTACTTCACCGCTCACTAGAGCTTTCAAGAGATAAAAACGTCAATACCGATATATTCCAATCGTTAGCCAGTATTCACTACCGGCAAAAAGAAAAAGAAAAAGCGTATATTTGGGCAAAAGTAGCAGAAGGCTATGAGATTTCCGTCGTATCAGGCAAAGAGCTACAGTTGCTATACGGTTATGATCAGGCCAAATATAAGAAACTCGATAAGGTCGCAGACAAAGTGGAGTCCGCGATAAAATCAGGCAAGTATCGTAGAGAGCTGATACCTGACAAATATTAGCCTTCATTGAAGGCTAATATGGTTAGCTTTTTCAGAAACCTTTCATAAAATTCTGTAACAAACTAACGTCATTCCCCTTCGCTTGAGGACTTTTTGTTGAAAATTAACGACACTGAGTTAACACAAAACCTTTCCCCGGTTGTTGGGGGGCCATCAGGAAAAACATGCCCTAAATGACTATCACATGTCGCACATCGTACTTCTGTGCGCACCATTCCGTGACTATTGTCCTCTAAATAGCGTATGGCTTGATCATTGATTGGCGCATCAAAGCTAGGCCAGCCACATCCTGATTCGTATTTGTTGTCTGAAATAAACAAAGGGGTTTTGCAGCAAGTGCAAGCATAAACGCCTGAATCAGATTGATAAAGTAACTTACCGGAATATGGGGCTTCCGTTCCGTGCTTTCGACATACTCGATATTGTTCTTCTGTAAGCTCTTCGCGCCACTGATCGTCGGTTTTCTCGACTTTACTGACTGGTTGTTCCACGTTATGAATCTCCTCACTTAATCTGCATTTTATCAATCTAATTATTGCGCAAAGTACTTGCGAAAGATGGCCGTTCTAGCACATACTCTCTGCCCATGACGTTCTGTATAAAAATACAGGGTGGCAAGAACACTGTAGTATTTTACTCCAACTTGATACTAGAAAAACCGGTAATAAGTTCAAAAAGCAGCCGCTTCTATTCATTAGCTGATAAAAGCAGCAGTTTTTTTTGACTTTAAGCAATGAAAGATCGATTATCTGTTGCGGATTGTTACTGGATTCTGTAATTTTACTACCAGTTATCTTTAATCAGAAATTTAAGTTGTGGAGCAACTATAATGACTATCAAAGTAGGTATTAACGGTTTTGGCCGTATTGGGCGTTTCGTATTCCGTGCTTCTGTTGAGCGCGAAGACATCGAAGTAGTAGGCATCAACGATCTTATCGACGTTGAGTATATGGCTTACATGCTAAAATACGATTCAACTCATGGTCGTTTCAACGGTACTGTTGAAGTTAAAGACGGCAACCTAGTTGTTAACGGTAAGACTGTTCGCGTTACTGCTGAGCGTAACCCAGCTGAACTTAAGTGGGACGCAATCGGCGTTGACGTTGTTGCTGAAGCTACTGGTCTGTTCCTAACTGATGAAACTGCACGTAAGCACATCGAAGCTGGTGCGAAAAAAGTAGTTCTAACTGGCCCGTCTAAAGATAAGACGCCAATGTTTGTAATGGGTGTTAACGACGACACTTATGCAGGTCAAGACATCGTTTCTAACGCTTCTTGTACTACTAACTGTCTAGCTCCTATCGCTAAAGTCCTAAACGACAACTTCGGTATCGCTTCTGGTCTTATGACAACAGTTCATGCAACAACTGCAACTCAAAAAACAGTTGACGGTCCTTCTATGAAAGACTGGCGTGGTGGTCGTGGTGCTTCTCAAAACATCATCCCATCTTCAACAGGTGCTGCTAAAGCAGTAGGCGTTGTTCTTCCTGAACTAAACGGCAAATTGACTGGTATGGCTTTCCGCGTACCAACAGCTGACGTTTCTGTAGTTGATCTAACAGTTAACCTAGAAAAAGGCGCATCTTACGAAGCTATCTGTGCAGCAATGAAAGAAGCATCTGAAACGACTCTAAAAGGCGTTCTAGGCTACACTGAAGACGAAGTGGTATCTCAAGACTTCATCGGTGAAACTCAAACTTCAGTATTCGATGCTAAAGCTGGTATCGCGCTAACTGACAACTTCGTTAAAGTGGTATCTTGGTACGACAACGAAATCGGTTACTCAAACAAAGTTTTAGACCTAATTGCTCACATCTCTAAGTAATTAAGTCAACATTGTTGAGATAAAAGGCGGCCTTCGAGTCGCCTTTTTCGTTTCTGGAACCAGAGGAGCCACGAATGGATTTATCCACTTTACCCGTAATCAATACTTTATCTGATTGCATCACTATTAGACAAAAAGATCAGATCAAGATCGCCTACATACAGCACCCTAAAGCGACGGCTGCCATATCTTTATTTGGTGCTCATATGCTTTCATACATACCTCAAGGGCAGCAAGACCTGCTTTGGATGAGTGAAGCCTCAGCCTTCGATGGCAAAACAGCCATTCGCGGTGGAATACCTGTATGTTGGCCTTGGTTTGCCAACTTTGCCTCTCCAAGCCACGGATATGCCCGTACCAGTGAATGGCGCATCGTCGAACATCAAGAAAATGACAAGGGTGTAATCATTCAGCTAGGCCTAAAAACAAATGACGCTATCTTTTCGGTGTGGCCAAATCAATTTGAGTTGCTTCTCTCAATAGAAGTCGCAGAGACCCTCAAGGTTTCGATGAATATCACTAACATCGATAGCAAACCTTGGGCATTTTCTGGCGCACTGCATAGCTACCTCAACGTTGGCGATATCTCTAAAACCTCCATAACAGGAATGGGACCAAGTTATATTGATAAACTGCTAGATGGCAAACAAGTGCAAGGTGAAGATACTCTGTTGGTTGATCGAGGTATCGACCGAATCTATACCGAACCTGAAAGCACGATTTTAATTAAAGACGAGCAGCGACATCGTACCCTTCACGTAGAAAACTCTGGCCACAATTGCGCAGTATTATGGAACCCATGGCAAGAAGGCTCGCAAAGCATGAAAGACATGCAAAATGACGGTTACCGCACTATGATTTGTGCTGAGTCGGTGTTGTACGCTTCGGATGAAAAAGAGCTTTGTACTCTACAGCCAGGCGAAAGGTATACACTCTCGACATCTCTCTCTTCTGAGGTATAGAGCCTAATCACTACACGCAATACTTTGTGATTAAGAATGCTGTATGATTCAGCTCACTATAGGGCAAAAGGATGCAAGAACCCTCTTCTTTGCCCTGTGATTTTGTTACCAAGATCAATCTATCCCCATCACTCACCCTATTTACCCGATCGCTTTCAACCCTAAGTGCTATACCTTAAAAAAAGACATCATGCCCGATCCCTAAAAGCCGTTGTTCCAGCATGACTGCCTAAACCAACACAACGACTGGCAAGGAGTAATACATGCAAGGAGCGGTCTTCACAGCCTTTTCCGATATGATCATCGAAAAAATGGGCATGGAAACATTAGACGAACTCATCGATACCACCAACCCTGAATCTGGCGGCGCATATACCGCTGGGGGCAACTATGCCGATAGTGAGCTATTCAATATGGTCGGTGCACTATCTGAAAAAACCAATATCCCAGCAGGCGAACTGGTTCGAGCGTTTGGTGAGTATTTGTTTGAAAAGCTATACAACAGCTGTCCAGCAGATGTTTCCCAAATTAAAGATTTAAAAACCTTCCTACTCGCCATTGACAGCGTGATTCACAAAGAAGTAAAGCGATTATACCCCCAAGCGTATTTACCCACGTTCGACTATGATGAAACACCAGATGGTAATTTAACAATCATCTATAACTCAGACAGAAAGCTGTGTGAACTTGCTGAAGGGCTGATTGTAGGCGCAGCTGAACATTTCTCTCAACCGATACAACTCACCCATCCAGATTGCCTGCACCGAGGTGACAAGCATTGCAAGATTAAGGTTGAATTTCAGTAAGGCGGTGAGATGGAAAATACTGGCAACTTCAAACGTGCTTATGAAAGAGAACGACTTGCCCGCGTAGAAGCGGAAAGTTTGCTCGCGGACAAAACTCGAGATCTGTATGAAAATGTCATTGTTCTGGAGAAAACCCTTGAAGAACTCAAAGTAAGCCAAAAACAGCTTATTCAAGCAGCCAAGATGGCTTCATTAGGACAATTGGCCGCTGGTGTAGCACATGAAATTAATAACCCATTAGGGTTTTCAATGAGTAATGTGCAAATGCTGAAAGAGTATTTCAGTAAGATATTCAGCTTGGATGAGTATCTGACGACGCAGGAATTACTTTCAGGCGACGCACTGACTCAGTATCAGGCCAAGCGCGAAGAAATCGCCATCGACTACCTAAAAGACGACACTCAAGAACTTATCGATGAAACGTTTGATGGGTTGGATAGAGTTCGCAATATCGTCTCTAGTTTAAAGCAAGTCACTCACTCGGGAGAGAGTAACGAAGAGCAATGTGATATCAATAGCTGCATCGAAGATTCGCTAAAAGTAGTCTGGAACGAAATAAAATATAAAATGGAGGTGAAAAAGCACCTACAGCCTGACCTTCCTCCCCTCCAAGCGAATAGCCCAAATATTCAACAGATATTAATTAACATGTTCGTGAATGCCTCTCACGCTTGTGAAGAAAAAGGCATCCTTACCATCATCACCAAGTCGGCTATCTATAAAAAATTAGAGGGCATTTTGATTAAAGTTGAAGACAATGGCATGGGAATGAGCGACGAAGTAAAAGAAAAGGTCTTTGACCCATTTTTTACCACGAAACCCATTGGAGTCGGAACTGGGCTAGGACTATCGGTCACACATAACTTAGTTGAAAAATACGGCGGATATATTGCAGTAAAAAGTAAGCTAGGGGTCGGCACTCGCTTTGAGATATTTTTTCCTTTGAACCATCCATAAATGCCCCCGCCACGTTGAGCCTGCGGCGATTCTAATATTTCAGTTGAGCTAATATTTGGAAGCAGATAGACTCTCAACCCCGAACCTCATTGAACGACTTGTTATGACCTACCAATGCCCACTTTGCCATAAAAGCCTGTCTCTCATCGATACACGGTACCAATGTGAAAATAACCACCAGTTTGATATGGCAAAAGAAGGTTACGTCAATTTAATGCCCGCCAACCACAAGCGATCAAAAGATCCCGGCGACAATAAAGAGATGATGCAGGCTCGGCGTCGATTTTTAGCATTCGGACATTATGAACCATTAGCAAAACGGATCGCGCAAGTCTGCGCTTCAGAGCTTAACAATAAAGATAACCCCTTGTTAGATATCGGCTGTGGAGAGGGATATTACACACATCAAGTCCAGCAGAAGCTCGTTGATACAAGCGCATCCTCAAACGTTTTCGGGCTTGATATTTCCAAAATTGCGGTTAAATATGCGGCCAAACGCTATCCTGATTGCCGTTTTGCCGTTGCCTCCAGCCATCGGCTACCTTTTGCCGCCCATTCTCTAAGTGCGATCCTTAGAATTTATGCTCCGTGTAAATCAAGTGAGTTGGTACGCTGTATAGAACCAGGTGGAGCGCTGATTACCGTCACACCAGCAGCTAGGCACCTATTTCAACTTAAGAGCCTGATTTATCAGGATGTAAAACAGCATGATATGACACCAGAAACCCTTCCAGAGTTTGAGCTAGAGCTGGAAGAAAATATTCAATATCCAATGACTCTCCGAGATGGTTCAGCTCTCGATCTGCTCCAAATGACGCCATTTGCATGGAAAGCCAGCGAGGAGCTAAAACAAGAGCTTGAGCAAACGCATCAGTTTGATTGTGAAGCAGATTTTATGTTGAGGGTGTACCGAAAGCATTCAGATTGAGGCTATTTCGATAGTTTAAAAATTGTGAGCCTTTAAGCGTGCCCCGCATCAATTTTCTAAATCAAGCCGAATAGGCGCACTTCTTGCTAGTACATAGATTGAACAAATTGCGCATAATTAGCGCAAGTTTTGTTCGTCACTGTCGATACAGTTGTAGAGTATGTAGTAAGGAGAGCAATATGATACCAGTAGGCATGGAGCCAGCGAAACTGCCTTCCAACCAACAGGTGAAGCCTCAAACTAACTCAATAAATGCTGAGAGTGGACCTGCTCCGCTCAAAGTTGAGCAAAACAAAGTCACTTTGTCTGAAGAGGGCAAAGCGCTGCTTGCCGCCCTGCAGCAGATTGATAAAGAAGAAAAATTGACAGACAACCAAGATAAATCCATCGGCGATAATGTGAATTCATTTACCCGAGGCGCACTAGGCTTAGAGCGGCCAGATAAAGTTGAAGAGGAACCCGCTGACGATTCCTACGACGCAGGCAAGCTGCTTTCCACAGCGGCTACCATAGGCGGCATCATTTTAGCTCTAGTCTAACCGAACAATCCATTGATGACAGAATAAGTCCAGCTTGTTAATAAGTGAGTATTCATTAGCAAGCTCTTTTTTTGCAATCAACATCCTACTTCTTATAAATTCTAACGACTTCTCAGGTTTCTCTTCTGAACCTAAACTTTCGTGACTGTTCAGCTAAAGTATGTAGAGAGAACCACTAAGAGAACATGACATGAGCCAACCACTTAAAGAACTATTAGCGCTACTTCAGCTAGAGCAATTAGAAGAAGGGCTATTTCGAGGCCAAAGTGAAAACCTTGGTCTACCGCAAGTTTATGGTGGGCAGGTTATAGGGCAAGCCCTGTCAGCCGCTAGATATACCGTACCCACAGATCGAGCGGTACACTCTTTTCACAGCTACTTTCTCTATAAGGGTGATCCACTCAAGCCGATTATCTATGATGTTGAAACGCTAAGAGACGGCAGGAGCTTTAGCACCAGAAGAGTCAAAGCCATACAATATGGTAAGCCAATCTTTTATCTCACTGCTTCGTACCATATCCACGAATCTGGTTTCGAGCATCAAGTCGAGATGCCACAAGTTCCGGGACCAGAAAATTTTGCTTCCGAAACCGAATTAGCCGCCACACTTGCCGATAAACTGCCAGAGAAGCTGAAGAAAATGTTTTGCGGTGAGAAATCGATTGAGATTAAACCGGTTGTTGTCGTTAACCCTTTAAAGCCACACAAAGAGAAGCCCAAACAATACCTTTGGGTGCGTTCGAATGGTGAGATGCCAGATGATCTTCTAGTCCATCAGTATTTACTAGGCTACGCATCTGACTGGGGCTTTCTAGTCACAGCGTTACATCCCCATAAAGTGTCGATACTCACACCGAATTTCCAAGTTGCGACTATTGACCACTCAATGTGGTATCACCGCCCATTTAAAATGGATGATTGGTTATTGTATGCTATTGAAAGTCCTAATGCTTCAGCAACACGTGGACTCGTTCGGGGGGAAATATTTAACAGAAATGGCGAGCTCGTCGCCACTGCTGTACAAGAAGGAGTGATGCGGTTTAACAAAAGCTAAACCTGCATCTTGAAGTAACTTGGGTATAAACTAAGGTCAAATAGGCAATGCAGTCGTATATTTTAACGACTCCATAGCAAAAGTAGAGGTAACATTGGTGATACCATCTACGCTATTGACGAGTTTTTTATAAAATTCATCGAATTTTTGAATGTCTTTAACTTGAACTTTCATCATGTAGTCGTATTCCCCAGCCATTCGATAGAACTCCATCACTTCTGGAAAATCTGACACTTTCTCAACAAAGCCACTGTACCACTCATGGGAATGATCACGCGTTTTCACCAACACAAACGCGGTAAACGCCAATTCCAATTGCTCTGGGTTGAGCAGTGCGACACGCTTATCGATTACCCCAGAGTCTTCTAACTTTTTTAACCTTTTCCAACACGGCGTTGTGGTCAAATTGACAGCTTCCGCTAATTCATTCAGAGATAGTGTGCCGTCTTTTTGCAACAAGGATAGGATGGTACGATCAACTTTATCAAGATCCATTTTCTACTTTCACTCACAATTATAGAAAAATATCCCATGAATTATGGGTTATTGGGGAAGCAAAATAAAGGTATTTTTAGTGACTGTATATATCATTTGCTAATAAGTCATAAGGAAGGCAACTATGTATGCCTGTAAGTAACGGACTTATTACATCATCAACAAACCCTGCGCTGGTTTGTCGCTTAGGAATGATACTACGCTAACACTACCTTGTATTTCAGGGATAGCAATTTATTTAAAAGATGAGAGGGTGGCTAAATTAAAGGAACAAACTCCCCTGCCATTCCTCTATTGCGCTAGCATTCTATATGCAATAAATTGAATTTTCTAGCGATAAATCTCAACAACTATCGTAAATGTAACGCATCTTTCGGATTTAATGTGCAACATATTCAATATTCACTTATCGCAGTGTGAAGTTTAAGTCTGCCAAAAAATTAAGCGTCGAGAAAACCCTGCAGAACAAAAAAAGGCCTGAACATTAATGTCAGGCCCCTGATGTAAGTGCTTACTAAAACTAGCCTTGGATCCCTACAATTAACCACGGTGCGTTAGGCGTGGTAAGATCTCGTTCAAGGTGCCACAAATCTTTAATGTCTTCTTCTACATTTTCGACTGGGTCCTTGTATCGCCCACTAAATTGTAAGCTGATCTGTGCTTTCTGAGCATCGAATTCCGCGCGAACAATTTCTGCATCGACATACATGACATCAGTATGCTGCTCACC
The DNA here is from genome assembly GCF_023634645.1 of Vibrio sinus. GTDB lineage: Bacteria > Pseudomonadota > Gammaproteobacteria > Enterobacterales > Vibrionaceae > Vibrio > Vibrio sinus. The sequence continues at coordinate 73,883 of NZ_JAMKMR010000018.1, forward strand.
CTGTAACTTTGCTCGCTCTTCTTTAAGATCGGCAAATAGGCTTGCTGACACATACTCTTCGATCTTATCCAGCTGATTAAAATTCCATGCGCCTTGAAGGATTCGATAATGCTCTCTTGCACCATCAACAAAGGACACTTGATCAAACCCTGGGGGAAAGTTATGTGGAACATCGTTCACTGATCCAAACTGACCAGTAGAAGTATTACCTCCACCTGCTTGCTCAAAATTTCTTTCATTCACAGGCTCGGTTTTCGGTTCATGCGCACCGCCATATGCGGGCTGCTGACGATGCTGGTTAATGCTGCCTTGTTTAGCCCCTAGCATACCTCGCACCAGTTTGAATATGATAAAAGCAATCACACCTAGGATAAGAATATCCATAAACTGGATGCCATCAAACGCACCACCGAACATGGCCGCTAGCAATCCTCCGGCTAACAAACCACCAAGTATTCCGCCCATCAGGCCTTTTTTACTCGAGCCTTGAGCTTTGCCTGCCTGATTCTTACCAATACTATTGGTGTTCATGTTTTGTTGTTTAGGCGCAGGCGCAGTTTTGAAACTTTTTCCAAAAGATCGCCCACCGCCAAACTTTTTAGCTTCTGCTACTTGCGCGGTAACAACGGTGACCATCAATATCGCCACAAGAGATAAAAATCGTTTCATCTTCTTCCTTACGTATTTTTCCTATCCATTTCTAATCATAGCGTTTCAAGTGACGGGGGGAAACATCTACTCTTCGAATTCATGTATCAGAATATTGCAAAAGGAGCATAGGTTTGTTGACGCTACTATACATACCTATCTAAAATATTGAACGTTGTATTATTAGCGATTAAGTAGCATGGCACGTAGAAATGATCACACACGCGAAGAGTTAACTGAACTGACTCTCGCGGCAGTAAAAACCTTTTTGTCCGACAAATCACATCATGAATTGAGCTTGAGAAAAATCGCCAATCTTGTTGGTTATGTTCCGAGCACACTCGTCAATATTTTTGGCAATTACAACCTTCTACTCCTTCATGTCATCGCAGAAACGCTCGACGAGCTTTCTGAACAGGCTCAAAGTATCTTGGCAAATGAGCAGCAACCTAAACAAGCCCTGTACCAACTGGCTTATTGTTATCATGATTTCGCTTGCGACAATCGATATCGTTGGCAGCTAATTTTTGATCACAATATGAATGGCGAATCCTTACCAGAATGGCAAGCACTGAGAATCGAAAAAATGACGGGCATGCTCGAAGGTCTTCTCAAGCTCCTATCTCCCGATAGAAGCTGCACCGAAGTCGTACAAGCAAGTCGAGTGCTTTGGGCTGGTGTACATGGTATTACCTTGCTTAGCGTAGACGATAAGTTTTTTGCCGCCGAACCCATCGATGGCAAAAAGTTGATCTCAAATTTACTCTCCCACTACCTCACCGATTGGTAACGACGAAAGGATGAAATATGCCAACACAAGAAAATGGCAGTTTACTTAGACAAAAACGTTTTCTTCCCTACTTTATTACACAATTTTTCGGCGCTTTTAATGACAATGTGTTCAAAAATGTATTGTTAATCTTCGTTGCTTTTTCGAGCACACAAGCGCTTCCCATGTCGAGCAATTTGTTTATCAACTTGGCTGCGGGATTGTTTATCTTGCCATTTTTCTTGTTTTCAGCGTCGGCCGGGGTATTGGCCGACAAATACGAAAAATCAAACTACATCAGAAAAGTCAAAATCTTTGAAATTGTTATCATGACATTTGGAGCAATTGGTTTTATCACCAATAGCTACGGCATACTGCTTATCTTACTGTTTTTGATGGGTACTCAGTCGGCGTTTTTTGGTCCGGTCAAATACGCGTTATTACCTCAACACTTAAAAGCCAAAGAGCTAGTCCCGGGTAACGCACTGGTTGAAACAGGTACCTTCCTGGCCATTTTAATTGGAACCATAGGCGCTGGGTTCATCGCTTCAGCAGAGCAAGCAAAATGGCTCGCAGGCATTTCGGTGATCCTGTTTGCCGTGTTAGGTTATTTAGCAAGTCGGCATATCCCAATCGCCCCCGCTTCTGCACCAGAGCTGACCTTTCGCTGGCAACCGGTGAAACATACCAAAACAACCTTATCCATCGCGAAGACAGATAAGGTTATCTTTCAATCTATTATGGCGATAAGCTGGTTCTGGTTTTTAGGCGCCACCTATTTAACGCAATTCCCTAATTTTACTAAAGTCTATCTACATGGCGGAGAAAGTGCGGTTTCCTTTTTACTGGCCCTATTTTCCATAGGTATCGCTGTTGGCTCCCAACTGTGTGACAAGTTATCTGGGCACCGAATCGAGATAGGCATCGTACCTATAGGCAGTCTAGGCATTACTGTTTTCGGCTTTTTGATAGCCTATTCTATCCCGCACGATCTTCCGCAGTTTAGCTCCCTTTATTCGTTCATCTCCTACCCAGGTCTTTGGCCAGTTTTCGCCTGTTTGTTGTTGCTTGGCGCTTCTGGTGGTGTGTTTATTGTTCCTCTGTATGCTTTGATTCAGCACCGATCAAAAGTAAACCAACGAGCGCAGATCATCGCAGCATTAAATATCTACAACGCGTTGTACATGGTAGGTAGTGCAGTATTGGCGATTGTGGCTTTATCTGTGCTAGGTCTTTCTATCCCAGCACTCTTTGTCCTTATTGCCATCATCAACTTTGCCATTACCATCTATTTGTGCTTTCAAGTTCCTGTATTTCTTGTGCGGTTTGTTTTATGGATTCTGACTCACACCATTTACAAGGTAAAACATAAGAACTTTCATCATCTGCCAGAAAACGGGGGGGCTCTGATAGTGTGTAATCACGTCAGCTATATGGATGCGCTGTTACTCAGTGCTATCTGTCCAAGGCTCATTCGATTTGTGATGGAAGAAGACTATGCTCAATTCAAACCGCTGCAACGTTTTTATCAAAGAGCCGGCGTCATCCCAATATCTGCGACCAATAAAAGTGCTATCCGCGCCGCACTTAAGTCCGTTGAAGATGCACTGAATGATGGTGAGTTGGTTTGTATCTTTCCAGAAGGAAAGCTCACACCAGACGGTGAGGTCCAAGAGTTTCGTCGTGGAGTAGATTTGATACTCAGAAATGCCACCGCACCCGTTATCCCTATCGCTCTAAAAGGTATGTGGGGAAGCTACTTTAGCCGCTACAAAGGTAGAGCATGTAAAGGCTTGCCATCTCGTTTTAGAACAAAAATAGAAATTGAAGCCGCACCGCCAATTGAAGCTGCACAAGTAGATACGGTTTCTCTGCGCAATGTTGTCTCTGAGCTGAGAGGAGGATGGCGCTAGCTCATCTCATAAGGAAGCTGGAACCATGTGAAGGAGCATGAGATGTTGTTAAGTTTTTCTGAACACTCGTTCAAAACATTAATACTTATAAAACTTAAAACTTGTGTACAATCACCACATATTTCATCAGTGGTTCGATTTCATGACAATAAATAAAAGTTATATACCGTTTGGTTTGGCGATGGGCGCGACACTAACGCCTTTCGTTAATTCCCCAATTGCACTCGTTATTGGCTTTGTAATGGCTAGCTTCGGCATGGTCCCACAAGGATTTTCTTTAACCAAGTGGACCAAAACCTTACTGGCGTATTCAATCGTTGGCTTGGGCTTTGGAATACCCTTTCGCCAAGCGCTTACTGTTACATCAGATGGTATTGGCCTAATCGTCGCGACCATCGCAGGCACATTAGTACTCGGTTGGATTGTTGCTCGAACCATCAAGCTAAATAAAACCACTGGATATCTTATTGCATCTGGTACTGCAATTTGCGGAGGCAGTGCGATTGCTGCCATCGCTCCAGCCATCAATGCCGACGACGAACAAATTGGCTTAGCACTTGCGACCATCTATATCCTTAACTCAATAGCACTATTTTTATTTCCAGTTATCGGTCATGCCCTACATTTAGACCAGCAAACCTTTGGTACTTGGGCAGCAATTGCTATTCACGATACGTCCTCTGTGGTTGGCGCAGCTTCTGCGTACGGAAATGAAGCGCTCACAACAGCTACAACACTAAAACTCACTCGTGCTTTATGGATCATCCCTGTTGCCTTTATCAGTGCCATGCTATTTAGAAGTGAGTCAAAGAAAATTACTATTCCTTACTTTATTTTCTTTTATATCTTGGCCATTGGTATTAGCGACTGGTTGCCACAATTTCATGTGCTATACCATGGAATATTCGTTGCTTCCAAAAAACTGCTGGTCGTGTGTTTATTCTTAATCGGTTGTGGCATTACGATTGAAAAACTGAAAGCGACGGGTGCCAAACCGCTGATGTATGGCGTGGGGTTATGGATTGCTATTTCTGTTTCTTCATTGACTTGGCTGCTTTACCATAAGCTTTAACTCTCTTGCACATAGAAAGCTCCGCCCAAGTCGCAACTTGAGTTGGCTTGGGTATAAATTAGCTTGAACGTCGGCCTTTCTGCAGGGAAATACAGATAATCAAAACAAAGGTTGTTAGAAAAGCCGTCAGTTCAAGCAATGACCGTACAAGCCCACCATTCTGAGTTGCAATGACAATTTGGAACACAATTGCAAGTAACAGAAACAATCTCATTTTGTGCCTTCGTAATTCACTATTCGCTTAATGGACTTTATTATGGATGGAGGACGTTAGAAATTTAAATTCTGTTTTGGACTATCAAATAACTCGATAGTTGGTGAAATTATTTGCCACGTATTCTTTCACTTTTTTACGTGATAGTTTCATGCCAGTATTCAGTAATTTTTCTGGCAGTAAATGATAGTATTTAGGGCGCTTAAAACGTTCTAATTTTCCGTCTAACCAAGAATCTAGAGACATGCCAGAAATATCTTCCCTACCTGAAATTAACGCCATAGGCGCTGCTCCATATTCACTATCGTCAATGGGAATCACAATAGATAATTGCACTTCAGGATGTTGGTTAAGTACAGATTCAATTTCTTCACAATGAATATTCTCACCGCCAGAAATAAACAGATTGTCCTCCCGACCTAATATCCGTAACTCCTCACCAACCCACTCGCCAAGATCTCTGGTATCAAACCAACCACGTTGGTCCACGATGGGAGCTAGATGGCCTTGATAATAATATCCGCAAGCCAATGTATCTCCAGATAAGTAAATTTTCTTGTTGTCTATGCGCAGCCGTCTATTCGGTAATACGTGTCCCACGCTATCGACATCATTGACACGTTTTACACTGATGGTCGAGGCCGCCTCAGTCATCCCATAGCCGACCCAAGTTTGGATGTTTCTCTGCTCCGCCGCTTGATACAAAGTACTGGGGATCGCGCTGCCACCTAATAACACGGTGTGAAGTTTAAGTACTTTTTTACTTCGCAGCAGACGCTGCAATTGGGTTGCAACGAGCGATGCATGAGTTACGTTGTCAATATCCTGAATCAGGTCTCCGCGGCCTATTTTGATGCATGCTCCTGATACCAACCAACGGTGTATGATACTTAAACCGGAAACATGATACATAGGCAAGCTCAGTAACCAGACATCTCCTAACGAAAAGGGGATTTTTTCCAGTAATCCGTATGCAGATGCTCGATGTTGTTTAAGGTTATGGGCAACCGCTTTGGCCACACCAGTAGAGCCTGAAGTAAAAAGAATAGAGGCGATGCCTGTTTGTGAGGTGATATGTTGTGAGGCGTTATGTTGTGAAACATGAATGGCATTGCTGGGTTTGCTTGAAGTGATATCCCAAGAAATTGGCTTACCATCAGCATGCAATTGTTCCACATCCGAAGAACTTAACTGCGCTTTAGCGCAAGGGCTTAGCCATAAGAACAAGGTGTGCCCTTTTACCGTAAGGCCCTCTAGTTTACTTCGTAATAATGAGTATGGCTGGGGGGCAATGATGGCACATTTGATCCCAAGCTCCAAGCAAGCCAAATACGCAATGACCAAGTCGAGTTCATTTTTACCAACCAGTGCAATGGAGTCGCCGTGGGACACGCCTAGAAAAGCAAGTTTGTTGACTTTTTGCTTAACGAGCCCACTAACTTCTTTCCAATTAAAATTGCCATCTGGTGATGTTAGAGCCATAGAAAATGGCCGTAATAACGACCATTTTTTCCACTCAAGCTGTAACTGAGTCACTAAGATCGCCACATCACTTCTTGTTCGCTGAGTGGAACAATAGGTAACTCACATCCTGGCCATGGTGTTTCTAGCTGGCACTCGAAAAACTTAACAGTATCAAGTCCTGGCACTACATCCGGTAACACCCAATTTGCAAACCTTGCAAGCTGTGTTAATCCGAAACTAGATTCGATGGTGGAGCTGATGACGGTTTGAATACTTTGTGCTCTTGCTTTTTCAATCAGCGAGATACAATCTTGGGCAGAGCCAATCAAAGTGGGCTTAATAACCAGTGTTTTCACCCCCAATAGGTCTTCAATTCGGAAGTCTTTGCGAGTAATTTCCCTTTGGATGGTTTCATCCCAGGCAATGGATATGCCTGTATTGATAGCGAAGGAAACACTATCTCCAGGCTGCGCGCATGGCTCTTCAACATAGGAAATTCGCTGACGTAACGAAGGGGTAATTTGAGCCGCAAATTCGGTGGCTTGATCTAACGTCCAAGTACGATTCGCATCGAGCCTTAATTTAAGATCAGGAATCGAGTCTAGAAATAGGTTTACCAGTAATCCATCTCGAATCGGCTCGTGATACCCCACTTTGATCTTGGCGACTTTCTTTGCACCCATTTTTTCTAGCTTGGGCGCTAGGGAATCTGGGTCCCCCGTACATAGAGGAGCGGTTAGATAGTTACCTTCTTGGGGGAGCTTACCGGAAAGCTCGAGTTCCGCAATAGATAAGCCAAAAGCGACAGAGGGAAATAAATCACTATAATCAAACTCTCCACCACGCACCCACATTTCGAGCTGGTGCTGAACCTGAACTCCAGCTTCTTCCGTCGATTCTATACTGAAGCAGCTTAACGGGGCGACTTCTCCCCGCCCCAATTGATTGTCTTCGGCGATTTCAACGATGAAACCCACTCTCTCTGACAGTTTTTGGCTTCTCAATATGACGCCACTATCCATAGGTAACGTATACCTATACAGCTTGGCAGATCTTGTCATTATTTTTCTTCCTTTTGTTCATTTTAACCACGCTACGCCTCTCGATTGTTATCAGGGTTGAGCACCTTGTTATGGGTTGCGTGGAAACATAGTAAAGTCTGGACGGCGTTTTTCATTAAACGCATTTCGGCCTTCCTGACCTTCTTCCGTCATATAAAACATCATGGTGGCATTACCAGCCAACTCTTGTAATCCTGCTTGGCCATCGCAATCTGCATTGAGTGCCGATTTAAGGCAGCGCAGCGCCACAGGGCTGTGCTGCAATGTTTCTCGGCACCAGCGAACTGTTTCTTTTTCTAGCTGCTCAACGGGAACTACCGTATTCACTAGTCCCATATCGAGCGCTTCTTGCGCATCGTAAAACCGACACAAAAACCAAATTTCGCGCGCTTTTTTTTGACCAACAATACGCGCCATATAGGAGGCTCCCCAGCCCCCATCAAATGAACCAACCTTTGGCCCGGTTTGCCCAAATTGAGCATTATCGGCAGCGATTGTTAAATCACACATCATATGTAAAACATGTCCGCCACCTACCGCCCACCCAGCAACAGAGGCAATCACAGGTTTTGGGCAAGTACGGATCTGACGTTGAAAGTCCAAGACATTCAGATGATGTGTTCCTGAGGCATCTTTATAACCACCGTAATCACCACGAATTTTTTGATCGCCGCCGGAACAGAATGCTTGCTCACCTAGACCGGTGAGAATAATAGCGCCAATACTTTCGTCGTATCTTGCGTCCGCTAAAGCTTCGATCATTTCGTTGACCGTCTGCGGGCGAAAAGCATTGCGCACTTGCGGCCGAGCAATAGTAATTTTTGCAATACCATCGCTCGATTTATGATACTGAATGTCGTCAAATTTCGCGTGACACGGTTGCCATTCGACCGGTGCGTAGAGCTCTGCTTCAGTGATACCAATCGTTTTTGCCATGGTGACTCCCATTGTTCTCGGCCGCCAGCAATATAGGTTTAACCCAATACAATAGACCTAATCACTCGCGAAAATATTTCTGGCTGTTCTTGATGTACATTGTGCCCAGCATTATGTATCTCACTAAAAGAAAGTTGACTCTCCTGAGCGATACGAGAGAATTTTGTGTCTTTCGCGCCACACACATAATGAACACGTGTCTCCAGCTGTTTGAGCTTGTCCAACAAGAATTCTTGTTTAGCTAACGATGTCGTTGTCAACATGCGAGCTACAGACGGCCCTAGGTTATCACTTCGCTTTAGTATCAAGTTTTGTCTTTGCTCATGGTTTAATGAACTAAACACCGGTTGCTTATACCAATCGAGCAAAACTTGCTCGATTTTTTCTTTCTCAAAACGATTGGCCCATCGTTGGTCTTGCGCCCATCTTTGCTTTTTTTCACTCTCGGTTTTAAAACCAAAGTTGCCGCCTTCAATCACCGCCATCTGCAAGTTAAATGCATCATAAATGCCAGAAACCAATCCGTGCATAAGGATCCGCCCACCTAGTGAATAACCGATTAACACAATGGGCGTGTTTTCAATAAGATGATAAGACAGTGTATCTGCGATTAAGTGTGCACAGTGTGTAAAGTTGTCACAAGATATAAATCGGTTTTGTCCATGCCCCGGCAGGTCAATGCCGACACAATGAAAAGGCTTGAGCTTTTTCATACACACTCGCCAATCTTCACTACTTCCTAATAACCCATGAAGAAAGACCAAAGCAGGCAGCTTTTTCGCCCCTTTACGATAAACCCGGCTACCCAGCACGTACCGCGTCCACTATCTGTGTGATATGCCCGTGTGATTCTTCCGATGGAACCGACACCTCGATTATCATTGCTCCTTCTCCCTCACAAATATGTTGCTCGAGCGATGCTTGATAAGCCCCCATGGATTCTGGCATGCAGTATAAGAGTCCAAACTGCTTAGCGGCGTGTTCAAACTGCAAATGATGAGGCATTTGGTATAAGCGCCGCTTTTTATCCTCTGGAATCGGCAAGAGATTAAATATTGCTCCTCCATCGTTATTGATCACGACAATCACTAAAGGCAGCTGGTCTGAGAGCAACGCTAAGGAGTTAAGATCATGCAATAAGGATGTATCGCCAATAAACACGATCATAGGTTTTTGAAGCGCTCGTTGTATTCCGGCCACGGTTGCAATATTGCCATCAATGCCAGAAGCACCACGGTTAGTAAATAGATCTCTATCCGATATTTGTGCAAACATGTCGACCAAGCGAATAAATAAACTGTTACCGATAAATAGCGAACACGCTTCTGACAGCTGAGATATTTTTCCAGCAATAGCAACTTCAGATGGGCGCTCAAACTGCTTCATCATAGGAAGAACTCGTTCTTGAACACGTAACCTATTCTCCTTGAGTTTATTTGCCCAATAAGCGCCGCTTGGTTTACACAATTTGCTCACCTGATACTGAACATATATCCAGTTACCAATATCGACTACATAATGCGTTTGAGCAAGGTGTGCTTGATTGTTTCGTGAGCCATTGGGCGAAACATAAATATAGTCAGCGCCAGCCAGAACGTGTGCTTCCAGCCAAGCAAGTAGGCGTTTTGAAATGATTTGAGCGCCAAGTTGAATGATCAAATCGCACTGGCATAAGATTTGAAGCTGGCTAGCGTCTTGCAGCCACGTATCGTAATTGGCCCAATCGCTTGTGACACCAGACTGCGGATCGGCGAATAAAGGCCAACTTAGAGACTCTGCGAACGTTTTAGCTAGCTTAGCCTCTTCTAAGCTCACTTTTCCTAAGATAATGAGTCCCTTTTTGCCAAAGTACTCTTCCGGGATAGGCGCACACTCAGTTTTAGGGATAATTTGTTGGCAGTATGTTTGGTCCGAGTTTCGCCACCGATCAATGCTATTTGAATTGATAAAATTCAAGTAGTCATCATCACTATAATCCGCATATAAAGGCTCGGGGAATGGGCAATTGATATGCACGGGGCCAAGGCTTATTGCTTGCTTAAACATGACATCATCAATGGTCGTTAATAGCCAATTAAGGGAGACATTGAGATTAGGGCTAGGTAGGCTTATTGCCTGAGTCACATGATGAGAAAAGATGCCCATTTGCTGAATCGCTTGATTCGCACCACAAGCAACCAATTCTATCGGCCTATCCGCAGTGACGACAACCAGTTTTTCGCCCGTAAGGTAGGCTTCAGCAATGGAGGGAAGTAAATTGGCAACGGCTGTGCCGGAAGTCACGACAATCGCAATCGGTTGATTGAGTGCCTTTGCCAATCCTAAAGCAAAATATCCTAGTCCCCTTTCATCAAAATGAGTATGAACTTCTAATTTAGAGTTTTGATCAGCCTCCAACGTGAGCGGAGTGGAACGAGAGCCTGGAGCAATGCAAATATGCCCAATGCCAAATCGACTGAGTTCTTCGAGCAACACTCGGCTCCATAACCTGTTCAATACCGCTTGATTGCTCATGACGCCACTCCCACCTGCTCTTGGCAAGGAAATAGCGATAATAAGGTAGACATTTTTTTATCCAATTCCTGCCATTCAGACTCTGCGTCCGATCCAGAAACAATTCCAGCACCAGAGTACAACTTTATGCTATCCCCTAACACCAAAGCACTGCGAATCGCCACACAGAACTCTGCTTTCTCGTGGCTAATATAGCCAATTGAACCGGCATACCAACCTCTGGAAAAAGGCTCGTATTGATCAATAAACTGCTTTGCTTCTAATCGTGGCGAGCCAGCCACTGCAGCTGTCGGCTGCAGAGTACCTAACAACTCCACATCATTTATCCCTTCGGATAGTGTTGCAGCAATATTGCGCTTCAAATGTTGGACGTAGCGTAAACGAACCAAGCGTGTTTTTTTATCAATGTCGATGCTTTTTGTGTGAGTGTGAAGGCGCTCTACGATGTCATCTACCACGCACTGATTTTCAGCTAAGTTCTTTCTATCGTTAGATAACCAGTACGCCAACCTAAGATCTTGCGTAGCGCCCTCACCGCGACCAATGGTTCCCGCGAGTGCTTCCGTACATAGCGTTCGATTATGTCTGGTATATAAGCGCTCAGGCGTCGATCCAACAAAGCTACTTTGCCTATTTAGCGTCAACATAAAATGATAGCTTTGGCCGTTACTTGCACGACTGGCCTTTAGCAGCTGACTTCCGGACAACGGACGGTCTAATCTCAGCGTTGTTTGTCGAGCCAAGACCACTTTTTTGGATGCTCGCAGACAAATATGACTCAACGCTTTGTTTACCAATCTATCCCATGCTGCTTTGTCTGGTACATGTTCCATCGAGCAAATATTGGAGGAAATGGCAGTCACTGGCCGAAACGAGAATTTGATTGCTCTTAAACTGGCTAGGGTTTGGTGTTTTCCATGAGTTAAGTTCACTGACAATGACCAAGTATCGCCATCTCGAACTAGCTCTATTTGTGGCAGAAAAAAGAAACAAGATTCACTTTGTGGATGGTTATCTGCGCTACTATCAAAAGTACGTCCACCCCAAATTCTCTGTTCAGCGTTAAGGATAGGGTAAGCAGAAGCTAAATCTGAAAAGGCCTGTACTTGCCCAATTGCGACCACTTCTTCTCTCATATCGCGAGATTGCCAATAAAACTTGGGATAGAGAACCTGAGATTCTAACCAATCAATTGGGTCAAACTCAGGCTTACTCACTAGCAGCTGCGTTATGCGACATTCGCCATCTGTCGCATTTTCCACTCGTTTGATAAGCTGAGTTAAAGCGTGATGAAAGTGTGACAAGTCTACCTCGGTTTTCCACCTGTAACAGATAGTGCTTATTATCACTGGTTGCTAGATCCTTGGCTTTACTTAGATCAACAATTACATCGATTGTTACCATTGCCTTAGGTGTAAACGTACTTTTTGACTGGAGAGTGAATATGAACCTTTAATTGGTATGCTATGCAATAACACTGCCTTGCTTATTAAATACACTTAATTATTGACGAATCAAAGAACGATAATTAAAGAGCTTGATATTGTTTCACTACATAATATCAAGGTAAAAATTATTGAAAAAACAACTAATAGTCTTCATAATCTCACCACATTATAAATGTAACAAAATGTAAAACCCAAGTTAATATATATTAATGTAAGACTTTGGTTTTGAATATTCTAAAACACATACAATTATCATATTATAAATTATAGAATAACAATGAAAGACGTATACATAGCCCTCGATTACTCTAGCTCATATCAACAATCTAGTGATTTTAGTCAAGGCCGCACTGGTGATATAAAAAGCTACCTTTCGGCTAAAGTAACAAAGAAATCTAATACTCTAAATAGAAAAAGCGATATTACCTTTTACGTCCCAATGGACTCACAGAAAAAAGCGACTGGATTAGCCGAAGCTGTCGACTTTATTTATTCAAAACTGAACACTATACGATACACACATATAAAGTTTGTTGTATTTGGTCATGGCCATTATGACTGCGCATCATTTATTTATTCTTACCAGCCCAAACGGGTCCCGGTAAATAATGTGGCCAATGACATATATGAGATCATAAAGGGCGTTAACGAAAAGTGCTGGCGTGTTAACTATCCGGTTTACTATATCAAACTATGTATATGCTACTCGGGCCGATCAACACAGTACGTCCATACGAATCCCGCAGCAAATCAAAGTGTTAAAGACCCTAGAAATAGTTTGGCAGGGAGATTGGCTGCCCAATTAAAACACCGCAATGTTACTGACTTCGTTCTAAAAGCATACTTTACTCCCACAGAAGTCAGTGAAGATGAAAGCCATATTTATGCGATATCTGAACACGATTTGCAGATGAAAAGGCGCATTAGAATTCAATACGATGAAAAGATCAGCAGTGCTAGACAAGTGGCTGAATTTATTCGTACTGCAGATTCACCGACTCAAGAGAAGTATATACAGGATGCTATATGTGGTGTGAAAAATAAATGTGCCAGTGTTGTATCAGAATTGTACCAAAACAATCAGCTAGAAATAGATACGTTTGAAAGGCTACTTTTAAACAGCATTACCCCATTCTGTCAGCAACTAGTTGATCTTACGAGCAGCAAAACGATCCCGGGTGACTGGGTTGACTATATACGTATAATAGGTTGGGGAAATTACGCTAACCTCTATGCGGCACCAATAGCATCTAATAAAGTGAACAGCATTACTTGGGTTTGTAAAAGTGGCAAATTGACTGGTGAAATTAAAAGTCAAGGTGATCTCATACAATCATAATTGAGTTTGAAGCGAATTTTTCAGCCACATGGACTCTTATAGTTAAAGAGTCCATTTCAATGAATATCAATTCATTCAGCTATTCTAATACGTCAAATAGAAGAGCATAAATTATTCGCATTCAAATACACTTCTCGTTTGAACGACTCGTTAGAAATCGAATCCAATACCACTTTAGTAAACACGCTGATCTGGCGACTTGTCGATTCCCATACGTCAAACAAAGCAGATGTCATCAAGTATCGAATACGGTCGCCATTATTGGTGAGACTGTTCAAGTGATTGATGTCTATAAATCTTATTGCATCGACAATAGAATGTGTGGTTTTATCCGAACGAAAGATAGACAACATTTTCTTTGTTGTTTTAGTTAAGCTCATAGTATTAAAATTTTGCCGACGCAATGGAGGCTCGCCTGAGTTTTTTCCATAGTAGTCAAAAGACGGCTTTCCTTCCCCACCCCGAATTAAAGCGGCAATAATGATGATATAGCGGACGATCTCGTTAGCCGTGCTGTACGTAATCTCAGAAGGATTTTTTGCTATCGCTAAAGATAGTTTCTTCAACGCATTACCCTTTCTATTACTGGAAGCTCGCCGCTTTAGAAACGAGCCTGATTTTGATAGTTCTAAAGCTAGCTGCTGAAGAAATAGTGCATCACTTTCGTGGATATAATGAGGACGCCTTTTACTATCCATTTCCCGCCTATTTAGCAAATGGTAATTTTCTCTACGTAGAAAGACGGGAGCACCAAAATAACCCGGGCATTTGGCAGGGTAGTGGAAAGTGTCATACTCAACACCATAGTTATTAGCCATATCCATCACAAAGTGAAACCGGTGGACTCTTGTTTCTTTCAACGAGTAATCCAGAGTCCAAAACGCGAAGAGTCCCCACGCAATAGCAGTGAGCTCGTGAGCATTTGCGCCTACAAACACGCCTAGCTGAAGCATACGGCCCGTGGTATAGCTAGGCCCTAGATGAACGGGCATATTTGCGCATCTCGCTGACTGTATAATGAGCGACTGCTCTTGTATTGTACCTGCGTTCCTAAATTGCATATGAGACAACGTCATTTGTCTATATTTGCCAGCTTCATCCTCTTGAATTAGTGTCGCTTTATCCTTATCCTCAGGAACCCGCGTATAATCTTTTTCCATATCGGTAAATAAATCCATAACATCATGTATTACCGCAACTTTATTCGCCAATGAACAAGACTCTGGGTGTATGAGGACTTTTTTGATTCCTCTAACGCTGTAATAATAATGATACCTACCTGAGGTATATCTATGCCTATTAAATATGTTTCTTAGCTTTCCTTTTATCTCTTCTTCTAATTCTCTATCTCTTAGATTCAAATTGGGCTTGTTACAAAATTCAACGAGCTTTATATGTATTTTCTTAAGCACGCTGTTTAAGTACTTATCAATAATTTTTGACTCTTTGACTTGAGAGGCTAATTCTTTCTCAATGGCTAAACTAGACATGGAGCGAGCTTCACCAACCAAAGCAATTGATAACTCAAGATATTTGTTGAAACGTCTGTCCTCAAAATTCTGTCGTCGTATGTACCTCGTTTTTCTTCCATCTGAAGAGGACATCCATTTCTTTAAAACAAGCAATACCTCTTCTCGATAGAATTCAAATTCAGACACCAACCTTTTCATTGATTGTGCTTTGGAAGAGGGTATCCTTGAATACATGTTTAAAGCTTCCCGCACCGATTGAACAGCATTCTCCACGGCGATAAATGCGGCCTTGGTGTCCGTTAACGCAACATATGTATTTCCAGAACGCATCAGTATTTGGGGTAACACCACTGACCAGTTTATATTGCTCGTCACTTTCTGCTTCAGCGATATATCTAGGCTGGAACTTCTCTCTAATGAAGACTCAGTGTCAGCTCCTACCTCTAGGTGCTGGGACAACAAAAGTGTCAGCGTTTCCATTTTAAATTCAGACAGCTGACCTGTTAGCTGCTGAAAAACATGGCCTAACTCATGGGTAAGTAACTCATCCCGTTCTTTCTCATCTAGCCAATATTTGGGGTCAATATAAATATCAGTGCCATGAGTGAATGCTTTAGATAATATCAAAGATGGTAATGAACTAATTCTTACTCTAACCATGGATAAGTCAATGAAAAATAAACCACTAAGCTTATCGAATAATGATTTTGGCAAAGATAGCCCGGTACTTTGCCTTCCATATTCAAGGCTATTTTTCATCCAACTGATATCTAACTTTTTAGTAAGCATAATTTCCGTGTAATTATTTTTTTCGGAATCCTAGCAATTAATATTCACTCTCCAAAGAAAATAATTAATATGGAATATAATATTGTCGTAATTTTATGCCCAGCTTCACATTTAGGAAAAATCAATTAAGTAAATAAACGTTTATACAGAACGAATAACTAATAATTCCCGTAAAAATAATTGCAGCGCACCTTTAATACCATATTTAAATAATGGGTA
>NZ_JAMKMR010000019.1 GCF_023634645.1 Vibrio sinus
ATTAATAAGATTAGCCACTGAACAAACAATAATCTAATTATATTTATTCAAATCATTTTAGGTTTTCTAATCTATATTAAAACTGCGAAAAACGTGCAATAGTGGAAACACATTAGCTGCGAGTAAGATTCGAAATCCACTCAAGCATTTCTTCACACCTGCCTTGTTCAGTATCACTTTCGATCGTAATGACATTGTGTGGCTTAAAATCATCTAGATTCTTGAGGATGATTTTGTCGATCTCTGATTGAAACTCCAAGTCTACTGCGCGCATCTCATCTCCAACTAATGGGATGACGCCGATTGGGAAATAGAAATTAATATCGAACAGCTCGCTATAGTGCTGCGCAAGCTTTTTGATGAAAGGTAAATAAGTTGGCTCGGTGCCATTTTCTTTCGCGGATCTTGTAATCCAGTACTCGTAAAAAGCGTAATAGCTGATGGGATCGAGGTCGGCTAAGTTAAATTCAGTCCGGCTCACGCTAAGCTGAGAAAAGCTGGCTAACGCGGTACTAACAAACGCACTCATTGCCTGGCTGCTTTGTGTCAAACCCTCTTCTAAAACGATGTCTCTAGGTCTGCTGTAGTTTAAGTCTTGGCAAATATTGCGGTACTGATCTGGAATGATATGTGTAACCTTGTCGAGTCGGTTGACGAGCTGATTCAATGCCGTTGTCTTGCCAGTACCTTGGGCACCAATGAAAGAAATGTTCATCGCAATAATCGCCA
The DNA here is from genome assembly GCF_023634645.1 of Vibrio sinus. GTDB lineage: Bacteria > Pseudomonadota > Gammaproteobacteria > Enterobacterales > Vibrionaceae > Vibrio > Vibrio sinus. The sequence goes on from NZ_JAMKMR010000019.1 coordinate 730, forward strand.
ATATGTTTGTCTTGTCTGTATAGTACGCAAAAACAAACCCTAGCGTGTCATCAAATTTACAATACGCTGATCACTTTTAACACTTTGCCCGTGGCCACATCAACGGCGGCAGTTACATCATGTCTCACCAGTCTGCCAGAGCTGTTTACCTCACTAAACAATGTATTCACGATTGCTTTTGGAGTATTGGTCCCATAAGTAATAAAACGATACGTCGTCTCTATTGGGTGATATGAACGAGAGTCTTGAATGGTGTTTTTAACAATGCTGTCGAGTTCAAGGTACGAGCCGCTACTTGAATCGAAACCGTTTGCAAAACCATCAAAGCTCACATACTTAGACAGAAGATTATTGTCGTAGGCTCGCTTGCAGGATTTAACAACGTAGTTTAGGTGTGTATTGGGATCTTTGGTGAACGCTTTCTCACTGACACATGCATAAAAGTCGTTAGCCTTTTTTTTGTCGATATGCTGAAGAGACATATAGTCGTTTACGATACTGTGCCTTTGCGCTTGTGTCAGTTTCTTAAACTCGGCCAGTGTTTTATTTTGGTTGTCGGCAAACGTTTCTCTACTCATACTTGCGTAGATAATGATGCCAACAAAAATCACGATGCCTATAGACATAAGCCATCGCGCTAACGTTTCCCTCGATTCAACCATAAAGCTGTTCCCTTATTTGATTTGATCAACGAGTACCTCTCGTTTTAAATGGTTGTCTAGCAGTTTATTATTATCGACGCGCTAAATCGCATTTAGACTATCAAAGATCTGGGAAAGTGGGTGCAATCAACTACACAAAGTGCGTATGAAACTATGTAACAGTGAGGATTTAATACAGTGTGATAATGTGAAGATTATTTATAGGGAGAGTATACAGTTCAACGGGTTAGAAAAGGTAAGCTTGTGGATGGTTTAAGCCGAACAACTGTTTTGACCGGCTCAAAACTCCTTTTGATTTAGGGTTACGAATCCTTCGTTTCCTCGATGTAGCGTAGTGAAGCTATCTGATTAGTGATCAACTGGGCCGCATATGATGGAGTAACTGCCCTACGCTCACCACGATTTACGTAGAACTCACCATCCCAAAAATTGTCTCTGAAGCGTCCAGACTCTAGAAATTCAACCACAACTTTCATAATAGATCTCCTCTTGTTAGTCGTTAAATTCAATATATTCCTGTCATTTCAGATCGTCGACGTACAAAACTGAAATGTTATATTTAACTTTCTAGATTGGAAAATACTCAATATTACGTCTAGCAGGATTTAGATTTTATCTATGGCTCAACATATATGTGCAACAAAGCGCCAATGTGGAAATAAATATATATTATTCATGGTGTTATGAATTTAATAAATGAGATGAAGCTGTGGAGATAAATAAAGGCTAAATAGAAGCTTAGAGCTTCTTTAGTGTCTATAAGAATATTCCGAAGAGTTAATATAATTAAATAAACTATAAGGTGAAATAGATTTCCTATCCCATTTTCTTTCCTTCTTCATCAGGAACAAATCCTTGGTGAGGAAATACATTATTAATACGTTGCTTTACTTTCATCGGAACGAGACTTGAGAATTTTAGAACTGGTCCACTTCGCTTTTGGTAGACCCTCAGCTCACCATCAAACGGCACGACCTCACCAATTTCAATCACATTGTGTTTGAACATTTGAGGAAAATGGCCTTTTGACCACACAATCACCCCACCCTTAAATTTGACATGCAATACAGGTTTATCTTGGGCTGCAATCCAACAGGCTACAACAAGAACGATAATCAAAAATGCATATAACATCCGATACTCCTTAATCAGACAATAGCTTGGTAAGATCCTGTTTTAAATTGTTGACGGTCTTACTCGCTTTTTCACTTCTTGACGCTTCACTCAAAAGGTACTCTATCGCATCAGATAAAGTACAGCCTAGCTCGTTGGCTCTGTTAGATAATTTTTCCCACACGCGATAGTCCAAATCTATCGACTTTTTCTTAGTATGCACTTGCTCGGCATTGAAATGCCGTTTGCGTTTAGCTCTGATCGCTTGTTTTAATTTATTGTCCAGCTCCAGAGACATATTTTGTTCTATCCAAGATAAAACTTTAGTCGGTTCATGCTCAATTACCAACAACTCTTGAACGGCGGACTCCGCTTCACTGGAATCCAAGTGACGAGTGATTGCCTCACCTTCTTTCCATTTTTTTACTAGATACTGCCATTTCCATCCACACTCAAGGTTTTCAAGCTGCTGATATTTCATTAAGATACAATTCCCTTCTAACATTTGTTACAGCGTAACTCATAATGGATAACTTGTGCAATAGTGTTGATTTAAACAGTGTGTTGGGTCATTTGTGACTAACATAACGCTTAGATATTCTATATACTTTATGATCTCATAAGACATACGACACTGAAATCAATGAACCACGAAAGCTGGCGAGCTGTTACACCCCAATTTGATAATTTTAGTTCTACCTTAGAACAATACCAATCAATTTCAGAAATTTACTATCTAAATTCTCAATTACGACTCAAAAAAAGCTTCGAGGCTTTTGTTAAATCGTCGGGTGTAACCAAAGTATTGACGGTTAACGCACCTGATAATGCCATTTATCGCCAACTGTTTGCTGAATCACTAAGCTCAATGACACAAGAGCACGTCCCTGTTGTTTCCACTGAAGATTTAAGCATTGAGTCAGTCCTTGGCACCTATGCTGTCGACAAAAAAGGCAATATCACTCAGCAGCAAGCTGGACTCATTGAAAAAGCCGATGGTGGGTATATCTTGGTATCGGCCAATATGTTTACTGCAAACCCAGTGGGTTGGTTCAAACTCAAATCCGCGTTACTGGGAGAAAAGCTGTCGCCCATTAACTTAACTCCCAAATGCATACCATCGATTGATCTAAGTAAAGTCTATGATGTGAAAATCATCGCTATCGGTAGTCGAGAATCGTTAGATGACTTCCAATATCTTGACCCAGATATTCACTATGGTTTGAACCTTTACACTGAGTATGAGCCTGAAATTGAGCTCACCGAAGAATCCATTTCAACTTACCTTGGATTTCTGAAATGGCTGTGCAGCAAGTATCATCTTCCAACGCTTGATAAATCTGGCTTGGTCAAGTTAATGGCTGAAGGCACCCGATTTACTGAAGATCAACATTACCTTCCCCTTGATATCACTTGGTATCGTTCACTGCTAGAAAGTGCCACTTTGGAAAGCCAGTCACATTCGGTGTTAACGGGTGAAGATATCGCGAAGGCAATTGAAGCTAAGTATTTTAGAGAATCTTACCTTCCAGAACGTGCACTCTCTGATATCTTTGATGGACAAGTGATCATTGAAACCAAAGGCGAATGTGTTGGCCAAGTTAACGGCTTGACCGTTATCGATGTCCCTGGCCATCCTCTTTCTTATGGTGAGCCTGCCCGGATATCCTGTGTGATTCACTTTGGTGATGGCGATATATCTGACGTTGAAAGAAAAGCAGAATTAGGTGGCAATCTACACGCAAAAGGCATGATGATCATGCAGGCTTTTGTTTCTTCAGCATTAAAGCTGGATGAGCCGCTTCCCTACTCGGCTTCTGTGGTTTTTGAACAATCTTACTGTGAAGTGGATGGCGATAGTGCATCTCTTGCTGAGTTATGTTCGTTTGTCAGTGCCCTTTCTGAATACCCAATTAATCAACAAATTGCGGTCACTGGTGCCGTTGACCAGTTTGGCCGCGTTCAAGCCGTAGGTGGGCTTAACGAGAAGATCGAAGGCTTTTACCATGTGTGTAAACACCAAGGCCTAACCGGTAAACAAGGCGTTATTTTACCTAAATCCAATTTAAAGCATCTATCACTACATAAAGACGTGGTGGAAAGCATTAAGAAGGAAGAATTTCATATTTGGTCTGTCTCCACCGTGGATGAAGCCGTACCGATTTTGATGAACCACCCGTTTAGAGGTGATGATAACGCCAGTGTGATCAGCCAAATCGCCAAACGAATTGAAGGCTTTGAAAGGCATGAACATTCTACTGGAATATTGAGCTGGATTAAAAATTGGTTTGTATAACACTCATCGGACTTGTTAAGCTTACACCTGTTCACTAACATGCACACTACTTAAAATTAGAGTGATTTACTAATGCAAAACAAAAAAGATTCTTATACCCGTGAAGACCTTCTAGCATCAAGCCAAGGAGAGCTATTTGGGCCAGGATATCCTCAGCTTCCTGCTCCAAATATGTTAATGATGGACCGCGTTACTAAAATGTCTGAAACTGAGGGCGAATACGGTAAAGGTCTTATTTTAGCGGAGCTAGATATTACTCCAGATCTATGGTTCTTTGACTGCCACTTCCCTGGCGACCCAGTTATGCCTGGTTGTCTAGGTTTGGATGCGATGTGGCAGCTGGTTGGTTTCTTCCTTGGTTGGGTTGGCGGTAAAGGTAAAGGCCGCGCACTTGGTGTTGGCGAAGTGAAATTCACGGGTCAAATCCTACCTACTGCGAAGAAAGTTACGTATGAAATAAACATGAAGCGTGTTGTTAACCGTAAGCTTGTAATGGGCCTTGCTGATGGCCGCGTTTTGGTAGATGGTAAAGAAATCTACGTAGCAAAAGATCTTAAGGTCGGTCTCTTCCAAGATACGTCTAAGTTTTAATTGCGAATTTATGGCAGTTACCTTTGGTAGCTGCTTTAATTTTGTTAAAGCATATTTAGTTATAGTGCGTTATAGGCACCTTAAAAAGCCCCGATTGGGGGCTTATAGGACTTTGCTAAAAATAGTCAGATTTTCGAGGTGATTAAATTATTTGTAGAGACCAGATTGTAAGTCAACTCTGGCATCACGCCAACCGCCTAACCAGCACGAGCGAGCCTCCATTTGCTGATAAGGGCAAGCCTCGGAAGAACGTCCGTTTAAGCCAGCTTTATAACCCTTGGATTGTGCTCTTTCAAGACGGTCACGCTTTTGTCTCTTCATAGTGTCATCCTCATACTTTATAATGTGTAACGCAACTGACAAGTGTTACGTCCATGTGGATCTTTTATGACCCTAGTATTAAGAATCGCTCAAAATTTGCTCTGTAGCAAGCAATAAAAATAGCACAGAAGCAAAAATGTGATTCTGTGCTATTGTATAAAGTTTAACCGATTGATTTTAGGTTCGACGCCTTCTTTGTAGCCCGATCAGAGCCAAAACAGATAAGCCTAACCACCCTACACTGCCGCCTTTGCGTTCGGTTTTTGGGTAGCTTTTATCGCGAGGATCGATGTCTGCCTTAGTAGCACCTGCAATTGGAATAAGCTTGACTGCCACAGTAGATTCTGACCCATTACAAGTTGCATAGTCATTGGTTGAACTATACCCACCAGAAGCTGAGCATTTTATTGCGGTAGCAGAAATGATCCCTTGATCGTTAATGCCAGTAGCATCGATAATTCGGAACGCATTATTAGCACTTGAATAAGTTCCACCATTCGTTAAGTCATCTAACCACCAAGCTTTGTTATCGAAGATATCTCTTCGAGCTGCATTTGAGTTTGTCCCTGCATAAGGATAAATAAATGCACGCTGTCTTCTTGGTGTTCCCCCAATTTCACTCACATTTTCTGCATCTACTTCACCAACGATTTCGTCGAAATTATTGATAGCATTAGCTCTTCCCCCGGCGCCATCAAAGAATATTCCACCAGAAAAGAATGAAGCTGTGGGTGAATTAGCTGAAACATTAGAAACTAAGAACATCCTGTTTGCAGCCGCACCATCATATGGTTTTGAGCCACTACGTTTAGCATTGCCAATAGCAACAAGATTTTGGTTAACACCTGTCAGCACAGAATTAGAATAAGTGAAGCTACCCCCGGCGTCTACCTGAGCGTCTTGGACTGGAGTAGATGTCCAACTGGCTGTAGTAATATCATCCGTGCTACCAGTAAAGATTGTGGCATCCATATATTGGTTTGCGTATGTGTTATAACCAACTGCATAGATCTTATTATTGGTTGTGTCCCGGTAGAAACTGCGGATACTTCCTTCACCAAATTTGTTGTCAGATAGTGTTGAACCACCGTCATATGGTATTGCTACAGCATCAGAACCATCCCAAATTGTCGCTTTGGAATACGAATATGTACCATTATCATTATTGCTCTGATAAGAGGTACTACCCGCAACATACGTTCCATCGGCATAGAAAGCTCGACTTTGATCGGGAGTCGGTGACAATAGACCACTGAACGAATAGCTAGTGGAGCCATTAAAGGCAACATTACGTTTAGTGACACCTTGTGTGTAGTCACTTTTATTTCCTATCGGATTTGTTCCTTGTAAACTGTTGACTACTGTATTCCCGTTGTCATTGTAGTTGGTACTATCTCCCTCCACATATACTTTGGCATTTATGTAATCAGTAGGTGAACTCTGTGCCGCACCACTTTGTTCAGGAGCCCATACTTTGTCATATCTGATATTTGCCCAAGCCTGACAGTAATCACTGTTATAACCAAGCTCCGTTGTGCAGTAACTAACATAATCAGAGTTTGATTGGATATATTGAAATGCGTTATCCATGGCAAACGGGACTTCTTCTCTATATCGAGCCCCATCATCTTCATACATAAGTGTTTGAATAGCAAGCTTATATTGGTCAAGGTTAGCATCCGTACTACAGGTCGCACTACCAGCAAAACAACCTAAACTATTGGAGGGATAGCTACTAGGCTCAATGGCAACACCCATAGCTTCGGTGTACTGACCATTGGAAATAATACTACTATTGATCGTTGGCTCATAAACCCGATACAAAGCCGCGTGAGCCTGCGTGACGGCCAATAATGATGCTGCAATTGCGGTACGCTTAAACATTTTACTACTCATTGATTTATTAACTTTCCTGTTGCATTGCTTCAAGTTCTTCCCATCGCTCGAAGGCAATTTCTAATTCCTGCTCATGAGCAGAAAGTTGATCTAAAACGGGTTGGGTTACCTCTACGGATTGACTGAAAAACTCTGGATCATTCACTTGCGCTTGCAAAGTATCGATCTGCTCTTCTAGCTCTTCTAATCGAGCGGGAAGAGACTCTAGTTCTCGTTGCAATTTATAAGATAACTTTTTGCTTTTGTTGCTTTTCGTAACCTGTGGTTCCTTTACTCTTTCAGGTTTACTTGGTGTATTCGGTTTTGGGTTCTCTCGCTCTCTGGACTGTAGCACTTGCTCACGTTGCTGTTGGGCATCATGATAACCACCGACAAACTCTTCAATGATTCCATTGCCTTCAAATATCCAGCTGGTCGTGACGGTGTTATCAACAAATTCACGATCGTGGCTTACAAGAAGCAAAGTACCCTGATAATTGGCAAGCAAATCTTCTAAAAGTTCCAAAGTTTCGATATCTAAATCGTTAGTAGGTTCATCCAACACAAGCAAGTTGTTAGACTTTAGAAAGATTCGGGCGAGCAATAAACGGTTTTTCTCCCCTCCAGACAAAGCCTTAACAGGCGTTCGAGCACGTTTAGGGGGAAACAAGAAGTCTTGCAAATAACTTAAGGCATGACGCTGGCGGCCTCCCACCATCACCTCTTGCTTACCGTCCGCTAGATTGTCGATAACGGTTTTTTCAGGATCCAACGCTTCACGATATTGGTCAAAATACGCCACTTCCAGCTTAGTGCCACAATGCAGCCTGCCGCTATCGGCCTGAAGATCGCCAAGTAAGATTTTTAACAGCGTACTTTTACCGCAACCATTCGGGCCAATCAGAGCAATTCTGTCGCCACGCATGATATTAAAGCTAAAGTCTTTAACTATGCTTTGATTTTCGTACTCGTAATTGAGGTTTTCTGCTTCAAAGACAATCTTGCCAGAGCGAACCGCATCATCGATTTGCAGATTAACCTTACCTTGCACCTCAACACGTTCACTACGCTCTTGGCGAAGCTTCTTCAGGGCTCTTACGCGGCCTTCATTACGGGTACGTCGTGCTTTAATACCTTGGCGAATCCACACTTCTTCTTGGGCGAGCTTTTTGTCGAATTCTGCGTTTTGCATTTCTTCAATACGGAGCAGCTCTTCTTTCTCTTGGAGGTAATTTTCATAATCACCAGGGAAAGAGTTCAACTGGCCACGGTCCAAATCAACAATTCGGGTCGCCATGGATTTGATGAACGCACGGTCGTGAGAAATAAAGATAATCGAACCACGGAAGTCCTTAAGAAACCCTTCTAGCCACTCAATGGTTGTCACGTCTAAGTGGTTAGTCGGCTCGTCCAACAATAGCACGTCTGGATCGCAGACCAACGCTCTTGCTAACGCCGCTTTGCGCTGCCAACCGCCTGATAACTCGGTTAACTTAGTATGACCATCAAGATTTAACGCACCTAGAATGTTCTTGATGCGATCTTCAAATCGCCATGCGCCTGCGTGTTCAAGCTGCTCTTGCACTCGAGCAAGCTTTTGAATGTTTTGCTCAGTCGGTGACTCAGCAACAAGATCGAGCAGATCTTGATAGATCTTCAGCTGCTCACCTATCTCAGCCAAGCCATCAGCCACATAGTCAAACACGGTGGCCGTTTCATTTCTCGGCGGATCTTGTTCTAGTCGTGACACCACTACATCTTGTGACACTTGAAATTTGCCGTCATCTAGCAAGATTTCTCCTGCGATGACTTTCATCAAGGTTGATTTACCAGCGCCATTGCGCCCAACCAAACATACTCTTTCCGACTCTTGTAGCGCAAAGTCTGCATGATCCAGCAGTGGATGGTCACCGAATGCTAACTGACCATTATGAATTGTGAGTAATGCCATTATTTTCTAACCATTGTTGTAATTGTATTGAGTCGAAGGGCCAGCCTAACTCTGAAGCGCCATAGGACAAGACGGGAATTGTGACACCGTAGCGTTCAAACAGCTTATCATCAAATGCGATGTCGACTATCTCTACCTTAAGTCCCAAATTCAATTCAGAAATGAGCCCAAATGCCAATTCACATAGGTGGCACCCTTCCGTGCTGTACAATTTGAGCGTCATTGAATCTACCTCTTTATGCCTTATGTGTGATTAACCAGCAATTGTGGATGTGTTTGTTACGCGAAAAATCAAGTGGCAATGTTTTTGCGGAAATATTACGCGCCTCTAATCCAAGCTCGTTTAGTGCATCCATGTCCATTTTGAAGTGGCGCTTGTTATTGGAGAACACAATCGTGCCGCCCTCTTTGAGCAAACGCTTTAAGTTAGTCATCAACATTATGTGATCACGCTGAACATCGAAGCTTTGTTCCATACGCTTAGAATTAGAGAACGTAGGCGGATCAATAAAAATCAAGTCGAACTGCTTGGCGCTCTTTTCTAACCACTGCAGACAATCCGCTTGCTCGTATTGGTGCTGTCGCCCCACTTGACCATTGAGCTGCATATTATCTTTCGCCCAATCTAAGTAGGTGTTCGACATATCGACTGTCGTTGTCGATTTCGCGCCACCACATGCTGCATGTACCGTTGCCGAGCCCGTGTAGGCGAACAAGTTTAGGAAATCTTTCCCTTGGGCCATTTCACCGAGCATTTTTCGCGTCAGCTTGTGATCCAAGAACAGACCAGTATCGAGGTAATCATACAAGTTAACGATTAACTTCACTCCATATTCGTTGGCATGAAGTTTTTCAGATTCACTACTGAGTTTTTGATATTGCGAACGCCCTTTCTGCTTTTGGCGAACTTTTAACACCACTTTGTTTGCGTCCATTCCTGTTACTTGAATAGAAGCACGAATAATGTCTGTCAAACGACGACTGGCTTTCTCTTCTGGAATGTCTTTTGGCGCTGCGTATTCTTGGATCACCATATATTCTTGATAGAGATCGATAGCAACGTTGTACTCAGGCAAATCTGCATCATAAATGCGGTAGCAATCGAGCCCTTCTTTTCGCGCCCACTTGCCAATTTTACCGATATTCTTCTTCAATCGATTGGCGAAATCTGGTGCGACTAAAGACTGTCCAGCTGACTCTGCCTTTCCATTTTCAGTGTTCGATTGCGATGAAGGTGTACTAGATATTTGGTAGTTCTTTTGGTGACATTGTAACGCACCGTTGTTTAACTTGAATTGCTTTTCGGCACGCATGCGTAAACAACTTAATAACTCATTATCGCTTGAGAATATTGAAGCAATTGAGCCCGGAAACTCGGACTTAAGCTGAGCGCCAAATGTGGTATACAGTGCAATTAAGCCTGGGTGTGTGCCCAAACGTTCACCGTAAGGTGGGTTAGACACGATAACACCAGTATCAAAGCCTTCTGGTCTGGTTAGTGTCACAGCATCGGCTTGTTTAAATTCGATCAGTGATTCCACACCGGCTCTACGAGCATTATCTCTCGCAATCTTTAGCACCTTTGCATCGTTATCAAAGCCATAAAACTTACAGTCAACTTTTTTGACACCACGACGACCTTGGATGCTGGCCTCTGATTTTATCTCTGCCCACAGCTCTGGTTCGAAATCTTCTAACGCCTCAAAACCCCATTTTTCGCGTTGTACGCCAGGCGCTATATTACCTGCAATCATCGCCGCTTCGATAAGTAACGTACCTGAGCCACACATAGGATCGAGCAGCGCTTTGTCTACCGTCCAGCCACTACGCTTGATGATGGCGTTAGCCAGTGTTTCTCGCAAAGGCGCTCGGCCAGAGCTAGGACGATAACCACGTTGATGAAGGCCACCACCCACCATGTCGATGCCGATCAGTGCTTTGTCTCGATGCAGGCGAACATGAATGCGTAAATCTGGTCTTTCTTTACTAATAGAAGGTCTCGGCAAATTTTTCTTTTCGAAGCAATCGACAATGCCATCTTTTACCTTCATCGCACCATATTGGCTATTACGAATTTCGCGATTGGTACCGTTGAAATCGACGACGAATTTTTTCGTACTGTGGAAAGCATTGAGCCAGTTGACAGACGTTGTCGACAAGTACAAATCCATGTCATCGTTACAGTTGAATTCAGATAGGATACGAACAAACCTTGAGGCTAATCTGCTCCACAAACAACAACGATAAATTTGCTCATTCGTTGCTTTGAATTTTACTCCGGCTTGGACGGGTTTTGCGTTGGATATACCTAGTTCTGATAACTCTTCAACTAACAGGTTTTCTAGCCCATTAGAGGTAACTGCAAGATATTGATGCATGACACTATTAAATAAGATTGAATGACAGCGGATTATACCTGACATTCGTTTACGATGAAATCGAACATATTCCCAAGTTACTTCTAAATGCAGTATTAAGAGTAACTGGGTATATACCGAACCACTTTGTTTCGTTATCCTTGCCGCCCTCCACTCCTCCTACTATTGAACTTGCCGCTTCTGTTGATATCAAGAAACAATGGCAGCATGAATGGTTATGCAATACCAATCTGGTCTATACCAGATATAAAATATGGCAGTAATTTAATGACATACAAGTCGAAAAGAGGAAGATTATTGGTAGTTTGAAGGTGGAAAATCGCTTTAAACTTAGTCAAATTAATATGTAAAGAGATGAAAAAGGTGAAAGATTTTACAATCCCTACCGTTTAGAAGTGTCGAATTTGTATGATACCAAGTGCAAACTATTAGAAATAAATATATGAGAAAGTCATAGAGAGGCGTTCACTGAGTCACAAATCTCAGCCTACTTTTCCTCGAAGGAACCGGTTGAACATGGATTACATTGAGCCAATTTGATACTAAACTCGGTCAGGTTGCACAGTAAACATCTTGGTGGGCCTGGTTGAAAAGAATGTTCGTGCTACGAGATTAGAATGATGTTTTTATCTTCAAATTACCTGAGAGTATTTAGCAAGAAATTGAGGTGTTTTTCATCAGAGCGTGCTGCCATTTTGCGACAAATAGCAGGCAAAAAAAACGGCCCGAAGGCCGACACAAAATAAAGCAAAGGAACGAATTTGGTTAGCCAGCCATAAACACGGGCTGACGTGTATGAACCTTATCGATGACCGTAAATCGGTCATGCATTACTTTTATCGCTTGTCCAAACTCTAGCTCCTTACCCGGAGCGAGAATGTAGTCTTCTAAATCAATAAAAGAGCACAAGCTAGCAGAGTCGCCCACATCAAGTACAATAAAGTGTCCTCTATTGTGTTGGTTCTCCAGATAGATGATATCCCCTTCTTCTGGAGCGTCGCTACTGTGACTCGCGCGATCGAAAAACCAACTTCTTGGTTGGACGGTCTTATGAAATCTTTTCGCCGCGACACAATATAAAGTTAATTCTGCTTGTCGTGGCTCATCTATATCTAATGTTGCGATTTGCTCCCTGAACGTTTGAAACGCTGATGCATCGTCAACAGAGAATTCATTGATACCGAAAGCACAATCTACTAACAGCTTTTTTGGCAGATTGGTCTTAAATACTATGTCATCTCCTAGGTCTAGCATTAAGTAGCCTTCCCTTTCGTCATAGTACCAAGCCCATTTATCACTTGGTTTCAACATCGTTCCTTTTCACTCTTTTTTGTTATCAGATAGACAAATGATTGATTGCCTATATAACACTTTGTAATTCTATGAAGGATTGAATAAAAAAAAAGAGGAAAAGCTTCGGCTATTCCTCTTCAATTTCTTGAAAATTAATGACTAATTTATACCATTTTTAAGTGACAGCGTCACTAGTATTTTGTCAGATTATTCAAAGATTTTTGACAATATCTTTTATTAATGATGGGCCTTGATATATAAATCCAGAATATACTTGGACTAGGCTCGCACCTGATAGCAGCTTCTCTTTCGCGGCTACGTATGAGTCGATGCCCCCTACTCCAATAATTGGCAACTTACCTTTAAGCTCTTGATTTAATAGTCGAACAACCTCAGTACTTCTTGTTTGCAGCGGTCGTCCACTTAACCCGCCAGCTTCATTGGAATTTTTCATTCCTTCAACCAAGGTTCTATCAAGGGTTGTATTGGTTGCGATAACACCGTCAATCTTGTGTTTAACAAGCGACTGGCATATCTGCTTGATTTCTTGATCGCTAAGATCTGGTGCGATCTTTAATGCTAGAGGTACGTATTTTCCGTGAATATTCTCTAGTTTCTTTTGCTTTTCTTTTAATGCAGACAGCAGTTCATCAAGCGCTTCACCATACTGGAGGCTTCTTAGATCAGGCGTGTTGGGTGAGGATATATTTACCGCAATGTAACTTGCATGTTCGTACACTTTATCCATGCAAATAAGATAATCATCAACGCCTTTTTCAATTGGTGTATCTTTATTTTTTCCAATATTAATACCGAGTAAACATTTGAATGTTGAGTTTTTAACGTTCTCAACCAAATTATCTACACCTAGGTTATTAAAACCCATTCGGTTGATGATCCCTTCTGCTTCAACAAGCCTAAATAATCTTGGCTTATCATTACCTGACTGGGGTCTTGGGGTTACTGTCCCTACTTCAACAAAACCAAAACCCATGGCATCAAATGCTTCTATGCACTCGCCGTTTTTGTCGAGACCGGCAGCAAGGCCAACAGGATTACGAAATGTTAACCCCATGCATTCGACTGGTCGATGAGGTAGTTGCTGACGATAAAGAAGATCTAATGGGGTTCCATTAAAACGCTTGAAGTTTTGAATAGCTAAATCGTGCGCTTTTTCAGCATCTAGTTGAAAAAAGCCCGCTCGTGCAATACGGTAAAGCATTGTGCCTCCGATAAAAATCCCGTGTAAACGGGACAATATTATTTACGCATTTCCAATTTAATTCAATTGATATTTTGCTTATAGCCAAACAATTTTATTTGTAATTGGTTTACTTCAATAATAAACAAAATCCTTATATTAGTATCCGCACGTATATCTTTCACATTCTCTACTCCCCTTTCGTGTTAAAACCAACTGTGTAAATCAAACTAGCAATCACGCCAAAAGGTGACATTGTAACTAGTTGATTTTGGTTATAATAGAAGGAATTATCAGTAGATATAAAAAAGCCCGCTACAAGAGCGGGCCTAAGTTTATAGATAGAACCGACTGTATGAATTATTCCTTCGTGGCACAGTTCAAGTTGAGTAGGTTCAACTCCCTTAATGCGACTGAGAACTTAGCAAATTCATGTACCGAACCCACTTTGAATTCATTGAGAATATTTTCCCAACGATGCAAGGCGACTTCATTTTGCTCAATCCATTCATCCAGAGCTTTTAACACGTCGAGTTTTTCTGGAGCACAACCACAGTTAAGTACTTGCGCGGTTAGCTGACGTTGTTGCCAATCCAAATCTTCTCTAAACGCAGCTCTTGCTAGAGCTTGCCAATGGTTTTCTACCGCTTGAGTATTGATTTGTTTTAAGAACCAATGCAAGGACAGGCGATCACCTAAATTGAAATAAAGTTTACCGGTTTGCTCGATAGTTTGTTTGCTCTCTCTCGCAACGGAAGAAATATCCAATACCGAGTACAAGCTAGACAAGCGAGCAACATAGTTTGCCGTTTTAGCGTCAATACCTTTTTCAATCCAAGCTTGAGCAACTTGATTGTGCTCTTCCACTTCATCTGGAACCAGCATTTTCTCTAGGTTGTCAGCAATGGTTAACACATCGTTGCGATAAAGCTCGATGACTTCTTTTACCGACAGCTTGCCAGTTCGATTGCGAAGCAACCAGCGAGTTAGTCTGCGTAAAGTACGGCGAACAAAGTAAAGTACATCATATTGCGTTGCTGCATCAGCTTTGTTATCTAACGCACGTACTTTTTTCAGCACATCACCTAGTGCAAAAATTTCTCGTGCAGCGCTGTAAGCATTAGCAATGTCTACGGCGGTTGAACCTGTTTCCTCTTGCAGACGAGTAATAAAGTTGCACCCTACTTCATTGACCATTTGGTTCGCCAGTGCTGTTGCAATAATTTCCGCTCTAAGTGGGTGGTTGTGCATGTGCTTAGAGAATTTTTCGCGCAGCAATGTTGGGAAGTAATTGGTAAGCTGTTGTTCATGATATTCGTCATTCGAAATATCATCGTGCGCCAATTCTTCCTTCAATACCATCTTACCGTAGGCCACTAATACCGACAGCTCAGGTCTAGTCAGAGCAAGTCCAAGCTTTTCTCTTTCAAGCAAGGTTTCGTCATCAGGAATGTATTCTAACGCTCGGTCCAAGTGACCGGCTTTTTCCATTGCATGAATAAAACGAATTTGCTCTTTAACAATAGCGACACCATGTTGCTCAGTGACAGAAATGGACTCGGACTGACAATAAGCGTCATCCAACACAATTTCGCCCACTTCTTCTTCCATGGATTCCAAAATGTTATTGCGTTGTTTAATTGTTAAGTCACCCTGAGCAACCAAACCATTTAGGAAGATCTTGATGTTAACTTCGTTATCCGAGCAATCCACACCACCAACGTTATCTACAAAGTCGGTGTTAACTCGGCCACCATTTAGTGCGAATTCAACACGACCAAGTTGAGTCAGACCAAGGTTACCACCTTCACCCACCACTTTGGCTTTTAGATCTTTACCGTCGATACGCAATACATCATTGGCGCGATCGCCGACTTCAGTATGCGTTTCAGTAGAGGCTTTAACATAGGTACCAATACCACCGTTCCAAAGTAAATCCACCTCCATGGAAAGGATCATCTTAATAAGATCGTTTGGTGCGACGGATGACCTTTTGGTCCCTAACATTTTTTGAATTTCAGGAGATAGGCTAATTGACTTGGCACGGCGAGAGAAGACACCACCGCCTTTTGAAATCAATTTTGCATCGTAATCTTCCCAACTTGAGCGTGGCAAATTGAATAAGCGATTACGTTCTTTCCAACTTGGAGCCGATTTAGGATCCGGATCAATAAAGATATGTAGGTGGTTAAATGCCGCTTGGAGACGAGTATGCTTGGAAAGCAACATACCATTACCAAACACATCACCGGCCATATCACCAACACCGATAGCCGTAAAGTCAGTTTTCTGGCAGTCGATGCCCATTTCTCTAAAGTGGCGTTTAACCGATTCCCATCCGCCTTTGGCAGTAATACCCATGGCTTTATGGTCATAACCGTTTGAACCACCCGATGCAAACGCATCGCCCAACCAGAAGTTGTATTCTTCAGATACTGAGTTGGCCAAATCTGAGAACGTGGCTGTTCCTTTATCTGCTGCAACAACTAGATACGGATCGTCTTCATCATGACGAACGACCTGTTTCGGTGGAACAATATCGCCATCAACAACATTGTCAGATACATCCAATAATGCTCTGATGAAACGTTTATAGCAGCGTTGACCTTCGGCAAATATCTCATCGCGTGAAGAAAGGTTGTGCTGGCGTTTACAAACAAATCCACCTTTTGCTCCAACTGGAACAATCACTGTGTTTTTAACTTGTTGCGCTTTAACCAAGCCAAGAATTTCAGTACGGAAATCTTCTTGACGATCAGACCAACGAAGTCCACCACGAGCGACCTTGCCACCTCTTAAGTGAACACCTTCAATATCCGGCGCATAAACAAAAATCTCAAACGCTGGCACAGGCTTTGGAATATCTGGGATATCTCTTGGGCTCATCTTCAAAGATAGCCAAGGCTTCGACTGCTTGTTTTCATCAAGCTGATAGTAGTTAGTTCTCAACGTAGCCGTAATCATTTCCATGTAACGGCGAATGATTCTGTCATCATCGAGACTTTCTACGTGATCAAGCTGTTCGGTCATCTTCTTGATCAGATCATCTTGACCTTTTTTACTGCCTTTGAATTTTGGATCAAAGCGCTTAGCGAAAAGTTCAACCAGCCCTTTCGCCAATCCAGGATAGTGACTGAGCGTTTCCTCAATATAGGCTTGACTGAACGGGAATCCGACTTGGCGCATATATCTTGCGTATGCACGTAATATTGAGATTTCACGCCCTGTTAATGAGGCACCTAAAACCAAACGGTTAAAGCCATCGCTTTCTAGATCGCCTGCCCAAATTGCGGCGAATGCTTGTTGGAAATGATCTCTTGCTTCTCTTAAATCGACATTTTTGTCGCTCTTATGCAGCATCGAGAAATCCAGTATCCAATAGGTTTGTCCATTGGTTTTATGCACTTCATAAGGCGACTCCCCGATCACACGTAGGCCGAGGTTTTCCAACATTGGCATCACATCAGAAAGATGAATTGGCTCGTCACGATGATAAAGCTTTAGTCGCACCGCTTTAGAGTCTGCCGCTTCTTCTTGAGGTCGATAGAACAACATGTCCAATTTATGGTTGTCGTCTAATGCTTCAAGTCGCTCAATGTCTGCAACCGCAGAGCCAGGCATGACATCTTCTTTGTACGATCTTGGGAAAGCACGCATGTACTCTTTAGATAAAGGCAAGCCTTTACTTTCACCAAAGTTCGCGACGATGGCTTCAGACAAGCGATCATCCCAGTTGGATGACACTTCCATTAAGTTTTGTTCTATATTTTTTACGTTCACATTCATGTTGTTATTGTCGACTCGGACAATGTAGTGAGTCCTAGCTAGAGGACTTTCTGAAAAGTACGTTGTGAATTCGACATCTTGTTCACAACCAAATGAAGCTTTTAAAATTCTTTGCGTGTGACGGCGTAACTCAGTGTTGTAGCGATCTTTGGTGACATACACCATACAGCTAAAGAATCGACCAAACGGGTCTTTACGCACGAACAGTCTTAGTAGATCTCGGTCCTGCATTTGGACCACACCCATGCCTACTTCTAGCAATTCGTCTTCGTTTGCTTGAAGTAGCTCATCTCTCGGGTAGTTTTCTAAGATATTGTTTAGCGCTTTGTAGGAATAAGATCCATCACGATAACCACTGGCATCTAGAATACGCTCGACTTTCTCGCGAATAAGTGGGATGCCCGCCACACTTTGGTTATACACAGCAGAGGTATATAAGCCAGTAAAGCGATGCTCACCGATGACTTTGCCATCTTTATCAAACTTTTTAATGCCAATGTAATCGGTATACGCTGGCCTGTGGATGTGTGATTGTGCATTGCCTTTAGTGACAATCAATAAGAAGGGCTTTCTTGCTTCGAGTCTCGCCGAGTCAGAAAACTCCGACAGCTTCGTGCTTCTAACACGCGCCGGGTCTGCAAACAGCCCCAAGCCTTTTTCTTTCGTAGGGCGTAGTTCGGTGTCCCCTTCAATGTCGACTAAGTCGTATTCTTTATACCCCATGAAAGTGAAGTTATGATCACCCAACCAACGAAGGAATTTGACTGTTTCAACGTAGTGGTCTTTTTCGATGGGTAATTCATCTTCTTGAGATTGAAGTTGAACCGTCACTTCTTCTAACTTTTCGACCATCAAAAGCCAGTCTTTAACCACTAGACCCGTATCCGAAAGTACCTTTAACAATTCATTTTTCAATGTTGTCATGGTTTCTTTGGCACTTAGCCTATCGACTTCGATATGGAATAGTGATTGGAAGACGCCCGAACCACTATTGATTCCATTCACTACCCCTTTTTTGGTTCTGTCTATTTGAGTTGGACCATGTAGCATTAGGTGAGAAGCGAGATCCAATCGGCTTAACGCCATTTTTATTGAATCCACAAGAAACGGGCTATCAGGTACAACTATCTCCACGATTGTGTGAGTTGACTGCCATCCATGTCGACTTACGGTAGGGTTAAACACCCTAACAGATACATCCTCTGCCTTTTTCTCATTGATATGATGCCAAAGGCTTATAACTGCTCCATAGAGATCAGATTCATTCCTTTCATGTAAATCATCGTGAGAAACATTTCCGAATAGATGATTCGCAAGTTGTGTAACAAATGGCTGTTGAGCTAGCTCTAGTTTGTCTTGAATGAGTTTATACACTTTTTCAAGCAGCACCGGCATTAAAGTATCACGCGCGGTCATATTTACACTCCACAATATTGATTATATTTTTGTAGGGGTTGGAGTAAGCATAGTGCTTACTCAGGGTAATGCACGGCCTTATTGTAAGAGCTTTACTATGATTTGGTGAATTGTTTCAGTGTCACAATGAAACAAATTTATCAAGAATGTGATAATGGTTATATTTGCGGATTAAATATCCAGCCAAAGTCATAAGCTTTCTAACTTAATAAACTTATTGCTGTGGTCTGTGGTCAGTCTAAATTGACCATTGATACCCCGTTGGGTTAAGAAAGGGCGAAAGCGCGAAGCAGGTAGTCGGATTTTCATTCCCTCGTTTGTCACCACTTGCACGTGGCTCGCAGCGCCCGAATAGTGGGCCACAAAGGACTGATAAGAGATGGAAAGAGAGAATAAATAATATTTCATATGGCCAATTGTTAAATAATATTAAGCAAGGTGGCATTATTATTTAACCACCTTGCTTTATTATTTACTCTTCGAGAGCTTTTGTTACTTTTTCATATAAATCTTTTGCAAGGTTATTCATATTCTTTAGCGTGACTAATTCATTTCGTATTAACGCTTGTCTATGTGAATCATACTTTTTCAATTTAAGTAGTGGATCTAAAAGTCTTGATGCCACTTGCGGGTTACTTTCGTTAAGCTCTCTTAAAATTTCACCAGCAAATTGATAACCTTCACCCGATTTAGCATGGAAGTTAACTGGGTTGGTATTCATAAACGCACCAATTAAGCTTCTGACTCGGTTAGGGTTTTTCATCGAAAACGCTTCGTGATTCATCGTTTCTTTGATGGCCTTGAGAGCACCAGCATCAGGATTACTACCCTGCAACTGGAACCATTTATCCATGACCAAACCATCATGTTTCCATTTTTGGCTGTAGTCTTCCATCAATCCACTACGGCATGAAAGCTGCGCGCTATTCGCGGCCTGCATCGCAGCCATTGTGTCTGTCATGTTGTGTGCCGATTGGTATTGCTGCTCTACCAGCTGTTGACCACTTTCAGTACGTGCCAAGTATGCCAAACAGCAGTTTCTCAGTGCACGTTGACCAATAGCACTATGCTCTAGTGAATATTCACCTTGCTCCAATCTTTGGTAAACCTGCTCAAGTTCGCTCTTCAGCTCGTTAGCAAGCGACGCCTTAAAGACGGTCAGAACATTATCGATAGCATCAACGTCAATCAAGTCATACCAACCCGATACTTCATTGAAACTTGGCAATGTCATCATTTCCGCTACAAGCGCGGGGTCGAGCTCTTTATTCGCTAGCACACCTTTAAACGCTGCAAGGATCGATTCAGGAACAATACATTCTTGATTTTGTTGAACACGTTCAATATTAGACTTGATGTGCTTGGCCAATAGCATTTGACCCGCGTCCCAACGAGAAAACTCGTTATTAGCATGAACCATTAAGAAGCTAAGCTCTTGATCATCATAGTCATATTCAAGTTTTACGGGCGCAGAGAACTCTAAGAACAATGATGGAACTGGCTTTTCATTTACCCCTTCGAAAGTGAACACTTGTTCGCTTTCAGTCAGGCTCAAAACGTTCGACACAGATTGGCCATTTGACACTAGGTCAATAGTCGTGCCATCAGAGTTATACAATTCGACAGCAAATGGGATATGCAGTGCTTGTTTTTCTGCCTGATCAGCAGTTGGTGCCGTGTGCTGCTTAACTTTCAGTGTGTAAGTCGAATGGCTTTCATCAAAATCACTTGATACTTCAACGGTAGGAGTACCCGATTGACTGTACCATAAGCGGAAATGCTTTAGGCTAATGCCGGAAGCATCTTCCATAGCGGAAACAAAATCTTCGCACGTCGCCGCTGTCCCATCGTGACGCTCAAAATAAAGCTTTATCCCTTTTTGGAATTTCTCTTCACCGAGCAAAGTATGGATCATACGGATAACTTCACTGCCCTTCTCATATACAGTTAAAGTGTAGAAGTTATTCATTTCTATCACTTTTTCTGGGCGAATAGGATGAGACATTGGACTTGCGTCTTCTGCAAATTGTGGCCCACGAATAATCCGTACGTTATTAATGCGATTGACCGCTCTAGAGCCTAAGTCAGAAGAAAACTCTTGATCCCTAAATACCGTAAGACCTTCTTTAAGGCTTAACTGGAACCAATCGCGACAAGTAACACGATTACCTGTCCAGTTATGGAAATACTCATGGCCTATCACCGCTTCAATACCAAGATAATCTGTATCCGTCGCCGTTTTTTCATTGGCTAGAACAAACTTTGAGTTAAAGACATTCAGGCCCTTATTCTCCATTGCCCCCATATTGAAGAAATCTACGGCTACAATCATGTAAATATCGAGATCGTATTCAAGATCAAACCGCTCTTCATCCCATTTCATCGCATTGATGAGTGAGACCATGGCGTGGTTAGCACGATCCAGGTTTCCTTTATCAACATAAATCTCTAATTGAACATCTCTTCCTGATTTCGTTTTATAGTTATCACGGAGAATGTCAAAGTCACCAGCCACTAACGCAAATAGGTAGCTTGGTTTTGGATGAGGATCTTGCCACTTAACCCAATGCTTATTACCCTTTAGAGTCCCTTGATCAATGCGGTTACCATTACTCAGTAGTGACGGAAATTTCTCTTGATCTGCTATTACTGTTGTTGTGTATTTAGCAAGTACATCTGGACGATCTAAAAAGTAAGTGATACGACGAAAACCTTCCGCTTCACATTGAGTGCAAAATGCGCCATCAGAAAGATACAAACCTTCAAGAGCCGTATTTTCTGCTGGGTTGAGTTCCGTAACAATGGTCAGTTCAAACTGATTTGGTAACGCGTGTATCTCTAATCCACCTTCTGTTTCGGTGTAATTTGCCCACGTTTCACCGTTAACGGATACAGTCTTTAATGTCAGTGACTCACCATCGAGCTTTAACGACGTTTGATCACCTAACTGAGTTACATTGGAGATTGCAGTCACAGTCGTTTGAGTTTCTTGCAACTCAAAGGTTAGGTCGACATCGGTAATAGTATGAGAAGGAGATTGATAATCTTTACGATATTTGGCTTGAGGAGTTTGCGCCATGTCCGAGAATCCTTATGACTGATAAAAATTTTACCCGTCTATTTCTACTCGGAGTTTCGTCAATATACAAGAACAATATATAAAATTGAGGTATTGTTATTTACATATTGTTAAAGCGGTAAGCTATTCCACACGGTTAAGAACCGCGTACATTCCCCCACCTTCTCCTTCAAGTGTCAGCTGATCTCTTGTCAGTGAGTAGCGAGTACTGTGTTCACCATTCTCATAAATCAAAACCAAGTTGTCATCCTCGGTATAGTAAACCCCTTTATGTACGGCTTCTTCACCATCTTGATTAATCACTCGAAATAGAAACACGAAATCAGGCTGAAGGATAAGGTCCATTTTTTCTACCTCACTGGCCATGAGGTCATCACCACTGAGATGCTCGCTCGACCAAATTCCAGCGAGCGTATTCGACAAAGCTTTGACAAACGTGACACCATTCAAGCTCAACAAATTGTGGTTTCCGGTATAGGCATAAACTTGAGGATCCTCAGAGTTCATCCCTAGTATCAAGGTGTCATTGTCCGCAGTATACGAGCCTTGCCAGTGCTCAACGCTATAATCTTTCTTTTGAATATTGATTTGAAAATCGTAATTAGAATTGAGTGTCAACTTAATGGTACGAAAGTTTTCTGTTGAGTCATTAGGGTTTGGATTAACGAGATACCAGTCGCCAAGTAAAAATGGCAAATCAAACTGAGTCAAATCGACGCTTTTTGGTGTCGGCGCGCTTGAAACGGAAAAACTCACACAAGCACAAATTAGCAACATACATCTCATTTCACGTTCCCTCTTTTTTTAAAGCTTAGGCCCATAAAAGCGAGAAAGCGAAACTAATTGGCATTACATATGCATATTGATCAATATAAAATACATACAAAAAAGCGAGCTACGAGAGCCCGCTTATTAGAAGTTTATTTTAGATGTAAGTCACTTAGTCATATCCACCATAATCGACACAGTTTCATCTAAGTAAGCATCTGGTTTCTCATAATCCTTAGGAACATCATCCAAAGAAGCATAAGGTTTTAGCCCTTTTGCTTTTTGCCTTTCATTAATTCGTGAAAGTCTTAAGTCATCGGCTTTGGCGCTTTCCTCTTCTCTGACTTTCTCACTTAGAGAGATGAAGTTATCATCTTTTGTCTCTTTGTAGTGTTCAATATCCTCTTCAATGAACTTAAACTCCATATCATCTTTAATACGAAGCTTATGCTCTTCAGAGAGTTTATCAATCAGAGGCTTAAAATTATTGAGAGACTGATATTTCGCTTGAGCAATTTGGTCCCAAGGCAGTGCGTTAGCTTCGACACTCTCTCCAGTTTCGGAAGGATCAACTAACGATGGATAAGCGATGTCGGGAACCACGCCCTTATTTTGAGTGCTTCCGCCATTGATACGATAGAACTTTTGAATCGTATACTGAACGTAACCCAACTCTTTATCGAACAAATCGTAAATCTGATTGAGTGACCGATGTTGCTGCACGGTTCCCTTACCAAAAGAGTTTTCACCAACCACAATAGCACGGCCATAATCTTGCATCGCAGCGGCAAAGATTTCAGAGGCCGACGCACTATAGCGATTAATCAACACAATCATCGGACCTTCATAGCTTATGTTTCCGTCAGTATCACTATTCACATTGACTCGACCATAACTATCTCTTACTTGGACAATAGGACCACTTTTAATAAACAACCCGGACAGCGCGGTGGCTTCTGTTAATGCGCCACCACCATTATTGCGAAGATCGACAACAATCCCATCCACGCCCTGAGATTTAAGATCCGTCAGTAGCTTCTCTGTGTCTCTTGATAAACCAACATAAAAACTCGGTACCTCTAGAACACCAATTTTCTTGCCATCTTTCTCGATCACCTCAGATTTGACTGCTCTATCTTCGAGACGGATCTTATCGCGCGTTATTGTGACAACGTGACTTTTAGCATCTTTACTGTCTGGCAGTATTTCGAGCTTAACTTTAGTCCCTTTCGGAC
Source organism: Vibrio sinus (assembly GCF_023634645.1). Classification (GTDB taxonomy): domain Bacteria; phylum Pseudomonadota; class Gammaproteobacteria; order Enterobacterales; family Vibrionaceae; genus Vibrio; species Vibrio sinus. Next base: position 24,695 of record NZ_JAMKMR010000019.1, read on the forward strand.
CTTTAATCAGTTGTACAACGTCATCCAAGCGCCAGCCAATCACATCAACTATCGCTTCTCCATCTTGACCAACCCCGACTATTCGATCTCCTTCACCCAGTTGTTTACTTTTAGATGCTGGGCCACCAGCAACCAAAGAGCGAATGACCGTGTAATCATCCGTCATTTGCAATACTGCCCCTATTCCTTCAAGAGATAAGTTCATCTCTGACTGGAATTGTTCGGCATTTCTAGGAGAAAGATAGCTGGTATGAGGGTCGACTTCACGAGCAAACGCATTCATGTAAAGCTGAAACGCGTCTTCGTTATGAGTTTGACTTAGACGACGTATCGCATTGTTATACCGCTTACCCAGAATCTCTTTAATTTCAGGCCAAGTTTTACCCGTCATTTTCAGATTCAGTGCATCGTATTTAACACGCTTGCGCCACAGTTCATTGAGCTCAGCCTCATCTTTTGGCCAAGCGGCTTTGCTCCTATCTAACTGCAGTGACTCATCAACATCAAATTTCATTTCTTCGTCTAGCAGAGAAAGCGCGTATTTAAATCGATCATATCGCTTGCGCATAGACAAGTTGTAAACATCGAATGCAATTTGGTTGTTGCCCGACTTCAGCTGATCGTCGAGTTTGTCGGACCATTTATTAAAGGAGTCAATATCAGATTGGGTGAAAATATTTCTGTTGAAGTCAAGGAGCTCTAAATAACGTTCGAAGATGCCTTCTGAGAACTGATCATTGAGGTCGAAGTGCTTATAGTGGTTTTGAGTGAATCGCCACATTACCCGTTTACTTGCTGTTTCGTGTTGGGTTTCAGGAGCAAGTACAGGAAGGTCCTTCTTACTGATGTTGGCTTCTAGTGCCTGAACTGGGGTTACTGCTAACCAGAGGCTAGCAGCAATCAGCGTCAATTTTAAACGGGTTTTCATGCGTAGGAGTATCTCCTTTAGGCGCGCAAGTGCTCCGCTTTAACGACCATTTGTAAGCCGTTTACAAGTTGAACACGTACATCTTCCTTATTGATTTCAACAATGGTTGCAGCCATATTCCCTTTGCCCATGTTCACATTCACTTGTTTGCCGACAATCATTTCATCTGCATTCAAAGCTCTTGTTTTAACTGGTTTTTTAGCGTCTTTATGAGCTTTCGACGTTGTGCGACGAGGTTGAGTCTTTCTCACCTTTTTCGCTTTTTCTTCTTTTGTTTTTTGAGCTTGTTCCTTCCGTTTCGCTTGAACTCTAGCTTTGCTCTCCGCGAGTGTGGTTTTCGCATGCTCAACATGCTCTTCTTCTAACTCTCCACATGTGTTTCCATCTAAGTCAACACGAGTAGCACCTGGCTTTACGCCATGTAGATAGCGCCAAGAAGACGTATATTGCCTTAAAGCCGCTCTAAGTTGAGTTTTGCTGACCTTAGGGTCTTCACTTAATCTCTCGGCAAGATCTTGAAAAATGCCAATTTTCAAAGGTTTTGCTTCACCTTCTAAAGTAAAGCACTTAGGGAAACATTCAGCAATATAAGCAATGACTTCTTTGCTGTTCTTCAACTTTTCAGTGTTTTCCATGAGGATTCCTGGTTAATGCGGTCTTCCGCAAGCATGTAGATAAAGATTTGAAGTATTATAGTGACCTGCAAATGAAAAACCACACTCAAAGATTAAAATCTCATTTATTAGAGCGCGAATTAAGCACCTTTTCGACTTCACGGACTAAAAATACCAACCCTTCTTCATCTATCTGGCTAAATCTTGATATTTCTGGGCTATCAATATCAAGCACGCCCACAAGTTCACCGTCAACGGAAAACGGAATAACAATTTCAGAATTGCTCGCTGCATCACAAGCAATATGACCTTCAAATTGATGAACATCGTCAATCCTTTGAACCGTATTGGTCGCAATTGACGTGCCACATACCCCTCTGCCGACAGGAATACGAACACAAGCAGGTTTTCCTTGAAAGGGTCCTAACACTAACTGATCCTGTTTTAATAAGTAGAACCCAACCCAATTAATTCTATCTAGCTCCATATTTAAAAGTGCGCTTAGATTAGAGAGGTTTGCAATCAGGTCAGTTTCACCTTCCAAAAGTGCAACAGCTTGTTTCGTTAGACGATGATAGTGTTCGATGTTCATTGTTACTTCCAAATTATTGATAACACCTCGATGTATATCACATCTCAAAATCAGTTCGCAATGAAACATTGCTGTTATACTTCAAGCTATCAATATGGTAACCGTTTCAACGCTACGGATTAGCGTGTTAAGGATGGTTGACGAGGCCTCATTAGAAATGATTAGGGAACAATCAAGCGGCAAGTTACATCAGGTAGTGCAATGTCAAAGTTGCCAGTGGCCAATGGCGCGCGTGCCATTGCAGAAAAACCAAAAAGCACATTGCCCAAGATGTGACAAAGTTGTCTACCAGGCAAAGCAAGTTAGCCTCTCTGGTAATTTGGCCCTTGCTGTCACCTGCATATTGTTACTGGTACCCGCCCACTTTTATAACTTTATTGAAATTAACCTATTTGGTGTCTCTTTCTCTGGCAGCCTATTCTCAGGTGTAATGGCACTGGCGCATGAAGGGTATATATTTCTTGCTCTATTGGTCATGTTTTGTAGCTCCATTGCCCCCTTCACCTTGTTTACTGTGGTTATCCTAGCGCATGTCGCGTTGAAATACCGACTGTTGCATGTGTTAGATAGATGTTTGAAGCTGATGCGCCAAATTAGACATTGGGTCATGATTGACGTCTTTTTGGTCAGTATCGCGATATCTTGTTTTAAGCTACAAGACTATGCCGATATTTCTTTAGATACTGGCCTGTTTTCTCTGATTCTTCTGCAAATTTTAGCTGTACTTTTATTATCTAGAATAAACATCGAACAGTATTGGAATGCTTGGCAATGTGTGTCGACTACACCGGTTGACTGCGATTCTTTTTGCCCAGAACGTTATATACAGTGCGGGAGTTGTTATTTAACCCAAGATTCAACACATACACGGTGTATAAGATGCACCAACAAAATGTCGCCATTCAAGCCTCATTCATTACAACGCTCCTGGGCATATTTGATTACCGCGACGGCTGCTTTGCTTCCTGCCAATCTTATCCCTATCTCGATTTTGATGACCAATGGCAAACAAATCAAAGACACGATATTTTCCGGAGTCCTGTCTCTGGTTCAGCACGATTTACTCTTTATCGCCGTCATCATATTCATTGCGAGTATTCTTGTCCCTATTATTAAAATTGTCGGTATTGGCTATGTGCTGATTTCCATTTCCTATGGTAAAGCTTTATATCAGAAGCAGTGCATGAAGATATACGCCATTTTAAAATGGATAGGAAAATGGTCCATGGTGGACCTTTTCGTCATTTCTATTATGCTGACGTTAGTAGATAGAGGTCAGGTGTTGAACTTTACACCAGGTTTAGGTGCGGTCGCTTTTGGTGTTGTGATTGTTTGCACTATGCTATCCGCGGAAAGTTTAGATGCACGATTGATATGGAAATTAAACCGTCGTATTCACCAACAAACGGACTTCTTGCATGAGTAGTGAATCCAACCCCGTTATTAAGAACAGCAATAGAATTTCCCCACTGTGGATATTGCCGATCGTCACCATTATTTTAGTTGGCTGGCTTTTATCTAAGTCTATTCGAGACTCAGGCACCACGATACAAATACAATTTTCTGATGCACAAGGGCTTATCGCAGGAAGAACCACCATTCGCTATCACGGCTTGGAAGTCGGCATTGTGCGGGACATCGTGCTGTCTAAGGATTTAAAAAGTATTTATGTCGAAGCCGACGTTTACCCAGAAGCGGAAACTTTGCTGAAAAAGAACACACGGTTTTGGTTGGTAAAACCGACCGCGAATTTGTCTGGGGTGACAGGCTTAGATGCGCTAGTTTCAGGAAACTATATCGCTGTCCAACCCAGTTCGGCTGAATCTGAGCCTGAAACGAAGTTTCGCGCTTTAGACATTGCACCAACGGACATTCTTACTCGAGGTGGACTGAATATAAAGTTAAACGCAAAAGACTTAGGTGGGATCTCAATTGGGTCGCAAATTCTCTACCGCCGCATTCCGATAGGCGAAGTCTACAGTTATCAATTGGGCAAACAACATGAAGATGTATTAATCCGCGCCTCTATTAAACCAGAATATCAGCACGTCATCACCACAGACAGTCGATTTTGGAATGTCAGTGGTATTGGTGCATCGGTAGGGTTTAATGGCGTAGACATCCACTTAACCAGCATGAGTGCTCTGCTTGCTGGCGCTATTGCTGTCGACTCTCCTGATGAGGGAAGCCCAGTGGCCAATGGCCAAGAATTTAAGTTATACCCCGATATCGAAACCGCAGGTCGCGGTATCCCTATATCCATCTCTTTACCCGAGAACAATAAAATCAGTACATCGGGTGCTCCTATTATGTATCGAGGCCTTCAAATAGGACAAATTACCACGCTACAACTCGACAATAAAAAGCAACACATTGTCGCCCACGCAGCAATAGAGCCCGCCTTCAGTGACATGTTGAATAACAACACGCACTTCATCTTAGAAGAACCTAGACTATCTTTGTATTCTCTCGATAATTTGACCAACTTAGTGAAGGGCAACTTTCTCACCATTGTCCCTGGCAAAGGCACGCCTAGCCGCGATTTTATCGCCTATCGACACAACAATGTCGATATGCAAAAAAATGACGCCGTCATAGTGCACCTAACTTCTGAGGACGCACATGGGCTTGATAAGGGAGCGAGTATTCTGTTTAAAGGGTTGCCGGTTGGTAGCGTTGCCAATATCAAATTAGTCAAAGACAAGGTTAAGCTTGATCTATTGATCAATAAGAAATACGCACATTTGATAAAGTCTAAAAGTCGCTTTTTTATTTCCAATGGCATTCATATTGATATGACTGAATCTGGTGTCGCTATTTCCGCTCCACCTCTAAAGCGCCTTATTGGACGCAGTATCAGTTTTACCAGCGAAGGCAGTAACAAACGGCCTGCCAGCTATCCGCTTTATGCTAGCAAGCAATTGGCCATCATTGCTAAAGAAGAAAACGAAGGTGCTCGATATCTAAATTTAGTGACCGACGAGCTGCCCTCTCTTTCAGTGGGAAGCCCCATTTTATATCGTAATCTTCCCGTTGGGAAAGTCGTCAACTTTACTCTGTCTAAATCTGGTGTGGTGATTCGTATCAAAATCAATCACAAGTATCGCCATTTAATTACCAATGACACCGTGTTTTGGAATCAATCAGGTATTGATGTAGAAGCCACACTCGAACAAATTAGTGTTAACGCAGGTCCACTTAAAAGCCTACTGCTCGGTGGCATCGCCTTTGAGCAGATCAAAGATATAGATAACAAAACGGGCACAGATTGGAAGCTTTACAAAGGGTTTAAACAAATTCAGCAGTCAGGTACACCTATTACGCTGACTACCCAGTCTCCAGTAAAACTAAAACCTGGAGCCAACGTTAAATACCAAGGCACAATCATTGGTAAAGTGACTGACGTCAGACCCAATTTCAAAAATAATACCACCACGGTAACCGTTACTATCTACTCAAGGTACTTCCCACATATTGCTAAAAAAAGCAGTTACTTTTGGCTCGCAAAGACCAAAATCAGCCCATCAGGCATAGAAAATATTGAAAACATTTTAGGCACCGACATTTATGTCACCCCCGGCGAAGGTGAAAAGCAGGACTACTTTGTTTTGCATTCGCTCCCCAGGCTGAATCAAGGCATCACCTTTCGCTTACAAAGCGACCAAAAAGGCTCGATTAAAGCAGGGACACCGGTTCTCTATCGAGATCTGGAAGTTGGCACTGTGACGAACGTTGAACTTGGCGATCTATCAGACAGAATTATCACCACCATTTCAATTGACAAAAACTACGCATATTTAGTGAGGAAAAACAGCGTGTTTTGGAATGTGTCTGGTGTTGATGTTTCCATTGGTCTAACCGGCGCTAACTTAAAAGCCGGCACAGTAGACAGCCTAATACGTGGGGGGATCGCTTTTTCAACTCCTGATAATTCGGAATTACAGCCACCAGCTAGGCAGGATCAAACGTTTTATCTTAATCCTGCCGTTGAACAATCATGGAAAAATTGGCGATTGCCGATTCCTAAATCGTAACACGATGACTGACAGTCAACTGAAGTGGACACTCGCATCTTCCGAATGCTTGAGTATAATGTGCGCCACCCCAAATCGAGTGAGTATTAACATTGCAGCAAGACGTGTATCTACCCAGTGAATTTTTGTCTCATATCTCTTCTATTCTTCCCGAAGGCGAATCACTTGAAGAGTTTACTGCAGCGTGCCAGCGGCCTCTTAGAAAAAGTATCCGTGTTAACACCTTAAAGATTTCCGTTACCTCGTTTAAACAGCGCGCTGAACGTAAAGGTTGGCAGCTAGACCCTATTCCTTGGTGCGACACTGGATTTTGGGTTGACATAGATGAATCCACCACACCTCTAGGTAACACAGCCGAGCATATGGCAGGGCTGTTTTACATTCAAGAAGCCAGTTCGATGATGCCTGTTTCTGCTCTCTTTCATCAAGAGGACGAAAAGTTTGAGACAGTGTTGGACATGGCCTCTGCACCCGGTTCAAAAACCACTCAAATTGCTGCCAACATGAAACACTCTGGCGTTGTCGTGGCAAATGAGCTGTCTTCCAGCCGCGTCAAAGTCCTTCACGCGAGCATTCAAAGGTGTGGTGTCCGTAACTGTGCACTCACCAATTTTGATGGCACGGTGTTTGGCAGCTGGCTTCCCGAACAATTTGATGCCGTGCTACTGGACGCTCCGTGCTCAGGTGAAGGCACAATCCGGAAAGACCCAGACGCACTAAAAAACTGGAGCTTAGAAAGCAGCAAAAAGATTGTTGAGGTGCAAAAACAACTCATTGAAAGCGCCTTTTATACACTTAAAACGGGCGGGACATTGGTTTATTCAACATGTGCGTTAAGCCAAGAAGAAAACCAACAAGTCTGCGCGCACGTGTTAGACACGTTTAACGGCGCTATCGAGGTAGAACCTTTAACTGAATTCTTTTCGGATGTAGACAAATCGATTACATCTGAAGGTTATGTACACATCTTTCCTCAGACATATGATTGTGAAGGTTTTTTTGTTGCCAGATTTAAAAAGACATCATCGATTTCACCACCCGATGTTAAAAAGAAACTGGGCAAGTTTCCTTTTGAAAAAGCCAGCCGTAAACTCACTGAACAATTATCTGGACTATTAGAAAAAGAGCTCAATGTGCGTTTACCTAACCAGTATTCAATTTGGACACGCGATAAAGATGTGTGGCTATTTCCCGAATCCTTAGAACCGTTGTTAGGTGAATTGCGCTTTTCTAGAATGGGAATAAAAATCGCAGAGTCACATAAAAGTGGCTTTAAATGGCAACACCAAATTGCGACCGCGCTTGCGACAGGTCAAGAGGCGCGCTGTGTCGATATTAACCAGGATCAAGCGAGGGAATGGTATATGGGCCGTGATGTACGCCCTGACGTTCCATCCGATAAAGGCTCTGTTTTAGTACGCTACGACGGATTCATCATCGGACTAGGAAAGTGGGTAGGCAGTCGAATTAAAAATGGTTTACCGAGAGAGTTAGTGAGAGATAAAAACCTGTTTTAGCTCCCGTACAATCATCCTTAATACCAACAGGTCGCCCCACGGCGATCTTTTTTGTACGTGACTTTTGCACATAACTTAGGAATACTAATATAGATGCATTAAATTAAACGCCAAAGATAAATATAATACTTCCCTATGATAAGAATTTAATTGTATATCTATTTCAGGAAAGATTTAAATATTGAAGTGGGATTTTTATTTATTCTTATCATAGTTTTAAATATTCCAATGTTTTTTACCGAATTCTATTTATAGTGATGTCAATTACTGAGGTAAATATGACATGACTAACCATATGATATTCTATTTTTGTGGCACCGGGCGGGTCGTCACAAACCAAGCGGGCCAACCTAAACGGTCCGGTAAGCCTGATACCTGCTCAGGCTTTCTTGAAGCAGAACTTAGTATACTGCGTCGAAAACACTCCCTTCTAGGAGAATTTCACGCATTCAATGGCTGCGACATAGGTAGATGGAATAACCCGTTTGGAGCTACAGCCCATGGAACAGGCGCTCGAGCGAAAGAAGCGCTAAAAATCATCGAAGCCTATTTTAAGCAGTCAAACCCAACCATTCCTCTTAAAATTAACGCTATTGGCCATTCGAGGGGATGTATATCAGCATTAAAACTGGTTGAATATATTGGTAAGGCAAAAAATAATCTTGCGAGTAAAGTCTCTGTCGTTTTAGATTTAAAAGACACCGTGCCTGGAGACATGAATAGCACCAACAGCATTGGTAGCTCAGTTGCAAAACGCTTAGCTGATATGTCTAAATATCGTTTCGTTCGCCTCGCACACCTAACCTACGCTGACCAAAATGGTAGGAATGATGTTAATTCATTTGGTTTTCAACCACTGATGCCGAAATTTAGTGCTTTCACGCGTGTGGAAGTCGATTCAATTATAGGCAATCACGGTGCCTTTGCTGAAGTGTATAAAGAATATCCTGGTGCGTATCATCTCGTAAATGCGAACTCGATGGAACTCATCTTAGATCACGCAGACATTGAAGATGAAGCCGCTTATAAAACGATAAGGAAAATGCAGCTTACCTCATACAAGCTGATGCTGGACAAAAAGATTCGAAATAGGCTATCGAACGTAACCGACCGCAAACTTCATTACGATGGCAAAATCAGTTCTACTGGTTACAAGAACCCAGCCAGCTTAAATACTAGGCACAGAAAGCTTCAATTAGCCGAAGATATCGTGTTAGCAAATGACTTAGTCGCACTCGAAGTATTTGCTCCTAGGAAGTATTCAGATTTTGATGCATTGGCTTTACTTTCCGACAGCGGCCGGTGGGTTGAAGAAATTTTCGATCTCTCACACTCTATTTCGACACGGACTATGTGTCTGACTTTGCAACAAGTTTTTAGAGATTCTAGTTATTATCCAAAACTAGGTGAGTCTCAGGATACGTTGGACGCTGAAATGGTTCGCAATATTCTCGCAGCCAAAATAAGAGAACACCTGAGAGATCCTCGCTTGACGAGTAAAGACTTAAAAACCTACTTAGCATATATTGAGAGCGGACGGAGAAAAATGTCTATCAACCGTAATCAATTTGTTTATGAAGCGGGCGGAAGGGATAAAGTGTTTGAACGTAGTAAGACAAGGCACGAAGAATTTGAGCGCGACCTAAAACACTATCGCAAACACCGTTCAAGACGTGAGGCCATTGTCTCTGATCATTAGAAGTTAATTTGCTGGCATGCAGCTTTCACCTTGAAGTCTGCATGCCTAACTTTTACATCAAACTAAACGAATTCCTTCCTTCTCAATGGTTATCTTGCCTTGCTTGTACAAACCACCAATGGTTTTCTTGAACGTACCTTTACTGGTTCTAAACGCGGAGAAAATAGCATCTGGTGTTGATTTGTCGTTGAGTGGCAAAAAGCCCCCCTGTTTTTCAAGTTGCTCAATAATTTTGCTACTAAGGTCATCAAGCCTAGCCACACCGAGCTTTTGCAAGGACAAGTCAATTTTGCCATCTTCGCGAACGGTTTTGATGTAACCTTTTAATCGCTTACCAATAAACAGCTTTCCAAACACATCTGAGGAAAAAATCATGCCCCAGTGCTGGCCATTTACAATGGCTTTAAAGCCCAGCTCACTTCGTTCAGCTATGATTAAATCAACCTGTTGATTGTTGGTATAGTTTGCGGGAGACTTGTCCAAAATCTTATTAAATTTTGTGGTTCCAACCACTCGGCCTGACGCTTTATCGGTGTACACATAAACCAGCAACTTTTGCCCCTGTTTTAAACGCCCGCGTTGCTCACTAAATGGCACCAGCAAGTCTTTTTCTTTGATACCCCAGTTCACAAACGCGCCTGTACTATTTACGCCCTGAACTGTCATTAGGCCCCATTCACCGACTTGAGCAACGGGTTTGTCTGTTGTTGCTGACAGCTGGTTTTCAGAGTCAAAATACAAAAAAACATCTAGGTTATGCCCGACTTCGGTCCCTTGAGGTACGTACTTATTGGGTAGCAAGGTGGTACCAAACTCATCCGCGTCCAAAAATACGCCAAAATCTGCAAGCGTCACAACTTCTAGATTGTTTACTTGTCCAACTCTTATCATGTCAAATATCTCATATCAAAATTTCGGTGATTATACCCAATCTCTAGTATGCTTTCCTTATAACATTATAATTATAATTGCGTTAGGAGGCGGCGTTGGTCACTGTTGACAAACATGACGGCATCACACTGAAAATATCACACACATTAGGCGCTTCTCAACGCACCGATCTTGACCTCTACTTATTTGTACCTGGTGAGCTAGGCCTAACACCTGAAATCATCACTGAATCTGAATTCTATTACAGTGCTATTCATCAAATCAGGACATACTACAGTGATGAGACCCTACTACCCTTAGTGCACAGCCGATTGGTCAAACGAAAACGCCTATCCAGCACTCAATACCGTGTTAGCTTGAGCTTGTTTGCTTATCAGTATGTCATTGCGCTAGACAAAGCCGTTAACAACCTTATCGGGCAAGATAAGGATGAAATCATGCAAGAAGAGCTGGATGAGATCATAGAACTCGCATTGGATATATTAAAACGATTACGTCGCAGCGTACCTTATGATGAAAACCTAAAACGTTATTACGCGAATATCGACAACTATCTATCCTGGTATACAGAACAGAATTTTCTCGCTTTAGTCGCACATTTGCCAAGAAATGATACCTACTCGAGTGTCAAGGCTCGATTGATAGGTATCGCCGAGAAAGAAATACAGCATCGTGAATTGCACAACTACAACTCTGAAAAAGTGCGTTCAGATGTCACCCGCATGAGCAACAAAATGCGACTTCTTCGGCGACTGATAGAACACCCGATAGTACTGCAAGAACAAACTCTCTCATTGGGCAAAAACTTACGCCGCGCTTCAAAAGGAATTGCGACAGGTTTTGTCATGGTATTCGTGACCATCATGGCGATTACAGCCCGAGATTACTGGGGAGAAATCACCGTTTCTTTTATCGTCATCATGTCGATTTTGTATGCGTTACGTGAAATTTTTAAAGACGATTTACGTGACGTACTCTGGAGATGGGTACGAAAAAACAAACCAAAGTGGCGCAAACGGTATTTAGATCCAACCACAAAGAAAACCGTTGGCCAAAAACTCGAATGGCTCGATTATAAAATCAGAGACGTACTACCCGATAAGATAAAAGCCATTCGCAAAAAGCGAGTGGTTCAGAGAGAAGAACAAATTCTCCACTATCGCTGTGAGACCGAAATGTCGACGTCGAGGTTTATGAGTGGCTACGAAGAAACCAAAGATGCACTGCTTATAAGCATGCGCCCACTTACTCGGCTCATGGATAAAGGTTCAAACAAAGTCTACATGTTAAACAAAGGGCAGGTATCACGAGAGTCCGTCGATAAGCGCCATCTCTTCAATTTAATCGTTCGAGAAAGTAGTCCAGGGAAAGCGGCGCGATACTATCGTTGGAAAATCATTCTTAACCGAACCAAAATCGTCGCCATTGAACAAATAGAGCTGTAACTAAGAGAGCTGTAACTAAGAGAACTATAGTCAAAAGCGCTATTCCTTCACCTTTACCGAAAGCATTAAGGTAAATTCTGCAACATGGCTATCTGAGTCAATGTTAGGGCACCGAGCGATTATTGATACATTGCGATTGATTCTTTGCTTAGTTTCGATCGCTTCGTCTAACATTTGGTCGATGAGCTTACCATCAGAGCATTCAAATAAAACATCTCCTTCTGCTCGCTTTAGAAACTTGCCTTCCACCTCTTTAAATGCGAGTGAAATGTTGATCCCCCTTTGAGAGGACTTACTCATCGCCATAAATCCACCTGCAACGTCAGCACCAATCGCCAACGCACCGAAGTACATACTGTTAAGGTGATTCTTGGTTTTTCTTTTTAGTGGCATTCTCACGGCGACAGATTGACTATCTAAACTAATGATTTTGGGACGACAAAGCCAAATCAGGGGGACTTTGAAAAAACCAAAACTCTTTAAGTATAGATTTGCTTTTTTAACACTGGATAACATGGATGAACCCTAAAGAAAGTCATCTGACCAGTTAAACCAGAGAGTTCAATATTGTCAAATATCTTCCGTAAACATAGTGATGCGAATCTAAAACTCTATCAATTGTCCTTATCGTCAACATAAACGTTTATTACTCTACGTAATTCCGTTATCTTTACGTCTTCGAAATAGGAATAATAAACGAATTCAGCATGCCATTAAAAACCGACGAACTCAGAACTCAAGCACTTGGTCCTATGCCAACACCAGCAGAACTTAGCAACGCCCACCCTATCACCGATGAAGTTGCAGAAAGAATTGCACAATCAAGAAAGCAAGTAGAAAAAATCCTTCTAGGAGAAGACAAAAGATTACTTGTGATTGTTGGGCCTTGTTCAGTGCACGACACGGAAGCAGCACTTGACTACGCTAGCCGCCTAGCAGCCGTGCAAAAGCACTATGAAAAAGAACTGTTTATAGTAATGCGAACTTACTTTGAAAAACCTAGAACCGTCGTCGGTTGGAAAGGGTTAATCACAGATCCGAACTTGGATGGCTCCTATGCTCTTGAAACAGGCTTGAGCAAAGCCCGTCAGTTACTTCTTGATATCAACAAGCTTGGCCTACCCACCGCCACCGAGTTTCTAGATATGATTACGGGCCAGTACATTGCCGACTTGATCACTTGGGGTGCCATTGGCGCGAGAACCACAGAATCACAGATACACAGAGAAATGGCATCGGCTCTTTCTTGCCCTGTCGGCTTTAAAAACGGAACCAATGGTAACGTCAAGATTTCCATCGACGCCATTCGTGCCGCTAAAGCCTCCCATTACTTTTATTCTCCTGACAAAAGTGGCCGTATGACCGTGTATCGAACCAGTGGAAACCCGCACGGACACGTTATCTTAAGGGGTGGAGATAAAGGGCCTAACTTTGATCGTAAATCAGTAGAACTAGCGTGCTCAAAACTGTCTGAGTTTGACTTACCACAAAGACTGGTTATTGATTTTAGCCATGCGAACTGCCAAAAGCAGCATAGAAAGCAGATCGATGTTGCAAAAGACGTATGCGAGCAGATCAAATCTGGCAGTCAGTTAGTCGCTGGTATCATGGCAGAAAGCTTTATTGAAGAAGGCAACCAACCCATGCACGATATCTCTGCGCTTAAATACGGCCAATCTATTACTGATCCATGTTTAAGCTGGGAACATACAGTAGAAATGCTTGATTTATTATCTGATGCAGTTAAGACTCGATTCTAAAAATTTTAATAGGAAAATACTATGCCATCATTTGATATTGTTTCTGAAATCAATACGGTAGAGCTAAGAAACGCGGTAGAAAACGCCTCTCGTGAACTATCAACTCGATTTGACTTTCGTGGCGTGGAAGCTTCGTTTGAACTATCAAAAGAAGAAACAGTGAAGCTAAGCGCGGAAGCTGACTTTCAACTAAAACAAATGCGAGACATTCTGCGTGGCAACTTGACCAAACGCAACGTGGATGTGAACTCCATGGACTCACAGACAGCCGAACAGTCAGGCAAAATGTGGAGCCAAAATGTCTTGTTCAAGCAAGGTATTGATACGCCTACTGCAAAGAAAATCGTCAAATCAATTAAAGACGCCAAGTTAAAAGTGCAAGCCGCTATCCAAGGTGAAAAGGTGCGTGTAACAGGTAAGAAGCGAGACGATCTTCAAGCCGTAATTGCGCTTATTAAAGGTGCTGACTTGGGCCAGCCATTCCAGTTTGAAAACTTTAGAGACTGACCAAACGCGACTTTTCTTGCCTGTTGGCAAGAAAAGTCTGTCTATTGAACCATACCAAGTTTATAGCACTTCCCATGCCCCATCAGTAAGTTGAACTCACTGCTGTCGGCAGGAATTAAAACGCAAATACTCTCATCGTTCTCTTGTTTGTTTTCCAATAACGCCACTAATTCCATAGTATCTTTATATACTTCACGGCTAGCGTCGCGTCGAACCAGATCAACAAATTCGAACGGACAATCTTTAAAATACAATACCGTTTCCGCTTTTTGCATTTGTTGTAACGCTTTGAAAGTTAAAAGCTCAACATCTTGACCTACTTCTATCCAACTGAGTGTGGGCGTCTCTACATGTTTGCCTTTTATTTTCTGCACATATACAGATTCCAATTGCTCCCAACTTGTTGCCTCAGCGACACTAGTCAACGCAAAGAAGGATTCCCAAAAACTTTTTCTTTCAGTAACTGTGGCAAAATGTTCCTTGATATCATTTCTCTTTGACGCGGCAAAGTCACCGAGTAAAGCCGTGTTATGAGCAAGAACTGACTCCAACGTTTGTCTTATATTTCTGACCAACACAGGTGATGCACCACCACTCGATATTGCGATTTGAATTCTGCCACGATTGACGACGGATGGCGTGATGAAGTCGCAATAGGGTAAGTCATCGACCACGTTGACCAAGATGCCCATATCTTTTGCATCTTGATATATCTGGTGGTTAATAGCAGGGTTGTTCGTTGTCGCCCACAACTGAACAAAATCCTTTGACAATAAATCCGCTGAGTAGAAATTTTGTATCCAGTGCACCTGCTTTGCTTTGACCCAGCTGTGTAATTGAGCATCAATCTTCGGAGAGATGAGAGTGACGATTGCACCTGCTCGCATTAACATGTCAACTTTGCGGGTTGCAACTTCTCCCCCGCCCACCACCAAAACAGATTTGCGATTTAAATCGAAAAATAGTGGAAAATATTGCATCGAGACCCTTTTTGTTCAAGATTACGAGAGTGATAAGGACTCTAGACTAGCAAAAAAGCTTGATATTCACACCAATTACAACAATTCTTGGTTAAGAGTCTACTGCAAATCAATAGCGACACTTTTGTGCCTTAAACAGAGCAATTTAACCCAATTATTCTTTCCCATCACATATCCGCAATATGAATGAAAAATATATATTTCACCATTTTTAAGTATCAATACCATTTAAATATCTAGCAAACCACTGCATAAACTAGATCAATGGCTTTTAATTTAGTCACTCATCAGTATTATGTTTCATTGACCTTAGCTATGAAACAAAACACTTTATTTACATTTAATTTACATTTGGACATTCTAATAAATGAGCTTAGGTGTGAGGAATGTCAAAAATCTTTTTCAAATTATGCATTTGAGAAAATTGCAATCCTTTCCTACCCTTATAAATGGTTGATTTACATGTGAGTCACTTATCTCATATGCGGCCTGCTCAGTTATAACAAATTTTTGCTCACTAGGTTGTATCTGAATTTAACGGTTTAACAAAGTTCATACAGGAAGGAAACAAATGGCAAATAAACTAACACTTCTTGCTTCCGTCGTAGCTGCATCTACTGCGTTGGTCGCAAACAGTGCTTCAGCGGCAGATAGCACACTGCAGAAAGTAACCAAGCAGGACTTTTTGACGTGTGGGGTAAGCGCAGGTTTACCTGGTTTTTCAAACCCGAATTCTAAAGGTGAATGGGAAGGTATCGATGTGGAGTATTGCCAAGCGATTGCAGCCGCAGTACTCGGGGATAAGAAAAAAGTTAAATACGTACCACTTACAGCTAAAGAGCGTTTTACTGCATTGCAATCGGGTGAAATTGACGTTCTTTCACGAAATACAACATGGACGCTCCACCGTGACACCGCGTTAGGCCTCAACTTTGCGGGCGTAAATTATTATGACGGTCAAGGCTTTATGGTCAAGAAGTCACTTGGCGTCACGAGTGCTAAAGAGTTGGATGGTGCTTCGATTTGCGTTCAATCAGGCACAACCACCGAGCTCAACCTAGCGGACTACTTCCGAACCAATGGCATGAAATACAAACCCGTTGTTTTTGATACCGCACCACAAACTTCCTCAGGATTTGACGCTGGACGTTGTGACGTATTAACCACTGACCAATCAGGCTTATACGCTTTGCGTCTCAACCTAAAAGACCCGAGCTCAGCCGTCGTATTGCCAGAAATTATTTCAAAAGAGCCACTAGGTCCAGTTGTTCGCCAGGGTGATGACCAATGGTTCAACATCGCTAAATGGGTGCTGTTCTCAATGGTGAACTCCGAGGAATATGGCATCACATCGAAGAACGCAGACGCCATGCTTAAATCGAAAGATCCGAATATCAGGAGAATCCTAGGCCTTGAAGGTCCAAAAGGAAAAGGGTTAGGTATTCGTGATGACTGGGGTTATCAGATCGTGAAACAAGTGGGTAACTATGGAGAAAGCTTTGAGCGAACTGTCGGTAAGGGCTCACCGTTACAAATTTCACGAGGCATGAATGCCCTGTGGAATGCGGGCGGCATTATGTACGCACCACCGATTCGATAAGCGTTTAAATCACTGGGCGGGGAAACCCGCCCTTGCTACACATTTTTAGAGGTTATTGTTGTATGAAGCCTACTGAGAAGATATCTACAAGCTCGCAGAACGGCCGATCGCAAGGGAAAAACCTATTTTACAACCCTACTTTTCGCGCTGCGGCCATACAAATCATCGCCATATTCTTACTCTTCTTCTTTTTTTACACCATTGTTAACAACGCCTTAAATAACTTAGAGTCTCGTGGTATCGCGACCGGATTCGACTTTTTGCACCAAGAGGCTGGTTTTGGCATTGGCCTGAGTTTAATTGATTACAACGAAACCTATTCTTATGGGCGAACCTTTGTTGTTGGCCTTCTCAATACCGCATTAGTCTCATTTTTAGGTATAATTTTGGCGACGGTTCTTGGGTTTGTTATCGGTATCGCTAGATTGTCTTCCAACTGGTTAGTCAGCCGATTTGCCGCGGTTTATATTGAAACCTTCCGTAACATCCCACTGCTGCTTCAGATTTTCTTCTGGTACTTCGCTGTACTACAAGCGCTACCTTCTCCAAGGCAAAGTATGAGCCTAGGTGAGGCATTCTTTTTAAATGTACGTGGCCTATACATGCCCGCTCCCGTCTTTGAATCAGGGAGCTCATTTGTGCTGCTCGCATTGCTAGCTGGTATCTGCGCTTCGGTCGTGATTAACGTTTGGGCAAACAACAAACAAAAATTAACCGGGCAACAAACCCCAATGGGAAGAATTGTCTTGTTGCTGTGTGTCGTTTTTCCTGTCGTCGTTTACTTTCTAATGGGTTCACCAATTAGCGCTGAATACCCTGCTTTAAAAGGGTTTAATTTCACTGGAGGGATAAGCATAATACCAGAGCTAGCGGCATTGCTGTTAGCACTGTCCATTTACACCGCCTCCTTCATTGCTGAAATCGTCCGTTCTGGTATTAATGCTGTCAGCCATGGTCAAACCGAGGCAGCAATGAGTTTAGGGCTGTCTCGTACCAAAACGTTAAAGCTGGTTGTGATCCCACAAGCATTAAGAATCATTATTCCGCCTCTTACCAGCCAATATTTAAACCTGACGAAAAACTCTTCTCTCGCCATGGCAATTGGCTACCCAGATCTTGTCTCTGTATTTGCGGGCACAACACTAAACCAGACAGGGCAAGCGATTGAGATTATTGCTATGACAATGGCTGTCTATCTGACGTTAAGTTTGCTGACATCAGCCATCATGAATACGTACAACCGAAAAGTCGCACTGGTGGAGAGGTGATTTATGAGTAAGCATCAGTTTTTGCCAGATTTACCGCCACCCGCTAATACCGTTGGAGTCATCGGTTGGTTAAGAAAAAATTTATTTAGCGGGCCTTTTAACTCTATTGTCACCATTCTGCTGGGCTATTTTGCCCTAACCATGCTGTGGAATGTTTTCGATTGGGCATTTTTACAAGCCGACTGGTCAGGAACCACTAGAAATGATTGTAGTCGTGATGGTGCCTGTTGGGTATTCATCAGCGTGAGGTGGGAACAGTTCATGTATGGGTTTTATCCTCATGCAGAGCTTTGGCGTCCACGTCTGTTTTACGCAACCCTAGCGGTTTTCACTGTGCTTCTTGCCTACGAAAAAACACCTAAACGGCTATGGATCTGCTTATTTTTCGTTACTGTGTATCCGTTTCTTATGGTTGGCCTGCTCTATGGTGGCGTGTTTGGACTGGAAGTCGTCGACACACACAAGTGGGGAGGATTACTTGTCACTCTCATCATAGCATTGGTCGGCATCATCGTTTCTCTACCTATAGGTGTAGTTCTTGCGCTCGGGCGACGATCAGACATGCCTATCATTCGCAGCATTTGTACTGTTTACATTGAAGTATGGCGTGGCGTACCGCTTATCACGGTGCTTTTCATGGCATCTGTCATGCTTCCACTGTTTTTGGCGGAAGGCTCAGAAACTGATAAATTGATGAGGGCCCTCATCGGGGTTGTTATGTTCAGTGCGGCCTATATGGCCGAGGTGGTTCGTGGAGGACTTCAAGCCATTCCCAAAGGGCAATATGAGGCTGCTGACGCATTAGGTTTAACCTATTGGAAAAAAATGGGGCTTATTGTCCTTCCCCAAGCATTAAAAATCACTATCCCTTCTATTGTAAACACCTTTATCGGCTTATTTAAGGACACCAGCCTAGTGTTAATCATAGGTATGTTTGATGTTTTAGGTATCGGCCAAGCCGCCAATACCGACCCTGAGTGGCTGGGCTTTGCCACTGAAAGTTACGTTTTTGTAGCACTGGTCTTTTGGATCTTTTGCTTCGGTATGTCGCGGTACTCTATATGGTTAGAGAACAGGCTACATACAGGACACAAACGATAACCATTGAACAAGAAGCAAATTGATTCAGCTTGAGGAAAGATTATGACACAACCAACTAGCGATAACTCAACAGAGCCAATGATTCATATCCGGGACATGAACAAATGGTATGGTGAATTTCATGTACTTAAAAACATCAATTTGGATGTGCGCAAAGGAGAAAAGATTGTCATTTGCGGACCATCTGGTTCAGGTAAATCGACAATGATTCGCTGCATCAACCGACTTGAAGAACATCAGAAAGGACAAATTATCGTCTCGGGTAACGAGCTCACCGAAGATCTCAAAAACATCGAAGCCGTACGCCGAGAAGTGGGAATGTGCTTCCAGCACTTCAACCTATTTCCTCACTTAACCGTACTAGAAAACTGTACACTCGCCCCTATCTGGGTAAAAAAACTACCAAAATCAGAAGCCGAAGATATTGCGATGAAGTACCTTGAGCGGGTGAAAATACCCGATCAAGCAGAAAAATACCCTGGACAACTATCTGGTGGACAACAGCAGCGCGTTGCTATCGCACGCTCACTGTGTATGAGCCCTCAAGTGATGTTGTTTGATGAGCCCACTTCAGCACTTGACCCTGAGATGGTAAGAGAAGTTCTGGATGTGATGGTAGAGCTTGCCGAAGAAGGGATGACCATGTTGTGCGTCACCCACGAAATGGGGTTTGCAAAAGAAGTTGCCGATCGCGTCATATTTATGGACGCAGGAGAAATCATTGAGGAGAATAACCCTGTAGATTTCTTTGAAAACCCTCAATCGGATAGAACACAAAACTTCTTAGCTCAGATTCTACATCACTAAAACATTATCGTGAAGTGCAGGAAATCAGGCTTGAAAATGTTATATCGTGTTACACATTACGATCACCCGTTTTCATAAAAGACTTGATTTTCTGAACTTTCAGCCCCATAAATGTACATAATTATATAGGAACACCTTTAACGAGGAAGATTATGACTAGTCCGATGTATACTCGCACTTCAAGCCAGCAGCAAAGTGCATTACAGACAAATAAAGTTTTGCGCAATACTTATGCGCTTCTCGCCATAACGCTACTTTGGTCTGCAATGGTAGCGGGTGTCACAATGGCATTAAACCTTCCTAGCCCTGGCATCATTATTATGCTGGTTGGTTTTTATGGTTTGCTTTTCTTAACAGAGAAAAACCGCAATAACGGAATGGGACTGGTATTTACCTTCCTATTTACCGGATTCTTAGGCTATACCGTTGGCCCACTGATCAACATGTATATCGGTGCAGGTATGGGTGATATCGTCCTAACAGCATTAGGCGGTACAGGTTTGGCGTTTATTGGTGCATCTGCGTATGCGTTGACAACTAAACGTGACCTATCCATGCTCGGTGGTTTGATCATGTCGCTATTTGTGGTGTTAATTGTGGGTATGATTGCCAGTATTTTCCTTCAGTCCACCACACTTCACTTAGTATTGAGTAGTTTGTTTATCATCTTCTCAACGTTAGCGATTTTGTACACAACGCAAGGTATCATTCGCGGCGGAGAAACAAACTATATCTCAGCAACGATTACTTTGTTTGTATCCATCTACAACATCTTTATTAGCTTACTAAGCATTCTTGGTCTAACTCGAGACTAAGTAAACAAGTTAAAATAGAACCATGTAAAAGCCTGACTGGTTATCTAGTCAGGCTTTTTTTCTTTCCACCCTATTGAGATTTACTTCCCCTACTCGTACCCTTATACGTAAAACGTACCATCCGTAATTTAAAAGTAATGTTTATTTATAACGGCAAACAAATTCAAACAGATTCTCAGGGCTATTTACTCAATCACAAAGAATGGGAAGAAGGCATGATTGCCGTCCTTGCTCAAGAAGAAGGCATAGAATTAACTGACGCACATTTGGAAGTGGTTCACTTTGTGCGTGATTTTTATGAAGAGTTTAATACCTCGCCAGCGGTTAGAATGCTCGTGAAAGCAATGGAAAAAGCCCATGGGCCAGAAAAAGGCAACAGTAAGTATTTATTCAAGTTATTTAAAAAAGGACCGGCAAAACAAGCAACGAAGCTTGCTGGTCTACCTAAACCTGTTAAGTGCTTATAAAAACTATCTACTGTAGCGCGAAGCGCTACAGTATTTCAAAACCCTTATATTGTTTAAATTCTGTATCCACTCTTAAAACATTATCAACCGTAGCAGTCCTAGGACCGTCATTTAACCACTCTGCCATTTGGTTGATCTGATCTTCTTCTCCACAGACTACAACTTCAACATCTCCATCATTGAGATTTTTCGCATACCCAGTTAGGCCATGAACCATGCCTTGATGCGCAGTATGATATCGAAAGCCTACTCCTTAAACGATCCCAGAAACCGTAAATTTTTCACACTTCTTAACCATCTTCTTCACCTCTAAACGATCAGTGAATTAAAATAGTATCTTCGGCCAAAGTACCGAGTCTATTGATTTCTACGGATTACATTGCATTTTGGGATCAGTTACAGGACAATGGCGCCCTTTCTGAAAGTTGATTAGAGAATAGAAATGCCAGCGATTCACCTAGCTAAAGGACGCGACAAATCCGTACGTAGAAAACACCCTTGGATATTTTCGCGCGGAATAGACAGAATAGATGGAGATCCACAACTTGGTGAAACCATAGACGTCTTATCTCACAAAGGTGAATGGTTAGCGCGCGCGGCATACTCACCACACTCACAAATACGAGCGAGAATCTGGACTTTCGATAAAAACGAAGCCGTTAATGCACAATTTTTCGAAAAACGCATTCGAGATGCCTATTTGATTCGACAAGAAACAATTGCACGCTCAAACCTGACAGGCTTTCGTTTAATTGCCGCTGAATCAGATGGTTTGCCAGGTATCACCATCGATAAGTATGATAGCTTCTTGGTTTGTCAGTTACTCAGTGCAGGTGCTGAGTACCAAAAAGACGCCCTAGTTCAAGCATTGATAGCTGTGTTTCCAGATTGTAACGTTTACGAACGTTCCGACGTTGCAGTGCGGAAAAAGGAAGGCCTTGAAGAGCGCACGGGCGTTTTGCACGGACAATCTCCAGACGAGCTACAATCGATCAATGAAAACGATTTAAAAATTCTCGTTGATATCAAACAAGGCCATAAAACTGGGTTCTATCTCGACCAACGGGATAGTCGTTTAGAGTCAATGAAGTACGTCAATAATAAAGAGGTACTTAATTGCTTCTCGTATACAGGTGCTTTTGGCCTTTACGCGCTGAAAGGCGAAGCGAAACGCGTGATCAATGTTGATGTTTCCCAACCAGCCTTAGATATTGCCAAGCAAAATGCATTAGCAAACAATTTTGATATTTCGAAAAAACGTGCAGTATTTTTAAATGCTGATGTATTCCAAGTATTGAGAGAGTACCGTGACCAAGGCACTCAGTTTGATGTTGTTATTATGGACCCGCCAAAGTTCGTCTCCAGTAAACAAAACCTGACCTCTGGCGCGAAAGGCTATAAAGACATCAACATGTTAGCCATGCAAATTTTAAAACCCGGTGGTACGTTGCTTACCTACTCTTGCTCTGGTTTGATGGATGCCAATTTATTCCAAAAAATCATCGCAGACGCGGCCCTTGACGCCAATCGCAGCGTAAAGTTTGTTGAACGATTCGAACAAGCCGCCGATCATGTTACCGATAGCGCATATCCCGAAGGTTTCTACTTAAAAGGTTTTGCTTGCAAAGTCTTGTAATGTTTTTGTATACCAACCCTGCTACTGTTGTTTATGTAAAGGGTAAATAAAGAGAAATACCATGAGTAAACTTACCGAAGATACCCAGGCAAACCTAGAACTGTTTGTCCAAGAGAGCAAATCTACCCAGCTAGTCTGGGGTCTACGAAATGAAGAAGGTTGGCTATCTTGCGAGTCCACTGAGTTCGAAAACAGTGAAGTCATGCCTTTTTGGTCTAACAAGGCAGACGCCGAGACACACAATGTCGAAGAGTGGGAAGAATTTGACGTTTTGGAAATTCCACTAGACATCTTTGTTGAAGATTGGCTTCTTACCCTAGCGGAAGATGGCGTGCTGATTGGAACCAACTGGAATGCTCAGTTAGATGGTAAAGAAGTTGAGCCGGAAGAGCTCGCTAAAATGTACGCCGAATAACTAATGTACGCTGAATAACAGCAACTCGAATCTTGCTACTAAAAAGCCAACCGCTGATCAATTCTGCTGTTGGCTTTTTACTGGGCGATTTACGCTTCGCCCTGAGCTTGCTTTCTTTTGACTTCCGCGCTAATTGACTCGCGGTTACTAAGATAATTGTCCAAGCCAGCTTTTCTTAGGCCGCACGCTGGACATTCTCCACAACCATCTCCAACTACGCCGTTGTAGCACGTTAAGGTTTTTTCTCTAACGTAAGACAAAGCTTGATATTGATCCGCTAACGCCCATGTCTCTGCTTTATCTAGCCACATCAAAGGCGTTTTAATATCCAGTTTCTTATCCATACCAAGGACAAGGGCGGAGTTCATCGCCTTTACAAATTCATCTCTACAATCTGGGTAACCGGAAAAGTCTGTTTCACATACGCCTGTAATGACCGTATCTGCACCAATTTGATAAGCGTAAATACCCGCCAATGTCAGAAACATAATGTTCCTTCCTGGCACAAAGGTATTTAAGAAACCATTTTCTTGCAGCTCATGGGACACTTCTATATTTTCACGCGTTAACGAGCTCGCCGCCAATTCACCGAGCAAGTTAACGTCCATGATTTTATGCGCTGAAACGCCAAGCTCTACGGCAATATTTTTAGCGACTTCAATCTCTAACTTATGTCTCTGTCCATAATCAAATGTAATGGCATGTACTTCATCGTACTCTTCTAATGCTTTGACTAGGCAAGTAGTGGAATCTTGCCCCCCACTAAAGACAACAACCGCTTTGTTCATTTTCGAATTCCTAACGTTTTTATTGGCTTACGCAATATTCAAATACTTATGTGTTTGAATAGACAAACGCCAATTTCTTTCAATGCATGTGTCTATGCACAATTTAGTCGCTCTATCTTTTTGACTAATGGGTTGCAGCGCAATGTCCACATTATCTTTTAGCTTTGAGCGAGATATCAACTCATCCAACTGATCGATATCTTTGGACGTGGCGACAGGATGTTTGATTTCATCTGCGCGCTCCATAGCGCTGGTTAGCACCGGTAGTTTACCTTTCATCGCGATCTTAGGTGACACTGTCACCCATGTATTGGCGGTGGCACGAATTTCAGATGTACCACTGGTTTCTATTTGGCATCGACAACCAATATTTTCAAACGCTTCTGTTAACAATGTTAAGTCATAGGTGCAAGGCTCACCACCAGTGATAACAATGTGTTTCGCACTGTACCCAGCTTCTCGATAGGCATTAATGATATCTTCTGCACTCACACTCGCCCACAAAGGCCCATCTTGGGTTTTGTTTAAGACTGATTCAAATGTACTGGCATCTTTAGGATCAGCGTCCCATGTTTGCTTAGTGTCGCACCAAGCACAACCCACAGGGCAACCCTGCATCCGCACAAATACGGACGGAACTCCAGTGAAGTTTCCTTCTCCTTGAATAGTCTGAAACATCTCATTAATCTTATACAATTTTCTGCCGATCCTAATCACACAATCTTGAGAAACGTGACCATAAAGGAGTACACGCCTGAGGTCAAATTTATCTGTTAAATGCTAGCAAAATCATTAAACTCGTTAGAGCAGTATCCTATTTTAGCCAATTATCCTGGTTATATCCCATTTATTCCGAGCCCTGCTCCTAGAGTAAATGAGGTACAGCAGGACAAAATAGCGGAGAAGTTATGTATAAGCTAGTTGCCCTCGATATGGATGGAACGCTCCTCAACGAACGAAAGGAAATCTCTCAACGTACCAAAGACGCCATTAGTCGTGCTCAATCGATTGGAGTCAAATTCGTTCTCGCTTCGGGACGGCCACTAGAAGGCATGCTGCCATACCTTGAACAACTTGGTATTCAAGGAGATAACCAGTTTGTGGTGCATTACAATGGCAGTTTAGTCACTGAGCTCGGATCAGGTGAAGTGATTTACCAACAAATACTTTCTGGTAAAAATGCAAAGGAAGTCCATGCTCTGGCTGAGCAATTAAAGTTACATTGTCACGCATTCAGTTTGACACAAGGCGCTATCACCCCTAAAGAGAACCCCTACTCTCAAATCGAGGCCAGAGTGAATGGTATAAAAGTCACGGAAGTTGATTTTGACGCTTTAGAAGACGAGCATCCAATCATCAAAGCTATGATTGTTGATGATGAAAGCAAACTAACCAATGCGATACCCCAGATTCCTGAATCGTTTAAGAAAACATACAACGTTGTTCGTAGTTCACGCCATTTTCTAGAGTTTCTAAATCCAAAAAGCAGTAAGGGCTTTGCACTGCAAGCCATTTCAAATCACACTGGAATCGACATACATCAAATGATCGCAGTCGGCGATGCTGAAAACGATAACCATATGATTGAGTTGGCAGGGTTAGGAGTGGCAATGGGTAATGCAATGGACTCAACGAAAGAGGTGGCTGACTATATTACGTTAACCAATGAACAGGACGGCGTGGCAAGCGTCATTGAGAAGTTTGTTCTTTAGGTTACAACGCTTTTCTGAGCCATCGAATGTGACCAGAAAACTGTAACTTATCGTAGAAGTGCTGGGCGGTTTGGTTAAACTCCCACACTTCAACAAATACCTGTTTTACCCCATATTCTTCAAAGCGCTCTTCTAGTTTTTCTACTAAAGCTTTTGCCACACCAAGATTTCGATAGTCCGTTTTTACATAGAGCTCATCGATACTGCCCATTTGCACAGGTTTACTCACTTCAGACACTAATTCACAAAAATGTCCAGTTATAAACCCAACAATTTGACTTTGTTCTTTTGCAACAAAAATAACGCACTCTGGGTTATTCAAATAGGATGCAATACTTTTTTCTTTCACCACCTCATCGGCAGACTTAAAGTGCTCTGGGCATTGAGCATGGTGCTCTTGGTGAAGATCGTACATAAGATTGTTCAGTTGATCTAAGTCAGTCGGCTGGGCAGATAGAATAGTAAAAAGCATGTGAGTTCCAAGTTAGGTTCCGCTAAAACCTAAAGGCCATTAACATTGGGAATGTCCCCTAATATTAACGGCCCTAGAAACGGAATCAACCGATATTACGTCGTGAACATTGACAAGAATTCATTGACGGGTAATGCTTCAAATTCTTCGTGATTCTTACATACACGCATGATTTGATCCACAACCTGTGCCGGATACAAGGTAGAAAGGTTTGTCTGCAGCTTGTTCTCTAGTACAGGAATGCCCTCTTCTCTTCTCCGTCGATGCCCAATTGGGTACTCAACACTGACTTCTTCAGTAGATGAGCCATCAGTAAAGAACACTTGAATCGCATTGGCGATAGAGCGCTTGTCTGCTTCAAGATATTCTCGGCTATAACGCTCTTCTTCAACGACGTGTATCTTATCTCTAAGTTCATCGATAAGCGGATTAGCACTGTGGAAGTCGTCTTCATAATGGTCAGCAGTAAGTGTACCTAGCATAAGCGGTACAGCCACCATGTATTGCAGACAGTGATCACGATCGGCTGGGTTGTTCAGAGCCCCTTGTTTGGAAATGATTCGAATCGCGGACTCATGAGTTTTTATGACTATTTTGTCAATTAAGTGGAGTTTATCTTTCACTTCTGGATGGAGTTTCACCGCACACTCTACAGCCGTTTGTGAATGGAATTCAGCAGGATAGGATATCTTCAGTAAGATATTTTCCATCACATAGCTTGAGTACGCTCGCTCAACCTTGAACGGCTTGCCATCAAACTGAACATCGTAAAAGCCCCATTTTGGTGCCGACAGCACTGATGGAATGCCCATCTCACCCTTTAGGGTAATCATAGCAAGGCGAACAGCGCGTGATGTTGCATCACCAGCTGCCCACGACTTACGCGACCCCGCATTTGGCGCATGACGATATGTTCTTAACGAACAACCATCAACCCAAGCTTGTGTTAACGCGTTAATCACCTGTTCGCGGTTACCACCAAGCATCTTGGTTACCACTGCAACAGAGGCCACTCTCACCAGCAAGACATGATCAAGTCCGACGCGATTATAACTGTTCTCCAATGCTAAGATGCCCTGAATTTCATAGGCCTTAATCATTGCGACAAGAACGTCTTTCATGGTTAATGGGTTTTCGCCTTTAGACAAGGATAGCTGGCTTACGTAGTCAGCAACGGCAAGAATCGCTCCAAGGTTATCCGAAGGGTGTCCCCACTCTGCCGCCAGCCATGTGTCATTGAAATCTAACCATCGAATCATACATCCGATATTAAATGCCCCTGTTACCGGGTCCAGTTTGTAGCTGGTTCCCGGTACGCTACACCCATACTGCACTGTTGTACCTGGCACGATTGGCCCCAAATGTTTTGTACATTCTGGAAATTTTAGGGCCAAGATGCCACAACCAATGGCATCGATTAGACAGTTACGCGCGGTATTAAAAGCTTCTTCGGAACAGATTTCGCTGTCCATCACATAGTCGGCAATATCAACTAACAGTTGATCAGGAGACGGCCGCACATTTTCATCAACATTTTGGTACACAGGTTTTTCCTTCACGTTTTGAACTATCTATTTTTAACTATCTATTTTCTATTGGTGTCCATGCTTGCAGGCTTGGACCAATATATTCGGCGCTTGGTCGAATAATTCGGTTATTTTCTCGTTGTTCAAAGATATGTGCCGCCCAGCCTGTTACACGACTCATCACAAAAATTGGCGTGAATAGTTTAGTTGGGATATCCATAAAGTGATAAGCAGACGCATGGAAAAAATCCGCATTGCAGAACAAGCCTTTTTCCCTTTTCATCACCGCTTCTACTCTTTCTGATACGGCGTAAAGAGACTGATCGCCCACATGTTGTGATAGCTTTTCAGACCAGTATTTGATTAGCTCATTTCGCGGATCAGACTCTTTATATATTGCGTGGCCAAATCCCATGATCTTTTCTTTACGAGACAACATGCCAAGAATGTTTGCCTCAGCTTCATCTGGTGTTTTCCAATCCTCGATCATCGCCATTGCAGCTTCATTCGCGCCGCCATGCAAATTGCCGCGGAGCGTCCCTATCGCAGCTGTGACACACGAATGAATATCGGACAATGTTGATGCACAAACACGCGCGGCAAATGTTGAGGCGTTAAACTCATGCTCAGCGTATAGAATCAGTGAGCAGTTCATCACCTGTTTAAACAGCTCTGATGGCTTGTCTCCAGAAAGTAGGTTAAGGAAATACCCTGCAATTCCATCTTCTGTCTGGTCTTCTGTATCAATTTTCACACCATCATGCGTATATCGATACCAGTAAGTAACCGCGGCTGGGAATACAGATAACATTCTTTCTACGTGATCGACTTGATCTGAAAAAGAGGTTTCTTGTTCAAGGTTACCTAACACTGAGCAAGACGTTCTCAGTACATCCATAGGGTGAGAGTTAGCAGGAAGGTTTTCTAGCACGCTTTTAAGTACGTCAGGTAAACCTCTTAACGATTTAAGCTTTTGCTTGTATTGGGCTAACTCAGATTCATTGGGTAAGTGACCACGTAACAGTAAGTATGCCACTTCTTCAAATTCAGCGTATTTGGCTAAGTCGGCAATATCATACCCACGATACGTAAGTCCGGTTCCAGATTGACCAACAGTACATAAGGCTGTTGTTCCAGCCGTTTGTCCACGTAGGCCTGTACTTTTATGTCCTTGTTCCATGTAAAACTCCTTCACTTAGAAGTTAATAAGATAGTGTTTTATTCGAATTGTTATCAGTAGACTTTGGGCATTACTTGTTAGAGAACAAATCGTCTAATGTTTGTTCATATTGGTGATAATTCAGGTGCTGGTATAACTCTTCGCGAGTTTGCATGTCTTTGAGTAGGTGTTGCTGAGTTCCTGTTGAGAGCAACTGCTGATAGATATTTTCTGCCGCTTTGTTCATGGCACGAAATGCACTCAGCGGATATAACGCCATATTTACACCACATGAAATGAGTTGCTGACGATCATATAAAGGTGTTTGACCAAATTCTGTGATATTGGCGAGTATTGGGACATGTTTTCCGAGAGCAGCGTCAACCTCTTGAGAAAAAATTTGATATTGCTCTAAAGAAGTCATGGCTTCTGGAAAGAGCATATCTGCGCCATTTTCTATGTAGGAAATGGCCCTTTGCACCATTTTATCGAACCCTTCAACGGACAAGGCATCCGTTCGAGCCATAATAACAAAGCTCTCATCGACTCTTGCATCAACAGCAGATTTAATGCGGTCGCACATTTCTTCAGCAGGAACCAGCGCTTTGTTTGGTCGATGGCCACAACGCTTTTGGCTAACTTGGTCCTCTATATGAACGGCTGCAACACCACTTTTTTCCATCTCTCTAATGGTCCTCGCGATACTAAACGTACCTCCGAAGCCCGTATCGATATCTACCAACAAAGGTAAGTCACATGCGTTGGTTATACGATTTACATCTGTAAGCACATCATTGAGCGTCGTGATGCCAAGATCTGGCACGCCATATGATGCATTGGCCACCCCACCACCAGATAGATAGATGGCCTTATGACCTACATTCTTTGCCATCATGGCACAGTACGGATTTACCGTACCGACAATTTGTACCAGATCGTTATTTTCAATTTCTTTTCTAAACTTGTCTCCTGGACTGAGTCCCATACCATTACTCCTTTCACTTGTATGTGGAATGAGCTAGGCTAATCTTTTATTTCGAGCTGTGCATTCTAAAGCGTGGCTGGATAATCTGATCAAGCGGAGAATTGCTTGATACATCACACTAATCGACTTCAAAACCAGCAAACTTACATTTTGAATGCAAAAATGGATTACCTTTATATAGAGAAAGCGAATTAAGTCTTTAAATCTACACGTGTTTGTTACTTAATCAGTCACTTGACTGGTTAATAAAATGAAATTTAGCGATCGTAAGTAACAGTTAGGATATATGTATGTCTGATAGGTATACCGCTTCAGCCAGTTCCATTTCTGCTAAAGATTACAAAGGGAAAGAACACAGTGTTACAGAGTTTACTGTCACTGAAGAACTATCGAAACCCTTTGAAATCAAGCTCACTTTAGTGTCGAGTACATTTGAAGTCAGCTCTCAGATAGGGCAAAAACTTACCGTTAATCGATATGACAACGAATCCGGCAGTTTAAAACTCTCTAGAAGCTACAACGGTGTCATCACGCATATTCAACAAACTGGCTTAGACTCTACTTTGCAATACACCAGCTATGAGATCATTCTTCGACCTTGGCTATGGTTACTCACTCAAACTCACGCTTTTCGCGTATATCAAACGAAATCAACGAAAGACATCGTCTCAGACATCTTTACCAATGCAGGCTTTAGTGGTTCTTTCAAAGTCAATAGCTTACCTTCGACCAAGCGAGAGTATTGCTTGCAATATAACGAATCAGATTTTGACTTTGTTTCTAGACTATTGTCAGAAGAAGGTATTCACTATTTTTTCGAGCACAGTGATGGTGACCATACCTTGGTGTTACAGGACGCAAAAAACCCATTTAGTAAATCAGATGTTGCCAAGTTCGATATGACAGAAACCAGGACGGGCTCCAACCCTCTTATTGAAAAGTGGATGCCAATGTCCGATTTTCATGGTGTCAGCATCGAACTCACTGCCTATGACTACTCTCAAACAAAATTGGTCTCAAGTAAAGCGAGTAAATCAAGCAACTCTGTGGGTAATAACTCCAAACTCACCGCTTTACATTATCCCACGCTAGGCATCACTGGCGATATGACGGATTTAGCAAGCAACTTGGTAAAAAGAAGAATTGAGCACATAGAGCAGTGCTATAGCCAAGTTAAAGCCACTTCCCAAAATGATTACTTTTATGTGGGTACTTGGTTCTCTCTAAGCAGTCATCTGGACAAATCTCAGCTTGGTGACTTTTTGGTGACCAAAATGACGACGAACTACGACCAAAATAACAACTGCACTAGTGAAGTCGAACTGATTTCAACCTCTACCCCACACTACCCTGATGTGTTACCTAAACAGCGGGTGCACGGACTGCAAAGTGCCGTTGTTGCTGGTTCTACAGCGGGGGATATTAACCAAGATGAACAAGGTCGAGTTAGAATACAATTTCACTGGGACACTGAGGCCAGTGGCGACAAAACCAGTTGTTATGTAAGGGTTGCACAGATGATGGCCGGCAGCAGTTATGGTACTCAGTTTGTCCCACGCGTCGGCCATGAAGTGTTGGTCGCTTTTATCGATGGTGATCCAGACCAACCTATCATCACAGGCAGTGTATACAACAGCAAAAACGCCCCGCCGTATGCAGAAGCAAATACGACCAAAACGGGTATGAGCACTAAATTACAAGGTGTGAGCAACGAGCTGTATTTTGATGATAAAAAAGACAATGAATTGGTGTATTTGCACGCGACCAAAGACTTAACACAAGAGATAGACAACAACCAGACCGACACTATCAAAGGTGAATATCAGCAGAGCGTCACCAAACAAATGACTATCTCTACCGAAGATAATTACTCCCTAACCTCTAGCAAAGATATTACTGAAAAAGCGCAAAATATTACGATTGAGGCCGATAGCTCCATTGAGCTAAAAGTAGGCTCGAGCAAAATAACCATGTCAACCTCATCCATTGCAATAGAAGCAACGAGTATAGATATCAAAGCCAGTAACGCGCTTAGCATGCAAGGCGTTACCGTTGAAAGTAAAGCGACATCTTCGAACAAAATTTCTGGTGCAACAACCGCACTAGAGGCACAAACCTCTAACTCGATTAAAGGATTGAGTATCACTATTGATGCACAAACTACCTTAAGCGCTCAAGGACAACTCAGTGCAGAATTCAAATCTGGGCTAAAAGGCACTTTTGATGGCGGTGTTTTAGGAGAGCTTAAAGGCGCTATAGTTAAGGTTAACTAACATGATATATAAAAAGATACCGTACAAGTCTGGTCTACAAATATTGAATCGCTTTAAAGCCTCGGAGGATGCCGTTGCTCTAATCACTGAAGATATGTCAGCGCCCGAATCTATTGAGAGCCTTAAACAGGCTGAGCTGAATTTTGATCTTATCCAGTTTCTTGCCCACGGGTTACCGGTTCGAGAGTCTATCTGGTGGGCTTCGCTTTGCCTTGACATGCGCAGCGATGTCTGGTCCCCTATTCAAATGCAATGCGTGAACACCGCACGTGATTGGGTAAAAAGTCCTAGTGAGGAACTCAGACGAAAAGCCGAGCTATTTGCGAATCGATTAGAGCAAAATTGTGGTCCCTCATGGCTAGCTCAAGCTGTATTTTGGAATGGGTCCGGAAGTATCGTCGCGGCGGATCTCCCAGTCGTTCTTCCCGACGCGCATTTGTATTCTAAAGCGGTTTCTGGCGCAGTAAACCACGCCGCTGCTTTGCCGCATTGGGATGGAACAAAAGAATATTACGAAAAAGCCATCAGTACCGCGTTAGATATCGCCGCTGGTGGCAATGGTAAGGAGGTCGAGGCATGACGTTACCTGCAGCAAGATTAACCGATATGCACGTTTGTCCAATGCAAACACCAGCTGTCCCCCCGATTCCACATGTGGGAGGGCCTATCATATCTCCAGGCGCTCCAACCGTGTTGGTAGCAAATTTGCCTGCCGCGACCATGGGTTGCATGTGCACCTGTGTAGGGCCACCAGATTCCATAATTAAAGGCAGCGCCACTGTCCTTTTTGCCAGTCAACCTGCCGCCCGCATGGGGGATACCACCTCTCATGGCGGAACGATCGTTGCGGGAATGCCAACGGTACTCATTGGCGGATAACCAACGCCAACCTACCACCTCTCCATTGCGAATTTTACTCTTAGTAATTTATCACTAAGAGTAAAATTTCATAAAAATACAAAGAAAGTAGACTCGCAGTTTTACCAATACATATGCTTCATACTTTCAGTACGTTAGGAGGCCAATTGTTAACAAATTGTAGTAATAACTGTTATTACCATTTAGAGCTATATTAAAAGCACCTTAGCGCACCTATTTCTCTCTTCAACTGTTACTTTAAGTATCAAAAGGTAGCGGGCTTGTTCTTATGATATTTATTATCCGATGGCTTAATTAACAATAAAAGTTGATAGGCCAGTGATTATTCTCCCACAATTATGAAATTGATCATAACAAACAATGATGCGCCGCACATAAAGTTTGTCAGTCACATTCAAATTATCCAAACGTTGCTATACTGTTCACTGTAACTTTTCTATTAATAATTTGTTTCTATTTTGTATTTTATAACTTGTAACGTTCACGGATATGCTAAGAACACGGTTTAGGTGACTGTCTCTAAACACACTCAATGGATT
This sequence comes from Vibrio sinus, assembly GCF_023634645.1. GTDB lineage: Bacteria > Pseudomonadota > Gammaproteobacteria > Enterobacterales > Vibrionaceae > Vibrio > Vibrio sinus. The sequence goes on from NZ_JAMKMR010000019.1 coordinate 58,104, forward strand.
TCTACTAGATATGAACAAGCGACCTACTGATAGGGCTTACGCTTTGGCTAAGAACTGATGTACAGCAGTGTTTACTGAGAAAAATAATTAAACTTCAACTATTTAATACGGGAAATCTATGATAGATACGGAGAGTTTTTTAGCTCCAATTTCAGACGATGAGCCTTGTGGAAGCTACCTAAAGCTTGATAGAAGTGCTTATAGATCAATCAGAAACGCGTTTAATGCTGCTCAATCATCCTTCCGTCAGTTGGTCGAGACACCTGATGCATCTAACGATGAAACTCTGCTTGAAAATAACGCCAATAGTTGGGGACAATTAAGAGACATCACCGAAGAAGCTTTACTCAAAAAAACCAAAGATTTAGAAATCTTAGGTTGGTTCATCACTAGCCAACTGTTTACCAATGCCCCATTCGAAAATCTTGCCCAAAGTATTGGCCTTATTAGAGGTATGGTCGAGAAATATTGGCATGATCTCAACCCAAAACCACCAGAGGACAAGCTAAAGTCTACCGATGACGGTGGTCGCACTAAAGAATGGGCCGAATTTAGAATTAAGCCCCTTTTGCAGCTTGTTGGCGAAACACCTGAGTCAACATCCATTTATGTTCCTCTGCAAATGTTACCAATAATCGGTGACATCACCTACAGTGATTATCTACGGGCCGAGAAAAACGGCACACTCAACGCGTTAAAAGACCAAGCGAGATCATCTTATTCAAACGAATCTAGAGAGATTTTACTTCAACTATCGGAAGCCTATGTAAACCTTCAGCAATCAGAAAAATCCATCGCTGAAAAATGTAATGAAGATGGCGCTACCGCCCTCAGCTTTCGCTTTATCAAGGGGAATATTGAAGAGCTGATTAAAGCGATTCAATATCTAGTTGGAGAGAAAATCCGCCCTTGGCCACTTGATAACGAATACCGCGTTCTGACTGAACAACCTAGTGCAGATAACACTGACGCAGTTGACACTTCATCTCAGCCAGATCAGACACAGAACACTCAAAGTAACGAACAAGCGACGGTGACCGTCGCAGCCATTGCACCTGGTGAAATTTTAAATAGAGACCACGCATTTAAAGAATTGAGAAAAATTTCTGAATATTTCAAAGAAACCGAGCCGCACAGTCCGATTTCGTTTCTATTGGAGAGAGCAATTCGCTGGGGGTATTTAAGCCTACCCGAGCTTTTCTCCGAAATGATGGGTTCAGAAAACTCCTCTCTCAATCATATCAACCAACTCACTGGTATGGATAACCTTGAAACAGTCGATTTAAGTAGTATCTCTATCCACGATACACCAATTCGAAAGCGAAGATCAGCTGAACAACCAGATTCGCTTACAACAGCAAGTAGCAATGAACAAACCAAATCTACAGACTTCGGAACAACTGAAACAACATCTGAAGAATCCGAACCTTCACCATCTGATGATTCATCAGGTTTTGAATGGTAATTAACTGCAATCTAATAAGAGGAACACAATATGGCTGGATTATATATGACTATTGATGGCTATACCCCAAAAGGCGCAGCAACAGTCGAAGATATTGGAGGTAAGAAAAACTTAATTGCTATTGATTCGCTTTCATGGTCTGCAGTTCGTGGCGTAGGAATCGATGTAGGTAACGCCAATAACGCTGACCAAGGTATGGTGGCGTTAGGGGAAATTAACTTTTCTCGCGGTGCAGATGGCGCATCTCCTTACCTCACTACTTTCCTATATTCACCAGGTGACACAGGTAAAAAAGTCGAATTCGTCGTAAGTAAGCCAGACCGTGGTGGTAAAGGTATGGTCCCTGTCATGCTTATTACCTTAACTGAAGCACGTGTTTCTAGTTATAACATGGGTTGTAATGACGGTTCTCTACCTTCCGAGAGTGTTAGTTTAGTCTATTCTACTATCACAAAAGCTTACTATTACGAAGATGAAGGCGGCAAAATCACGAAAGGACCAGAAGTGGCCTTTGATGTACCTAAAGGACAAGCAACTTCATTAGCAAGCTAATTGAATTAAAGGAGTAATACCGTGGCACTAAACTCCCAACATAAACGCGTAAGTAAAAACCGTGTAAGTATTACTTATGACGTGGAAACTAATGGCGCATTAGAAACCAAAGAGCTCCCCTTTGTTGTTGGGGTGATTGGTGACTATTCTGGACATAAGCAAGATAAGGAAGATTTAGAAGACCGCACGTTTTATAACCTAGACAAAGATAACTTTGATGCGGTTATGAAACGTGTTGGTCCTGAACTCACCTTAAAAGTGGACAATGTCTTAGCGGACGATGACAGCCAGTTCGAAGCGGCTCTTAAATTCAACTCGATGAAAGACTTCAAACCAGAAGCCATCGTTGAACAAGTAGAACCGTTGAAGAAACTGGTTGAAACTCGAAACCAACTCAAAACTTTACTTTCAAAGTCTGATCGTTCTAGAGATTTAGAAAAGCTCTTAAAAGAAGTTCTACAAAGCGCAGATACCATCAATGCTTTGTCAGATGAGCTTGGAATCAACAAAGAAGGAGGAGATGAGTAATGAGTGCAGAAACCGAAAACCAAGGACAAGGGGAAGCTGCAGAAGGCTCAGTAAGCTTTTTGGATCGCGCGATCAGCGCGACCACTCAAACCCCTGCTGATACAACCAAAGAGCTTTTCTCTGTACTGGCTGAGCAAGCACTCTCAGGCACGGTGACTTGGGACAAGAACGTCACTTTAACCATAGAAAATGCTATTTCTGAAATTGACAAGAAACTGTCCAAGCAGTTATCTGCCGTGATGCAACAAGATGACTTCCAAAAGCTTGAAGGGTCTTGGCTCGGTTTACAAAAGCTGGTCAAAGAGAGTGAGCTAGGTAGCAGCCTAAAAATCAAAATGGTGGACTTCTCACAAGACGAATTGCTAGAGCAATTTGAAGATGCACCAGCGATTGATCGTAGTCCACTATTCAACGCCTTGTACCAAGATGAGTTTGGTACCGCAGGTGGCGAACCCTATGGCACATTTATTGGTGATTATGAATTTAGCGCAAAAGACGAAGATGTTGCTCTGCTTCGCTACATGGGTGAAGTAGCTGCTGCGTGCCATTCTCCCTTTATCGCTGCCGCCAATGCTCAAATGTTCGAATTCGATGACTTCACCACGTTTGACGAACACAAACCCGTCGCTGCTGGGTTTGACTCACCAGCGTATGCTGCATGGAATTCGTTTCGCGAAAGTGATGACGCTCGATACGTTACATTGACTCTGCCAAGAAGCATGGCTCGCCTGCCTTACGGCGAAAAAGGACTCGGTACCGATCTGTTCCATTATGAAGAGCTTGATACTGATATGGACGGCAATCCGAAACCTAAGAATAACGGTGAATTAGTTTGGTCTAACGCAGCCTATGACTTAGGACTAAAAATGACGCAAGCCTTTACCGCATTTGGCTGGTGTACAGCAATTCGTGGCCTAGACAATGGTGGTAAAGTAGAAAACCTTCCAAACTTAACTTACAAGACTGAAGCTGGCGATCTTGTTCAACAATGCCCAACAGAAGTCAACCTCACAGATGAACGTGAGAAAGAGTTAAGTGACTTAGGTTTCTTGCCTTTAGTTCACTACAAAGCCTCTAATTACGGTGTCTTTATTGGTGGACAAACTACGCAAAAACCGAAGACGTATACGGACCCAGATGCAACCTCAAACGCAGCCATCTCTGCTCGACTACCCTACATCATGGCAAGTGGACGTATTGCCCACTACCTAAAAGTAATGGGTCGTGACTGGTTGGGTTCCAACCTAGAAGCCGATGATGTGAAGCAAAGGCTACAGTCTTGGATCGATCAATACACCAATGCCGGTGCCATTGGTAATGAACAGAGATCAAAGACCCCACTTGCTGAATCTTCCATATCTGTCGTAGAACAACCAGGTAAACCAGGTGCCTATTCCGCGGTAGCACACCTTAGACCATGGCTACAACTCGAAGAGCTTACTACTTCGGTTCGTATGGTCGCAAAAATTCCTGGCGGTTAATATTTACAACTAACAGTGACACGGCCGGAGCAATCCGGCCGTATTTTCTATGCAGCTAAATAGTCAATGGTTAGACGCTTTTAATCAATTAGACAGTAAAGATGACGCTTTTATGTTAGAGGCGTTTTCTTTGCTTTCAAAATTGGATGAAAACATACTGAACGGGCCATTTCATGCTCGTTCCGTGGTTGCTCGTTTGATTTCCAGACTTGATCGACTGCTATCTACTCAGTTAGATAGCATACTCCACCACCCCGACTTTCAAAGACTAGAACGTAACTGGTTAGGATTAAAAGGACTAGCTTCTCTGCCAGTTAACTACCAAAAGACCAACTTGAAATTAATTGATATGAGTTGGCATGAAATATCCGACGATCTCAACCAAGCCTACAACATCCGCAGTAGCTCACTCTACAACAAAATTGGCAATAAAGAATTAAATACATTAGGTGGCACACCATTTGGCTGTATCGCGTTTACGCATTCCATATCATTAGAAATGGAATTCGATGCAAGCTTTGATGATCTTTTCACCCTAGAACTCATTGGTAAGCTTGGTGAAGCCACGCTATGTCCTATGGTCATTTCACCCGGTCGTAACTTTTTCGTCAACAACGAAGCGGATTGGTTATCCGATATTGAGCGGATTGAAAAAATCCTTAGCAGCGCAGATTACGAAGCTTGGCAAGACGTTCGATCAAAGTCCTACGCTAGGTTTCTAGGTATCGTTCTACCCAATATTCGGATGCGCAGTTGTTACAAAAATGCCAAGGTAGGCTTTATTTACAACGAGTCAGGCGCAGGACTTTACGGCAAAGCCGTGTTTCCATTTTTATCAACCGTGATGAGAGAACACCATAGAGTCAACTGGTTTGGCTTTCTAAAGTCTCGGTGGAATGGCAAACGCCAAGGCGCAGTGATCAACTTACTTAGTAAAAACCTTTCTTGTGAATATTTAGAATCTCCACTCACGGACGTTAATTTGTTTGGCCAGCTCTCCACATTTTATTCCCAACAAGGGTTTATTCCGCTAACCAAAAGCCCCTTGACTGAAAAATACTTTTTTAATGGGAACAACTCTATCTGGCTCAACAATGGCAGCGACAACGACAAAGTACTCGGTCAACTTCAAACCACGATGATGTGCTGTCGTGTGGCGCATTACTTGAAATGTCAGGTCAGGGAAATGATAGGCAGTTTTAACAGCGCTGCGGAGTGTGAAAGCTTTCTCACCCGGTGGGTTGAGAAGTTTTCCAGCAACGTATCCTTTGCAACTGAAGAAACATTATCAAGGTATCCCCTTAGTTTCGCAAAAGTGACCGTGACTGAATCAGTCACCCAACCTGGAAGTTTCGCCTGTACTCTTAGAATCGCGCCTCAATATCAATACGATTACTTTAACGGCGAAGTGGTATTAACCACCGAATTAAATGAGGCAGAATAGATGAGTTTTTATAACACATTTTTATCTGATAATAAGTTAGGCCAAGATCCCCGAGAAATCGATGATATCCGTTACAACCTGACGAGACTGTTTGAAAGTGAAGCCTCTCTCATCGACTTCGATGATCGACTTACCCAAATAAACCGTTCCAATTTTCGCTTCGGAATCGAAGACTCACAATTACTAAGCGCAAGTATCGAACCCACCCAGTTGGCAGTGAGATTATCAACGCTTATCTCAGCATTTGAACCAAGACTTAGCAATGTCACCGTTGAGCTTACCGAACGTAAACAAGGAGAAAACTCTATCTCTTTTAATATATTAGCGACAGTTGTTTCTGAGTTTGGTGAAAACGAGTTAGTATTTGAATCTAAAATTGCACTCAATGATCTTGCCGCAACGTTAGAGGAGGATAGTTATGACTGATCCCCTGTTAAGGTATTATGAACAAGAGCTGGCTTTCGTTCGCCGTTCGCTCGGTCAATTTGGCCAAGAGTACCCTTCTCATGCTGAAAGCTTGAATATTCATCAGGGGACAATCGAAGATCCCAACATGGCGCGACTACTGGATGGGGTTGCATTGCTTAATGCAACGGTAGTTAAGCAGCTTTCTGATCAGCTCCCGGAAGTCATCAACGGATTACTCGGCGTCCTTTACCCTTCTTATATCCAAACCGTACCGAGTGTCGCATATTTGCAGTTACATACAGAAGATGAACCTATAGAGACGGCCACCCTACCCTCGGGCTCTCAGTTTATCGGCACGGTTAACGAAACGGAATGTACCTTTAGCACCGTTGATGAACTTCATATTGCTCCCTATTTTATTACGCATATCTCTGCGTTGAGCGCACCCTTTAACTTCAACCGGCCAAAAGAAGCCGATCAAAGTTCGGCGGTCATACAAATCTCCCTCTCCACTGGCGATCCTGAAATACTCTTTAGGCACCTTGATATCGGTGATCTCGATATTTTTGTGCAAGGTTTTGAAAATAATGCCGATTCTTTGGTCGAGCTCATGCTCAGCAATACGACCTGTATTTCTATCTCTGATATTGAATGTGTCAATCACATCACGGTAGATAGCCAACGGATGAAAAACCGTATCAGCGACATGAGCTTTAAGTTTTTGCCTGAACACGGTAACCAATTCTCTGGATACCAACTGCTCAGCGAGTTTTTCTTCTTTAAAGAAAAGCGGCAGTTTTTCCGCCTAAAAGGTTTCAAAGATTATTGTACCGCGCTCGATACTTCTGAAGTGGTTGTCAACCTGTTCATGTCCTCACTCCCTTCTGAGTTTATGAGGCTTTTTAACAAAAACGTATTCAAGCTTAATGTCGTACCAGCCATCAATTTATTCGAACATACCGGTGAGCCCGTCACCTATGACCAAAGGCAGCTCTCTATTCCCATTAACGCAGACTCCCATAGTGATAACTACATCGAAGTTGTTGAAGTGCTGGACGTCTACGAAATTACCCCGACAGGGGAGAAAATACTCACTCCGGTATTTAGAGAAAAATATCACGCCGACAAACTAAGAGATTCTTGGCAATCGAAGAAAGATTCCAATGGTGAATTCTGTGTTTCTATTACTCTAAACAAGCAAACAGGGACAGAATTTAACAAACTGTATGGCACTCGCTTACTATGTACCAACGGCAAACAAGCCTGTGCCGTTGATGGTGTACTTGAATGCCAAGAAAGTATTGATTTGCCGGGAGAGTTCTCAACCATTTACCCCCCATCAGCACCAATAGAAAAAGAACGTGATCAGAACGTACATTGGCAATTCATTGGCCTGATGAACTGTAACTTCTCTTCACTACTGCAAGCAGAAAACGCCACCGATACGCTCAAGCAGATGTTAAGCCTTTGCAGTCGAGAGCAAGTGCCATCAAGTGAAATTCAAATGATTCGTACCGTCACATTTAAGTCACAGGTATCTGCTATACGTATTTTGGGCCAGAACGTTTTCTCGCCCGGTACGGAAATAGAAATTACACTTGATACTTCAGGCCCTTACTTATCTTTTAGTGACGTTCTAAACCGGTTTTTCCAACAGTTTTGCAGTTTTGACCGATACGTACAGCTGAAGATAAGGATCTATGGCCGTGATGGCATTGCTAGAGAGTACCCCAAAATCCATGGTAGCCAGCAAAGCCTTTAACATTGGAACTAAGTGTCGAGTAACCCTTTATGAGTTTTGTTAAAGATCTAACGATACAACCAAAACGATATGATTTTACTCAGGCGATGAGGCTGTTATATCGCTTTAAAAAACTGAACCCGAATCAGATCGAGCTACAGCTAAAAGCTGAGGCCATGCCGACAGGTAATCCTGAAGAAATTCAGTACTTTTCACTCAAAAACAACAAAGCCAAACTTAGGTTGGCGATGGAAGCCTTGTCCGGAGCTAAAGGGGTCATTCCAAACTATATCTTTGAAGAATTGCTTGCGGCACTGCACCGAGAAGATCACGCCTTAAAAGACTTTCTAGATGTGTTCAACCAACGTCATTTTGAAATTGTTTACAGAGCAAACATCAAAAAATGGCTTCTGCTTGAACAGGAGCAAGTGCCAGATTTAGTGGGCTTACTTGATCACCTTGCCAACTTAGACACCAAGTATGACTTTCTGCAATATGCTTTGCTACTCAGCAAACCAAGCCGAAGTCTGGGTGTGTTAAATCAAATCTTAAATGACTATTTTCCGTATTCAACCAAAGTTAAGTGCAAAACGCATGAACGCCGACAACTGCCGTTGGATTCACTGACCCGGCTAGGCCAAGCTGAACACTTCAATAGTAAAATCGGTCAGGGCTTTTTGATCGGTAATACCTGCCTTGCCCAATACAATCATATTCAATTGTTCATCACCCCGAAAACAAGAGTCGAGTTTGAAGAGATCCAAGCTGACAAGGCATTGGCAAGTTCGATGCTCGAGCTCACTCAGCATTATTTGAGGGACAACACACCAATATCTATCTATTTAATCGTTAAGCGTTCTTACTTAGAACGCCCTTTGCTTTCTGCGCACGCCGCAAAAGCCGCAAGATTGGGAGAAGTCGACTGTCTAGCTCCTGAAAGAAATCCAAACGAGACTGTAAAGATACTGCTTAAATAACAACTTAGAAATACGAACCAGCTTATCGAGCTACAAGGAGCATTGATATGACCCAGGTAACCCTAACCAATTTAGTTGGCAAACTGTCACCGGAATTAAAGCAAGCGCTTGAGTCTTCCGCTGGCGCTGCTATGAACCAGGGCGTGGCAGCTATCGAAGTGGAACATTGGTTGTTGCAACTCATTTCCCAAAACGACGAAAAATTAGTCGCACTATTCGACTCACAAAAGATCTCTCAAGATACGGTAGTGAATGAGCTAACCACAAAAATAGCGCAGCTAACCAAAGGCAACGAAGGACAGCCTACTTTAAGTCACGCGTTAACTGAGCTGATAAAAGATGCTTGGATGATAGCCTCGGTCAACTATGGTCATGGACAAATTGTAAGCTTGCACCTCATTCAGGCACTTATCCAACAAAATGTTCTAGGGGTTAAGACGCTTCAATTAGAGAGCCTAGAAAACGTTTCTCTTGAGTCCTTACAAGGTCTTATCAGCAAGACACCAATTGTTAGAGCATCGACGGGCGGTAGTGCTGGCGCATCAGCGGATATGACCCCAAGTGGTAATGATGCACTGAGTAAATACACCATTAACCTCACTCAACAAGCGTTAGATGGCAAAATTGATCCAATCTCAGGGCGAAACGCCGAAGTGCGCAAAGCCATTGATATCCTTTGTCGTAAAAGACAAAACAATCCTATCATCGTTGGTGAACCAGGTGTCGGTAAAACGGCAATTGTCGAAGGGTTAGCACTAAGAATCGCTGCAGGTGACGTCCCAGGCGCAGTTCAGGGAGTTCAAATTCACTCTCTCGATCTTGGTCTGCTACAAGCAGGAGCCAGTGTAAAAGGTGAATTCGAAAATCGCTTAAAAGACGTCATCAATGAGGTTAAAAACTCTGATGTACCTATTATTGTTTTCATCGATGAAGCTCACACACTTATTGGTGCAGGTGGCGCAGCAGGACAAAATGATGCAGCCAACCTACTGAAGCCCGCCCTTGCGCGAGGAGAATTTAAGACCATAGCCGCGACAACTTGGGCTGAGTACAAGAAATACTTTGAAAAAGATCCAGCGCTGACTCGTCGCTTCCAATTAGTGACTTGTGAAGAGCCGAATGCAGAAGATGCAATGCAAATGCTTCGCGGTATAGCGGCGTCTCTACAAGAACACCATGGTGCCTTTATCGCGGAGTCCGCCATTGAAGCCGCCGTACATTTATCGATTCGCTATTTACCAAGCCGTCAACTCCCTGACAAAGCCATCAGCCTTCTTGACACAGCAAGTGCTCGCATCGCTTTGACTCAAGGTGCTAAACCTGAAGTCATAGAAAGCTTAGAGCAAACTATACGCTACCAAGAAAATGAAAAAGCCGCACTGGAAAAAGAAGAAGCGCTATTTAGTAACAGTGCTGAGCAAATTAAAGAAATCACCAGCGAGCTTGAAGCCAACCAAGCAACATTGGAAAAGCTTCAAGAACGATGGGAAAAAGAAGTCGAGCTGGTTGATCAAGTTAAGCTTGTTCAACAAGAAATTACTGAACAGCAATTGGAAGGCAATGTAGATAAAGCCAAGCAAGACGAGCTCAATAAGCTGTTAGATAAGCTCGAAGAGTTGCAAGGTGAAGAGCCGCTGGTCAACGCCATGGTTGACGCCAACACCATCGCTCAAGTCATTGCGAGCTGGACTGGTATCCCTGTCGGCAACATGATGAGTGATGAAATCGCAAAACTGCTCACTCTGGAAGAAGAACTTAACAAACGAGTGATCGGTCAAGATGTTGCCAAACAAGAGCTAGCGAAAGCCATTCGTATATCGCGTGCAGGCCTAACAGACGCAAGAAAACCGATCGGCGTATTCTTAATGTGTGGCCCTAGTGGTGTGGGTAAGACAGAAACCGCCATGGCGCTGGCCGAGCAACTGTATGGAGGTAATAACGATCTCACCATCATCAACATGACCGAATTTAAGGAGGAGCATAAGATATCTATGTTACTTGGCTCCCCAGCTGGCTATGTTGGATTCGGTGAAGGCGGCGTGTTAACAGAAGCCATACGCCGTAACCCCTACTCGGTTCTGCTGTTAGATGAAATGGAAAAAGCACACCCTGGTGTTCATGATCTCTTCTATCAGATTTTCGATAAAGGCCACATCAAAGACAGTGAAGGTCGCAATGTGGATTTCAAAAACACCATTATCATTATGACATCCAACGCAGCCGACCAAGCTATTTGTGATGTTTGTGCCGACGCTTCTGAAAAAGTAGACAACGACGAACTGTTAGAAGCCATCAGGCCAGATTTACAACGATACTTTAAGCCTGCGTTTCTTGGTCGTACAACTATCGTGCCTTACTACCCTCTTAACGATGACGAACTGAGCAAAATCACCGAGATTTCCCTCAACCGCATCAAGAAAAAAATCGCAGAGCAATATCAAGCAAGCTTTACCTGGGATGATGCTTTCATTGAATTCGTTGTAGGGAGAAACACCGACCCAACCACGGGAGGCCGGGCCGTTGAGCAAATCATTAACCGCTCTCTAATGCCAAAACTGGCAGAAGAATGTATCGGTAGGTTAAGTCGAAAAGAACCTATTACTCAAGTTTCTGTATCGGCGTCAAACAACGGTGAAGACTTTGAGTTAAATATCAGCTAAAAATGGACTAAAAAGAGCATGACGGACCTTGTATCTCACAACAAAACACCTAAATTTGCGTTATCACTTAGAGTGAAACTGGTTTTGGCTATTGTTTCTGTTTTGCTCTTTTCTGTTGGACTCAATACCACCCTAAATTTCTTAAACTTCGAAAAACGTCTCATTGGCACGTCTGATTCAATCTATCAGACGGTTGTCGATGAGACGCATAATGACATTTCACAAGCCATCAGTTTGGGCTTGCCCTTATCCTCAATCAGCAATATTCAATCGATATTAGAAAGACGAACCAAGCTAGTTCAAGGCATTAATGAACTCAGTGTGGTCGATACAGATGGAAAAAGGCTGTTTGGCTCGGGAAGCCACTCTACAACTGGTGAACGGCTGTTATCCGTACCCATCAACAATACATTTGGTGTAAAGGTGGGTGAAATTCGCCTTTACTATTCAACATCCCGATTAGATCGCGTCATCAACAGCCTACTAAAAATCCAGCTTATTTATGCGGCGAGCTGGATATTGGTGTGCGTCGCCGTCGGTTTTATCTCTTTGAAGTTTTTACTTGATGGCTTATTAAACAAGGTAAAAAGCGCAAGCAACCACCTGTCAGATAGTACACAAGATGATGATTATTCAGCGCAATTAAACAGCGCACACAAGGCCATCACCGCCACTAAGTCTGACGGTAAATGGGCATTATTTAAATTCAGAAAATTTCCAATACTAATCATTGGTTTGGTTATTTTGCTGACTATCGTTGCCAACTTAGGCTCTTCGTATCAGTCAATCAATACATTTTCAAACGTATATCAGCAAAAACTGGAGCAAAAGTCTAACCTAATTGGTGACTCGCTCTCCATCATGATAGAACGACTTCTCAAACATGGCGTGCCCGTTAACCAGCTAAACGGACTCGATCAGGAATTTAAACACTATGTGCTTGGACACGACGACTTGGTTGCCATTTCACTAGAAAAAAATGGCAACAACCTTTACGACTACCAAGATAGTCATGCTGATACTTCCAATGATATCGGCCATGAAATCCCCATTGGCAAAAACACAGGCATTACTCTAAAACTGATCACTGATAACAACATCATTATCCAGCTATTAAAAGACAGCTTTTTAGATATGATCACCGTGCTGGTCGCCTCAAGCTTGGTCGTGGCCGAAATCATTTTGTTCCTCTGCCACTTTATGATTCTTTCTCCATGGCAGCAGCTCAAACAATCCCTTATTTCGGTCAACAGAGACATTGTGAATTATCTGGTTAAAGTGACCTCTGGAGACGAAATTGGTCGCCTGCTGAACAAGATAAATACGGCGGTTGTTTCACTTAATCCAAATAACCCCGTCCAATATATCGACAGGCGAGATTGCCGATTTATTCGACTGCCGTTGTTTCTTTTGGTATTCGCAGAAGCATCTTCACTGGCATTCTTCCCCAACTATGTGGCATCGTTAGATAACTCGAACAGCCTCATTCCAGAGCATCTGGTCACCAGCCTACCTATCTCACTCTTTATGCTTGTTTGGGCGGTGTCCTTGCCGTTTGCTGGCTATTGGTCAGATAAGGTTGGCCGACGGTTCTCGTTAATCGCAGGCGCATTAATTACCAGCTTTGGTTTGTTTGCTACGGCAATGACTTCCTCTCTCGAGCTCCTCCTACTGACAAGAGCGCTGACCGCTGTTGGTTACGGTATCGTCTTTATTTCTGCACAAGGCTATGTAACAGACGCAACCAACAACTCAAACAGAACCAAAGGCATGGCGACTTTCTTGTCCGCCTTTTTTTCTGGTTCATTATGTGGCGCAGCAATTGGAGGAATTATCGCGGACAAATTAGGCTACTCTGAAACGTTTTTGATGGCGTCGATGCTCGCACTCGCTAGTGCAGGCCTAGTTGCTATCTTTTTCGACAAGTCCAGTGTCAACAGCGCGAGTAAACCTGTTAAGTTACAAGACTTTAAAATTTTGCTAGGCAATAAATACTTTGCGCTGATTACCTTCTTCAGTGCCATTCCTGCCAAAATCGTCCTAACTGGATTCCTTTACTATATTGTCCCGGTCTACTTAAAGTATTTAGGCGAAAGTAGTGCCGCTTCAGGCCGTATCATGATGGGCTATGGCTTAGCCATTATCATCATTTCTCCTCTCAGTGCCATGTTGGTCGATAAGTTCAGCAACAAGATAGCCTTCATCGTTTTCGGTGGCCTTCTCTCTGCTCTAGCAATGTTGAACTTTACGTTCTTCTCAGGCTCGTTTGGTATTTTGTTGATTGTCATTCTGATTGGTATTGCACACGGTGTCAGTGTATCTCCGCAAATACCATTAGTTATGGAGCTATTACAAGATCAAGGTGTAGACAAAGGAAAAGTCATTGGCATTTTCAGGCTAACTGAACGAATAGGAAACGTTGCAGGGCCACTACTGGGAGGATTAGCACTGGGAATATTAGGCTACGACACAACCATTGTCGTGTTTGGTTTTGCCTTATTACTCAGCGCCTTCATTCTGTTTATTTTTTACTCCATTTTCTATAAAAAAGACAAACAGCGTAGTATTGAGGTGGTGTCATGAAATTAAATAAGTGGATATCCGCCCTACTCAGTTTCATTATATTCATCGTCCCGGTTGCAAACGCTCAACAAGCAACCTCTAATCAACCCGAAAAAAAACATGTGGTTATGCTGCTTTGGCGAGGGGTTACCAACGCTGAGAAAGGCTTTATGGACTACCTTTCGGCAAGAGTAAACGTAGAATTTATTATCCTCAATGCGGACAGAAACAAGGACAAACTAAAAGAATACATTCGCACAATCGATAGCTATCACCCAGATTTAATCTACACCTTTGGCACAACCATTAGTCGTGAATTACTTGGTACCTACGAACATCCCTCAAAGTTTGAACAAACGCATGACATTCCAGTGGTCTTTAACGTCGTTACCGATCCCGTTGGTTCGAAGCTCATCCCAAAAACTGGCGAACGCCATCGAGATTTTACTGGTGTCAGCCATATCGTCCCATTACCCGTGCAGTTCAAAGCAATCTCACAGCTAAAAGGTGTCAGGTCCATAGGCATCATCTACAACCCGCTCGAGCACAACTCGATTTTGACTGCAAAAAAAATGATGGCTCTGGCTAGTCAATTCAAAATGAACGTCTATCTCTATCCACTTGGGCTAATCAAAAATCAACCTAACTTAGGCTCCTTGGATCATATCGTCACAAAAATGAAAGAGAATCATATTGATTTGGCTTACTTACCACCTGATTCTTATATCATTGCTAACGGAAAAGCGGTAGTTCAAAAGCTACAAAGTGCCAACATTCCAACGTTTTCTGCAACAGAAACACCAATTCGCAAATACGATGCTTTATTTGGCGTGGTAAGTCGATACTATAATGCAGGACAGTTTGCTGCATATAAAGCTGAGCAAATACTCGATAACAAACGGAATGTTAGCAAAATCCCAATAGACTCTTTGAGTCAGTATTCTTACATCGTGAACATGGAGGCAGCGAAGCAACTTGACTATTACCCACCTGTGTCCATTTTGAAAATATCTGAACTTGTAGGAAATAAAAATTGATGTTAAAGCAATTCATACTCTCTAAACATCATATCAGGGTAGTCACGTTAAGTATTCTATGTGTGACGGGCTCCGCTTTTGCTGAAACGGCAAGTGTGGGACCCGCTCGGCTATTGCTTACCACACAAAACTGGCCACCATATCAAGAGTATAAGAATGGCACCATGCAAGGCATTGCTCTTGATAGAGTTAAGTGCGCATTAAGTAAAATGGGACAGCCATATCAGATAACCATGACGAAATGGTCTGAAGCACAACTTAAAGTACACAGTGGCAACCAACACGGCTTTTTTGTCGCCACCCAAACCAAGGAAAGGGACGAATACGCCACACTTTCTCTGCCAATTGCAGAGCAGAAACTAGAATGGTACTTCGCTCCTGGGATAGAGCCAAATGTGACTGAATTATCAAAGATAAACTTGAAATTTTCAGCCAAGTTCGGATCCAACAAGTGGTTTTGGCTAAAACGTCACGGATTTAACGTCGTAAAGCAACCTCGTAATGCTAAAGTGTTATTGAAGTTGTTGAAAGATAGGGATATCGATGTGGCACTAGAGGATGAGCTTGTTTTTAACGAGGCGCTCAAACAAGCCTCACTGCCTCTCGATTATTTTAAACACAAAGTATTAAAGACCGAAAACATGGGCGTGTATTTCTCTAAACGCTTCTTAGAAAAGTATCCAGGTTTTCTGAAAAGCTTTAATGCCGCCATTTTAAAATGCGAGGGGTAAGCGGTGTCGATAAGTGTTCACTTAATTTCTATACCTGAAGAAGAAGTAGTCGCTTCCCGAGTGATTTATTTGCCGGAAAGCGGTGGGAATTTTGGTCGTGCGCCATCTTGTGATATTGCTCTACCCGACCAAAGTAAGCGCATATCTCGCGTTCATGGCCAAATAAAACTGACAGATAATGGTTACACCGTACAGCACACAAGCCCTAACCGGTCGATGCTGAACGACAAACCTCTGTTAAGAGACAAAGAATATCCACTTAACGATGGTGATATTCTAAAGGTCGAGAATTACACCATATTGATCAGCACACTAGTCAACTCAAAAGCAAAGCCTAAACCACAGGAAGTACCAGACGAACCATTTGCGCAAAATTTTACCCTAGAACTACAAGAAGATGAGACCGACTTTTTGGATACCAATGGATTTGATACTCAAGCTCAAACGAAATCAAGCTTTTCTCAAGATCACGTATTAAGTGATGACCCTTTCGAATCAGATCCATTTGAGGATATCGAGAAAAGCAAAATAGAACCCAACATTGAAGCTGAGCCCTTTGAGGATATGCATTCTATGGACTCAAGCGGGCCATTTACCGCTCCTGAATCAGACTCAGAGTATTTGCCCGTTAATACCGTCGCGGCTCGCGGCACCTATTTACGCGAGTCCATAGATAAATTAATTACCATGGCGGAGAAAAATGAACAGTATTTACAAAACCCTCAGTTACAACATGAAGCTCTGTTTATCGCGTTAGAACAAACCGTCGACGAATTTTTGGAGCACTTCGAACCAAGAAACCTCGAGAAGCAATTTAATGAGTATATCGGAGGGATATTTTCCAATAAAGACAAGAAATATTGGCGCATTTATCGGAAACACTTCAAACATCGACAAGAAAGTGGTGACTTTCAAAGACAATTTAAAGCGCTATTCATGGAAAACATGCAAAAACAAAGTAAGGAAAGTAAATGACAAAGTGGCTAGTATTGCTTTCAGTGTTACTTTACGGCTGCTCTTCAGATCCAACACCAGCCATTACAAAATATAAACTGGTGGTAAACGCAGATGCTAGTATCAATCAATATCAAAATAACGTATCAAACCCTGTGGTCGTGAAGCTTTATCAGTTAAAAGATCAACAGGTTTTCAAACAACTAGCATTTATTGATCTGTATAGTAATGACGTACAGTTGCTCGGTTCAAGTTTGGTCTCCAAACAAGTTTTACCCGTCGTCTTACCGAAAAGTAAGAAAGACATAGAACTCGATGTCAGCAAAGACACAAGATACATCGCGACTCTGGTTGAGTTTGCCAATTATCAAGATGGCCAGCCAAAAGCTGTCACGCTTGTGCCGACTCAGACTAAACAATATTTAGAACTGGATATAAAGGACAACAAATCAACGTTAAAAGTTGTGACACCAAAATCTAGTTGGTGGCAAATATTTTAAGCCTAGTTGGCATAGGCGACGAACATAGGGAATTAACGTGGACGCATATAAAAAAGTTGTTTGGCAAGAAGGTATGTTTATTGCCCCCCAACATTTTCAACAACAGGATCGATATGTCCAAAATTATATCCGTCAAAATGTGGAAACGTTGGCGGGGTTTTCGCCATTTTATGGCATTACAGAACTGACTATTAATCACGACTTATTAAGAATAGGCAAACTTTCAATCTCGTCTTGTGCTGGCGTCTTCCCAGACGGCACCCATTTTGAACTCTCCAATGAGATTGCCATTGATATCCCACAGGGAACCATTGAAACAGTCGCACACCTAGCGCTGCCTATTTCTCTTCAAGGCAACAATGATTACAGTGAAGACGAATCCGACCAAAGTCGCTATCTCACCCGAGGCATCAATGTTTTTGATACCTCAACTTCTGCGAACGCGAGCATCTCAATTGATGTTGCCCACCTTAACACCACTTTAAAATTAGATAACGATGACACTTCGGGTTTTACACTGATTCCTGTTGCCAAGATCCTAGAAAGCAGTGAGTCGGGAGACGTGGTATTAGACAGGGCTTTCATCCCTGCTTGCTTGCACTACGGCGCTTCGCAGTTTCTGACAGAGAGACTAAAAGAAATCCATGCGTTGACCAGCAATCGAGCGCAAAACCTATTGCAACGAATACGAGCGGGCCAAGGACAAAAAAGCGCCCAGTCTATGATGCAAGACTATCTATGGTTGCAAACACTCAACACATGGCTTCCGTGGTTTGATCTGACCATTGCTAACCCAAAGCTGCAAACACATATTCTCTATGAGAAGCTAAGACAGTTTGAAGCCCAAGTGATGGCATTGACGCCCGCAATACCAGATCCAAGCCTGCCACTGCAATACCATCACTTATACAGCAGCTTTAATCCTCTATTCTCCAGCTTGCGTAATATGCTTACGTTGGTTCAACAGGACTCTGTTATTGAATTCCACTGGGATACCGCCCTATTTGAAAAACGTCGATTACTTAGAACCATCATTAAAGACCCAAGTAGCGTAGCAAATCGCCGCTTTGTCCTTAGTGTAAAATCCAATATCAGTAGTACTGAGCTCAACGAATTATTCCCAATTTCCGCCAAACTCAGTAGCAACTCTAGAATCGTTGAACTGGTAAGAAATTCACTGTCCGGGATCTCACTGACACCATTACCATTGGCACCCAACGAACTAAAACCCATGCAGGGAGTCGCTTATTTCGAAGTCGATGCAAGTGATAGAAATTGGTTAGATATGCTTGAAACAAGGGATGCACTCGCGTTGCACGTTGACGCACGTATTTCAGAATTAGAAGTCGTTCTTTATGCGCTGAGATAAAGTTATGGATTACTTAGATGAAGCCACCCTGATCTGGGATGAAAAAGAGGCTGATACAGACGAGCAACAACAGGCTTCTGGTAACTCTTCAAAAGCCAGAGTGAAGGTCTCCAGTGCTCAGGTCGAGTTTTTACGTCACTTTGATAAAGCCGAAAATCAGCTGATCAATATTAGTGGCGAGTTGTTAGCGACGGTTCTGAAAATTTCGACCTTACCAGAGCCAGAAGATCTCGCTTCGCTTAGAAGCCGTTTGGTTGAAGATATCAACACGATTAAAGCCAAAGGAGCAAGCCTCACCTACCCTGTCGCTGTCATCGATAAGCTGTGTTTTCTTTATGCCGTTGTCATCGATGAATTTATCATTTATACCGAATGGGGAGAAAAACGCGGGTGGGAAAATAAAACTCTACTCAGCGATCTGTTTGGGATGCGAAATGGCGGCGAACTATTTTTCACTGTCGCGGAAAAAGCGGTAAGACAGCCCCATAAGCTGATAGACCTAATAGAGCTTATCTATTTGTTCATTAATGTCGGGTTTAAAGGGCAATATAGGGAAACTGGCAGCGAACAACTCAAATTGTTCGTCCATCAACTGGAACAAATCATCAGTCAGTATCGGCAGTCAGGTAGTATCTATTGCCATACCAAGGTGTCTTTACCTAAAACACGCAAACCCACTCGCAGAAAAAGAGCGTTTATGACGTCGCTGTTTTTCCTTATCCTTATTGCAACTTGTCTAGGCTTAACAAAATTCTGGTACACCAAAACTCTGCCGCAACGGGCGCGAGATTTCACTTTTCTGCCGCAGTTTAGTGAACGTTACGTTCTATCTGGACAAGTTAAAGACATTGTATTTATTAGTGAAGATTCTGATTTGGCTACCGCTCCAAAACGGGCAAGCAAAGTTGAGCTCGTGTCTCAAACACCGCCGAGCACCCTAGCCACCAGTAAATCGACCTGGTTTGTTCAACTTGCGACATTCTCTAATAAAAACAATGCTGAAAAATTTGTTTCAAAGCTCGCACCTTCGAAATACAAAACAGAAATCTTGCCATATAAAAATTATTATCGAGTTATTGTTCGTACTAGTTCAGCAGACAACGCACGGACGGTAAAATCATGGTATCAAGATAATACCAATATCAAACCAATTCTCGTTCGGGGTGATTCACCATCAAATAGCAAGGAAGAGTCTAAGTAACTATGGCTGATGATAAATCTTCTAAACCCAATCGACGCAAGGCGTTAAGCTTTTCAGCGCTCACCTCTGTCTTTTTCTACACAGCAGGTGCCGCTGCTGTGATGCTGACGCCATTAAAGTCTAACTTGATCCTGATGTTGCTGATCAACTTCGTTTTCGCTTTACTCATTGGCGTCCTGACCTATTGGCTATTTAATCGCATCAAGGGCAACAAAAAAGAAGCGTCAAATGAAGCTGAAATCATCAATAAGAGACGTAAATTACTGATTGCCCATTTTAATCGCATGCAGCGTCTCCAACAACGTAAGCGACGCTTTCATAGTAAGTACGATCACCCAATATATTTGATGCTGAGTTCAAAACCAGCTCAGGACAGAAACATTATTACCCAAATGGGATACGAGGCCTATAAGGTAGATGATTTCGGCAATGATATTGAATTTCCGATTCTGTTTTGGTTAGGCGAACACTCGACACTCATCTCTATTAGCCGCGAAGATGATCAAAGGCCAGAGTACCTAAAAACACTTTGTAAATGCCTAAACAAGTGGCGTCCAAGACAAGCCATTAACGGCATTTTAGTGACAACCGAAGCTTCATTTTTACTGGAAAACAGCGAAACTATATCGAATGAAGCCGACCAAATTAAGTCGCAAGTCAAAACCTATAACCATGCATTTGGTCTGAACCTGCCCGTTTATAACATAGTGACCAACATGGGCAGTATCAGCGATTTCTGCCAGTTTTTTTCCGCCTTCGACGAATCAAAACGTGATGACGTATTTGGCGCTACCTTTCCTTTCCAAAAACATGGGGGAATCGATGCCAACTGGTTCAATGATGAATATGACCACTTAATCAGCCAGTTAATTGCTAGTACGAGTAACGCCCTATCCGGCCAATTAAACCAAGAGTTTCGCAACTCAATAGCCAGCGCACCATTTCAATTTGGATTGCTTAAGCAAAATTTATGGGCCTTTTTGCAACGCATGTACCGTGGTGAGCAATTAAGTAATGGCCTATTCTTTCGCGGGTTCTATTTCACCCATAATGGCCAAGAGCATCCACAAAATGATGTGTTAGCCAGTACCGTCAACCACTCTTTGGGTAATGAAACCTTCACCCAATACCAACAGATCCCGATTCATCAGACTCTGTTTGCGCAAAGAATCATGAGCCATGTGGTATTAAATGAACACGAAATAGCCGGAGTAAACAAACGCAAGGAAAACATTCTTATACTTAGCCAAGTCTCATTTACTCTGTTTTGGGTATTATTGCTGGCTGGGGTATTAATGACGATAAAGCTAGACTTCGATTTCCAAAGTCGACGTGATTCTCGCGCCGATACTATGTTGGAACGTTATAAGGAATCAATATCAGCTTCACCTTATGACATTGAGAATTTGGAAGAAAACATTCCAAATCTGTATTCACTCTATCGCATCTATGATTTATACCGACAGCCCCTACCTTGGTATGCGGTGCCCATCATTCTTGGACCAAGTATCAAAAAAGAAGTCGAGCACGCCTACTTTAGTGAACTACAGGCCGTTTTACTTCCATCCATGGAAAATATGCTAGAAAAAGATCTGTTCGTGTATGTGAACTTAGAAGATCAGTCTAAAACACTGGCCTTGCTGAATGATTACCGACTGTTGTTTAATCCAGATCGAACCAATATTGAAGAATTGAAGTCCTACTTCATTAATGCACTTCAAGACCAAGGCGATGCAGACACCGTGAGTGTCGCCCAGTTAAAAGCCCTGCTCGATGACGTGTTTGCCAATGATCTCGTACCTAAAAAACCCAATATGGATCTGGAAAAGCTGGCGAAAAAGGTCATCAACCAAACTGGGATAGAGACACTACTGTATGACCATATTATCCATTCGCCAAAATATGCCAATCGAATCGATATAAGAAAAGAGCTAGGCACTAATTTTGATCAACTCTTTTCCTTCTCCTCCAATTATGTTGGATACTTTGTCCCTTACCTCTATACGCCAACTGGGTTCAATGATCTGGATTTGTCTGTGGACTCTCCAGCCATTCAAGACGCTCTTCAAGCCTATGAGGGTGTTGCGGGAACGGCACCAAGTGCTATCGAAATGTATCGTATTAGCCGCGACCTTAGACAGATGTACCAAAATGACTACATCAATTATTGGCGCAATTTCGTTAACAACGTTAAGGTGAAGCCCATCAAAAACCCTAGCGAGTTAAATAATGCAATCAATTTACTCGCCAATACCTCAGACAATCCAATGACCAAGTTGCTAACTGTGGTCAATAAATATACATCTGTTGAGCTGGCCATGCCTAAAGTTCAAAAAACGGAAGGAGAAAAGCAAGCGGCTAAAGAAGCGCTTCAGCAAGATCAGGACTCTAAGCGATCAGCAAGACAAATCACGGTTAACTTTAGAAGCTATCACACATTAATGAATGAAAATTCTCAAAACATGAGACCGATAGATGGCTTAATGAAATCCATTACTAAGGCGAAAACCTGGTTGGATAAGTTCTACACCAGTGAAGAGCCTGAGAAGCTTGCGTTCCAGACGTTATCAGCAACCTTGAAAGTGCAAAACCCAATTAGCACGTTAGCTAAGTCGGCTTCCGGTCAACCTACGTTAGTGAACACGTTATTAACTGACGTCACTCAGCAAAGTAACGACATGGTCATGTCTTTGGCACACGACTATTTGAATTCTAGTTGGAACGCCAGTGTGTACAAACCTTATCAACAAACAATCAAGCCTTTCTATCCGTTTGACAAAAAATCGAAAGTGGATGCTAGCGTCGCCGATGTGAAGGCCTTTTTTGGAACAGAAGGAATACTTAATAAGTTTTACAACACAACGTTGAAAAACTTCTCTTTCGAATCGAACAAAACACCTTATTTACCTGGCTTGCTACCCAACTCTGGTCTCGCCCTCGCACCTAAGTTATGGACAATGTTGGATAAATCAAAAGATATTCGCAAAGCACTATTCTTGTCGGATCCCAACAATATCTCTATACGTTTCCAGATGAAAGCGGTGGACATGAGTCCTAGCATTACAGAGTTTTCCATCTCGACGGATAAACCTATTTTCACTTATCGCCACGGCCCGACGCTTTGGAGCCAGCAATCATGGCAAGGAGAATCACAACTTGAAGACCTTCTCAGTGTCGATGTCAGCTCGCAATCTAAAACCATTGCGAAAGAAAGCTACCAAGGTAATTGGAATTGGTTCCGACTGATCGAACCAAGAGTGAAAGACACAACAGCCCAAGACACACAAGTTGAGTTTGATTTTGGTAAAGACAAAGTCAGGCTGGCAATAAAAACACAAGGAAGAGAAAACCCATTTGTTCCAGGGTTCTTCTCAGCATTTAATTTACCAAGTGCAATCTAAGATCTCCGGTCAGTTAGCCAATGATGCCTATCAAAGCATCATTGGCTATTTTCGTAAATCTGGCATTGAGTTTTTGGCACCACTGAGTAGCCATGTATTTTTGGCCCAGCACCCTAGCATGGGTCAAATTACACTCAAGTTTGCAAAGTCTACCCCTCGAAAAGCTATTCTAAAAAATGAAGCCGAGTTTTTGAACAGTAATCCGGCCACACACTGGCCTCGTATCATTGATTACACCTCATTTAGAACCATAGATGCACTCGTGATTAATTACATTGAGGGATCTCCCCTCTCTGAGTTGATCAAAAACAATGCCCCGAACCCTGTCACAAGGCAGCAATTAGAACGCCTTTTACTTGCTTTACACCAAACAGGCTATGTACATGGCGATATCAAGCCAAGCAATATTATTTTCAACCCCAATAACGGCCAGCTGAGTCTGATTGACTTTGGTAGCTGCCGCAAAATTGGCACACCCTTGAAAGATTGTTTGGTAAACACATGGACACCCAGTTTTTCAGGCATTCATCCTTCGATGGACCACTTAAGTGCCCACGCACTCGATGATTGGTATTCGGTTGCGATTCTTTTTGCTGTACTACAGGGTCAACATCCGTACGAAGGTAAACCTCTTAACGAGGTCATCTTAGAGAAAAATGAGATTCAAATAAATTCACTTCCAGCGCACTATCAACTGATTGTATTGAAAAGAATCCGGTTGCTTTCGAGACTCTTAGCACCTTAAAAAGGGCTGTCTAAATCGCTTGCCATTTATTCTTCATCGCACGAATAGCTTCATCAGGCACTCCGTGAACGTTATCGTATTGACCTGTGCATTCCAATATTCGCAATTGCGCACGGTAACGCTTAGCAAGTTTCTCATACGGGCGCATTTCCCATAGCCGACAAAAGGTATTAGAAACCACAACGCTTTGGCCTAGTGATAAGGCTTGTCCTGTTTTAAGCTGACACCATGCGTGCGCTTGCCTCAATTTCGATGGGTCAAACACATACACACCGTTACTGTCCAAAAAATACATATCTGCTTCAAAATGTGCGGCCCCAAAGGTTTTCGCCAAGGTTGACTTTCCCGAACCTGGCAAGCCCCTTATTAGTGTCAGTGTTAAATCATCGCTCATTATCTATCCTATCTATAACTGACTTGTTTTGATAAAGAAATCCTCGCCTATCTATCGACAACTTAGCCCAATTGCGTTAGCTTTAGAAGTATAGACGTCTATATTGCACACGGAGACTGCTTTGCCAATTAAAATTCCCGATCAATTACCTGCATCTGATGTATTGAGGCAAGAAAATATCTTTGTTATGCCTGAAACTCGGGCCTCTAGTCAGGAAATACGGCCACTGAAAGTGCTTATTCTAAATCTAATGCCTAAGAAAATAGAAACAGAAACGCAATTTCTCCGACTGCTTTCTAACAGCCCCCTGCAAGTAGATGTTGAATTGTTACGCATAGATAATCGGCCAAGCAAAAATACGCCTTCGGAACACCTAGATAACTTTTACCGTCAGTTTGAAACCATCAAGAACCAAAATTACGATGGACTCATTATTACCGGTGCGCCGCTTGGGCTGGTTCAGTTTGAAGATGTCATTTATTGGGAACATTTGCAGACAATCATGAACTGGGCAAGTGACCACGTAACGTCAACCCTATATGTTTGCTGGGCCGCTCAAGCCGGACTTAAACTTTTGTATAATTTGCCGAAGCAAACCCGACAAGAGAAACTCTCTGGTGTGTATCAACACGAAATTCATCAACCATTTCATCCGATATTAAGAGGGTTTGACGATACTTTTTTAGCGCCTCACTCCCGATATGCTGACTTTTCGTCTACCTCAATTGAAGAAAATACAGATTTGGACATTCTCGCCACTTCCGATATTGCTGGCGTGTATTTGGCGGCAACTAAAGACAAGCGAAACGTATTTGTTACTGGGCATCCTGAGTACGACGCGCTCACCTTACATACGGAATACACACGTGATCTCAGTGAAGGTTTAGAACCAGCCATCCCGGTCAACTACTATCCAAATAATGATACTAATAGCGTACCGAAAGCGAGCTGGCGAAGCCATGGCCATTTGTTGTTTTCTAACTGGCTAAACTATTGCGTCTATCAACAAACTCCTTACGACTTGGCACATTTCAGTGAAGATCGTTTTACGGTGGATGATTGAGATTTTTTCGAAAGCTCATGTGGTCATCGCATTAGTTTGAGATATACCTTTCGTAGATTTACAGGCTAGCGCCTTTCTCTACATACAGTACGCGTATCATAGGTGTTCAACACACATTTAGGGGCACCTATGATAAAGATGCTAGTCACTATTAGTCTAAGTCTTGGTTTCGTTACCGCATGCGCCAATACAGCCCCTACTCAGACACCCAACATCCCCATCGCTGACAACGAAACACTGGCACTTTCGCGTGCTAAGCTTGGTATTGCTTACTTAAACAATAACAACCCGACCATTGCACGAGAGAACCTTATCAAGGCTTACTCTTTAGCGCCCAACAATCTATATGTGCTCTTATCTTTCGCACATTATTATGATGTTGTTGGCGACACCAACTCAGCCAACCTCTCTTACCAATCCGCTCTGCGCAGCTTTCCTGAAGATAGCTACGCACTCAATAACTATGCGGCATTTCTGTGCAAACAAGAGAAATACACTCAAGCTCAAACGCTTTTCAATAAAGCGTTATCGAACTCGTCATATCTTTTTATCGCAGCAAGTTATGAAAATTTGGGACTGTGTTTATTAAAATCAGGAGAAGAGATAAAAGCGAAAGAAAGCTTTGAGAGAGCATTGGCCTATCAACCAGATCGCGTCATTTCTCTTGTTCAAGCGTGCCAAATAGATATCAAGCGAAAAAACTATCGAAGCGCAAAGGCCAAACTCAAAGCGTACCAGCAATCATTCGGTCCACAAAAAGTCACTCTAGAATTACTCCTCAAGCTTGAGAAGCTAGATACAACTGTTAAGAACTGAGTTCAGACCAAACGGCGAACTCATTACCACTCGGCTCTTGAAAGTGAAACCGGCATCCTCCCGGAAACTCGAAGATTGGCCGCACAATCGTTCCACCAGCATCAATCACTTTGTCCATGGTTAGTTGAATGTTTGCGCTGTAAAAAACCAGCAATGCGCCACCAGTTTTGACATCGCATCTGACGTTAGAGTGGTAAAAGCCGCCATCTAACCCTTGGTTAGAAAACGCAGTGTATTCTGGCCCAAAATCTGTAAACGTCCAACCGAAAACGGATTCAAAAAAGGCTTTGGTTGCAGACAAATCTTTCGCCGCAAACTCAACATAATTGAGCTTTTCATGTTCTTTCATATTCTCTCCATACGATACAACTATACCCAATTTAACGGAAAAGCTCCTAAACGTGATTCTCTTGAAAACTCGACCTGTTGAGCCATACTGATAAACATCTCAATCATGTAAATTAAGACTTATTTTATGAAAGTTTGCCGCAATATAGCCCATATTTTTGCCTAAAAGCGAAATTTGATAATGAGAAGCTTGCTATTCATCGCTTTATTTGCAGTTATTCTAGCTGGCAAATTACATGCTGCGCCTAAAATAACCTATTGCTTTGGCCCTTGGTCTCCAGTTCATTACTTAGATGAGAATAATAAACCGTCAGGGTTATTTGTTGATTTAACACGAGTGCTGTTTAAACAACAACTTGGCTGGGAAATTGAATATAGGCAGTTACCTTGGAAGCGCTGCCAAA
The DNA here is from genome assembly GCF_023634645.1 of Vibrio sinus. Classification (GTDB taxonomy): domain Bacteria; phylum Pseudomonadota; class Gammaproteobacteria; order Enterobacterales; family Vibrionaceae; genus Vibrio; species Vibrio sinus. Next base: position 84,885 of record NZ_JAMKMR010000019.1, read on the forward strand.
ACTACATAGCAGCAGGCTTGATTGACTTCATGGTCACAGTCAACACGCCTGAGCGAATCAAATACTCTGTCGCTTCTGAAAAACCGATTTATCATATCAACAATAGTGTTTACACTTATCGGGATCATGAGCGCCTTGATACCATAAACAACATTACTACGCCAAACGATATAGTGTCAGAACAGCTCACCGTCGTCACTTACTTAGGCAATGGATGGTACAAGGCTAACCTTGCACCACTAGGCATTCAAACGACTTACATTAAGGGCGTTTCGTCAGCCATTAATTTAGTCGCTCTTAAGCGAACCGATCTCTACATCGGTGGTGATATTGTGGCGAACCATCAAATTAAAACCCTAAATCTCGACGGTGAAATCATTAAAACCCGAGTGAATTTTGAACCCTATTTCATGTATGTAATGGTATCGAAAAAGTCTAGTTTTATTGATAAGTTAAGTGATATTAACATCGCCATCGAAAAGCTGTTAGCGAGCGAAGAATATCAACAAGTTATATCTAAATACCAATTGAACAATCAAAAGGTCACCGCCCCCTAAACATACTGCTTAACAAAATCAATAAATGCGCGGTCTGCCATCGACTGATAGCCATCTTTCCTCCACGCCAACGCAAGATCCAAATATATCCTATCCTCGAAAGGAATACCCTTGATTCCCTTTTCATGTTCAGTGACCAAATCTAACAGAGCGGTCACCGCAAACTCCCGCTTTACAATATTTAAAATCATGGCTAGCAAATTGGTTTCATAAGAAAGTTTTAGCTCGTGTCCGTAACGTCTTGATGCTCTATCCATGTAATCTCTATGAAAATATCCAGGTTTAAACATCACTAACTCTTGGTCGAAGAAGTCCGAAAATGTTATCGACGAGCGATTTGCCAGTGCGTGTTGTTCACCCATCACCGCCAACATTTCACAGTTAAGCAAGTGATCGGTCTCGAGCTCATCTGGCACGTCTTGATCGATGATGACACCGATATCCAACTCACCATTTAGCAACATCTCTCGAATCGACTGCGTGCCGGCATCAATTAGAATAAGAGTAAGTTGCGGGTAGTGACTTTTAAATGCCATGATAATTTCAGGAAAGAAATAAGAACCGACCATGCTCGGCGCGCCTAAGCGGACTTCGCCCTTTTTTAGCCCCACTAATTCATCAATCGCTAATTTAGCATCGTCAATCTGTTGAAGAATTTTTTTTGCGTGAGTAAGAAGCACGTGACCTTCTTGAGTCAATTCAGCTCGCCTCTCCGCTCGATTAAATAATGATACTCCTAGTTGCTGTTCAAACTTTTTAATAGAAATACTGAGTGCAGGCTGAGCAATATTTAACAATTTGGCTGCCTGAGTAAAGTGACCACATTCTGCGACTGCAAGAAAATGTTTAAGTTGGCGAACTTCCATATATAAAATATATCCTGACCATAGTTTAAATATATTTTATATATAATAATATCAGTGATAGTTTGATCATACTATTGATTAGAGACAAAAAAATGATCGAGCATAATACCCAAGATTACAAACGTGTCGTGATAAGCCTAGCTTTAGGGTCATTCTTAATCTTTTGTAACTTATACTACATTCAACCGATACTCCCTTTGTTATCTCATTCATTCTCTGTTTCGGAAACAAAAATAAACTGGATTTTCGCCGCTTCTACACTCGCTTTGTCGGTCTGTCTGGTTCCTTGGGCGATATGCTCTGAATCTTATGGTCGACGAAAAATCATGTTGTTCGGCTTATTCATGATTCCTTTGGTCGGTGTCATGCTCGTATTAGGTAACAGCTTTTATACCTTGATTATTAGCCGAGCACTAATGGGGATTGCGATCGCCGCTTTTGCTTCTGTTGCCGTCGCCTATATGGTTGAAGAGCTGGCGCCCAGCGCATTTTCTCACGCAATTGGTATTTATATTGCTGCAAACTCGTTGGGTGGCGTCGCAGGGCGTGTGTTAGGTGGCACGCTAACAGAATGGCTCGGTTGGAAGCAAGCCGCGCTCTATATCGCAGTACTTTCTTTTATTGGTGCACTGCTCGTCGTTAAATTGTTGCCGCAGCAGAAACAGTTTAAGCCTCAAAAAGGCTTATTCTTTTATCACAACCGAGCGATCGTCAAGCATCTTGCTAATACAAGGATCTGGTTCGCCATGCTTATTGGTGGCGCTAATTTTGCGATATTTGTTAATGTCTATACCGTTATGGGATTTAGGTTAGTTAACCCGCCACATAATCTTTCTATCGGATTCGCCTCGCTGATCTTTCTGTGTTACCTCGCAGGTACACTAAGTTCATCGTTATCAGGTAAATGGTGCAAAAGCAAACACCCAATCCACGGTATTATCTTAGGGGCGATCATTACTTTGTTTGGCATATGGGTGGCTTACTTTGATACAATGCCGACCATGATACTCAGTTTGCTATTAGTAAGTTTGGGCGGCTTTTTTACCCATACATTAGCTTATTCATGGGTAAGCCAAAATGCACATGAAGCCAAAGCGACGGCAACGGCCCTTTATTTAGTGCACTACTATATCGGTGGAAGCTTAGGCGGATTTTTATTGCTTTTCTGCTGGCAAAGCTGGGCTTGGACTGGTGTGTTATTTGGTGGCTCAGCACTGATAGCCATTATTATTTTTCTCAGTGCCGCCCTGTTAAAGCTGAATTCGTCGCAGCAGAAAAATAATTACGATATTGCAAACGTTAAGGCCTAAAGTAAAGAGAACAACTATTGAACGTTTCCCCAAAAGACAAAGATACGATTACTGCTCACGTTGAGCAGTGGCTACAACAAGTCGTCATCGGTTTGAATTTGTGCCCATTTGCCGCTAAACCTGCTCGAAACAACCAGATTAAAATAGCGGTCAGTGATGCCAAAGATGAAGAATCACTCCTAAGTGATATTTTGCAACAGCTGAATATATTGCAAAGTACAGCAGAAGACGAGTTAGAAACAACACTGGTTGTTGTGCCCAATATGCTGGCCGACTTTGACGATTACAACCTTTTCATCACCTGGGTCGAAGCGCTTATCAAGCAGGAGCAGCTAGAGGGTATTTATCAAGTTGCTACCTTTCACCCCGATTATTGTTTTGCGGGAAACCAGCCTGATGACGCAGATAACTTAACCAACCGCTCCCCTTACCCGATTTTCCACCTCATCAGAGAAGAAGGGTTAGAACGTGCACTACGACACTTTCCAAACCCAGAATCCATTCCAGAAACGAACATAAATCGGGTCAATCAGCTTTCACAAAGCGACATTGCAAGACTATTCCCATATCTGGTTCGATAATCCCCTTTAGTTGCTCTAGGCTTTGGAGCAACTAAAGCGTTGGTATCGGGAGACAATTATGTTTGATCGGTTTTGCACTCAAAACTGGTAGCTATAGCCATTTTTAAAGCTAAAGTTTGATCGTTTTATGGAGCTCTACCATTTCCAAAGAGCCAAAAAAGTACAAAAAAGTTTGACCACTTTTTTGCTTATTTCTGGACAGAAACGTGTTAATTACTTTGCTAATTTAGCAATTGGTGGATTAGTTTTAGTGTGGGAAAAGTCTCCTCGCTGAGTTTCTAGTATTAGTTGCGTAGACTAAGTGAATAGACACCAACTTGATAGGGCTCTTTAGCCAAACAGTTAAAGCCCCGTATGCTAGGGGCTTTAGCTTTTTTAAAACTTGTTTGTAATGGTTTTTAACCTTACAAACTCAGGGTTGATTATAACTTCCGGCTCTTCACCAGCAATTTTATCTAGGCAATTAACTAGCTTAGTTGGTGGATAGTATTTTGGCTCACCAATAACGCTATCTAAAAAATCTAACGCGAGCTGAGGGTAGATATCAATCAAACCACTATGCTCTAAGGTTCTTGTTATATACTCTGCATCACTTTGTCGCTTCAGGTTATGCCTTATTATTTTATATGCTTCGTTGAAGTTTTCTTTCGCGGCTATACATATCAAGGCAAGTTGAGTCACCGTATTATCATCAACCTTAGCCTGCTTTGGCCAAACCTTTGTTAAAAACGGTTTAGCCCGATTCTGCCAAAACTCATTAACTTTTTCTCCTGAACTAGACAAGATATTCTTCAGGGCCGACGCTACATGATATAGTGATTCGTTAGGAATAGTATTAAAGACTTTTGCTAACTCTCCTATTTTAAACTCTGAGTACCCCTGTAGGGATAAATGAGTCATAAAAGTAACATATTGACTTTTCAGCTCACCAAGATAATCAAAGTATTTTGCGGTATTTATTAGGTAGTCTCTGATTTCATAAATGAAGCCTTTATGCAGCCTTGGAGACCAGAGCAAGGATTGCCAAGCCATAGAAGATGTATATATATCATCCCATGACAACCAAGATATAATATGTTCTCTAGTCCATGCTTGGTCCACTCTATAGATGGACAGCATATTCGAGCAAACGATTACTCGGCCTAGACTAAAC
>NZ_JAMKMR010000002.1 GCF_023634645.1 Vibrio sinus
GCTGTAACTTGAATCTTTTTCAGTTGCGATGCTCATGTGCGACTGCACACTGCGCTTCTCACTGAAAAATCTTCGGCGCTACAGAAACAAATTCCTAATCAAAGCAGTTTGAATGTAAGACTTTGATGAAAAAATTTGTGGAGAGATGGCTGAGTGGTTGAAAGCACCGGTCTTGAAAACCGGCATACGTTAATAGCGTATCTAGGGTTCAAATCCCTATCTCTCCGCCACTATTAGAAAAAGCCGCTGTGTTTACAGCGGCTTTTTTGCATTTTCCTTATCTACTTTTTCTAGGTGCAAAGCACTTTATCGTTGCCGATTAATATCTCCGCCTGGCTAGATTTCCATTGCCCGTTCAAAAGACACCACTTGCTTAAGCGGCGATACTCACCACCTCTTTAATGAGGGCGGCTAACTCATCCCATCTTTTTTGGTTAATTAGATCACTCGGTACCATCCAGCTGCCACCACAGGCAACAACGGAGTCTGCGGCAAGATATTGCTTCACATTAGAGGGGGCAATGCCACCTGTTGGCATAAACTTAACTGGATAGACAGAGATGAGTGCTTTTAGCATAGCAATCCCACCTGAGGCCTCTGCAGGGAAAAACTTGAGGGTTTTTAGGCCCATTTCCATTGCTTGCTCAACTAAGCTTGGGTTATTCACACCGGGAACGATCTTTATATTATGTTGCTGGCAGTATTTAACGGTTGTGGGGTTAAAACCTGGGCTGACGATGAAATCAGCTCCCGCATTAACCGCTGCATCGACTTGTTTGGCGTTGAGTACCGTTCCCGCGCCAATCAGCATATCAGGGTATGCCTTTCTCATATTGGCAATGGCTTGTGCTGCTTGTTTAGTTCGGAAAGTTATTTCAGCGCACGGCAATCCATTTTCAATGAGAAGTTGTGCAAGTTTTACCGCGTTCGCTGCATCTTCGATTGCAATCACAGGGACAACTTTAATCTGCTGTAATTGCTGTTCTAGGCTGTTCATATTTATTCCTAAAGTCTCAGTCGCAATATTGCGTAGGATGAGGCATGTCTAGTTGCAATATTATGGCTATTGCTTCTATTTCATATCAAGGGGTATTTAGGTACTTTTCCCGTATCTGGCTAGGTCAGATAGTTGTAAGGGCGGGATAATAAAGCGTAAGGGAGGGCAAAATAGGTGAGAGAATCAATAGACAGAAAAAAAAACTCATGCCCAGTTAGCTGTGGGCATGAGAGTTCATACGATGATTAGAGGCGGGTTAGCCACGAGAGGCGGCTTTATCTCTTAGCTGCTGCTTCTCTTGCTCAGACAAGAAAGCAATCTCTAGACCATTGATTTGCGCCTGCTTGATTTGTTCTTGGCTTAGTCCAGCTTGAATTGCGGCGACTTGGTATTCATGCGGCAGCTCAATGCCTTCTACCGCAGGGTCGTCCGTGTTAAGGCTTGCTAGGATGCCATGGTTTAGGAACTGCTTAATTGGGTGGTTAGCAATATCAGCAACAGTACTGGTTTGGAAGTTAGAGGTAATGCAAGACTCGATACCAATACGGTTTTCTGCTAGGTAGTCCATCAACTTAGGATCATGAATCGCATTGGTACCATGGCCGATTCGAGTGGCTCCTAACTCTTGCATTGCAAACCAGATGCTTTCCGGACCGTCCGCTTCACCGGCGTGTATGGTGATGTTTAGACCAGAATCACGTACCTGTTTGAAATGCTGGGTAAATAAATTACCTGGTTGGCCAAGTTCATCGCCAGCCAGATCAACAGCGGCAATATGGTCTTTTTGCGACAAAATAGCGTCGAGTTCAATTTGGCAAGCTTCTTGGCCAAAGGTGCGGCTCATAATACCAATCAGATTCGCTTTCACGCCGAAGTCTTTTACACCAGCTTGAACACCATCGATCACTGCTTCAACTACGCCTTGTACTGGAAGCTTGTGCTTCATCGCCATGTAGTAAGGAGAAAACCTTAACTCTGCGTAATCAATTTGTGCATTTAGCGCGTCTTCTACGTTTTCATAGGCGACACGTCGGCATGCATCCAGATCACCTAATACCGCAACGCCCCAGTCTAGCTTAGACAGAAAGGCGACTAATGATGGCTCGGTTTCAACGATCTGAACATGTGGGGTTAGACCTGCAACATCATAGGCTGGAAGAGGGACAGAAAACTTCTGGCCTAATTCAATAATCGTTTGCGTACGAATGTTGCCATCAAGGTGGCGGTGGATATCAGTAAGAGGGAGTGATTTGGTTATCATAGTCAGTTTCCGGTTTCCCATTTTGAGATAGTATAAGAACCTATAACAAGACTGTCAGTAACGAATCTGGTTTGAGCGTGGTTAATTGCTGCACCTGGATAGATAGTAACCAATTCTGTTGACTCGCGGATAAGCTTTACCGCCTTGCTAGGATAAAGGCGGTAACGTTTATTAGTAGAGCTCTTTTAATTTACGAGTGAGGGTGTTGCGTCCCCAACCAAGTACCTTCGCGGCGTCTTGTTTATGGCCATTGGTGTGATTTAGGGCTGCTTCTAACAGGATTCGTTCAAACTCTGGTAGTGCATAAGACAGAAGGTCCGTTTCGCCTGAAGTTAATGCGTGTGTTGCCCAACTGGATAATTGGTCTTGCCAACTCATTTCCGCAGATAAAGAGTGCGAGTGTTTATCTTCAAGCAGTTCAGCAGGAAGGTCTCGAGGCAATATTTCGCTGCCGCTGGCCATCACGGTGAGCCAGCGGCATATGTTCTCTAACTGCCTCACGTTGCCGGGCCAATCAAGTCGGTTAAGGATTTCTACTGTAGTGGGATGTAGCGTTTTGATATCCACTCCCAGCTCATCTGCGGCGGAGGCCAAAAAGTGCAGGGTTAACTTTTCAATATCTTGTTTTCTTTCACGCAGCGCAGGTATTTGAACTCGAATGACATTCAAACGATGGAACAGATCTTCACGAAAATCACCTTGCTGAACCAGCTTTTCCAAGTCTTGGTGGGTGGCGGCAACGATTCTGACGTCGACCTTAATTGCTGAGTGGCCGCCGACACGGTAAAACTGACCATCAGATAACACTCTTAGCAAGCGAGTTTGAATATCTAATGGCATATCACCGATCTCATCTAGGAAAAGGGTACCACCGTTGGCTTGCTCAAAGCGGCCCTGGCGTATGCTATTGGCGCCGGTAAATGCCCCTTTCTCGTGACCAAATAATTCTGACTCAATCAAATCCTTGGGAATGGCGGCCATGTTTAAAGCAATAAAGGGCTGATTCGCTCTCGGACTATGGCGATGCAGAGCTTGGGCAACCAGTTCTTTACCAGTACCTGATTCTCCGTTAATCAATACGGAGATGGAAGAGCGTGACAATCGGCCAATAGCACGAAACACCTCTTGCATTGCCGGGGCTTCACCAATGATTTCTGGTGTATCTTGCGGAATATTATCATCAATGGATTGTCCGCGACGCTGTTCAAAACTATGGGATATCGCCCGCTCCACCAGTGCCAGTGTTTCGTCCACATCAAAAGGTTTAGGCAAATATTCGAATGCCCCTTTTTGATAGGCGTTGACTGCGGCATCGAGATCTGAGTGGGCTGTCATGATGATGACGGGCAGCTCTGGAGAGCGTTGCTGGATTTGTTTGAGTAGCTCGATGCCATCAATGCCTGGCATGCGAATGTCCGACACTAGGACATCTGGAGACTCTCGCTCTAAGGCGAGCAAGACACTTTCAGCGTCAGAAAATGTTTCGCATTTTATGTTGGCTGAGGAGAGGGTTTTTTCCATTACCCATCGGATAGAACTGTCGTCATCCACAACCCATACATATCCTTTACTCATAACTTTGGTTCCTTAGTGCTAACCTGTTAGACATGACTTAAATTGGCAGGTAAATGGTGAAGGTTGTCCTTCCCGGCCAACTTTCCACATCGATCTTACCTTTGTGTTGGTCAATCAAGTTTTGTGATATTGACAGCCCTAGGCCAGTGCCCCCTTCTCTACCGCTGACCATGGGGTAGAACAGGGTGTCTTGCAAATCAGTTGGTATACCAGGGCCGTTATCGATGATTTCTATTCTGGCGGCTAATTTATGTCGATGACCGTGAATATTCGCTTGATGCACTGTTCTGGTGCGTATGGTGATTTTGCCGTGCGACTGGGTCGAGAGAATTTGCCCGGCATTACTGATGATGTTAAGCAGCGCTTGCTCAATCTGATCCGTATCCATAACAATATCCGGTAGGCTCGGGTCGTAATCACGTTCAATCACCACTTTATTGCCCAACTCGAGCTCTATCAATTGACGTATTTTTTCTAGTATCAGGTGCAGGTTTTCTTGTTTTCGCACCCCTGGACGCTGCGGGCCCAATAAACGATCCACTAACCCTCGCAGTCGGTCGGCTTGTTCGATGATAATTTGCGTGTATTCAGTCAGGCTTTGATCTGGCAGCATGCGTTGCAATAACTGTGCTGCACCGCGTAATCCGCCAAGTGGATTTTTAATCTCATGAGCAAGGCCTCTTACCAGCAATTTGGCGGCTTGTTGTTGGGCATGTTGATTGAGCTCTTGGCTTAGGCGACGTTGCTGGCCAATCTTTCTCATTTCAACTAGCAACAGAACCTGCTTATTCCAACTCATAGGACTGACGGTGACTTCTAACATCAAAGGCTTACCATCGACAACAAAAGTGACGTCACTGTCCGTGATACTTTGCCCGCTTTGTAAGGGTTGAGATAGTAGGGCCAAATCCATCGAGGCATGTTGAATCAAGTTAGATAAAGGTTGATCCACAATTCGTTTGGCACTTTGCGCAAACAGCTGTTCAGCGGCCGGGTTGGCGTAGCGCACTTCTAAAGATTCATTGAGCAGCAGCATGGCGGTGACGACGTTATTTAGAATCGTACCATGTATATCGTCTTTCACTTGCTCGCCCTCTGATTGATTCAAAATGATCCATTGCACCAATTTGGTGCTTTAGTGTTTGCCAGTATGACGCATTTGCCTAGATAACCCAATGTGTTTTGCGGGTTTTAGCCGATGATGGCTCAGTTTTATCAGCAAAACGAATGATGCACCGTTATGGTTAGAATTAATGCAAAATCCTTGCCCATTTAGTGGGTAAAAATGATCTTAACCTTAATAAATTCAAATTGTTATGGATAAATGAGCTGAATGAGTGCAATTAAAAAGCCCACCGTACTTGGCGGGCTTGTTTATCGGCTGGTAGAGTGGCAAATTAAACCGAGTAATATAGCTCGAACTCTACTGGGTGAGTCGTCATATTGACGCGCTCAACATCTTGATTTTTTAGCTCAATGTAGGAGTCGATGAAGTCATCTGAGAATACGCCACCAGCGGTTAAGAATTCACGATCAGCATCCAATGACTCTAATGCTTCTTTTAGGGAATACGCGACCGTTGGGATTTCTGCAGCTTCTTCCGCAGGTAGATCGTATAGGTCTTTATCCATGGCATCACCTGGGTGAAGTTTGTTCTTAATGCCATCAAGGCCCGCCATCAGCATAGCAGCAAAGCATAGATATGGGTTTGCCGATGGGTCACCAAAGCGCACTTCGATGCGGCGTGCTTTAGGGCTTGGAACGACAGGAATACGAATAGACGCCGAGCGGTTACGCGCGGAGTAAGCCAACATAACAGGAGCTTCAAAGCCAGGAACTAGACGCTTATAGGAGTTAGTCGCTGCGTTGGCAAACGCGTTGATAGCGCGAGCGTGCTTGATGATACCACCGATGTAGAATAGCGCCGTTTCAGATAGGCCGCCGTACTTATCACCTGAGAACAAGTTAACACCGTCTTTCGCTAATGATTGGTGTACGTGCATACCGCTACCGTTATCGCCCACAAGCGGTTTAGGCATGAAGGTGGCTGTCTTACCAAATGCGTGAGCAACATTGTGCACTACATACTTATAGATTTGCAGTTCATCTGCTTTGTTGGTCAAGGTGTTAAAGCGAGTGGCAATCTCGTTTTGGCCAGCGGTCGCGACTTCGTGGTGGTGCGCTTCAACGACAAGCCCCATTTCTTCCATAATCAAGCACATTGCGGAGCGGATATCTTGCGAAGAATCCACAGGAGCAACTGGGAAATAACCGCCTTTCACACCAGGGCGGTGGCCCTTGTTCCCTTCTTCAAAGTCCGCGCCTGAGTTCCATGTTGCCTCAACATCGTCAACTTTGTAGAAAGAGCCGGACATGTCAGTGGAAAACTTCACATCATCAAATAGGAAGAATTCAGGCTCAGGACCTATCAATACAGAGTCGGCTACGCCTGTTGAACGCATGTAATCTTCGGCACGTTTAGCGATAGAGCGAGGGTCGCGGTCATAGCCTTGCATGGTCGATGGCTCTAGGATGTCGCAGCGTACGTTGAGAGTGGCATCTTCGGTAAATGGGTCCAGTACAGCGGTAGAGGCATCAGGCATCATCACCATGTCTGATTCGTTGATGCCTTTCCAGCCAGCAACAGAAGAACCATCGAACATCTTACCTTCTTCGAAGAAGTCTGCATCGATTTGATGAGCAGGAATGGAGATATGCTGCTCTTTACCTTTTGTATCTGTGAATCGTAGATCTACAAACTTAACTTCGTTCTCTTGGATAAGCGATAGAACATTTTCTACTGACATCTTGGATAACCTCCAGTGTTGTTAAAGCGGTTTAAGCTAGAATAAAGAAATCTAGCATTGATTAATGGTTGAATGAGTTAATCGATGCTGGTTCCAACGTTAGCTAAAACTGTGCCAAAAAATATAACTATAATATTCAATGGGTTATGATGTTCGCATTCACTTGGTGCGAAAAAATGCACCAATATGGCTCTATCTTTGAACCAAAGTGGTGCAACGAAAAATTTAATTGCACCAAGGTGAATAGCAGAGAGTATAATATTCAGCCTTTCTTTCGATTTGATGTCAATATACTTGGCAGCATATAGAGACTTGGTTTGAATTCTGTAGACTCGGACCGATAGACGATGCAATGTAGAGTGTGAGTTCACATATTTCTGGGTTTTTCGTCAAAATCTGGTACATTATGGCCGTTTTTTTAATCAAGAAGTCATCTTGCACTGATAATCAGTAGTAAAGACTACTTCTTCTATAAAGTGAATCGAAATCCATGGCCACTCCACAGATTGATAAGTTAAGAAATATCGCGATCATTGCTCACGTTGACCACGGTAAAACTACCTTGGTTGATAAGCTGCTACAGCAGTCAGGCACTCTAGAGTCACGCGGTGAAGCTGAAGAGCGAGTCATGGACTCGAACGACATCGAAAAAGAACGCGGCATTACTATTTTGGCGAAAAACACCGCCATCAATTGGAATGATTATCGCATTAACATCGTAGATACTCCGGGACACGCGGACTTCGGCGGTGAGGTTGAGCGCATCATGTCCATGGTGGACTCGGTACTATTGATCGTGGATGCGGTTGACGGCCCGATGCCACAAACCCGTTTTGTTACTCAGAAAGCCTTTGCTCACGGACTAAAACCTATTGTTGTTATCAATAAGATTGACCGCCCTGGCGCTCGCCCTGATTGGGTAATGGACCAAGTGTTCGATTTGTTTGATAACCTAGGTGCTTCTGATGACCAACTTGACTTCCAAGTTGTGTACGCTTCTGCACTGAATGGTTGGGCAAGCCTTGAAGAAGGTGAAGTGGGCGAAGATATGGAGCCATTGTTCCAAGCCGTTGTCGATACTGTTGAGCCACCAAAAGTTGATGTTGAAGGCTCACTGCAAATGCAAGTTTCTCAGCTAGATTACAGCTCTTACGTCGGTGTTATCGGTGTTGCTCGTGTAACTCGCGGTACCGTTGCTCCAAACCAGCAAGTCACGATTGTGAGTGCGGACGGTAGCAAGCGTAATGGTAAAGTTGGCACCGTATTGGGTTATTTAGGCCTTGAGCGTCATGAAGTTCAGCAGGCGAATGCGGGTGATATCGTTGCGATCACAGGTCTAGGTGAGCTAAAAATCTCTGACACTATTTGTGACCAAAATAATGTAGAGGCGATGACGCCACTGTCTGTCGATGAGCCTACCGTAACCATGACGTTCCAAGTCAACACTTCTCCGTTTGCAGGTAAAGAAGGTAAGTACGTTACGTCACGTAATATCCTTGAGCGTCTGGAAAAAGAGCTGGTGCACAACGTAGCACTTCGTGTTGAGCAAACTGACGATCCAGATAAATTCCGTGTATCGGGCCGTGGTGAGCTTCACCTTTCTATCCTGATTGAAAATATGCGTCGTGAAGGCTTCGAGCTAGCGGTATCGCGTCCAGAGGTCATCATCAAAGAAGAAGATGGTCAGCTAATGGAACCATACGAAACCGTGACCATTGATGTAGTCGAAGAGCATCAGGGCGGTATCATGGAAAACATCGGCCTACGTAAAGGTGAACTAACGGATATGGCACCAGACGGTAAAGGCCGCGTTCGTATGGACTTTATGATGCCTTCACGTGGATTGATTGGTTTCCAAACTGAGTTTATGACGCTAACCTCTGGTTCTGGCCTGCTTTATCATACGTTTGATCACTATGGGCCACACAAAGGCGGCGAGATCGGCCAGCGTATCAATGGTGTATTGATATCAAATGCAACCGGTAAAGCGCTGACTTACGCCTTGTTTAACCTGCAAGAGCGCGGCCGTTTGTTTACTGAGCACGCTGATGAAGTGTATGAAGGGCAAGTTATTGGTATTCATAACCGCTCGAACGATTTAACGGTCAACTGTTTGAAAGGCAAACAGCTTACTAACGTACGTGCATCAGGTACAGATGATGCTCAAGTACTCACGCCTGCAATCAAGTACACCTTGGAGCAAGCGCTTGAGTTTATCGATGACGATGAATTGGTAGAAGTAACGCCTGAAAACATCCGTATTCGTAAGAAACATCTTACAGAAAACGATCGTAAACGCGCAGGTCGCTCAGCAAAATAACCCCATTTTGTGGATAAGCTTAGCCCCTAGACTAGCAATAGTTTAGGGGCTTTTTAGTAAGGTCAAAATGCTCTAGCCTTTTGAAGCAGAGCTTGCTTTGACTTGTAAGTTATTTGCGGTCTGCTCAACGGGGCAATTATGCACATCAAAGCGATCAATACTCTGCCCAGCACCGACTAAAATGACTCGAACTAGTGGATCGGCCATTAGTTCTTGTAAATATTCAGGGTCGTCGGGTGTATGGAATAAAAATATCGGGATGTTGGAAAATTGCTCTTGAATGCGGGTGGTGTACTTGGGGTTGTCAGGGTTTACCCTGTGTGTTGCTCGGCTGGCGACAACCGTAATATCGGAAAAGTAATAGGCGATTTTGTACAAGTTGACCAAATATTCAGATAGTGGATTGCTGGCAGGTAGCAAATCTAACGCAAGGATGGTTTTAAAGCCCGCCTGAGTGTAAACGCTGAGCATCAATGGGTTCGATCCCTCGATATAAAGTTTGTCCTTGATGCCGGGGATTTTGTCGGCAATGACTTGCAGGCGTTTGATGGAATCTTGCGTTTGTTCATCACTGATTCGGCCAAGGTTTTTGTAATCTAACCACCAGTAATATTGGTTACCGAAATGGGATAAAAGCTGCTCTAAGGTTAGCGCGTTGGGATCTTTTATTGAGCCATCTGGGTTGCGTATGATGTCATTGTGAGTGACATAAAAAGTTTCACTGCCAGGGTCATAAAAGAAATCCACTTCTGCTCCGGTCGCCCCAGCGTCAAACGCTCGTTGAAAGCTGGCAATGGTATTTTCTTCACTACGTGTGGGGTACAACCCCCTTGCAGACCAAATCTTGTGGCATTCATTGTAAGCGTTGGTGTGCGCCATGGTATCAAGTTGCTTCTCCACATAGCGATTCAATCCGTATATCGATACGGCTACAACGACGACAATGCCGAGGATAAGTTTCTTCATTCCATGACCTTTTTATTAGCGATATCCAAACAAGCTGTGAAGAAATATATCGAGAAAAAGTAAACCGCTGCTTATTTTTGCTAAGAAACAAGAGTGCAATCAAAATTGCAAGCTAAGTAATTGAGTTTGGCTCACATTCAAGGCACGCTGTGCAAGTGAACATGGCAAGTTGGCGTATCGCAATCACGCTCAGGTTTTTATTGTGGCAAAACTTGGTATCAATATTGGATAGCTGATATTCATGTATACCCAAATTATTTCAAGATGCAGGATTCAGAGCGATGTGAGGGGCCCAATTTAAGGAAAAGGTCTGCCGGAATGGTCATCCATTTCAAAGACCTTTGACGCGAAAGTGGGCCTCTCACACCGCTCCCAAAGGGCGAGTAGATAAGGCTTCACTGCGTCGTTAGGGAGGTTCAACGTAGAATGACTATGTCTCACCTCCCTGCCTAGCATTGAAGCCTTATCTCTATCGCTGAAACTCGCATCTCGAAGTAATTTGGGTATAGATATAAATTTGACATTTTAATTCAAGGGACTGAAATGAACACATTTAAAAAGAGGCTTGGCGTACTTTACCCAGTCTTCATGGCCGCACTGGTGATTTTAATCATCTTTAGCTTTTCTCGATTGAGCTTGGCGATCTGGATGTATGATCGACTGCCAAGCTTAGACGATTGGCTGACGGTGCTGGCTCGTGGGATACGAATCGATATCTCCTCAATCAGCTATTTGCTCATCCTGCCTGCACTTTTGACCACGCTATTGTCGTTTAACAATATCGTGGGAAAAATTTGGAACTGGTTACTTAGGGTTTGGATTGTGGCAGGGCTGTGGCTGGTGGTGTATATGGAAGTCGCAACTCCGCCGTTTATTTTGCAATATGATCTCAGGCCAAATCGCAATTTTATTGAGTATCTTATTTATCCAAAGGAAGTGTTTAGCATGCTTTGGACAGGCTACAAGTTGGAGCTGTTTATTTCACTTGTCGCCACAGTCCTCACCATCTACCTAGGTTGGCGCTGGACACGTTCATGGGTAAGCCATATGCATTATCAGAAATGGTACTGGCGGCCTATTTTAGCGGTGTTGGTGGTGGCACTTGGCGTGATGGGCGCGCGTTCAACGCTTGGCCATCGGCCACTTAATCCTGCTTTAGTGGCTTTTTCCAGCGATCCTATGGTCAACGATCTCATTCTTAACTCTTCCTATTCAATGATATTTGCCGCCAAGCAGATGAAAGCCGAGAAAAGTGCTTTTGATGTGTATCCGGTCATGCCAGCAGAGGAAGTGATTGAAGTAGTCAGAAACTCAATGAATGTGGCAGAGAAGAATTTTCCGTCCAGTGATTTGCCTACTTTGACCTATCATCAATCGCCAGTCAAAAATCACGGCAAGAATATTGTGATTATCCTGATGGAGAGCCATGGTGCTCGCTATGTCAAAAGTCTTGGTGGCATTGATACCTCACCTAACTTAGACCGGCTAATGGAAGATGGTTGGGCATTTACCAACATGTATTCAACCGGTACGCGTTCGGTACGCGGTATTGAGGCGGTGATCACCGGCTTTACGCCAACGCCTTCTCGCGCTGTGGTCAAGCTTGGCAAAAGCCAAACCGACTTTTTTACTATCGCCGATTTATTACGAAGTGAAGGTTATGTGACTCAGTTTATTTATGGCGGTGAAAGTCATTTCGACAATATGAAGAGCTTCTTTTTGGGCAACGGCTTTACCGACATAAAAGACCTACCTACGTTTGACTCGCCGAAATTTGTTGGCTCGTGGGGAGCGTCCGATGAAGATTTGTATGACAAAGCCGATCAAGAATTCACCAAACTCAATCAGATGGGTAAGCCCTTTTTTAGCTTAGTCTTTACTTCTTCTAATCACACGCCTTACGAATACCCTGAAGGCACCATTGAGCATTACAATTCACCGAAAAACACCTTAGAAAACGCGGTGAAATACGCTGACTATGCGGTGGGCAAGTTTATCGATAAGGCGAAAAAGTCCTCTTATTGGGACAACACGATATTCTTGGTGATTGCCGACCATGACTCGCGAGCAACTGGCTCCTTGCCCGTGCCGGTGGGCCATTTCCATATTCCGGCGGTTATTTTGGGCGAATCGGTTTCCCCACAGAAAGATGATAGGCTGGTGAGCCAAATTGATGTCGCGCCCACACTGCTGTCTCTTGCAGGTATTAGCGGTTATACGCCTATGATTGGCCACGATCTGACCAAGCCCGTGCCATTGGATAAGCAGCGCGCACTGATGCAACGAGATCGCAATTTTGGTTGGTTAAATGCCAACAATGAGTTGGTGGTGATTCGGCCAGAAAAAGGGCCAGCCACTTACCTTTACGACCCAAGTAGTGATTCGCTACAAGAGGAGAGTGTTGACCCTGACATAGTTAGCCAAGCCAAGGCCCATGCTTTATGGGGCTCTTTGGCGTATGAACAAGATTATCACCGCGCGCTGGATAACTATCAATCTCAGCCTTAAGCTCACAAGCGATAAAAGGAAGATAGAAAACTAAACCCTTCTATCTTCCTTTTTTGTTTTCGGTGGTCTGGGTATAAACTTAGCAAAAAGCATGCACAGGGATCTTCGATTGAAACTAGAGCAACTTGCCATTGAACTAAAAGGTTTTCTCCGCCACCTTATTCGTCGAATTCATCACGATAGAGTGAATGTCAGTGCTGGCTACCTAGCCTACATTTCCTTACTGTCTATTGTCCCTTTGTTAACGGTCTTGTTGTCAGTGCTGTCTTCTATTGCCGCGTTTTCCAACGTTGGTGAAGTCATTCAAGATTTTATCATTACTAACTTTGTCCCAACCGCTGGTGAGGTAGTGCGCCAAGCTTTGTCTGAGTTTGTTGCCAATACGGGCAAGATGACGGCGGTAGGAAGTGGCATTTTATTTTTGGCCGCGATTGCTCTTATTGCCAACATCGATAAGAACTTAAACTTTATCTGGCGAGTAAAGAACAAACGTCGCGCTGTGTATTCGTTTTCTATGTATTGGATGGTACTCACGCTTGGCCCGATATTAGCGGGTACGAGTATCGCCATGTCCTCCTACGTGGTGTCACTGAAAATTTTGGACTATGACACGATAAGCGGGGTGTATAACCTAATTCTCAAGTGGCTTCCTTTTTTGCTGTCATTTTTTGCGTTTGTTGGATTGTATATACTAGTGCCAAACATCAAGGTGCGAATGTCGCATGCTATGACAGGCGCGCTAACCGCGGCGATTTTGTTTGAGCTGAGTAAGAAGTTGTTTGCATTGTATATTACTCATTTTCCTTCCTATCAGCTGATATACGGGGCGTTGGCTGCGATTCCTATCTTATTTATCTGGGTATATTTGAGCTGGTTGATTGTGTTGATCGGTGCAGAAGTGACGGCAACCTTGGGCGAACATCAAAGCTGGAGCTTAAAGGCTAACATGATAGACTCAGCGTCAAGCCTAGAAAACCGGTTGGAAGGAAAATCAATTGATAGCCCTGATTCAAAGAGTGAGTGAAGCTGCGGTCAGAGTAGACGGAGAAATCATTGGCGAGATAGACAAAGGTCTACTTGTGCTACTCGGAGTAGAAAAAGATGATAATCAAGCCAAAGCAAAGCGTTTAATGGAGCGTGTCTCTACTTATCGTGTCTTCGAAGATGACG
The DNA here is from genome assembly GCF_023634645.1 of Vibrio sinus. Lineage (GTDB taxonomy): Bacteria > Pseudomonadota > Gammaproteobacteria > Enterobacterales > Vibrionaceae > Vibrio > Vibrio sinus. The sequence continues at coordinate 13,605 of NZ_JAMKMR010000002.1, forward strand.
ACGGCAAAATGAATTTAAACGTCAAGCAGGTGGAGGGTAAGCTTTTAGTGGTCTCTCAATTCACCTTACCAGCTGATACCAAAAAAGGCACACGGGCCGGGTTTTCTCGCGGAGCGAATCCAGAGTTGGCAGAGCGATTATACGACGACTTTTGCGCGCAATGTGAAACCGTGATTGAGACTCAGCGCGGCCAGTTCTCTGCGGACATGAAAGTGTCTTTAGTCAATGACGGTCCAGTGACGTTTTGGTTACAAGTATAATCACAATAGTAGCAAGCATCTTTTCGAAGACTTTTGCGCCGTTGGACTACAGAATTTGAGAAAGAGTGATGTTTAAACTTATTACGCCAAAAACCGACAATCAGTTGAACAAGTATTATCACTTTCGCTGGCAAATGCTGCGTGAGCCATGGCAAATGCCGTTAGGCTCAGAGCGAGATGAGTACGATATGATGAGTCATCATCGCATGATAGTGGATGGCCGTGGTAAACCCATTGCGATTGGTCGTCTGTATATTACTCCCGACCACGAAGGGCAAATCCGTTTTATGGCGGTCAAGAATGGTCGGCAAGGCAAGGGGATGGGCTCGTTAGTGCTGGTAGCGCTGGAGTCGCTCGCGCGTCAGGAAGGGGCAAAGCGCTTGGTATGTAACGCGCGAGAAGACGCCATACAGTTTTATCAAAAAAACGGCTTTGAAGCTCGTGGTGAGGTTAATGACCAGAGAGGCCCTGTTCGCCATCAACAAATGGTGAAACATTTGGACCCGATGGCGGATGTGTTGAGAAAGCCTGAATGGTGCAGCGAGCTGCAGCAGCGCTGGGAAAAGCAAATACCGATCAGTGATAAAATGGGCATCAAAATCAATCAATACAATGGTTATCAGTTTGAATGCTCGGCTCAGCTTAACCCTAATTTGAACCCTCACAATACCATGTTTGCTGGCTCGGCCTTTACCTTAGCCACCTTAACGGGCTGGGGCATGACTTGGCTGCTGATGAAAGAAAGAAATCTCTCAGGCGATATTGTCTTGGCCGACAGTCAAATCCGTTATCGGTTGCCTGTTGAACACTCTCCCGTTGCGTCGACCTCGTTAGATGGCATTAGCGGTGATTTAGATAGACTCGCTTCCAGACGTAAAGCCCGGGTGGTGATTCACGTGACTATTTTTAGTGGCGATACCCCAGCGGTTGATTTTGTTGGCACGTATATGATTTTGCCCAACGATAACCCGGTTTAACCTGGCCAAATTAGAGCTACATCCAGTAGCTCTAAGATTTTCCTTTGCTTTTACACGTCTTTGTCGATTCGATATCACCTGTCACAAGATTCAGTTGATTGTCCTCGCACTTTTGCACGATAGAAAGGTTTGCTTTTGCTCGATTTGGCGCGGTTAAATCAATATCTACATCCAGTTTGCCTTGAATACCCGGTCCGGTGATGTCTTTGCTGGTGAGAGTGATTCGGCCTCGATCCGATTTGGCGACTACATTATCAATTTCCAATGGCAATACCAAGCTGCGCGTTTGTCCATCGACTTGATGGTGCTGAGAGAGCGTGGCATGGCGCAGGTTAGCCGTTGCATCGCCCGAAAAAGAATAGTTAAACAAGGATTGGCTTTTGGCCATGCCATGCAAGTTTGCTGCGAGCTCCAAGGTGCCATCTAGCTCAAACGGCAAACTTGGCCACTGTTCGTGTTGGCCAATCGGTACGCCATCAGCGTTGACACTGAGCGCCCATGGTTCTGCGCTAGAGCCAATATCCCAATTGCCCGTGGCCGAGATATAACCATTTTTGAGTGGAATCAGCAGCCGGTCTAACGACCAATTACCTTGTTTAGCATGAGTTTGAACAATGGCCTGTGAAGCGATGAGATCGCCATAACTGGCACTACTGGCACTGGCTTGAAATTGTCCATCCCATAGCCCCCAGCGGCCATCTTTCACTAACTCCATATTGGTTCCTTCAAAGCTAAGGCCTGAAAGTTGCCAAAATGGTCGGTCGGTGAGTTGTATAAATTGGCTGTTTTCCACATCCATTTGCTGGATGACCAGTTTATCGAGAGGCGGAATAGCAGAGCTTAGCCAAGACAAATCGGTACTGGCATCGGTTGACCATTTAATGCCACTGGCATGCAGCAGAGAAAAGTTGGCGGAATTGGGCGTGAAATCAGCGCTTGCCTTGATGCGGCCTTGCTCGAAATCGGTATCGAATTCTGCCAAGTTAATTTTATTCGGTGAGAAGTAAAATTGAGCGCTCGGCTGAACAAATTGCAGGTTTTTATAATCGATGCTGTCTGCATTAAAGGAGAGGTAGCCTTTGGGCTGTTGCCAAAGTGAGCGGTCAGTGAGTAAGTCTTCGGCGGACGCATCAAGATTGTTAAACGTCCAGTCGCCATATTGGATAACACTGTTGAGAATATCTAGGCTATTGATGTGATGGATGTGCGCCGCCAATTGGCGTAGCACTTGTTTCAGCTTGTCAGTTTCTTCATCTTGGCTGAGGTTGAGTTTGCTGATGGTTAAATTAACCAGTGACCAACCTTGGGCGTATTGCTCGGCTTGGCCAGATACGGATGCGCCATGCCAAGTAAATGAAGCGCCATAGATGGTGCTATCTTTGGCATTGTAATCCGCATTGACTAATACCTTATCGAGTGCTTGGCCTTGGTAATAGATTTGGTCGGCAGAGAGTTGTATTTTGCCATAAGGTAGCACAGAGCCTGGGTGCCAAACTGGCTTATCAATTTGCAAGTCCAGATCCCGAGCGACAAACTCTTTGGCTGAAAAGTCTAAGTTGTGGAAGGCAATCTGATACAAAAAGAAGTGTTTGCTAAACGAGAATTCTGGCATGGTGCCTTGCAAGCTTAGTCCATCCACCAACACGCTATCTAACACAATTTTGCCGTTATGGATAAGATCGGGGTTGAGCCAAACGGTGACTTTAGGGATATAGGCTTTGCCTTTGCTTAATTTGGTTGTGACACCCGAAAGTTCGAATTTCCATGGTGATTGGTAAACCACTGTTTGTGCGGTCACATTTTGGCTAACCGTGTAGTAGAGGAAGGTGTTGACGATGGGGGTAGCGAGCTTGGTGTACAGTAAGCCATAGAGGATAGCTACAAGCAACAAAAGTAGACATACCAACGCAATAACGATTTTAGCTAACTTTCCCATTCAACCCGATACCAAACTGTTCTTCGAATGGTTATAGCTTGAAACAAATCGACCCGACTGGCAATAAAAAGCCCCTAAATTTAGGGGCTTGGATCTTAGTAATCAGATTTGTTGAAAACTTAACCTAACTGAGGCCCTGCGGCGACGAGAGATTGGCCTTCTTCGTTATCTGTGTATTGAGCGAAGTTATTAATAAAGCGTGAGGCAAGATCTTGCGCTTTTTCATTCCATTGCTCAGCATCGGCGTAGGTATCGCGTGGGTCTAGAATGGCTGGGTCCACGCCATGTAAGTCCGTTGGTACTTGCAAATTAAAGATAGGGATATCTTTGGTTGGTGCATGATCGATTGAGCCATCTAAGATGGCATCAATGATACCGCGAGTATCTTTGATGGAAATACGTTTGCCCGTACCGTTCCAACCTGTGTTGACTAGGTAAGCTTCTGCGCCAGCCGCTTCCATTCTTTTCACCAGAACTTCTGCGTATTGCGTTGGGTGCAGTGACAAAAACGCAGCGCCAAACGCGGCCGAGAAAGTTGGAGTTGGTTCGGTAATGCCACGCTCAGTACCCGCTAACTTGGCGGTAAAGCCAGATAGGAAGTGGTACTTAGTTTGCTCAGGGGTCAATTTAGAGACAGGTGGCAGCACACCAAATGCATCTGCGGTTAAGAAAATAACTTTTTTCGCATGACCAGCTTTAGACACCGGCTTGACGATGTTATCGATGTGATACAGCGGGTAAGAAACGCGAGTGTTCTCGGTTTTCGAACCATCATCGAAGTCAATCTTGCCATCCTCTGCCACGGTGACATTTTCTAGCAGCGCATCGCGGCGAATCGCATTGTAAATATCCGGCTCAGCTTCTTTAGATAGGCGAATGGTTTTGGCGTAGCAGCCGCCTTCAAAGTTGAAGATGCCGTCATCGTCCCAGCCGTGCTCATCGTCACCAATCAATTCACGTTTTGGATCGGTGGATAATGTGGTTTTACCTGTGCCAGATAGGCCAAAGAAAATAGCCACATCGCCTTTTTCTCCAATATTGGCCGAGCAGTGCATGGAAGCGATGCCTTTCAGTGGTAGCAGGTAGTTCATCACAGAGAACATACCTTTTTTCATTTCGCCGCCATACCAAGTGCCACCAATAATTTGCGTGCGCTCAGTCAAGTTAAAGGCGATGAAGTTTTCTGAATTCAGACCTTGGGCTTGCCAGTTAGGGTTAGTGGTTTTCGCACCGTTCATCACCACAAAGTCAGGCTCAAAAGTGGCTAATTCTTGCTCAGTTGGACGGATAAACATGTTCTTAACAAAGTGAGCTTGCCATGCCACCTCAGTAATGATTCGCACACTTAGGCGAGAATCTGGGTTAGCGCCACAGTAGCCATCGATAACAAACAAACGTTTATTCGACAGTTGAGTGGTGACCAGCGACTTTAAATCATTCCATACATCAGGGGAGATGGGTTTGTTATCATTTTTACCCTGATCGGACCACCATAGGGTGTCGCGAGTGGTGTCATCTTTTACGATGTACTTATCTTTTGGCGAGCGGCCAGTAAAGATGCCCGTATCAACGGAAACAGCACCTAACTCAGTTACGATGCCTCTCTCGTAACCTTGTAAGTCAGAGCGAGTTTCTTCGGCAAACAGCTGTTCATAGCTTGGATTTCGAAGAACCTCAGTCACGCCGACTATTCCGTGTCTCGTTAAATCAATGGTTGCAGCCTGCGTATGTTCCATAACGGTCATAGGTGCTCCTTTCTATGGATATATTGTAGGGTTTGATAAGATTCTTATTATATTTTTTCACTATGCTATCAACGAGACAGATGGAAAACAGCGAGCCAGTTCATACATGGCGCTTGATTTCTGCAGTGCCCGTCTTGCACTGGAGCCCTTAGTGTATCCCTTAGATGGCGCTTGGCGCTAGCATAAAACAACTTATTTATAAAGAAAAATTAACAAGTCATTTTCTTACACATAATGCCAGCTGATACCCGGCATTGATCACAAAAAGGCCAGATGTTCACTGACCTTTTGATAACTTAATTACAAGTTTTGTTTTTGATGAGAATTAATGCAGCGTATTCTTGCCACTGGAGGCGTTGGCGAATAGATCAGCCACGTCGGCTGGGGTAAAGGTGTAGCTGGTTCCGCAATAATCACAGTGCAGGGAAATTTCGCCTTCGCTGGCCAAAATATCATCGACTTCTGCTTTATCAATGGTCAGAATGGCAGATGCACTGCGCTCTCTGGAGCAGCCACATTTAAACTCCACAGCTTGCGGTTCGAACAACTGAACCTTTTCTTGATTATACAGGCGGTAGAGTAGCTCATTGGCTTCTAACGTGAATAGCTCAGTGTCTTTGATGGTTTCGGTGAGCTTTTCAAGGTGGTCGAAATCATTTTCTGAGCCAGAGCCGTCGGGCATCACTTGCAGGAGCATTCCAGCGGCATGAGAGACACCTTCAGATTCGCCAGTGCGAATCCATAAACGCGTCTTAAGCTGCTCTGAGCGCTCAAAATAGGCTTCAATAATTTGCGCCAAGTTATCGCCTTCCAAACCAACCACACCTTGATAACGTTCGCCTTGCTTAGGTTCGATAGTAATGACTAAGTGACCTTTGCCTAGCATATCATGCAAGCTGGCGTCTGCGGCGATATCGCCTTCCCAACGAGCGATTCCTCGCACTTGTTGTTCGTTGTTGCCGTTAATCACCACTAAAGAGACAGGCCCGTCGCCTTGCAGCTGAAGGGTAATCGAACCTTCGAACTTTATTGTAGCGGTGAGAAGGGTAGTGGCGACTAGCAGCTCACCGAGTAACGTTTCTAACGGTGCTGGATAGTCTTTGTTCGACAACATTTTCTGATACGCTTCATCTAGTTGTACCAGCTCGCCACGTACGGACAAATCTTCAAAAAGGTAGCGATTTAACACATTGTTTACCATTGGAATGACTCCAGCTTATTGATGTTTAAATTTGATGATGTCTCGACGCTGTTTTTTGTCGGGACGTTTTTCTGGGCTCGGATTGTGCGCATTGAGTTTGCGTTGCAGTGCGTTATCTTCGCGCTTTCTTAAGCTTTCTTCAGTTTCGCTGTACAAAGTTTGCGCTATAGGCGCACCACGCCGCTGATCAGAAATTTGTTCGATTACGATCACTTTTTCGTCATGTCCTTGGCGTAGGGTGATCACCGCACCCAGTTCAACTATCTTACTAGGCTTACTGCGTTGGCCATTGTAGTGAACTTTGCCGCCGTCGACCATGCTGCGGGCGATGGAGCGTGTTTTGTAGAACCGTGCGGCCCACAGCCATTTGTCAAGACGAACTGACTCCGAGTGTGTTTTCATAGACGCAAACTTACTTTCTTATTAGAGAATGTTGTTAATAACCAGTTGTAACAATGGTGTTTGGGTACGCAATTTTCAAGGTGGGATACAAATATTCACCCAAGTTTGATGCATAAGGGTTGCGCTATGCTATATTTGAGCGCTATTGCCAGAAGTTAGGCGCAAATTAACCACTTTTTAGAATATTGTTAAGGGACATTAGTGAGGCGCATTGATTTAAATTTACTATCTAAGCCAGACTTTTGGTTGAACTATTTTAATGAAAACAGTTTTGAATTGCAGCAAAAGCTAAGCGTAATTATCACCGCTTGGCTGCTGGTGGTTTCTGCTTGGACCTTGGGCGATCTGGTCTGGATGGTTGGTGGCAATACATCACAAGTGGCCCAGTGGACGCCACCCATGGTGGACAGAAATGCCGCGGCGCACAAGTCGCTGGATGTGAGCAAACTTGAGCAGAGTCACCTGTTTGGCGTGTATAAGAAAAAAGACACGCCTGTGGTCGCTCAAGTGGTACAAAACGCACCCAAAACCACACTGAACTTGATTTTGGTCGGCACAGTTGCAAGCTCTGAGCCAAATCAAGGCGTGGCCGTGATTGCTAATCAAGGCCAACAAGCGACATACGGCATTAATGATGTGATTAAAGGCACGCGTGCAAAATTGAAAGCGGTGCTTATCGATCGCGTTATCATTGATAACAATGGCCGTGACGAAACCTTGATGCTGCAAGGAGTGAAATATTCTCGTCTTTCAGAAGTCAGCGCTAAACCTATTTTTCCTGTCGAGGACAGCAATATGCCCGCAGTGAAAAGGCAGGCATTGATAGCAAAAATTCTCGAGCAGCCAAGAACGCTTCTTCAGTACGTCAGATTTTCTCCAGTGAAAAGAGATGGTCAGTCGGTTGGATTTCGGATTTCACCGGGAGCCAGTCCGGAACTCTTTACCTCTTTAGGACTCAAAAGTGGCGATATCGCGACGGAGATAAATGGATTGGATCTCACAGATCCGGCGAATCTAGACAAGGTTTTTCAAGGAATTGTTCAAGATCATAAGCTAAACATAACGATAGAACGAGACGGGCAGCAACGTGATGTCAATATTAATATGTAAGCCTGTGCGGTTTCACGCAGGTAGAGGAGTTGAAAGTGAAGCATTGGCTTAACAAGGGTACGTGGCTGTTGATACTCAGCTTATTGGGCATGCCAACGATGGCATTGGCTAATGAGTTTAGTGTTAACTTCAAAGGAACTGATATTCAAGAGTTCATCGATACCGTTGGGCGTAATTTAGGTAAAACCATGATCATCGACCCGTCCGTGCGCGGTAAAATCGATGTCAGAAGCTATGACCCATTAAATGAAAAACAATATTATAGTCTATTCCTCAATGTGTTAGAGACGTATGGCTTTGCTGCCGTCAAAATGCCTGATGGCGTAATTAAAGTCATTCGTGCCAAGGACGCTAAAACCGCGCCAGTACCGGTGCTTTCGGGCAGTGATAAGGCCAAATACAGTGATGAAGTTATCACTCGCGTAGTGGCGGTGCACAATGTCTCGGTGCGTGAACTTTCACCCATCTTGCGTCAGCTGATCAATAACGCAGGCTCTGGCAACGTGGTCCATTATGATCCATCCAACATCATTCTGATCACTGGCCGCGCCGATACGGTTAACAAGCTGGTCGAAATTGTGCGCAAAATCGATCAGGTCGGGGATAAAAACGTGCAAGTGGTGGAGCTGAAAAACGCCAATGCCTCCGATGTGGTCCGCACTATAGATTCGCTGCTTAAATCCAATAATCCACAAAATACCCCAACCAATATGCAGCCAAAACTGGTGGCCGATGACAGAACCAACTCGATTCTGATCTCAGGCAGCCCAGAAGTGCGTGCCCGTTTGATTACTTTAATACACCAACTCGACATCAACATGGTGTCGAAAGGCAAAAGCCAAGTGGTGTACCTAAAATACGCCAAAGCCGAAGATGTCGCCAAAGTGCTGCAAGGGGTGGCGAAAACCTTAGAAGCGGAGAAAGCGGCCAAAGGCACAGGCAAGTCCTCGGCGGCCGATGTGTCTATTGAACCATCCAAATCGGTTAACGCACTAGTGATTACCGCGCCGCCCGATATCATGAAATCGCTGAAAAGCATCATTAAACAGCTCGATATTCGCCGTGCTCAGGTGTTGATTGAAGCGCTGATTGTGGAAATGAGTGAAGCGCAAGGGATTAAACTTGGCGTGCAATGGGGCTCGCTAGAAAGTGGCTCTGTGATCCAATATAGCAATACTGGTGTGCCTATTGGTAATGTAATGACTGGTTTGGAGGATGCTAAAGATCAGACGTCAACGGAGTACTACACCAATAGTGCTGGTAACCAAGAGCCTTATACTGTTACGTCATCAGGGTCTTACGACAATTTATCCAAGGCATTAAGCGGGGTAAATGGTGCGGCAGTCAGTTTGATTATGGGAGATTGGACGGCCTTAATCAGTGCTATTTCTACTGACTCGAATGCCAATATTCTTTCCTCGCCAAGCATTATGGTGCTGGACAACAGTGAAGCTGACTTTATTGTTGGTGAAGAAGTGCCTGTGGTGACTGGCTCAACAGCGGGTTCCAATAACTCCAACCCATTCCAAACCGTAAGTCGTAAAGAAGTCGGTATTAAGCTTAAAGTGACACCGCAAATTAACGAAGGTAACGCGGTAAAACTGACCATTCAGCAAGAAGTGTCCAATGTGCTGCCTGCTGATGGTGCGGTGGATGTACGTTTTGCCAAACGTGAGCTTAACACCACGGTGATGGTTAACGATGGCCAAATGCTGGTATTAGGCGGTTTGATTGATGAGCGTGCAGTAGAGAGTAAATCCAAGGTGCCAATTTTGGGTGATATCCCAATTATTGGCGCGCTGTTTAGATCCACTTCAACCAGCACGGAAAAGAAAAACCTAATGGTGTTTATTAAACCAACCATTATCCGCACGGGCGTGGCCGCAGATGGCGTGACTGAGCGTAAATACAACTACATTCGCGCCGAGCAGCTGTACAAAGCCGATGAAGGTTTGGATTTGGTTAAAGATTCCAATATTCCGGTATTGCCTAAATTTGGTAATGATGCTCATTACCCACCCGAACTACAAAATATAATCAAACAAGTGGATAAAACAGGTAAGAAATAATGGATGAAGCATCCAATATTACCGTGCAGCGGCGGCTGCCATTTAGTTTCGCTAATCGATTCAAAATGGTGTTCGCCCAAGCTGAACAAGAGCAAGCCATTTTGTATTTTGTGGCGCCGATTTCAATCCCGGCCTTGGTGGAAGTCAAACGCGTGATGCAGACCGAGTTTTGTTTGCAAGAGCTTAATGCCGAAGCGTTTGATAGTAAGCTGACCCAAGTCTACCAGCGCGACTCTTCCGAAGCGCGCCAATTGATGGAAGACATAGGTGCCGATAGTGATGATTTTTTCTCGTTGGCAGAAGAGCTGCCGCAAGATGAAGACTTACTCGAAGCCGAAGATGACGCGCCGATCATCAAGCTGATTAACGCCATGCTGGGTGAGGCCATTAAAGAGGGCGCGTCAGATATTCATATCGAAACGTTCGAGAAATCTTTGTCGATTCGATTCCGCATCGATGGCGTGCTACGCGACGTGCTAGCGCCAAGTCGCAAGTTGGCTCCTTTGTTGGTATCGCGGGTGAAAGTCATGGCGAAACTTGATATCGCTGAGAAACGCGTGCCACAAGATGGCCGCATTTCGCTGCGTATCGGTGGACGTGCGGTGGATGTGCGTGTATCCACCATGCCATCGTCGCACGGCGAGCGCGTGGTGATGCGTCTACTGGATAAAAATGCCACTCGCTTGGATTTGCACAGTCTTGGTATGACGGCCAATAACCATGATAACTTCCGCAAGCTTATCCAACGCCCGCACGGCATTATTTTGGTCACCGGTCCTACGGGTTCAGGTAAATCAACCACCTTATATGCGGGTCTAACGGAAATTAACAGCAATGAGCGCAATATCCTCACTGTGGAAGACCCCATTGAGTTTGATATCGATGGTATCGGCCAGACTCAGGTAAATCCTAAAGTGGACATGACCTTTGCCCGCGGCTTACGTGCCATATTACGTCAGGACCCTGATGTGGTGATGGTTGGGGAAATTCGTGACTTAGAAACCGCGCAAATTGCAGTGCAGGCTTCATTAACCGGTCACTTGGTGATGTCAACCTTGCACACCAATACGGCTGTCGGCGCTATCACGCGTTTGCGCGATATGGGCATTGAACCTTTTTTGATTTCGTCATCCTTGCTAGGCGTGTTAGCGCAGAGACTGGTACGAACCTTATGCCAAGAGTGCATGCAGCCATTTGAAGCGGACAAAGAGCAGAAAAAACTGTTCGAGCTGGAAGAAAGTGAGCCGCTGACTTTGTATCGCGCTGTCGGTTGTGAGAAGTGCAATCAAAAAGGTTATCGCGGCCGAACCGGTATCCACGAATTGCTTTTGGTGGACAGTAAAGTTCAAGAGCTTATTCACAGCGAAGCAGGTGAACAAGAGATTGAACAAACCGTTCGCACTATGACGCCAAGCATCCGCTCGGATGGCTTAGAGAAAGTAAAACGAGGTATTACTTCTTTAGAAGAAGTGATGCGTGTGACTAAGGAATCCTAATGGCGGCATTCGAGTACAAAGCGCTAGATGCCAATGGCAAGCGCAAGAAAGGGGTGATCGAAGGGGACAATGCTAGGCAGGTTCGTACTCGCCTTAAAGAGCAAGGCTTGGTGCCTGTCGAAGTGTCTGAAACTCGCGCGTCAAAATCGCCAAGTGGCGCTTCATCATCGTCAAGCCTTAGCTTTAAGCGCGGCATTGGCACCACAGACTTAGCCTTGTTAACTAGGCAGCTATCCACCTTAGTGCAATCTGGTATGCCATTAGAGGAGTGTTTAAAAGCCGTATCAGAGCAATCTGAGAAGCCACGCATTCGCAGCATGCTGATGGCGGTGCGCTCCAAAGTCACCGAAGGCTACACGCTGGCGGACAGCATGGCCGATTACCCACACATTTTCGATGAGCTGTTTCGCTCTATGGTGGCGGCGGGCGAGAAATCCGGTCACCTTGATGCGGTACTTGAGCGACTGGCCGATTATGCGGAAAGTCGCCAGAAGCTGCGCTCAACCATACAGCAAGCGCTCATCTATCCAGTGGTATTGGTGGTGTTTGCTGTCGGTATTGTGGCCTTTTTGTTAGCGAACGTTGTGCCGAAAATCGTTGATCCCATTATACAAATGGGGCAAGCTCTGCCTGAATCTACCCAGTTTTTATTAGCGGCGAGTAAATTTGTTCAGCATTGGGGTATTCACCTCTTCATTGCCATTCTGGTGGTGATTTACCTGATCAAATGGCTACTGAGTAAGCCCAGTATTCGTTTGAAATGGGATAAAAAAGTGGTGTCGATGCCTTTAGTCGGAAAAATATCCAAGGGCCTGAATACCTCGCGCTTTGCTCGAACTTTGTCCATTTGTACCTCCAGTGCGATTCCCATTTTAGATGGCATGCATGTCGCGATGGATGTGATGTCAAACCAATACATTAAACAGCAAGTCGGTATCGCGATGGAAAGCGTGCGTGAAGGGGCCAGCTTAAGAAAGTCGTTAGATCAAACTAAGCTGTTCCCACCAATGATGCTACACATGATTGCCAGTGGTGAACAAAGTGGTGAGCTTGAGAGTATGCTGACTCGCGCGGCGGACAACCAAGACTCTAACTTTGAATCCACGGTCAATATTGCGCTAGGGATTTTTACCCCAGCGTTGATTGCTCTGATGGCAGGAATGGTGCTGTTTATTGTTATGGCAACCTTAATGCCAATGCTCGAAATGAATAATTTGATGGGTCGATAGTCTAGCGACTCGTTGGTCAAAATATCGGAGAACGTATGAAAATAAGAAAAAATAAACAATCAGGCTTTACCTTACTCGAGCTGATGGTTGTGATTGTTATATTAGGTTTGTTGGCGAGTGTGGTTGTACCGAACTTACTGGGCAACAAGGAAAAAGCGGATCAGCAAAAAGCGGTTACCGACGTGGTGGCATTAGAAAATGCGCTGGATATGTATAAGCTCGACAATGGCGTGTATCCAACCACAGATCAAGGCCTAGAAGCCTTGGTGAAAAAGCCAAGTAGCGATCCTGAACCGCGTAACTACCGTGATGGCGGTTATATCAAGCGTCTACCAGATGACCCATGGGGCCGTCCTTATCATTACCAAAACCCAGGTGAACATGGCGCTGTTGACGTGTTCTCTCTAGGCGCAGATGGTCAAGAAGGTGGCACTGGCGCTAACTCCGATATCGGTAACTGGAATATTCAGAAGTTCCAATAACTTGAGAGGGTGGCGCAAGCCACCCCAATTTCACTATGCAGTCACACCGTGGTTTCACCCTCATCGAAGTTCTTTTGGTTGTTTTGCTAGTAGCAATTACGGCGGTTGCAGTGATTTCTACCTTGCCGACCAATAAAAAGGACTTTGCCAAAAAATCGGCGCAACTTTTGTATCAGCGCTTACAGCTTCTTAATGAAGAAGCTATTTTGAATGGCCAGGACTATGGCATCAGAGTCAATGAGACCAAATCTCGTTACACCATTATGACGCTCGGCGAAAAAGGCTGGCAAGTGAAGAAGCTGGAAAATATGTCAGCGCAAACGCAGCTACCCAGTGACTTGTCATTGCACTTTGAGCTAGGCGGTGGTGTCTGGAAAGATAACGATCGGCTATTTAAGCCCGGAAGCTTGTTTGATGACAGCAAGTTTGATGACTCAGATGATAAGGAAAAAAAACAAGAGCCGCCGCAAATATTCATTCTTTCTAGTGGTGAAGTGACGCCTTTTTCACTCACCCTGTATCCGGCCAACTCTTCCATTTCGGAAAATGGTTGGACGGTATTAACCAAAGCCAATGGTCAAATTCTTCTCCGCCAGCCGGGAGAGACCGATGAGAAATAAAACCCGCGGCATGACGCTGTTAGAGGTGTTAGTCGCGCTGGCTATCTTTGCCACTGCGGCGATTGCCATCATTAGAATGGTGACACAACACATCAATACGTTAAGTTACCTGCAAGAAAAAACCTTCGCTTCAATGGTGGTGGACAATCAGATGGCGCTACAAATGCTGAAGCCAAAAAGTTTGGCAGAGCGTTCAGGGACAGAAAAAATGGCCGGGCACACTTGGTATTGGAAAGTGACCCCCATTGCCACCACGGACAATTTGTTGAAAGCGTTCGACGTGAGCGTCGCAACCAGTAAAACCTCCAGTCCGATAGTGACGGTAAGAAGTTATGTCCCGAACAATACCACGCAATAAAGCCAGTCGAGGCTTCACGCTCATTGAGGTGCTAGTGGCCATCGCCATTTTTGCCAGCCTCAGCATTGCCGCTTATCAAGTTGTTAACCAGGTACAAAGAAGTAATGCAGTGTCACTTAGCCAAGTTGATCGGCTGAAAGCATTGCAACGTGCCTTGGTGTTTATGGATAACGACTTTCGACAAATTGCCCAGCGGCATTTTCGTACCAATGGCAGCGACCCTAGCTCGGAATACATTATGTATCAAGATTACCTGCTAGATTCCGACGGCAAGGGGGTGATGTTCACCCATTATGGCTTTTTTAATCCGATGCAACAATTTCCGCGTGGCGAAGTGACCAAGGTGGGCTATCGCGTTAAAAACAAGGTGCTGCAAAGGGTGTGGTGGCGCTATCCCGATACTCCTGCGGGAGACAAAGGCGAAGTGACGCCTTTGCTAACCGGAGTCGATGCCTTTTCGCTGCGCTTTTACAATGGTTCGGAGTGGAGCGATGAATGGGAAGAGGCAAACAAATTGCCAAAGGCGATTGAAGTGGATCTGACCTTGCAAGATTTTGGCAAGCTCAAACGTATCTATCTTGTTGCCAGTAACGATAACGATTCGTCTAGCTCAAGCGATAGTGGGGGTAACAATGATACCTAAACCATCGTTGGCCACAAAAAACCGTATGCGACGACGCCGACAGCGCGGTGTGGCACTGATTATTATATTAATGCTGGTGGCCATCATGGCAGCGATTGCGGCGTCCATGTCAGAGCGATTATTTACGCAATTCAAACGCTCGGGTAACCAGATCAACCATCAGCAGGCCTATTGGTATGCTATCGGTGTTGAGGCATTGGCCGAAAAAGCGATAGAAGAAAGTTATAAGCAGTCTGAAAATGATAGCAATAAAACCGTTAATCTATCTCAGCCGTGGGCCTACGGTGGTAAGGAGATGAGCTTGGATTTAGATTACGGTAAAATGAAAGGTAAGATCGTCGACAAACAAGCCTGCTTTAATATTAATGCTTTGTCAGGGGTTGCGCCGACCTCCAATTCTCCCAATGGACCTTATCTGGTTCGCTTTTTCCAAAACCTATTAGAAAGTGTCGGAGTGGAGAGTTACAAGGCGGAAGTGATCGCCAATTCGACTTGGTCGTATGTCAGTGCAAATCAAGCGGTGCGTGCGATGACAGGAATTTCTGACAGTCATTACGAATCACTTAAACCATCGTATTTACCACCAAATGGTATGATGGCCGACAGCAGTGAGCTGCGTGCGGTCAATGAAATGACGGGCAAGATTATGCTCGAGATACAGCCGTTTATCTGCGCCTTGCCGACCACGGAGTGGAAAATGAATGTGAATACTCTCAAGCCGAATCAAGCGAACTTGTTGGCGGCTTTGTTTTACCCTAATTTAAGTGTATCTAATGCCAAACAAATTATTGCTGATCGTCCAGAGAAGGGTTGGGAGACAGTGAGTGCCTTTATGTCTTCTTCATCGGTGTTGACCGGGCTTAGCGATACGGCGCGTTCGGATGCGGAAAAGTACCTCACCGTGGACAGTGCCTACTTTGGGTTGGATGCACAAATTTTCGTTGGAGATTCGAGAGTAAGAATTCGAAGCTTATTGTTTAGTAAAGATAGAAAAACTGCGACGGTGATACGCCGCCGCTTTGGAGGAATCAGTGAGCGAGTGCTTGATCGTTCGTCTGAGTAGTCAAACAACGTCGGCGATACCTTGGTTGGTATGGTCGAACACTCAACAGCAAGTTGTTGAGTCTGGTGAATTGGCCACCTGGGAAAACATATCAGAAATACAACAAATCGCCGATCAGCGTCAGGTCGTTATCTTGCTTGCGGCGAACGATGTGATTTTGTCGGAAGTGGAGATTCCCGCCGGTGCGTCTCGTCAATTGGACGGTTTAATACCCTACTTGTTAGAAGATGATGTTGCGCAGGATGTCGATGAGCTGCATTTTTCTGTGCTGGATAAAAAAGGCCAGCAAGCGGTCGTGTGTGGTGTCAATCGCGCTTGGCTCGATGATGTGCTTGAGCAGCTGCGACGCATGGGCGTTGAAGTAAAACGTGTTCTGCCTGAAATACTGGCTTTGCCATCTAGCGATGAATTGACAGGGGCGTACTTTCAAGGGCAATGGCTAGTTAAAAAAGGCGATTATCTCGGTTTGGCCGTCGATCCTGATTGGTTGGAAGTGCTGAAAGACTCTGACTGGGTAAAAGAAGACGACAGATACCTTTCTCTTACTGCCTACTCTTCATTGCCAGACATGGACTATGCCTCAGAGCAAGAATGGTGTGAGCAAGAGAATGACTCGATTTGGAATTTGTTGGCAAGTCAGGCCAGTCAAAGCTCTATTACCTTGCTCACCGGAGCATTCAAGCCAAAATCGGCGTTATTAAGGCATTGGAAGGTTTGGCAGAAATCCGCTATTTCAGCGGCGGTGCTGATTGTTATCGTCACCGGGTACAACTTATTAAAGGTCAACGAATACGAAAATCAAGCCGCAGCGTATCGCGCGGAAAGTGAACGTATTTTTCATCAGATTTTCCCTAATAAGCGTCGTATACCGACCATGAGTTATTTGAAGCGCCTGATGGAAGATGAAGTTCAGCGCCTATCAGGAGCCGATAACCAAGCGTCTATGTTGGCTTGGTTAAATAAACTGCCAGAAACCGTAGAGTCTGTGCCCGGTATGGAGCTGCAAAGTATCAAATACGATTCCTCACGGGGTGAGCTGAGAATTGAAGCCAGCAGCAAAGATTTCCAAAGCTTTGAAAAAGCGCGTATCGAGCTGCAAAAGCAGTTTAAAGTGCAGGAAGGCCAGCTAGGTCGTGATGGCGATGTGGTTAGCGGTACGTTCTTACTCACCAAAAAGGGAGGCTAACGTAAAATGGAAAAGTTATTAGAGCCAGCTAAAGCTTGGTGGAGCTCCATTTCTCAGCGAGAGCAGCGCTTGGTGATCGTCTGCTCGGTGGTGTTTGCGGTCTACCTTATCTACAGCGCCATTTTGCAGCCTTTGTCTGATGCTTCGCAAACGGCTCATATGCGCATTAGCAGTGACCGCGAGTTGCTGACTTGGGTAAAAGAGAAAGCCGATCAAATCACCGAACTTAGGGCACAAAGTGGGGTGGCGACCTCGAGTCAGACCCTAAACCAAATCATCTCGTCTTCTACACGTCGTTTTAATATCGAGCTTATTCGGGTACAACCGAATGGCGATATGTTGCAGGTATGGACTCAACCATTGCCATTTAAGCAGTTTGTTAGCTGGTTAGATTATTTGTCAGAAAAACAAGGGGTCAACGTGGCATTTATGGATGTGGCTAAGACAGATACTCCTGGTGTGATACAAATCAATCGACTGCAGTTTAAGCGAGGTTAATTTGGAGCGTTTTAAATCGATTCTTAGCAGTAAAACGGTGTGGATTGCCTTGTTGGTATTGGTGTTCATCATTAGCTTGATCGCCCATGTGCCTGCGTCATTGGTGGTGAAATATCTGCCCTTACCCCCACAGCTCTCCGTATCAGGTGTCAGTGGCACGGTGTGGACAGGCAGCGCGTCCAATGTGCGCTGGCAGCGCACGCCTTTAGGGGAAGTCGATTGGCAGATTCACTTGGCTCCTTTATTTCTGGCCAACCTCGAAGCGCAAGTGCGCTTTGGACGCGGCAGTGACTTAGGTCTAAGAGGAAAAGGGACCATGGGCTATCGTTTCAGCGGCCCTTATGCGAAAAATGTCATTGCCTCCATGCCAGCTGAAAAAGTGCTACGGTACGTGAATCCAAACCTACCGGTCACTTTAGGCGGACAAATGGAGCTGTCATTAAGGCATGTCGATTTTGCGGATACGCAAACGGAAAAAGATATCGGCACCTTGGCGTGGAATGACAGTTATCTTGGCTCGCCCATTGGTAGCTTAAAGCTTGGCCCTGTCATGGCGGATCTGCAATTTAGCAAAGGTCAGTGGTCGTTAACTGGCAAGCAAAACAATGCTCAAATGAGCAGTGAGTTTTCTGGGCAGTTTAGCGAGCGCAGTGGATATGACGTGCAGGGTTGGTTTAAACCAGGAGCAGAGTTTCCTACTGATTTGGTCAAACAATTGCAGTGGTTGGGGAGACCTGATAATCAGGGTCGTTTCCATTTCAATCAAGCCGGAAGAATCTAGTTTACTGATAAGCTCAATATAATTTTACTCGATAATAAGGGGCTAACCCAATGGGTTAGTCCTTTACTTTTAATCCTTTACTTTTAGTACTTGATCCCAAGGTAAGCCTTCATCACCAATCACTATAAAGTTCGGGTTTTCAAAACTCTCCCTCTCATTGTAAGAAAGAGGCTCAAGCTGAGTGCTGAGTATCCGGCCGCCAGCTTCTTCGACAATGCACTGCGTAGCGGCGGTATCCCACTCGCCTGTCGGGCCTATACGCAAGTAACAATCCACCGCGCCTTCTGCCACTAGACACGCTTTGAGTGCGGCTGAGCCAAGTGGTACCAAGTCATAATCCCATGAAGTGCTCATTCGGCTGGTAATGCGATTAATGTCTTGTCGGCGACTAATGGCAATAGAAATCGAAGAAGTGCTTTCTTCATGTGTTAACGTGTTGATGCGGATGCTGTTATCTATATCTGGGATCTTCCAGGCCCCTTTTCCTTTATGAGCGTAGTATGTCACGCCAGACACAGGCCCATAGACCACGCCCATGATTGGGTGGTTGTTTTCCACTAACGCGATGATGGTGGCAAAATCACCACTACGGGCAATAAACTCTTGGGTGCCGTCTAGTGGGTCAACTAGCCAGTATCTATCCCATTGGCAGCGCTCTTCATAGCCGATATCGGCTGCTTCTTCGGACAATATTGGAATATCTGGTGTCAGCTCGGCAAGTTGTTTACTGATCAGCTTATGCGCGGCAATATCGGCGCTGGTCACGGGCGTTTGGTCGCTTTTGGTGTAGGCTTGGTACTGTTTATTTTCGTAAATGTCGAGAATCAGTTGGCCAGCCGAGCGCGCGATTTCGATAATCGAAGGCAAGAGATGGGACAAATCCGATGTGGCAGGCATATGGGCTCCTAACGCCTAAATTTATGATAATTTAAGATGCTTAAGCGTAAGCATTAATGCGGTGATCGAGCGTGCTTCACAAAAATCGAGATGTGATAATAATTCTTCTGCTTGTGATAAAGGCCAGCGTACGACGTCTAACGGCTCAGGCTCATCACCTTCTAATGTCTCTGAGTATAGATCCTGTGCGACAAAAAGAGTCATTTTACTGGAAAAATATGATGGGGCGACCACGACCTCTTTGAGAGCCATGAGTCTCTTGGCGCCAAAACCAATCTCTTCTTTTAGTTCACGATTGGCGGCCTGCTCTGCCGTTTCACCTAAATCAACCAAGCCTTTTGGAAATCCCAACTCATAATCTTCTGTTCCTGCGGCATACTCTCTGATCAACAACAATTCACCTTTATCAGTGACAGGCACCATCATGACACCGCTGCGACCGCTGGGTTTGAGCCGTTCGTAGGTTCTTTCAACACCGTTGCTGAAGCGTAAATCGAGAGACTCAATAGTAAACAATCTTGATTGGGCGACAGACTTTTTGCATA
Organism: Vibrio sinus; assembly: GCF_023634645.1. Lineage (GTDB taxonomy): Bacteria > Pseudomonadota > Gammaproteobacteria > Enterobacterales > Vibrionaceae > Vibrio > Vibrio sinus. The sequence continues at coordinate 33,103 of NZ_JAMKMR010000002.1, forward strand.
AAATTACAGGTGGAGTTCGTTTACTCACAGTACTCTCTCCTTAGCTGAATCAGTGAGTATAACTATATGAGAAAACGGGTGTGATTGAAAAGCAATAGATGGGGTGTTTATTGCCTTGAAGATAAAATTAAAGCCAGAGTGTGTTTGCTCTGGCTTCGATTGTTCACCGATTAAGTGTCGCTGCAGTTGCTACAACGGCCTCAATAAAAGGTTAGTAGTAAGAGTGCTCACCACGGTCGTGTTCGGTTGCATCGCGCACGGCAGACAGTTCACCTTCAAACATGTCAAGTAGCTGCTTTTCAATGCCTTCTTTTAAGGTCACATCTACCATTGAACAGCCATTACAACCGCCACCAAATGCGACGATGGCCACGCCATCTTCGGTGACTTCAACGACATTGACATGGCCTCCATGGCTGGCAAGTTGAGGGTTGACTTGAGTTTGAATCACGTATTCAACACGCTCGATCAATGGTGCGTCATCAGCCACCTTGCGCATTTTTGCGTTTGGTGCTTTTAAGGTAAGTTGAGAGCCCATTTTGTCGCTGACGTAGTCAATCTCGGCATCTTCTAAGAATGGTAAGCTTAGTTCGTCAACATACGCAGAAAAACCAGCAAACTTTAGCTCAGTATCAGAGCCTTCAACCGCTTCGACTGGGCAGTAAGATACGCCACATTCTGCACTTTGAGTTCCCGGATTAACCACAAACACACGAATATTAGTGCCTTCAGGTTGTTGCTCTAAAAGGTTCACAAAATGGCTTTGCGCAGCTTCAGTAATGGTAATAGAATCGGACACAATGAATACCTGACTAATTTTGTAAGTTATTAGCGCCTATTCTACTCTTGTCGTGCGAGAGATCTAGTTTTTTAGTCCGTTTGGTCTGATGTTCGGCAAATACAGTATACATCTACCTGCCTTACATTCTGTTTTATAAGTAGTTTCACTAATTGGTTTACGGTCTCACCTGTTGTGACGACATCATCCACGATGGCAATGTGCTTTCCTTTTGGAGGGTGATTAAGGCGAAAAGCCTGCTGAACGTTGCGCTTTCTTTGTGTCTTACTGAGCCTTTGTTGTTTGGAGGTGGGTTTAACCCGGGTAAACAATTTTCTCTCTAGTGGCACGTCAAGCAAGGAGCTTAACTGTCTCGCCAATAACTCACTTTGATTGAACCCTCTAACTAATTGCCTTCGCCAGTGCAGCGGCACGTAAGTGATGGTGTCTGGTCGATGGTCAATTCTCGTTGCGAGTAGTTGAGCGAGGCTGGATGCGTGCCAAAACTGTTTGCCATGTTTTAGTTTGTGTAGGTATACCGACAGTGGAGGCCGATATTCACTCAAGCAGTACAGTTGATGCCAAAGCGGAGGGTTGGAAAGGCATGTGCCACAATGCGCCATTGGGGTTTGGGTCGTTAGCCCGCAGCGAGCACATTGACAGCGCTCAACTAGCCTTTGATAGCAAATCTGGCACCAGCAAGTTTGGGTTAGATTGGGTATATTCAGTCGGCATAAGCTGCACTGTGTAGGAAGAGTGAGGTGCATGCATTCTCGTAGCCATTGATATAACATAGCGCAAATTTGAAGACACTGAATGTATTTCGTCAGTATGACGAATTCAAGTTCAGGTAGGGGATGGAAATAGTGGTAGAGAGTGTGAGCGCGCAATCAAGTTTGCATTGGCAATCTATGGGCGAAGGTAAAGATATTGTTTTGCTACATGGCTGGGGCATGAATGGTGCAGTGTGGCAACAAACCGCAGATCAGCTCAGTCAGTCGTTTCGTGTACATGTGGTCGATTTGCCAGGTTATGGACACAGTCAAGCCCTTACTGCTTTAGATTTGGATTCTATTAGCAAGTTGCTGCTTAATCAAGCACCAGCCAAAGCCATTTGGCTCGGTTGGTCATTAGGTGGTCTTATTGCCTCTCATGTTGCGATTCATCATGCGTCGCGAGTAGAAAAGCTGATTACCGTTGCAAGCTCACCTAAGTTTTCTGCGCAGAAGCCATGGCGAGGTATCGCGCCTAAGGTGTTGCAAGATTTCACTCAGCAATTGCTGGACAATTTCTCTGTCACTGTTGAGCGGTTTATGGCACTGCAAGCCATGGGTAGCCCAACTGCTAAATTGGACTTAAAGCAGCTTAAGAAAGCGGTGCTTTCGCGTCCAGAGCCTGATGAAAAAGTGTTGTTGTCGGGCTTAGGTTTACTTGCTGATGTGGATCAAAGAGAGCAACTAAAAAGCCTAACCGTACCAATGCTCAGGCTATATGGCCGCTTGGATGGACTGGTTCCGGTTAAAGTGGCTCATGATATGGATGAGTTACTGCCGAGCACCCAACAGCATATTTTTAGTCAATCCTCCCATGCACCATTTATGACTGAACTAGAAGAGTTCTGTGAGTGTGTGCAGCGCTTTGCGTTGTAGAAAGGGGGGGGCAACTTACAAAACCACTCGCCAAACAATGACTCAAGCTTTTCTCAATATTGCCGATAAAGGCTTAACCTGATGGTGATTTAGCGCAAATGCACTATTGGGCTGTGGGCGATGCTGAGGAGGTTTCAGTTATGATCGTATCACCAGCGAACGTTGGTGTGCCACTTATCGCCCCATCAGTAAACGTGCAGACGGAACAGGTTGCGCATGACAATAAGTCACGTGAACCAATAGTGCCGACGGTTGAATTGGTCAAGACCAATGCTGAAAGAAAAGTCAAAGGTGATGATAAGCAGCGAAATCGCCCATCATGGGACCCTTCAGAGCATCCAAGTTATGAAATGGAGAATCCCCCAGATGAAGATGCGAGCGCTGAAGATGAAGAGAGTCGAGATCATCTCGAAAAACTGTTCAGCTTGCTGTCGCTTGAGACATATAGTCAGCATCAAGGGAAGGGCTATACGATGCGATTTAGGCTGCCAAAGCGCGTGATTGATGCAGCGATAACAGAAGGGCGAATGGCTTGTCGGCGCACGGTGATCAAATATCACTACGGGCAAGCGGTTGTACCTAACACACCTTCTGACGTAATAGCAGTGTTATAACGCTTGCGTTGTAATCATTGCACCAGCCAATACCCACTTACCTAGGTAAGTGGGTATTTCTTTTTACATTAGCTATTTTTTGCTTTAGCAAACGCTTGTGCAAAGGCACCACCCATTGCGCTGTTTTGTGGCGCGTCGGCTTTTTTGCGCTGATGGTTAGATGAGCGTTGGTTTGATGCACGCGGCGCATTGCCTTGTCCTGGCTGATCGTCTAGTCGCATGGATAGGCCAATACGCTTACGTTTGATATCCACTTCCATGACTTTGACTTTGACGATATCACCAGCCTTAACCACTTCTCGTGGATCGGAGACAAACTTGTTGGTCAGGGCGGAAATATGCACCAGCCCGTCTTGGTGGACGCCAATATCAACAAATGCGCCAAAATTGGCCACATTGGAGACCACACCTTCTAGCACCATGCCAGGTTCTAGGTCGGAGATTTCATTGACTCCATCAGCAAAGGTTGCGGTCTGAAATTCTGGACGTGGATCTCGGCCGGGTTTATCCAACTCTTTGATGATGTCTCTGACGGTCGGTAAACCGAAGTTCTCATCGATATAATCAGAAGGGTGCAGCTTTTGTAGAAAATCACTATTGCCAACGAGCTCTTTGACGGCTTTGTGATTTTTCTCAGCGATATTTTTCACTAAGGAATAGGCCTCAGGGTGAACCGCTGAGCTGTCTAATGGGTTTTTGGCATTTAATATGCGCAGAAATCCCGCACATTGCTCGAAGGCTTTTGGCCCAAGGCGTGCGACTTTTTTTAAAGTGGTGCGTGACTCGAAGCGGCCATTCTCATTTCGATAATCGACGATATTATTAGCGATAGTGCTGCTAAGCCCTGCCACTCTTGCCAGTAGAGCGGGAGAGGCGGTATTCACATCCACACCAACAGCGTTAACGCAGTCTTCTACTACGGCATCAAGTTGCTTCGATAGCAAAGACTGACTGACATCATGTTGATATTGGCCGACACCGATGGATCTCGGGTCGATTTTGACAAGCTCTGCTAGTGGATCTTGTAGTCGCCTTGCAATGGACACAGCGCCGCGCAGAGACACGTCCATGTTGGGGAATTCTTTAGCGGCTAGCTCAGACGCTGAGTAGACAGACGCCCCCGCTTCGCTGACCATGATCTTCTGCACGTTTAACTTGCCGCGCTTAATGATCTCTGCCACAAAAGCGTCGGTTTCCCGTGACGCCGTACCATTGCCAATTGCAACGAGATCAACCTGGTATTTTTTGATCAGCCCTTCAACGACATGCGCCGATTTCTCGTATTGGTTTTGCGGTGGATGCGGATAAATGGTTTCTGTGGTCAGTACCTTTCCTGTGGCATCGACGACGGCGATCTTTGAGCCAGTTCTTAAGCCAGGATCTAAGCCAAGTGTTGCGCGCGGTCCAGCAGGCGCTGCCATCAATAAATCTTTCAAGTTGGTGGCAAAGACGTTAATTGCTTCAATTTCGGCGCGCTCTTTCAGTGTGCTCATGAGTTCAGTTTCCATGTGCATGGAGAGTTTGACTTTCCATGCCCAGCTAACCACTTGCTTGCGCCAAGGATCGGCAGGTGCTTGGCTTAAATGAATGCCATAGTGCTGATAAATGAGGCTTTCACAAAATGATTCTTTCGCGGCGGCTGGTTGGTCTGGATCCGCATTCATGGATAAAGTGAGCACACCTTCATTACGGCCACGCAGCATAGCAAGTGCGCGGTGGGAAGGCACTTTGCTTAATGGCTCGTCATGTTCGAAATAATCTTTGAACTTCTCTCCGCTTGATTGCTGACCGTCTACCACCCGCGAAGAGAGCAACGCGTTTTTATTCAGGTGTTGGCGCAGTTTGCCAAGTAGCTCGGCATCTTCAGCGATACGTTCCATAATGATGGCCCGAGCGCCATCCAGCGCTTGTTTGCTATCTTGAATTCCTTTATCTGCATTGAGATAGTTTGGCGCTTCGTGTTCCGGTTCGGTTTGCGGTTGTAACCACAAGGTATCGGCTAATGGCTCTAAGCCCGCTTCAATGGCGATTTGCCCTTTGGTTCTTCTTTTCGGTTTGAACGGCAGATACAAGTCTTCTAGGCGAGTTTTGGTATCGGCCTTAGCCAGTTGCTGTGCCAGTTCATCAGTGAGTTTTCCTTGCTCGCTTATCGACTTTAGGATGGTTTCCCTACGGTCATTTAACTCACGCAAGTAAGTCAGGCGGCTGTCCAAAGTACGTAATTGGGTATCATCCAATCCCCCAGTCACCTCTTTACGATAGCGTGCAATAAATGGCACCGTATTTCCGTCGTCAATTAAGGTGACGGCGGCTGAAACTTGGTCTAGACGAACTTGGAGTTCGTTGGCAATTAATTGGCAGATTGCTTGGCTCATCCGGTGAATCTCTTTAGATATTTATGTTTGAATATACCCAAATTACTTCGAGATGCGAGTTTCAGCGAGATAGATAAGGCTTCAATGCTAGGCAGAGATGTGAGGCATAGTCATTCTACGCCGAATATCTCTAACGACGCAGTGAGGCCTTATCTGCTCGCCCTGAATCCTGCATCTTGAAGTAGTTTGGGTATAAAGTTGGGGTGACATAGCGATTTTGCAATTGTTTGATGCTTGAAATGTCAATGTTGCGATGAAAATCGCCACTATATAGCAAGAATTCCTCGCAAAAGGTTAACAAACTGGATATTCGATATGTTAGTTTGAATGCAGGTAAAGCCGTAATGTAATTAATATGGAAGTGACGAATGAAGAAAAAGGTGCTTTTGTTTATTGCTCTTATTTCCAGTATGAGCGCTAGTATGAGTTACGCGCTTGAACAGTACTCGGTAAGAAACCCCGCATACTCTCTAGATGATAAATTAGTTCTTGGCCAAGAAGAGCAGGTGTATTTTTCTTCGGTAAAAGGTCTGGAGAAGGTGCCGTTTATCGCCAAAATTGACACGGGCGCCGATTCAACCTCAATCAATGCGACAGATATTGAAATTCGAACCCACAATCGCAAACTTAGCCATTTAAAAGATGGGGTGCTTCTAGCGGCCATTGTCAATGTCTCTAAACGCCATACTGAATTGTGGTTGGAGAAGAAAAGTAACCAGACGTTGGTGGCGTTTAATCTGGTCAATCCTTATAGCGGTAAAACGTTTCGTGTGGAAAGGCCGCTCATTAAAGTCTCTCAGATAAAAAGCCGTAGTAGCAATGAGCCAATATTACGTCCGCTGGTGAGTATGCCAATTAGCATTGCGGGAAAAACGTTTGATACCGTAGTGAATCTCACCGACAGAAGCCACTTTTCTGCTCAGGTATTGATTGGCAGAACACTGCTAAAGCACAAGGCTTGGGTATTTGGCGGATATAGATATTTACAAGAGCAGCCAAACGCTATTCTTGCTGGCCGAAAAGAACGTATTTCGATTGGTGATGTGATGCTTAATGCTGAAGTGTCAATGAAATACAACTTTAGCCGCTTAACAGCAGATAAGATTCAAGTTAGCCCAAACCATAAGCAGGTTACTTTTGAATTAGCTGGCAAGAACCATTCCCGCCAATCTTTCAGTTTACCTGTTGCTCGCATGCTTAAAGTCAGTGGTGATATGAAGCCATTGGTCTATCTTCCTGTGGAGCTTAACAGTACGCACAGGCAATATTGGCTGGCTTATCTCACGCACTCTGGCAAAGGTAAAAGTAAGATGAGGATAGGCCGTGATGTTATCAGTCAGCATTTGATGATCGAAGCGGATAAAGAGTACTTGTTTAAACACCCGTTGACTATCTATAGCCAGAGGAAACCCCATGACCAAGAGTTACTTATCTCACCACAAGAAAGGCTGCAGCTCGACGGCAACATGGTGCAGACCACAGTTTCAACCAGAATAAGCACACCCATTCTGCGTGTGAGCTCGCTCTCCGTTTCGGATAACAAGCAGACAGCTGATTACATCATGGCTGTGGACGGTGACAAGGTTATCGAGCGTGAAGGGAAAGTGAAGCGCTGGGTGAAAATTGGCCGCTCTCGTTATCCAGTGGTGCAAGGCAAGGTGACGATTTTAGGTCATCAAAGACCGATAGAATTTGCGTTGAAGGAGCTGGGTAGTGATGAGAAGACGCCTTACCTAACTCTAGGGCGAAAACTAGGGAAAACCGAGTTACTTATCAACCCTAGGGTGGATTACTTGCTCACTGAACATCCTTTATTTCGCGCCGGGCATATTGAAAAGGTTCAAGTGGAAGGCATGACCTTTTCTGCCAAGCTGGACACTGGTGCCGATGTTAGCTCAATCAGCGCCGAAAATATTAAGTTGTACAAGGAAGACGCTAAGCAGATGGTCAGATTTTTATATCGTGATAAGCAAGGCAATAAAAAGGAAATATCTTTGCCAGTGGTGAAAATGATGCATATCAAAGCGAAAAAAGGTGAAAAAGCCAATGCTCGGCCTGTGGTACGGCTGCCAGTGCAATTGGGTAAGCTTAAGGAAACCATCGAGGTCAATTTGCAAGATCGCTCTCGGTTTGATTACAGCATGATATTAGGGCAAAACTTTCTTAAGTATGGCGTGTTAGTGGGTAGTGATAAAAACTATTTACTTGGCAAATAAAGTGTATAGATAGCGACTAGGAGATGTATTGAAAACCAAACTGATCACACGTGAAGGGTACAATAAACTTAAAAAAGAGCATGATTATTTGTGGCACGAGCGGCGTCCAGAGGTGACCAAGATTGTCACCTGGGCTGCCGGTCTTGGCGATCGCTCTGAGAACGCCGATTATACCTTCAATAAACGATTATTAAGGCAGATTGACAGACGGGTGCGGTTTTTGCGCAAGCTGTTGCCAGAGGTGACCATTGTTGATTACTCTCCCCAGCAAGAAGGCAAGGTGTTTTTTGGCGCGTGGGTAGAAATTGAAAACGATGCGGGTGAGGTGAAAAAATTTCGCATCGTTGGGCCTGAAGAAATCTACGGTGACGATGTGAAAGACTACATTTCTATCGATTCGCCTATGGCGCGAGCCTTGCTCAAAAAACAAGTTGATGATGAGTTTATTGTTAAAACCCCTGATGGTGACAAAGAGTGGTTTGTGAATAGCATCGAATATGAAAAGCTAGTGCAGAGCAAGTAAATCGGATTTGTTTTTGTGAACGCTTGCATTGCGGTAAGCAACAGTGGTGGCACTTGAAGTCATTGAAGAAATAACGTTTTTAGTCAAGTAATGGGCGAGAGCAAATTGCAACCTGGTTTGCTATTAGATACAAAGAAATATACGTTAACAATTCTTTGTCGCTCTGTTAGCAAAAAGGATGTTACATTTTTCCTGGCTCGTTATTAGCTAAGTCGAGCTTGATTGAAGTGGGTAGGGTCAAAAGATGCAAGAAAACTACAAAATTTTAGTGGTCGATGATGACGCACGATTACGTTCTTTACTAGAGCGTTATTTAACTGAACAAGGTTTTCAGGTGCGTGGCGTGGCCAATAGTGAACAGATGGATCGATTGCTAACCCGTGAAAATTTTCATTTGATGGTTCTCGATCTGATGCTGCCTGGTGAAGATGGCTTGTCCATTTGTCGCCGTCTGCGTAACGCAAACAACATGCTGCCAATTTTGATGTTGACAGCAAAAGGTGATGAGGTAGATCGTATCGTTGGCCTTGAAGTGGGTGCAGACGATTATTTGCCAAAACCGTTTAATCCAAGAGAACTGCTGGCTCGAATCAAGGCCGTTCTACGTCGTCAAATAATCGAAGCGCCGGGAGCGCCGAGTACCGAGGAATCGGTGGTTGAGTTTGGCGATTTTCGTTTAAACTTGGGCACGCGCGAAATGTTTCGTGGTGAAGAGCCTATGCCGATCACATCCGGTGAGTTTGCCGTCCTTAAAACACTGGTCACCAACGCCAGAGAGCCTATGTCTCGTGACAAGCTGATGAACATGGCGCGTGGTCGTGAGTACTCGGCAATGGAGCGCTCCATTGACGTGCAAATTTCTCGATTACGGCGCATGCTGGAGGTTGACCCAAGCAAGCCTCGTTATATCCAGACGGTTTGGGGGCTGGGCTACGTATTCGTTCCTGACGGAAAAGACGTATAATTCGCTCTGTCTAAAAGCACTGACCACTAAGTCGGTGCTTTTTTCATTTTTACCTATTTAATCTTGGATCAACCCAATGCGTATCCGCAGCTCTTTCACTCAATCAATCATTATCTTTTTCACTCTATTGATCGCAAGCCAAGTTTATTCTTATTACGCGGTATTCAACTATGCGTTGATGCCCAGCTTGCAGCAATTCAATAAAATTCTTGGTCACGAAATTAGCTTGATGCTCGAAGAAGCCAACCGTAAGGACTCGTTGAGTGTCAACGACCCCAATCGCCATCGAGTATTAGAACAACTTGGAGTGACCATCCACTCGAGCAAAAACCCTGTAGTTGAATCGGAGTACAATCAGGCGGTGCCAATTGAACTTATGAGTGAAGATATGAGTCACGAGCTTGGCGTGAAAACTGAAGTGCGTATGACAGTTGATAGTCACAGCTATGTGCTCTGGATGAAAATCGACTCTTTACCGAATTCTTTGCTGCGTATTCCGTTAACTGAGCTAAGAGAAGGTGACTTTGCACCGTTATTTCGCAATAGCTTATTTGTTGCAATTTTGATTGTCGCTGGCGGCTGGCTGTTTGTTCGTCTGCAAAACCGGCCTTTAACTGCACTAGAGAAGGCGGCGAAAGAGGTGGGGCGCGGGGAAATTCCGCCGCCACTGGATGAAAAAGGCCCGTCAGAAATTCGAGCGGTGACTCGCGCCTTTAACCAGATGTCGCAGGGCATACAAGCGCTAGAAGAAGACAGAGCGTTGCTCATGGCGGGCATCAGTCATGATTTACGTACTCCACTAACTCGTATTCGATTAGCGACCGAGATGATGTCACCAGAAGAAAGCTATCTGGCAGACGGCATTATTAGTGACACAGAAGAATGTAACGAGATCATCAATCAATTTATGGACTACTTGAAGCCAGTCAACAAGCAGTCGTTTGAAGCGGTAGATTTAAACACCATCACTCAAGATGTTGCGAATGCGGAAAGTTCCAAAGAGGTCGACATTGATTTGCAATTGGGTGAGAACATGCTGGATGCATTTGGTAGCCCAATTGCGCTGAAAAGGTCTATCACAAACCTTGTGGTGAACGCGATACGATATGGTAACGGCTGGTTAAAAATTAGCACAGGCATGACCGCTGACAAGTCTCTGGTTTGGGTTTGCGTTGAAGATAACGGTCCTGGTATCGAGCAAGATCAGATTGCTAAACTCTTTGAACCTTTTACCCGTGGCGATACGGCGCGAGGCAGCGAAGGCACTGGGCTTGGCTTAGCCATTGTCAAAAGAATTGTAAGCCAGCACCACGGCTCTGTGGTGATCAGCAATCGTAGTGAAGGTGGCTTAAGAGCTCAAATCAGCTTTCCTACGGTTAAAGCGAAGTAGTTTGATCCGGAGAATGTTGTCTCTTCTCCAAATCAAGTTTAGAGACGTTAAACTTTTTTCAATGGCTGCTCGTGCCATTATATAAAAACACACATCTTAGAATTGCATCTTGACCCCTTAAATTGACGATTTTAAGGGGTTTTAATTTGTTGAATTCGTTAGAGTTATTTTGTTGGTAAACAAGGAGGCTTCGGTGCTAGGCTACTGAAAACTGAGGAGTTGCCATGAACCAAGTTGACGCTATATTTGACCAGCAAGATTTTTCCACACAAGACTTACAAGGCGCATCGTTCTTGCGTTGCCAGTTTATCAATTGCAGCTTTGAGCGCGCGGATTTACGCGATGCCTGCTTTGACGATTGCCGTTTTATCGAAGCTACAGACGTAATTGGTTGCAGTTTTCGCAATGCAAAACTAAAAGACGCTCGCTTTAGCAACTGTATGCTGGCGATGTGCCAATTTAATCGAGCGGAATGCTTTGGTATCGAGCTGCGCCAGTGCGACTTAAAAGGCGCAGATTTTCAGCTGGCCAATTTTGCCAACTACATTACCGCGAAGTCCTATTTTTGCTCGGCTTTCATTACCGGGTGCAACCTTAGCTACTGCAACTTAGAAAATGTGTTATTAGAAAAGTGCGATCTGTTTGAAAATCGTTGGCGAGGTGCCAATTTATCTGGCGCCAGTTTGAATGGCTCCGATTTATCACGTGGTGAGTTTGCTGCTGAGCAGTGGGGAAGCTTTAGCTTAGAGCATGCAGACTTAACCCATGTGGAGCTTGAAGGTTTGGATATCCGCCGAGTTTCTCTTTATGGGGTTAAAATTTGTGATTGGCAGCAAGCCCAGCTGCTAGAGCCATTTGGGCTGGTGGTGCTCTAAACAAGCTTCGTACAGCTAGGCGTTGGAGTACAGGTCTTTGTTTCCCAGCCAACGCTCAATAATGGCAGCTGAGTTGCTGGGGTATTGCCGATGCAAATGATTGGCGATGCGCTGTACTTCGGCAACCAAATGCTGATCGCGGATCAGGTCGGCGATTTTAAACTCAGCCATGCCCGTTTGTTTGGTGCCCAACACTTCTCCTGGTCCGCGTATTTCTAAATCCCGTTGTGCAATCACAAAACCGTCATTGCTTTCTCTTAACACGCCGAGCCTTTTTTGCGCGGTTTTTGATAAAGGAGAGTGGTACAAAAGCACACAGTGGCTGGCGACGCTGCCACGACCAACTCGCCCCCTTAGCTGGTGCAATTGCGCCAGCCCGAGGCGCTCTGGGTTTTCGATGATCATCAAGCTTGCATTGGGCACATCTACTCCCACTTCAATTACCGTCGTGGCCACCAACAGGCTTAGTTCGTTACGTTTGAATGCGTCCATGACTGCTTGCTTTTCGGCGGGTTTCATTCTGCCATGAACTAAGCCAATCTTAAGCTCTGGAAGTCTAGTGGAAAGCTCTTCTGCCGTGTCAGCAGCGGCTTGTGCTTCAAGTACTTCAGATTCATCGATGAGTGTGCATACCCAGTACGCCTGTTTATTTTCATTCAAGCAGGCATGTTTGACTCTTTCGATAATATCGCCGCGCTTGGTATCAGGTATGGCAACGGTTTGTATGGGTGAGCGGCCGGGCGGCAGCTCATCGATGATCGATGTTTCCAAGTCAGCATAAGCGGTCATCGCAAGAGTTCTAGGGATGGGCGTGGCTGTCATGATAAGTTGATGTGGATAGTGCCCTTGTTTGGCCCCTTTCTCTCTAAGTTCCAAGCGCTGATGTACCCCAAAGCGGTGTTGCTCATCGATAATAACCAAGGCTAAATTGTTAAAGTGCACATTTTCTTGAAAAAGGGCGTGAGTACCGACGACCATTTTCGCCGTACCTAGAGCAATGGCTTCGAGCTGATCCTGTTTTTCTTTTTTCTTCTGCTTGCCTGCTACCCATGCTACTTCTATCTCTAGTGGTTTAAGCCAATGTGCAAAGTTAAGTGCGTGCTGCTCGGCGAGAATTTCGGTGGGTGCCATCAGCGCCACCTGATAGCCTTGCTCAATCGCTGTCAATGCTGCGAGTGCCGCTACTAATGTTTTACCTGAGCCGACGTCGCCTTGTACCAGTCTCATCATTGGAAAAGGTTTCGCTAAATCCTGTTCAACTTCATTGACAACACGATTCTGTGCATTGGTTGGCGAAAAAGGTAGTTGGGCAAGTAACTGATTTTTTAGTTTGTTTGATGGTGGCAGCTCTATGGCAGAGTCCTGCTGCCCTTTACTTCTTACCGCCAACATAGATAAGTTCTGTGCGATTAACTCTTCTAAAATGAGACGGATCTGCGCTGGGTGTTTTCCGAGTTCGAATGCATCGAGATCGATACTAGGGTCGGGGCGGTGAATAATACGTAACGCATCGGACAGTGTTAGCTGGTTGGGATAAAGACCTTCAGGAAATAGCTCTTGTACCGCAGATTTATCAAGCAAATCCAGTGCCTGATCGGTCAGTGAGCGTAAGGTGAGCTGACGAAGACCATCGGTGGTTGGATAGACAGGAGTGAGGTTTTGCTCGAGTTGCAGCTTTTGTTTCGGTTGATAAAACTTGTAGTCGGGGTGAACAATTTCAAGGCCATTCATACCGCGCTTTACCTCACCATATGCATGGATCTGCCGGTCTGGAGAAAAATTATTCTTCATCGCCGCGGTAAAGTTAAAAAAACGCAGAGTTATAGTACCGTTGCCGTCACTGATTTTAACGGTGAGCATTTTTTTTCGGCCGAATATGGTATCGCTACTCATTACTTTGCCTTGCACCGATGCCCATAGCCCAGGGTGAAGTTTGGCTATGGGGTAAATACGGGTGCGATCTTCGTACCTGGAAGGTAGGTGGAACAGTAGGTCTTGCACATTATGCAGTTCTAGCCGAGCCAGCTTTTCAGCAATTTTAGCCCCAACGCCAGATAATGATGATAATGGAATGGCAGAAAGTAGCTGACTCATGGCTGGACTCAAAATGTAAAACACAGCAAATAGTTAATCACTAGGCTGTGTATTTGTACAGGAAATTTGTCCTGACTCTGCTACTTGCTTTGCATTTTTTGCCACCATTCGCTGTCAGCTACGACTTGGCCATGTTCATCAAGTGGCGGATAAGGGAGGCTTTTGCTTTTGGCGACTCTTGCGAGTACCGGGTGCCCACGCTCGAATAGAATACGATGAATGGTTTCTTTGCCAAGGGCACTTGTTTGTCTTTGATACATGCCCTTGGCTTGGCGCTGTCTTTGCGCTTCAAACAAAATAATAGCGCTGGCGACAGAGACATTGAGCGATTGCACCATGCCTGCCATGGGTATAATGATGTCTTGGTCGGCAAGCTCTATGGCGTTTGCAGAGGTGCCGAATTTTTCACCGCCGAGGATAATGGCGGTTGGCTGAGTGTAGTCTATCTCACGAAAATCTACCGCTGTATCAGACAAGTGGGTCACCAGTATCTGCATGCCCTCAGACTTAAGCTTGGTAACAGCGGCCTGGATGCTATCGTGAGTGTCCACTTCAACCCAATTTCTTGCTCCGGCAGAGGTATGGCCAAGCATTCGCATCTTATCTGTTGGCCACACGGCATGAACCTTGTGCAGCCCTGCAGCGTCGGCGGTTCGAACGACTGCAGACACATTGTTTGGTTTATGCACTTCTTCCAAACAAAGGGTGAGATCTGGCTGGCGGGCGGCAAGTACTTGTTGTATTCGTTGGTATCTTTCTAAATTCATGACTTAGTAAATTTTGGGCTACCGAATGGTAGCCCGTTGAGGTTAGTTTTTTCGGCGACGCACACGTAATGCATGTGGCATGACGCGAATTTTTTTCATAATTCCAGCCAAGTGCACCCGATCTTTGGTCGTGATCAACACCGTGATGGTATACAGTCGGCCATCTTTTTCTTCGGTCGAGATGCCATGAATGTTAGAGCCGGTGTTGGCAATAACATTGGTCAGCTCTGCCAACGCACCTTGGTGATTCTGCATGTCGACTTTGAGTTCTGAAATAAACTCTTGCTCGTAATCATCAGACCACTCGACGGCCATGTACTTGTCTGGCTCTTTCTGATAACCACGAACGTTTGGACAAGTTTCACGGTGCACCACAAGGCCACGTCCAGGAGAAACGTGAGCGATGATATGATCATCTGGAATCGGGTGGCAGCAATTAGCGAAGGTAAGCAAGATGCCTTCCGCGCCGCGAATAGGCAGTTTCTTCTTCGGTTTACCATCATTGCTTGATACGTCAGTCAGTTCGTCACTATCACCCAATAAGCGGCGTGCAATGACGATACTCATCAGCTCGCCCAAACCTATGGACGCAAGCAAATCTTCTTCGCTGTCGACTTTCAAATCTGCCAATACGTTTTGTACGTTTCCTTCATCAATGTCAGATAAAGACAGCTCGCCAAGCGCATGATTGAGAAGACGCCGTCCTAACGTGACAGATTCTTCCCGGCGCATGGTTTTCAGTACTTGACGAATTTTTGTACGTGCTCGAGAAGTCACCACATAGTTTAGCCATGCCGCGTTTGGCCTCGCCCCTGGCGCACTGATAATTTCGATGGTTTGACCGTTTTTCAGTGCTTTACTGAGTGGGTAAGGATTTCTATCGACACGAGCACCAACGCAGGTGTTGCCGACATCGGTGTGAACGGCGTAGGCAAAGTCAACCGCTGTTGCACCAACGGGTAGCTCGACAATGCGGCCTTTAGGGGTGAATACGTAGATCTCGTCAGGGAATAAATCTGATTTAACGTGTTCAATGAACTCAAATGAGTTGCCGGCACTTTGTTGTAGCTCAAGCAGGCTTTGCATCCAGCGCTGGGCTTTAACTTGCGCGGTTGTGCCTGTGCTATCACCGTTGCCTTTGTAAGACCAATGCGCCGCTACCCCTTTATCCGCCATTTGATCCATGTCTTCGGTTCTGATTTGAACCTCAACAGGCACCCCGTGTGGGCCGACCATTGACGTATGCAAAGACTGATAGCCGTTTGCCTTGGGGACAGCGATGTAATCTTTCATTCGCCCAGGGCGCGGTTTATACAGGCTGTGCACTTGACCAAGGACGCGGTAGCATGTGTCGATATCTTCAACCACTACACGAAATGCGTAAATATCCATAATGGTATGAAAACGCTGCTCTTTGGTTTTCATCTTGTTATAGATGGAATAGAGGTTTTTCTCTCGACCGACGACTCGAGCTTTCAAGCCTACATCTTTCAGGCGACCTTCTATTTCGCTGTGGATGCGCTGAATCATTTCTTTACGGTTGCCGCGAGCGGCGCGAACCACTTCTTTCAGCACTCGATAACGATTCGGATATAGTGCTTCAAAGCCCAGCTCTTCAAGCTCTACTTTGATGTTGTGGATACCAAGGCGGTGCGCAAGGGGTGAATAAATTTCCAACGTTTCACGCGCGATGCGACGTTTTTTATCTGGTCTGAGTACACCCAGCGTACGCATATTATGAGTACGGTCTGCCAGCTTGATTAAAATAACGCGGATGTCTTGCACCATGGCAAGCACCATCTTGCGAAAGTTCTCTGCTTGGGCTTCTTTTCGATCGCGAAACTTAAGCTTATCAAGTTTAGATACGCCATCGACCAGCTCAGCGACGGTATTGCCAAATTTGACGACCAACTCTTCTTTGGTGACGTCACAATCTTCAATCACATCATGCAATAATGCAGCTTGAAGTGTTTCGATATCTAGACGCATTTCTGCGAGGATGCGAGCGACAGCGACAGGGTGAATGATATAAGGTTCGCCGCTGGTGCGGGTTTGCCCTTCATGGGCGTCTCTTGCTACCACATAAGATTGACGCAGAGCCTCAATTTGAGGCTCTGCTAAGTATTCTTGGGCAACGTCTTTGAGACTATCAAATAGATACAAATTACATACCCGGGAGGTTATCGAACTTGAAATTAACGGTTGTGTACGATGCTACTTACCGCGGCTAGTTCAGCAGCTTCTTGCTCTTGCTGCTCTTGACGCTCACGCGCATCAAGGACTTCTTTAGTAATTAAACCTTCTTCGATTTCGCGCAATGCGATAACCGTTGCTTTATCATTCTCTTCAGGCACCAGGGAATCTTTACCACCAGTTTGCATTTGACGAGCGCGGCGTGCCGCAATGAGAACAAGGTCGAAACGGTTGCCAATTTTTTCAACAGCGTCTTGTACAGTTACGCGTGCCATGAGAACTCCAAATTGTTTACTTAATTTTTAAATGACGAGAAAGTATACAGTCTTACTCACATATATTCTATACCCAAAGTGCCAGAAGATGTAGCTAGCTTGGATATGGTGATGGTTTAATCAGACAGTAACGCTTTGAGCATACCGTTATATTTAGCAGCTTGTTTATCTTGCTTCAATCTTTCTGAGCGGATTATGGCCTTAAAGTCCATTAAAGCCGCATCAAAATCATCGTTCACGATAAC
This sequence comes from Vibrio sinus, assembly GCF_023634645.1. Taxonomy (GTDB): domain Bacteria; phylum Pseudomonadota; class Gammaproteobacteria; order Enterobacterales; family Vibrionaceae; genus Vibrio; species Vibrio sinus. Next base: position 50,061 of record NZ_JAMKMR010000002.1, read on the forward strand.
ATAGTCGTATTCGTCATAGTGCGAAATTTCTGCTTTGGCTTCTGCCATGCGTTTTGCGATGACGGCTTCACTATCTTGCCCACGAGCGTTGAGTCTGCGCTCTAACTCCCCATTGGATGGTGGTAGTATAAAGACGCTGCGCGACAAGGGCATTTTCTCGCGTATCTGACGAGCGCCTTGCCAATCAATATCTAGAAAAACATCGATCCCTTTTTCCAAGTTTTCTTCAATCCAAACACGAGATGTGCCGTAGTAATTGCCAAAAACTTCGGCGTATTCAAGGAACTCATCTTTTTCAATTAGCGCTTCAAACTTTTCTTTAGGCACAAAATGATAATGGACACCATCTTGTTCACCAGGTCGCATGCCACGTGTAGTATGAGATACAGACACTTTCATTGCATAAGTTGGGTTCGTCTCTAGCATGGCAGAAATCAGGCTCGATTTACCTGCGCCGCTAGGGGCTGAAACAATATATAGAGTACCTTTGCCCATAAGTTTGGTTCCACGCTCGTTGGGGTTATGTTTTTGAGATTGATGGCTCAGTATTAAAGATAGCACCGACCTTGATTTGAGTGTTAAATCAGGTCAGGAAAATGGAGGCGAAGGGTAGCATATAGCCTGTGGTCGCCTCAAGTGAAAAGCTGAGTTAATGCATCGAAGTATTCCAGTATTTAGTCACTGTTACGTACTTGCTGGTATCTAAGATAGCTGAACTATAGAGACTGTATTTTCTATAGTTAGAAGTTTAGGACCGTTTAGAAGTGATGATGGGTTGGTCGATTTTTAAACAAATAATATCAAAACCACGCAGTTTATAGTATAGTAACCGCCGATTTAGGTTATTGTATTTAATAGAGTATGAAAATATTTGTAATTAGTTTAATTGATAGCACGGAGCGTCGCGACTCAATATGTAAACAATTTGTGGATAAAGGAGCTGAGTTCACTTTTTTCGATGCTGTAGATGGGCGAGCAGATTCACATCATCCACTTTTTGACAAGTACAATTATTTGAAAAGGCTATGGTTTACTTCAGGGAAGATGCCATCAAAAGGTGAAGTGGGGTGCTATGCTAGCCATTATTTACTGTGGAAAAAGTGTATCGAGCTGAACGAGCCAATTATTATCTTGGAAGATGATATTTCACTCTGCCAGTCATTTTCGACATCTATTGATAAAGTGGAGAAGTTTACTTCAAAGTACGGCTTTCTCCGACTAGAGGCAGAAGCGATGCCCAAGAGGGGGGAGTCACACATTGTCGAGTCAGGCCTCGACTACGATATTCGTTTTATTTCCGATAATACTCGTGGTGCTATTGCTTATTCGATCTCTCCTATCGCCGCCCGTAAGTTGGTGCAAAAATCTCAATCGTGGAGTGTGCCAGTGGATACCTACATGGGAGCTTATTATAAGCACGGTGTTCCTTCCTATCTTCTATCCCCTTCATTGGCCTATCACCCAGGAAGCTTTAGCACAATTGTGCAAGCAGGGCCGGAAATTAAAACGCCGTTGTACAGAAAGCCGACTCGGGAAATCTACACCATCTACAAGCGTTTGGTTCATCGAGTGGCAACGAAAAGATACATTAAAGAAAATATAGTTTAACGGTAGAATCTTTAAGTGAATCTGACGCACAGGGAAACCTGAGAATATGAGAATGCAGTTAATGCCAAAAAAGCTCCACCTTGTAGGATTAGGAGCTTGCGGTGACATTTGATTTATACCAAGCTTTGTAAAAACATTATTCGATATTCTGTATCTGCTCACGCATCTGCTCTATCAAAACTTTGAGCTCAACGCCAGAGGCGGTCACATCGGTGCTGATGGATTTGGATGCCAGTGTGTTGGACTCGCGGTTAAACTCTTGCATCATGAAATCTAATCGGCGGCCTACCGAGCCACCTTTTTGCAAAATGTTGGTGGTTTCTTTTACGTGAGAATCCAGGCGGTCGAGCTCTTCTGCCACGTCAGATTTTTGCGCTAGGATGATGAGTTCTTGCTCCACTCTCGAGCTGTCTAGTTCAATTTTTGCTTCTTCAAACTTGCTGATTAGGCGCTCACGCTGCCAACTGATGATTTCTGGCATTCTCGCGCGCACTTTGACTACTTCTGAGCTGATGGCTTCTAGGCGCTGTTCAATAAGCGACTTCATGTTGTCACCTTCCCGGCCCCGAGCTTCAATGAACTCGCTGAGCGCTTCATCAAAAGCAGCTAAAAGATCTTGCTTGACTGCGTCCATGTCTTGCTCGGGCGTTTCCATGACGCCAGGCCACTGCATGACTTGAAATGGATTAATACGACTTTCTTCACCAGTCAGCTGCATGATTTGGTTTGCAGCATAAACCACTTGTTTAGCCATGGAGTCGTTAATCGTTAACTCTCCTTGAGCGGCTGGATTGGCTTCGAAACGTAAATTGCATTCAACTTTGCCGCGAGCAAGGCGTTTTCTAAAACGATCGCGAAGTACAGGCTCTAGGCTTCGCAGTTGTTCAGGCATCCGGAAATAGGTTTCTAGGTAGCGCTGATTTACTGAGCGAATTTCCCATACGGCGGAACCCCAGTCATTCTTGACTTCTTTACGTGCGTAGGCCGTCATGCTGTAGATCATTGAGTTGTCCTTGCTTGCGGAATATAAAATGATGAGCGCTATAGTAGCATACATCTGGTCAGAGTTTATCTCTAGATTGGTAGTCTAGGCACTTAGCTGGAATTCCTATATAATGCTGCCCCAATTCTGTTGATCAACCCAATGGTCGGCAATGTCCACAAAAGCATAAGGAAAGTCTCTATGCGCCCAAATGATCGCGCTGCGGACCAGGTTCGCCCTATTAAGATTACTCGCAATTACACAGCCTATGCTGAAGGCTCGGTATTGGTTGAGTTTGGTAATACTAAGGTTCTATGCAACGCCACGGTGGAAGAAAATGTCCCTCGTTGGTTAAAAGGTCAGGGTAAAGGTTGGGTGACCGCAGAGTATGGCATGTTGCCTCGCGCGACTCACTCACGCACTCGTCGTGAAGCGGCAAGTGGTAAACAAGGTGGCCGCACGATGGAAATTCAACGTTTGATCGCCAGAAGCCTACGCGCCGTGGTGGATTTGCAGGCGATGGGTGAAATAATGATCACAGTTGATTGTGACGTCATTCAAGCCGATGGCGGTACTCGTACAGCGGCTATTTCAGGCGCCAGCGTGGCAATGGCAGATGCATTCGATTACCTTGTAGACAAAGGTAAGTTAAAGAACAACCCAATGAAGAGTCATGTTGCCGCGGTATCGGTAGGTATCCTTGGTGCGGATATTTTATGTGATTTAGAATACGTGGAAGACTCTTCTGCTGATACGGACATGAATGTTGTCATGACAGAAGATGGCAAGATGATCGAAATTCAAGGCACAGCAGAAGGCGAACCTTTTAGTCAGGAAGAGCTGCTGTCGTTATTAGAATCGGCCAAGGTCGGCATTGCGAATATTGTTGAAGCGCAAAAGCTGGCAAGGGCCAGCAAGTAAATTGGTTAGATAGCTCCGATATTCGGGGCTATTTTTTTATTTGGCGAGTAGAGCGAGTATAGAGAGAGGAACATGAAAGCATATCAACGTGAATTTATTGAGTTTGCACTTGAAAAAGAAGTTTTAAAGTTTGGTGAGTTTACTTTAAAGTCTGGCCGTAAGAGCCCTTACTTCTTCAATGCTGGATTGTTTAATACCGGTAAAGATCTTGCTCGTCTTGGGCGCTTCTACGCAGCGGCACTCATGGAATCTGGTATTAAGTACGATGTGTTATTTGGTCCAGCATATAAGGGGATACCTATTGCTACCACAACAGCCGTCGCACTAGCGGATCAGCATAATATTGATACACCGTACTGTTTTAATCGTAAAGAAGCGAAAGATCATGGAGAAGGTGGCAACTTGGTTGGGAGCCCGCTTGAAGGTCGTATCATGTTGGTTGATGATGTGATCACCGCGGGTACGGCGATCCGTGAGTCGATGGAAATTATCAAAGCTTGCAATGCGGGTTTAGCTGGCGTGTTAGTTGCTATTGATCGTCAAGAGAAAGGCAAAGGTGAGTTGTCTGCCATTCAGGAAGTCGAACGAGACTTTAGTTGCCCCGTGGTTTCCATTGTTAGCTTAGGTGATTTGATTACGTATTTGGAAGAGCAAGGGGATAACCAGCAGCAGCTTGAAGCGGTAAAAGCGTACCGTCAGCAATACGGTGTGTAGCCATTCAAGTTAAGTCAGGTTAAGTCAGGTTAAGAAAACGCCCAACACTTCCTCAATTGAATAAAGCTAAATTGAGGGAGTGTTACGTTTGAACCGTTGATATTAAACGTCTTCGTCGTCTAATTGGTCACCGCGGTGAGAGTTGTCATAGATTTCACGACCATCACGCCGCGTTTTGAGTAACGCTAAGTTCCACATGTAGTTTTCTGGATGGGGAGTAACCAATCGCTCAATCGCATCGTTCATAGCCCTGGCATCGAGCTCTTCATCACCAGTAGGAAAGCCTTCTAGAGCCGGTAATATATGTACTTCGTATTTGCTGGTTTTGTCATTATAGGTGGGCAGTACTGGCACGACTTTCGCCTTTGACAGCCTAGCCATTTTACCAAAGCCTTTAAGGGTGGCTTTTTCAGTACCAAAGAATGGCACGAACACGGAATTTTGTGGGCCAAAGTCTTCGTCTGGAAGCCAATAACCAATATAACCATCTTTAATCGAGCGGACAAAAGGTTTGACGCCAGCGTCCCGAGCAAAGATACGCCCACCATATTGCATTCGCTGCACCTGCATCAGCCAGTCTCCAATTGGGTCACGCTGCGGTTTCATGATGGTGGTGACTTTATATCCTTTAGCCGCTAGCATCACGGCGGGGTAGTCAACCGCCCAAGCATGGGGTGCTAAAATGATCACATTTTCACCTGCGTCGAGTAGCGGCAGCAAGTTTTCTTCGCCTATCATCACCCCACGTTGTTGGTTGTGTTTTGTTGAACGCACTAAAAACTCAGAGTAGCCCAGCATGTATTGAGCCGCTTTGACGAACGTCTTTTCTAAAATTTCTTGACGCTCTTGTTTGGTTTTGTCAGGAAAGCAATACTTTAGATTGGTTCTGGCACGTCTTACCACTCGGCCATTTTTTTTCAGGATCAGTTTAGATAGTTGCCCTGCCATGGCGTCACGCAACCTAGCGGGCATAAAGGCCAAAAGTGCGGCAAAAAATATTCCAACCCAAGTCCCCCAATATTTAGGATGTAAAAAGCTCCACTGGAAAGTAGGGTTGTGTAAGTGTTTGTCTACACTGTTTTTATCCGTGCTCATTAGCAGCAATACCTATTGATAAATTCTTATAGATGGTCGGTGACCGTTACAGATAGCGAGAGTTTGTTTTCGACTTATCTGGTAGCGACTTATATCGCTTATGTAACCAAAGCCACTGCTCGGGTGCGCGGAGTATAATCTCTTCAACAAATTTGTTCATGTAGGCTGCTGCCGCTGTTGGGTCTTTTTTCGGGTAATCGGGCTCGATATTCTTGTTGGCAATGAGTTCGTATTTGCCTTCACTATTTCGAAAACCTGATCCGGGCACAATGGTACATTTGCTTGTGTACGCAAGAATGCTTGTTCCGGTTGTGGTACAGGTTTCGTCAACCGAAAAAAATGGTACAAACACCGACCTATGGTGTCCATAGTCCTGATCAGGCAGATAAAAGAACAGTTCACCTTGCTTTAACACCTTAATCATTCTCTTCATATCGGTGCGATAAATCAGCTTATTGTTATTTCTTGACCGACCGCGATACTGGATAAACTCATAGGCTGGGTTGCTATGTGGGCGATATGCACCATAGCCTGGCATGCCCAATACAGCCAAAGAGCGAGCGGTGATCTCGAGGTTTAAGGCATGAACGGCGCAAAAGAGTATCCCTTTGTTTTCGCTTCTTAAGCGGCGCAGCTCAGCGGTGTCTTTCTCAATAACGCGCCGCTTGAAGCGCCAAGTGGGCCAAAACCAAGCGATGCCTGTCTCAATGAGCGCCATGCCAGTATTTTTGAGATTCTCTTGGACAAATTGATCCACTTCTCCAGCGGTTTTCTCGGGAAAGGAAAGTTCGACATTTCTTTTAGCGATCGCCACTCTTTTTTTGCCGAGGATATTCACCAGACCGCCAATTGAGCGACCTAAACGAAGTAACATAGAGTAGGGCAGAATATTGACTAACGCGGCCAACAACCCAAATCCAAACCACACACCCCAATATTTAGGATGCAGCAGAGAAAGGGAAAAGGCAGGTTTTCCCACGTAATTGTCATTCATAATAATTACAGTATTTGAGCGCTAAGGAGAGCCCAATATTCTTTAAAATTTTCAGTTGGTTGATACTTAAAATCAGAGCGAACAAAGCGATTCAAACTGCCCTCAACTTGGCCAAGCAATTGGGCCGCTAAGATAGATTCATCGACAGGAAATGCTTTGCCTTCTCTAATCTTCCGCTCACGTAGGATTTGTCGCAGAGAAGTTTCTATACGCTCATAGAGTTGGTTAATTCTATCGCGTAATCGCTCATTTTCAAACATCAAAGCGTGTCCGGATAAAATGCGTGTAAGGCCAGGGTTACGTTCTGAAAAAGCCAAGATGAGTTGAAGAACCAGTTGCAGTCGATTTAAGGTGTCTTTTTCTTCATCTAAAATCAAGTTGATACGTGACATGAGAGATTCTTCGATAAATTCGATCAGGCCTTCGAACATGCGCGCTTTGCTGGGGAAGTGGCGATACAGTGCGGCCTCAGATACTCCGACTTGCTTGGCAAGCTTTGCTGTTGTTATGCGAGATGCGCCCTCGTTTGATTCGAGCATCTCCGCTAACGCTTGAAGAATTTCTTCGCGACGATTCGACTTTCTGGTCCCAACCATTAATGTACCTTTTATAACCCCAATCTGTTGAAATACTTGTGTGAACGTAGTGCTAGCTAAAGCTTAATCCCTGTTTGGATAGTTCGGTAGCACTGAATTGTTAATGCTAGACGTAGATGCAAAGTCGATCGCTAGCTATTTGAGACGCTTAACCTTTCGTGGACGTTAAGCATGATGGAATGAGCCAGTACTTTTTTGGAGCTTAAAGGCAAGCACTTTTCTCCATTTTTCCAATACAAGGTGATGGCATTATCATTGCTGTTAAAGCCCTGACCTTCGATGGAAACATCGTTTGCACAAATCATATCTAGGTTTTTCTTTGCTAATTTATTTTTTGCGTATTTCGCGACATCTTGAGTTTCAGCGGCAAAGCCCACGGTAAATGGCCTGTTAGCCGTTAAAGCGGCGACAGAGGCAATGATGTCTGGGTTTTTTGTCATGGCGATGGAGATGTCATCGTTATCGTCGGTTTTTTTGATTTTATTTTCTGCGATAGAAACGGGACGATAATCAGCAACCGCCGCGCAGCCAATAAAGACATCATGCTTATCGGCAACATTCATTACCTGAGTATGCATTTCTTGGGCACTGCTGACTTCCACTCGTTGAACTGAGTGAGGGGATTGCAAATTCACTGGGCCACTAATTAAGGTGACCGACGCACCAAGTTGAGCCGCGGCTTCTGCTAAGGCGAAGCCCATCTTTCCCGAACTATGATTTGAGATATAACGTACCGGATCGATGGCTTCACGGGTTGGGCCTGCGGTGATAAGCACGGATTTGCCTGACAATGGTTTTGGCTGGAAATATGCCTCGCACTGTTCGACAAGCTGCATTGGTTCAAGCATGCGGCCTGGACCTATGTCTCCACACGCTTGCTCACCGGACGCAGGCCCCCAAATCAGCATACCTCGCCGAGCCAAGGTATCGACATTTTCTTGAGTAGCGATGTTTTTGTACATTTGTTGGTTCATGGCAGGAGAAAGCGCGATGGGTGAATCAGTCGCCAGAACGAGCGTGGTTAATAGGTCATTTCCCATCCCTGCGGCAATACGAGCTATTAGATCAGCGGTAGCAGGAGCGAGCAACACTAGATCAGCCCATTTAGCGAGCTCTATATGCCCCATTGACGCTTCAGCAGCAGGGTCTAATAGGCTATCAGAGACGGGACGACCAGATACAGCTTGCATGGTCAGTGGTGTGATGAACTCTTTTGCCGCTTCGGTCATCACCACTTGTACTTTTGCGCCTCGTTCCATTAAGCGGCGAGTCAGATCTGCGCATTTATAAGCTGCGATACCGCCACTGATACCTAAGAGGATTTTCTTTCCTGCTAATGTTTGCATGTTCATTTTATCCTTCAATCTTATGCTCGCTAAGATAGCAGATACGCCTTGTGCTGCCTAGGGTCTTCAGGTGTTTTGCTGCTGAAATGTTACTTAGCTTTTACGCTAAGATCCGCACAGATTACCATTTGTTATCGACAAGGCTTTTACTCTTTTTAGTCTAGCTGTTCGTGAATATGCATTTCTCGTAAGTCAGTAGATTTTTAGGCACTTATTATATGCCGAATCAAGTCAATCAAGAATTTCGCTATGAATTGGATGAGGTATAAATTAGGGAAAATATGAGCTTGAAACGTCTTCCAAAGGGCAGTTTGCCAAGAGAAAAGCTTTTGAATCAAGGGGCGCATTCGCTGAGTGATGCAGAGCTTTTGGCTATTTTTCTTCGAACAGGGACAGGTGCGATGAATGTATTGGAACTGTCCGATCACTTACTGCGTGAGTTTGGCTCCCTCGCCGCCTTATTGTCAGCGAGCGAGCAAGAATTTTGCGCTCATCATGGTTTGGGTCAGGCTAAGTATGTACAGGTGCTCGCCATTTTGGAAATGTCAAAACGATATCTGGCAGAATCTATGCAAAAAGGGAATGCTTTAACCAGTCCGGAGCAGACGAAGCAGTACCTATCTGTACTATTGAGAAAAAACTCTCGTGAGTCGTTTCACGTTTTGTTCTTAGACAATCAACATCGTGTGATTAGTGATGAAGTTTTATTTCAAGGCACGTTGGACAGTGCGGCAATTTACCCAAGAGAAGTGGTAAAACGATCGCTAGAGCAAAATGCCGCGGCGGTGATCTTTGCTCATAATCACCCTTCAGGTATTGCTGAGCCTAGTGATGCGGATAAACGAATTACCCGACGACTCATTGATGCGCTTAGCTTGGTCGAGATTCGAGTACTTGACCATTTTGTGGTTGGGGACCCTGATGTGGTTTCTTTTGCTGAGCGTGGATTGATTTAACGCACATTTTATCTTGTTAGTTGAGCAAAATCTGATATTATCGGCCGACAAAATTTGAACCTAAATCAGCTCTGCTTAAAAAAGATCACGAAAACCTGTAAAAAGGATCTGTTCGGGTCTTGAGCAATGCATGTCAAGTTAGTATAATGCGCGACCTTTGATAGCCTTGTATGGACTTTCCATAACGGTTTTTAACCTCAAGCTTCTTTTTATTATGAGAGGGAGGTTCGGCCACCAAGGTTGATATCGAGCTGAAACGATTTGGAGAAGACATTCATGTCCCGAGTATGCCAAGTAACTGGTAAGCGTCCAGTAACGGGTAACAACCGTTCACACGCACGAAATGCTACTAAGCGTCGTTTTCTGCCGAACCTACAAACTCATCGTTTCTGGGTAGAGAGCGAAAAACGTTTTGTTAAACTACGTCTAACTGCTAAAGGCATGCGTATCATCGACAAGAAAGGCATCGATGCTGTTCTTGCTGATATCCGTGCACGCGGCGAAAACGTTTAAGAGGAATTAAGCAATGGCTAAAGGCATTCGTGAGAAAATCCGTCTAGTATCTTCTGCTGGTACTGGTCACTTCTACACAACTGACAAGAACAAGCGCAACATGCCAGGCAAGTTCGAGATCAAGAAATACGATCCAGTTGTACGTAAGCACGTTATGTACAAAGAAGCAAAAATCAAGTAATTCTGATTCGCTTCTGTTCAATAATGTGAAAACCCAACTTCTAAAGTTGGGTTTTTTATTGCCTAAAATTCGTAGCGAATGTGCTAACCTCAACGATTAGATGCTTTGCTAAATGCTATGGTTACGGATAACCGCTATGAAATATAATCGTCGCCGCTGGAACAACATCTTAATCTTTTCCATCATTGCGTTTATTCTATTGTTGAATTTACCCACTATCATCAAAAGCTACTTGATTGACGATGAGCAGCCGAATCAAAGTTATTTGCTTAATCCAAATAAAACGCTGCAGTCTATCCAGTACATCAGTTGGACATTAGAAAAGAACCAAGATCAGTGGTTGTTAAGCCCTAAAGCTTCCATTAGCGAAGGTGAGCTATTAGCACGCTGGAAGGGACTGTTGGGAACGGATGTTGATGAGCAAACCTTTACTACCTTGCAACCTAAATTAGGCTCTCCAGAGAGTATTGAAGTCTGGTATGTGGATCAGGAAGAGCCGCAAAGGATCACGTTTTACAAAACCTCGCAGTTTTTGCTATTGAAGAATTGGCAAAACCGGTGGATAGCGATAACCGTTAATCCTAGTTACCTATTACTATAATGGCCTAGGCTATATACTGTTCCTCTTTCATCAAGCTGTAGATATTCATTTCATTATGCCTGAATTACCTGAAGTGGAAGTTAGCCGGATGGGCATCACGCCCTATCTTGTTGGCTATGTTATTCAATCTATTACTTTTCGTACGCCTAAACTTCGCTGGGATATTCCAGACGAGCTGAAACGGCTACAAGGACAGAAAATCATTGGCGTATCACGCCGAGCTAAATATCTGCTGATAGAAACGGACATCGGAAGTGCGATGGTTCATTTAGGCATGTCTGGCTCATTGAGAGTACTTGACTCTAACCACCCAGTGGCGAAACACGATCATGTTGATGTGCTGCTCGATAATGGTAAGGTACTGCGCTATAACGATCCTAGGCGCTTTGGAGCATGGCTATGGTGTGAGAAAGGGGATGAGCACGAGTTGCTGGCGAATATAGGTCCAGAGCCTCTCACAGGCGTATTCAACCCAGACTATATGTTGCAGAAAGCGATAGGAAAGCGCGTAGCGATTAAACAATTTATTATGGATAACAAAATTGTGGTTGGTGTTGGGAATATCTATGCCAACGAGTCCCTCTTTTCAGCCGGTATATCACCTCTTCGTCCGGCAGGAAAACTGAACTACACCGAATGGGTTCGCTTGGTCTCGGAGATAAAGCAAGTACTGAAGACCGCGATTGAGCAAGGTGGCACGACGCTGAAGGACTTTGCTCAAGCCGATGGAAAGCCAGGGTATTTCGCTCAAGAATTGAAAATATATGGCAAGGCCAAGCAACCGTGCCCTCAATGTGGCGAGATAATACAAGAGCAGAAAATTGGCCAAAGAAATACCTTCTTCTGCTCCAATTGCCAAATTTAGCCTAGACTTTTGCTTTCTCTTTTAGGGCGGTGGCGATCACTTCCGGCACAAAACCATCCACATCGCCGCCGTGGATGGCGACTTCGCGTACAATGGTGGAGGAAAGGAAAGCATGCTCTTCGGCAGGCGTGAGGAATACACTTTCTAATCCTGGCATCAACCTGCGATACATATTGGTTAAGCCAAACTCATACTCAAAGTCGACCGTAGTACGTAGGCCGCGAATGAGGACATTGGCTTTTTCATCTCGCGCAAAGTCAACCAATAGACCTGAGAAGCCTTTTGACGAGACGTTGTCTAGGTGATCAGTCACTCGTTGGGCAAACTTGACCCGCTCTTCAAGCGTGAACATGGTGTTTTTGCTGGGACTTGCCGCGACAGCGATGATTACCTCATCGAACATTTCCGCGCTACGCTCAATCAGATCTAGGTGCCCATTGGTAAGTGGGTCAAATGTGCCTGGATAAATCACCCTGGAGATTCTTTTTTTGCTCACATTCTAGTACTCGATAAGGTTATCTCCTTCAATAGTATCAAAAAGCTTCGAATTTACCTATCTAACTGGGTATGATTAGCGCATATTCTCCACCAAGCGTGTTTAGGTAGGCAAAGTGAAAAAGTTATTGGTAATCCGGAACGATAAAATTGGCGACTTTATGCTGGCGTGGCCAAGCTTCGCCATGCTCAAGCAGTCTTTACCTGATTGGCAAGTCACAGCTCTCGTGCCTAATTACACCGCTGATTTAGCTAAGCTATGTCCTTGGATAGATGAAGTCATAGTGGACTGCGGGAAAGAATCGGAAAAAAAAGCACAAAAAGCACTAGTTGAACAACTAAAGTCCAAACAGTTTGATGCGTCAATCAACTTATTCTCGACCACTTATAATGCCAAATTGGTTTGGAAAGCGAACATTCCCTATCGCCTTGCCCCTGCAACGAAAATCGCGCAGATTTTTTACAATAAAAGAGTTAAGCAAAAGCGCTCTCAGTCTGCAAAGCCCGAGTTTGAATATAACCTTGATTTGGTTCGTTCATTCTTGACCGATATCGGCCAAGTTACAATCGAACCTCATGCGCCGTATTTGTCGTTTTCTTCTCAACAATTGCAAGCACAAAGAAGTAAGCTTGCTGCCAATTTAGGCCTGAATGAGCTTAAACCTTGGTGCTTTGTTCATGCGGGTAGCGGAGGATCAGCTAATAATTTATCTTTGCACCAATATTGCCAGCTGATTTCGGGGCTCGAAGGGGAGCACGAAGTGGTATTGACGGCCGGTCCTGGCGAAGAAGAAAAGGCGGTGGAACTGAGAGCATTGCTGGCTGAATCTGGCAAGAAAGCCAAGGTATACAGTAAAAATGATGGCTTAGTAGATTTTGCCACATCCATTGCTTGCGCCAACCTGTTTATTGCAGGCTCCACTGGGCCGCTCCATATCGCAGCCGCAGCGGATGTTCCTACTGTTGGTTTCTTCCCTTCTAAACGCTCTGCAACCCCTCTTAGATGGAAGCCGATTAACTCTGAGGGTCGACATATTGCTTTTTGTCCTCCTAAAGCGGAAGATAAGCAAAGCCAGGAAGATATGTCGCGAGTGGATTTATCGTTGGCCATTAAAACTATTAATGACTATAACTTCGGCAGTAATGGATTTCCAACTTAGCAATATGCTCTTTTAGTGAGAACTTTTTCTCAGCACGTTGGTAGGCCTTACTAGAGACAGTTTTAGCTAACGCCGGTCTTTCATAAAACTTAGCAATTGAATCTGCAATCTCTTTGGGCTCCAGTGGGTTACAAAGAAGCGCTGCATCTGAAAGAACCTCGGGCAGAGCTCCAGTATTTGCTGCAACGATAGGCTTTTGTGCGGACATGGCTTCAATGGCAGTCAAGCCAAAGGCTTCATTGTAATAGGGTAAGCAAACAGAGTCTGCCGCAGATAGGACATTTAGTACATCCTTACGATAGCCAGTGAAGTGTACTACATTTTGTAGCCCAAGTTCTTCGACACGTTTTTTTAGTCTACTAACGAATTCCTCTTCAGAACCTAGATCTTTAGTTAGTCCGCCAATGATTAAAAGCTCAACATCTGACCTTTGCTTGCGCATAACAGCGATAGCTTCGAGTAGTTCCATTTGCCCTTTACCTTGACATATTCTGCCTAAGCAACCGACAACGTAGCTGGTTTTATTAATTCCTAACTCATCACGAACTTTTTCTGGGTTGTGTGATGCCAATTCTTGTGGATTGGGTATGTACGTGCCGAGCCAAAGTTTTTCTATTTTTTCCGGCACAATTGGCAAGGCTTTGAGGTTGCGTTGATAGGTTTCGTTACTGATAGAAAGAACTTGGTCGACATGGGAGTATGACCAACGATGAAAAAGGCTCTTTTTGGGGCGTTTTGCTCCCATGTGCTCGGTGAAATATATTTTAAAACTTTTGAGGCTATCGAGAATGGCCGCGATTAATATATCTCCTGATTTATGGCAGTGAATGATTTCGACATTCTTCTCTTTTAGCCATATTAGTAGCGATGGAATTTTTGTCAGAAGGAGTGACTTTTTGCTAGAGACGGAGAACGTTTCGAGGCCACTTTCTTCCATTGCCCCTTCGACCCAAGAGTCTGATAAGCATAGACCGTACACCTTATAACCTAACGATAAGAACTCTTTTCCAACCTTAGCAGGGTAAGCTTCTAAACCTCCGGCGCCCTTAGATAGGCATATATGCAATATTGATGGTTGTTTGCTCACGATAAGTTCCATTTTTGTGATTAGTAACAACAGCATAATAGAGCCAATTTTTCATGTATGCCAATAGATTGACTCAAAGCTTATAGCTAGTTATCGTTTTTCACTATTTCTTACCCATAGATCTGCATATTTTACAAACGTGGAGTGTGCCGATAATAGTGAAAGAAGAAATCCTTGCTTGCCATCTAGAAAGCCTACCTTTAACACATACATTTTTAAAAAGCAGCCTAGGGCATGAAGAATGCCTTGGCTAATACTGCTGGATTTACCGCGTTCTTCACCTTGTTCAGCCCAGGCTTTTGCGTAGCCTGCTGATTTAACTAAGTAGTGATGGACGTCATTGTATGTGTAATGGATTGCGTCACCAGTTAGGCTCTCAATCTGCATTGACGAAGACACTTCAACTTTTTCATGTACAAGGGAGTCATTGTACTGAGTGAGCTTGGTGGGGTAGAGGCGAATTACTTTATCAGGGTACCAGCCACAATGACGAATATAGCGGCCAAAAACCCAACTTAAGCGAGGAAACTGATAGACCGTATTTAGTTTGTTGCTGGCTACCGCAAATAGTATACTCTGTTTGAGTTCTGGCGTGACTCGTTCATCGGCATCAAGCCAAAGAATATAATCAGATTGAACGTAAGTTTGTGCTAAACGGCGTTGTGGCCCAAATCCGGGCCAATTTTCGTTAACGTAAAATTTGTCGGTATAGTTACGCGCAATTTCTTCGGTCTCGTCAGTACTTCCTGAGTCAAGAATAACGATTTCATCTACCCAGCCTTTGACCGTATCCAAACAGGCTTTTAAGTGTAGTGCTTCGTTTTTTGCAATGATGGCGACGGCTAAAGTAGGTTTAGTCACTCGGTATCCTTAAGCATGTGTGAAGAGGGAGTCAAACTAATGATGCATTGTATAGCAGCCTGAAACTACTTCAAATCAAAGTCATCAACTACTTTGTTGAACATGTCGATTACTTGTTTAGATTCGATTAGATTCATGGCAGTCTTATCTTTTACCCGAGTTCGCCAACTCACTTCCGATGGCGATTTTCCTGTCTCTGCTTTTAAGGCTTCTTCGTATACAGAAACTACATAATCAAGGTACCTATATGGCCCTGTACGCTCTGGGTTGTGGTGGGCATATAATCCTATCACAGGTGTATTCATTGCATTGGCTATGTGGACAGGTCCTGTGTCTGGTGCCACCAGAATATCAGCTGCATCGAGTAGTGCTAGTATTTCTGAGAGGCTGCTTTTTCCAACTAAATTGATGACTGGGAAAGAAATTAGGTCTTCTATTTCCTTGGATAAACTAACCTCTATTTGAGCAGGACTACCAGCCAAAACGATATTCCAGCCCAATTTGTGCACATGTGTGAGAAGGTCTGCATAACCTTTTGCATGCCAGTTTTTATATGCTTTACTAGCCGCAGGCACTACGACAAGGTTTCGCTTCGCTTTATATGTATGTTTTAACGCCCAATTTTTGTTTTCGTTTGAATATGTGATGGACCAGTTTGGCGTGATATCTTTGACGCCTAGAGTTTCAGCAAAAGCAAGTAAACCGTCAAGCACATGCATTTTCTGGGGAGAGGGGACCTTTATATTGGTAAATAGATGCTGAAAGTCTTGGCTACGTGCAGAGTCAAAACCTAGTTTGTATTTTGCTTTAATACCGATAGCTGCGATACTCGCTCGAAATGCATATTGCATATGTAAAAGTGCATCAAACCGTTCGTCGTCTAGCTGCTTCCAGAGCTTCGTATATCCTTTCCAACCTTCTTTTTTATCGAAAACAATGACTCGAACACCGCTTATATTTTCTAACAATCTGGCCTCAAGCTTTCCGGTAACCCATGTGATCATAGTGTCGGGCCACTGCTTTTGAATACATTGCACCGCTGCAACGGTATTGCAGACATCACCGATGGCTGATAAGCGAAGAACACAAATCGATTTTGGAGGAGAGGTAAACAGAGCCATTTTCCCAGATATTCTTATGATTGAGTTTGGATTATGAAGTTTGTTGGGATAGATGTAAAATGCCTTTTTCTTTGGCGAATGATTGTAGCTCTTAGACGATGAAAGAACTTTCTACCCCGAAACAAATGATTTGGTATGACGAATCTTTATTAGCTGAAGACCCTGTTCTTAGCTTTGACCCTGATTTTTGGCGTTCTGCGAATAAAGTAATAGGAAGTGCAAAGGGAAGAGGGGTGACATGGTTTGTAAAAACTACGAATGGTGAAGCAGCGCTTCGTCACTATCGTCGTGGCGGGTTGTTTGGGAAACTTATCAAAGATACTTATTGGTTTTCTGGGTGGAAGAAAACACGTAGCTATCAGGAGTTTCTATTGCTTAACCATTTGAACAAAGCTGGTGTCAATGTTCCTAGGCCAGTAGCTGCTAGAGCAACAAGAAGTCTACTTGGTTATCGTGCCGATATATTGAGTGAAAAAGTTCCTAACGCTCGAGATTTGGTTGCCATTTTAAAAGAAACGGCTCTGCCACCTGAAACATATAATAAAATTGGCCAAGAAATTCGTAAGATGCATGATGCTCAAGTCAATCACACTGATCTTAATATCCATAACATTCTGATTGATGATCGTGAGAAAGTTTGGATTATCGATTTTGACAAATGCTATTCGCAAAACGCTGAACAATGGAAGCGCAGTAATTTAGATAGGCTAAAGCGCTCGTTTGCCAAAGAGTTAAACAAGCGCAGTGTGCATTGGTGTGAAGATGACTGGCAGGCTTTGTTAACAGGCTACAGACGTTCGTAATATATCTTGGATTTTATCCAGTTTCTCAGCCCTTTGTGAAAAAATCGTATTAGGTAGCCACTGTACCATTTTAGCTTAAAGCTTAATGGCGTAGTTGAGCCTATTTTAAATTCCTTCTCGTACAGCCACTTCCAGCGCATAAATGTGTAGTAGTAGTAAGGGAAGTCACAGTAGCCTAATTGCAATCGTTCTGGAACCTGCAAGCCGATTTGCTTGCCATCAGTAATGATGATGTTATTTAGTAAATGGTTGTAAGACTCTTCAACATTCTCTGCATTTCCTAATTCATCGGTAACAACCAGCTTTTTTTTCTTATTTATAAAGCTAACCCACAACTCTTGCTCAACATGTGTTAGGCGCTTTGGAAAGTTTCTGTGCTGGATTTTTCCTTTATATTGAGGGTTGTATATATAGTCAGGGAAGAGTGGAATATCCCATAAGTTAACTAAATCTTCTGTCTCGCCAAAATGGAAAAAGTCTGAAAAAAAGTAAGGGATCTTGCGCCCTTTCTCTACCTCTTTGGCAAAAAAATTGGTCGATACAATTCGATTGTTAAATAAAGAATATTGTTTGTTTCGTTCTGGAAAGGCTGTAAAAAAATCGACAAATGCTCTACTAGTGATGTAGTTGTCGGTTCGCATTTTTACAGCATACTTGGTTGTAACGGATTTTAAACCTTGTGCTGTTGACAATACTTGGCGATTAACATTGGTTGTCCTTGCGTTCCCTTTTTTGTCATAGGCCATGATTGTCGGGCCAGGGTCTCTATTTTCAAGTAAAGCATCAACATGTAAGTGGTCAACCTTCTGATTTTCCCATGTAGAAAGAATAATGAAGCTACCAGGAAATAAGTTGCGTATATTTTTAATGGATAGCTCAGTAACGTCTTCAACTACAGGGCCTTGGAGTACGAAGGTAATATCGTTATTTTTCATTTCATTTCGCTGCGTGAGATTTTGAAGAGAAAAGACGGAGTAGGCGGCTTTCTAGCTCTCGGTACTGGCGGTAAATTCGTTTTATATCTAGTGGCTTCCCTGTTAAGCCAGCAAGGTACTTCCAGTCTTCTAAATCGTATTCTAGGGAAATATTACCGCGTTTATAAAAACGCTCAGTAACGTCGAGCCCCAGCATACTCGGTTCGCAAACAATGAGATTGTTTGCAATAAACTTGCGCCAAAAGTCTTTTCCGAGCCCCGCATCGTCATTAGATTTGCTGTTGATGTGCAGTTCCTTATCCGTTAATCGAGAAAGCCAATGTAAGAATAGGAATTGTTCGGTAGCAGGGTGTCGAGACTTGTATCCTGGCTTTTTATGGAAATGTAGCTCTGGAATTGGCTGTTGAGGCCAAATCTTCAGTAAATCGGCAGTTTCTCCAAAATCGAATAAGTCACTCTTATGAAAGTATACTGGTAGTCCAGCATGGGATGAAATAAAAAACGCACTACTAGTAATGACTCTATTGTTCAAATAGCAAAATGAACCATCGCGTTTTGTAGCACTATATTGCTCGTACAGATCAACAAACTGGCGGCTGGCGATAAGGTTATCAGTGCGTACCTTTGCTGCATATTTAGTGGTGACTGCCAATAAGCCTTGGTGCGAACTCAATAACTGGCGATTGTTGTTCAGTGTCTGTTTTTCACCATCATTGAAGACATCGTTGGAACCCGGATCATCTAACAGCAAGGTATGGTCAACATTTAACTGGGAGGTATCTTGTCCTTTCCAAGTTGACAATATAATTGTTGATTTAGGGAACAACTGGCGTATTGAGGCGATACTTTTTTGTGTAATTCCTTCACCTTGCTCCCTGCCTTTGAATGAGCTAACTGGTCCCTGGATGACAAAAGAGATGTCATTATCATCGATCTTCATCTGTGCTCTACTTTTTCAAGAAATCGTCGTACTCGCTTGGGACACCACAAAAAATGACGTCATCATTTTCAATCAGGTGGTAGTGAATATCTAAACCCTGCTGGATGAGAAAGTTATACAGCGGAGCGATATAAAGCTCGCCTTTTTCCCACTCACTGCTTGGTTTTGCTAGATAATCTGCGTACGCATCTTGGTAGTGTTGGGCTGAAGCAAAATGGTATAAGCCCGTACTACATAAGTTCGAAATTGGTCTTTTCTCCGCAGTTTGAATCACCTTGGTTGACATGCTTGACTTAGGTTTAGCAAAAGACCAGTTATCGCCCCCGCCTTTAAATACTTCTAGGTATCCAGCTCCGTGCTTGGCGACGTCAGGAAAGCGAAAGTTGGGCCGAAACGTATCAATATTGAAGACTGTAATGTCACCTTGATGATTGACCCCCTGATTTGCTAAGTAGTCTAAACCTAGCGCAACAGTCTCCGCTTGACCGCGAGTTTCATTCTCTAGCGGTGCAATGTGGTACTCGCTGATACCCAGTTTCATGGCTTGCTTGGCTACAAACTCAGGAGTATCAAAATCTTTTCTAACAATAAATAGAAATGGCTTGCTTTTGAAGTAATGCTCGAAGCTTCCCACAGAGTGTTCAAATAGGGTTTTACCATGCGCTTCAAGCATGTATTTTGGTTGGGTGTAGCCAGCTTTAAAAAAGCGAGAGCTTAAGCCTGCCATAGGGATAATAATCATTGTGCTAACCTTTGTAATATGCGGTGCAGTCTAAATGCATTTGCAAATAGGGCATCTTGTCTCGCCGGGCAGTCTGCGTGCAGTGGTAACATTGAAAGGAACAACTGTATTTGCATGGCATACAAGTGTCGGCTTTCTAATCCAAAATGTTTCTCAATTAACTCAATAAATGCTTGTTGAGTGTCTTTATGATCATTGTCTTCATCGATTGTGAGGCGAATGTTATGCCCATTAACGTCAACATCGCAATAGCCGGCGATTATCCAGTCATAAAGACCTAAAATAGAATGACTGAGTTTCGCAATGTCGTATCGAATATCGCCATATAAGGTAGGCTTGCCATCTGGGAGCATACCACGAGGGTCTATGGTTTTTATTTTGCTGGCTCTAAAATCATATAAAATATTGCTAAAACAGAAATCACCGTGCAGTACGCTCAGTTTACTTTCACCATTAGGTAAGTGATTTTCACTATCTCTTAATATACGTTCTAGGCTGATAGCTTGATGCCCATTGAATGACCACTGTTCTGTTAAGCGAATACCTTTGCTTTTACAGTATTCACTTATACGCTGCTTTGTTTTTACGCCAAACAATATATCGAGGGTATTAGCAGTTTGTACTTCTTGTGGCCGCTCTTTAAAGCAATCGGAGAGAAACTCAATACAGCTGGTCAATATTTGTTGCCAACTGTGGCTAGGTAGCTTGGAGAAAACATACAATTCGTTGAGAGCTGTAAGATGTAAGTACTCAAGTCGGTACGATATCTTCCCACCTTGGCTCTCTGTGCCTAAGTATTGTGGGATATAGCCCCTAAGAGAGAAAGGCAACCGTTCAAACCAGTTTGCTTCCGCCGCGATTTTTTTATCTTTTACACTCGACTTTTCAATGAATTTAGCGTTGATACTCAGCTCATTGAAAGCTCTTTGCGTTGTAAAATCAGCTTTCGAATGGTAATACGTATTGACATGGCCGAAGTCTAACCAACCTTCAGACTCTATTGGGGTTAACCCTATGCTTTGGTTGTATTTGTTTAAGCCTTCAATGAATTGCCACTCACTTTGAGTAATGCTCTTTATCAGCTCTCTAGGCTGACTAAATTTAAAATAACCATCGATAATTCGGTTCGACTCTGTCGCTCTCATCGGCGTATCGTCATTCAACCATTGATCGCTGTCATTGGTCAATATTGCCCAATTATAGCTGTCGCTACTTGAGGAGACGCTGACGATGTCATCTCCAGTAGGTAGTCGTTGGTATAGGGTATCGCCATAAAGGACATGTAAAGGTTTATTTAAAGCGTGTCCACTTAAATTGATCGCTGCTACTAAGGAAGCACCTAGACTTAATCCGTCTGGAGTTTGAATTACTTTGATTTTGTTTTCATCTAGCCAAGCTTGATCAAGTGGGCTCACTTGATAGGACTCTGGAATGGATAGGTAAACTTGCACGCCGGAAGGTGCTAGACATGTTTGGTGCTTAAAAAGTCGGCGGTTTCCAAGCGGCAAAAAGCTGGGTGGAAGTTTACCAAACTCTGATTCGAGTTCTTGCCCAACATAAGCTGCAGACATGATCAGGAACATGTTTTTTCCTTATCAATTAACCGGTTAATTTCGTCGAGTGTTAAATCAACAAATTCTGATGGCCGAATTGCACGGTCGTCAATGTAAAAGCCTTCATGCCCACACCAAGGCTTACCGACGAGTATTTCATCATATGGAACCGAGTGTTTATCAAGCCACTCAGTGATTATAGGTAGAGTATGAATATTAATCTTACCGACATTACCTTGATAGGTACGCATATTTCTCGCTGTTGCTATAACAATCTCAAAGCCTTGCTGTTTGTAGCTCCGTAGTTGCTCTATAACGTCTAGTCTTGGCAATACGGTTTTGTAATCCGAGGTGTTTGCTTGGGTAATAGTGCCGTCAAGGTCAACGATTAGTCTTTTCATATTAATGGAGTTGTAATTGATTGATTGTTGCTTCGATAGCTCCTGCACTATTCTTAACAACCGCTATAGCTTGTTTGCTACCTTCCGCCATGATATTGGAATTGTTTAGCAGATAGCAAATTTTGTTACATAGCTCTTCATCGTCATGAATAACACTGCAGGCGTTAACTGCAACTAGGGAGTTGGTGATATCTTTGAAATTATAATAACTTGGTCCCGTTATACACGGCTTTCCAAGCGCAGCCGGCTCTAATAAATTATGTCCACCTACTTTTTTCCCGATTAAGCTGCCGCCCATAAAACATATGTCCGCTGCACCTAGTAACACAAGCATCTCTCCCATGGTATTGCCGATATATACGTTTGTTGAGGATGTGATTGGTTGCTGACTCGTACGATTGACAACTTCAAATTTGTCTCGAGCTAAACTTTCTACAGCTTGGAAGCGTTCAGGGTGTCTAGGGACGAGTATCAGTAATGCGTCGGGGAAAACCTCTAGTGCCCTTTTGTGTGCCGATAACACTATTTCATCCTCTCCCTTGTGAGTGCTCGCTGCAATCCAGACTGGCCGAGTAGAGCCGATCCGTTTTCTTAGTACCAGTCCATTTTGTATGATTTGTTTCGAGATATTGATATCAAATTTTATTGAGCCAGTGACAGCAAGCTTTTTTTGAGGGACTCCTAGACGACTAAAATTATCGGCATCTTTTTGATGTTGGCAGAGGATTTTGGAGATATTTCGGCTGACTTGACGAAATATGGGTAAGACTTTCTTATATCCACGGTAAGATTTATCTGATAGTCGCGCGTTAAGGACCGTTATTGGAATTTTCGCTTTGCAGACAGTGTGAAGTGTGTTTGGCCAAAGCTCTGTTTCGACTATCAATAGCTGACTTGGCTTGTGGCAGCGAATAAACTTTTTAACCGCAAAAGAAAAGTCAATTGGCATATAGCGATGTTCTACAAGTCCTTTTAACTTATCTGCCTGCGCAGCTCCGGTAGGGGTTGTGGTAGTGAGTAAAATCGGGACTTTAGGGTACTTGTTTTTCAAGGTCTTTATCAATGGGCTTACGGCAATGGTCTCACCAACCGATACGGCGTGGATCCAAATAGGTTGCTTTGTCGTAGTAAGAGCCGGTGATATTCCAAAATGCTCTTTCCAGCGAGCTCCTATATTCGGCTTATTTGCTGTTTTGCGAAATAAGCCATATAGAAAAAATGGGGCTATGAATGAAAGTAAGACCGTATAGAAAAAACGTATGATCATTTCTTCTTTACGAGTTCGTTCGGGTTGGCATGTATCCATTTGCCACGGGGTTTGTCAATATACTGAAAGTATTCGTTTGTAAATGTGCCTTGGATGCAAACAAATTTACGATCTCGTGAATTTACGTCACCTCTGTCAATAAGAAGGTCATGTAACACGGTTGGCCCGGTAGAGTGATAAACACCCATTGATGGCTCGTAGTTGTTAACGTTATAAACAACCTGTTCGATGGCTTTTTCAAGGTCCTGATTGCCTGGCGCTGAGGCGATAAAATAATTGGTAAAGCGAGTATTCTTGTCTATTTTGATGAATAAAGAGTCATGGTCGTTGCCAAGAAGTTTGTCTAGGCTCCAAACTACTGTGGCATCAATATCCATATAGATGCCGCCCTCTTGATTGAGGACAACTAGGCGCCACAAATCTGCTTGGGCTGCCCCATTGGTTAACATTGAATAAGCTTCATAAACCTCTTGAGATGCATTGCTTTTGAGGTATTCGCCCCGAGCCTCGGTGCTGACATAACGATAGTCGCAACCTAAAGTAAGGAGCCTATTTAATAGATAGTTAAGATAAACGGGTAACGATACTCTGTTTGTAAAGTTAGTTTGCCAAATGGTGCGAGGAATACGGCGGGAGTTACGTAATCTTACTTTCGCTGGAGAAAAGGCAGGGATCGTAAAGCGCTTTTTGGGGAACAACCAATGAAATGGGTAAGACAATACTTTACCGACATTACCCGTTAGTCGTATCAAACGATTCGCGATTAGGATTGGAAAATTATTCATTCGTTCAGTGCTCGTTTACTTACTTGCTCACGTGGGCAAGCTTTATCTGACAAAGCTTGTAATATACTTTGTAAAATCTGATCGCTTGTCGGCACTTTGCCGTCAGCATTCATGGTAACGTAGTGTTTCTCGTAAAGGGGAGTATATCTAAAAGGAACCTTAGAGTAAAAAAAACCAACGGTTGGAGTGTGTGTGGCGATTGCTATATTTCGTATGCTTGTATCAGGAGACACTACCAATTTAGCTTTTGCAATATACTCAGTTAGCTCATTTAATGGTAAGCACGGCTGAACCTTTACTTTATTGTCATTAACTAATTCTTGTAAAAATTCGCCTTTTTCATGGTCACATTTACCTTCTAGAAAAACATGCCTGTACTGAGGTAGCGTTTCCACCCCCATTTTCATCAATTGAAGCATTGTATCTTTAGGCAGTAATTTTCTACGCTGAGAGGCGCCATTAAAATAAAGTATATAGGGAGAGTTATAATCGCATAGCTCTCGGTTGTCTGGCAGACCGAATTGTAATGGATAACTTGGGAAATGACCGAACACTTTCAGCATATCCAACATGCATTCAACTTCGGGTTGAAAATCCGAGCGAAATACAGCTAGATTATAAAGTGTTCCACATAAATAACGCTTATAAGGAAACCCAACTTTCAGTTTTGCTTTGGTAAGCGCTGTCATCCAGTAAGAGCGATTGGTTCCTGCCAGGTCAAAAATAATGTCTTGTTCTTCAAGCTGTCGAAAATCAGCAAGCTTTGCAAAGAGACTCATTTTTTTTGAATCTTCTCGGCCGGCCATGACGACAGCGTTATCGGCGAGATCAGAAGGCATGCCATATTGATAATTGGACACGCCCACTAAGGTAATTTGTGCATTTGGAAAAAATTTTCTGGCTTCAATTAAGAAAGGTCTTGTAATGACTTGGTCACCTAGCGCAGCATGCCTAATGATAGCAATATTTTTTATTTCGCTAGGCTGAAATTGATTGTTTATATAGTGTCGAGCTTTTTTTGATGCATATGCACCTTTTTCAAACCAAAGATAGCGCATTGTCTATTCCGTTAAACTTAATGAAACTGCGTCGCCCCAAGTTATAACACTATGTTTTTCTTTCAAAACAATTCACAGCGTCAATAACTTTTGCTGGTGGAAGCTTATTTAAGCAATTAAGGTGCCCTAGTGGACACTCTCTTTTAAAACAAGGGCGACATTCTTCGCTAGTATGCACAATTTGTAGTTTATGTGTAAGTGGTGGCGTATAGTTTGGTGAGCTTGAACCATATATAGCCACAACATTGCAGCCGACTGCCGCCGATATATGCATCAGACCGGAGTCATTACTTACTACTGTTTTACAAACAGAAAGTAAATCCAGCGCTTCAGTTAATTTGGTTCTGCCAGCTAAGTTTACACAGAAAGGTTTTAACGATTCAGGCAGAGCATCACGAATGAGCTGTCCCACTCCGCGATCATTTTCGGAGCCAAATATCCAAACCTGTTTACCATCTTCTAATAGCTTTTGAGCAACTTGTGCATAGTGTTTGTCAGGCCATCGTTTGGCTGGGCCGAACTCAGCCCCTGGGCATATTCCAACTGCTTCCTTATTTAAAGAAAGTCCTAGATTGGTGAGCGTGCGCTGTTTGTTTTCTTCGTCGACAACTAAGTTGGGTTTTGCGCATTGTTCAAGCTTCACTTTTTCCCGCATACTTTCTGTCGGGTATGCCAAGGCAACGTATCGCTCGACCATGTATTGAAAGATGCGCTTGTCTTTTCTTAAATCATTCAGCAAGCCATACCTAAACTCTCCTTTCCAACCAGTACGTTTGGGGATGCGAGCAAAGAAAGGAATAAGAGCAGACTTCGCTGAATTAGGTAAAATATAGGCATGAGTGAACTTATATCTCTTTAGCTGTTTGCCAATATTGAGCCGCTTACCAACATTAAACTCTCCGTGAGTAAGAGGCATTTCAAGACTCTCATCCACCTCGGGCATCCTATCTAATATAGGTTTTGCCCATTTTGGCGCTAGCACGGTAATGCTAGCTTTCGGATGCAACTTTTTTAACTCAGAATATAAGCTTTGCGACATTACCATATCGCCAACCCATGAGGGAGCAATAACTAAAATATTCATAATTGATCTTAATTTTGGAGCTTAGGTAGTATTTTGTTGTTACAGCCATACTTCTCTACTCTAGTAATAGCTAGAGCGATTGATAGAATAAACCCATAGAATGAGCTAATGACGTTGGCAGAAAGAGGGACTTCGGTAATCCCGAAAATAATCCAGCCCATTACGAAGATCACACCAATATAGGAGGCCATACTCTTGGTTTTGTTATATTGTGAGAAAAAAATCATCGCAGGTATAAACAGCATGCCTATAAAGCCAATTACTCCAAGTATACCGTTGCTAGCTAGCATCTCGAAATATTGATTGTGGGCATGCCCTCGTTGAACTGTAGTCACCCATTTACCGACTTGACCCTCATCATATAATTGTTTATTGAGCTTGTCTCTTTGAGAATAGGTTAGCCCGAATAAAGGGCTGCGTTTGAAAGCCTCTATGGAAGCTTTCCAAAGCTCTAATCTTCCTCCGGTGGAAGCTGCCGCGTTTAGATTTCCCTGAGAAATATCTTTTAGTTCAGAAACAGTGAACTGGTATCGTTTTTGTAAATCAGGGGATGTATATACAAGGCTAATAGTAATTGCTAAAAATAGTAGCGCTACCCCTATAGTTCTCAAAGCATTGAGTTCTCTTGCTCTCAGCAAGGCTATTGTAAGTAGGAGGAGTGGTATTGCAAAGATAGCTCCTCTTGTTAGAGTTAACGTGCAAGCTATACATGATGCTAAAAATGCCAATACTAGCAACTTTCTATAGTTTTTATCTTTAGATAAGCACAATGCTAGAAAAGCTAGCGAGCAGGATAGATATCCAAAATTAATACTAAATAAAAAACCATTAACTCTCTCTTCTCCGAGAAAATAGAATTGATAAAGAGCTATAGCTAATGCACCCATTGAACCAACAATAACTCCAACTCTTAAAAAATCCATAATCTTATCGATAGATTTTCGATTGAGTATGTTTATCATCATAAAGTAAATGGGTATACATAGTATAATTCTACTTCCACCTTTTAGGTACCTTAAGTTTCCTAAATCTAGGATAGTATTAGGGATGTTGACTAGGAAATATATAGATAGAACACATAAACAAAGATAGTCAAATTTATTTAATGGAGCTAGAGCCTTTCGATAACTAAATAGAAAATAGAAGGAGAAAAGTATAGTTAGAACGATCACGCCAACACTAAAGTTTTTCGTGATCAAAAGTAAACTGGGAACTAAAAAAATAGCTATTGAAACTAGTTTTACTGGAAGTGGCTCACGTTTTATACCCATGTAATGATGTCCAATTAATAAGGTTAACAATAATATGAAGTGGCTAATATTCTAGTTAGAAAAGGGTTAATACGTTAAGGTTTCTTCCCAATAAATTGAAGATTTCACAACCTTAGCTGGATTTCCTGCGGCAATAGAATTAATAGGTACGCTTTTAGTTACAGTTGAATTGATTCCTATGATTGAATTATCACCTATAGTTACCCCCTTTAGAATGGTCGTATTGTCTGCTAACCAAACATGGTTACCGATATTTATATCTTTTGCATAGTTAATCCTTTTTGAGTTCTCCAGGATATCATGCCCATCGCTAGTCATTATTTTGACGTTTCTAGAAAACATCGTTGACTTTCCGATGGTTAATTTAGTAGAGTTTTCTCTACATGATAAGTAACAATGCTCTCCTATGACGCAACCCTCACCTATTATTAAGGTGCAGTTGTTACCGATGAGTTCTATACTAACCCTTTTTAGGTTTGCGCCCTTTGCGATTACAAGAAGATTATCCTTTCCTGCAATGTATATATTACAATACCGGATTCTTGTGCTCGGGTGTATGTTGAGCTTATTTTGAGGCTGAATTTTTATTTTATTTCTTATTTTATTTATAATTGAAAATCCTGACATGCTTGAGTCTACACCCCACTATTGTTATTGTATTTTTTATATAGATAATTACCGCGAACTTTTCGCCAAAGGCCAAAGGTAGTGGTTTTGGGAAAAATTCCAATACGCCTTATTTGCAGGAGATCTTTGTGTAGTAAAAGTGGACCAGAGTTTGTCGCTACAGCAAATTTGTATCCTGCTTGGAGAACTATAGATTTGGTCTCTTCACAGAGGCTGCCATATGGATAAGCAAATGATGTAAGAGGCTTTTCAATAATTGTCTCAAGGTTGTACTTATTTATAAAAATTTCCTTCTTTTGTTCTTCAACACTTAACGTGTTTAAATGCGGGTGTGAGATAGTATGTCCACCTATTTCTACTAAGCCAGAGTTTGATAATTCCTTTAGCTCTTCATGGGTCATTAATGGTACTTTTCTTTCTCTACTTTCTGGTACGTCAACATCCCACTTATTGTATTGCTCGCCACTTACCGCATAAATGACAGCCTTAAAACTATACTTCTTGAGTAATGGGAAAAGGAGTTCGTAATTATCCTTATACCCATCATCTACAGTTATAATGATGTATTTTTTACCATACTCTAGTCGGTCGATGAGGCGCTTATTTGAGAAGTCGTCAAATGTAAGAGTCTCAAAATTCATTTTTTTTAATAACTTCAAATGTTTTTCAAGCATGTCTACATGCAAGTAAGTTCCGTGCACTCCTTTTTCGTTATCATTTTTTATAAAACGGTGATACATAATTATAGGTATCTCACGTTTAAGTTTCTCTATATATATCGTTTGGTATATGTCTTCAATGTGATCAGCAACAGTTTTTAGGTTGTAGCTTTGAGCGATTTTTTCTGTCACAGCATCTGAGCAATAACTTGATTTGAGGGCCTTCTCTACTTCATCCTTTATTAACTGGAAATCAATGTCCAAATCTCTAGGGCCAATATCACCGAAGTTACTTGCCATGGCCTCTAAAACGTTGTGTTCTGTGACTGCCCCAATTACTCTCGATTCTCCTACTGCAAGCGTCGGTCTACCACAAAGTATTGATTCCATTGCGACGCGGCCAGCGCCAATCACTAAGTCTGACTGCTCCATGATAGCTGGAATTTCTTTAGAGTAACCAATGAACTCAACTTTAGGTTGAAAGCGATTAAAACGCTTTTCTATCGCTGAACCGGTAACAACTCGAATTTGGTATTTGTCAACATCTAGGCATTCTTTGAGTAGTCTATAGCAAAGCTCACCTTTTGGTCCTGTTAGTCGTCCGATAATACAGATTACAGGTTTACTATTTTTTGGAGCTTGACTACGAGTGAATCTACAGGTATCAATCCCGTTACGACTGATCGTAAGAAGCTTTTCCGGAATACCGAGTTCGGTAATAAGTTGTTCCTTGATGGCCTCACATACTGGGAGTGCTTTGTCCCCCATAGCATGAAAGCGTTTGCTAGATGAGTGTACTGGCTGACGCCCGTGAACGGTCGTAACCATAGGAGTGCGAGTAAGCTTACAAGCTAAATGACAACTCCAGCTGGAAGCTCTGGAATGGGCATGGACGATTTGTATTTTATACTTTTTTATTATATAAACGAGAAATCCAACATGCCAAAGTCTGCGAGGGATACTGCGCTTATTAAACTTAAGCCTATAAAAAGGCCCTTTATGAGGTTTAGTTAGTGTATCTGATACATAGTGTACATTATGACCACGATCAGATAACTCATTTCCTAATGTAGTCGCGTATACTTCAGCACCAGTGATTTCGAGCTGGGAAAGCGCCATCAAGATGTTCATTTGCTTACTCTGGCTGTTAAATAGAAATTATTGTTAAAGGGCTAGTATATTATTTGTTTATAATTTTCATGTATTCAGCGACACCCTGGGAGACCGTTCTAAATATATGATTGCATCCAGCTGCACGAAGTTTTGACAAGTCTGCTTGTGTAAACTCTTGATAAGCACCTTTTAATTGTTCTGGAAACGGAATCGTTTCAATATCACCTCTGCCAAAATGTTTAATGATTGCCATGGCAACTTCCTTAAATGATTCAGCGACTCCCGTACCAAGATTGAAAATACCTGAAACGTCATTTTCCAAAAACCAAAGATTGACAGCAGTAACATCACTAACGTAAACGAAGTCACGTTTAAAGTTTTCGCTACCTTTAAATAGCTTTGGGTTTTCGCCGGCATTCATCTGATTATGTAAGTGAAAAGCAACGGACGCCATTGACCCCTTGTGCTCTTCTCTAGGACCGTAAACATTGAAATAGCGAAAACCAGTTATTTGCGAAAGCTTCTCATTTCTTTGTTCAGCATCGCTCCATATACGGCGAACGTAATTGTCGAAAAGCTGCTTTGAATAGCCGTAGACATTTAGTGCACCTTCATATTGCTTTTCTTCTATAAAGGTTTTGGTTTCACCGTAAGTCGCGGCTGATGAGGCATAAAGAAAAGGAATTTCTCGATCTAGGCAGTAGTGCAAAAGTTCTTTTGAATACTCATAATTGTTGAGCATCATATATTTTCCATCCCACTCGGTAGTGGCTGAACACGCACCTTGGTGAAAGATGGCATCAATAGGGCCCAAATCATCTCCAGCCATAACTTGGGAGAGAAAGTCGTCGCGATCCATATAATCAGCTATGTCTAAGTCCACGATGTTGTGAAATTTTCTGCCATTTTGCAAATTATCTACAACAAGAATATCACTGATACCTTTTTCATTAAGTGCCTTAACTATGTTACTGCCAATCATGCCTGCGCCGCCAGTTACAATTATCATGCTATGCCTCTGTACTATTCACACTTTAGCGATTATACCATTTCTTGCGTTTTAAAATATAGGCAATTATTGTGTGCAGTAAGCCCCCCGTTTCCCTAGACACTTAATGGTTATATAATTCAACCAACTATGAGGTGTTGTTATGAGAGGGAAACGCTACATAGAAGAATTCAAAACCCAAGCCGCAGAGCAAATCACTAAGCACACTTATACACTGAACTTAACCGCTGAGCGCCTGGGAGTGAGCTAGAAGTCGCTTTGTAACTGGGCTAAAAGGTATGACAAGCTAGCAGAGCAGCGGTAGCAAGAGGATGATCAAAACGCTGAGATTAAGCAGTTGAAAGTCTGAGTTAAAGCGACTGACTATGGACGGGATGCTGCGGTGAACACTTGAATCTACAGTCGTGTACATTGGTAGGCGAGTCAAAGAGAAGTACACGTTCATAAGTGAGTGACTTCAGTGATACCCTTTAATGTTGATGTGCTAACCCATTGAAATACAATGGAGTTGGTTCTATGCTTGGCAGTGAAAGCCACCGATTTTCTGCGCTACAGAAGACCAATACTTGTTCTGAAAAATTAAGCAGTTTTGGCTCGAGAGTGGATGTGTTTATGGTTACCGAAATATCACTATCGAGCTTCGAAGTGATGGTGAGCCTTGCGGGAAGAAGCGAGTTTATCGTTTGATGCAGCAAGCCAATATAAGGCAGTTCCAGGCTAAAAACGTCACCCAGGGTTTGGTCGAGGGAAGCCCCATATCGTTGCTCCATACGTCCTAAACAGAGGGTTTAATATTGATAAGCCAGACCTAGTTTGGGTAACTGATTTCATCTACATCCGCACACATGACGGATGACTGCATTTGACCGTTGCCATCGACGCTCTGTTGATGGTGACTTGGCTCCGAAGGCCCAAAGTCAAGGTTCTGATCCACTCCGATAGTTATAATATCTCTACTTGGTTTCATGATGGCAATTATTCATCAATGGTTCATTCTTAAAACATGGCACCAACAATGTACTGGGCTTCCTAACCCTAATTCCGATCGACCACCTGTGTGTCATTCCTTGGCTCTGTCGGTTGTCTGGGCTCATTGCTTGGTACGGTGTGACCTCGCTAGTATTTGTGACTCAAGAAGGGGCTGGTGATTATCTCATTACTGTCATGTCCAAGTATTTGGTTCGGTACTCCTACGCGTCACTACCGGCTATAACACGGTTTGCGTACTCTAAAAAACTCCAACCAAGGCAAGTAACGACGATCCAGTCTGATGCGGCGAATATTGAATTGATTTACGAAGTCGACGAGCAATGGTCGTTTGTCGGAAATAAAAAGAATCAACGCTGGTTATGTTACGCATGGAAAGCAAGGTTTAAACGCATTGTCGCCCATGCATTCGGAAAGCGGAACCGCCAAGCTTTCAAGCGCCTCCAAAGCTTGCTGGCTCCCTTTACTATCAACTCTGTACGGATAACTTCAGTGTTTATTCGTCAAACTTACCACGCGAAAAATACATGGTGGGCAAACGCTACACACAAAGACGATATGTTAGGCGCTGAAAATGCGGCGCATGCTGCTTTTAGGAAACTATACACTTAGAAGTGCGTTCAGGGTGTTTGATATACCTCTAACGACAGGCAAAGCTTCCTGAAAGAGCACAATATGAAAATCTACAAGACTCGTGACGAAGGACGTTTAGAAACACTCAATTGCATGGAGTGTTTCTACTACCATGAAAGAAAATATGGTATTAATGGAGACCACGGCAAGCAAGTATGAAAGACAGTGTTTTAATAGGCTTGAGAGATCATAGAGCAGACGTCATACAGATTAGCTGGTACGTACGCTCGGTTGATAAGGCTTAGCTCGGCGAATATATGGTAACATGCAAACAGGTCTATATACAAAGTACAATTAGCTCCCTAAACTAAGAGATTTCTATTAACTTTGATGACTGTAGAAGGCTTACATTATACTGTTACATGTGGTTGGCTTTCTGAGAGCATGAAAAATGGAGGAAGTGTGATTCGTGTCCTAGATGTACTACTAGCTTTGTTAGCTTTACTTTGTCTATGGCCTGTATTTTTGATTATTTATATTTTAGGTTTATTAGATACGGGAGCGCCAATTTTTCGTCAGGAGAGAGTAGGGAAAAACTTGACACCATTTACTTTAGTGAAGTTTAGGACCATGCCTAAGTCAACGAAGTCAGTAGCGACTCATTTGGTCGAGGCTCATTCAGTTACTAAAGTTGGCCGCGTTTTACGAAAAACTAAATTGGATGAATTACCTCAATTGATTAATGTCATAAAAGGAGACATGAGTTTAGTAGGTCCCCGCCCAAATTTGTTTAATCAAGAAGAGTTAATTAAAGAGAGAAAAGCTAAGGGGATTTATAGTGTGCCGCCAGGTATTACTGGGTTGGCTCAAATTCAAAAGATAGATATGTCCAGACCTAAGCTACTTACTCAAGTTGACAAGGAGATGGTCGATAACTTAACAATAATGACCTACTTTAAAATTATATGGCATACTATTTGCGGTAAGGGCTCGGGAGATACAGTGAAATGAGGTTCTTATTTTGAAGGTTGCGAATATGTGCTTGAATGAGTATTTAAGATGGTAAAACTAAATTTTATTTGGAACCTCTCAAGGTTGAAGAAGCGAATCTTGGGTTTAGTAATTGATACTATTTTTATTGTTGTATCTTTTTATGGTGCATATTGGGTGCGCATAGGGACTATCACTAACTTTTCAAATCCATATAATCATTATATAGTAGTGATAACTCTATTTATAACTTTGGTCGTTTTTTCTAAACTTGGTTTATATAGGGCAATCTTAAGGTATCTCACCTTCCACGCACTTGCTGTGATAAGCTTAGGCACTGTTGTTTCTGCATTTTCTATTTCCGTTCTAGCATTCTATTTTGATTCTTCTTTACCTCGTTCAGTACCTATAATTTATGGTTCTTTTTTATGTATATTGTGTGGAGGTTCTCGCCTGACTGTTAGGGCGCTAGTATCGGAAGCCAACAGTAAATCTCGTAGACGAGTACTGATATATGGAGTAGGGGCTGCTGGTCGCCAACTGGCCTTGGCATTAAAAAACTCTGATTCACATAAAGTGATAGGATTTATAGATGATGATAAAACCCTTGAAAATAACGTAGTAATGGGGCTGCTTGTTAGTCCGGTTGAACTGGTATCAAAATTAACTGAGAAATACAAAGTAGAGCAAATATTATTGGCTGTCCCTAGCGCTAATCGTTCGAGGAGAAGGCAAATATTAGACTCTTTAGTACACTTGCCTGTAGAGGTGCTTACAATTCCTGACATGAAAGATATTGTATCAGGTAAAGCTAAAATAGATGAATTTCAAGATGTTGAAATTGCAGATCTTCTGGGACGAGACTGTGTAGAGCCTGAGCAATGTCTAATGCAGAAAAATATAAAAGGCAAAGTTGTAATGGTTACTGGTGCAGGTGGCTCGATTGGAGCTGAATTATGTCGACAAATAATAAAATCACAACCCAGAACATTGATACTTTTTGAGTTGTCAGAGTTTGCTCTCTATAAGGTTGATAGAGAGTTATCTTCTAAATTGGCATCAGATCCGAGCTTAGCTGTTGAACTAGTACCATTGCTGGGTTCTGTGCAAGGTTTTCAACGACTTTCTACAACAATGAAAAGCTTCAAGGTGCAAACAGTGTACCATGCAGCTGCATATAAACATGTTCCTCTTGTTGAGTTTAATGTTGTCGAAGGTGTTCGAAATAATGTTTTTGGCACATACAGTGCGGCTAAAGCAGCTTTAGAAGCACAAGTAGAATCATTTGTTCTTATTTCTACAGACAAAGCAGTAAGGCCAACAAATGTTATGGGGACAACAAAGCGTGTTGCTGAGCTTGGGCTCCAAGCACTGGCATCTGGAAAACATTCTGTGCAAAATAGTACTCGCTTTTCTATGGTACGCTTTGGCAATGTATTGGGTTCTTCCGGCTCAGTCATTCCTCTATTTAAACAACAGATAGAAAATGGTGGTCCTATCACGGTTACTCACCCTGATATCATTCGTTATTTCATGACGATCACTGAAGCGGCTCAATTAGTTATTCAGGCAGGTGCTATGGCTAAAGGAGGAGATGTGTTTGTATTGGATATGGGTGAACCAGTTAAAATAACTGACTTGGCTGTAAATCTTGTTCAACTGTCTGGCTTAGAGGTAAAAAACGAAGAGAACCCCTATGGAGATATTGAAATAAAATATTCTGGTTTACGGCCAGGAGAGAAACTGTACGAAGAATTATTGATTGGTAAGAATGTTTCGATTACAGATCACCCTCGAATTATGACTGCAAAAGAAAGGTTTTTGCCTTTTGAAGAGTTTGAAGAGTTACTAGAAAAACTAGATAAGGCATGCTGTTGCTACGATCAAGATCTAATTCGTGACCTATTACTTAGCGCACCAACAGACTTCGCTCCTAGTGATAAAATCGGTGATTTAGTATGGAATCAGCTTCAAGGTTCGTCACCGATAAAAAATAAGGTTATTCACTAATCATATTGTAAGGTTGATTGATTTTTAGAACAAGCAGCCTCACAAAATCTGCTTCAAAACCCGATCAGCCTTAACCCGAGTCACCTTGCGAATCAACTTCTGCACCTCAGATGGATAATTTTCCACCTTCTCTAGCTGCTTATAAGTACAGATAAGCTGAGTATGCTGCAAAATGTTCTCGGCTTCTTTTTCAAACTGTTCGGTTAAATGATTGTTGTGATCCTGGATAAACAATGCGTTTTCCAGATCTAACTTCCAAGCTCTAGGATTTAAGTTATTACCTGTTATGAGCATATAGTGTTTATCTACCCAAGTTCCCTTCAAGTGAAAGCTGTTTTCCTCGTGTTTCCAAAGGTGAATCGACAGCTGCCTACTAGCAATCTTATCCTCATTGGCTTTCGCAAACTGTCTTAGATTCATCTCATACATGTATGGCAGGCCACCAATAGTTTTAAAACTCTCGGTCGGTGGGATGTAAAAATCATTTGCCGTTTTATCGCCTACCACGATATCGACTTTAACGCCACGCTTTAAGGCTTTCTTGACTTCTTTAGCAACGCTACGCGGGAAGTTGAAGTAAGGTGTGCAGATGAAAATCTCTTCTTTTGCTTGGCTGATTAGGTGATTGATACCTTGATTGAGTTTGTTGCGTTTTTTGCCAACTCCGATCATAGGCGTCACGGCAACCTGATTGCTAGCTACTCTTTGATGAGAAAACTGATATGCAGATTTAGAAAGGGTTGCCCTAAACTGACGAATATCATTTTTGATTTCTTTCGTCTTTGGCTTGTGTGGACAGTTGAGGTTGTTGACTGCAGGATGACTTATCATCACTTGATTAATGAAGTTCACCATGCTGTCTGCGAGCTCTGGGTGATGAATGATATGGTAGCGATCAAAACGATATTTATCTTTAAAATTCAGATAGATGTTGTTTAAGCTTGCACCTGTATATATCACATTATCATCGATGATTGAGCCTTTTAGGTGAAGGACACCAAATACTTCTCGGCCGCGAACAGGAATGCCATAAACTGGCACCTGATGTTCATATTTTTCCGCAAACTCCTTGTACATGCAGGCGTTGGTCTTCTTGGCTTCAACGCCAATTAGGCCGCGCTGCGCACGGTGCCAGTCAACGCAGGCTGAGATATCAAGCTGTGGATTTTTCTGTTTCGCTAGGTAAAGTTCAGATAAAATCTCTCGTCCAGCTTCATCATCTTCTAAGTATAGTGCTACGAGGTAAATTCGTTTGCTTGCTTCTCGGATCGACTTGATCAAACGTTCTCTATAATCTTTGGCGGCATAGAGTGTTTCAAAATTCTCAGGATCGACAGCAAGAGTAGGAAGCTGAGCGAATAAATTCCTATTGGTCATCATGTGGGAAGGTTTACCTCGAAAAATGTGTATTGGCACCTAGATAGTCTAAAGACCTTGGGCAGCAAGCCAAGAATCATATCAAAGTTAACTAGATAAGTAATCGAAACACACTAAGATTCTGACACTTTATCTATATATTGCATTGGGATGAGAGCTTTGCCGCAGTTAATATATCGATGAAATAGCTGACCTAAAGGAGTGGGAAGCTGGTGTGCTTCAAGCGCTTGAAACCCGTGATCAGAGTAAAATGACTCAAGGTGAGGATAGGCAAAGCAGTAATCTTTATCCGTTAGTTCATTGTACTGGCAGGCGTTCATCAATTGATGAGCGTAGCCGGAGCGTCGATGTTCGGGCACCACTAGCATGCCAGTCAGCAAGCGATATGGGTCGATGGAACGTAGCCGAACTAAAGAGACAATCTCGTTATTTAAATAGCCCACGACAATCGTTTCATTCCTCTTGGCTTTCGCTGATGGATAGTATGCTTTGTATAATTTAGTGATTATGGGAAGTTTTATAGGATCTAATACTTCGACTCTTAGAGTACTCATTCTCAGCTACAGGCATTTTGATGTAGAATGTGTGCAGTTTAGATGACAGATGAGCGACCATGCAAATTCACTCAAATGCCGACCTTCGGCCCTATCATACTTTTTCAGTTGCGCAGCTCAGCCGATTCCTTATTGAAGTTAATGGCATTGAAGAGCTTAAAGAGGCCTATAGCAGGCAAGATTGGGCGGACTTGCCCAAACTGCTACTAGGCAAGGGCAGTAACGTACTATTTGTTGAACCCTTTGAAGGTGTTGCGATAGTCAATCAACTGCAAGGTATTGAACTCAAAGAAACGGAATCAGCGTGGCAGTTACATATTGCTGCTGGAGAAGATTGGCCGTCATTGGTTAAGTGGAGTGTTGAGCGTCAATTACCTGGTTTAGAGAACCTAGCCATGATTCCTGGTTGTGTAGGTAGTGCTCCTATTCAAAATATTGGTGCCTACGGCGTTGAGTTTTGTGATGTGTGTGAGTATGTCGATTATCTCTGTTTAGACAGTTTCGAGGTCAAAAGATTAACCAAGGATGAGTGCCAATTTGGTTACCGAGACTCAATATTTAAACATGACTTATATCAAAAAGCGGTGATTGTTGCGGTTGGCATTCGTCTAGCAAAAGATTGGAGCGCGGAAACAAGCTATGGACCGTTGCGAGAGCTCGACGACGGCCAAATTACAGCGAATGATGTGTATCAACGGGTTTGTGAAGTTCGCTCAAGTAAATTACCTGATCCAAACCAAGTAGGTAATGCTGGCAGCTTTTTTAAAAACCCTGTCGTTTCGGCGTTGAAATTTGAGCAACTAGAGCAAATTTTTCCCAATATCGTAGCTTATCCAGTATCTGATGGAATGAAATTAGCCGCTGGGTGGCTTATCGATCAATGTGGATTGAAAGGCTTTGCGATAGGTGGGGCACAAGTGCATGAGAAGCAGGCTCTGGTTATCATCAATAAACATGAGGCTAGCTCAGAGGATATAGTCAATCTTGCGGCCGCAGTAAGGCAGACTGTGCTCGATAAGTTTGATGTAGAGCTAGAGCATGAGGTCAGGTTCATTGCCCATAACGGTGAAACCACACTCAAGACCATTTTGGAAAAATCACAATGAGAAATCAACCACACGCCATCAAGCTAGCACTGCTTGGCACGCTTTCTAAAGGTGGCTTTCATTCTGGTGAAGAACTTGGAGCGTCATTGGGAGTGTCTCGCGCGGCAATTAGCAAGCATATCAAAGGTATCCAAGAGTGGGGCGTTGATGTGCATCGCGTGCAAGGCAAAGGTTACCAACTCGCTCAGCCTATGCAGCTGTTGGACGAAAACACTCTAAAGCACACAATTGATACGAAGTTTGCGCTTGTTCCTGTGATTGAATCAACCAATCAATACATATTGGATAACAGTAGTGAACTGGAATCAGGTTTTGTCTGTTTGGCTGAGTATCAGTCCAAGGGGCGAGGCCGGCGTGGACGGCAATGGATTTCACCTTTTGGTTCTAATTTATATTTATCCATGTATTGGCAATTAGATGCCGGTATGGCAGCGGCTATGGGGTTAAGCTTGGTTGTGGGTGTTGCTCTCGCTGAATCGCTGGAGCAATTAGGCGTGCCAGGCGTGAAGCTAAAATGGCCAAATGATTTGTATCATGACGACAAAAAGCTTGCCGGGATATTGGTTGAAATGTCAGGGCAAGCAGGCGCTGCGGCAAATCTTGTTATAGGGGTTGGATTGAACCTGTCGATGGCTGAGACAGTAGATGGTATTTCACAACCCTGGACTAGCTTAAGCAACATCACTGCTAAACCTGTCGATAGAAACCAGCTCGCTGCTTTACTGGTTAAAACACTAAATACAACGCTCCAAGACTATGAATCTTTTGGCATGGGTGAATTCGTGGCGCGTTGGAATCGCTTAGATAATTACCTAGGCAGAAAAGTGAAGTTGCTGATTGGCAACAAATCAGTCGAGGGCGTTGCGCGAGGTATCGATAAGCAAGGGGCAGTGCTGCTAGAAACTGAGCAAGGCACGCAAAGCTTTATTGGCGGCGAAATTTCACTGCGAAACAACGAATGACTTATCGCTATCGCCTTATTTAGCTAGGATCACGAGTCCTTTTGTTCACTAGTCTCAAGCGGAGCGGCGAAAGGAATGACGATGGCCGTGTCACGGGTGTCGTCCGCGTCGCCGATCAGTACTCCTTGGAAGCGACAAATTTGCTGAGACAGCTCTCTCATTAACACCACGTTGGTATGCGTGGGGTTTTTGCATCGGCTTACCACCAGATCAATGTGACTTTGCTGAGCTCTTAGTCTGCTTTGCATAGAAAGTGAAGCAGAGAGAATCATTTCTTCACACATCTCTTTTTTAAACGAATTGAATGCCTTTGGATCTTGTTTTGCAAGCTCCATCATCTCATCAAATGAAGGCAGGACTTGGCTATTGCTTGAAACGCCCATACTAACTCCTTCCTACTGAGTCATCTTGCCATCCCTCACATCGTAGAACTTAATATTAAATCTATCAATTAAAGGAATACTTCTGACTTTATAAAAAGTCTGGGGAAAGGAGAACGTAAAAATGTAGCGATAGGAGGTTATTCTCAAATGTGAGAATGTTATTATGAGGCTTGTTTTATATTGTAGGTGCAGCGCCGTTGCCCCTGAATGATGTGCTCACTGCGAGTGATAAGGGTTTCACTACCTAGAAGTTTTTGGAAAATGTTAAGCTCTGATTGGCACAATCTAGGGCATCGATTTGCCGCATGGCATATCGGGCAGTGATTTTCTATCAATTGAAAGCCTTGCTCGGTCACATTAAGCTCAGCCATATAGCCTTCTTGTTCACGAAGTTGCACAAGTTTATCGAGTTTATCTTCCAATGAATGGCTCGACTCTAGCGCTTGTTTGTATTGAATAAACGTCTGGAGCTCTCTTTCTTCAACAACTTTTTGTAGGCCATCATGACCAAACACTTGTTCAATGGCGTCAATCATTTGAATCGTGAGCTCACCATGTTTATCGCTGAACTGAGCGTGACCTTTTGCGGTTAAAGACCAATGCCGAGTTGGACGGCCCACTTTAGCTTTGATATCGTGGAACTCTAAAATTCCTTCATTTTCTAAGCCTTGTAGGTGTTGTCTAGCCCCCATGGTGGTCATGCCTAGCGCTTCAGATAATTGCTTCGCTGTTACGGCACCGTTGGTTTTAATGGTTTGTAGAATACGGTCAACTGCTTTCATTTCTGCCAATTCATCACTGTCCAGCTTTGAAGCTTGGTCTATCTTACTGAAACACGCATCTCGAGGTTTCTTGAATGTAAATATTATGTCGGATACCACATATAAAGCAAAGCCCTAACGCCTATATTGCCACTGTTTTCCTCTCCTCTACGCAGCCAAATGATAAAATCGCTTCGTTGGCATAATTTTCGTTATACAAATCACAAATTTTTTTCAACGTCCCCTTGGGATCGACAAAAACATCCCCCACATATGTTTCACAAGCCGCTGTATCGAGGTTGTCTTGGTACGAAAGCATTTAATTAAACTACATGGAAATTTTCAGGAGAGACGACAGATGAACATTCGTCCATTACATGATCGTGTTATTGTTGAGCGCCAAGAAGTTGAGTCTAAATCAGCAGGTGGCATCGTTTTGACTGGTTCTGCTGCAGAAAAGTCAACTCGCGGTACTGTTCTAGCTGTGGGTAACGGCCGCATCCTAGAAAACGGTGAAGTTCAATCATTGGATGTAAAAGTTGGCGATACAGTGATTTTCTCTGAAGGTTACGCGACTAAAACAGAAAAAATCGACGGCAAAGAAGTTCTAATCATGTCTGAAAACGACATTATGGCGATCGTTGAGTAATTTTTTGCTCTGATTCTAAAACGATATATTAAAACCGAATTAAGAAAGGAAATAAAAGATGGCTGCTAAAGACGTACTATTTGGTAACGACGCACGAGTTAAAATGCTGGAAGGTGTTAACGTTCTAGCTGACGCAGTAAAAGTAACACTTGGCCCTAAAGGTCGTAACGTAGTACTAGACAAATCATTTGGCGCACCAACTATCACTAAAGATGGTGTTTCTGTTGCACGTGAAATCGAACTTGAAGACAAGTTCCAAAACATGGGTGCACAGATGGTTAAAGAAGTTGCGTCTCAAGCGAACGATGCAGCTGGTGACGGTACAACTACAGCAACAGTACTAGCGCAGTCTATTGTAAATGAAGGCCTAAAAGCGGTTGCTGCAGGCATGAACCCAATGGATCTTAAGCGCGGTATCGATAAAGCGGTTGCTGCTGCTGTTGAAGAGCTAAAAGGCCTTTCTGTTGATTGTGCTGACTCTAAAGCTATCGCTCAAGTTGGTACTATCTCTGCAAACTCTGATGAGAGCGTAGGTAACATCATTGCAGAAGCTATGGAAAAAGTAGGTCGTGATGGTGTTATCACTGTTGAAGAAGGTCAAGCACTACAAGACGAGCTAGACGTTGTTGAAGGTATGCAGTTCGACCGCGGTTACCTATCTCCTTACTTCATCAACAACCAAGACGCTGGTTCTGTTGATCTAGAAAACCCATTCATCCTTCTTATCGACAAGAAAGTATCAAACATCCGTGAGCTACTTCCAACTCTAGAAGCTGTTGCAAAAGCCTCTCGCCCACTACTTATCATCGCTGAAGATGTTGAAGGTGAAGCACTAGCAACTCTAGTTGTGAACAACATGCGCGGTATCGTGAAGGTTGCAGCTGTTAAAGCGCCTGGTTTCGGCGATCGTCGTAAAGCTATGCTACAAGACATCGCGGTTCTAACGGCTGGTACAGTTATCTCTGAAGAAATCGGTCTTGAGCTTGAAAAAGTAACCCTAGAAGATCTAGGTCAAGCTAAGCGCGTTAACATCACTAAAGAAAACACAACTATCATCGATGGCATCGGTGAAGAAGCGGCTATCCAAGGTCGTGTTTCTCAAATCCGTCAACAAGCTGAAGAAGCGACTTCAGACTACGACAAAGAGAAACTACAAGAGCGTGTTGCGAAACTTGCTGGCGGCGTTGCAGTAATCAAAGTTGGCGCTGCAACTGAAGTTGAAATGAAAGAGAAGAAAGATCGCGTAGAAGACGCACTTCACGCAACTCGCGCTGCAGTTGAAGAAGGTGTGGTTGCTGGTGGTGGTGTTGCACTTATCCGCGCAGCTTCTAAGCTAACTTCTCTTGAAGGTGACAACGAAGAGCAAAACGTTGGTATCCGTGTTGCACTACGTGCAATGGAAGCGCCAATTCGTCAAATCACTAGCAATGCTGGTGACGAAGAGTCTGTGGTTGCTAACAACGTTCGCGGCGGTGAAGGTAGCTATGGCTACAACGCTGCAACTGGTGAATACGGCGACATGATCGCAATGGGTATCCTAGATCCAACTAAAGTAACTCGTTCTGCACTTCAGTTCGCAGCTTCTATCGCAGGTCTTATGATCACAACAGAAGCCATGGTTACTGACCTACCACAAAAAGATGCACCTGCAATGCCTGATATGGGTGGCATGGGCGGAATGGGTGGCATGGGCGGAATGATGTAGTGCGACAAGCGTCGTACTGACCGTTCTCTAGCAAATGCGCTAGAGTGAGTGGAAATGTTTTGAACATAACCACTCAAGCTGTTCTTGCGAGGATTTGATAACAGCGCTCTTACCCATAGAGTTCCTCGCTCACTACCTATACCTACCGCGGGAAACCGCGTACTAAAAGAGAGGTGCCAACGCCGTTGGTCCTCTCTATTCTAATTGGATGCGAAAGCATTTCCATTCCTAATAGACATGGCTTCTTAATTGAGGACAGGCGGATATCGCTCGTTTTTAGACAAGAAGAATGTTTCTTACGGTCAGCACGACCAAAGCTTGTATTTGTATTGTTTTACGATTCACCAGCAGTGTGAACTGATAAAACCGACTTTGTAGCGAGTTGTAGCCTAGGGATAGTGCGAGTTTGGTAACGAACTGGTGCGAAGCTTCCTGACAATGTACCCCCTGAAAAGGTGCAATTTCTGTGTAAGCAGAATTGTGGATTCCGATAAAGATGATCGGATGAGGGGCTAGGCTTGGTTATAGGGTTAACATACGTGAACTGTTGATAAACAACGTCAGCCGCACTGAGCGAAATATCTTTGATACGCTCTAACCAAAAGGTACGTGGACAGGTTCTTCCTTTTACATCTGGGAAGACGCTACTGATGTGCCACCGTTGAATAGACAGAACCTAACTAACTAGTTGTACAAATACAGGAACTTGGTAAGCCCAATCATCCGCCATATGGCAGGCAACCCGTGAGGGAAGCTGTTGGATGAGTGGGTAAAGGAACGATGGAAAAAGCGAATGCTCAACTGTAATGGTTGGGATAGAGGTTCAGAATTTGCCTTAACTCGAAAGAGTGCAGACTTCCATTAGGTCTTTAATCGTAATACGGCTTGTAAAGCCAAACAGGATGACTAACGAAGCACGCTTCGTTAGTCATAACGGTCTCCCTAAGGGTGAAGATACTT
Source organism: Vibrio sinus (assembly GCF_023634645.1). Taxonomy (GTDB): domain Bacteria; phylum Pseudomonadota; class Gammaproteobacteria; order Enterobacterales; family Vibrionaceae; genus Vibrio; species Vibrio sinus. Next base: position 93,421 of record NZ_JAMKMR010000002.1, read on the forward strand.
TCCCCTTAGGGGAATTATATCTTTATTTCCTTGGGGCGACATTTTACCTTGAGGAAAGCAAGATGAGTACGACTTCATGTCTACCTGCATTCTCACACTCGAACGATAGCTGGCATACCATCGATTGGAAGCAGTGCAGTCAAAGAGTGAAGAAGCTACAAGTGCGAATTGCGAAAGCAACGCAAAACAAAAACTGGCGACAAGTCAAGAAACTACAACGAATGCTTGTGCGCTCTTTCTTTGCCAGAGCACTAGCGGTTCGAAAAGTAACAGAGAACCGCGGAAAGAAAACACCGGGTGTCGACAAGGAAACTTGGAATACACCAACTTTAAAATGGCAGGCAATAGGCACATTGACAAGGAAAGGCTACAAGCCCAAACCTTTGCGTAGAGTGTTTATTCCCAAAGCTAATGGCAAAACGCGTCCGCTTGGGATGACTATGAGAGATAGAGCTATGCAAGCCTTATATTTGCTTGCTCTGGAACCTGTGTCGGAGACCACAGCAGACCGTAATAGCTATGGCTTTCGCCCCCACCGTTCTAGCGCTGATGCTATCGAACAATGTTTCGTTAACCTCAGTCGAAAGAGCAGCGCCCAGTGGGTGTTAGAGGGGGACATTAAAGGGTGTTTTGATTTCATTAGTCACGAATGGTTAATAGCTAACATCCCTATGGATAAAGTGATCCTAACCAAGTGGCTGAAAGCTGGATTTGTGGAATCAGGAGCTTGGAATCCTACAGAAGCAGGTACACCACAAGGCGGTATTATTTCGCCTGTGCTTGCTAATATGGCTTTGGATGGACTGGAACCAGTGCTGGAATCCCATTTTGGGAAGAAGAACACGAAAGCCAGTTATAAAACCAAGGTCAACTATGTGCGTTATGCCGATGACTTCATCATTACTGGTATCTCGAAAGAGTTATTAGTCGACGAAGTACTACCATTGGTGGAAGCCTTTATGGCGGAGCGAGGGCTGTCTCTTTCCAAAGAGAAGACACTCATTACACACATTGAAAAGGGTTTCGATTTTCTGGGACAGAATGTACGGAAATATAACGGTAAGATGTTAATCAAACCGTCGAAGAAAAACATAAAAACATTCTTGGACAACATACGAGATTATCTTAATAGCCACAAAACGGCTCCAGCTTCGGCCGTAATTGCCAAGCTGAACCCGATGATTCTAGGATGGTGCAACTACCATCGTTGGGTATGTGCTAGTGAGACATTCAAGTATGTGGATTACCGGATCTGGAAAATGCTCTGGCGTTGGTGCCGACGCATCCATGCCAATCGCCGTAAACGCTGGATTAAAGAGAAATACTTTAAATCAGTGGGAGATAGGAATTGGGTATTCAGTGCACCAAAGCGAAAGGGAGAAGATGGATACCACCGTCTGCTTTACGCAGCCAGGGTGAAAATCGACAGGCACGTGAAGATTTGAGCATTAGCGAATTGTTACCTGCCTGAAGATGAGCAATATTTTGAGCGTCTGAAGATGCAAAGGCTGAAAAAGTCTTTGTCGGGTAACATGAAGCTTTGGAGGATTGTTGAAAGGCAAGGCTACAAATGTGCGGTCTGTGAACAACCGTTTTATTCTGAGGATGAATGGGATATACACCATATCGTCCGAAGAGTTGATGGAGGTTCCGACCAAAGTTCCAATCTGATGATGTTACATATCAATTGCCACAATATGATTCATTCAAATGGTTGCGTATAGAGTTGTAACCATTTACTATGTGAATGTTAACTCTATCCCATTAGGGAGATTTTAAGAAGGAGGGCGTACTTTTGGCCGAATTTTTGAATATCCCCGATTTGCGTCTGTGCTGGTGCGCTCAGGTATCGGTTAGAAGGGGATAAAGTTAGGAGCTAGCGGGAAGAGATACCCATATACATATCTTACTAAGGATGGTATATGGCCTCTGCTGACAGGCACCACTGACAGTCAGACTGTAATGGACGAAGAGTAGACCGATAGAAACCTGAATTGGGTATAGACAAGCCCTTCTCAGTAGAACTGCAAATCTCAGACTCCGCTCCATCTAATTTGTAAGGTTGCTGGTTCTTATGTAAATAAGAGCTTATAAAGGCTTGAGCCGTATGCGGGGAAACTCGCACGTACGGTTCTTAGGGGAGGGATAAACAGTAATGTTTGTTCCTTACCCGCCATCATCCCCTTATCACTCTTTCAGTGAATAAAAACGGAGGCTTGTTAGTCTCCGTTTTTTTATCTGTTAAACCGATAGAAACCAATGCTATCTTGATGAGACGATAGCAAGTCAGGTGAGTTATGCATATACAGAATCTCCACTATTCAAAGGCCACTTCCGTACTCAAAATCAAGGAATGGAAACTCGATCCTAACCAGCATTGGGCGATCTTTACCGCACAGAGTCATAGCGCTTCTTTACTGTGCCAAATCTTAACTGGGCAGATTCAGCCAAATTCTGGACAGGTGGTAGGGCTGCCTAGCTCTGTGGCTTGTGTTTCTTTGTCTATGCAACAGGAATTGTTGGATGAAGAGTTGGCCAAAGAAGACACAGATTTTTTAGACCGCATTGATTATGGCACGCCTGTTGAAACTCTGATTGAAAATTCGGCCGGGAATAAAGAAGATGTCGATAAGTTGATCTCGTTGACCGATCTGGACCACCTCAGGCATTCAGGCTTTAGAAAACTGTCTACGGGGGAAACGCGCCGGCTTATGCTAGCCATGGCACTGGCGAAAAAGCCCACACTGCTTATTCTCGATGAACCATATTCTGGGATGGACACGGCCCACCGCCAGCAGCTCACTGAACTACTGGATAAACTCTCGAGCGACATTCAGCTTATTGTGGTGAGTTCTCGAGAAGATGAGTTGCCGCAATGTATTAGCCATATTGCCTTGTTTGATCATCAATCAATGACAGAGTGTTTGACTAAAGAACAATGGGCAGCACACCCGCTGAAGAGTCAGATTAAAGCGCTGTCTGAGCAAAAGGCTCAAGTCATGCTGGACTTAATTGAGTCCCAACCAGCAATAAGTGATAGTCATGATGTGTTGCTTGAGATGAATGAGGTTGAAGTCAGTTATGTTGATAAGCACATATTCGGTGGCTTAAATTGGCAGATTAAGGCCGGTGAACATTGGCAAATTAAAGGCCCGAATGGTTGTGGAAAGAGCACGTTACTTGGCTTAATCACGGGCGATCATCCGCAAAGTTACAGTAATGATATTACTGTCTTGGGTATGAAGCGGGGCGGCGGTGAGAGTATCTGGGATATCAAACGCCAGATAGGCATCGTTTCCTCTGCACTGCATTTGCAATACCGCGTTAGCTGTAATGCTCTGGATGTTTTGCTATCGGGGTTGTTTGATTCGATTGGCCTGTACGATCAGCCCAGTAAACACCAACTCCAGCTGGCCTACCAATGGTTAGATGTACTAGAAATGAAGGCACTGGAAAAAATCAGTTTTCGTTCATTAGACTATGGCCAACAAAGGTTATTGTTAATTGGTCGAGCACTGATCAAGCAGCCAGCGCTACTGATTTTAGATGAGCCTTATCAAGGCTTAGATTATCTCAGCAGAAAGTTGGTGTATTGCGTGCTAGATAAGATTGCCAAGGCGAATTTGAGTCAGATATTGTATGTGACTCATTATGAAGACGAAGCACTTTCAGCTATTCACAATTTTGTCGAGTTCGAAGCAGGTCAAGCGGGTTATGTGCCAATGGTTAAGCGAAGAAATGGTTAAACGACAAACTCGCTGATAGAAAAAGAGCCGCTGCTGGCGGCTCTAAAGTTTGTCATCCAATAGGTTACATTGGAGTCAGTACGATTTCTACACGGCGGTTTTCTGCGCGGCCTTTAGAAGTACTGTTGCTGGCAATTGGGTTTGCTTCTCCCATGCCTTTTTCATTCAGGCGAGCATATTTAGTGCCATGAGAAAGGAAGTAGCCGCCAACGGCATTGGCACGTTTGTCTGACAACAATTTGTTGTAGCTGGCCGAGCCCGTATTGTCGGTGTAACCAAGAATATTGATGCGCGTTTTGTCGTATTCTTTAACAACCAATACCACGCTGCTTAGCACCTTGTCTGCGCCTGGTTTAAGCGTGCTGCTGTTGGTTGCAAAAGTGATAGCGTTTGGCATGTTTAAGGTGATGTTGTTGCCGCTTCTGGTCACGCTAACACCAGAGCCTTGCAGTTGCTGTCTCAATTTGGCTTCTTGTACATCCATATAGTAGCCGATGCCACCACCAACTGCTGCGCCACCAAGAGCACCTATCAGTGCCCCTTTACCTTTGTCGTTACTGGTCGCAGCACCAAGCACCGCGCCGCCAATGGCACCGATTGCAGATCCCTTCGCGACAGAGGAAGTTTGCTGCTCGCCTGTATACGGGTTGATAGTGGTACAACCGGATAGAACGATGGCACCTGCTATCGACAATGAGGCCAGCTTTTTACTAAATTTCATAAGATTATATTCTCGCAGTTCGCTTAATCCGTACCCGTTGATAGGCAGGGTGTTATAAAAAATCTGCGCAGGATTATAGCGTATTTGATGAACAGTGTTCAAAAGAGGGGAGTGTAAAGTGTTTGTCAAAGATGTCAGCATTGGAGCGCTGATTGGCTCCAATGCTGCAGTTTTCGCCTTCTGTTGGAAATAACAGAATATCGTGTTGATTATAAAATAAGTTTTCTGATTTCTGGGTCTTTTCTGTCTAGGTAGTGTGTAGATTTGATGCGTCGGATGGTTCGGCAATGACCTCGTATTAACAAGGTTTCTGTTGTGGCCATACTGCCGCTGCGAGTGATGCCCTCTAGCAAATCACCTTTGGTAATGCCAGTGGCAGAAAAGATGACATTATCGCTGCGAGCCATATCTTCCAATCGCAGTATGGTGTTAGCTTCAACGCCCATTTCTTGGCAGCGCTTAACCTCTTCTGCGCCAAACTTGCGATTTTCTTCACTATCGCCTTTGACCAGATGGCGCGGCAGTAAGCGTGCTTGCATGTCGCCATTGAGTGCTCGAATTACCGCAGCAGACACTACCCCTTCAGGCGCTCCGCCCACACAATACATCACATCGACCTCACTGTCGGGCATACAGGTTAAAATGGAAGCCGCGACATCGCCATCTGGCACTGCGAAGACTTTTACGCCCAAGGAGTGCATTTGGGCAATCACCTTATCATGACGTGGTTTTGCCAGCGTGATAACCACCAGATCTTGCATTGGCTTACCTAGCGCCTTAGCGATGTTTTGTAGATTGTCTTGGATAGGTTTGTTTAAGTCGATGCAACCTTTGGCCCCAGGCCCCACGACAAGCTTTTCCATGTACATATCGGGGGCTTTCAAGAAGCTGCCGTGTTCGCCCGCGGCCAGTACGGATAAAGCATTAGATTGCCCCATTGCTGTCATTCTCGTCCCTTCAATTGGGTCGACCGCAATATCGACACTATCGCCACCTAAACCGAGCTTTTCGCCGATATATAGCATGGGAGCCTCGTCTATTTCTCCTTCGCCAATAACAATTTCGCCGTTGATTTCGGCTTGGTTGAGTAAATTGCGCATGGCTTCTACCGCTGCGCCATCGGCGGCATTTTTGTCACCTCGTCCGAGCCATTTGTACCCAGCAAGTGCAGCGCCTTCGGTTACTCGTGAAAACGCCATCGCCAAATCACGTTTCATGCAAACTCCAAATCAATCTATGGGAAATATTGTTGGCGCGATAGTAGCACAAAGCAAATCAGGGGTTGAGATTCATTGTTATTGGTTAATGGCAATGCTTTGTGCAGTTTAAGTGTTTTTTTTGCGCGAATAGTGGAAAAATCGAAGATAGATGGTGTTTCTGTGGCACTAGCTGAGTAGAATGGAAAAATAGGAAATAATCTCGACCGATTAATATACAAGGTAGGCAAAGATGTCTTTTGAAGTACTTGAACAACTAGAAGCAAAAATTCAAACTGCAGTCGATACCATCGCACTGTTACAGATGGAAGTCGAAGAGCTTAAAGGGCAAAAAGAACAATTGGCAAATGAAGCCTACGAACTAAAAGAAAGTCGTGAGGAGCTTGAGCGCAGAGCTGAGCAAATGCAACAAGAACACAGTGCTTGGCAAGAGCGTATTCGTAGCCTTTTGGGTAAAATGGAAGAAGTTGAGTAATTTACTCACTTTGGATAGCGCAATAAAAAACGCCAACATGATTGGCGTTTTTTCATCTTAGCCTGCAATTTCCTATTATGCCTGAGGTCTAACACCCAGTGTGTGGCATAAGGCGTAAGTCATTTCAGCGCGATTTAGAGTGTAGAAGTGGAAATCTTTTACCCCTTCACGGCTGAGAACCCGAACCATGTCGATGGCTTGGCTAGCGCCGACAAGCTGCCTAGTCGTTGGGTCGTCCTCTAGCCCCTCAAATTGCTTCGCCATCCATCCAGGTACCTTCACGTTGTTTTGAGCCGCAAACCTTGAAGCCTGCTGAAAGTTAGACACAGGTAGAATGCCAGGGACAATCTCCACTTCGATCCCTGCCGCGACGCAGCGGTCACGAAATCTTAAATAGCTTTCTACATCAAAGAAAAATTGCGTGATAGCTCTATTGGCACCTGCTTCGACTTTACGTTTTAAATTCAATAAGTCGGACTGAGCACTTTTTGCTTCTGGGTGAACTTCAGGAAAAGCCGCAACCGAGATATCGAAATCATGCTGATTTTTTAATAGCTTGACCAGATCAGAGGCGTACATTTCAGGTTTGCCGCTTCCTGGTGGAATGTCGCCGCGCAGAGCCACTATATTCTTGATACCGTTTTGCCAGTAGTCATCTGCAATTTGTACCAGCTCTTCTCTAGTAGCATCAATGCAAGTGAGATGAGGTGCCGCCACAAGCCCTGTTTGATCTTTGATTTCTTTGATGATGGAGTGGGTGCGATCGCGTTCACCAGAATTAGCGCCATAGGTAACTGAAACAAACTTAGGCTGAAGTGTTTTCAGGCGATGCACTGAGCTCCACAGTGTTTGTTCCATTTTTTCAGAGCTGGGAGGAAAGAACTCAAATGAGACATTGATATTGTCAGAAAGCTCGGCGATGTTTTGGTTTAAAGCATCAATATGGCTAGCGTGTGTGTATCCCATGTTATTCTCCCCGCGGCCTATCTCACCACTAATTTAAACTTTATTTACGTTTAGACGTCTATATGTCCATAGGATGGATTGAATACGATTTGCTGTCAATACAACGAACATGAAATTTATTCATGTTGATACCCAAGTATCTTCAAGATGATCTGACTTCATTTATCAGCATAAAGGAGTTCAGTTGTAATTGTTGTGAAAAGCGGCTGGGAAAGGGTTATTGGGATGGGCATGGCCAGTATTTATCTGGCCATGCTGGAGTGAGAAGCGGTGACTAAATAAGACTAGCCAGACGGTTAAGGTCGGATTGAATGGCACCTGCAGTCACATCTCGTCCGGCGCCAGGGCCTCGAATGACCAGAGGGTTATCTTTGTACCACTTGCTTTCAATGGCGAAGATATTGTCACAAGGCAGCAGGTTTGCCAGTGCATGTTCTTTGTACAATGCTTCTACGCCAACAGTGGCGCTGCCGTCTTTGTCTAATCGGGCAACGTAACGCAATACTTTGCCTTGTTGTTGGGCTTTCTCTAGCCGCTCTTGCAAAATCTCGCTGAGCAACTGGCCTTTGTCTAAGAATTCATCCAAGGTCAAGGATTGCAGCTCTTCTGGTACTAGCGACTCTACTTTGACTTGTTCTGGCTCCAATGTGAGGCCAGCTTCTCGCGCCAAAATGACCAGCTTACGCATTACGTCTGAGCCATCGAGATCGGCTCTCGGATCTGGCTCGGTAAGTCCTTGCTGCCATGCTAGATCAACTAATTCCGCAAAAGGGACTGAGCCATCAAATTGCTGAAATAACCAAGACAGTGTGCCAGAGAATATACCGGACAAGGCTGTTATATCGTCGCCACTTTCAGTGAGATCTCGCACCGTGTAGTTGATGGGTAAGCCAGCGCCTACCGTTGCGTTGTATAACCAATGGCGGTTAATTTTGGCAAATGCACATTGAACCTGTTGGTAGTAATCCCCGGAAGCCGAGCCTGCCACTTTATTTGCCGAGATAAGGTGCATACCTTGCTTGGCAATATCAAGATATCGGTTGGCAAGCTCTGCACTGGCGGTTACATCGAGCACCACTGCATCATCATAGCCTTGGATGGCACCCAATCTCTTTATCCATTCTTTTCCTTCATAAGCTGTTGCTTCGTCGTCAAATTTGTCTATTACCGACTTGGCGTCAATGCCAGACTCATCAAACCAATAGGTTTGGCTGCTGACGACGGCAACAAGCTCAAAGTTCATGCCTTGCCTTCTTTCTAACTCTTCTTTCTGGCTTTCAAACAAAGACAACCAGCTAGCGCCAATATTGCCTTTTCCGCACAGGGCAATCGCTACCCGTTTCTGTGCTTGGAATAGGCGACTATGAATAGCTTGAATAAGTGGTGTGGTATCTGTCTTTCTTAACACGGCTACTAGGCTCAAAGCAGACGGAGTTTCGGTGATGAATTCCACCGGAGCATCTTTTAGCTGTTGATAGAAGGAGTAGCAATGGTTCGGGTTTTTGGTGACTCCGGCCCCCACTGCGGCCACTAATGAATAGCCTTCTTTGAGCTTAATTTCGCCGTCAATAGCAGAGTCTTGTATATAGTTTAGGGCACCATTGGCAATTTCAGTGGTGTAGGCCAGTTTTAAGCAATGCTTATCCGGTTGAGATTCAAAGGTAAGAGGCTCAAGCTGTGCTTGCTTTAATCCATTCAGTACATTTTGCTGCAAGCGCTCAAAGTCATGACCAGAGCCGAAATCAATATGGATCAGTAATACGTCATCAAGAGAGGTGACAATCTTGGCGCCGCGTCCAGAGGCCAGTACTCGTTCGATGTGTGTCGAGCCTGATTCTGGCTCGTAGCTGCAGCGTAGATGCAGGTCCATACAACTTTGTGCGACGGGCTGAAGTGTTCGGCTATGTAAAACAGGTGCTGCGAGCCGTGCCAATTCACTGGTTTCATCAAGCCTAAGTAGAGGCAGTAGGCAAGTGTCTGCAACGACTCTGGGATCGGCACTATAAACACCAGCCACATCGCTCCATATGGTGACTCGGTCGACTTCGGCGAGCGCGCCAATCACGGTTGCTGAATAGTCCGAGCCATTTCGGCCAAGTAATACGGTTTGTCCGGACTCATCCTGCGCCATAAATCCAGTGATAACGATACGCTGGGTGGTGTTTTGGGCCAGTAACTCTTTGAGTAATGGATAGGAGGTGCCGCGATTGACTTCAGGCTGGGTGCCAGCTTCGGCACGTAAAAATGCGCGAGAGTCCTGTGCTGTCGCTGGCAAATCATGTTGGCAGAGCAAGGTGGCGAGTAAGCGAGAAGACCAGAGTTCGCCGTGTCCTAGCACAATGGCTTTCTTGCTTTCTAATAGAGGAGACTGGAGCTCACTCAAGGTGCTGAATTCATCGTCAAGTTGAGCAATCAGCTGCTGTTTGGCCTCTCCATCGATTAGCTGCTCTACCAGCTCAGTTTGAAATTGGCGAATAGATTGCAGTGTTTCGTGTGCGATTCGGCCATCTTTGTCGAGGGCATTTAAAAATTCAATCAGTCGGTTAGTGGTTTTTCCGGCAGCCGAGACGACGACAAGGTCATTGTCGCCTGAGTACTGGCCAAGTATTTTGACTACTCTTTGGTAGCATTCAGCATTGGCTAGACTGCTACCACCAAATTTATGCAGTTGACGAGACAGAGTCATTTAAGGCATCTCCTGTTATTTTGCCAATTCGCTTGCTTTGTTGAGTGCTTGATCTAAATCTTGTATCAAGTCTTGTGCATCTTCTAGTCCAACGGATAGGCGTAAAAGCTGGTGGGAAACCCCTGCTTCTTTTAGCGCTTCTTCACCCATCGCTCGATGTGTCATTGTTGCCGGGTGGCAGATCAGGCTTTCAACCCCACCGAGTGACTCTGCTAATGAGAATAATTGAAGCTCGCTGACAAAGTGTTTAAGTTGCTCATAGTTGCCATTGAATTCAAAACTAAGCATAGAGCCAAAGCCAGATTGCTGCTTTTTCGCAATCTCGTGGCCCGGGTGCTCGGGAAGGCTTGGATGATATAAGGTGCCTATCAATGGTTGAGATTGAAGGTACTGCAGTATGGTGTGTGAGCTTTCCTCATGAACTCGCATCCTAGCTTGCAGAGTACGAATGCCACGCAGTGTCATATAGCTGTCAAAGGGTGTCCCGGTTGCACCAATACAGTTTCCCCACCATGCGAGTTCTTCTGCGTGCTGCTCAGACTTAGTTATGACGACACCACCAATAACATCGGAGTGACCATTAATAAACTTTGTTGTGGAGTGAATAACAAAATCTGCGCCAAGCTCTAGAGGCTTTTGGTATACAGGTGTCAAAAAGGTGTTATCTACCGCAACGAGGGCACCGACTTGCTTGGCCTGCTCGCACAATTGCGCAATATCAATGACGCGAACAAGAGGATTAGATGGCGTTTCAATGAGGACAAGTTTTGGTTTGAGAGCCATGGCTGAGGCAAGTGCTTGTGGGTCGGATTGATCGACAAACTGTACTTTGAAATCACCTTTTTGCGCTCGGGTGTTAAACAATCGATATGTGCCACCATAGCAGTCGTGAGGGGCAATAATGAGGTCACTCGGTGAAAGGAATGTGGATACCCATAAATTGAGCGCAGAGGTACCACAATTGGTGACGACGGCTCCCTTACCAGACTCAAGCTTATACAGGGCTTTTTCTAGTAAGCCGCGATTTGGGTTCCCAGAGCGAGTGTAGTCGTATTGGGGGACATCACCAAATGCAGGAAAGCCATAATTCGTGGAAAGGTAAATGGGGGGAACCACCGCATGGTGCTGTGAATCAGACTCGATACCTGTACGTACCGCGATAGTGGCTGGTTTACGGGCGCTCATAATCAGTTTCCTTTCTCGATGATCATTTAGACAGTTTCTGGGCTTTTGTTGCACACTTTACTTGTCAAAATATGAGACGTCAACACTTCTAGACGTCTATATGTCTTTGCTTATGGCCTTAAATGTAGCTAAAATCCACAATAAAATTGACGTTACAACGAACATGAAAGGTGCGCAATGGCAGATTGGAATGGTGAATACATAAGCCCATACGCTGAACACGGAAAAAAAAGCGAACAAGTAAAAAAGATAACGGTCTCTATTCCGTTGAAAGTGTTGAAGGTTTTGACTGATGAGCGTACCAGACGCCAAATTAGCAATCTACGCCATGCGACAAATAGTGAATTGTTGTGTGAGGCATTTTTACATGCTTACACAGGCCAGCCGTTACCGACTGATGAAGATTTGCGTAAAGATCGCCCAGATGATATCCCAACAGAAGCCAAAGCGATAATGACGGAAATGGGGATTGAGTTTGAGTCTTATGATGAAGAGTAAGATTTGTTAGCTTCTTAACGACTTTTTACAAAATAAAACTAAGCCAATGAAAAAACGCTGAACTGAGTGTCAGCGTTTTTTTGTTTGGAACTAACTTTCCATATACCCCTTTGGCATGTCTATGCGAGCCACACCTGAATCAATCGCCGCTTTTGCCACGGCTTTGGCGACACGGGGTAGAAGTCGATAGTCCATGGGTTTAGGAATAAAATAGTCTTTGCCAAATGTTAGCGCTTTTACTCCAGCGGCTTTGAGTATGTCTTGTGGTACTTTTTCTTTGGCCAGCTGCCTTATTGCTTCCACCGCAGCAAGCTTCATTTCATCGTTTATCTCACTGGCTCGAACGTCTAAAGCCCCACGGAAAATAAAGGGGAAACAGAGTACGTTATTGACTTGGTTTGGATAATCACTTCGCCCTGTACCCATGACGAGATCTTGCCTTGTTTGGTGAGCAAGCTCAGGTTTAATTTCTGGATCGGGGTTGGAGCAGGCGAACACAATCGGTTTGTCAGCCATTAATTGTAGCGCTTCGGCTGAGAGTAAGTTGGGACCTGAGACACCGAGAAAGACGTCAGCACCTTCAATCACCTCTTCCAAGGTTCGTTTATCCGTATTGTTAGCAAATAGCTGTTTGTATTCGTTTAAATTGTCACGACGAGTATGAATGACGCCTTTGCGGTCTAACATGTATATTTTTTCCCGCATCGCACCGCATTTAATCAATAACTCCATGCATGCAATCGCCGCTGCGCCTGCACCTAAACAAACAATGGTCGAATTTTGCAATTGTTTGCCTTGCAGCTCGATGGCATTCAACATGCCTGCCGCGGTCACAATAGCAGTGCCATGTTGATCGTCATGGAAAACGGGCACATCACAACGTTCAATAAGACGCCTCTCGATTTCGAAACAATCTGGTGCTTTGATGTCTTCAAGGTTAATCCCACCGAAGGTATCGGATATATTGGCTACCGTATCTACAAATTCGTCAATCGTTCGGTGTTTCACCTCGATATCTATTGAGTCGATACCAGCAAAGCGTTTGAACAGTAAGGATTTCCCTTCCATAACTGGCTTAGAGGCCATAGGACCTAGGTTTCCCAGCCCTAGAATTGCGGTGCCATTTGATACCACCGCTACCAAATTGCCCTTTGCTGTGTACTTATAAACATTGTCCGTGTTTTGCGCAATTTCACGCACTGGCTCTGCAACACCTGGGCTATAGGCAAGGGACAGATCTTCGACGGTTTCTGCTGGAGTAGTGAGGGTAATTTCAATTTTCCCTGGGGTAGGGTTGGCATGGTAATCCAGCGCTTTTTTTCGTAGTTTGGACTCTGGAGCGCTTTTCTTGGTTGGTTTTTCTTCAGACATTGGCGTTACTTTTTATTGTAGTGAATGGGGCGCCGATTTTTCTGGCGCGAGGTGTCCTAATAGAGAGTGTAACCGACAAACGCTATTTCGAAAGTAAGGAGAATATGAGTTTGTTACTCAGTGATCTAAATAGCATTTTATGCCCCATCACTTTATAAGCACACCCAATAGGTGAGTATGGAACGCTATAAGGAGGATGAGCTATTTAATGTTCTGGCATTGGAGCTGATTGTGTTTGCGAAAAGTACTCGGGCTTACGCCAAACTTCTTTTTAAACCCTCGACTTAAACTGACTTCTGAACCAAAGCCTAACATGATAGCGATATCACGCACTCGGTCTGTTGTATGAATTAAGCGCTGAGCGGCTTCGTTCAGTCTGAGGTTTCGAACATAACTCGCCACGCTGTCGCCGGTTTCTCGTTTGAACATACGCTGCAGTTGCCATCGGGACCAGCCGCTGAAATTGGCAATGTCTTCCAGCGTTAGAGGGGTATGCAGGTTTTGGTGAATATACAGCAAAACCTGTTGGATTCGATTGCAAGCTACATTGGGAATTAGCGCTTCGGCGTCTAACGATTGTGGCTTTTTTGAGACACTGGCCATGATGCTTACGACGCATTTTTAGCGGTATGATTGCGGCTACTTTCTGGAATGGGTTTGGCAGTAATCAGATAGGCGACCAACAGGATGATGAAAGAAAGCAATAGGCTGATTAACACCGGAATCTGCGCCGAAATACTTGCGGTAAACGCTAACAGAGAAGCAAATCCATAGCCCAAGGTATGAAACATAGAAATATAACCGGAAACAACGCCAGGAGAGCCACTAGATGTCGAGGTTGCTTTGGCCGTGTATGCGGGCACTAATAATGCAGAGCCACAAGAACACAGGATAATTGCAGCGCCAAATAACCAAATATTGCCAAACAGATACAATATGTAGCCGACAACTAAACAAATGGCTCCCAACCTGTACATGGATGACATATCCAACCTTTTCTTTTTGATCAGTGTGACTTGGCTTAAAAACGTTGCTAGGGCACCAAATGACAATAGTATCCCGATAGTGTTACTTACTTTTTCTATCGGCCAAGCCGTAATTGCAGTGATCATCGGAGTAAAGCTGTATTGGATTAACGCAACGGTGACACAAAGGCTAAAGGCGGTAAACAAGAAGGGCAGAATCGATTTAGGTGGTAGCCAGCCTAGGTGGTTTGCTTTGTTGCTCGCAACGGAGTGTTGAGATTGAGGCTTAGGTAAAAAGAGTACCGCAATCAATGCGAGCGTTGGAAAAATGGCCATAATGGCAATTGGCGCAAACGGGCTCATTTTCAGTAAACCGATAGCCAAAAGCGGGCCAATCAATCGCCCTGAGCTTAAGCCGACACTCACCCCGGCAATGGCTTTAACGCGCTTTTGTTCGCGCTCTTCTGCATCGAGGTCTTTACTGCCTGATGATTGAGCGAGAAGTATCGCCCAATGTTGCGCGGCTGGTACCATCCCGGATACTGTCAGCCCATATATGATCCTAGCAATAACGAGACCTGTTAATAGAATCAGGGTATGTTGCGTATGCGTGGCGCTCAGTTTTGTGAATAAGAAAATGAGAAAAAAGCTGACCGCCATCCCTATCAGCGCTTGAGAGACGACGATCTTGGGTCCGTGCTTATCACTAAATCTACCCCAGAATGGCGCGGATGGTAGGAATAAAAAGCTCCCTATCGCAATCACGATTGACCAAGTGGGTAATTGAAATGCTGAGATATTGACTAGGTAGGGTAAAGAGACGAGCAATCCGTTCTGGCCAACACCCATAAGCGATGCGACGAAACTGATAACAAATGACTTTAATTGAATAGAATCTCGAGATTTTTTCAAAATTACCGCCTCACTGTACAATCGCGACACATACTAACAAACAATAATGATTATGAAAACCATTATCATTTATGATTCTGTATGCTACATTACTGAGCTATTTAAAACATCAAGTGAAGCAACGCATATAAATCATGTTTGTCTTATGTAATGCATCTTTTCAGGTCGATGGTGAGCAAATTTTGCATCCGACGACTTTAGAGTTTCAAGTGGGAAGAATAACCACACTGCTTGGCCACAACGGCAGTGGCAAATCTACTTTGCTGAAGTTATTGAGTCGAGAATATGAGCCGAGTAATGGCGAAGTATCAATGGACTTGCAAAATATCCGTCATTTATCCAACAAAGAATTTGCCAAGTTTGTCGCCTATTTACCCCAGCAGCCAATCATCCCAGAAGGTGTGACGGTTCGTGAGCTAGTTTTATTTGGTCGCTATCCATGGAAAGGCATGTTTGGTCGCTACAAAACTGAGGACTTTGAGTTAGTTGATCGCTCCATAGAGCAAGTCGGTCTTTCTCATATGAGTGGACATTTCGTGTCAACGTTGTCGGGAGGAGAGCGACAAAGAGCTTGGGTTGCTATGTTACTTGCCCAGCAGAGCCAGTGCATACTGCTTGATGAACCCACCTCAGCATTAGATATTGCTCACCAATATGAGCTATTACAGCTCATAAAAGATTTAAATAGTGAGAGCGGACTGACGGTTATCATGGTGTTGCATGATATCAATATGGCCTCAAAGTTTAGCGACCACTTGATTGCGCTTCATTCGGGAAAAGTTATTGCTCAAGGTAAACCCAAAGCGTTGATGAATCCGACCACACTCGAACATATTTATGGCATTAAACTATCTATGTTTAATCATCCTAATGCTGATATTCCTGTCAGCTACGTACCTTAATGCATTTTACGAGGATTTGTTGTGCATAAGATAATCGTCGCTCTTATCTGTCTATTTTCTTTTTCCTCCACTTTTGCCAACGAGATAGAAACGACTACGTTGACTTCTCCGCCCAAAAGAGTGGTTGTATTGGATTGGGCGTTAGCGGAAACCCTAGTCAGTATTGGCGTTAAGCCCGTGGGTGTCGCAGATGCAAAAGGGTACCGGCAGTGGGTTGAAATCCCGAAGTTACCTCAAAGCGTCGTTGATGTAGGCTCGAGGACAGAACCAAACTTAGAGCTGATTGCTCAACTTAAGCCTGATCTTATCATCGCAAGTAATCATCTATCACTTGTCTACCAACAGCTGAGTAAGATTGCACCGACGAAGATCTATACCATTTATGACAATAATAAAAGCCCTTACCTCAATGCTAAGCGGATCACTTTGGCACTCGGAAAGTTATTCCATAGAAGCAAACAGGCCAATTCTGTTGTCAGTGAGACAGAGCAAGTGCTTAAGGATGATAAACGTGTAATTCAGGAGAAGGGTAAAAATAACAAGCCTGTGTTGTTTGTGAGATTTATCAACGACAATACGGTTCGAATTCATGGCAAGGGTGCGCTGATTAACTCCGTTGCGTCTGCCATGGGGTTAACCAATGTCTGGACCAAACCGACTAACTTGTGGGGCTTTACCACAGTTGGTGTACCTGTTTTAGCGCAATACCAAGATGCCAATATTGTTATTCTCGGTCCATTGAGTTCCCAACAAAAGACGTTTTTGCAGCACTCGGCGCTATGGAATGCCATGAAGTTTGTGAAACAAGACTCGGTCTACACGTTACCGGCGATATGGACATTTGGTGGATTAATTGATGTACAGCGCTTTAGTCAAAATATAACCAAGGCATTCACGCATTTATGATTTCTTCTGCTCAAGCGTACCCCAAGAAAACGTCAAATAATGTGGCTAAATATGCTTTTTGTGCTTTGCTGGCCGCTGCTGTCTTTTGGCTTATCGAACAGACGGTTCCCTACGGTAAGGGAATAGCGTTAGTTTGGGATACGATATTTCACTTTAATGCCTCTAACTACCAAGAAATCGTGGTTTACTTTACCTATTTGCCACGATTGGCTATCGCCTTACTGGTTGGGTTTGCTTTGGCGCTATCCGGCGCGGTGATGCAATTGGTTCTGCGTAACCCTATTGCTTCACCGACAACATTAGGTGTGGCAGCGGGAGCGGAATTTGGTATGGCCGTTGCCATGTTGTGGATGTCGGCAGGAGCGGTGTACGTCCAGTTTATGTTTGCCTTTGCTGGTGGAGCGGTTGCAACCTTAGTGGTCTTTCTCTTGTCGGCAAAAAGTGGTTACTCGCCGATTAACATGATATTGGCGGGCATGGTCACCAGTTTATTTTTAGGCGCTTTAAATACCATGTTACTGATTACCTTTGATCAGAAACTGTCAGGTTTATTTGTCTGGGGCTCGGGCAGCTTAAATCAAACAGACTGGAGTGGTGTGCAAGCGTTGTTGCCTACCTGTATTGTTCTTAGCATGCTACTTATCCTTATGTCTAGAGTGATGTCGACCTTAAAGCTAGGTGATGGTATCGCGTCAGGTGTCGGGGTGAACACCAAAATCATAAGAGTGGCAACCTTGACTATAGCCATTTTGCTCACCTCGGTCGTGGTCAGTAAGGTCGGTATCATTGGGTTTATTGGTATAGTAGCGCCAAATTTAGTACGTATGTCGGGGGTTAGGCATACTAATAAGTTGCTTTTCTATAGTGGGATAGTAGGTGCAATATTATTATTGATTGCCGATTTACTGGTGCAATCTATTGCGGGTATTTGGCCTGATATGATCCCAACCGGTGCGATGACTGCGATGATTGGCGCTCCGTTTTTGCTGTTTATTTTGAAAAGAAGGCAACTGTTACCAGAAATTAAAGTTAAACCTAGTATAAGCCTGCTACCCCCTCGGCGTTCATTTGTTAATGTTGTATTGGTGCTACTGGCTATTTTGGTTGTGTCTTTGCTCTTGGCATTAATGCTAGGAAAGGGACAATCTGGCTGGGACTGGATGACTTCCGATGCCATTCTCAACCTTAGGTGGCCGAGGGTTGTGGGTTCCATGCTTGCTGGGATTGGCTTGGCTATTGCTGGTGCGATTATTCAAAGAATCATTGCAAACCCTATGGCAAGCCCAGAGATACTAGGCATTAGCTCAGGCGCTGCTTTGTCATTGGTATTAGGCTCTTTGATGGGAATAACGATAAATAGGCACGAGCAGCTGTTAAGTGGCACATTAGGCGCTGTGGCCGTGACGGCGTTTATATTGTTAATATCTAGAAAAAATCGCTTTTCTCCGCTACAAATGCTGCTCACTGGGGTGGCACTGAGTGCCGGGCTTGATGCTTTGCTACGCATTGTGCTCGCGTCGGGGCAAGAAAAAAACCAATCACTTCTTACTTGGATGTCGGGTTCAACGTACCTTATCACGCCATCAGAGGTCACTTTGTTAGCTGGTACCGTGGCTTTGCTAGGGCTTATCGCTGTTAGCCTCCATCGAACTTTGGATGTGTTTAGTTTAGGTTATTGGTCAGCGGGCAGTTTAGGCGTCAATGGTCAGAGGTTTTCGATGCTTCTGCTGTTGATCGTAGCGCTATTAACCACGGTGTGCACCATTGTTATTGGTCCTTTGAGTTTTGTTGGATTGCTTGCACCACATTTGGCGCGTAGTTTGGGGCAATATAAAGCTAGAGATCAACTGATAACCGCGGCGATGATAGGCGCCATTGTGATGGTTGTGGCGGATTGGTTAGGTCGCACGCTCTGGTATCCGTGGCAATTCCCAGCAGGCTTACTTGCTTCACTGGTAGGGGGCGCTTACTTCTTATATCGTTTGTCAGTGAATCGATAAGCTTATAGGCGAATAAGCCATGCCAGACGGCATGGCTTTTGTGTAGTTAGTATTTAACTTGATAGTTCAAAGTGAAGGTACGTCCTCGACCTTTATAGTCATAAGCGGCGGCAGAGTATTGGCTTGAATATAGGATCTGCGCTCGTTGTCCCCAAACCGTAGTGTATTCTTTGTTGAATAGGTTCTGGATACCAAACCCAAGACTTCCCACTGGCAACTGGTATCCTCCTAACAAGTCGAATGTGGTGTAACCATTGAGTTCATTACCATTATCATCTTTATAGTCATACATGGTTTGGCTTTGAAGTTTTAGCATTAGATCTTTGTTGTACCAGCTCACCCAAGAGCTACTGTTTGAGGCACTGGCGGTGTCTGCACTCATATTTACCCAAGAACCATTCGATTTTTCTTTGGATACTACATAATTCCCCGAAACACCGACTTGTACGTTATCGAGCAGCCAATAAGAGAGCTTAGACTCCAGCCCATAAATCTGGATCGGGTCTTCAACAGAGACAATGTTGAGGGTATTTTTGTCGTATTTTACCGACTTATCTGAGTAAGAATAATAGAGCGATGATTGGAAGCTGGTGCTGTCGGTATCGGTTCGATAGCCAACTTCGTAACTGTTGGTTTTAATGCCAGATAACTTTGAACTGTTCACATTAATACTGCTATCAAGATCCCAATGGTTGCCATTGAGCGTGTAATTACCTTGGCCGTAGTATTTTGCGGGATCGGGGAGATCGAAGCCTTGTGAGAAATTGGCCCACACTTGAGAAGAAGGTGTGAGCTTGTAAATGGTACCAATATTGAACAGCCCTATCCAATAATCGGTGTTACCACCTGGCACGGCATC
This sequence comes from Vibrio sinus, assembly GCF_023634645.1. Lineage (GTDB taxonomy): Bacteria > Pseudomonadota > Gammaproteobacteria > Enterobacterales > Vibrionaceae > Vibrio > Vibrio sinus. Next base: position 112,830 of record NZ_JAMKMR010000002.1, read on the forward strand.
TGCGGAAGTACCGTTTCCTTCTGCAATTTGTTTTTGTGTGGCGTACGAAACGAAGTCATCGATTTTATTGTACATGTATTGGAAGCGGTAGCCGCCTTGTACTAACCACTTGTCCGTGATCTTGTATTCGGTCTGAAGAAACGCGGCGATAGAGCTCACATCTACTCCAGGGTATCGACCCACATTGGCGTAGGTTTTATTGATCATGTTGCCAGAGTTATCTGCAATCGTTGGGTCAAATAGATCTGAGTTACTGGTAAATTGATCTAAATACGAATCCAGCCCATAAACGAAATTCCATTTATTGATGGTTTTCGACAAAACCCCTTTTAATGCGTAAACATTGGTAATTTGTTGCGAAGCGGCTTGATAGTAAGGGGAGAAAGTTTGATTTTCTCGTCGGAACGAGGCTTGGCCGATGAACTGCTGTCCTCCCCAAACAAATGGGTCGCTGTAGACCGCGTTGAGCATGATGCGCTCAGTACCTTGCTGCCTATCCGATTCAAAGCCATCTCGCACATCGACGAAATTGCCATTGACGATATATAGGCCATAGGGTGAGTCTTGCTGGCTATCGTAATACTGTGCTAAGAAATCTACATTTCTCGAATCATCGAGATTGAATGTGAAATGTGATTGCAGATCTATGGTCTGATTAAATTGGTTTGAGCCTTGGGTGATATCAGGAGTAACGATGGTGCCATCGGCATCGTAGAAGCCTTGTGTCTTTGTGTATACCACGGAGGTGCGGTTCAATACTTTGTCATTACCCCCGGAAATGGACTGAGCAACTTTATAGTCAAAATCATTACTGGCATTGAACCCCGATGTGGTGCTGGCGTAACTTTCCAGTTGTAATTTGGGGCTGTCTGCTTTTTTGGTGATAATGTTGATAACGCCACCCGTGGCCCCTGCGCCATAAATGGATGTGGCGCCAGATAACACCTCAATCCCCTGAATATTGAAAGGATCGATGGAATCTAGTTGGCGGCTAATCGGCCGTGAAGATTGCATTGATACGCCGTCGATCATGACTAACATGCTTCGCCCACGCAAGTTCTGGCCATAATTGGAGCGGCCACCTGTGGCGACATCTAAGCCAGGTATCGAGGCCGATAGTATATCGGCCAGGCTTTTGCCTGCTCGGTATTGCTGGGTAATTTGCTCATTGTCAATATACAGAACCGAGGCAGGGATATCACTGATCGCGCGAGGGGTCATGCTGGACACGACAACCATAGTATCTTGTGGTGAGTTGTTTTCTTGGGCGAAAACACTTGTGCTGCTGAAAGTGACAATTGACGAAATGGCCATTGCCAGTAATGAAAGGGAATGATTCTTCCCATGACTGCGTATCATCTGCTTTACTCTTAAATATCTTGGAAATGTTAGTCTTAATAGTTTTGATAATAATTATTATTCAGTTGCTATATGTCCTTAAATTTTGCTCCTTTTATAACTATTAAACGTTTGAATGAGCCCTTTCTTACCAATGGGGAAGGGCTGAATTAACTTACCTTGATGCAGAGGTCGCCGAGCGGTATGCGGCTAAATGGCATCAACGATGATGCCGCATTAGGCGACCACGAGTTGGTTGATATCTTGATGAGAGACCCAGTCAATCATGCCTTCTCCAGCACCTATGTCATAGATGTCTTGCTTCGCCAGTGCATTGATGATTTTTGCGCTGCGCCAAGCCATCAAGCTTAATTGAGGCTCAGCGATACCATGACTGTGCATACCTGCATTGACAGCAAAAATCTTGTTGGTTTGATTGTGCTCCCACTGGAGTTCGAAATTGGATGAAAGTTGGTATCGCCCTTGTGTGTCGAGCTCAAGTTGAGGAATGATGTTTTTTAGACAAGTCGGTGATGGGGCATCGAACCCTGTTGCGAGTATTACGATATCCGCTTGATGGAATTCACACTGACCGCTTAATGCATTGGTGGCTTTGACTGAAAACGTATTATGTATTTGAGTAAGGTCATCCATGGTGCGGTGTGGTAGTAGGCGTACCCACTTATTTTCTTTTAATACGTCGAAGCGGTGATACAGCTCGCGATAAATCTCTAGTAAGCATGCTTGGGTGATGCCGTCTGATGTAAGCTTTTGCGCGGCGACCTCAATACTTTTTACTTTGGGGTTTAAATTGATGAAGGATTCTACATAGTCAGGGGTGAAGAATTCGTTGGTAAACGCGGCTTCATCTAGGGGTTGATAGTTTGGCCGTCTTGATAACCAGTCCAATGAGGCCACCTTTCCCCATTTTTCACGCATGACATTGAGGAATATATCCGCACCACTTTGACCGCCGCCGATAATCATGACTCGTTTGTTGGAAAAATCCCTCTCGTGCAAGCCAATTTCAGCCGCGTGGAATACTTTATTGCCGATATGTTTTTTGGCGCACTCAGGGATCGCGGGGACTTTTCCGGTTCCGATGCATAAGTTTTTGGCTTTGAATTCGCCTTGTGTTGTTTGTAAAGAAAAGAGGTTATCTTCAAAAGTAATTTCTTCTACTTTACAAGAAAACTTTACATTGGTGAGCTGTTTGGCAGCCCAAGACAAATAGTCTGAGAATTCATGGCGGCTGATGCAATTTAGTTCAGCGGATAAAAAGCGATAAAACTTTTTGTTTTTTACCAGATAGTTTAAAAATGAGTACTTGTTGTTAGGATCGACACCTGTGCACAAATCTTTTAAAAACATGGTTTGCATATTGGTGTTATCAAGCAGCAAACCAGGGTGCCAAGAAAAACAATCACGGCTTTCAAAAAATGTGCTGGTGAGCTGGTTTTGTGGCTCGAGCAGTGCTGCAATACTTAAGTTAAACGGTCCAACTCCAACTCCAGCAAAATCTAAGACATGTTGTGAGTGTATACTTTTCATTTTTGCGTTCCTTTAGTTTGCAGCAAGTTCAGTGTTTGAGTGGTCGGCTTTTGCCAATTGGGGCTGTGCAATATGTAATGGGTTTTCTATCAGGTGGTCGAGATCAGGTAGCATTCTTGAGCTGCTGTTGTCGGTGCTATGGCTGAACTTGGCTAAATTTAACCCGATACGTAAGATCTTGTGTTTGAATAGGTCTAAACGTTGAAAGCGCTCTGATAACTCTGGATGCTGTCCCATATAGTGTTTGATTCTGTCGCCAAGAATTCGGTAAAACGCTATTTCCGGTAGACCTAGCTGTTCTACTAGTGGTGATATAAACCTCAGCACCGTGACAAAATGGCCGGTTTGCAAATCGTGAATGATCAACTCTTCTGGCAGTCTAACCGTTGCGGCTTTCACTCTTTCGGGCAAAGTGTTTAGCTCGCAGAGATCTCGTTCAACTAACCGCATATCCCCTTGAAAATCTTTCAATAAAATTCTCTGTGGTATGGAATCTTGAAGAATTAAGGTGACATTTTGACCATGTGCGATGAGTGATACCCCATACTTACAAAGCAGGTGGTAGTAGGGGATGACAACAGCATCAAATAACCGCTCGAGCCAAGCTGTTATATCCAGTCCAGAGTCTTGCACATATTGGCCGATGAGTGGCTTGCCGCTCGCATCTGACTCCATGAGTGCAGCCATCAGTATGGCTTGCTCTTGGCTTTGCAGTTTTGTCTGCATGGACTCGCGCCATATTACGCCCAACAACTCATGGTATCGATAAGGTGCACCGTCGAGTTCATGATAGTCGACTTGACATAAGTGGGCTGAAGCGGGCTCTTGCAGTACTTCAGCTCTAGCTGCCACAAGTACGTCGTCATTTTCAAAAGTGGTATTAATCCAGTGGGAAGCTTCTGGTCCTGCCAAAATGTATCGCTCTGGGATCCCTCGATAACATGAAGTGTTCATGATGGTAAGTGGCAGCTTGATGTCGTAGCTTTCAGGGCGGGTGATATTTGAGAGAGTACGTATAGAGAGTTGTGGTAAGAAATAATCTCCCAATGGCCCACAATAAATGAGCTGGTTTTCTGCTATTTCTCTCGCGAACAGCAGCGAGATCTTTTTCTGCCATTGCCAAGGGTGTACAGGCAGTATGGTATAGGTGCTTGTAGATTCTCCCAGATTGGATAGCGCGTTCTCGATAGAGGTAAACTCTTCCTGGCTCAATGCGGACAACACGAGCTCGTTCCAGCTTAAGTCCGCTTGGACAGCCTTATTGATTTGCTTGTTGCTTACTGCTAGCCAATGCAACTGAAAAGGCGTGTTTGACTCGGGGGCGTATTGTTGGATGTCATCGATCCCCCAGCCTCGTCTGCCTTTATTGAAAACAAACTTTGGGTGTCCATCGAAATAACTTTGCTGCAACAAGCAGTCCATATTGGCAAGAGAAGACACGCTGATGCTTTGCTTTCGTTTGGCAAGAATATCATCTGAAACAAGCGTAGCGTTTAAGTCCTCAAAGTGCTCAGCCAGCGCGGTATGCGTCATGTTGAGCTGCTTTTGCGCATCTAACATAAACTGCGTGGCGTGAATATTGGTTTGTTGTAAGCTTTGCAACCTATTGATGGAACTCGGGTCAATCACGACTTGACCCCATATGTTCTTTTTGCCTTGGAAACGGTATACGACATCATTCTCGAAAGTGAGTTGATAACCTTGAGATGTCTCATCCAATACGAAGGCTTGTTCATATGCAAGTTCACTAATTAGCTTGGCGACAAGCTTTCTATTGGCTGACTGCCAATTGGTATTGATTGATAGTTGATCCATCACCATTGCTCCGTAAAAAATGCGTGGCGCTCTAGAGAGACAAAAGCAGAGCGTTTGTGCGGGAAGTTAAATTCAAAATGCTTCTTGTAGCCGACCTCTTCGATACGCGTAAAAAGTCGGACGTTGTCGTATCTAGGCTCTAAGACAATTTTTTCCGTACGCATATCGTCCAAAAACAGGTAATGACTAATGGCTTTCATCCAGCTTTGGAAATACTTTGCTCCTCTGAAATTCTCTTCTCCTACAAGTAAGTGAATGCCTCTGTCATAGGGTTTTGCATCATAATAGGCACTTAACCTATCCTCTGCTGTCCAGTACGCTTCAACATAGCCAAAAGGCTGGCCATCAAATTCCCCAATCAGTGGTAATGTATGGCTGTCGTTCATGCGCTCATCAATAAAGTCTGCCAGCTTTTCTTCGCTCCAAGCTTGCTCCCAAAACTCGGCTACCCTTGGGTTATTCATCCATTGAGTAAACTTTTGTAAGTCTCTTTGCTTGTCAATCAGCCGAAACGACACGTCATGGTTACAATTGCAATCGAACCTTTTGTATACCACCGCTTCTGGCTTAGGTGGGCGCAGAGGGTGTAGCCGGTACGATGGATTACTTTGCACTAGCACTAGCGGGTATTGAGAGGAGCTTGTATGCTGATGCCAGTGATCGCTGAGTTGATAGAAAGCCGATTTGTATAGCTTGTTCTCCCCATCCAGTGGTAGCTTGGACTGGACAAACCTGGCGACCGATGAGTCATCAAGCTCGAATTGCAGGTATTGAATTGAACTTTCGGTGTCAAAACACTCGCTCACAACGTTGAATAGAAGGTTTAGAGCCTCTTTATCGGTGTTTCTTTGCGCATTTTCAGAAGACTTGACAATAACCTTGTGCTGCTCGCCTATCGCGAAGATTTCAAAGTTATGCATAACTTTCCTCCACGGCATTCAATATTGGGTTGTTCAAGTCGAAATAGATGACGGCCGGATCGGGAATCGAGTTCTCATTGAAATTTTGAATGTAACAAAAGAAATTACCTTTGCAGCACAGAGCGCTACTGTCCAAGACATAGTCTAAGCATTTCGAATCACAAACTCCTTGTTGACGCAGTTTTTCTAGCTGTGTGCGCAGGATGACCATGAACTGGGATTCTTCCATACCTAAGTCAGCTGCGACCGAGCCAATAACGCTAAAGGTGGAGTTGATAATCAAGTAATAGGCAAAGTAGCGTTTGACTTTATCCAGATCCCAGTAGTTTTCAGTATGCTGTTTCGCTTCTCTAAACATGTCTGTATAACGCTCAAACGCTAAGTCTGTGTAGCCAGTACCTTGACAGTCTCGATAGTAGCTACCGACAGGAAAGCCTTCCTCCATGCGCAAAATGATATTTTGCTGATGGGCAAGCAGAACAATGCCGTGGTCAGCTTGCAATTTGAATAAAGGCAGCACGACATGGCGACAATAGGCGTTAAACCACTTTTGAGCGGCATCTATGGGCGAGATGTGGTTTATTTGGGCGTAATGGCGAATTCTAGATGCTAATAGGCTAGGGCCTGAGTATGGGTTTTGCTGTGTCAGCGTTGCTAAAACAACGGCTTCTTCTTCTGGGGAATGGACAAGAGGATTTTCTCTAAATACGACTAAAGTTTCATCGATAACCTGGCCTTGTTGGTTTATTATGCCAACATATGCAGGCTCTTGTATAACATTGAAGTCGCCGTCTTTTTTTTCAGTACTCAGTATCTGCTTGCTCGTAAACAGCTCATTGAGCTGAATACCACGTTGGACCTCTTTTAAGGATAGATTGCGAACAGAGTTAGTTAATTTTACGCTGAGAGAAAACTTCAGCATATAAGGGCTGCTGGGGCAGTATAAAGCGCGAGTTGATGAGGTGGGATACCAGCTTTCGCCTAGTTCTCCTAGCTCTTGTATCTGGCCACTTTTTAAATAGCTTTTAATGTCATCCATTTCACAGATAACTCGCCATTGCCAAGGATGCATTGGAGCAAGAATATGGTCATGCTGGTTGGCAAGTGGCGTATTCTGAACGGATTCACGTAGCTTGGAGTCACTCTCTAACAGCTCAGTGATGCGTTTATCTATCGACATATTATTTGATGAGCCTGTAGCAGCAATGTCCTTGTGAATGGCTATCCAATACAGCTGAAAGCGCCCGCCCAGCTCGGGCGTATATCGTTTAGCATCTTGTGGGGAAAACTGCTCACGGCTTTTCGGTGCGGGATGAAATGAGTGTCCGACCAATAGCCCTTGCTCTGCTTGCTTAAAATTGAGCTTACTGTTGAACAACTTCTGACCATATGGGCTCTCGCTCGCCGCAATCATAGTATTTTGATGGCTTTCTAATACTCTTGAACTGAAGATGTGTTTATGACTCTCACTTAAAAAGCCAACTAACGATGGTTCATCAAGAACCTTCTCAAGCAAAGTAGCAAAACTGATCGATTTTTTAATAGAACCGCTAATTAGACTAGGGGTAGCGTATTTATGTAACCCAACACTGGATAGATGAGTTAGAGGGATGCGAATTTCATCTCCCCCAGTCAGTGGAATGCAGTAATAATACTTATTTTCTAAATTTTCTAACTTGATGCTGTCACACTCGCGCGCTAAAGCATTTAGAAAACAAGCTGTTGCAACGTCATATTTCACAGTTTGATCTAAGCGGTTCATTTTCCATTTTCTCACTCGACTTAATGATAATCGAGATGATAATTATTATCATTACCAATATCAAGATGTTTATATCGTATAATATAATGATTTTTAATTGATCGAACTTTGGTTGGCAGATTCTTTTTTGGTCGTTAAGCCATATCAACGTGTTCTAGCGAAATCGCTCTGAATCCTGCATTTTGTGGTGAGGCATTTGAGTTACTGGATTTAGTTGCTTGAGGTGATTCTTGACTGCTTGCAGGCTCTTGGGCAGTCGTTACATAATTTTCGGCCGTGGCATTTATATACTAAACAGCAGCTTGTCCTGACTAAGCTGAGTGACTTTGATTGCTCGTCATATTTAAGGCTGTGGATCAGCCTAATGGGCAAGTTGCAGGCGTTTAACCATAGTCGAGCCTGCTTGAACAAATATTTTTTAGGCAGTTCAGGGGCAAGCTGGCTGAGCTTAATCAGGCAACCGAGTATTGCGTCGGCAAATAGGTGCGCGGTAAATCCTGGGCGAATACGCACCCAAGCATTCATTTCACTGCGGTAATAATCAAAAAGTTGGCAAAGCTCTTTGCTTGCTTGGACAATCAGCTCTTCACGGTTTCCTTTTGCATAGCTATGGGATTGAAACTGATAGCCACTGACAAATCTTTCTTGAACATGTTGAACAATAGACGTTAAGTTCGGTAATCCTTGGCAAGCATAGATGGATATAAACGCAATATAGACAGGTTGCCAGCAAAGTAGTGTCCAAGTTCGAGTAAGCCAGTAGGCACTGCCTGCTTCAGGGTGGCTTTGTTTCAAGCTCTCGTACAGTTGGCGTATGGTTTCTGCGCTTGGGCGTTCGATGTAAATGATTTGACTATTGTCACTGCTATCTGACAGCGGTTTGAGCTGACCTGCTAGATATGGGGTTATTTGTTTAGAGTGCTCAAAGAGGCGTTGAAAGAACGGTTGGCCACCCATGTTACTATCGGTATCTTTATCGGCATGTTTCACTGTTGAGACAGATTAAATAACTTTGCACGTTATTGCAAATAGTTATCATTACTGTTTTTTGTGAGAAATCTGAAGGCAGTAAGGCAGGAGACTTGGCTACGGTGCTACCAGTTATCAGTAACCAGAAACTAAAAAGGGCGCTGACGCGCCCTTTCAAAATCTTTGCAGAGTAAAAATTACTTCTTGCTAGATAGTGCACCGAAACGCTTGTTGAAGCGATCAACACGACCACCAGTGTCAACGATACGTTGCTTACCAGTGTAGAATGGGTGGCACTTGTCACATACGTCTAGGTGGATAGAATCTTTACCTAGAGTAGAGTTGAACTCAAAAGAGTTGCCGCAAGAACAAGTTGCTTTTACTGCTTTGTATTCTGGGTGGATACCAGTTTTCATGGGATAACCTCAATTTAGGCCGTGTCGCTATCCGATTCTAAGCCGGACACCACACGCAGTTAGTAATATGTGTCAGTATCATGAGTGTGAGAAGGCTCACAGCTCAATCACTAAGGCGCAGTATGGTAATGAATTCGTGGCTGAGAATCAACCAATTTAGCTGAATTTTTCTGCATTAGAGCGGTGTATTCTATACTCTTTGCTGTGAATGCTCGCCAAGATCTTTTAGACTGAACCCCTACTTTTGTCTCGCTCAATAGCCAATATGTTACCAACTATCGCTCGTGTTGCTTTGCCTGTCCCACTCGATAAATATTTTGATTACACAATAAGCAATGAAGGCATTCCCGTCGTGGGTGGACGTGTGGTTGTGCCATTTGGTCGACAATTTTTAGTTGGTATTGTCATTGAGCTGACGGATAACACCGAGGTAGAGCAGCAATATTTAAAAGCCATTTCGCAAGTGCTAGACCAGTCTCCGGTATGGCCGAAAAAGTTATATGAACTCTTGAGCTGGTGTAGCCAGTATTATCTTCATCCATTAGGCGATACCTTCAATAATGCTTTGCCTGGCGCGCTGAGAAAAAAGCGTGCAGCACAACTTGCTACGCTCAAACAGTGGCGTTTGACAGAGCTCGGGCGAGAACAATTGATGCTGCCTTTTGGCCGAGCTGTGAAGCAAGCAAAGGTCATGAAGATGTTGGAATCTGGCCCCATAGAACATCAGACTTTCGTCGATGCTGAAATCGGCGCCAGTGTATTAAAAGCCTTGCAAGATAAAGGCTGGATAGTGTCTCAAGACATCAAATCCAATGCTAAGCCGTGGCCACAGTCGGTTGAATCGGATCAAGAAAAGCCGGTGCTAAATCAAGAGCAAGCTATTGCAATTGCAACGGTCAATAGCGCTCAGGGCTTTGGCTGCTATCTATTGGATGGCGTTACAGGCTCTGGTAAAACAGAAGTTTATCTCAATCTGATTACACCTGTGTTGAACAAGGGCCAGCAAGCACTAGTCCTAGTGCCGGAAATTGGCTTAACGCCACAAACGATTCAACGCTTTGCAAGTCGGTTTAATGTCCCAATAGCGGTAATACATTCTGGGCTGAATGAATCTGAAAGACTCAATGCTTGGATAGCGGCCCGCGACAAGTCGGCAGGAATTGTTATTGGTACGCGCTCGGCGATATTTACCCCATTTCATCACTTGGGCATTGTTATCGTCGATGAGGAGCATGATGGTTCGTACAAGCAACAAGATACGTTGCGCTATCACGCTAGAGATGTCGCTATTATGCGAGCTCATAAGGAAAATATTCCCATTGTGCTTGGCTCGGCAACCCCAGCGCTAGAAACATTGCAAAATGCGTTATCTGGTAAATATCATCATCTGCAACTGACCCACAGAGCGGGCAATGTCTCCTCGACAAGCAATCAAGTCTTAGATATCAAAGGACTCTACCTTGAAAGTGGATTATCTGCTCCTTTGATTGCAGAGATGAGGCGGCATTTGGAAAAGGGCAATCAAGTGCTGCTTTTTCTTAACCGGCGCGGCTTTTCTCCGGCGTTGATGTGTCATGAGTGTGGCTGGCTGGCAGAATGTTCACGTTGCGATCGCTATTACACTTATTATCAAAACAGTCGTGAAATGTGTTGCCACCATTGTGGATCTCGCAAACCTGTCGTTCATCAATGCCAAAGCTGTGGCTCTTCTCACGTGGTCACCGTGGGGGTAGGAACCGAACAACTTGAATCTCAGCTGTCCTTATTGTTTCCAGAATATAAAGCCATACGTATTGATAGAGACAGCACGCGTAAAAAAGGTCAATTGGAATCGGCGCTAGAGTCGATACACAAAGGGGAGCAGCAAATTCTCATCGGTACGCAAATGCTGGCCAAAGGCCATCATTTTCCTAATGTCACTCTAGTGGCGTTACTCGATGTTGATGGTGCATTATACAGCAGCGATTTTCGGGCCTCGGAGCGTTTTGCTCAGTTGTATACTCAAGTGGCTGGTAGGGCTGGCAGAGCGAGTAAACCTGGCGAAGTCTTGTTACAAACCCACCATCCCGAGCATACTTTGCTGCAAGGCTTACTCCATGGCCATTATGGGCAGTTTGCTACCAATGTACTGAATGAGCGGAAAATGGCCATGCTACCCCCGTTTGCGCAGTTATCATTGATTCGCTCAGAAGCCAACAACAGCGAGCTTGCTGAACGTTTTCTGCGTCAGGTCCGATTGACCATAGAGTCTCATCCGTTGTTTGACAATACTTGTCAGGTTCTCGGGCCCACCCCATCTCCCATCACTAAACGGGCAGGCAAGTCACGTTGGCAAATGATGTTGCAAACCGCTGAACGAGGCTTAATGCAGAAAATACTGCAAAGTGCCAAACCAGTTATCCAAACCTTACCAGAGTCAAAGAAAGTCCGTTGGAGCATTGATAGAGATCCGCAGGACTTGAGTTAGTAAGGTCATCTAGACAAGTCACTTCAAGCCTCACCTACTTGCTTTGAATTCAGCATCTTGAAGTACTGTGGGTATAACCTTTTTATCTTGATACTTGGCAAAGTAATATCTCGATAAATGTAAAATGTTTATAAATTGTTAATCTTTGGTTTTATTCTCTTTTTGTTGTAATTAGGTGCATATCGTTATTATTCGAAATAGTGTGATGTGAATCTCGAAAAAAATGTAATAATTGATATTTTTGTCGTAACATTCTGCTTGGAAAAGAATAGAATAGGGTCTGATAAATGAGCTTAACGATAAAATAAAAATAGCTCACAAACGTTTGGTTATGGCTATATATGAGTGCGAAGCTTCGCATTCATCGATTATATGAGGGCTACAAGTATGGCGACAATGAAGGATGTTGCTCAGCTCGCAGGTGTTTCCACAGCGACCGTATCAAGGGCGCTGATGAACCCCGAGAAAGTATCCACGTCAACAAGAAAGCGCGTAGAAGACGCCGTGTTAGAATCTGGTTATTCCCCTAACTCTTTAGCGCGAAATTTACGTCGTAATGAATCTAAAACAATTGTCGCAATTGTTCCTGATATATGTGATCCCTATTATTCAGATATTATTCGCGGTATTGAAGAGGCGGCAGTAGAGCATGGCTACACGGTGTTATTGGGTGACAGCTGTCAACAAAAGCGCCGAGAAACGACCGCTATGTCTAACCTGTCTTTTGCCAAGCAAGCGGATGGTATCTTATTGCTTGGTGCAGATAATCCATTTGATGTCAGCAAAGCGGAGCAAAAAAATCTCCCGCCTTTGGTGATGGCTTGTGAATTCGCACCAGAGTTAGAATTGCCGACGGTGCATATCGATAACTTAACCGCCGCGTTTGAAGCCGTCAATTATCTCACCCAAATGGGCCACAAGCGCATCGCCCAGATCTCAGGCCCTGAGGCTGCGGCCATTTTTAAGTTCCGCTCGCAAGGCTACCAACAAGCTCTACGACGAGCAGGTATCACGATGCGGCCAAACTATACCGTGTACTCTGACTATGCGTTTGAAGCGGGCGCAGTGGCTGCTCGCAAACTGTTGTCTTTGGCAGAACCACCTACCGCCATATTCTGTCACTGTGACATTATGGCCATTGGGGCCATTCAAGAGGTGAAAAGGTTAGGGCTGCGTGTACCACAAGACCTGTCCATTGTCGGTTTTGACGATATCCAATTCTCTCAGTATTGCGATCCTCCTTTAACCACCATTGCTCAGCCAAGATACGAAATTGGCCGTCAAGCCATGTTAATGATTTTAGAGCTGCTTAGAGGAAAAGATGTCAGAGCGGGCTCACGTCTGCTAGAGACACGGCTGGTGGTAAGAAACAGTGTCGCACCTCCGCGTGTTTGCTGATTTTGGTGTCTATTTAGCGCATGAGCGGTCACTCGCTGTCAGTTTATGGGGTGGTAAATTATTGTCTATTTAAACAATAATTGTTCTGTAAACACCTCATAAACTGTTTTACCATGTGTACAAAGAATGAAAGATGTAAATTTTAAGACGTTGTGGCAAGCAAAGATTATGTAAGGCGCGGAAGCGGACAAAGCAAGAAAAAAGGCAAGAAAGCCGCACCTCGTCGCAAACCGTGGCGAAGTGGGATTATTGCTGTTGTGTTAGTCGGTGGGTTTGGTTATGGGTTGTATAAACTGAATCAAGACCCAGAGCCGCCGAAACAAACCGTCGAGCAAAATACTCATGTCACCCCTAGCGTCACTAAGCCAGTAGAAAACCTGCCCCCACCGCCGCAAGAAAAGTGGCATTATGTCGACACTTTGCCCAACCGGGAAATAGAGGTCAAAGCCAAGCCGTTAGTTGAATCTAAGATCCCATACGTAATGCAATGTGGTGCTTACAAAACCAAGCATCAGGCGGAGTCGCGCAAAGTGCAAATAGCGTTTCAGGGGCTAACCAGCAAGATAGTGAAAAAAGAAGGCAGCTCTTGGTATCGTGTTGTGTTGGGCCCGTATAAAACCAAGCGTGACGCGGAAAAAGATAAGCATATGCTTCAGCGAGTTAAAATTCAGCCTTGTGCTATTTGGAAAGAAACTCAGCAGTAACATTCAGCAGGCAGCGATTCATTTTCTGAGGCGCTTTCTTTACATTCCTATCCCTTGATTTTGTTTATTGTGACCCTCATATAGCTTCTAACATTGACTTATTTTCAAATAAAGAGGCCATACTCGTGACTACCATTGTATCTGTACGTCGAAATAATAAAGTTGTCATCGCGGGTGATGGACAAGTTTCCCTAGGCAATACCGTTATGAAAGGCAATGCGCGTAAAGTACGCCGCTTGTATAGCGACAAAGTCATTGCTGGGTTTGCTGGAGGCACGGCCGATGCGTTTACCCTTTTCGAACGCTTGGAAAGCAAGCTGCAAATGCACCAGGGCCACTTAACTAAAGCCGCGGTTGAGCTTGCGAAAGATTGGCGAAGTGATCGAGCTCTGCGTAGACTTGAAGCAATGTTAGTGGTCGCAGATGAAAGTGCATCCTTCATCATTACTGGTAATGGTGACGTTGTGCAGCCTGAAAATGATCTGATTGCGATTGGATCTGGCGGTAACTTCGCTCAAGCGGCCGCCACTGCGCTACTTGATAACACAGAATTGAGCGCACGTGAGATCGCAGAGAAGTCACTCAAAATAGCGGGTGATATCTGTGTGTTTACTAATCATCATCATACGGTAGAAGAACTAGAAATACCTGCAGAGTAACTAAGCAATAACCCGTGTTATTGATGAGCGCATTAATAAGAATTTAAGGAATTACCTATGTCTGAAATGACCCCTCGTGAAATTGTTCATGAATTGAATCGCCACATTATTGGCCAAGATAACGCGAAACGCTCGGTAGCCATTGCTTTACGTAATCGCTGGAGAAGAATGCAGCTTGAAGAAAGCTTGCGAGTGGAAGTGACGCCAAAAAACATTCTGATGATTGGTCCAACAGGGGTAGGTAAAACCGAAATCGCTCGTCGATTAGCCAAGCTTGCTAATGCCCCTTTCATTAAGGTTGAAGCGACGAAATTTACCGAAGTAGGTTACGTTGGTAAAGAAGTCGAAACCATCATCCGTGATTTGACGGATGTGGCGGTCAAAATGACCCATCAGCAAGCCATGGAGAAGGTCAAGTTCCGAGCTGAAGAACAGGCCGAAGAGAGAATATTAGACGCATTGCTGCCTCCAGCTCGTGATGGTTGGGGTGAAGATGAGAAAAAAGAAGAAAGCACCAATACACGCCAAGTATTTCGCAAGAAGCTGCGTGAAGGTAAATTAGACGACAAGGAAATTGAAGTCGATATTGCCACACCACAAATGGGTGTAGAAATCATGGCGCCTCCAGGTATGGAAGAGATGACCAATCAGCTTCAAGGCATGTTCCAAAACCTTGCTGGTGACACTAAGAAAAAGCGCAAGCTGAAAATCAAAGATGCGTTTAAAGCGCTGACTGAAGAAGAAGCGGCGAAATTAGTTAACCAAGAAGAGCTGAAAGAAAATGCGATTTACAACGTCGAAAATAACGGCATTGTATTTATCGATGAAATCGACAAAATTTGTAAGCGTGGTGAGTCTTCAGGTCCAGACGTATCTCGTGAAGGGGTACAAAGAGACTTGCTGCCTCTTATTGAAGGTAGCACAGTATCGACCAAACACGGTATGGTGAAAACTGACCATATCCTGTTTGTGGCATCAGGTGCATTCCAAGTAGCAACGCCTTCAGATTTGATACCTGAGTTGCAAGGCCGTCTGCCCATTCGTGTTGAACTTGAAGCGCTGTCTAGTGATGATTTCAAGCGAATTTTGACTGAGCCTAAAGCGTCACTGACTGAGCAATACGTTGCTTTAATGAAAACGGAAGATGTAGACATTGAGTTTAGTGATGATGGCATTAGCCAAATTGCCGAAGCTGCTTGGCAAGTCAATGAGTCAACAGAAAACATCGGTGCTCGCCGTCTGCATACTGTGATGGAGCGTCTAATGGATGAAATTTCATTTGAAGCGACCGATAAAGCAGGCAGTAAGCTGGTGATTGATGCAAACTATGTAAAACAAAAACTTGGCGAATTTGTTGAAGATGAAGATTTAAGCCGCTTTATTCTTTAATGTTCAAAATGATACACAAGGCCCACTTTAGGTGGGCTTTTTGCGTATTGTGCCACTATACAAAATGAAGATGTTGGAAATATGACACGGTTAAATTGGAAACCAAGTGCGACCAAGGCTGCTTTGCAAAAGCGTGCGAAAGTCATTACACAAATCAGGCAGTTTTTTCAGCAAAGAGATGTGCTAGAGGTAGATACGCCTGCGATGAGTCACGCCACTGTGACTGATATTCACCTACATACCTTTTCCACCGAGTTTGTTGGTCCTGGTTATGCGGATGGTCGTAAGCTGTATCTAATGACCAGCCCTGAATTTCACATGAAGCGCTTGCTTGCCGCAGGTAGCGGTTGTATCTATCAGATCTGTAAATCTTTTCGCAATGAAGAAAATGGTCGCTTCCACAACCCAGAATTTACCATGCTAGAGTGGTATCGAGTGGGGTTTGATCATCACGATTTGATGGATGAAATGGATGAGCTGTTCCAATTGGTGCTTGGCTGCCATCAAGCGCACAGGATGACTTATCAGCAAGCTTTCTTAAACATACTTAATGTGTGTCCATTGGAAGCCCCTTTAGAGCAGTTAAAGCAAGTGGCTCGCGCTCTTGGTTTGGATGATATTGCAAACACTGAAGATGACCGAGATACACTCTTGCAATTGCTGTTTTCAGTTGGGATAGAGCCAAAAATTGGCCAGCAGGATCCTGTGTTTGTCTATGATTTTCCTGCATCACAAGCCGCGCTTGCGAAAATTAACCAACAAGATCCACGTGTTGCCGATCGATTTGAGGCTTATTTTAAAGGGATTGAGTTAGCCAATGGTTTCCATGAGTTAGATAACCCTGTCGAGCAGCGCAGACGGTTTGAGTCCGACAATCACACGCGGCGAAATATGGGATTAGCGCCACAGCCAATCGATGAACATCTTTTAGCCGCATTAGAACAAGGTTTGCCACAATGTGCCGGGGTTGCGGTTGGCGTAGACCGATTAATCATGCTGGCAACAGATGCGCAGCACATCGATGAAGTCACGGCTTTTCCTTTTCCTAGGGCTTAATATACAGAGCATACACTCAAGTATGCTCGTACTGGCCCCATTTTGAACCTACGCTTCCCCGACAGTGCTTTTTGACATATGTAATGAATTAAAGTTTTATAGAAAGTGATTTTTATAACTGCAAGATATAAAGAAAAAAGTTGCTGTTTTTATCTGACTAAAAGAAAGACTTGGTGTTTTTTCGATTTTAAATTGAAATATTCTCCATCAATTCCTTTCGGTTATTTTATATGTCGAAAACATCATTCATTAAAGTGAGATTTGAAGGTTACTATTTTCAATAGCAAACATATTAGCTATTGGAATAATTGTGTCTGATTTAACCCCTGCCATTATTGTTATTTTTATATTCTTAGCCACTATCGCAGGGCTGATTAAGTTTCAACGCTACCCTGGTCGGGTATTTGGCGTGGCGTTACTTACCTTATATATATTAAATATTGTTTCGACACATCAAGTTTTAAATAGTTTTGCCAATCAAGGGCTCCTGACACTGATACTGTTAATGATTTGCTCGTTAGCGCTGGAGAAAACGAGGTTATTAAGAGTGATTACCTCGTATGTGATTAAGAATAATTATCAGTCGACTTGGCTAAGGTTATTTGGCTTAACAGTTATATCTTCTGCCTTTTTAAATAACACGGCAGTAGTTTCTACTATGTTATCACCGATCAGAAATAATCGCTTTCATTCGTCGAGTCGACTATTAATTCCTTTGTCCTATGCGGCCATATTTGGTGGCACGTTAACCCTAGTGGGGACTTCAACTAACCTGATCGTCAACAGCATGTTATTAGGACGAGGTGGGCAGCCATTAGGCTTTTTTGAGTTTACGCCGATTGGTCTGTGTGTCGTTGTCGTTTGTGGTGCGGTGCTGTTCTTTGCGTCCAAGCTTTTGCCAGTAAAGGATAACGGGGCACCGAGAGGCTCCAAGTATTTTATTGACGCCAAAGTCTCAGCGACGTCGTCTTTAGTCGGAAAAAGCATTGAGTCAAATGGGCTGAGAAATCTGGAGTCATTATTTTTGGTTGAAATCCTGCGTAGAGGACGGCTCATTTCTCCCGTTTCACCCAATGAAGAGATCGAAGCCAACGATAGATTGATGTTTACTGGCGATATTAAGAAAGTCACGGTACTCAGTCAGTTTGATGGTCTAGATTTGTACGCACATAAAAATGGCCTGCCTATCAATAATCTTCGTGAGGTAGTGGTTAAACCGGAAAGTATTCTTATCGGCAAGAGCTTAAAGCAAGCGGGATTTCGGGCCTTGTTTGATGCGGCGGTCGTGGCAATGAGAAGGGATGGCGAGGTGATATCAGGCAAGCTGGGCGAGTTAACGCTTAATGCCGGTGATTACCTCGTTTTGGCGGTTGGGGCTGATTTTAAAGGTCGGCACAACATTGGTAAAAACTTCTATCTAATAAGTGGCTTAGAAGTCGATAAGGCATTAAATCCAATACAAGAAAAAATCGCCATAATCGGTTTCTTTCTAGCTATTGTTTTATCAGCATTCTCTGTATTACCCCTATTTAAAGGGATGTTGTTGCTTTTAGGTGCTTTATTGTTATCTGGAAGCCTAAACTCGAATGAAATAATGCAGCGCTTACCAAAACAGATTTGGTTAATTATTTCATCGGCATTGATATTGTCACATGCATTAATCAGTAGTGGTGCATTAGGCTATTTACGAGATGTTATTCAATCGAATAATCATATCCTTACTCCATTCTTTGGCTTGGTCATTATTTATTGTTTGACTTGGCTTCTGACGGAGCTTGTGACGAATAATGCCGCAGCCGCACTGATATTCCCGCTTGCCTTTGGAATGGCAACCGCCCTTTCTGTCAATGCTCATGCGTATATCTTGGCGGTAGCATTTGGCGCAAGTGCCAGTTTTATCAGCCCTTATGGATATCAAACCAATTTGATGGTGTTTAACGCGGGCAAATATCAACTGAGTGACTTTGTCAAAGTGGGTGTGCCAATCAGCATTGCTTATGGTGTCACAGTCATTAGCGCCATTTACTTTTTTGTCGGCTTATAGGAAACAACAGTAGGATAAATGATGAATATTGCTCCTAAAAAATTGACTCACTTAAAACAGCTTGAAGCTGAGTCCATTCATATTATGCGTGAGGTAGCCGCTGAGTTCGACAATCCAGTGATGCTGTATTCTGTCGGTAAGGACTCTTCCGTCATGCTACACCTAGCTAAAAAGGCCTTTGCTCCAGGAGTGCCTCCTTTTCCTTTGATGCATGTTGATACTACATGGAAGTTTAAAGAGATGATCGCGTTTCGTGATTACATGGCAGACAAACTGGGTATGAAGTTGATTGTTCATCAAAACCCAGAGGGGTTAGCGATGAATATCAGCCCATTTGTGCATGGAAGTTCAAGGCATACCGATATCATGAAAACGCAAGGACTAAAGCAAGCGCTGGACAAGTACGGGTTTGACGCTGCTTTTGGTGGTGCTCGCCGCGACGAAGAAAAATCTCGTGCGAAAGAAAGGGTGTACTCATTTCGTGACGAACATCATCGCTGGGACCCAAAAAACCAAAGGCCTGAGCTATGGAACGTGTACAACGGCAAAGTGCATCAAGGCGAGAGTATTCGAGTCTTCCCATTATCTAATTGGACTGAATTGGATATCTGGCAATACATTTACCTAGAAAACATTGAAATTCCCGAGCTGTATTTATCCAAACAGCGGCCTGTTGTTGAGCGTGATGGTATGTTGATCATGGTGGATGATGAACGTATGGAGCTTAAAGAGGGCGAAAAAATTGAACAGAAAATGGTGCGCTTTAGAACGCTAGGCTGCTATCCGTTAACGGGAGCCGTCGAGTCTCAAGCGACCACCTTGCCAGAAGTGATTCAAGAGATGCTGTTGACCACAACCTCGGAGCGTCAAGGGCGAGCCATTGACCACGATAGTGCAGGTTCGATGGAGAAGAAAAAACGCGAAGGGTATTTCTAGATTATGTCGGTTTATGTGAAAAAAAACCATGACGCGGTGAGTGAGGATATTGTTTGGCACAATGTGTCTGTAAGTCATCTCGAGCGCGCGGATGTCAATCAACAAAAGCCAGTGATACTTTGGTTTACTGGGCTCAGTGGCTCGGGAAAGTCGACGATTGCTAACGCGGTGGAAGCGCTTTTGTTTCAAAGAGGCAAACGAAGCTATTTGCTCGATGGCGATAATATTCGCCATGGATTGAATAAAGATCTTGGCTTTAGTGATCAAGACCGAGAAGAAAACATTCGCCGAATTGGTGAAGTAGCCAAATTGTTTGTTGATTCGGGAATAATTGTCTTGACCGCGTTTATTTCTCCTTTTATCTCAGATCGACTCAAGGTTAGGCAGCTCGTTGAGTCTGAACAGTTTTTAGAAGTCTTTATTGATACTCCGTTGTCCGTGTGTGAGCAGCGCGATCCTAAAGGGTTGTATAAAAAAGCCAGAGCAGGGGAGATTTCGCATTTCACTGGCATCGATTCAGAATATCAAGCGCCGCAGAATCCTGAGATCCATATTAAGACGCAAGATTTGACGATAGAAGCGTGTGCGACAGAAGTGGTTGAGCAGCTGCTTGAGCGTGGCCTCTTGAGTGGTAAGGGTTAACGGATGCATTACGATGTATTTAATGGCGATGCCGATGGCATTATTGCTTTGCTGCAGCTTAGGCTCGCTGAGCCCAAGCAGAGTAAGTTGATCACAGGTGTTAAACGAGACATCCAATTATTGCGGCGCGTTGAGAGTCAAACCGACGTGACGTCAGTGACGGTACTGGATGTGTCCATGGATAAAAACCTGATACCACTGCACGCAATTTTGCAGCGAAATATTCCAGTTTTCTATTGTGATCATCATAGAGCTAATGAAATACCGGAATCGGATAAACTAAGTGCCAAGATCAACACTGATGCTGAAGTGTGCACCAGTTTGCTTGTAAATGATCAATTGCAAGGTCGTTATTTCGATTGGGCGATGGTAGGTGCTTATGGAGACAATTTATTCTCAACCGCCAATAAGCTCGCCGCGAAGCAAGGGATTTCCGAACAACAGCGACTTTTTTTGCAACAGTTGGGGACACTCATCAACTATAACGGCTATGGCTCCTCAATCGACGACTTACATATCCCCCCTGCAGAGCTATTTGCCAAGCTGATAAATTATGCCTCCCCTTATGAGTTAAAAGACGACAAACAGTCGCCTTATTATCGATTAAAGCAGGCCTATGAAGCCGATCAGCAGCGGCTCGACAATATTTCTCCTCTATTTGAATCAACCCGGATTCGAGCTTTTGAACTTCCAGATGCCGCTTGGTCAAGACGCGTCAATGGAGTATTTAGCAATCAGTTAGCCAATCAGAGTCCAAGCCATGCTCATGCCGTGTTGGTCATCAACCCAAGCGGTCAGAGCTATACAGTCAGTGTTAGAGCGCCTTTGAATCATCGCGTGGGTGCCGATGATGTTTGTTGTCAGTTTGCAACAGGGGGCGGACGAAAAGCGGCCGCTGGCATTAATGCGCTGCCTGTAGAAGAAAAGACTGCGTTTTTACACGCACTGGAAAGTTATTATCACTAAGTTTAATGGCGTGCAGAAAGTCGTAACTATTTTTGCATGTCGCACAGAAGATACAAGGAACTCATATGTCACATTCATCAGAGTTAATTGCTAAAGATATCGAAGCTTATCTAAAGGTCCATGAGAATAAGGATTTGCTGCGCTTTCTTACATGCGGAAATGTTGATGACGGTAAATCAACATTGATTGGACGTTTATTGTACGACAGCAAACTGATATACGAAGATCAGATGGCTGCGATAGAAAAAGATTCGCAAAAGTTCAATACCACGGATGAAGAGTTTGATTTGGCTTTGCTGGTGGACGGCTTGCAATCCGAACGCGAGCAAGGCATTACCATTGATGTGGCGTATCGCTATTTTTCAACGGACAAACGTAAGTTTATTATCGCGGACACACCTGGGCATGAGCAGTATACACGTAACATGGTGACGGGCGCTTCCACGTGTGACTTGGCAATTGTGATGGTGGATGCTCGGCATGGTATCCAAACCCAGACGCGACGTCATAGTTTCATCTGTAGTTTGCTTGGCATCAAGCACATCATCGTAGCCATCAACAAGATGGACCTAATGGATTATGACCAATCGGTGTATCGTAAAATCAAAGCGGATTACCGAGACATGGCGAAGGGATTCAATATTGATGATATCCGCTTCGTCCCTATCTCTGCGCTTAAGGGCGACAATGTGGTGACGCCAAGCGATAAGATGGATTGGTACCCTGGTGCGACTTTAATGAAGTTGCTTGAAACGGTGAAGGTGAATCAGGACAGAGATCTTGAGCACATGAGATTCCCGGTGCAGTATGTCAATCGACCCAACCTCAACTTCAGAGGCTTTTCTGGCACCTTGGCATCTGGTGTGGTGAAAGTGGGTGACAATATTACTGCCTTGCCTTCGGGCAAACAGTCTAAAGTGAAAAGCATATTTACCTATGATGGTGAGTTAGATAGTGCTCATCCTGGACAGGCGATTACACTGACGCTGAGCGATGAAATTGACGTATCCCGCGGTGATATGCTGGTCCATACCGGCCGTGAGCCGAAGACCACTCAGCTCTTTAATGCACACACGGTGTGGATGGGTGAATCGGCGATGCGTACCCATCAAGAGTATATTTTCAAGTTTGCGTCAAAAAGTTGTCTTGGCCGTTACTCAGAAATCGTGCACAAGGTTGATGTCAATACGTTAGAGCAAAGTGACGAAGGCAGTGATAACTTAGCGCTTAATGAAATAGCATTAGCATCCGTACAGCTCACCGATGAAGTGCCTCTCGATAGCTATCAAGACTTGCCACAAACCGGAGCGTTTATTGTTATCGATCGAAATAGCAATGTAACGGTGGGTGCTGGCATGGTGACGGCGTTGCTAGATTGTGAAAACACGTCAGTGCGAGTATATTCCCAGCAGGAAAAAGATCTGAATAGCTACATTAGAAAGCATTTCCCTGAATGGGGCTGCAAGGAAGTGTAGCTGTAGAGCATAAGTAAAGGTACAAAGTTGAAAGTTATAGAGCTACGTGAATACAAATTAAAGCCCGGTAAAACTGAGCAATGGCTGTGCTGGATGGAAGAAGAAATTCTTCCACTGCAACGATCAAAAGGGATGAAGATCATTAGCACCTACATACATAAAGGGGACGATGGTGCCGATTATTTCATCTGGCTCAGAGAGTTTGATGATGAAGCATCTCGCCAGGCCATTAGTGCTGAGACTTATGATGAAGCCTGGATACGAGACTTCCGTCCCAAAGTCTTTCAGCATATCGAGCAAGATGCCGTGCGAGTGAGACTGTTGAATCCTGTTCAACTTTAAACAGGTAAATTTGTTCCTTTCAGCTCTGTTGTTGCTGTGTGCAAAGCAGAGCTGTTATCTTTGACATGTTATGATTCTTATCGCCTCGCTTCTTATCTCTATCCTCGCTATACTCCTAGTCTGAAAATTACCCCAAAATCTAGCTAGAGCAGAGAAAATGCAAGAATATATTGAATTCTTTCAACAAAATATGTTGCTATCCGTTGTTTGGATATTCATTTTTGTCACCCTTATCGTCACTATTTTTAAGTCATCGACAGCGGCGTTTAAAACGATCACTGCATCGCAGGCCACCTTTTTAATCAACAAGGAAAATGGCGTCGTGGTGGATATTCGCTCAAAAGATGAGTTCAAATCTGGCCATATTACGGATGCACTTCATATTCTGCCTTCAGAAATTAAAGAAGGGCAAGTTGCCAGCCTTGAAAAGCGTAAATCTGACCCAATCATCGTAGTATGCAAAACTGGTCAAACCGCTCGTGAAAGCGCGAATTTACTCGCCAAGTCAGGGTTTGAGAAGGTCAATGTACTGAAGAATGGCTTGATATCTTGGAACGAGGCAAATCTTCCTCTGGTCCGTGGTAAAAAGTAACTATTTCTATTGTCCAAATACAATTGATGGATAAAAATTAAGGATCCAAAAAATGGCTGAAGCAGCACCAGAACAAGAAGCGCAAAATTTCGCAATCCAACGCATCTTTTTAAAAGACGTCTCTTTTGAAGCGCCAAACTCTCCAGTAATGTTCCAAAAAGATTGGAACCCAGACGTTAAGCTAGATTTAGATACGCAAAGCCGTGAGTTGGGTGAAGGTGTGTATGAAGTCATCCTTCGTTTGACTGTTGTCGTGAAAAATGAAGAAGAAACGGCGTTTCTTTGTGAAGTGCAGCAAGGTGGTATTTTCACAGCCGAGCAAATGGAAGCAGGCCAGCTGGCTCACTGTCTAGGCGCGTTCTGCCCGAATATTCTGTTCCCTTATGCACGTGAAACTATCTCAAGCCTTGTGGTTAAAGGTACTTTCCCGCAGCTAAATCTCGCTCCAGTTAACTTTGATGCCTTGTTCATGAATTACCTTCAGCAACAAGCGCAAGAAGAAGGCAGTGATCAAGTCGGCGCTTAATCTTTTTTAAAGGTTAAAACTGCTATAGAAAATGCACTTGGCATCGAGCTAACTATCGGTGACAAGTGCATTTTTTTGTTTACAATGGAAAAATCAATTGACCCGATTAGGCAGAAGTATGACAAATACACCGCTCAATAATGCATATGGAAAAGATGTATCTATGGTTGTTCTAGGAGCTGGTTCTTATGGGACCGCTTTAGCGATTTCTCTCGCTCGAAATGGAGCGAATGTGGTGCTGTGGGGGCACAACCCGGAGCATATGCAGCGATTGGAGTCAGACAGAGCCAACCACGCTTTCCTGCCGAACGTTGAGTTTCCCAATAGCTTGATCATTGAAACTGACTTGAAAGTCGCGGTTCAGTCGAGCCGAGATGTACTTGTCGTCGTACCCAGTCATGTGTTTGCTGATGTATTAAAGAATATCGCCCCTTTTTTGCTGCCACAGTCACGTATTTGTTGGGCTACTAAAGGTCTGGAACCTGAAACAGGCCGTTTGTTAAAAGATGTGGCCAAGGACGTGCTGGGTGAAAAATACGCCTTAGCGGTTATTTCAGGGCCTACCTTTGCTAAAGAACTGGCCGTTGGTATGCCAACTGCCATATCGGTGTCTTCACCTGACTCTGAGTTTGTCGCCGATCTACAAGAAAAAATACATTGCAGCAAAACCTTTCGAGTTTATGCCAATGAAGATTTTGTCGGTGTTCAGCTTGGCGGTGCGGTGAAAAATGTGATTGCTATTGGTGCAGGCATTTCCGATGGTATTGGATTTGGTGCCAATGCTCGCACCGCTTTGATTACCCGTGGTTTGGCGGAAATGACACGCTTAGGTCTGGCGTTAGGTGCAGCGCCCGATACCTTTATGGGGATGGCTGGATTAGGCGATTTGGTTTTAACCTGTACCGATAACCAATCTCGCAATCGTCGCTTTGGTTTGGCTCTTGGTCAAGGTAAGGATGTCGATACAGCGCAAGAGGAAATAGGTCAGGTGGTTGAAGGATATCGCAATACCAAAGAGGTATGGCTGCTGGCGAATCGAGTCGGTGTCGAGATGCCAATAGTTGACCAAATCTATCAAGTATTGTATCTAAGTAAGAATGCCCGAGTGGCTGCACAGGATTTACTGGCGCGAGATAAAAAAGCAGAAAGTTAATACATAGGTTGCCAAGCGCATAATTGTCGATTTGCAACCTAATCATCTGGGACAGAGTTACATGAAACAATGTGAAAAACAGCAGGTATGGCAAGCCATCGTCCGTGAGGCGAGAGAGTTGTCGGAGCAAGAGCCAATGCTCGCGAGTTTTTATCACGCGACGATCATAAAACATGAAGGCCTAACTTGCGCGGTCAGCTATATTTTAGCCAATAAGCTCAATACTGCCTCGATGCCTGCGATGGCAATACGTGAAGTGATTGAAGAAGCCTTTAACTCTGATCCTGAGATTGCCTCGGCAATGGCTTGCGATATCTGCGCAACGGTAAATCGTGACCCGGCAGTTGCCATGTATTCCACACCAATCCTCTATCTCAAAGGCTACCATGCATTGCAAGGTTACCGTGTGGCTAATTGGTTATGGAAACAAGGACGCAAGGCGCTGGCGAGTTATTTGCAGAATCAAATCTCAGTTGCCTGTCAGGTTGATATCCATCCGGCAGCACAAATAGGTAAAGGCATCATGCTTGACCATGCGACGGGTATTGTTATTGGTGAAACCGCGGTGGTAGAAGATGATGTCTCTATCTTACAAGATGTCACATTAGGCGGCACGGGCAATGACTGTGGCGACAGACACCCGAAAGTACGTGAAGGCGTGATGATAGGGGCAGGGGCTAAAATATTAGGCAATATTGAAGTTGGTATGGGAGCGAAGATAGGATCCGGCTCCGTTGTATTGCAAGCGGTTCCTCCGCACACCACAGTGGCGGGTATTCCTGCCAAAGTCGTTGGTAAACCTAAGACCGATAAACCGTCATTGGATATGGACCAACAATTTAACGGTAAGTCGCAAATCTTCTCCGATGGTGGGGGTATCTAGAGCTAGCCTCTATTATTCGCGATTCGTATTAAAAACGAATATAAAAAAACCTGCTCCAGAAGTGTTTTGGAGCAGGTTGTTTTTAAGCATTAAGCGATAGCGTCAAGCTCAGTTAAGACTTCTTCCGCCCACTGTATCCAAGCTTGGCGAACTAAAAGATTACGACGCAGTGTCAATCTTTCTAAACGTTGCTGTTTGTCCAACGAACTAGGCGTTGAATAGTACGCTGCTTCGATTTCTTGATAGTGCGCGACGAGTTTGTATGATTCTTCTACTAAGTCAGCTAGCTGAGCTCGGTATGGGCCAGAAGCCTGTACGGAGCACGCCATCAGTTTTGCAGAAAATTCATCGCGAATCGTTGGGTGAGCAGTTGGTTGATCGAACCACTCTCCTAATGCACTACGACCCAAATCCGTAATAGAGTAGACTTTACGATCGGGCTTTCCCTCTTGAGGCTCAAGTACACAAGTAACCAAATTGTTCTGAGCCATTTTATTTAGCTCACGATAAACCTGCTGGTGACTGGCTTTCCAAAAATAACCAATACTGGCAGAAAATTCTTTAGTGATATCGTATCCGGTCGCATCGCGCGTACTTAAAACTGTTAAGATTACGTGTGGTAATGACATGTTTTCAATCCAAATGCTCAATAAACAAAAAAATCTTGTTTGAACAGCTGTCATGCTTCTATAGGCATTTATTCATCAGTAAGTTCAAACAAAACCAAACAAAAACTACGTTGGCAATGTCTCCTTACTTAAGCCGTATTATCACCTAGATCGATAGTGAAGTATCGAATACTACTGCGAAATGTTGATTTATTTATGCTCGCAGAGGAGCAGTAGTATATCTAAATAATAAGCATAAAGTAGAATAGATGGGCGCTTTGTCGTAAAAAACTGATAAAATAATCAATAAAGTGTTTTACTGGTGTTTTATTCTGGTTTTTTGCTTATTGACTGCGTGTTTTTAGTTGAAAATATCACAAAAGCTTTAGCCGATGTATTAATCTGAAAAATGAGTCTTGTGAAATAATTGGCTAACTGGTTGGTTAAATAGAATTTTCTATCTAACCAACTCAGTTTTTGTAGATTATCCTGTGTTTCTCATACCGGCAGCGATGCCCGCAATGGTGACCATTAAGGCTTCTTCGAGCTCCGCTGAAGGGTTCTCGCTTTGGCGAGTTCGGTATAGCAGCTCCGCTTGTAGCATGTTTAGTGGTTCAACATAGACGCCTCTTAAACGGATCGACTCAAGCCCCCATGGGTCGCTTTGCATTAAGTTTTCGTTGTTTTCGACATTCAACACTGTCTTGATGTCTTTCGCCAGCTGATCCCTGAGCCTATCACCCAGTGGTCGCAACGATGGCTCGACCAACCTTTGATCATAGTAGTGTGAGATATCGCTATTGCATTTGTAGTACACCATTTCTAGCATGCCTAGGCGAGTCGAGAAGAATGGCCATTGTCGGCACATATCTTCTAACAGAGTCTGGTTTCCTTGATCGACAGCGCACTGAATGGCCTCTCCAGCACCTAACCAAGCGGGTAATACCAACCGGTTTTGGCTCCAAGAGAATATCCAAGGGATGGCGCGAAGACTTTCTACACCGCCATTGGGGTTTCGTTTAGCAGGTCTTGAGCCGAGTGGCAATTTGCCTAGCTCTAATTCCGGTGTCGCTTGGCGGAAGTAAGGAACAAAGTCTGGCTCTCCACGCACTATGTCTCGGTAGGCTTGGCAAGAGACGTCAGACAACACGTCCATCAAGTCTCGCCATTCTTGTTTTGGCTCTGGAGGCGGCAATAGGTTTGCTTCCAATATCGCACTGGCGTATAAGTTGAAGCTATTGACCGCAACTTCAGGTAAGCCAAGCTTAAAGCGAATCATTTCGCCTTGCTCGGTCACACGTAGGCCATTTCTAAGACTTTTTGGCGGCTGAGACAGAAGAGCAGCATGTGCTGGAGCGCCACCTCGGCCGACGGTTCCTCCGCGGCCATGGAAAAGCGTTAACTTGATGTCTTCTTGTTCTCCTAGTTCAACCAAGGCTTCCATTGCTCGATATTGCGCCCATCCAGCAGCCATAACACCTGCATCTTTGGCCGAGTCAGAATAACCAATCATGACCATCTGATGGTTTTGGATAAAGCCGCGATACAAATCGATATCCATCAGCTGCTTCATCACAGACTCGGCGTTGTTGAGATCGTCTAGGGTTTCAAAAAGCGGGCAAACGTCCATGCGATAGGGGCAACCGACTTCTTGCAATATCAAATGAACCGCGAGCACATCGGATGCGGTACGTGCCATCGAAATAACATAGGCACCAAAGGCTTCTTTTGGCTGAGAAGCAATAATTCGGCAGGTGTCGAGCACTTCTTGTACTGGTTCGGAGGGCTGCCAATCTAATGGTAATAGTGGCCTTTTGGAGCTCAGCTCGTTGGTCAAAAAGGCGAGTTTGTCTTGTTCGCTCCACTGGTCATAGTCGCCGATACCAAGGTGGCGAGTCAGTTCAGAAATGACATCAGAGTGGCGAGTACTTTCTTGGCGAACATCCAAACGAACCAAGTGTACGCCAAAGGCTTTAATGCGGCGTAAGGTATCCAGTAAGGAACCATCGGCAATCACACCCATGCCACATTCGCGTAGCGATTGATAGCACGCATACAATGGTGCCCAAAGTTGGTCAATGTTTCTCAGTGGTGCCTTGACAGTGAGCTGTTGGCCATGGATTTTAGCAGAGAGAATCTCAATGGTTTCGGTTAATAGAGCACGAATTCCTTTTAGCACGGCTCTGTATGGTTCGTGTTCGTTCTCTCCAGCCAGCTCTCTGACTGCATCATTGCACTTGGTCATAGAGAGCTCACTAATAAGCTCATTGATGTCATTTAAATACAGATCGGCGGCTTTCCAGCGAGATAAGAGCAGAGCTTCACGAGTGATGGTATGGGTTACAAACGGGTTGCCATCACGATCGCCTGCCATCCATGAAGAGAAATGAACCGGACGAGCATCAATAGGTAGTCCTTCTCCAAGGTAATCATCAAGGCGTTCATCCAGATCACGGAGAAAATCAGGCACCGCCTGCCAAAGTGAATTTTCTACTACCGCAAATCCCCACTTGGCTTCATCGAGCGGTGTAGGGCGCTGTTTGCGAATCACATCTGAGTGCCAGCTTTGCGCAATGAGCTGCTCTAATCGACGTTCGGTTTTGTTGCGTTCTTTTTGCGAAAGATCGTTGAGTTCAAGTTTGGATAAGCACTCATTAATTTTGATCAACTTATTGATCATGGTGCGGCGGGTGATTTCAGTTGGATGAGCGGTGAGGACAATTTCGATGTCTAAGTCTTTAATCGCTTGTGCGGTATCCAATTTACTGATTTCTTCCTCTTTCAGCTTACTGAGTAAAGCGCTGATGGAGTTACTTTCAGATACCTGATCTTCACAATGCCGAGAGATGGTGTGGTACTGCTCGGCCATATTGGTAAGATTAAGAAATTGGTTAAATGCTCGTGCTACCGGGGTGAGTTGGTTGTCTGGAAGGCTTTTTATTTCTTCAATGAGACTGTCGTGGTCAGCTTGGCTGCCAGCTCGGGCAGATTTGGACAGTTTCCGGATGGTTTCTACTTTCTCTAAAATAGCATCGCCATGCGCTTCTTGGATTGTGTTACCAAGTAAACGCCCGAGCATACTGACGTTACTTTTAAGTGCAGAGTACTTCTCGTTCATTCTTGTCCTGCCTTTGTAAATTAATTACATCAAAATTCCCTCAATAGGGAAACAATCTAGCTAAATTTTACCCAAAGAGTCAAACAGTGAGCCGAGGCTGGTAAAGAAAAGCGCAAATATGCCCTGGTTTGGTGAGCCAATGCACAAAAATAAAAGTCTTTTGAAAATTTACTACACCTCGTCAGTGATGAAGCCTTATATCTCCAATACTCACGAGGTGAAAGGGAAGGTCTAGAAACAATACTTGTAAATCGCTTTAGACAAGATATCTAACGTTGGTTGTATAAATTTGAAATCTAAGAATTCGTCGGGTTGATGCGCTTGATCGATGGAACCTGGGCCAAGCACCAATGTTGGACAAAGTTGTTGTAAGAAAGGGGCTTCCGTACAGTAATTGACGGTTTCACATGGCGTTTCACAGATTGACTCCATTTCGCCAATAAATGGATGACTCTGCTCGCATTCGAACCCCGGAACAGGCTCATGCAACGGCTCGATACTAATTCTGCCAGGCCATTTTTGCTCAACCTCGTGCAAACAACGACGCAGCATGTTGTCTAATCCATCCATACTAATGCCTGGTAATGGACGGACATCGTAATGAAGCTCACAGCAACCACATATGCGATTTGCGCTGTCTCCCCCATGAATATGGCCGAGGTTAAGGGTAGGGGTTGGGATGGCAAATCCAGGGTGGTGATACTGTTTGATCAGATCATCCCGTAAATTTTTCAGGGCAAATAGGACCTCGTGCATGATCTCAATCGCATTGACGCCCAGCGCCGGATCAGAAGAGTGGCCAGATTTACCCGTCACCCTGATTGCGTTAGCCACATGGCCTTTATGAGCTCGGATTGGCACCAAACTGGTTGGTTCACCTATGATGCAGTAGTCCGGCTTGAATGGTGCACTGTGCGTAAAATCTCTCGCGCCCAGCATGGTCGTTTCTTCATCGCAGGTCGCTAAGATGTAAAGGGGTTTACTTTGTTTACTCCAATCAATGCCCTGAATGGCGTCTAGGATAAAGGCGAAATAGCCCTTCATATCGGCGGTACCAAGACCATAGAAACGCTGGTTATCTTCTGTTAGCGCATGTGGTTCGTAATTCCAGCGTCCTTGATCGAAAGGTACGGTATCACTGTGGCCTGCAAGTAACAATCCCCCTTTCCCACTGCCTTTTTTAGCAATCAGATTATATTTCCCTGGTTTGACTTGATTTACTTGCACATCAAAGCCAATATCACTCAACCAACCTTCTAGTTTTTCAATAACTTGCAAGTTTCCTTCATCCCAGGATGGGTCCGTTGAGCTAATTGATGAGGTGGAAATTAAGCCACGGTAGATTTCTTTAAAACTGGGTAATTGCATTTTATCTCCACTTCTACTGTTGACAGATTTTCATTTAGACGTTAAAAACATATTAAATCAAAATTAATGAATAAAAATACAATATATTTACTTATTAATTGAATTAATAATCATTGATTGTTGTGTTCAAAGACACTTAAAAACGGACAGTTTGAGATGCTAAAAACCGTAATTATAGGCGCAAGTGGTTATACGGGCTGTGAGCTTGCTTTTATGGTCCAAAAACACCCTGAGCTCACGCTAGCAGGTTTATATGTTTCAGCCAATAGCATAGATGCAGGAAAGCCGATCTCTGCTCTACATGGCAAGCTACTGGGTATGGTGGATATGCCATTGCAGCCTCTATTGAACCTGGAAGAAGTTGCCAGCAACGCCGACCTTGTATTCCTCGCAACGGCGCATGAAGTGAGCCATGATCTTGCGCCTGCTTTTCTAGCAAAAGGGTGTCAGGTTTTTGATCTATCGGGTGCTTTTCGTGTGAAAGCAGATCAGTTTTATCCTCAATATTATGGTTTTGAGCATCAAGGTGAGGATTGGCTAGATAAAGCGGCATATGGGTTGGCTGAGTGGAACAAGGCTGCTATCAAACAATCACAGCTCATTGCAGTGGCTGGCTGCTATCCAACGGCTGCGCAGCTGGCAATTAAGCCATTATTAGACAAAGGGTTGCTGGACACATCCCAATGGCCAGTGATTAACGCGACAAGTGGTGTTTCAGGCGCTGGAATTAAAGCAACCAATAACAACAGCTTTTGCCAAGTCAGCTTAAAGCCATATGGCGTTTTTTCTCACCGCCACCAACCAGAGATAGCTCATCACCTTGGTTGTGATGTCATCTTTACTCCACACCTTGGTAACTTTAAGCGTGGCATTTTGGCTACCACCACGATAAAGCTGAATCAAGGGGTAACGGATTCTCAGGTTGCCGCAGCGTTTCACTCTGCCTACGCTGATGAAGATTGTGTTCGTTTAACAGGCAGTATGATGCCAAGTATCCAAGACGTTGAAAATACGCCATTTTGCAATATTGGCTGGCAAGTCAGTGGGCAGCATATCATCGTGGTTTCCGCCATTGATAACCTGCTTAAAGGCGCATCAAGTCAGGCAATGCAATGTGTAAATATCCATTATGGTTTTTCTGAAATGACCGCCTTGATATAGACATTAAGGCAAGGAAATAGTGATGACTGACAACGAAAATAAACCGCTCGTGATTAAGTTAGGCGGAGCAGCTTTGTCCTGCCCGGAAACGTTAAGCCAAGTGTTTAATGCCATATCCCTTTATCAGCAGCAGAAAGAGCGACGAATTGTCATCGTGCACGGTGGTGGATATTTGGTGGATGAGCTGCTCAGTGAGTTACACATCGAAAGCGTTAAGAAAAAGGGGTTGCGCGTTACCCCTTACCAACACATCAATGTGGTGTCTGGCGCTTTAGCGGGCACAGCCAACAAGATCCTACAAGGTAGTGCCATCCAAGCGGGACTCAATGCGGTCGGACTGTGTTTGGCTGATGGAGGCTTGTGTCAAGTGTCAGAGCTGGATCCTGAACTTGGCGCAGTAGGTAAAGCGTCACCAGGAAGCTCAGCATTATTGCAAGCCATATTAGAGGCTGGTGCGTTGCCGATCATTAGCTCAATAGGCCTTACTGAGAACGGGCAACTTATGAATGTGAACGCCGACCAAGCAGCTGTCGCTGTAGCAGGAGCGCTCGATGCGCAACTTGTTTTGCTGTCGGACGTCAGTGGGGTGCTCGATGGTAAAGGTCATTTAATTAAATGCCTAGATGCCCAGCAAGCGCAGAACTTGATTGATGGCCAAGTGATTACCGATGGCATGATAGTCAAAGTGCAGGCGGCGCTCGAGGCGGCACATATTTTAGGGCGAGAGATTGAAGTAGCCAGCTGGCGTTATCCAGACAAACTCAGCAAATTACTATCGGGCGAGCGCATAGGTACACAGTTTTTGCCAAATGCGGAATAGATTGAATCATTAAACGAGTCGAATTGACGCTCTGACTGCCAGGTGTAGAGCAAAATATTGGAGAAACGAATGAGTAAGAAAAATATCAATAAAGTGGTCGTGGCGTATTCTGGCGGTCTGGATACCTCGGTGATTATTCCTTGGCTAAAAGAAAACTATGATTGTGAAGTGATTGCCTTTGTCGCCGATGTCGGCCAAGGAGAGGAAGAGCTAGAAGGGGTGGAGCAAAAGGCCAAAGCTTCAGGTGCGTCAGAATGTTATGTTGTTGATCTCAAAGAGAAGATGGTTGCGGATTATATCTACCCAACATTAAAAACCGGCGCTTGCTACGAAGGCAAATATCTACTCGGTACTTCTATGGCTCGTCCTATTATCGCCAAAGCTCAAGTGGAAGTAGCGCGCAATGTTGGCGCTGATGCTCTGTGTCATGGCTGCACGGGTAAAGGGAATGACCAAGTACGTTTTGAGGGAGCTTTTGCAGCCCTTGCCCCGGATCTTACCGTGATAGCTCCATGGAGAGAGTGGGACTTAGTCAGCCGTGAACAATGCTTGGATTATCTTGCGCAGCGTAATATTCCTTGCGTCGCTTCTCTGACCAAAATTTATTCCAGAGATGCCAATGCTTGGCATGTATCGACGGAAGGGGGCGTGCTGGAAGATACTTGGAATGCACCCAATGAAGATTGTTGGGTATGGACGACGGACCCAGAGCAGGCACCAAACGAAGCGGAATACGTGACTTTGAAAGTGGCCAACGGCGCTGTGACTGAAGTTGATGGTGAGAGCATGACGCCATACAACGCGCTTGTGTATCTCAACGAAAAAGGTGCCAAACACGGTATTGGGCGTATCGATATTGTAGAAAACCGTTTGGTGGGGATTAAATCTCGAGGTTGTTACGAAACCCCGGGCGGCACCATCATGATGGAAGCTCTACGAGCGGTGGAACAGCTGGTACTGGATAAAACCAGTTTCGAGTTTCGCGAAGAACTCGCATTGAAAGCTTCCCACCTTGTCTATGATGGTCGCTGGTTCACGCCGCTTTGTAAATCGGTTTTAGCAGCCTCTGAAGAGCTGGCCAAAGATGTCAATGGTGAAGTGGTGATCAAGCTATACAAAGGCCAAGCGAGCGTGACGCAGAAGCGTTCAAACAACAGCCTATACTCTGAAGAATTCGCCACATTTGGTGAAGATGAGGTCTACGATCAAAGTCATGCTGGTGGATTTATTCGTTTGTATTCTTTGGCGAGCAGAATCAGAGCACTCAACGACAAACACTAACATTATAGATATAACAACAATTCACCAATAAACGACGGTCAGGATCTAGCCTTGCTAGATCCGTTTTTATCACTGGGAGAGAGACAATGGCACTATGGGGCGGTAGATTTACCCAAGCAGCAGATACAAGGTTCAAAGAGTTTAATGATTCATTGCGCTTTGATTACCGATTGGCTGAGCAAGACATTGTTGGCTCAATTGCCTGGTCGAAAGCCTTGCTGTCGGTGAATGTATTAGATGAAAAAGAGCAGCAAAAGCTCGAACTTGCGTTAAATGAGCTGAAATTAGAAGTGATGGAAGACCCGAGTCAAATCTTGCATTCTGCCGCAGAAGATATTCACTCCTGGGTTGAGCAGCAGTTGATCAAAAAAGTGGGCGATCTAGGCAAGAAGCTACATACAGGTCGCTCTCGCAACGATCAGGTGGCGACAGACCTCAAATTGTGGTGTCGCCAGCAAGGGAATCAGCTACTTATTGCGTTAGATAAACTGCAATCTCAATTGGTGCATGTTGCCAGTCAGCATCAAGCCACAGTGTTGCCTGGGTATACCCATTTGCAAAGAGCGCAACCAGTGACATTTGCCCATTGGTGCTTAGCGTATGTTGAGATGTTCGAGCGTGATTATTCTCGTCTTTCTGATGCGATTAAACGTTTGGATACCTGCCCGCTAGGTAGCGGGGCCTTGGCTGGAACCGCGTATCCTATCGATAGGGAAAAACTGGCCCACCATTTAGGCTTTCGTCGCGCAACCAGAAATTCGCTAGATTCTGTGTCTGATCGCGATCATGTCATCGAGCTCATGTCGGTTGCGTCGATGTCTATGATTCATTTGTCACGGCTTGCTGAAGACATGATTTTTTATAATTCAGGCGAAGCGAACTTTATTGAGCTAGCCGATACGGTCACTTCGGGCTCTTCATTGATGCCACAGAAGAAAAACCCAGATGCGCTAGAGCTGATTCGGGGTAAAACGGGCCGCGTTTATGGTTCTTTGGCGAGCATGATGATGACGGTGAAAGCCTTGCCGCTCGCGTATAACAAAGACATGCAAGAAGACAAAGAAGGTCTATTTGACGCCCTCGATACTTGGAACGACTGTCTGGAGATGGCAGCACTGTGTTTTGATGGTATTAAAGTAAACCAAGAGCGAACATTAGAAGCAGCTCAGCAAGGTTATGCGAACGCCACTGAACTGGCAGACTATCTTGTAGCAAAGGGCATCCCGTTTAGAGAGGCGCACCATATTGTTGGTGTGGCGGTGGTGGATGCGATTGCGAAATCCTGTGCGTTGGAAGAGATGTCGCTGCTTGAACTAAAAGCGTTTTCTGATGTGATTGAACAAGATGTCTATGACATATTGACCATTGATTCCTGCCTTGAAAAACGCAGCGCGCTAGGCGGTGTTTCGGCCAAGCAAGTGTCTTTTGCGCTGGCACAGTTTAATAAACGCTTGTCTCAGCGCGATAATTTATCGGTAAAAGTGCGAGCGGCGCGGTTAACCGATATCGAAGCGCTGGAAGGTATGGTGGCGTATTGGGCGAGCTTAGGAGAAAACTTACCACGTTCAAGAAGTGAACTGATTCGTGATATTGGCTCTTTTGCCGTTTCTGAGCATCATGGGGAAGTGACTGGATGCGCGTCTTTATATGTGTACGATTCGGGTTTGGCAGAAATTCGCTCTTTGGGTATTGAAGCTGGCTGGCAAGGTCAGGGGCAAGGTAAGGCTATCGTGCAATACTTGGTCAATAAAGCCAGGCAGATGGCAATCAAGAAGGTCTTTGTACTGACAAGAACGCCTGAATTTTTTATGAAGCAGCACTTTATACCAACGTCCAAATCCTTATTGCCTGAGAAAGTGCTGAAAGATTGTGAGCAATGTCCTCGTCAGCATGCTTGTGATGAAGTGGCGCTGGAAGTGAATTTGGTCGAGCAGGTTATTGCCAAATGCAGCGTTGCATAATATGTTGATTTTTAATGCTTATTTAAAAACATTAAAAATAATTACAATTTTAGGGAACATTTAGAAAAGCGGTTGGTCTATTAAAATACCACTGCTTTTTCTTAGAAAGTTCTAAGAAAGCCCCAAACCAGTATTGGATTTGGGGCTTTTTTCTGTCTGATGTTTGGCAAGCTTAGCAACCAGGGCCACAGTCTAGGCAATGCTTGATCATTTCTGGACCAAGATGCAGTTTTGCGTTGACATCTCTTAGCGCTGTGCGTACCCCTTCTTCAATCACAGGATGATAGAAGGGCATGTCCAACATTTCTGTAATCGTCATCTTATTTTGATGTGCCCATGCTAGCAGGTGGGCTAAGTGTTCTGCATTTGGTCCCATCATTTCAGCGCCAAGAAAACGTCCAGTGCCTTGCTCGGCGTAGACATGCAGCACACCTTTGTTTCTTAACATAACGCGAGATCGCCCTTGGTTTTCGAACGAGACCTCGCCAGTTGCAAAGCAGTCGCATGCGCCTAAACGCTCAGTCAATTGGCGGTAGCTTTCACCAACCATGGCTATTTGCGGATCAGAAAATACCGCAGAAATGGTTGAACGTCTGAGCCCGGCACGAATATCTGGAAAACGGCCAGCGTTATCGCCAGCAATTTTACTTTGGTCGGCCGCTTCATGTAGCAATGGAATTTGGTTACTTGCATCGCCCGCTATAAATACACTCTCTACCGATGTTTGCATGGTATACGGATCCGCGATAGGCACGCCTTTCTCATCTAATTTAATGCTGGTGTTTTCTATCGTTAGTTTATCCGTGTTTGGTCGTCGACCTGTCGCGGCTAATACGTAGTCGACAACAAATACTTCTAACTTGCCTTGATGGTTGATAAATTGAATCTCAACCTGCTCGCCATTAGGGCCAGAAACTTGCTTCATGCTTTCTATTTGAACATTGGCGTCTAAATAGAACTCTTCTTGAAAGGTCTTGTTCGCATACTGCATGACTTCTGGGTCTGTTAATGGTCCTACTTGTCCGCCGAGACCAAACACTTTAACGTCAACCCCCAGGCGGTGAAGTGCTTGGCCCAACTCCAGGCCAATAACACCAGGTCCAAATACCGCAACTGATCTTGGCAAGTCATCCCATTCAAATA
Source organism: Vibrio sinus (assembly GCF_023634645.1). Classification (GTDB taxonomy): domain Bacteria; phylum Pseudomonadota; class Gammaproteobacteria; order Enterobacterales; family Vibrionaceae; genus Vibrio; species Vibrio sinus. Next base: position 150,293 of record NZ_JAMKMR010000002.1, read on the forward strand.
CGTCATCATTAATAATGAGACGCTCGCCTAATTCATTCCAAGCTGCGGGATAGGCAGGTCTTGAGCCAGTTGCAATAACAATTCTCTTCGCCTTTACCTGAGTATGATCGCCAACCAGCAGTGTTGTGTTATCGACAAACTGAGCGAATCCTGCCAGCTTGTCTTTTGCTGGGATTTCATCGACGCTTTCGAGTACAAAACCAACAAATCGGTCTCGCTCACGTTTAACTCTGTCCATCACCTCACGGCCATTAATCTTGGTTTCACCTTGAGGGTGAACGCCAAAGGCGTGGGACTTCTCTATTTGGTGGGCACTTTCTGCTGCGGCAATAAGGAGCTTGGATGGCATACAGCCGACTCGAGCACAGGTAGTGCCATAGACGCTACCCTCAATCATCACGACACTATCAGTATGTGCTTTTGCTGCACGATAGGCTCCTAATCCTGCGGTTCCACCGCCAATCACTGCCACATCTACATTCACTTGTTTCATTTTGCCCTCACTGAGCTACTACCGGTTGATTAAGAGCCCCAGCAAAAGCTGGGGGAGTTAGGCTGTTAATTTGCCGTTTGTGATCAGCTGATCGCGGCTAGGTAAGTATCTAACTCTTCGCTGCCACCTATGTGCTTACCGCCGACAAAGACTTGAGGCACAGTTGTTCTACCTGAGATGGCTCTTAAGCTAACCGTTGTTGCGTCTTTGCCTAGCACGACTTCTTCATATTGTAGCCCTTGATCGATCAGTGCTTGTTTTGCCTTAGCGCAGAACGGGCAACCTGGCTTAGTAAATACCGTGATGGATTCTTGGACTCTATGCTCTGGAGCAATGAAATTAAGCATAGTATCAGCGTCAGACACTTTGAATGGGTCGCCTGGCTCATTCGGTTCAATAAACATTTTTGCTACCACGCCGTTTTTCACTAGCATGCTGTAGCGCCATGAACGTTGTCCAAATCCTAGTTCATTTTTATCAACCAGCATGTCCATGCCTGCGGTGAACTCGCCGTTACCATCAGGTATAAAGGTAATGTTGTCCGCTTCTTGGTCGTTTTTCCATGCATTCATTACGAAGGTATCATTGACCGAGATACAAACAGTCTCATCCACGCCATACTGTTTAAATACCGCATCGAGCTCGTTATAGCGCGGAAGGTGGCTAGACGAGCAGGTAGGTGTGAATGCTCCGGGTAAGCTAAATACAATTACAGTTTTGTCTTTGAAGATATCATCAGTAGTCAACTTGACCCATGAGTCTCCTTGGCGGATAGGGAATGTGACTTGAGGTACTGGTTGGCCTTCTTTATTGATTGGCATAATAAATTCCTGGTAAATGGTTTGTAAGATATCGTGCTAACAGTCGTTAGTTACTGTTCTGTATTTGTTATATATATTATGATTAAGTAACATTGATAGTTCTAATCGTTTGGTTTTATCAATTCAATAGATAATACCTATCGGAGGCTGGATGAATATTCGGGATTTTGAGTACTTGGTTGCGCTCGCGGAACATAAGCATTTTCGCAAAGCAGCTGAAGCGTGTTTTGTTAGTCAGCCCACATTAAGTGGCCAAATTCGAAAATTGGAAGATGAAATTGGCACACCGTTATTAGAGCGAAGTAGCCGTCGAGTATTGTTCACAGACTCAGGCCTTCAGCTTATCGAGCAAGCAAAAAAAATATTAAGGGAAGTGAAAGTCTTCAAAGAAATGGCTAACGAGCAAACCGGTGAGATGAGTGGGCCGATGAATATTGGCTTTATTCCCACTGTTGGGCCTTACATTTTGCCGAAAATCATTCCCGCGATTAAAGATGAGTTTAATGAGCTTGAGCTTTTCTTGCACGAGGCGCAAACCTCGCAACTTGTTCAGCAGTTAGAAGATGGCAAGCTTGACTGCTTAGTGTTGGCATCAGTAGAAGAAACGGAACCTTTTAAAGAAATAGAGATCTATGAAGAGCCGATGAGTATCGCAGTGCCTTGTGAGCATGAATGGGCAAAAAGGCCGGAAATCGATATGCATGAGCTCAATGGTAAAACCGTATTAGCGCTTGGTGATGGCCACTGCCTGCGAGATCAAGCGCTTGGCTTTTGTTTTGCCGCTGGAGCTAAAGACGATGAGCGCTTCAAAGCGACCAGTCTAGAGACGTTAAGAAATATGGTTGCAGCCGGGGCTGGCATCACCTTGCTACCTGAACTTTCTCTTCCTGCAGAAAAATTTAAAGATGGTGTATGCTACGTCAAGGCGGTAAACCCCGTCCCTACCCGCAGTATCGTGTTGGCCTATCGCCCTGGTTCACCGTTGAAAACTCGTTTCGAACAGCTCGCCAAATTTATTAAAGCCATACTGGACTAAGCATCTCCCGAGTGGTTGTGGCGTTAGTCACGAGTTGGTATTTGCTTCAACTTTACTTATACAGAAAAAAAAGAGAGCAGATCGGCTCTCTTTTTAACATTATTGATTCAATAACCAGAAAGATTTAGAAAATTTGCTCAGTAGCGGAGATGTTTTCTGAGCTACTGTCACTGGCGTATTTGGTTGGTTGAGTGCCTTTAACAAAGAACTCGAAACGCGTGGTGTAGTCGGTTTTATGAGTGAGCAGTCCTGTGGCTCGGTCAATTCGAACACGCACGATACCTGGAGGTAGCACCAACTCTTTTTCAGGATGATCTTTTAAAGCGATACGCATAAAGTCTATCCAAGCTGGCTCCGCGGTTTTTGCACCAGATTCAGCGCCAGATATCTGATCTTTACCTAAATTAGGGTTCCGTGTCGTTCTACCCAAATCGCGAGAGTGATTATCAAATCCAACCCATGCCGTTGCGACAATATCTGGACCAAAGCCGTTATACCAAGTGTCTTTTGAGTCGTTGGTAGTTCCGGTTTTACCTCCAATATCGCGGCGGTGAAGTACTTGAGCACGCCACCCAGTGCCATTCCAGCCCGTACCTTTGGACCAGTTGCCCCCACCCCAAATGTTGCTGTACAACATCTGTCTAACTAAAAACGCATTTTGTTTGGAAATAATACGTTTTGCGTAATGAGGTTTGGGTGCAACAGGTGTGGTTTGAGCGATCTCATCTTTATTGATCAAGGCGGTTGGTTGAATGGCTTGATCTATGGTTTGGCTATTAATTGCATCACTGGATGCGTTATTGCCTGCTGTGATGGTATTAAGCTGGTTGTCAGTGTCATTTGGTTTGACATCAACAGTTTGCGAGGTGCCATCTTCCGTAGTTGGCTTGGTCGCGTCTGGGACATCGGCTTCACACTCTTGTGATTGACACACAACGCTAGGGTTTGCTTGATATAGCAAATCGCCATATGGTCCGACTATCTTACTAATAAAGAATGGTTTAACAAAATAACCGCCATTAGCAAACACAGAGTAACCTTGAGCTAAGCGAACTGGTGTCAGGCTGCCAGCGCCAAGCGCGATGGTTTCAGAGTCCGGTAGCTGATCTAACTTGAAGCCAAATCGAGTTAGATAATGGCGAACGTTTTCAAGGCCAACCGCTCTTAGTACGCGAATTGCCATTACATTGATCGACTGAGCTAAACCAATGCGCAAGCGCGTTGGACCAAGATAAACTGGTGGTGAGTTTTGTGGACGCCATGCCGTGCCTTGGCTTTTATCCCACTTGTTTATTGGGGCGTCATTGATCAGAGTAGCGAGTGTCATGCCACTATTTAACGCATCGGAATAGATAAACGGTTTGATACTAGAACCCACCTGGCGAATGGATTGTGTGGCACGGTTAAACTTACTGTGCACATAGTTAAACCCACCGACCAGCGCTAAGATAGCCCCATTTTCAGGGTTCATCGCGACGAAGGCGGTATTGGCATTTGGAACCTGACTTAAGGCCCACATGGTCTCTGGGAAGTTATTCTGATCTTGTTTTGGTGTTGGCACTTGGCGAACCCAAACTTGCTGTCCTACCGCTAAAATATCATTGGCATTTTGTGGTGCAGGCCCTTGCTTGTCATCAGTAATGTATTTTCTTGCCCACTTCATGCCATCCCAAATGATGGTTTGTTGGCCGTGGCCTTTCACCCAGACTGTCGCACTTGTGTCATTAACTGTAGTGACGACTGCAGGATACAATTCACCGTAAGTTGGTGTCGATTTTAGCTCACTCTCGATTTCTTCTTGAGTAAATGGTGTTTGATTTGGCTGCCATAGTACTCGCTGTGGTCCACGATAACCATGTCTTTCCGTGTAGTTTAACAAGTTATCAATCGCGGCATTATTGGCTGCATCTTGTAGCTTCTCTGTTACCGTCGTGTAGATGTTTAAGCCAGATGTGTAGGCTTCTTCACCGTATCGAGCTACAGCCCATGCACGTGCCATTTCTGCGACATATGGTGCGTGAAGTTGAATTTCTGCTGGGTGGTAGCTGGCGACAACGGGCTCAGCTTTCGCTTGGTCAAATTGCTGCTTGGTGATGTAGTTTTCATCCAGCATGCGTTGAAGAACCGTATCACGTCGATCGGTTGCGCGTTTCACTGAGTAGATTGGATTCATCGTCGATGGGGCTTTTGGTAAGCCAGCCAGTACCGCGATTTGGCTTAAATCTAGGTCTTGTAGAGGTTTACCAAAATATACCTGAGCGGCAGCGCCGAAGCCATACGCTCGGTAACCAAGGAAAATCTTATTTATGTAAAGCTGAAGAATTTCGTTTTTCGTTAGCAGGTGCTCAATATGGACAGCTATGAAAATTTCTTTAATTTTCCTCATGATAGTTTTTTTATCTGAGAGGAAGAAATTTCTCGCTAATTGCTGAGTGATGGTACTGGCACCTTGTGTTGCGTGTCCTGTTATAGCGACCACAAAAGCGGCGCGAATGATGCCAATTGGATCAAATCCAGGGTGCTCATAAAAACGACTGTCTTCTGTCGCGATGAGCGCATTGATTAGGTTTTGTGGTATCTCATTAAAGGTAACGGGAATACGTCGTTTTTCACCATATTCGGCAATCAATTTCCCATTTTGACTAAATACTTGCATGGGGGTTTGCAAGCGAACATCTTTTAACGTGGCGACATCAGGAAGAGACGGCTTTACATACATATAGAGGGCAAAAATAGTGCCGACTCCAAGAACCGTGCAAACTAAGAAAAAAATAAACAATCGCTTAATGAACTTCACCGGAGAATCCCTGATTAGTTAAGGCTGCTGTACTGCAAGCCCTTATATTCTGAGCTAATAAATTTAGCTCAAAATCGAATGATAGTGTACGCATCATTCATTGTTATTATTCCTGAGCTAAGCGAACTTTGGAGCTCAGAGTAATGGGTAACTCTATGATTACTGGTTTGGACTTTAGCCCAAAAAGTGTCAAAGCTGTCGTCTTGAAGCAGGTTGGCCAAGGCGTCAAGCTTATTTGTCACAAAGAAATACCGATAGAATTTTACGTATTTTCTGATAACTTCTCGCAAGATTATCAGAAAACTGTAAAGAAACTCAAAGAACTGAGAAAGAGCTTGCCGTTTAATAGCAGCAAAGTGTCAGTTGCCATTGATGATACACAAGTAATATGCAAACAAATACAAATAGATAGTGCGCTACGAGGCAGCGAACGCTTCAATGCTATATTGCGGCTGATGTCGGAAGGGCTTTCATGTGCGATAGACGAGCTCAATATCGATTTTGTGGCAACTCGCACAACTGCCGACCATCTCACTTGTTATCTCGTTTACGCGGCGCAAAAGTCGTTTATCGAACAATATACGATGCTGTTAATGGAGTCGGGCTTTTATCCAATGTTGGTGGATAGTCAATCTCGCGCCCTGATGCGCTTGTGGCTATTGGCAAGCCGCTATTATAAGCGCACCAATTGGCTATTGGCCGACATATCATCTCATCGCATATCGATATGCATGTCAGCACCAGACGATGAGCTATTGAGCTTTTCAGCCACTATCGATCACCAAGGCTTGTCGTCGATATCAGACTATCTCACTCAAGCCATCGTTCAATTTAGGAATGATGTCGGTTTGGATGATCCAGTAGGATGTTGGCTAACTTGCGATAGGCCGATTAAACAGGCAGAAATCGAACTTGTCGTCCAGAAAAACAAATTGCAATGCCAGCTGATTTGCCCTTTCTCTCTGATAGCGCATGGTTTTGATGCCAATCGGCCACTGGGCCATCAGCACCACTCGTCGTTTGCGATTGCACTGGGTGCGTCGCTCAATGGGTTACATTGGTTAGGAGGGGACAGGTTTGCACAAGATAAACCTCTTGCCTTGGCGTGAGATTCGAATTCAAAAGACAAGACAGGCTGTTCTTGTCAGCCTTTCTATGTGTGTTGTGTTTTCAGCTGTATTGTTGCTGTTAGCTGAAAGACGGATACAACAGCAAATCGATGTGCAACGTGAGCGAAATGGTCGCCTAAACACACAAATTATGCATTATAGCCAGCAAATCACTTCCAGCAACGTCGTGACCAGTGAATTGCAAAGTTTGAATGCTGATGTGGTGACGATGGAGAAATTATTGAGGCAGCGCTATCAAGCAATGGTATTGATGAATGTGTTAGCTAACTTAGCGGTAAGAGGGGTATATATAGAAAAAATTATCGCTAACCACCACGAACTGCAAGTGTTTGGCAAAACGAATGATGCCAGAAACGTTTCCCATGCGATTGAAACCATGTTGCGTTCAACTTACGTCATCAATGCGCAATTACGCTCAATTAAGCAAAGTGTCGAGATGGACTCTCGCCATCTAAGCACCTTTTCTATCTCGTTTCATATGAATCTTGATGAGCAAGTGATCTCGTGAATGCAAAAGGTTAGGGAAAAACACGAAATTGCTATAGAAATGATTGCAAATGGCGGGATTTTCGCTAAATGTGCATTATTGTTAGGATTTTCGTTGATAACCTTGTGGCTAGGTTATTGGCTGTTTCTTTCCAGCAAAATCGACCAGCTGCAATCAAGTGTGTCTAATGAGCACAGACTTAAATCGGCCTTAGTGGCCAAAGGTCGACAGGTGATTGAACAGCACGAATTGTTGAATCAGTTGAAGTCACTGCGCCAGCGCAATGATGCGCTTGAGTCCCAACTCAGTAAGCGGCATGATTCAGCGCAATTTCTCAAAGATATGCACAATATTGCCAAGAGCACCAAGATCAATATTTCTCAACTGCAATGGAGGAGAATGAAGGTTCACACTCCCTTAATAATGTACCCATTTAGTATGAAAATTACTGGTAATTGGCGTTCTATTGGCCACTTTTTACATAAACTTGCTGAGTATCCAACACCGATTGTAGTGAAAGAGCTTATGTGGCATAGGGAGCATTTGGACAACGAATTACTCCAAGTGAATGTTGAAGCGAGGGTGCTTGTACACCAATAGCTGAGTTTAAAATTTCTTAAGGAGATAGGATGTCGCAGTGGAATGGCATGTGTTTATTTACAGCTCATCGTCTGCGTTTGCTTTTTGGGTTGTCTGTGACTTTGGCAGCTGTGAGTGCGTGTAAGGCTAACAGTGATTCGATTTCAGACTTTATCAATGCTACTGAAAACAAAATACATATCGCTAAAAATACACAAAGCGCGCCAGCTCTGGTTCGTCCTTATCTCAGCAAGTTTGACCTGAATAGCCCATCTCCTTTTTTAACGCCATCCTTTGTTCAGTCCCCTCCTTTATCCAAGGTTTGCCAGCAAAAGTCGCTATCGCCAAACAAGGTTCTTTTTTCTGGATATTCTTTGGCAGAGTTAAAGTATCGCGGTTTCGTCGAGCAAGCCAACGGAAAAATTGCGCTCATCCAAGCGCCAAGCGGTCAATTGCTCAGTGCTAGATTAGGTCAGTTAGTTGGGGTAAATCAGGCTGAAATTATCCATATCGAGGCTAATAGCATGGAAGTGGTCCAGCCAAGTGCAGATGACTGCTCTATACTTGATCGCACTCGATTATCTCGATGACAGTTAAAGATGCGAGTTGTCATGTTTTCTTCATGTATTCCACGTTTTACTCATTGCTTATTTATCGTTTTTGTTACTGTTGTTCTGTGGTTGGAGGCGTCAAGCAGTTATGCTGAGCCTATTTCTTTGCAGCAGTCAGCTCAGCGGCTAAAAGAGCTCAACCCATCAGATGATTTGTTGAGTCTCGATTTTCAAGACATTCCTATTCGAAATGCACTGCAATGGCTCGCTAGCAATAGTGGCATCAATATCGTTGTCTCAGACCAAGTGACAGGAAACTTGTCTATACGGCTTGAAAACGTTGAGTGGGCTCAAGCGCTTGATACTATTTTACATGCGAAACATTTAGTCAAACGTATCCAGGGTAACGTCATTGTGGTTACCACGCAGGAGGAAGACAAACAATATTTAGCTAGGCTAGCACAAAACGATAAACACACCCGAGTCTACCGCCTTCAATACGCGAATGTGGCAGATGTGGCAGGGCTAATCACAATGAAAAAAAGTGGTGAGTCTCAATCTCAGGCACTTCTATCAGATTCAGGCTCCTTTAGTGTGGATCACAATACCGCCACCTTGCTTGTGACTGATAGTGAGGAAAACCTTCAAGCCATCGATGCGCTGATTTCGACTCTGGATAAAGCAAAAAAGCAAGTGCAGATTGAAGCAAGAATTGTGTCAATTAAAGAAGGCAACTTGGATGAATTGGGCGTGAAGTGGAGCTATAATTCTATTGGCCAAATTGAAGGTGCGAATAACTTCGATGTGGATGCCTTAGCAAACAACGATATAGATAGCTTGTTTAATATCAATTTGCCAGCCACGACAACGGGCGCTGCGAGTTTGGCTTTTCAGGTGGCACAATTGGGCGCGGGTGCTTTATTGGATTTAGAACTTTCTGCCTTGCAAAGAGAGTCAAAAGCAGAAATAATCTCCACCCCTCGGCTAATTACTACCGAATTAAAACCTGCTTATATAGAGCAGGGCACGGAGATTCCTTATACGGAATCTTCGTCAAGTGGTGCAACTTCTGTATCATTTAAAAAAGCTGTATTGAGTTTGAAAGTCACACCTAAAATCATGCCGGACCATCGAGTTTTATTAGATATCGATGTAACGCAGGATCATCCTGGCGATGTTGTTAAAACGGGGACAGGAGAAGCTGTGGCGGTCAATACACAAAAAATTGGAACCCAAGTACTTGTTAATGATGGTGCAACTGTGGTGCTTGGGGGGATTCATCAGCATAGCGTAACAGAAACAACTGAAAAAGTGCCTTTTTTTGGGGACTTACCTTTGATCGGAGCTTTGTTTCGTCGTCATTATAAGCAAAAGACGAAGAGTGAGCTTATGATCTTTGTTACGCCCAAAGTGTTATACCCAAAGATGAATGTGACAAAAAAATAAAGTTGCATTAATGCCATCATATCTAGATAATTTCGGGTCTTATCACGAATTATCTGTGAGGAATAGGTGCCACAAGCGTCTTTAATGTTGGTTTAGACTAACTTTCTTGTGGCGATGTCATTGAATTAACGTTGTAAATTACTGCTTAACATGGCTGAGAAACGCAATATTTTCCTTGTTGGCCCAATGGGGGCTGGCAAAAGCACAATTGGTAGACACCTTGCTCAACAACTGCATATGGAGTTTGTCGACTCCGATTCAGTGATTGAAGAACGTACTGGCGCTGATATCGCCTGGGTCTTTGATGTTGAAGGTGAAGATGGGTTCCGTAAACGTGAAGAATCGGTCATCAACGATCTCACTGAGCAACAAGGTATTGTTCTAGCGACCGGTGGTGGTTCTATTAAGAGCCGAGACAATCGCAATCGTTTATCGGCGAGAGGTGTTGTTGTTTATCTAGAAACTACGATTGACAAACAACTGGCACGTACGAATCGAGACAAGAAACGTCCTCTACTACAAACTGACAACCCAAGAGAAGTTCTTGAAGACTTGGCGAGTGAACGTAATAGTTTGTATGAAGAAGTCGCCGATTATACCGTTCGCACTGACGATCAAAGTGCGAAAGTGGTAGCCAACCAAATAGTAAAAATGTTAGAAGAACGCTAACTGTCATTTTTATTTGGAGTGCAAGCCATGGATCGTATCACGGTCAGTTTAGGTGAGCGAAGCTACCCAATTTCTATTGGTGCCGGGTTATTTAATGACTCGGCCTACCTTTCCCCTTATCTATCTAGCAAACAAAAAGTTATTGTCATCAGTAATGAGACGGTGGCCCCCTTGTATGCAGATAAAGTCCTTGCACAACTGGCGCATCTCAATTGCTCCGCATCTTTGCTTGAGTTACCTGATGGTGAACAATACAAGTCGCTAGAGACTTTCAATACGGTCATGACATACATGCTTGAAGGCAACTATAGTAGAGACGTTGTCGTGATTGCTTTAGGTGGTGGCGTTATTGGAGATTTAGTTGGCTTCGCTGCTGCTTGTTACCAACGTGGTGTGGATTTTATCCAAATGCCGACTACTTTGCTCTCTCAGGTTGACTCTTCTGTCGGTGGAAAAACTGCTGTTAACCATCCGCTTGGCAAAAACATGATAGGGGCGTTTTATCAACCGAAAGCTGTAGTGATCGATATCAACTGCTTGGCGACACTGCCGGAACGAGAGTTTGCCGCAGGCATTGCTGAGGTGATCAAATACGGCATCATCTATGATGGCGACTTTTTTGTCTGGCTGGAAGATAACTTAGATAAGTTGTATGCCTTAGACGAAGAGGCTTTGACTTATGCCATTGGTCGTTGCTGTGAAATTAAAGCGGAAGTGGTGGCACAAGATGAAAAAGAGTCTGGAATTCGCGCCCTGCTCAACCTAGGTCACACTTTTGGACATGCTATCGAAGCAGAGCTTGGCTATGGCAAATGGCTGCATGGCGAAGCCGTGGCAGCAGGTACGGCAATGGCTGCAAAAACTGCGCAATATCAAGGTTTAATCTCGTCACAGCAAGTTGAACGGATTGTATCTATACTGACAAAGGCGAAATTGCCGGTTCACACTCCAGAAAGTATGTCTTTTGAAGATTTTATGCGACATATGATGCGAGATAAAAAAGTTTTGGCGGGTGAACTTAGGCTGATTTTACCGACAAGTATCGGTACGGCAGACGTAGTCAAAAACGTACCTGAATCCGTGATCAAAGACGCAATCGATTATTGTCGGGCACGGTAAGTTTACTTCTATCTATTCACTGGAAGGAGAAGCACCAAGGATGGCTGAATGAGTTTAGCGCATGAACTACGTGTGTTAGAGATTGAATCTCAAGTCGAACTGTTGGAACGTGTACAATTGCTGACCAATTTCGGTTCAAACTTGGTGACGATTAGGGGTGAACAAGGATCGGGTAAATCATGGATTGCTCACCGCTATTTGGAAGCGTGGTCTGAGGGGAAAAACCAAGCTTTACTGATGTGTCATCCTAGTCAGGATGATGAACAACACCGCTCGGTGCTCATTCCCCAGTTATTTTCTGAACCATTGTTTAATCCACAAGACAACTTGCCCGACAGCTTCACCTACTTACTAGAGGATGAAGCTTGCGACATCGTTATCGTTGTCGATGACGCACATCATCTGAGTGACGGGTTTATCGCAGAGCTTTGGTCACTGGTTCAACAAGCTCAATATTACTCAAATTGGACCCTCAATGTCCTTCTGTTTTCCGGCTCTAAGCACACCGAATCTGTTTTATCTCGCGTTAGCCAGCGCCATGAGCAAAAACCTATAGAAATTGAAATAGATACGTTAAATCAAGAAGAAGCTGATCGATTCTTTGAACAATTAGTGGTACGTTTTGTCGAAGATGACATGGAGCGACGAGTCAGAAATGCGTATCGTAAGGTTAAGTTGCTGCCCGGTGAAATTATGCGATTAGGAGAACAGAAAGTGACAAAGCGGATCATCATACGTTCGATGGTAGGATCGCCAAGTAAAATAGCCCTTTTAGTGGTTCTCATCGCCGTTATTATTGGCGGAGGCTATTGGTGGATGTTGGCTCAGCCCAACCCAGAGTCGAGCGCGCAAACCGCTCAAGAGCAAACCGCGATTCCAACCCTACCAAATACCGCCTCTAACGCTTCAACGACGGATGGCGCGAGTAAGACTGCATCGTCGAGCGCTTCAGCGACATCGACTCAAAACCCATTGGATAAAGCGGCTGTAGTTGATGATACTGCCTCTTTGCCACCTCAGGTTGTCGCAAAAGCGGCCAGTGTGGGTACCACTGACACAGATAAAAATCGTGTGGTTATCTCTTCAGCCATCGTCGATAAATTGATGCAAGATGAAGCATCGATACCAGCGACCAAAGCCAGCGACGCTAAGGCCGCTGCACCTGCTAACACAGCCAATGACGTGACCACTTCTACGCCAGCTGTGAGCCAGACATCCAGCGCCCCTTCTCAAGCACAAGCGTCGCCAACGCAGTCTGTCACTTTCTCGACTAAGCAATTGGAATCGTTTTCTCCAAGAAGTTATACCCTCCAACTCGCTGCGATGAATACGTTGCCAGAAGTGAAGCAGTTCATTGAAAAATATGACTTAAATAATAAGGTATTCGTTTATCCAACAGTCCGAAGTGGCAAAGATTGGTATATCGTCACTTACAACAACTACCCAACCATCCAGCTTGCGCGTGATGCGGTTGGCACCTTGCCGTCAGATTTACAAAGTGTCGGACCATGGGCCAAATCACTGAGCCAAGTACAAAGAGAAATCAATCGAGCGAATTAACGCTGAGCTTCATGCAAAAGTGTGCTACATTCCGCACCCTTATTGTCAAAATTGGTCACCAGACCTTAGGTAAATTGAGCGGGAAATGAAAAGAAGAGCCTTTCTTAAATGGGCGGGTGGGAAATATAGCCTCGTGGAAGATATTCAACGCCATCTGCCTCCTGCTCGAAAATTGGTTGAGCCTTTTGTTGGGGCAGGGTCTATCTTTCTCAACACCAATTATGATCAATACTTACTGGCAGATATTAACCCTGACTTGATTAACCTCTACAACTTGCTCAAAAAGCAGCCCAACACGTATATTTCAGAGGCTAAGCGGTGGTTTGTAGCGGATAATAACCGCAAAGAAGCGTATCTAAGCATCCGTAAACAGTTCAATCAATCAGATGATGTTATGTATCGCTCGTTGGCTTTCTTATACATGAATCGTTTTGGTTTCAATGGCTTGTGTCGTTATAACAAAAAAGGTGGCTTCAATGTCCCTTTTGGCTCCTACAAAAAGCCTTATTTTCCCGAAGCTGAGCTGGAGTTTTTTGCTGAAAAAGCGAAAAAGGCGACGTTTGTTTGTCAGAGTTATACCGAGACTTTTAAACGAGCGAGAAAGGGCGCTGTGGTGTATTGCGATCCTCCTTATGCGCCGCTTTCGACGACCGCTAATTTTACTTCCTATGCAGGTAATGGTTTCTCACTCGATGACCAAGCTGCATTGGCAGATGTGTCCGAAACTGCAGCAAAGAAACGTGGGATACCCGTGCTCATTTCTAACCATGACACCACGTTAACCAGGCGTTTATATCATGGAGCAACACTGAACGTGGTTAAGGTGAAACGGACAATCAGTCGCAACGGAAATGGCAGAAATAAAGTCGACGAGTTGTTGGCATTGTATTCATCAGATTGTAATTGATTCACCATGTATAGATTGAAATGATGGATAAACTCGCATTTCAATCTATGATATCTCAGCTGGCTTAGGTAGAATCAGGGCGTAAATCCATTTTGAATGAAGCGTCCAGATAACGTTTTACTGACGAGGCCAGACATGAAAGACTTTCTTATTGCTCCATCCATTTTATCCGCTGACTTTGCTCGTTTGGGTGAAGAAGTTGAAAACGTACTTGCCGCCGGAGCCGATGTCGTACACTTTGACGTTATGGATAACCACTATGTGCCGAACCTAACGTTTGGCGCACCAATTTGTAAAGCCCTTCGTGATTATGGCATCACCGCACCGATTGATGTGCACTTGATGGTCAAGCCCGTGGATCGCATTATTCCTGATTTTGCCAAAGCAGGTGCGTCTATGATTACCTTCCATGTTGAAGCGTCTGAGCATGTAGACAGAAGCTTGCAACTTATCAAAGATCATGGCTGTAAAGCAGGCGTTGTGTTAAATCCAGCAACACCACTTACTTGTCTGGATTACATCATGGATAAAGTGGATATGATCTTACTGATGTCAGTCAACCCAGGCTTTGGTGGCCAATCTTTCATTCCTCATACTCTCGATAAACTCAGAGCGGTGAAACAGCGAATTATTGAATCAGGGCGCGATATCCGCTTGGAAATTGATGGTGGTGTGAAAGTCGAGAATATTGCTGAAATTGCGGCAGCTGGCGCTGACATGTTTGTCGCAGGATCAGCGATTTTTGGTCAGCCTGACTACACGCAAGTCATTAATCAGATGCGTGCTGAGCTTGCTAAGATCAGCTAAGTTATTTTTCTTATGTGAATTTTGGATATAAAGATGTCGTTAAACACAATAAAGTTGATCGCATTTGATCTTGATGGAACCTTACTTGATAGCGTGCCAGATCTAGCAGAAGCCGCAGATAAAACGGTTCGGGCTTTAGGCTACCCATCGGTTAGTCTAGAGCAAGTCAAAAGTTATGTTGGTAATGGTGCCGATCTATTGATTGGTCGCGCACTCAGTCAAAATATACACGTCTCCTCAGACTTGGACTCGGCAACCTTAGCCAAAGCAAGGCAACTATTTGACGATTTTTACCAGCAAGGTGAACATCAACTCAGTCATCTGTACCCGCATGTAAAATCGGTGCTTGAACAGCTGCATCAGGCGGGTTTCACCTTGGCTTTAGTAACCAATAAACCTGCCAAATTTGTTCCGGAAATATTAGAAAAACATGGTTTGTCTGGGTATTTTACTGATGTCATCGGTGGTGACACCTTCATCAACAAAAAGCCTGATCCAGAGGCATTACACTGGTTATTGGCCAAGCATGGTTTAAGTGCTGGTGAAATGCTGATGATTGGAGATTCAAAGAACGACATTCTTGCCGCGCAAAACGCCGGTTGTCACTCTTTTGCACTGACCTATGGCTATAACCATGGAGAGCCTATCGCGAATTCAAACCCAGATTATGTCGCTGACAGCCTGTTGGAGTTACTCGATATCGTCTTGGTTGCCGCTTGATTTAATTTTAACTAGAAAAATACTGGTTAATGAGTACACTTGACTCGCTGCAATACGCAACTGACGCAGCCGAATTTGAATGTTTTTGAGAAGTCTAAGGAATTAAACTTATGAGCAAGCCCATTGTATTGAGTGGTGTTCAACCTTCAGGTGAACTAAGTATTGGTAATTACTTGGGTGCGCTTCGTCAGTGGCAACAAATGCAAGACGATTATGACTGCCAATACTGTGTGGTTGATCTTCACGCCATTACCGTGCGTCAAGATCCAAAAGCGTTACATGAGGCAACACTCGATGCTCTGTCTATCTGTCTTGCTGTGGGTGTTGACCCGAAAAAGAGCCCGCTATTTGTCCAATCTCATGTGCCTGAGCATGCTCAACTGGGCTGGCTTCTTAATTGCTATACCCAAATGGGTGAGCTGAGCCGTATGACTCAGTTCAAAGATAAATCAAGCCGCTATGCGAACGATGTTAATGCGGGTTTATTTGGTTATCCAGTCTTAATGGCGGCAGATATTTTGCTTTATGGTGCGCATCAAGTGCCTGTTGGTAATGATCAGAAACAGCACCTTGAGCTCGCTCGTGATATTGCGACTCGCTTTAACAATATTTATGGATCGGATCAGCCCATTTTTACTGTGCCTGAGCCTTATATTCCTAAAGTGAATGCCCGTGTGATGAGCCTGCAAGATGCGACTAAGAAAATGTCTAAGTCAGATGATAATCGCAAAAATGTTATCACTCTTCTTGAAGATCCGAAATCGATTGTGAAGAAGATTAACAAGGCTCAAACTGATACTGAAACGCCGCCACGTATTGCTTACGATATCGAAAATAAAGCGGGTATTGCTAACTTGATGGGCTTGTACTCAGCCGCAACAGGTAAGAGCTTTGAGGAAATTGAAGCTCAGTACCAAGGCGTTGAAATGTACGGTCCGTTTAAGAAAGATGTTGGTGAGGCACTGGTTGCTATGTTAGAGCCAGTGCAAGCAGAATATCGACGCATTCGTGAAGACCGTGCTTATCTCAATGAAGTCATGAAACAAGGGGCTGAAAAAGCATCCGCTCGTGCTTCTGTTACACTTGCTAAGGCTTATGAAGCAGTAGGCTTTGTGGCTCGCGGCTAGAAGAGATACCATAGACAATAGAAAAGCCCTTGGCGTTAGACGTCAAGGGCTTTGTTTTACGCGGTACTACTTATTCCAGTAGCTATAATAGTTTGTTGTTGTTTGGCTGTCGCAGCGTTGCTGGTTGTAATTTTGCGTTTGCCCGCCTTGGAAGTTAACCTGCACAACCATGCCTTTGTTTACGAACGGCTTTAGGGTCTTACAGGCGGTTCTGTAGCCAACTTCATTGGCTTCAGGCGTTAGCCAGACGCTACCTGGTGGCTTCTTGTACTTGACGTAAATGACGCCGTTGTTATAAACAGCAATATCAAAATTGCTCTCCTTGCTGTTTTGTATTTCTTGTTTTGCTTCTTGAATCGTTTGTTTAGATGCAGTGGTATGGATATTTTGTGGGTTTAGGGTTTGGCAACCTGATAAGGCAACCGCAGCGGTTGTTGCCAGCAATGCGTATTTTATCGATTTCATAAACGGATTATAAAATTAATTGCTTAAGAATGGAGTAGAGAAATATAGCATAACTTCGTCTGAAACCAGAGGGATCTACTGATTGAAAAGTATGTTTGCTATATTATTGATTCATTAAGCCAAATTGACTTGGTGACAACAAGGTTTACTTTCGCCTTTTACGCAACACTAAATAGGCAATGGCCAATACGATCAGGCCAGTGATACCCCAGAGTAAGATCTTATGATGATGGTAGAAGTGCAAAACGCTGTCGAGATGGGCAAAAATGTAGTTAACCAAAATACTGAATACGATAACCCATAGTGTTGATGCAATGGCGTTGCCAATGAAAAAGGCGCTTTTTGACATCTTTGCCATTCCGCAAGCTAAAGGCATAAACTGCTTTAGTCCTTCAACAAATCGGCTGATAACCAAAACCGTCGGGCCATACTTTTGAATTTTCTCATGCATCTTTTTCAGTTTGCTTTCTGATATATAGCCTTTTTTCGCCAACCAACTCTCGAAGTGATAACCCACAAAGTAGCCACAAGTGTTGCCTAAAAAGCAGCTTAGCCAACCAACGATAATGACTAAAGGAAAATTCATCACGCCTTGGGAGGCGAGGATAGAAGCGGTAATCAGCACAGATTGACCGGGGAGTGGGATACCCGTACCTTCGAAGAAAATGGAGACAATTAACGCTAGATAGCCGTAGTGCTCCAATAAGGGTCTCATTGAGTGGATTAGATCATGGATGTGTATCAATTTGTCACCTATTTAAATACGGAGGATTTGCTCTAACGAAGGACAGAAAAACTAGGCAATATTCAATGAGCCAAAAAGAGTGGCACAGTATAATCGAAATCAAACGATTTTCACTAGCGATATATCTTTGACCAGCTTTAGCCGTATTTACCCAGCTTTAACTAGAGGGATTACGGTATTGAATGGATCCTTAACTAGAAAATTTTCGCTTGCCTTTCTATTTTTGCACTGCACAATAGCTGCCACATTGGCGCTAACCTTATTCAATGCTAAATAGATCCGACGTTATGCTGGTAATTATCGATAATTATGACTCCTTTACTTACAACTTGTATCAATACTTCCGTGAATTAAATGTTGAAGTAACAGTCGTACGTAATGATGAAATCACGTTGGAAGAAATAGAAGGGTTGAAGCCTTCCCACCTGGTGATTTCTCCAGGGCCTTGTACGCCGGATGAAGCTGGAATATCGTTGCAAGCGATTGAGCATTTTGCTGGCCAACTGCCGATACTTGGGGTCTGTTTAGGCCATCAAGCGATTGCACAAGTATTTGGCGGAACCGTGAAAAAAGCTCGTCGAGTGATGCATGGAAAAACCTCACCAATACGACATAATGAAAAAGGACTATTTAAAAACCTTTCCAACCCTTTAACGGTGACCCGTTATCATTCATTGATCGTGTGTAAAGACTCATTAGCGGACTGCTTTGAGATCACGTCGTGGACCGAAATGGACGATGGAGAGATGGATGAAGTGATGGGCTATCATCATAAGACCCTGCCAATTCACGCGGTTCAGTTCCACCCAGAGTCGATAAAAACCCAACAAGGCCATCAGTTGCTGGAAAACTTCTTGCTATCACCTTGTTAAAATTGTGATCCAAGTCTGCTTTTTGCGATTGGTTGTTCAAATGCTTTCGAACAGCCAGTTTGCAAGAATATTCGTTATGCAATTCGGTAAAAATCACTTTACTCCCTATTTTCCTCCTTATTACTTGTCATTTAACCCATTATAAAAGAAGGTATTAACGGCCAGTAATTTGCTTGCATAATTAGTCATTACTTATGCCTATTATTGGTTGCCCAGCAAAGTGCTAAGAATATTTCACTATTGAAATGGTTAATTAAATGTAAATAGAATGCCACATTCTGCTAAATTCAAAACAATATATTCTTGCTACGCCAGATGAAGGTTTTATTAGCGTGTGGCACTGAGAGGAGTGAGCAATGACATTAGGAAACAAAGTAGAGCGTGGACTATTTGATGAAGTAATGGTGCCATGCTACAACCCAATGGAAATGATCCCAGTGAAAGGTGAAGGCGCAAGAGTCTGGGATCAGCAAGGCAACGAGTACATCGATTTTGCTGGTGGTATTGCAGTTAGCTGCCTTGGTCATTGTCACCCAGCCATGGTTTCTGCCGTTAATGAGCAATCTAAAAAGCTTTGGCATTTAAGTAATGTGATGACCAATGAGCCCGCGTTACGCCTTGCAAAAAAATTAACCGATGTCTGTTTTGCTGAAAAAGTGTTCTTTGCCAACTCTGGCGCAGAAGCCAATGAGGCGGCACTGAAATTAGCAAGACGTTGGGCAGCCGATACCCACGGTGAAGAGAAATCAGAAATCATCGCCTTTAAACAAGGCTTTCATGGTCGTACTTTCTTTACCGTTACAGTAGGCGGACAAGCAGCGTATTCTGATGGATTTGGTCCCAAGCCAGGTGACGTGACTCACTTGCCTTATAACGATGTTGAAGCGCTTAAAGCGCATATGTCGGACCGCACTTGTGCAGTGATGATGGAACCACTACAAGGTGAAGGCGGTATCGTGACGCCAACGGATGAGTTTGCCAAAACAGTTCGTGAGTTGTGTGACAAGCACAATGCATTGCTGATCTTTGATGAAGTTCAAACCGGTAATGGTCGTACAGGTGATTTCTACGCGTACCAAGGTCTTGGTGTTACGCCAGATATTTTGAGCACGGCGAAGTCATTAGGTGGTGGTTTCCCTATTGGTGCGATGCTGACGACGACTGAACTGGCCAAACACATGAAAATTGGTACTCATGGTTCCACCTACGGTGGTAACCCTCTGGCTTGTGCAGTAGCTGAAGCGGTTGTCGATATAGTTAGCCAACCTGAAACGTTGGCAGGCGTGAAGAAACGTGAAGCGCTGTTTAAAGCAGGTCTGAACGCAATCAATGAAAAATATCACATTTTCTCTGAAATTCGTGGCAAAGGACTATTGATTGGTGCAGCGTTGAATGAGAACTGGCAAGGGCGCGCTCGTGAAGTGCTCGTGGCGGCTGGAAAACACGGTTTGATGGTGCTAGTGGCGGGAGCAAACGTGGTACGTTTCACGCCATCTTTGGTGATTTCAGAGCAAGACATTGAAGAAGGTCTAGCGAAACTGGATAAAGCTATTGCTTCAATCGTGTAGTTTTCATACTTGCCTTAAAGGTTTTATGCCTTTAAGGCAATTTAGCGTCAGGAGGAAGTAACCATGCTGGTTGTTCGACCTATTACTATGGCCGATTACGATGCACTGCATACCTGTGCGGTAGAGTCGGGCCACGGATTCACATCTTTGCCTGTAAATGAAGAGCTACTGACCAACCGAATCAAGCATTCAGAATACAGTTTTACCAAGCCAGATGTCTCAGAGCCAGGAGATGAAGGCTACCTGATGGTTGGCTTTGATAGCGAAACAGGTGAAATTGCCGGGACCACCGGGATAGAAGCTTCCATTGGATGGGATGTCCCTTTTTATTCGTACCACATCAGTAAAGTGGTGCACTCATCACCCAAATTGGGTGTCAATAATGTGGTTAAATTGCTTACATTTGGCAATAACTACACTGGGTGCAGTGAGATATGCACCTTATTTTTACGCCCAGATTTTCGTCAAGGGCTTAATGGCCGCTTGATGTCAAAGTGCCGCTTCTTGATGATGGCAGAGCACCCTGAGCGTTTTTCAGACACCATCTTCGCTGAAATGCGTGGTGTCTCAGATGACGAAGGCAACTCTCCGTTTTGGCAATGGCTGCAAGAACATTTCTTTTCTATAGATTTTACTCTAGCGGACTACTTAACCGGAATAGGGAAGAAAGGTTTTATCGCAGACTTGATGCCGAAATTGCCGATATACATCAACCTGTTGAGCAAAGAAGCCCAAGCGGTGATCGGTCAAGTTCACGACAACACTAAACCTGCATTAAAGCTTCTTGAAAGAGAAGGTTTTACTTGTCGTAACTATGTCGACATTTTTGACGGTGGCCCGACAGTAGAGTGTGACCGAAGAAATATTGAATCTGTCAGACATTCGTTTAGAGCGTCAGTACAGATCTCAGAACATTCCAGCTCGCAAGATTATCTGATCTGTAATAGCTCGTTTGAAAATTTCCGAGCCACTACGGCGAAAGCTGCCTATGACCAAGAGTCAGAAAGTGTTTTACTTTCAGAAGAAGTGGCAAAAGCGCTACAGGTCGAGGAAGGCAGCAAAGTAAGAATGTTACCACTGTAATTATCAGTAGAGGTAGAGAACGATGACTCAATGGATTGCTGGTGAATGGCAACAAGGTGAGGGTGAATTGATCAGTTCAATCAGCCCTTACGACAATCAAGAAATTTGGCAAGGTAAAAGCGCAACTGAGCAGCAAGTATTAGACGCGGTGGCCGCAGCACGCCGCGCCTTTCTCTCTTGGAAGCACACCGATTTTGCTGAGCGTGAACGCATCGTGCTAGCGTTTGCAGAAAAAGTGAAAGAAAACAAAGAAGAAATTGCGAAAATTATCGCCAAAGAAACGGGTAAGCCTATTTGGGAAACGCGTACTGAAGCGGCGGCAATGGCAGGAAAAATTGCGATTTCTATTCGTGCTTACCATGACCGTACAGGCGAAGCAACGCGCGAAGCGGCGGGTAACCAAATCGTTCTGCGTCATCGACCATTAGGTGTGATGGCGGTGTTTGGGCCGTATAACTTCCCAGGCCACTTACCAAACGGACACATTGTTCCTGCTCTTCTTGCGGGTAACACTGTGGTGTTTAAACCGTCTGAGTTAACGCCGTGGATTGGTGAGTACGCTATGAAGCTGTGGCAAGAAGTTGGTTTGCCTGTAGGCGTGATCAACCTTGTTCAAGGTGCCAAAGAGACCGGTATTGCTTTAGCGGATGCAAAGGGCATCGATGGTGTGCTGTTTACTGGCAGCGCCAACACCGGACACATCCTTCACCGTCAATTTGCCGGACAACCAGGCAAAATGCTCGCGCTCGAAATGGGCGGCAACAACCCTATGGTGATTTCAGAGCAATTTGGTGAGCTAGATGCAACGGTTTACACCATTATTCAGTCTGCTTTCATTAGTGCTGGCCAGCGCTGTACCTGTGCAAGACGCCTCTATGTGCCAAAAGGGCAAAAAGGTGATCAGTTGCTTGAGCGACTGGTTGAGGCAACGGGCAATATTCGTGTGGATGAACCTTTTGCAGAGCCTGCACCTTTCATGGGGCCACAAATCTCCACTCAAGCGGCTCAGTTTATTCTTGATGCACAGAGTAAACTCCAGTCCTTAGGTGGTGAGAGCTTGTTAAAAGCAACACAAGGGGAAGCGGCCTTTGTTACTCCTGGTATTATCGATGTGACGGAAATTAAGCAATTGCCAGATGAAGAATACTTCGGTCCATTGCTGCAAGTTGTGCGTTACGACAGCTTAGAGCAAGCGGTCGAGCTGGCCAATGACACACGTTATGGTCTGTCCGCTGGTCTTGTCTCTACCGATGATAAGGAATGGGATTACTTTGTCGATCATATTCGTGCCGGTATTGTGAATCGCAATCGTCAGTTAACTGGAGCGAGCGGTGACGCACCATTTGGTGGTCCAGGGGCATCAGGTAACCTTCGTCCTAGTGCTTACTATGCGGCTGATTATTGTGCTTATCCTATGGCTTCAATGGAAGGGCAAGAAACCATATTGCCTGATGCTTTGAGCCCTGGATTAAAACTTTAAGGAGACACCATGACGCCTTCACTATTTTTTCAATCGATATGGAACGATTATATCGCGAGACTTTGTCCTTCTGCTCACCAAGTGCATGAGCTATTGCAAGAGGACACCGCGTTAATTAACGATCATATTGCGCTAAGAACTTTTAATCTTGATCCGATAGGTCTAGACGCCCTTGCACAGCCTTTTATTGATTTGGGCTACAAAGCGTGTGGCGATTATGTGTTTGAAAATAAAAACTTAATAGCAAAACATTACGAACACTCGGATCCGACTCAACCAAAAGTCTTTATTAGTGAACTTGAAGTGCAGAAATGCTCTGCTCAGTTACAAGCGATTGTCACAGGCCTTGTTAATCAAGTAAATGAAGAAATAGTGCAGGCGGGTGATTTCATCTATTCTGGCCGCCCTTGGCAGATCAGCTATCAAGATTACTTAACGCTGGCGAAAGAAAGTGAGTATGCGTCATGGCTTGCAGCGCACGGTTATGGGGCGAATCACTTCACTGTCAGTGTTAACCAGTTAAACCGATTTGCCGAAGTGCAAGAGGTGAATGATTATCTCAGTGAGTCAGGGTTTGTGATTAACCAATCTGGCGGAGAAGTAAAAGGCTCACCAGAAGTGTTGCTGGAACAATCTTCCACCATGGCGGATAAGGTTTCAGTCAGCTTTTCGGATGGCACGCATCAGATACCAGGTGGTTTTTATGAGTTTGCTAAGCGCTATCCAATGGACAATGGTGAACTATACCCTGGGTTTGTCGCAGCTTCAGCTGATAAGATCTTTGAAAGTACTAATATGTAGTCAGCACTGTCTGGCTACTCATAAATAAAACTAAGGCCACCTAACAAGGTGGCCTATTCGATTCTATCAAGTAATGTTGGCAACGAGTTAACGTGTGCCATACACCACGATAGTTTTGCCGTGAGCAGAAATAAGATTTTGCTCTTCCAGCATTTTCAGAATTCGACCTACGGTTTCGCGAGAACAACCCACGATTTGACCGATTTCCTGACGAGTGATCTTGATTTGCATACCGTCTGGGTGGGTCATTGCGTCTGGCTGTTTTGCAAGGTTAAGCAGGGTTTGTGCGATACGACCAGTTACGTCGAGGAAAGCTAAGTCACCAACTTTTTGGCTCGTTACTTTCAAACGACTCGCGATTTGAGAAGATAATCTCATTAAGATGTCTGGGTTGACTTGAATCAGCTGGCGGAACTTCTTAAACGAAATCTCGGCCACTTCACAAGGAGATTTAGCTCTTACCCATGCTGTGCGCTCTTGGTCCTCTTCAAATAGACCAAGTTCTCCAATGAAATCACCTTGATTCAGGTAAGACAGGATCATCTCCTTACCTTCTTCGTCTTTGATTAGTACTGCTACCGAACCTTTCACGATGTAATACAATGTCTCGGCCTTCTCGCCCGCATGAATGAGCGTGCTTTTTGAAGGGTACTTATGAATATGACAATGTGAAAGAAACCATTCTAACGTTGGATCAGTTTGGGGTTTGCCTAGAACCATAATATTTCACTTCCTCTGCAGGGGACGCTTGCTGCTTTCCATATTTTAGCTAAGTCCAAATGGGCCTATTAGGATAAGAACTCTTTCCTTATGCTACAAGCTATCTTGTGTTTCGCCTTCAAATAGTATCCTTTTTTGAGCTGGATTTCTTGACTTTAATTCGGTAGAGCGGCCCATTTTGGCGATAAAAGTGTGCAAAGGATCACGGTATGAAAACTAAACATGATCTGCGTTTAATTTTTAACCAATTTTACCCGTCTCTATGAGTTGCTGCAGTATCGGTCTGACAATTAACTCCATAGCGAAACTCATCTTGCCACCAGGCACGACAAGGGTATTGTGACGAGACATGAAAGAGCCATCAATCATAGCGAGCAAGTATGGAAAGTCGACATTCTTAATGCCACGTAAACGAATGACGACAAAACTTTCGTCCAGACTCGGAATGCCTTTGGCATTGAGTGGATTAGACGTATCGACAGTCGGTACGCGTTGGAAATTGATATGCGTGCGTGAAAACTGTGGGGTAATAAAGTTAAGGTAGTCATCCATGGAGCGCACAATCGAATCCATGACGGCCTCTCTTGAGTGTCCTCTATCACGTGTGTCACGGACAAACTTTTGTATCCACTCGAGGTTAACGATAGGCACCATGCCGATGAGAAGGTCAACATGCTGGGCGACGTTCACATCACCATCGACCACCCCACCATGCAGCCCTTCGTAAAAGAGTACATCACAATTTTCGGGTAACTCCTGCCACGGAGTAAAAGTACCAGGCATCTGGTTATATGGTACCGCTTCGTCAAAGGTATGTAGATAACGGCGAACTTTTCCTATGCCTTCATTGCCAAACTTCTTAAAAAACTCTTCCAACCCGGGAAAATCATTCGCTTGAGGACCGAAATAGCTGACATGGCGGCCCTGTTCTCGGGCTTTTCTTATTTCCACATCCATTTCTGGACGGGTAAATTTATGAAAGCTGTCTCCTTCAACCCAAGCTGGTTTCACTTTCATCATATTAAACATTTTTCTGAATGCTTCAGAGGTGGTGGTAGTACCTGCCCCAGAAGAACCAGTAACGGCAATGATCGGATGTTTTGCTGACATGACGGACCTTGTCTAGTATCGAACGAACCTGTATAGCCATTGACTATAGCAGGAAGTGGATAATCGGTGAAACTTCACGTTGGTTTGTATGAATCCCAATAGCTCAAGATGTTCTAGGCTGAATATCTACGGTTTCGTGTAATTCAGAATAGACGATAACGGCTTGATTTAACTTTAATTGTAACTTCACTTGGTCAACTTTATCGGCGAGCGCAATTTCTTGTTCACCATAATCCGTGCCCTCACGTAATACAAATTCGGTAATTAAATTGGTGAGTGTTTCAGGATCAATATCTTGCCAGGGTATAATCACGTAATCCTCTTTTCGTTGTAGATAA
The DNA here is from genome assembly GCF_023634645.1 of Vibrio sinus. Lineage (GTDB taxonomy): Bacteria > Pseudomonadota > Gammaproteobacteria > Enterobacterales > Vibrionaceae > Vibrio > Vibrio sinus. The sequence continues at coordinate 175,724 of NZ_JAMKMR010000002.1, forward strand.
AGTTTACTAAAAATGGCGCTTTCAGGCAGGTGTGGTTTAATGCTTAAGATGCGGTATAAGCGGAAGCTGAGTCTGAGAAAGCGATATATAGCCGCTCTCCCCCTAGTTGACGACAGTATCTTAACGTGAGTGGCTCCCCCGAATTGGATTGCAGGGGAAGGTCGTTAATGCATTCGACCAGATCAGATTGCTGTTGTTTTTCAAGCTGAAGTTCAAACTGCAAGGATTCTCTGTACAGCGTGTCTGGTACATGTTGTTTGTACTTCCGGCGTAGATCGCGAAAGCTATGAAGTAATGATTCTGAACGGCCCAAGCATTCTTCGACCTTGTGCCAATCTTGTTCTTGAAAAGTCACCTGTTGTTCATCAAGCCATTTTAGTAGCAGTAACAAGTTAACATTGCCTCGAAATTGATTTTGCAACTCAAGGCAAGCTTCTTTTACTTTCCGCACACCGTAGTAGCGTAAGCTAAATTGCCATAACCGCTCTAGCGTCAAAGAGATGTGTGCTGGTGTTTGACTCATTCTTGATTGAATTCCTGTTCCATTTTCTCGAGGCTTTCTTGTTGCGACATCCATTCTAGTTCAACATCTTCTAACTGAGATTTACAGTTCGCCTGAAGCTCAAGTACTTGGGTAAGTTTAGCTTTATTTTCCGCTTCATACAGGGAAGTGTCCGATAATTGTTGTTCAGCATCGTTTAGTGCATCGTTCAATCTATCTATTTCACTTTCTAGTTTTGTCAGCGTTTTGCGAATAGGCGCGGTCTGTTTGCGGAATTCAGCCTCTTTACGTTTTTGCTCTTTTCTAGAAGCGGCACTGTTGGCTGTTTGCTTGTCATTCGCTTCTGAACGGCTGTCTTTCTTAATTTGTTTCTGCTGTTCCGTCAACCACTTGTAGTACCCCGCTAAATCTTCATTGAATGGCATAACTTGCTGGTCGTGAACCAGATAAAGGTCGTCAGTGGTCGCACGAAGTAGAAAGCGATCGTGGCTGACTATCACCATGGCACCTTCGAACGTTTGTAAAGCCATGGTTAGGGCTTGGCGCATGTCGAGGTCTAAATGGTTGGTCGGCTCATCGAGAAGCAGTAAGTTGGGCTTTTGCCACACAATCAGAGCCAGTACCAAACGTGCCTTCTCTCCTCCTGAAAACGGCGCAACTTTTTCTAGCGCTTTATCACCAACAAAGCCAAAGCTGCCTAGGTAGTCTCGAAGCTGTTGTTCAGTATGGTTTGGCGCAATCTGCATCATATGTTGCAGTGGCGATTCTTCTGGGTGAAGCGTTTCCAACTGATGCTGAGCAAAGTAACCAATTTTAACCCCTTGAGAGTAGTGAAATTCACCGCCTTGAGCTTGAAGTTCTCCAGAAAGCAATTTGATTAAGGTTGATTTACCCGCGCCGTTTCGGCCGAGTAAACCAATACGACTGCCCGGAACCAAATTTAACTGGATTTTGTTTAGGATAAGCTTATCACCGTAACCCGCCGATACCTCTTCCATACGAAGAATTGGATTTGGCAGCGCAGAAGGTTCTCTGAAGTTAAAGCTAAATGGGTTGTCATATTGCGCAGGCAAGACTTTTTCCATTTTTTCTAGCGCCTTGATTCGACTTTGTGCTTGGCGCGCTTTGGAGGCTTTGTAGCGGAAGCGATCGATATAGCTTTGCATGTGCGCCATTTGTTTTTGCTGCTTTTGGTACATGGCTTGCTGAAGCACTAATTTTTGCGCTCTTTGATCTTCAAAAGAAGAATAGTTGCCGGTGTATTCGTTCAGTTGCTGGTTTTCGATATGAATAATTCTATTCACAATCGGGTCAAGAAAGTCCCTGTCGTGGGAAATAAGGACCAACGTGCCTGGGTAGTTTTGTAGCCATTTTTCAAGCCACATTACTGCATCCAAGTCTAAGTGGTTGGTGGGTTCGTCAAGTAGTAACAAGTCTGAACGGCAAAGTAGAGCTTGAGCAAGGTTGAGTCTCATTCGCCAACCACCCGAGAAGTCAGTCAGGTTCCAACTCATTTGCTCTTGGCTAAATCCGAGGCCGTTTAATAGCTCTGATGCTCGTGCATTGATTGTGTAACCACCAATGGTTTCAATCTTGCCATGCAGTTCAGCGGCTAAGGTGCCGTTATTTGCATGCTCTGCTTGCGCCAATTCATTTTCTAGGTTGCGATATTCTCGATCACCGTCGATGACGTATTCAATAGCACTGCGCTCTAGAGCAGGTGTCTCCTGAGCTACCCAAGCAAGCTCCCAATGGGTAGGCTGGCTAAACGAACCTGCATCAATGGTGAGTTCGTCTTTTAGTAGAGCAAATAATGTGGATTTACCACAGCCATTTTTTCCTACTAGCCCTACTTTGTTGCCAGGTTGAATAGTGGCTGAAGCATTATCGAGTAAAGCCTTTCCACCGCGCAGAAGTTGAATATCAGAAAAGGTAATCATAAGAGTAAATGGGATCTTGTTACTGTTGTCTCGGGGGAATAGTAGGTGGATTGATGATAAATGTCGATCATTATGCAATTTGAGGTATGATTCTCATAGTCACTGAATAAATAAGGAAAGCGAAGCGGCGAATGGCGAACTCCACGATAAAGACTTCATCCTCTCCACGAGTATTGGTGATTTACGCTCACCCTGAACCCAAGAATTCTATCGCCAACCAAACTATGATTAAGGGAATACAAGGGCTAGAACATGTGACCATTCATGATCTTTATGCACGGTATCCTGACTTTTTTATAGATGTGAACGCTGAACACCAGCGGTTGCTTGAGCATGACGTGATTGTATTCCAGCATCCACTCTATATGTACTCTTGCCCAGCCTTGCTAAAAGAATGGTTTGATCGAGTATTAAACAAAGGTTTTGCTTTTGGCGAGCGCAGTGCGCTAGAAGGTAAAGTGTGGCGAAGTATTATCACCACCGGCGGTAATCAAGATGCCTTCGGCTCAAAAGGGTATAACCGCTATCCGTTAGAAGAAATTTTGCAACCTTTCGAGCTGATGGCAGCATTATGCAAAATGGAGTGGCTAGAGCCGTTAGTGTTGTATTGGTCTCGTAATGTCAGTGACACAGAAAGATCTCGCCATGCCGAAGATTATCGCGCTTGGCTCGTTAACTTAAAATTGCCGCAAGGAGGCTGACATGGTCATCGCTCATGACATATTAGAAAGTTGTGCGATATTTCTTGCTGCAACAGTTGTCACAGTACCGATTGCTCAGCGGCTAGGTTTAGGCTCGGTTTTAGGCTATTTGCTCGCAGGTGTTGCTATTGGTCCGTGGGGATTCGGACTGATTGATGACGTGGAGGCGATCCTGCATTTCGCTGAGTTTGGTGTTGTACTCCTGCTATTTTTGATTGGTTTGGAGCTCAACCCACGCAAACTATGGCAACTTCGGGGGCCTATTCTGGGGCTTGGCGGCGCTCAGGTGGTCATTACGACTGCCATCTTGTCGAGTATTGCCAACCTCGCGGGCATCAACTGGCAAACCAGTCTGGTGATTGGCATGGGGCTGGCGTTATCGTCTACGGCTATTGCATTAAAGGTCATGGAAGAGCAGGAGTTGGCTGGTACCAAAACAGGTCATGCGGGCTTTGCGGTGTTGCTGTTTCAAGACATTGCTGTGATCCCTATGTTGGCACTACTGCCAATTCTTGCGGGCAATACAGCGGGGGACTGGTACCACGCAGCGTGGATTTTAGGCGGCGTGACAGGGCTGTTTGTTTGTGGCCACTTTTTGTTAAGACCCTTGTTCCGCTATGTCGTTATGACCGGAGTGCGCGAGCTGTTCACCATGACGGCATTGCTTTTGGTGGTCGGTATTGCCGTAATCATGAAACATTTAGGCATATCAATGGCACTCGGGACCTTTCTAGCGGGTGTGCTGTTGGCCGATAGTGAGTATCGTCACGAACTAGAAATTGCCATTGACCCGTTTAAAGGTTTATTACTGGGCCTCTTTTTCATTTCGATAGGCATGGCTGTTAATCTCGGTTTATTTTTGCTGTCACCGTTTAAAGTTCTGGCTGCTGTGATTGGCCTTGTGATGGTCAAAGCCATCATCATTTACCTACTTGGTCGTATTACAGGGATACACTCTAAGTCTCGTAGCCGTGTGGCGGCCATTTTAAGCCAAGGTGGTGAGTTCGCCTTCGTTATCTTTACCGCAGCTAGTGCGGAAGGTTTATTGAATGCCGAGCAGTCTTCGTTCTTATTGTTGGTTGTCAGTATTTCCATGGTCACCACTCCGCTGCTGCTTATGGCGCAAAGTAAGTGGTTTGAAAAAAGGCTCAATGCCTCCGATGAAGGGCTTTCTGAACATAAAGTCGTCGATAATGAGCCTAAGGTGATCATTGCTGGATTCGGCCGTTTTGGACAGATTGTTGGCCGTTTAATGTACGCCAATAAAGTTAAAGTAACCGTATTGGAAAGTGATGCCAGTCAGATAAGTTTGCTTAGAAAGTTTGGTTATGAAGTGTTTTACGGAGATGCTACTCACGTTGAGCTGTTGAGATCTGCAGGAGCGGCACACGCTGAAGCCATTGTGGTGTGTACTGACAATCCAGATGAAATCATAAAAATTGTCGAAATTTGCCAGAAGTATTTCCCGAGGCTGAAAGTCTTAGCGCGAGCTCGTAGCCGGGTAGAAGCCTACCAATTACTAAGTCACGGTGTGGAAACCTTTTCAAGGGAAACCTTTTTGGGTGCGCTCGATTTGGGGCGACAAACCCTTATTGAACTTGGCATGCACCCTTATCAAGCCAAACGAGCCGAAGCCCACTTCAGGCGTTTAGACAATAATATGCTGCAAGAGTTATTGCCTCAGCATACCGATGATAAACAGCTGGTCCACCGAGCGATGGAAGCACGTAAGGAACTTGAAGAAATTTTTGATAGAGAAATGGACAATGATAAACAGTCCAGACATTATTGGGAGACCGAGTGAGTCGGTGATTTTGATGATAGAGGTACCAGTCTTTTGAGTAACAAGAAACGATTTATTGCAGGCGCTAGTTGCAACAAATGCCACAGCATGGACACGTTAAGATGGTGGATAGAAAATAATATCGAACACGTTGAATGTGTCGAGTGCGGTTTTTCTGAGCAACGAAAACCTCAATCAATAGAAGAGAATACCCCCAAAAATGGGGATATGATTGGGATTTTTAAGCCAGAATAAATTGAGATTTCCTTTTTGATCCCCATAATACTCAATTATTCTTTTACGTTTGAGGGTTGCCCTCATGCATAACGCTGCTTTGGAGCAATTATGAAAATTGAAAATAATGTTGTTGTGAGCCTGGCTTACAAACTGACCCTAGAAGACGGAGTGGTGGTAGACCAGTCTACGGCAGAAGCGCCATTAGATTATCTACACGGCCACAACAATTTGATCGTTGGGCTAGAGAAAGAGCTAGAAGGCAAAACTGCAGGCGATAAATTCACAGCAACAGTGGCTCCAGAAGAAGCGTATGGCGAACATAATGAAGCGTTGGTTCAACGTGTTCCTGCTAACGTTTTCCAAGGTGTTGATGAAATCGAAGTGGGTATGCGCTTTCTAGCTGATACCGATCAAGGTCAAATCCCGGTGGAAATCACCGAAGTGGATGGTGATGAAGTTGTGGTAGATGGTAACCACATGCTTGCAGGCCAAACGTTAACCTTTGAGGTTGAGGTGATTGCAGTTCGTGCGGCTACGCAAGACGAAATTGACCACGGTCATATTCATCAAGCAGGTGGTTGCGGCGGTGAGGAAACTGAAGGCTGCTGCGATACCGACGGTGAAGAAAAATCTGAAGGCTGTTGTGGCGGTCATTAAGACGTCGGCTACATCATGTTAAAAAAAGCGCTATCGGTTAATTCAGGTAGCGCTTTTTTGTTCACCAAGTGACAAGCAAAGGGGTAAGCATGAGCAATCCTATCTCAATCGCGATTCATGGTGGGGCTGGTACCATACTCAAAGAACAAATGTCTGATGAACTAAAGCGATCTATTCTTGCTGACTTGCAGAAATCGGTAAGAGCAGGACACGAAGTGCTGGTGAAAGGTGGCGATGCACTCGATGCTGTTGTGGCGGCGGTCAATGTTCTGGAGGACTCGCCCAACTTTAATGCGGGTAAAGGCTCGGTAATGACATCTAAAGAAATTGTCGAAATGGACGCTTCTGTGATGCATGGCGCAGCGATGAACGCCGGAGCGATAGCGGGTGTTCGTCATATTAAAAATCCCATTTCGTTAGCAAAAGATGTCATGCAAAAAAGCGATCATGTCTTGCTGATTGGTGAAGGGGTGGAAGAGTTTGCCTTTCAGCTGGGTTATGAATTCACCGAGCAAGATTACTTTTTCACCGAAAGGCGATATGAACAGCTGCAGTCTATGAAGAGCAAGGGGGAGTGTGCCTTATCTGAATCACGTTATCCCGATGATAAAAAATTTGGCACGGTGGGCGCGGTTGCGCTTGATAGCAAAGGCAATTTAGCCGCCGGTACTAGCACAGGTGGCATTACCAACAAACAATATGGTCGGGTGGGCGATTCTGCCATCATTGGCGCCGGTACGGTTGCAGAAAATGGTAATGTCGCGGTGTCGACGACGGGCATGGGAGAGCTGTTTATTCGAAAAATGGTCGCGGGCGATGTGGCGGCGCGCATGCGATATCTAAATGAAGATATCTCGGTAGCTTGCGATACCATTATTCAAGGCGAGTTAAAAGACATTGGCGGTGAAGGTGGGCTTATCGCCATAAATGCGCATGGCCAAGTTCACTTTTCCATGAATAGCAGTGGGATGTACCGGGCATCGATTGATATTCACGGCCAAGAGCAGATAAAAATTTATGCGGATGAATAAGTCTGTTTCAGCCAGTCCAACCCATTAGCAAAGTTAATTATTCATTTACTCAATGAGTTAGCAAGTGATTTTATTTGCATGGCTAAAAAACGACTGCACAAAAATGGATTCAGTGCTAGAATCCATTTTTAACTAGCAATCAGACTTGGAAAGATGGGAAATAACGTAGTCGTTCTAGGCACCCAGTGGGGTGACGAAGGGAAAGGTAAAATCGTAGACCTTTTAACTGAAGATGCAAAATACGTGGTTCGTTATCAAGGCGGTCACAACGCAGGTCATACTCTAGTCATTGACGGTGAAAAAACCGTTCTTCATTTGATTCCATCCGGTATTCTTCGTGATAACGTAAAATGCGTTATCGGTAATGGTGTTGTACTGTCTCCAGAAGCACTACTTAAAGAAATGAAGCCTCTAGAAGAGCGTGGCATTCCAGTTCGCGAACGTCTTTTCATCTCTGAAGCTTGTCCTCTTATTTTGCCTTACCACATTGCGTTAGATCAGGCTCGTGAGCTTGCTCGTGGTAAAAAAGCAATTGGTACTACTGGTCGTGGTATCGGTCCTGCGTACGAAGACAAAGTGTCCCGTCGTGGTTTACGTGTTGGCGATCTGTTTAACAAAGAAGCCTTTGCTGCCAAGCTAAAAGAAGTGATGGAATACCATAACTTCCAGTTGGTAAACTTCTACAAAGCTGAACCTGTGAGCTACCAAGAAGTGCTTGAGCAAGTGATGGGGTATGCCGATCTTCTGACTTCTATGGTTATCGATGTTACTGATGAGCTGGATGCGGCGCGCAAACGTGGTGATAAGATCATGTTTGAAGGTGCGCAAGGTACATTGCTTGATATCGACCATGGTACTTATCCATACGTGACTTCTTCTAACACGACTGCTGGTGGTGTGGCTGCAGGCTCGGGTTTTGGCCCTCGTTACCTAGGTTACATCCTTGGTATCGCTAAAGCTTACTGTACTCGCGTAGGCGCAGGTCCATTCCCAACTGAGCTATACGACGGTCAAGACAAGCAAGATCCAGTCGGTAAGCACCTAGGTGAAGTAGGCCATGAATTTGGTGCGACCACGGGTCGTTTGCGTCGTACTGGTTGGTTTGATGCTGTTGCTATGCGTCGCGCTATTCAAATTAACTCGGTGACAGGTTTCTGCCTGACTAAACTTGATGTGTTGGATGGTTTAGAAGAGCTAAAAATCTGTACGGGCTATCAAATGAAAGATGGCTCTGTACTAGAAGTGTCTCCAATGGCGGCAGAAGCGTTCGAAGAAGCAACGCCTATTTATGAAACTATGCCAGGTTGGAGCGAGAACACTTTTGGTGCTAAGTCAATTGACGATCTTCCACAAGCCGCTCTCAACTACATCAAACGTATTGAAGAGTTAACGGGTGTACCTGTTGATATCATCTCAACGGGCCCTGATCGTAACGAAACCATTATTAAAGTGCATCCGTTTAACGCTTAAACGGATGTCGCGATTTAATTTGAGCCGACCTCAACAAGGTCGGCTTTTTTGTACCTGCAATACTGATTGATAAACAAAGCTAAAGACTTTGCTCTTCACGCCGATAGCATTATCAAGCCCATATAAATTCAGGTGAGAGTCTATACTTTAAAAGATAAGTATGGGGGCTATTGAACCAATTGAAGAGCGCAAACATGAAGCTACGAACAGTAGCAGCTTCAATCATGGCCGTATGTTGTTCATTTTCGTACGCGGCAGATGAAGGACCGGGAGAGCCGGTTCCAATTTATACTGAAGCTGAGCTAATAAATCTGATTAACGAAAATAAGCACTTGGAACGTGTCAAAGCTGATAAATGTCAGTTGGTTGAAGATATCGTCGCGCGCGCTACTCGGATCAATTTGCCTGCTTACGAATTTTTATACGGTGATATGCTGTCTTGGGGTGTGTGTGTGGACCAAGATGTCGAACTCGGTATTTATTATATTGAAAGTGCGGCGCAGCAAGGATTGCCTGCGGCTCTAGAGCAACTGGGTCGCTACTACTCGAGTGGCACACTCGTTCAACAGGATAAAGAGCGCGCGATCCCTTATCTAAGAGAGGCCGCTTCTCTAGGTAATATTCCAGCCAGAATCCACTTGGCAGAGCTGTTGTTGCGCGACTATGGTAGTCCGCTTGACTATGAAGATGCTTATCGCTGGCTGTACAACTCAATAACGGCTGATCAAAGAATTCATAAACGGATTGCTCTTCTAAGGCAAGGACTAGAAACGCGTATGCCACAAAACATTATTGTTCGTGCTAAGCGCAGGGACACCTACTGGTAGTGCCTGAATACTCGCTAATTTGACCGCGTACCTGTAGCTATTGCAAAGACTCAGATATACTAAGCGAGTAATTATAAAATTTGCTAGGTATGCAATGTCTAACACTTCCCATACGGATCCCTTTGTCGATCGTGAGTCGGAGAACTATCAAAATCCCATCCCCAGTCGAGAGTTTATTCTAGACTTTCTTACCAAAGCCGACGTGCCAATGAATCGAAATGATCTTTTTGAAGCGCTTGAGCTGTCTGGAGAAGAGCAATATGAAGGTCTTCGCCGTCGATTGCGTGCGATGGAGCGAGATGGCCAACTGGTGTTCACGCGTAGGCAGTGCTATGCCGTGCCGGACAAACTAGAGATGATCAAAGGCCATGTTATTGGTCACAAAGACGGCTATGGTTGGGTCAGGCCAGAAGGGAAAACCAACAAAGAAGATGACATTTTGCTGCCTCATCACCAAATGCGCAGTGTGCTACATGGCGATTTAGTCATGGTGCAGCCTGCGGGCACGGATAAAAGAGGCCGAAAAGAAGGCCGGCTGATCCGCGTTTTGGAAGAGCATAACACGCAAATTGTGGGTCGTTTCTTTTTGGAAGGTGGCTATGCTTATGTCGCTCCTGATGATTCACGTATTAGCCAAGATATCTTAATCGGCAACGATGATAAAAGCTCTGCGAGAATGGGTAACGTTGTTGTTGTAGAGATCACTCAGCGCGCGAGTCGTACTCGAAACCTAATGGGCAAAATTGTCGAAGTTCTGGGTGAAAATATGGCGCCGGGAATGGAAACAGAAATTGCCATTCGTACTCATCAAATTCCGAATACTTGGCCAGAAGAAGTCGACGCGCAAATTGAAAATTTGGCTGAGCATGTGCCAGAAAAAGCCAAAATTGGTCGAGTAGACTTACGCGAACTGCCCCTTGTCACTATCGATGGTGAAGATGCGCGTGACTTTGATGACGCGGTTTACTGTCAGCCAAAGAAAAGCGGCGGCTGGCGCTTGTGGGTAGCGATTGCCGATGTAAGTTATTATGTTCGCCCTAACACCGCGCTAGATAAAGAAGCGATTAACCGTGGAAACTCGGTTTACTTCCCATCACAAGTCGTGCCGATGCTACCAGAAGTGCTATCGAATGGCTTATGTTCACTTAACCCGAATGTCGACCGTCTCTGTATGGTGTGTGAGATGACTATCTCTGCGGCAGGTAGGTTGTCGGGTTATAAGCACTATGAAGCCGTGATGAACTCACACGCTAGGCTTACTTACAACAAAGTGGGTGCCATTTTGGATGGCGACGAAGATCTACGCCAACGTTATGAAAAATTGGTACCCGATCTTGAAGAGTTGCACAAACTCTACAAAGTCCTCAAGGCAGGTCGAGATAAACGCGGCGCGATTGAGTTCGAAACGGTTGAAACTAAGTTTATTTTTAATGCAGAGCGCAAGATCGATCGCATTGAACCTGTGGTTCGTAACGATGCGCACAAGATCATTGAAGAATGCATGATCTTGGCCAATATTGCATCGGCATCCTTGGTGGAAAAAGCGAAAGAGCCTGCGCTCTATCGAGTGCATGAATCTCCAGGTGAACTTCGCTTGCAAGGTTTCCGAGATTTTCTCGGTGAACTTGGGTTGAACCTAGCTGGCGGTTTGCAACCTTCACCAACCGATTACGCACATTTGATGACACAAATTGGTGAGCGTGCAGACAAAGAGCTGATTCAAACTATGTTGCTACGCTCGTTGAAGCAGGCCGTGTATAACGCTGATAATGCGGGCCACTTTGGCTTGGCTTTAAAACGCTATGCCCACTTTACGTCGCCTATCAGACGTTATCCTGATTTGCTTCTTCATCGCGCGATTAAGTACCTCATTGCTAAGCAAGAAGGGCGAAACTTAGACTGCTGGACACCGACGGGTGGGTACCATTACTCCTTTGATGATATGGATGTGTTTGGTGAGCAATGCTCGACGACAGAACGCAGAGCCGATGATGCAACGCGAGAAGTGTCAGACTGGCTCAAATGCGAATATATGCAAGATCACGTTGGGGAAGAGCTTGAAGGCGTCATCGCAAACGTCACTGGTTTTGGCTTTTTTGTTCGTCTATCGGAATTGCATATTGATGGTCTGGTACACATTTCTTCGCTTGCCAATGACTACTACCAATTTGATCCTGTCGGCCAGCGTTTAATCGGCGAGAGTTTTGGCCACATTTACCGTTTGGGTGATGCCGTCAAAGTCAAAGTGCGTTCGGTCAATCTTGAAGATAGACAAATTGACTTTGAATTAATCGAAACTAGTCGTAAACTGCGCGGCAAAGGCAAGACGGCGAAAAAACGTGCGTCCGAAGCCAGAAAAAATGCCAAAATGCGTGCAGAGTCGGGGAGGCAGCGTTCGCGTGGTAAAGCTAAGCCACTGATTGAACCTACTAAGAAAGTGGGCTCGGAGGATGAACAAGAGAAAAAGCCGACACGCAGCAAAAGCAAAGCTGAAAAAGCACGCAAGAAGAAGTCACGAGTGAAAGCCAATAAAAACCGTGGCAAAAGAAAATAATTAGGTAAATCAATGAGCAACGAATTTATTTATGGCATTCATGCTGTAAAGTCGCTTTTAGAGCGTGAACCAGAACGTTTTATTGAAACTTTTGTGCTTAAAGGCCGCCAAGATGATCGCTTAATGCCGATCTTAAACGAGCTACAAAGCATTGGCGTCACCGTTCAGCAAATGGGGCGAAAAGCGCTAGACGATAAAGCCAAAGGCGCTAATCACCAAGGTCTGATCGCTAAAGTGAAACCCGCTAAGCCGTTAAATGAGAATGATCTTGATTCGATTTTAGCGAAGCATGAGTCACCGTTGCTATTGGTGTTGGATGGTGTGACCGATCCACACAATCTCGGCGCTTGTTTAAGAAATGCTGATGCAGCAGGTGTTGCTGCCATCATAGTACCAAAAGATAAATCAGCCCCACTTAACGCGACGGTGAGCAAAGTGGCATGCGGCGCAGCAGAAAGCGTACCACTTGTACGCGTGACTAACCTAGCGCGCACCATGCGTGCATTGCAAGAGCAAGGCGTATGGTTTGTCGGTACAGCAGGGGAAGCAAAACACGATATTTACCAATCAAAGCTCACAGGCCCACTGGCGATTGTTATGGGCGCAGAAGGCGATGGTATGCGCCGTTTAACTCGCGAAACCTGTGATGACTTAATTAAGATCCCAATGGCGGGCAGTGTATCTAGCCTAAACGTTTCAGTCGCCTCAGGTATTTGCCTGTTTGAAGCGGTGCGTCAGCGCAGCGCTAGCTAATCTATTCCATGAGGAGTTGCTTGGCTCTGACTCCTCATTTTTTCCTGCCAATTGCCATTATTCTTTTCCGTTTATTTTTCAATCAACCCTTGCATGTAAACCACTGACATGTATAATACCGCGCACTGGCTCAGCCAGTTGTGAACCAATGAGCAGCGAGGAGCTGGATTATCTATTTGATTTTTCAGGTAATGTAGACTCAGCTTATGTTCGCAGTTAATACAATTATCTCTGATATAGAGTTAATCGAAAATTAGCTGACAATGTGCCCAATTAGGGTGCTACGGTTTCACATAAATCAATCGGCATTCTCTCGCCTATGCGAGTATGAGTGGCGATATTGTTTGTGTAATTTAATTTAATTGGAGCTCTGTCTCATGCAGAACCAACGTATTCGTATCCGCCTAAAAGCTTTTGATTACAAACTAATCGATGCTTCTACTGCGGAGATCGTCGAAACAGCTAAGCGCACAGGCGCACAGGTTCGTGGTCCAATCCCACTACCTACACGTAAAGAGCGTTTCACAGTTCTTATCTCTCCACACGTAAACAAAAAAGCACGTGACCAGTACGAAATCCGTACTCACAAGCGTCTAATCGACATCGTGGAGCCAACAGACAAAACTGTTGATGCTCTAATGCGTTTAGATCTTGCCGCGGGCGTTGATGTGCAAATTAGCCTAGGTTAAGGGAGATTAGAAGAATGATTGGTCTAGTCGGACGTAAAGTGGGTATGACCCGCGTATTTACCGAAGAAGGCGTTTCTATCCCAGTAACTGTTGTTGAGGTTGAAGCGAACCGTGTTACTCAAGTTAAATCTCTTGAGAACGATGGTTATGCAGCAATCCAGGTAACTGCTGGTGCTAAGAAAGCTAGCCGTGTAACTAAACCAGAAGCTGGTCACTTTGCGAAAGCAGGTGTAGAAGCTGGTCGCGGTCTTTGGGAATTCCGTTTAGAAAACGGTGAAGAGTTTGAAGTTGGTGCAGAGCTAACTGTTGAACTATTCAACGAAACTAAAAAAGTAGACGTTACTGGTACATCTAAGGGTAAAGGTTTCCAAGGCGCTGTTAAGCGTTGGAACTTCCGCACTCAAGATATGACTCACGGTAACTCATTGTCTCACCGTGCTCCTGGTTCTATCGGTCAATGTCAGACTCCAGGTCGCGTGTTTAAAGGCAAGAAAATGGCAGGTCACATGGGTGCTGAGCGTGTAACGACTCAAAACCTAGAGATCGTACGTGTTGACGCTGAGCGCAACCTGCTTCTTATTAAAGGTGCAGTCCCAGGCTCAACAGGTGGCAACGTGATCGTTAAACCAGCTGTTAAAGCATAACGTCTCAGGAGTAAGTAATGGAACTAATGGTTAAAGGTGCTGATGCACTAACTGTTTCCGAAACTACTTTCGGACGTGAGTTTAACGAAGCTCTTGTACACCAAGTAGTTGTTGCGTACGCAGCAGGTGCTCGTCAAGGTACACGTGCTCAAAAAACACGTTCAGAAGTTTCTGGCGGTGGCGCTAAGCCATGGCGTCAAAAAGGTACTGGCCGTGCACGTGCTGGTACAATCCGTAGCCCAATCTGGCGTACAGGTGGTGTTACTTTTGCTGCGAAACCACAAGATCACAGCCAAAAAGTAAACAAGAAAATGTACCGTGGTGCTATGAAAAGCATTCTTTCTGAGCTAGTTCGTCAAGAGCGTCTAGTTGTTGTTGATAACTTCTCAGTAGAAGCACCAAAAACTAAAGAGCTAGTAGCTAAGCTTAAAGAACTTGAGCTTAACGATGTACTCATCGTTACTGGTGAAGTAGACGAGAATCTATTCTTAGCTGCTCGTAACCTATACAAAGTTGACGCTCGTGACGCTGCTGGTATCGACCCAGTAAGCCTAATCGCGTTTGACAAGGTTCTAATAACTGCTGAAGCAGTTAAGCAAGTTGAGGAGATGCTGGCATGATCAATGAAGAGCGTCTACTAAAAGTTCTACGTGCTCCACTTATCTCTGAAAAAGCAACAATGACTGCTGAAAAAGCAAACACTGTTGTTTTCAAAGTAGCAATCGATGCGACTAAAAAAGAGATCAAAGCAGCTGTAGAAAAGCTATTTGAAGTTGAAGTTAAGTCTGTAAATACTCTTATCACTAAGGGTAAGACCAAGCGTCAAGGTATGCGTCAAGGCCGTCGTTCAGACGTTAAGAAAGCCTACGTTATCTTGAAAGAAGGTCAAGATCTTGACTTCGTTGGCGGTGCTGAGTAACAGGAGTAGTTAGAAATGGCTATTGTTAAATGTAAGCCGACTTCCCCTGGTCGTCGTCACGTTGTTAAAGTTGTTAACGCTGACCTACACAAGGGCAAGCCATACGCACCTCTTCTAGAGAAAAACTCTAAGAACGGTGGTCGTAACAACAACGGTCGTATTACAGTACGTCACATCGGCGGTGGTCATAAACACCACTACCGTGTAATTGACTTCAAACGTACTAAAGACGGTATTCCAGCGAAAGTTGAGCGTCTAGAATACGATCCAAACCGTAGCGCAAATATCGCTCTAGTTCTGTACGCAGACGGTGAGCGTCGTTACATCATTGCACCTAAAGGTGTTCAAGCAGGTGATCAGATCCAATCTGGTGTAGATGCGCCAATCAAAGCAGGTAACACTCTGCCGATGCGCAACATCCCAGTTGGTTCAACTGTACACTGTGTTGAACTTAAGCCTGGTAAAGGTGCTCAGCTAGCTCGTTCTGCTGGTGCATACGTTCAAATCGTAGCTCGTGAAGGTTCATATGTAACTATCCGTCTACGTTCTGGCGAAATGCGTAAAGTCCTATCTGAAGGCCGTGCAACAATCGGTGAAGTAGGTAACGCAGAGCACATGCTACGTGAACTAGGTAAAGCTGGTGCTAACCGCTGGCGCGGTGTTCGTCCAACCGTTCGTGGTGTTGTGATGAACCCAGTAGACCACCCACACGGTGGTGGTGAAGGCCGTACTTCTGGTGGTCGTCACCCAGTTTCTCCTTGGGGTATGCCAACTAAAGGCTTCAAGACCCGTAAGAACAAACGCACTGACAAGTACATCGTACGTCGTCGTAACAAATAATCTATAAAGAGGAATCGCCATGCCACGTTCTCTCAAGAAAGGTCCATTTATTGACCTACACTTGCTGAAGAAGGTAGAGAAAGCGGTGGAAAGCGGAGACAAAAAGCCTATTAAGACTTGGTCCCGTCGCTCAATGATCATTCCATCAATGATTGGTTTGACCATCGCTGTCCATAATGGTCGTCAGCACGTACCAGTTTTCGTAACCGACGAAATGATCGGTCACAAACTGGGTGAATTTGCACCAACTCGTACTTATCGCGGTCACGCTGCAGATAAGAAAGCGAAGAAGCGTTAAGGAGTAGATAATGGAAGCTTTAGCTAAACATAACTTTGCTCGCATTTCGCCTCAGAAAGCTCGCTTAGTTGCAGACCAAATTCGCGGTAAATCTGTTGACCAAGCTCTAGAAATTCTAACTTTCAGCAACAAAAAAGCTGCTGATCTAGTTAAGAAAGTTCTTGAGTCAGCAATCGCAAACGCGGAACACAACGAAGGTGCAGATATCGACGATCTTAATGTCGCTAAAATCTTCGTAGATGAGGGCCCTATCATGAAGCGTATTATGCCTCGTGCTAAAGGCCGTGCGGATCGTATCTTGAAGCGTTCAAGCCACATCACTGTTGTTGTAGCAGATCGCTAAGAGACTAGGAGAGTAAGCAATGGGTCAGAAAGTACATCCAAATGGTATTCGTCTTGGCATCGTTAAGCCTTGGAATGCTACATGGTTTGCTAACACCAAAGATTTCGCTGACAACCTAGACGGCGACTTCAAGGTACGTCAGTTCCTAACTAAGGAACTTTCGAAAGCGTCTCTATCACGCATCGTTATCGAGCGTCCTGCTAAGAGCATTCGTGTGACTATTCACACAGCTCGTCCAGGTGTCGTTATCGGTAAGAAAGGTGAAGACGTAGAAAAGCTACGCACAGCAGTAGCAAAAATTGCAGGTGTACCAGCGCAAATTAACATCGCTGAAGTACGTAAGCCTGAGCTGGACGCACAACTTGTTGGCGACAGCATCGCGTCTCAACTAGAGCGTCGTGTTATGTTCCGTCGTGCTATGAAGCGCGCAGTACAAAACGCAATGCGTCTAGGCGCTAAAGGTATCAAAGTAGAAGTAAGTGGCCGTCTAGGCGGCGCTGAAATCGCACGTTCTGAGTGGTATCGTGAAGGTCGTGTGCCTCTACATACTCTACGTGCAGACATTGATTATGCAACTTCTTCGGCTCACACTCAATACGGTGTGATCGGCATTAAAGTTTGGATCTTCAAAGGTGAGATCCTAGGCGGTATGCCAGCTGCTAACGCAGTAGAGCCAAAAGGCGACAAGCCTAAGAAGCAGCGTAAAGGCCGTAAGTAAGGAGTCGACAGATGCTACAACCTAAACGTACTAAGTTCCGTAAGGTTCAAACAGGTCGTAACCGTGGTCTTGCTAAAGGTACTGACGTAAGCTTCGGCACATTTGGTCTTAAAGCGGTTGGCCGTGGTCGTCTAACTGCTCGTCAGATCGAAGCGGCTCGTCGTGCGATGACTCGTCACGTTAAGCGTCAAGGTAAAATCTGGATCCGTGTGTTCCCAGACAAGCCTATCACAGAGAAACCACTAGAAGTTCGTCAAGGTAAGGGTAAAGGTAACGTTGAGTACTGGGTAGCCCAAATCCAACCTGGTAAGGTGATGTACGAAATGGACGGTGTACCTGAAGAATTGGCACGTGAAGCGTTCCGCCTAGCGGCACGTAAACTGCCTTTCAAGACTACATTTGTAACTAAGCAGGTGATGTGATGAAAGCACAAGATCTACGCGAAAAAAGCGTTGAAGAGCTTAATGCTGAGTTAATTGAGTTGCTACGTGAACAGTTCAACTTGCGCATGCAAGCTGCAACTGGTCAGCTTCAGCAAACTCATACTCTGAAAGCTGTACGCCGTAATATCGCACGTGTGAAAACTGTTTTGACTGAGAAGGCAGACGCATAATGAGCGAAGTAAAACGTACTCAACAAGGTCGTGTTGTTAGCGACAAGATGGACAAGTCTATCGTAGTTGCTATCGAGCGCATGGTTAAGCACCCAATTTACGGTAAATTCGTAAAGCGCACGACTAAAGTACACGCACATGACGAGAGCAACGAGTGTGGCCTAGGCGACACAGTTGAAATCGCAGAGTGTCGTCCTCTGTCTAAGACTAAGTCTTGGACATTGGTAAAAGTCCTAGAAAAAGCGAAAATCTAACGCAATTTTTTCTATGATGATAAAGCGGCTCCAAATTTTTTTTGGGGCCGTTTATTTTTTGGCTACCCAATTGAATGAAAGGGTGGTACAATTCGCGTCCCTTTAAAGAGGCAGCCCGACCCGAGAGGGTCTAGTTTTTAATATTTAGCGGAGCACTAACAATGATCCAAATGCAAAGTACACTCGACGCTGCGGATAACTCCGGCGCTCGTAGAGTAATGTGTATTAAGGTTCTGGGTGGCTCTCACCGCCGTTATGCACATATCGGAGACATCATTAAAGTTACTGTTAAGGAAGCAATTCCTCGCGGTAAAGTTAAGAAAGGTGATGTTCTAAAGGCGGTTGTAGTGCGCACCCGTAAAGGCGTACGTCGTCCAGACGGTTCAGTCATTCGCTTCGACCGTAATGCTTGCGTATTGTTGAATGACAATACTGAGCAACCAGTCGGTACACGTATCTTTGGTCCAGTGACTCGTGAACTTCGTAACGCGAAATTCATGAAGATTGTTTCACTGGCTCCAGAAGTTCTGTAAGAGGCACGAAAAATGGCAGCTAAGATCCGTCGTAATGACGAAGTAATCGTTCTTGCCGGTAAAGACAAAGGCAAGAAAGGTAAAGTAACTAAGGTTCTAGCAACCGGTAAAGTTATCGTTGAAGGTATCAACCTTGTTAAGAAACATCAGAAGCCTCAACCGGCTCTGAACCAACAAGGTGGCATCGTTGAACAAGAAGCAGCAATTGATGTTTCTAACGTTGCAATCTACAACGCAGCTACTGGTAAAGCAGACCGCATCGGTTTCCGTGTTGAAGACGGCAAAAAAGTTCGTTTCTTCAAGTCTAACGGCGAAACCGTTTCTAACTAATAGAAGTAATTTGGAGTTCTACTATGGCGAAACTGCATGATTACTACAAGTCGTCTGTAGTCGCTGAGCTTGCCAAAGAGTTCAGCTACACAAGCGTCATGCAAGTCCCTAGGATTGAGAAAATCACCCTAAACATGGGCGTTGGTGAAGCTATCAACGATAAGAAACTGCTAGAAAACGCAGCATCTGATATGGCATTGATCTCTGGTCAAAAGCCACTTATCACTAAAGCGCGTAAATCTGTTGCAGGTTTCAAAATTCGTGAAGGCTACCCAATTGGTTGTAAAGTAACCTTACGTGGCGAACGTATGTGGGAGTTCCTAGAGCGTTTAATCTCTATTGCTCTTCCACGTGTACGTGATTTCCGTGGTGTTAGCGCTAAGTCTTTTGACGGACGCGGTAACTACAGCATGGGCGTTCGCGAGCAAATCATCTTCCCGGAGATCGACTACGATAAAGTCGATCGTGTACGCGGTCTTGATATCACTATCACGACAACTGCTGCGTCCGATGAGGAAGGCCGTGCTCTGCTGGCTGCCTTTAACTTCCCATTCCGTAAGTAAGGTGAAGGGTTACTGTTATGGCTAAACAATCAATGAAAGCACGTGACGTAAAACGTGCAAAGCTAGTTGCTAAATTCGCTGAAAAGCGTTCGGCACTAAAAGCTATCATCAGCGATGTAAACGCATCTGAAGAAGACCGTTGGAACGCAGTTCTTAAGCTGCAATCTCTTCCACGTGATTCAAGTGCATCACGTCAGCGCAACCGTTGTAACCAAACTGGTCGTCCACACGGTTACCTACGTAAGTTCGGTCTGAGCCGTATCAAAGTTCGTGAAGCTTGCATGAAAGGCGAGATTCCTGGACTTCGTAAGGCTAGCTGGTAATTGCCACTTAATCATTTGGAGTAAATCATATGAGCATGCAAGATCCGATTTCGGATATGCTGACCCGTATTCGTAACGGTCAGGCAGCAAACAAAGTTGCTGTTAAAATGCCTTCTTCAAAGCTTAAAGTTGCAATTGCTGCACTACTAAAAGCTGAAGGTTACATCGTTGATTTCGCTGTTGAAGGCGAAAGCAAACCTGAGCTAGAAGTCACTCTTAAGTACTTCCAAGCTAAACCAGTAATTGAGCAAATCAAACGTGTTTCACGTCCTGGCCTGCGCGTCTACAAGAACAAAGACTCGCTACCAAACGTGATGGGCGGATTAGGTATTGCTGTAGTATCCACTTCCAAGGGTCTAATGTCAGACCGTGCTGCGCGTAAAGCAGGTCTTGGTGGTGAAATCATCTGCTACGTAGCGTAATAGGAGTAGAATATGTCTCGTGTTGCTAAAGCACCTGTCGCTATTCCAGCTGGCGTAGAGGTGAAACTAAACGGCCAAGAAGTCACAGTTAAAGGCGCTAAAGGCGAATTAACTCGCGTTCTAAACAACGCTGTTGTGATTGCACAGGAAGAAAACAACCTTACTTTCGGTCCTAAAGAAGGTGTTGCTAACGCTTGGGCTCAAGCAGGTACTGCTCGTGCACTAGTAAACAACATGGTTGTTGGTGTTACTGAAGGCTTCACTAAGAAATTAGTGCTTAAAGGTGTTGGTTACCGCGCTGCTATGAAAGGCAAAGCTGTTGGTCTAACACTAGGTTTCTCTCACCCAGTAGAGCACGCTCTACCAGAGGGAATCAAAGCTGAATGCCCAAGCCAAACTGAAATTGTGCTAACTGGTTGTGACAAGCAATTAGTTGGTCAAGTTGCGGCTGACATTCGTTCTTACCGTGAGCCTGAGCCGTATAAAGGTAAAGGTATCCGTTACGCCGATGAAATCGTGCGTACTAAAGAAGCTAAGAAGAAGTAAGGTAACACTATGGATAAGAAAGCATCTCGCATCCGTCGTGCTACACGCGCACGTCGTAAGATTGCAGAACTTGGTGCAACTCGCCTAGTCGTACACCGTACTCCTCGTCACGTGTACGCGCAGGTTATTGCATCAAATGGCTCTGAGGTTATCGCATCCGCTTCTACTGTAGAAAAGGCGATCCGTGAGCAAGTGAAGAACACTGGTAACATCGATGCAGCTAAAGCAGTAGGTAAAGCTATCGCTGAGCGCGCTCTTGAAAAAGGCGTTTCTACTGTTGCATTTGATCGTTCTGGTTTCCAATACCACGGTCGAGTAGCGGCGCTAGCAGATACTGCTCGCGAAGCTGGTCTGAAATTCTAAGGTAGGGTTGATCGATGGCTAAAGAACAACAACAAGCGAGTGATTTGCAAGAAAAGCTAATCGCTGTTAACCGTGTTTCTAAGACGGTTAAAGGTGGTCGAATCATGAGCTTCACTGCACTAACAGTAGTTGGTGACGGTAATGGTCGTGTAGGTTTCGGTTACGGTAAAGCCCGTGAAGTACCTGCTGCGATCCAAAAAGCAATGGAAAAAGCGCGTCGTAACATGACTACGATCGCTTTAAACGAAGGCACTCTTCACCACCCGGTGAAAGGTCGCCACTCGGGCTCTAAAGTTTACATGCAGCCTGCTGCAGAAGGTACTGGTGTAATCGCAGGTGGTGCGATGCGTGCAGTACTAGAAGTAGCTGGTGTACATAACGTACTATCTAAAGCATACGGTTCTACGAACCCTATCAACATCGTTCGTGCAACGATCGATGCACTAGGTAGCATGAAGTCGCCAGAAATGGTTGCTGCTAAACGTGGTCTAACTGTTGAATCTATTTCGGAGTAAGCACCATGGCAACTATTAAAGTTACTCAAACTAAAAGCTCAATTGGCCGCCTACCTAAGCACCGTGCGTGCTTGAAAGGTCTAGGCCTTCGTAAAATCAACCATACAGTTGAACTTGAAGATACTCCGTGCATTCGTGGAATGATCAACAAGGTTAACTACATGGTTAAAGTTGAGGAGTAATCAGAATGCGTTTGAATACTCTATCACCGGCTGCGGGCTCTAAACCTTCTAAGAAGCGTGTAGGTCGTGGTATCGGTTCTGGCCTTGGTAAAACAGGTGGCCGCGGTCACAAAGGTCAAAAGTCACGTTCAGGCGGAAGCGTTCGTCCAGGTTTTGAAGGCGGTCAAATGCCTCTAAAACAACGTCTACCAAAATTCGGTTTCACTTCTCGTAAGAGCCTAGTGACTGCTGAAGTTCGTCTAGCTGAGCTAGCGAAAGTAACTGGTGATGTAGTGGACTTGAACAGCTTGAAAGCAGCTAACGTTATCACTAAGAATATCGAATTCGTTAAGATCGTTCTTTCTGGTGAAATCAACAAAGCTGTGACTGTAAAAGGTCTGCGCGTAACTAAAGGCGCTAAAGCTGCAATCGAAACTGCAGGCGGTAAAATCGAGGGTTAAACTCGAGGAACGAGGTACAGATGGCTAAGAAACCAGGAAAAGATTTTCGTAGTGCTCAGGGCGGCTTGAGTGAACTGAAATCGCGCTTATTATTCGTAATTGGTGCGCTTATAGTATTCCGAGCAGGCTCTTTTGTGCCGATCCCTGGTATTGACGCAGCTGTACTTGCCAATTTGTTCGAGCAGCAAAAAGGCACCATCGTTGAAATGTTTAATATGTTCTCCGGTGGTGCACTAGAGCGTGCATCTATTTTAGCGTTGGGCATTATGCCGTATATCTCGGCATCGATTGTTGTCCAACTGCTAACGGTAGTTCACCCAGCGTTAGCTGAGCTCAAAAAAGAGGGCGAAGCAGGGCGTCGTAAGATTACCCAATATACGCGTTATGGCACGCTTGTACTTGCAATATTCCAAGCAATTGGTATCGCAACAGGTTTACCGCACATGGTCCACAATCTGGTTGTTATCAACCAAACCATGTTCACCCTGATTGCAACCGTAAGCTTAGTAACCGGCACCATGTTCTTGATGTGGTTAGGTGAACAGATTACAGAGCGAGGAATTGGTAACGGTATTTCGATACTGATTTTTGCAGGTATTGTTGCAGGATTGCCGAATGCAATCGGACAGACAATTGAGCAAGCGCGTCAAGGTGAATTGAACGTACTTCTTCTATTGTTGATTGCGGTATTGGCTTTTGCAGTCATTTACTTTGTTGTTTTCATGGAGCGTGGTCAGCGTCGTATCGTCGTCAACTACGCGAAGCGTCAACAAGGTCGTAAAGTATTTGCTGCACAAAGTACTCACTTGCCATTAAAAATAAATATGGCTGGTGTAATACCTGCAATTTTTGCATCGAGCATTATTTTGTTCCCAGGAACAATAGCGCAGTGGTTTGGCCAAAATGGTAAAAGCCCAATGTTTGGCTGGTTAACTGATGTGTCTTTGGCACTAAGTCCAGGCCAACCGCTTTATGTAATGCTTTATGCTGCGGCAATAATTTTCTTCTGTTTCTTCTACACGGCGTTAGTATTTAACCCGCGTGAAACAGCAGATAATTTGAAGAAGTCTGGTGCATTCGTACCCGGCATCCGCCCAGGTGAGCAGACAGCGAAATATATTGATAAAGTAATGACTAGACTAACTCTTGCGGGTGCTCTATATATTACCTTTATCTGTCTGATTCCACAGTTCATGATGATCGCATGGAACGTACGTTTCTATTTTGGCGGTACATCACTACTTATCGTAGTGGTAGTAATCATGGATTTTATGGCACAGGTACAGACTCATCTGATGTCACAACAGTATGATTCTGTGTTGAAGAAAGCGAATCTGAAAGGTTACGGTCGTTAATTCGGCTGTCAATTCAGATTTCATTTACGGAGTTTAGCAATGAAAGTTCGTGCTTCCGTTAAAAAAATCTGCCGTAACTGTAAAATCATTAAGCGTAACGGTGTCGTTCGCGTGATTTGCAGTGAGCCAAAGCACAAGCAGCGCCAAGGCTAATAAGCAGAAATTTTTACTTGAAATATAAGGTAGTGTCGCGTATATTCCTCGGCCTACCTTTTGCGTGCAAAAGAAGTAGTATGCCGTAGCGTATCCTCGACGGGCTTTGCTACGGATAATTTCTTATTTAAGTACTAGGAGTGAATAGTGGCCCGTATAGCAGGCATTAACATTCCTGATCAAAAACATGCCGTAATCGCACTTACTGCAATCTACGGTATCGGTAAAACTCGCTCTCAAGCTATCCTAGCTGAAGTGGGTATTGCTGAAAATGTTAAGATCAGTGAACTAACTGAAGAGCAGATTGATCAACTGCGTGATGGTGTAGCTAAGTACACTGTAGAAGGTGATCTACGTCGTGAAGTATCAATGAACATCAAGCGTCTAATGGACCTTGGTTGTTTCCGTGGTCTTCGTCATCGTCGCAGTCTACCACTACGTGGACAGCGTACTAAAACCAACGCTCGCACCCGTAAGGGTCCGCGTAAGCCGATCAAGAAATAATCGGGAAGGTAGAGTACAATGGCTAAACAACCAACACGCGCTCGCAAGCGCGTACGCAAGCAAGTTGCTGATGGCGTTGCGCACATTCATGCATCTTTCAATAACACAATCGTAACTATCACAGACCGTCAAGGTAATGCTCTTGCATGGGCGACTGCTGGTGGTTCTGGTTTCCGTGGTTCTCGTAAGTCTACTCCGTTCGCTGCACAGGTTGCTGCTGAGCGTTGTGCTGAAATGGCTAAAGAATATGGCCTAAAGAACCTAGAGGTTATGGTTAAGGGTCCAGGTCCAGGTCGCGAATCTACTGTTCGTGCACTGAACGCTGCTGGTTTCCGTATCACTAACATTGTTGATGCGACTCCTATCCCTCATAACGGTTGTCGTCCACCTAAGAAACGTCGCGTATAACGTTTCTAGGAATATTGGAGAAAGATCATGGCAAGATATTTGGGTCCTAAGCTGAAGCTTAGTCGTCGCGAAGGCACTGACTTATTTCTTAAGTCCGGTGTTCGTGCGATCGATACCAAGTGTAAAATTGATAACGCACCAGGTGTACACGGCGCTCGTCGCGGTCGTCTATCTGAGTATGGCGTTCAGCTTCGTGAGAAGCAAAAAGTTCGTCGTATCTACGGCGTTCTAGAAAAACAATTCCGTAACTACTACAAAGAAGCTGCACGCCTTAAAGGCAACACAGGTGAAAACTTGCTGCAACTTCTTGAAGGTCGTCTAGATAACGTAGTTTACCGCATAGGTTTTGGTGCAACACGCGCTGAAGCACGTCAATTAGTTAGCCATAAGGCTATACTGGTAAACGGTAAAGTTGTAAACGTTCCTTCTTTCAAAGTTACGGCTAACGACGTTGTATCTATTCGTGAGAAAGCTAAAAAGCAATCTCGCATTAAAGCGGCTCTAGAAGTTGCTGAACAACGCGAAAAACCAACTTGGATTGAAGTAGATGCCGGTCAAATGGAAGGTACATTCAAGCGTATGCCTGAGCGTTCAGACCTATCAGCCGACATCAACGAACAATTGATCGTCGAGCTTTACTCTAAGTAAGGTTTAAACTAAAGAGAGGACACAATGCAGGGTTCTGTAACAGAATTTCTTAAGCCACGTCTGGTTGATATCGAACAAATCAACACGACACACGCAAAAGTAACTCTTGAGCCGTTAGAGCGTGGTTTCGGCCATACTCTTGGTAATGCACTTCGCCGCATTCTTCTATCTTCTATGCCGGGTTGTGCGGTTACTGAAGTAGAGATTGATGGCGTACTACACGAATACAGCACAAAAGAAGGCGTTCAAGAAGATATTCTTGAAATTCTTCTAAACCTTAAAGGTTTGGCTGTTCGCGTTGCCGAAGGCAAAGATGAAGTGTTTATTACGCTGAACAAATCAGGCTCAGGCCCTGTTGTTGCAGGTGACATCACCCATGATGGTGATGTGGAGATCGCTAACCCAGAACACGTTATTTGTCACCTAACGGATGACAACGCTGAAATCGCAATGCGTATTAAAGTTGAACGTGGTCGTGGTTATGTTCCAGCTTCAGCTCGTATCCATACTGAAGAAGATGAGCGTCCAATTGGTCGTTTGCTTGTTGATGCTACTTACAGCCCAGTAGACAAAATTGCCTACTCGGTAGAAGCAGCACGTGTAGAGCAACGTACTGACTTAGACAAGCTTGTTATCGATATGGAAACAAACGGCACTTTGGAACCTGAGGAAGCCATCCGTCGCGCAGCTACAATCCTAGCTGAACAATTGGATGCATTCGTAGATCTACGTGATGTACGAGTTCCTGAGGAGAAAGAAGAGAAGCCAGAATTCGATCCTATCCTATTGCGTCCTGTAGACGATCTTGAACTAACAGTTCGCTCTGCTAACTGTTTGAAAGCAGAAGCGATTCACTACATCGGTGATCTCGTACAGCGCACTGAGGTTGAGCTATTGAAGACTCCAAACCTTGGTAAGAAATCTCTAACTGAGATTAAAGACGTACTTGCATCACGTGGCTTGTCTCTAGGTATGCGCCTAGAAAATTGGCCACCAGCGTCTATCGCTGAAGATTAATCGATACTAGTTAGAAGGATTAGGTCATGCGCCATCGTAAGAGTGGTCGTCAACTCAACCGCAACAGCAGTCATCGCAAAGCGATGTTCAGCAACATGGCTAGCTCGCTAGTACGTCATGAAGTTATCAAGACTACTTTGCCAAAAGCGAAAGAGCTACGTCGCGTAGTTGAGCCTTTGATTACACTAGCTAAGACAGACAGCGTTGCTAACCGTCGTCTAGCATTTGCACGTACTCGTGACAACGAAGTCGTTGCAAAACTATTTAACGAACTAGGTCCACGTTTCGCTAGCCGCCAAGGTGGTTACACTCGTATCCTAAAAGCTGGCTTCCGTGCTGGTGACAAAGCTCCAATGGCTTACATTGAGCTTGTAGATCGCCCAGAAGTAGCTGAAGAAGCTGCAGCTGAGTAATCAGTAGTTCGTATGAACTAAAAGCCGAGCGTCATGCTCGGCTTTTTGCGTTTTAGCTATTAGTAAAACAGCAATTTTCTAGCTAATTCATATCAAAACTTAACCTTAAGCCAATAAAAAACGCCGCATAAAGCGACGTTTTCTCAAATCAATATTTGTATATCGAGGCTTATAGGATATCTAGAAGCTCAACTTCAAATACTAGTGCTGCAAACGGAGGGATTGAAGCACCTGCACCGCGCTCACCGTATGCTAGATCGTGCGGAATGTATAGTTTCCACTTTGAACCAACAGGCATAAGCTGAAGCGCTTCAACCCAACCTTTGATTACGCCAGTTACCGGGAACTCAGCTGGTTGACCACGAGATACTGAGCTGTCGAATACCGTGCCGTCAGTAAGCTCACCGTGATAGTGTACGCGTACTTGTTTGTCTGACGTTGGGATCTCGCCATTGCCTTCAGTCAGGATTTCATACTGTAGTCCAGACTCTAGGACGGTTACTTCAGAGCGAAGCGCATTGTCTTTCAAGAATGCTTCACCGTCAGCCGCCGCTGCTTTAGCTTGCTCTTGGCGAGCAGCTTCTGCGCGAGTTTGGATTTCTTGTAGAGCGTTGTTGATTTCGTCAACTTCGATTGCTGGCGCTTCACCAGTGAGTGCAGTTGCGATACCAGCAGCGATAGCATCAACGCTAAGTCCCTCAAGACCACTACCCGCTAATTGTTGGCCCATCTGAAGACCGATACCGTAGCTTGCTTTTTGCTCTACAGTTTCAAATTTTACGTCTGACATTTAAGTTTCTCTTAGATTGTCGAAATGAAGAGGAGAGGATACCAGTTCCTAAGCATAGATGAAACGGTAACTCGATCAAGCTGAGAGAATAGTATTTTGATGTGATGCTATTCATATTACTTAGGAAAAAGTGTTAGATTTTGCTAACTCCTTACTTATAAGGTTGAATTTACCTATACTCCGTCGATGTCTGTTTCTATACTGTGCAAGCAAGATTTAGGAGATGGGTGTTAATGAACCGTAGGAAAAAGCAGCCAAAACAGGTTGATTATTTAGATCTAATAAAGACCAAATGGGCTGACGTAGAGTGGCAGTTACTGCCGCAAAAGGCCAAAGCGCTCTGGTCAACACTGCCTAAGCTTCATCGGCGCCTCTTGAGTGTCCTGATTCCTGTTGTGCTTGTGCTTATCATGCTACCGACACCGAAATCTGAACAATCAGAGATAGCACCTAACTTAAATCAGCGTGTACCGATCAAAATAAACCCTGTGGGATTGAGCGAGCAAATGGCATCACAGCCTGCTACGAATTCCTCACCAGCAGGTAATTCCTCAACTACTATCAATACCTCATCCGATACCTCAGCCAAATCAACAAGCCCTGCAGAGACTCAACCAAGCTGGAAAGATTACGTAGTAAAAGCGGGTGATACCTTGGCAAAAATCTTTCGTAATAATGGCATCTCAATGTCAGATCTTAATGATCTCATTCGAGTCGAAGGTACGAGTAAGCCACTCAGTCATATACAGAAAGGGCAGCTTATTCGTTATAAATTGGACTCTGATGGCCAGCTGGATATGTTGCAATTGGAGAAGGCTTCAGGCTCAGTGATGTTTTTCCGTTTGTCTTCTGGCGGTTTTGCAAAAAAGTAGTCTAGAATAGATTCGCTCGCTGGCTTATAGCGTTTATGTATTAAAAATAAAATATTAGAATTTCCAGTCATAATTGGTTCAGGACATAATCAGCTGATGATTTAATGTTCGGTATCCAGCATGACAGATAAGCAGTCCGTTGTTCCTTTTCCTAGTTCTGCGCAGCACTCACAGGCTACAAGTCGCTGGCGTAAACCCCATATCTCACCCGGAGAAGTGGCTTTGGTTGGCGCTGGGCCTGGCGATCCTGATCTGTTGACCATGAAAGCGTATGCTTTGTTGCAGCAGGCGGACGTGGTGCTTTATGACTATTTGGTGTCTGAAGAGATCATATCCTTGGTAGACAGTAAAGCGGTTTTGGTATGTGTGGGTAAGAAAGCGGGTCATCATAGTGTCCCGCAAGATAAAACCAACCAATTGATTATCGATTTCGCTAACAAGGGTAACAGAGTGGTCAGGATCAAAGGGGGTGACCCATTCATCTTTGGCCGTGGTGGAGAAGAAGCGGAAGTGTTAGTGGATGCAGGGATTAAGTTCCAAATTGTCCCCGGCATCACGGCGGCGGCGGGGGCGACAGCGTACGCTGGTATCCCGCTCACGCATCGAGATTATGCGCAATCCGCTATGTTTATTACCGGCCATCTTAAGTCTGAGGTTGATTCGATGGATTGGTCGACATTAGCTCGTAGTAACCAGACTTTGGTCATCTACATGGGATTACTAAAGTCAAAACATATTCAGAGTAAGCTGATTGCACATGGCAGAGATTCATCCACCCCAATTGCTATTGTGCAAAGAGGTACCCAACGTTGTCAGAAAGTATTTAAAGGGTGTTTAGCAGAGCTAGCTTCTCTTGCTGAGCGGGCCGAATCTCCTTCATTGATCATTGTCGGCGAAGTGGTTGCACTATCGGATAAGCTAAGCTGGTTTAGCTATGAGGCATCTACCTCACCGAACCGTCACTATGGTTAATGATGGTTTAGCCCCATAAGCGTGTGTCTAAACGGTTTCATCTACGCTGCTATCGGTGTCGGTAACTAACATAAATTTCTGACTCAGCACGGCGACCAGCTGGTCGTAGTACTTCATACTAGGCTTATTGCCTAACAGTTTACAAAGCTCATTACCTGTCGGGCTAAAGCGATAGTACAGCAGTCGTACCCCTTTACTCATTGGCTGTAGCGATAGGTTTTTACCCTGGTAATTCAGCGGTAATGCGGGATCGGCTTCAATCACTCCAGATTCTAGTTCTGAACCATGTAACAGGCCTAATTCGATTAAGACCAGCAAACTTGAATAGGGCAGCTTAAAGTTGCCAATATTGATATTGACTGTGGTTGTTCGTTTGCCGAAGCTGAAAATACTGCCCTGAGCTTTGTAGCCAATTAATAGCTTTTGGCTGCCATCGCCACCAAAACTACAGGCTAGCGAAGCCGCGCGTTGAAGAATTTGCGCTTCTTTAGAGGACATGTCTTGCAGTACTTTTAACGCTTTCATTGAGGTGGAGCCAGGGTTGGTTACTTCTCGCTTTAGTACTTGGGCCCACAGGCGTTGCATGGAGCTGTTATGAATCTCCTGTGCCATATCAAAAAAACGCAGTAGCCAATCTGTATCCGGTTCGCCAGCCGTTTCGTCTTTACAAAAACCGTGAGTGAATTTAAGTATTTGTTCTAGATTCCTTTGCCGCAGCTCTTTGCGTCTTTCCTCTCGGTCGGTTGCTCTTTCCAATGCACTTGATTCGGGCTTATCTTGTCGTAACTGAGCATCTAAGCCATAACTGCCTGCAATGTTCAGTACGCGACTGGCACTGTCTTTGATGTAACTCGCCTTTTGTTGCTTGGATTTGGCAGCGTCATTGTCAATGGTAACGGGTTTGGTTTTGTCTTCCATAACTGATTTCACCGAGTTAAGCTGCTTTTTCGGAGAAGAAGCGTTAGATAAGTAACTTGGGTATACGATATTGTCGATACTGTAGAACAATAGCTGAAGTTGTTGATTTAACAAGTTTAGGAGCGTTTGTGCCACTTGGAATGTGAGACTAACACAAGATTATCCTGAGTTGACTGGGATCTAAAACTAAGCCACCGACCATAACTGTCAGTGGCGAGGGCTAATTTAAAATGTTTCAGTCTCCAAGGTTATTTTTAACCAGCTTGATGACTTGTTCTATTTGTGTTTGATCTAGGGCTCCTTGATGTTCGAATAGCACTTTTCCTTCTTTATTCACCACCACAATAGCAGAGGATTCTTGCTTTAGATCCCAAGCCTTAGCCACAACACCATACTCATCGACGACAATAGATGACCAAGGATACTCTTTCTTGCTGTCTTCGGCAGAAGACTTCACCATAGACCCTGTGCCCCACATGGCATCGTCTTGATTGACTATGGTTGTAGTTTGGTATTTGTCTTCTGGGAATTTGGAAGCGGTAATGGCCTTCATCAGTGGCTGGTTCATTTTCTTGGCACTGCTTCTTCCGGCGATTGCCTGAATGACACGCACTTTGCCGGGTAATGCGCTGGTGCTCCATGGTTGATAGGACTCGTCGCCATTTTTAAGCATGATTTCGCCATAATCTTTAACGGTAACACTGGGAAGAGGTTGACCAACGGTTAGGTCTTTTGCCACGGCAAATAATGGAAGGCAGGCCAATGCAGTAATGATCGGTTTCAGCAGATTGAACTTCATAGAAAACTCCTAGTTCTAGAAAAGGGCAGTGTAAATCGAAACCGTCAGTATACGGATAAGCTTACGTTAAAAACATGACCACAAAATCAAATGTTATAAATATGTAACGCAAAATGTCGATGTCTTGCTACTGTTTTAGCAAAGGGTATAATTATCGGCGTATTCGTTACCGATGATATTGTTAACAAATTGTGTGAGATGGATTTGTGGTGCCTAAAGGAGATAGGGACGTATGTATCAAGAGTTTCCAGTTTACCGTCCTCAACAAGTCGCAAGATATGTCAAAAGGCTATTTAAAGGCAGGTTTCTTATCTGTGGTATTGGCGAGTTCCAATTTGATCACGGAAAGGTATTAGTCCCCGAGCTTGCGAACGAAATTAAGCTCAACGCGTTTAGAGAAATCAACAAACAAATTGAAGCATTGCCCGTATAGTGGTTGCCAGTAGATGCACATTGCAATGTGCATCTACCAGCTTTGCAAACGGGTGAGTTAATTTTGTGGTGGAAAGCAGACTCCTGTGCCGCCTAGGCCGCAGTATCCATTGGGGTTCTTGGCTAAATATTGCTGGTGATAGTCTTCGGCATAAAAGTACTGGTTGAGCGGTTCGATTTCAGTGGTAATTTCTGCGTTTTGACCGAGTAAAGATTGGTACTGCGTTTTAGATAATTGGGCGACATTAAGCTGCTCGGATTGGGTGGTGTAGATAACCGAGCGGTACTGTGTGCCTAAATCGTTGCCTTGTCTCATGCCTTGGGTGGGATTGTGGTTTTCCCAAAATGTTTTGAGTAGTTCGGTCAAAGAAATCGCATTTGTGTTGAAGATCACTCGCACTACTTCTGTATGCCCAGTTTTTCCTGTGCAGACTTCCTCATAGGTCGGGTTGGGCGTGTAACCTCCCGCATATCCTACCGATGTGGAGACAACACCTTCAATATTCCAAAACAGTCTCTCAGCGCCCCAAAAACAGCCCATACCAACAATGATTTCCTGCTCGTTTTCAGCAGGATCTGCGGTGAGGCTAGTGTTATTGACGTAATGGCTATCAGCAACTTGCATTGCTTGTGAGCGACCTGGCAGAGCGCTTTCTGCAGATATCATGGTTTGTTTATCTAACATAATGAACCTAAGCTTTTCTTTTTACTATTTTAATATGCATTTCTCTTTACGCTGACACACACTAATTTCAACGTATTGAGAGAACCTATTGGTAATAGACCGGATTATTAACCTTTTTCATACAGATAGCCGGCGAGAATCAAGTTATGATTAAATAAGTCTCGTTTTGTTATCCAACTGATTCTAATTAAGTCATGAAGAGAAACTCATTACCAGTATTAATTGCCGCGTTAACCCTTCCTAGCAAAGCACTGGCTAATGATGTGGACTTGACTATCGAAGGTTTAACTGGAGAGTTACAGAAAAATGCCAACGCTTATCTCGATGCGATTCCTAAGTCCGACTACAGTGTGACATTGCGCTTTCAATCGCGGCTAGAAAAAAGCTTAAATGAGGCGCTCAACGCTGTGGGCTATTATCATGCGAAGTTTCAGTTTTCGGTACAAGATGATGGCAAAAAACTGCTTGTCAATATTACGCCAGGAAAGCCAGTTATACTCAAAAAGGTCGATGTTTCGATTACTGGGGAGGCGAAAAACGATCCTGACTTTCAAAAGCTATTAAGACAAAGTGGTTTGAAAGTGGGGGAGGTGCTCAATCATGGTCAGTATGAATCTTTAAAATCGGCTATTAGAAACTTAGCGCTACAAAAAGGTTATTTTAAAGGTCAGTTTACTGAAAGTCGCTTAGACGTTGCGCCGTCGCTCAATGAGGCGTTTATTATCATCCACTACGACAGTGGTATTCGTTTTCAGTTTGGTAAGACGACAATAACGGGAAGCCAAATAAATCTTGATCGTGTTTCCTCTCTTCAGCCCTACAAGCAAGGTCAACCATACTTAGCATCAGACATCACTCAATTTAATCAAAATCTATCCAGTACAGATTGGTTCTCATCGGTGCTGGTGACGCCAGATCTGACTCAACTCGATTCTAGTCGAGAATTGCCAATGAAGGTGGAATTAGCTCCGGAGATCAGAAATAAACTAGAAACGGGCTTAGGCTATTCCACAGATGTAGGCGTGCGAGGTACGTTAAAATGGAAAAAACCATGGCTTAGCTCAGACGGCAACAGTTTTAATAGCAGTTTCTCTTTATCAAACCCAGAGCAGCAAATTACGCTGGGGTATCGGATTCCGATGACGGATGTGCTGCGAAATTATTTTTTGATTCAGTATGGCCTAAAGAAAGTCGACAACTTAGACACCAATAGTATTGAATCCAACTTGTCATTTGAGCGGCATTGGTTATTAGATGACGGCTGGCATCGAACGGCGCGAATACGCTATTTAATCGAGAATTATGATCAGGGTACACAAAGCGCCGTGGGCCATTTTGTTTTGCCTGGTTTTTCTTTTACTCGAACACGCATTCGTGGTGGTGCCATGCCTACTTGGGGAGATGGTGAAAACTTTACTATTGAGTACGGCGATCCTGAGTTTTTCTCCGAAACGCGCGTGTTGCGCATGAGAGGCAGCTCTTCTTGGATACGCAGTTTTGGTGCGAATCAACGTGGCTTATTTCGTATCGATCTCGGAGCTAACTTTACTCAAGATTTCGATAAGCTCTCACCATCGCTTCGTTTTTTCGCAGGTGGTGATAACAGTGTACGTGGTTACCAATATGACTCCATTTCTCCTACTGATTCAACGGGTGCTTTGACCGGGGGAAAATACCTCGCGACTTCATCGTTGGAATACCAACATCGACTATATGGCAATTGGTGGGGCGCGGTTTTTTATGATGTCGGCGATGCCTTTAACAACAACCCCGACTTTAAACGAGGTACTGGGTTTGGCCTACGATGGGCCTCGCCAGTCGGGCCTATCCGGTTAGATTTTGCATGGGGATTAGATGCAACTCCAGGACAGAAGTTTCGTATTCACTTCTCTCTGGGGCCTGAGTTATGAAGTTGATCATCCATTCCACAAAATGGCTTTCGTATATTCTGGCGGCGTTAGTAGCCTTAATGTTGGCGGTGACTGTGGGGCTGTTGTACACGCCTGTGGGGTTAAAGCTGATCGTTTGGGGCGCAGAAAAAACCATTCCTCAGTTGACTATCGGCGCTTCATCTGGCGCTATTTTCCCACGTTTTACTCTCTATGATGTCAGCTATAAAGACACAACTCTTGGGGTAAACTCTGAAATAAGCAGTGTATCACTGGGGCTAAACCCAGTTTGTCTGATGCAACCAGCGGTATGCATTCAAGGCTTGTCGGTGGATGGGGCGAATATTTCACTGAGCCAAAATAGTGCAGCTCCAACCAAGCCAGAGAAACAGAATGCTTCCAGTGCAACTTCTATTTCGTTGCCTATCTCTGTTTCATTGAATCAATTGGCGTTGGCCAACGTTAATCTTAATTTGTATGGAGACAAGGTATCGATAGGCAAGTTTTCCTCTCAGGCTAGTTGGCACGGTAATCAGCTTAGTATTGGTAGAACTCAAATATCGGATGTCAGTCTAACCATGGCACCTTCGCCACCTTCGACCAATAACCAAAGCGCAACCAATAAAGAGAAAGTAAGTAAGATTTCCTTGCCAGCCATTAGGTTACCGGTGAACGTAAAGGTCAATAGCCTATCCGTAAACAATTTTACCTTGCAGCAACCGCAACCACTTGTCATCAATCACTTTCTATTCGAAGGGCGTGCACAAGGGCAGGATATTGATATCAAATCGATGCAAGTCACCAGTCCAATTATTGATGCCAGTTTGCAAGGCAAGATAAGGCTCCAAGGGGAATATCCTTTGGCAGCAAGGCTTACCGCTAAGCTGAAAGAAACCGAATTCGCAGGTCAAAAAGTACAGCTATCCCTTGCTGGCAGTGTCGATAACCTTGAACTGTCTAGCCAATGGTCCAGCCTTATTGAAGGCCAACTCTCTGGCTCTCTACATCCCTTGGTATCCAATGTTCCATTTGACTTGAAACTAAGCAATGCTTCCGCTCAGTGGCCGCTTCGTGGAAAAAGCGATTATCGGGCATATGTAAAACAGCTGGATGTCAAAGGCAGTCTCGATAAATATCACTTTGATTTAAATGGTATGGTTGATGGAGGACAAATACCTAAAAGCTCAATTGACACAACAGGCAGCGGCTCCTTACAAGGGCTAAACTTTCAAACGACTCGCATCACCACGCTAGGTGGTAACCTTGATGGGAAGGTGAGCTTAGATTGGCATTCTCTATTTACTTGGCAAGCCGATCTAAACCTAGCCAATATTCAACCAGCAAAACAATGGCCAGATTATCAAGGTACATTGAATGGCAATATCAATACGCAAGGCGGCTTAACTTCACAAGGCGGCTGGCAGATGAATTTCCCTAACATCGATGTGCAGGGTTCGGTGCGAGCACAACCATTTCGTCTGCTCGGCTCAGCATCGGCATCCGATCATCAGGGTAATGGCAACTATGCTATCGAAACACCGAATCTAGTGCTATCTCATGGGCCAAATTCTATTACCGCCCAAGGAGACCTTGGCGATCATTGGAATATGCATTTAGCGATTAAGGTGCCTAAGTTGTCGCAAACACTGTCAGGTGCAAAAGGTCAAATTGAAGGTACCGTGCGTGTTTCTGAAGCGTTAGCCAAGCCCAAAATATCTCTAAACCTCACCGCTAACAACATTGCTTGGCAAGACATGTTGAGCCTAAAGCAGGCAAGCCTTGTTGGTGATGTTTCACCACTTTCCAATTATCAAGGTAAGGTGGTACTACACAGTCAAAAGTTGGATTATCAAAATACTCTGATTCAAAGCATAGCTGCGACTTTGTCTGGCTCTTTAAGAGAACAAACATTGCAGCTGAATGTCGGCAGCAAGAGAGTATCGACAAATCTTACTTTAACGGGTGGTTTTAAGTCTTCGCCATCGCCAGTTTGGCATGGAAGACTCAATGACATGTCTCTGCGTTCGAGGTTTGGTACTTGGCTACTCAATAAGCCCACCAATATTTCGTATTTGTTTAAGCAACAGCAAGTTGAGCTCAGCCCACACTGTTGGGTCAATGGTGATTCTTCGCTCTGCCTAGACTCGGATGCTGTTATTGGGAAAGCAGGCCAAGCCGCCGTGTCTATTCATGATTTAAGTTTGCATCAGGTCGCTGGCTTTTTACCTGAAGGGGTGGACTTTAAAGGGGTTGCGAATGCAAAGGCTTCAATAAAGTGGGCACCAAATCAACCGCCACAGCTGTCGCTGAACTTGTCTATGCCTAATGGCTCCGTAATAAGACAGTCACCCAAACGTGCAAGCATTGATTGGAGCTCGATTACTCTTGGACTTAACCTCAAGGATAATCAGCTGAAATCTAATTGGGACGTGCAGGTGAAGAACAATGGTACGCTCTCGGGCCATTTGAATATTCCTGATGTTCGTAAAAAGAATAAGCGCATTGATGGCAAGTTAAAGGTTACCAAACTGAACTTGGACTTTTTGGCACCTTTGCTGGGTACTTACAGCAAGTTAGGTGCCGATGTCGAGTCCGATTTATCCATCAGAGGTGACTTAAAACGCCCGCAAGTGTATGGCCAAACACGGTTAGATAATATTTTGGTCAAAGGCGATATTTCGCCTGTAGATGTCGATTCGGGCAAGGTAGAGATTGAGTTTTCAGGGCAAAAGTCGTCTTTAAAGGGTGTGATTCGTACCCCTGAAGGTGAAATACAGGTTTCTGGTGGAGCGCAATGGCGAGGGTTGAAGGACTGGAAGGCCAATGCTCATGTCTTTGCAAACGGGTTGCTGGTGAATGTGCCCCCTATGGCTAAGTTAAAAGTGGTGCCCGATCTCAAGATTGATGTGACACCAAAACTGGCCAATATCACGGGCAATATATCGCTACCGTCGGGAGAGATTGTCATTGAGAAATTACCGCCCAATGCGATTAAGGTGTCCAAGGATCAAGTGATACTCAACTCAAACTTACAACCTGAAAGCAAAATGCAAGCGATTCCGTTTAAGTTGCAATCTGACGTTAAGATCAGCATTGGCAATGATGTGTCGATATCCGCCTTTGGATTAAAAGGAAAGCTGCAAGGTGAGTTGCATGTGACACAAAATGAAAAAGGTCCATTTGTGGTCGGGGAAGTCAATATCCTGGATGGTACCTATCAATCGTTTGGACAGGATTTACAGATCCAATCAGGTAAAGTATTGATGAATGGCCCTATTGATAAGCCCTATATCGATATTACCGCCATCCGAAACCCGGCTAACACCCAAGATCAAGTTACGGCAGGGATTAAAGTGACCGGGCCTGCCGATGATCCAGTGGTATCGATATTCTCCGATCCCGCATTGCCTCAGGCCCAAGCTTTGTCTTATTTGTTGAGAGGGCAAAATCTCGATACCCAAGGCGGTAACAGTGCGATGACCACGACGCTAATTGGTTTGAGCCTTGCCCAAAGCGGTAAATTAGTTGGCCAAATCGGCCAAGCCTTTGGCGTACAAGATTTGCAATTAGATACCTCAGGGGCGGGTGACACGTCGCAGGTGAACGTGAGTGGATACGTATTGCCACATCTGCAAGTTAAGTATGGCGTAGGCATTTTTAATCAGGTTGGGGAGTTCACAGTGCGCTATGAATTGCTGTCTAATCTATATCTAGAGGCCGTATCGGGACTCGATAGTGCGGTCAATGTGCTTTATCAATTTGAATTTAACTAAGGGTCAAAATGCACCATTTGGTTTTTACATATGGAACTTTAAGACTAGGTCAAAACAACCACCACTATATGTCGGCGGGTAAATACCAAGGTGAATTTACCACACCGCCTTGTTATACCTTGTTTGACCTAGGGCGTTATCCTGCTTTGGTTAATGGTGGTAGTGACGCTATTGTTGGCGAGGTCTATTTGGTTGATGAAAATCAGCTAGCGCATCTTGATAAATTAGAAGGTGTGCCAGATGAATATCGGCGAGAGAAAATAGCGACGAGCTTTGGCACTGCCTGGGTTTATCTCTATCAAGACAGAAGTAAGCTCGATAAAGTGATCCCCTCAGGAGATTGGTGCAAACGATAAAAAAGCCGCTATGGTCAACGTTGACCATAGCGGCTGTGATGTTTTCGAACCGAAGTTATCGAATGTTCGGGCGCTTATTTTTGCGCTCTTTCGTAAGACGTTAGGATTTCTTGACGCGCTGCTTCAACGTCTGCCCAACCATCCACTTTTACCCACTTGCCACTTTCTAGCTCTTTGTAACGCTCGAAGAAGTGAGTGATTTGCGCTTTTAGCAATTCAGGGATATCACCCACATCTTGGATGTGGTCGTATTCTTTAGAAAGCTTAGAGTGCGGAACTGCAACCACTTTTGCATCTTCACCTGACTCGTCAGTCATTTTTAATACGCCAACAGGGCGGCAGCGGATCACAGAACCCGGCATAAGTGGGTGCGGTGTTGGAACCAACACATCAACTGGGTCGCCATCAAGAGAAAGCGTGTTGTTAACGTATCCATAGTTACATGGATAGAACATAGGAGCCGACATGAAACGGTCGACAAATACCGCACCAGAGTCTTTGTCTACTTCGTATTTGATAGGGTCAGCGTTTGCTGGAATTTCAATTACAACGTAGATGTCATCAGGTAATGATTTACCCGCTGGTACATGATTTAAGCTCATACAAGTTTCCTCTTTGAAATGTATGCCGCGAAGGCTTTGTTAATGCTTAGAGTCAAAACAGTGCAATAAAATAATTGTTTTTGACTGGAATGTATACCCAAACCCAACTCAGCTCGAACTTCGTACTTTTCATACCATAGTGAAAGCCGGAAATGAAAATATAAGTCGATTTAGCTTGCGCACAAGTTTGAGATAAATTGTGAATGCTTGAATTTTAGCCCTAACGTGATTCAGATCAATAGAAATTCTCTATTTCATTTCACTATTCTTGGTACAAAGGGGATATCGTAAGAGTAAAGAACCGAGACTGAGCCCGGTTCTTTTTCAGTTAGGTGAGGAAGATTGGCCTATTCGTCTCGATATTTTTCTAAAAATGCTTCGACTTGGCGCACCATATTTTTTGAACCAACAAAGAATGGCACACGTTGGTGCAGTTCAGTCGGTTTAATATCGAGAATTCGATTTACGCCATCAGAGGCGACCCCGCCTGCTTGTTCAATGATGAACGCCATTGGGTTGCACTCATAAAGCAGACGCAATTTACCATTGGGGTAACTCTGTGTACTAGGATAGAGATAAATACCGCCTTTTAATAAGTTACGATGAAAGTCTGATACTAACGAGCCGATGTAACGCGAGGTGTAAGGGCGGTTATCTTCTGGGACATTCTCCTGGCAGTGCTTGATGTACTTTTTCACGCCCGCAGGGAATTTGATGTAGTTGCCCTCGTTGATGGAGTAAATAACGCCATCTTCTGGCACCATTAGGTTTTCATGCGAAAGGCAGAAGGTACCGATAGAAGGGTCATAGGTAAAACCGTTTACGCCATTGCCAGTGGTGTATACCAGCATGGTTGATGAGCCGTAAATGACATATCCCGCCGCCACTTGTTTGTTGCCAGGTTGCAAGAAATCTTCTTGAGTGGCTGGCGAGCCAATAGGGGAAACGCGGTGGTAGATGGAAAAGATGGTGCCGACTGAGACGTTAACATCAATATTTGATGAGCCATCGAGAGGGTCCATAAGCACCACGTATTTGGCATTTTTGCTCAGCTCTTTGTTGAAGGCTACAGCTTCGTCTTCTTCTTCGCTGGCAACGCCACACACTTGATCACGTGCTTCAAGCGCAGCTTTAAATTTTTCGTTCGCGTAAACGTCCAGTTTTTGTTGCTGCTCTCCTTGCACATTATCCGTACCGACGGCGCCGATAATATCCACAAGGCCTGCTTTATTGATTTCGCGGTTAACAATTTTTGCAGCGCGTCGAATGGAAGATAAAAGGGAAGACAAATCGCCGCTGGCGTGCGGGAAGTCGGCCTGCTTTTCTACGATAAACTCACCAAGGGTGCGCAACTCTGACATGTAGGGTCCTTAAGTTTCTCTGTATGGAATGCTATCTGTTTTATCATGTGGCAGTTAGTCTACGTATTGGATCTTATTAATGGTAACGAACTAACTGACGTAGATCTCATTTTGTTTCTCTTTGAGCAGAAATAATCGTTCTTCCTCGCTTTTGCAAGTGAAATTGAGATAATGAAACAAACAACGATTTTGGCAGGGAAGGGCATTTATCAATGCATATTCATATCTTGGGTATATGTGGTACGTTCATGGGTGGAGCGGCCGTGTTGGCTCGCCAACTAGGACACAAGGTGACAGGTAGCGATACTAACGTATACCCGCCAATGAGCACTTTGCTCGAGTCTCAAGGTATCGAAATCATCCAAGGTTTTGACCCTAGCCAATTAAGCCCAGAGCCTGATCTTGTCGTGATTGGTAATGCGTTGAGTCGTGGTAACCCTTGTGTTGAACATGTCTTGAATTCCACCATGCGTTATACCTCTGGGCCACAATGGTTGCAGGAGTTCTTATTAAAAGATCGTTGGGTGCTTGCCATCGCGGGCACGCATGGTAAAACCACAACTTCTAGCATGCTGGCTTGGATTTTAGAGTATTGTGGCTATAAACCTGGTTTTTTGGTGGGTGGTGTACTGGGTAACTTTGGCCTTTCGGCCCGTTTAGGAGAAAGCATGTTCTTCGTTGTCGAAGCGGATGAATACGACAGTGCTTTTTTTGACAAGCGTTCTAAGTTTGTTCACTATCACCCGCGCACTTTGGTGATCAATAACCTTGAGTTCGATCATGCAGATATTTTTGATGATCTGGAAGCGATAAAGCGACAGTTTCATCATCTGGTTAGAACCGTGCCAAGTAATGGTTTGATCCTTTCTCCATCGGGCGATGCCGCGGTAGAAGATGTGCTTGAGCGAGGCTGTTGGACGGACACAGAAACGGCAGGCAACAGCGAAGGCTGGAGCACAGAGAATATCCATAAAGACGGTTCTCGATTTAAGGTGTTCTATCGAGGGGATTGGGTCGGAGAAGTGGAGTGGGAGTTAGTGGGCCAGCACAATGTTGCCAATGCATTGATGGCCATTGGAGCCGCTAGACATGTTGGTGTGACGCCAGATTTAGCGTGTGAAGCGTTAGCGAAGTTCATTAATACCAAGCGCAGATTAGAACTGCTCGGTGAATATAACGGCATATCACTGTATGATGATTTCGCTCATCACCCAACGGCTATCGAGCTTACCCTGGCTGGCTTAAGGAACAAAGTCGGTGAGAGTAAAATTATTGCTGTGCTTGAACCGCGCTCAGCAACCATGAAACGGGGTGTACACAAAGCAGTGTTGGCCAGCTCGCTCGAAAAAGCAGACACTGTGTATCTGTATCAGCCAGACAATATTGACTGGTCGATGGAGGATATCGCTACTCGATGTCAGCAAAGTGCATTCGTTAGTGGGCAAATTGATGAGTTAGTCGCTAAAATTAGCAGTGAAGCCCAACCGGGCGATCATATTTTAGTAATGAGCAATGGCGGTTTTGGTGGTATCCACGAAAAATTAAAAGCGTCACTTTAGAAAGAATTGAATGACAAACCAACGACAAAATACGATTACATTAGCATTTACGGGGGCCTCAGGGGCCCCTTATGGATTGCGCTTATTGCAGTCTCTACTTGCGGCAAACTATAAGGTCTACCTTCTTATTTCTTCTGCTGCAAGAGTGGTATTAGCCACAGAGCACGACTTAAAACTCCCCAGCGGGCCGGATGCGGCAAAAAAAGCGCTAGTAAAATTGCTCGCGTGCGATCCGGAAAAATTAGAAGTTTGTGGCAAAGATGACTGGTTTTCTCCAGTTGCTTCAGGATCAGCAGCGCCAAATAAAATGGTGATTTGCCCATGCTCGGTTGGCAGTGTGGCCTCCATTGCTCATGGCATTTCTGATAACCTGATTGAGCGCGCTGCCGACGTGGTACTAAAAGAGCGCGGCCAACTCATGTTGGTGGTTAGAGAAACGCCATTTTCTACATTGCATTTAGAAAATATGCACAAGCTCTCGCAAATGGGAGCAACGATTATGCCTGCATCGCCAGGCTTTTATCACAATCCTGAATCCATCGATGATCTTGTTGATTTTATGGTGGCACGAATACTTGATCATCTAGGTATTGAACAAGAGTTGGTACCTAGGTGGGGATATGATCAACGCGATTCATGATGCATATAGCGAAAAGCAATTATAACCACTACAATCCGTACAACTCATCGGGGAGCTGGCGTTAGGCTGGCTGAGATCGAGCCCTGCTCGGGACCCGCACATTATTACCTGAACCGGATAATGCTGGCGTAGGGATTGAGTTAGGAAGTCTCGTATTAGGGTTCTCTTTCTTATCTCACTTACGCAGCAAATATGGAGCGTAAGCAGTGATGAAATTTTTTAAATCCACGTCGTTGGTAATGTCAGCTGTTCTGGCATTGTTTTCCTTTTCTTCTTTTGCCCAAGACAATAACGGCAAAACATTAACCGTATATACCTATGACTCATTCGCCGCCGATTGGGGGCCTGGGCCTGCGATTAAAAAAGCGTTCGAAAAGAAATATCACTGCACGCTGAAATTCGTTGCCTTGGATGATGGGGTCTCGATATTGAATCGTTTGAGATTGGAAGGAAAAAACAGCAAGGCAGATGTGGTACTCGGTTTGGATAACAACCTCATCACTGAAGCGCAAAAGACGGGTTTATTTGCGCCAAGTCAGGTTAACTTATCATCACTGACCGTCCCAGGCGGTTGGAAAAACAGCACATTTATCCCTTACGATTACGGCTACTTCGCCTTTGTTTACAATAAAGATAAGCTGAAAAATCCACCGAAAAGTCTAAAAGATCTGGTTGAGAATAAAAACGGAATCAAGATCATCTATGAAGATCCGCGTACTTCTACACCAGGCTTAGGTTTATTACTTTGGATGAAGTCAGTGTATGGCGACCAAGCGGCGCAAGCATGGAAAGAACTGGCGAAAAAGACCGTCACTGTAACCAAAGGTTGGTCGGAAGCGTATTCGATGTTTTTAAAGGGGGAGGCAGACATGGTGTTGTCTTATACCACTTCTCCTGCTTACCACCTTATCGAAGAAAAAACAGATAAATACGCAGCGGCGAGCTTCGCTGAAGGTGAATATTTACAAGTTGAAGTCGCGGCAAAAGTAAAAAGCAGTAAGCATCCGAAACTGGCCGAAGATTTTATGCAATTTATGCTGAGTAAGTCATTTCAATCAGTGATCCCAACAGGTAACTGGATGTACCCAGTGACGGATGTAAAACTGCCGAAGGGATTTGACACGCTTGTTGTGCCTACCCACACGCTAAGCTTTTCTCCACAAGAAGTGTCTAAACACAGCCGCGCTTGGATTCGTGAATGGCAAAATGCGCTGGCCAACTAATCATGTCTATGATGTTAATCACTAAGGTGGGATGCTGAGTTGAATTCAATCCCTAAAGTTGGCATCTGGGTCGCGATACTTATCGCGGCCTTTGTGATTTCTGCGTTAGCGGCATTGATCTTTCATGCGCCGTCGCTGGATTTGAATTCCGTGTTGGGTGATGCCTATTACCGGCATGTCACGTATTTCAGTTTCTATCAAGCGTCACTCTCGACGCTGCTCAGCGTGGGCTTGGCCATTCCCGTCTCTCATGCGTTATTTCGCAGACAATTCAAAGGCAAAAGGTTGCTGCTGAAGCTGTTTGCGACCACGTTAGTATTACCCGTGCTGGTGGGCGTATTCGGCGTGTTAGCCATTTATGGAAACAGTGGCCTGCTTGCCTCCGTATTGGCGCATTTTGATGAGAAGCTGCCATTTTCGGTCTACGGTTTAACTGGCATTTTGCTGGCGCATGTGTTTTTTAATTTGCCCTACGCCAGCCGATTGTTATTGCAAGCGTTAGAAACGGTACCCGAAGAACAACACAAGTTGTGCGCCCATCTGGGGATGAGCCACTGGCATAAGTTTAAGTGGGTGGAATGGCCGCGAATGCGTCAGCAATTACCTCATGTGATTGGATTGGTATTCATGTTGTGCTTTACCAGTTTCGCAACCGTCATGGCATTGGGGGGCGGACCGAAAGCAACGACAATTGAGCTGGCAATTTATCAAGCGATTAAGTTTGAGTTTGATTTGCAAACGGGGGCACTGCTGGCTATCTGGCAAATTCTACTGTGTGGCATTTTGTCACTGTCGATTCAGCGCTTAGCAAAACCCGTATCGGTGAGTACTGGCTCATCGGCTGCCAAGGTTATTGTCGTCAAGGACAGCATGTTGTCGAAATTGTGGGACTGGTGTTGGATTGCATTAGTGTGTCTGTTTGTACTTCCTCCCCTTGTGATGGTGGTGATAAGTGGGCTTAACGTTGACATCGGCAAAGTCTTAAGCGACTCCAACTTCTGGTTATCTCTATTGTCTTCTCTAAAGGTGGCTATTTTGGCCGCTGCGATAGCATTAGCCGCCGGTATGGCAATACTCACCACGAGCAGAGCTTGGCGACTGCGCCAGCAACATGTGAGAGCGGATCAAATAGAGCTGATCGGCACCATTATCCTGGTGACTCCTGGGTTGGTCACCAGTACTGGGCTGTTTCTTTTGATTCGCTCATTTGCTGATGCATTCAGTTATGCATTGACGGTGGTGGTATTGGTGAACGCGTTGATGGCGCTCCCTTACGTGATTAAAACGCTCTCTCAACCTATGTTGCACATTGCTCAGCAATATAAACTGCTGTGCCCAAGCCTAGGCATGAAAGGTTGGAATCGGTT
Organism: Vibrio sinus; assembly: GCF_023634645.1. Classification (GTDB taxonomy): domain Bacteria; phylum Pseudomonadota; class Gammaproteobacteria; order Enterobacterales; family Vibrionaceae; genus Vibrio; species Vibrio sinus. The sequence goes on from NZ_JAMKMR010000002.1 coordinate 220,450, forward strand.
TAAGTTAGTAGAGTGGCGAGCATTGAGAAAGCCACTTGCACACGCCTTTGCGATCAGTTTTATGTTCTCTATCGGTGATCTTAGCGCGATTGCCTTATTTGGTAGTCAAGATTTTAGAACCTTACCTTTGTATTTATTCCAATTGCTGGGTAGCTATCAAATGAATGCGGCTGCCGTTGTTTCGCTTACGTTGTTAATTTTAAGTCTAGGTTGTTTTAGCCTGGTAGAGCTTCTTTTTAAGGCAAACTCGAGAACTCCATATGCTGACTCTTAGTAATGTTCATTACGACTACAATAAAGCGCCTTTTTTATTTGATCTGAACGTCAAACAGGGTGAGATACTTGCTTTAATGGGACCTAGTGGTGCGGGAAAATCTACCTTGCTCGCTTTGGTGGCTGGGTTTATTGAGCCCAGCCAAGGAAGCATCGTTGCTGATGGCATGTCCGTGCTAGGAAAAGAACCTCATGCCAGACCGTTTGCCATGCTGTTTCAAGAGCACAACTTATTTGCCCATTTAACGGTAAGAGAAAATATAGGCTTGGGCCTGCACCCTGGGCTAAAACTGTCTAAGTCTCAAGTTGTACAAGTCGAGCAGGCCGCAGAGCAAGTCGGAGTGGCAACTATGCTGGATAGATTGCCCGAGCAGCTTTCAGGAGGGCAAAAACAGCGTGTGGCGTTAGCTCGTTGTTTCATTCAGCCTCATTCTATCTGGTTGCTTGACGAGCCGTTTTCTGCGCTAGATCCGATTTTACGTGAAGAGATGTTGTCTTTGGTAAAGGCGCTAGCGACACAGCGTAATATCACCGTAATCATGGTGACTCATCACTTGAGTGATGCAAAGGCCATCGCGACGAATTTTGCATTTGTGTCTGATGGTAAAGTGGCAGTAGCAGCGGATATTTCCGAGTTGTCTAGTGAGCATCCCAATCAACAACTAGGTAAATTTGTGATGGCGGGTGAGCAGAAATAAAGGCTAGTATCCCGATGGGGGCACTAGCCTTAGTTAATCACTCTTCATTGAGTGATTTTAAAGTCTGAAAGATTTCTCGAGACGCTTTGGGCGGCTTTCCAGATTTCTTTTCTTTGTTGGCTTGTCGGGCAAGCTGTCGTAAACGCTGACGGTCTACCGATGGAAAGAGCTCTACGGCATCAGCAATGGCGCTATCGCCTTCTTCGATAATTCGGTCACGAAGCTTCTCAAGCTTGTGCAGCTCTGCGGTTGCTTGCGAATGTTTATTGCGAACTTTATCGAGTGCTGCTTGAATCGGCTCGGGATCTTCGTTACGCATCAACTTACCAATGTATTGTAATTGGCGCCTTTTGGCTTCATTCTTAAAGCGCTGCGCGTCGCGAATAGCATCAGCAAGATCTTCACTTAGCGGGAATTTTTCTAACACAGCAGGCTTGAGTTCAACCAATTGTTCCCCAAGTTTTTGCAGCTCTTCCATGTCATTTTTCATTTCAGTCTTACTGACCCAAATGATCTCTTCCTCAGGTTCCCAAGGCGCTTTTTGGTTTTTGCGGGCCATCTTTACTGCCTATATCACTATCTCAAACTATAATTATGACTATTTTAACAAGAATCGTGGGGAGAAAGCGAAATTCTTGTTATTCTAACCGCTACTCAAAGCTAACAGTCAGATTCGAAATGGACGTAAAACAGCAAGTCGCTCAGCAACAAGCCGAGTTAGAAGCCGCGGTCGCGAAAGCATTAGATATGGCCTCTGCCAGTTGCGATGGTGCAGAAGTCGCCATTACTAAATCAACTGGGTTAAGTGTTTCAACCCGAATGTGTGAAGTTGAAAATGTCGAGTTCAATAGCGATGGTGCACTCGGTATTACCGTGTATCGCGATCAAAAAAAGGGCAGTGCGTCCACGTCAGATTTAAGCGAAGAAGCCATTAAGCAGACCGTAGCAGCGGCTTTAGATATTGCTCAATACACCAGCGAGGACCCTTGCTCGGGTCCGGCTCCCAAAGAATTAATGGTCAAAGAAGTGTTAGATCTGGATCTTTTCCACCCTGACACCCCCGACCCTGATACGGCTGCACAAATTGCCATCGCAGCGGAAGAAAAAGCGTTAGCGTATAGCGACAAAATCAAACAAAGTGATGGGGCGACCTACGATAGTCACTATGGTGTCAAAGTATATGGCAACAGCCATGGGTTGCTAGCCAGTTATGCATCAAGCCGCCACAGCACCAGTTGTTGTGTGATTGGCCAAGGTGAAAATGGCGAAATGGAACGTGATTACAGTTATACCGTTTCTCGTCATCGTGATGATTTATGGTCGCCAGAAACAGTTGGCCTAAAAGCGGCGGAAAGAACCGTAAAACGCTTAGACGCCAAAAAGCTGAGCACAGGCCAGTATCCCATAATGTTTGGTTCGGACGTCGCGACAGGTTTGATTGGTCATCTTATGATGGCTATCAGTGGTGGCAATCTGTATCGAAAATCTTCTTTCTTGCTCGACCATTTGGGCAAGCAAGTGCTTCCTGATTGGTTTTACATTGATGAGAGGCCGCATTTAGCAAGAGGGTTGGCGTCGACGCCTTTTGACAATGAAGGCGTGATCACCAAAGATCTCGATATTATCACTGACGGTGTACTCTCAACCTATCTTCTCACCAGCTATGCCGCGCGCAAAATGAATATGACGCCAACGGGCCATGCTGGAGGCATTCATAACTGGTTTGTTAAATCGACCGGACAGAGCTTTGAGCAACTTGTTAAAGAGCTAAGTACAGGATTACTCGTCACTGAGGTGATGGGTCAGGGCGTGAATATTGTGACTGGTGATTATTCTCGTGGCGCTGCGGGATTCTGGGTGGAAAATGGTGAAATTCAATATCCTGTCTCAGGCATTACTATTGCGGGTAATTTGAAAGATATGTTCCAGCAGATTGTTGCGGTTGGCAGCGACATTGAAACCCGCTCGCAAATTCAAACGGGCTCGATTTTATTAGAGTCGATGAAAGTAGCGGGTGAATAACAAGCAATTTGTATGCTTGCTATAGAGATAGAAAATGGCCAATCAGTTGATTGGCCATTTTTTTAACCTGTTTTGATTAGTACGCTCTAATCGAGCTTTTGCTGCTCTTCAAGGTTTGCTTTGTTGATCATGGGCGTGATGCTCGAACCTTGAACCAGGATAGAGAACACCACCACCGAGTAGGTCATAACGAGAATAATTTCTTTTACATCAATCGCCTTCTCTTCAATCACCCATATACCGGATGGAATGGACAATGCCATGGCTAGCGCTAGGCCACCTCTGAGCCCTCCCCAAGTGAGGATATTGATGGACCATGAGTTGTATTGGCGATACCGTTTGAAGCCAAGGTAAGAGAAAAACACACTTAAGTAGCGAGCGCCCAATACTAATGGCACAGAAATGGCCATCAGAATCCAATCTTCCTTATGGAACTCGAACAGCAGCATCGACATACCAATAAGTAGAAATAACACGCCGTTGAGAAATTCATCCACAAGTTCCCAGAAGTGATCTAAGTGTTGATCGCTTTCCTTAGAAAAGCCGATGTATCGAGTCCAATTACCTATCATAATGCCAGATACCACCATGGCTAGCGGGCCAGACACGTGTAGCACTTCAGCAAACGCATAACCTGCGGTAGGCACAGCGATGGTTAACAACAGTTCCATTGAATGATCATCGGTTGCTGAAATCAGGTAATGGAAGATAACGCCCAGCACTAATCCATAACTGATCCCACCAATCGCTTCTTGTAAGAATAACCCCGTTACGCTGCCTATAGTCGGCGACTCTGAGCCAAATGCGACGGTGAAAATGGTCACGAAAATGACTAAGCCAAAACCATCGTTAAACAAGGACTCGCCTTCTATTTGCGTCGAGATTCTTTCTGGTGCTTTGAGCTTTTTTACAATGGCAAGTACAGCGATAGGATCGGTCGGTGAGATGAGCGCACCAAATAATAAGCAATAAATTAAATCAAAATTAATACCGAGTAGTTGGCATAAGGCGTATAGGACGAAGCCAATAAAAAAGGTAGAAAACAATGTTGCGCCAAGGGCAAGGACAGTGATTTCCCACTTTTGATCTTTTAAGTGGGGCAGCTTAATACCAAGCCCGCCAGCAAACAGCAAGAAGCCAAGAATGCCTTTTAATAAGAAGTCTTCAAAATTGATTCGAGAAATCACATCGGTGGCGATGCTGGTTAAGTGAAACCAATCATTTTGTCCTGCAATGAGAATCAACAAAGACAGAGTCATTGAGCCTGCGGTGATCGCAATAGTGGTTTGCATCTTACCTATTTTGCTGTTGATAAAGGCAATGAACATCGCGGCTGCAGATAAAAAACAAAGCGTGTAATACACAGACATGTTGCTGAACTCAGTAGGACAAAAATGTGAAGCGGATTTTCTAAGTATGTTAATAAAATAGCAAACAATTTTACCGAACACCTACTCACTATTTGACTTAATTCAAATAGGCTATGGGCAGCTCAAGTATCTTTTGAGCATATTGTAACGTTTCATGAACATCACTCGTTTCAATCACACTTTGCAAGTAAGATTTAAATTTTTGGACGTCTAGACTCCTATCTAAACTGTGGTAGGATGGAGAAAAGTGATAACAATTGAGGCTGTATTGTGGGAAGCGGCGTAACACAACAAAATGAAGTAAGACGACAGATAACTGCTCGACTCAATCAAGGTATTTTACTCATCGATGGTGGTATGGGAACCATGATTCAGGGGCATAAGCTTGATGAGCAAGGCTACCGCGGTGAGCGGTTTGCCAATTGGCATTGTGATTTGAAAGGAAACAATGATCTTTTAGTTCTTACTCAGCCTCAGATCATCAAGGATATCCATTCGGCCTATTTAGAAGCAGGCGCTGATATCTTAGAGACCAATACCTTCAATGCCACTCCCATTGCGATGGCCGACTACGAAATGGAAAGCCTCAGTGAAGAGATTAACTACGCCGCGGCGAAATTAGCCAGAGAGGTGGCAGACGAGTGGACCGCCAAAACACCAGATAAACCTAGGTATGTGGCTGGGGTACTAGGTCCAACTAACCGTACTTGCTCTATCTCTCCTGATGTCAATGATCCGGGTTTTCGTAATGTCAGTTTTGACGAGCTGGTCGAAGCTTATTCTGAATCTACGCGAGCATTAATTAAAGGTGGTGCGGATCTGATATTGATTGAAACCATCTTTGATACGCTAAACGCCAAAGCCTGCGCGTTTGCGGTAGAAAGTGTGTTCGAGCAGATGTCATTAAAGCTCCCAGTTATGATTTCAGGCACCATTACCGATGCATCGGGCAGGACTTTATCAGGGCAAACCACGGAAGCATTCTACAATGCGCTGCGACACGTAAACCCCATTTCTTTTGGTTTGAACTGCGCTTTGGGGCCAGATGAGTTACGCCCGTATGTTGAAGAGCTGTCACGCATTTCTGAAACTTATGTTTCGGCGCACCCCAATGCGGGGTTACCAAACGCTTTTGGTGAGTACGACTTATCGCCAGACGACATGGCCATCCATGTCAAAGAGTGGGCGCAAAGCGGCTTTTTAAACATTATCGGCGGGTGTTGCGGCACAACACCAGAGCATATTCGTAAAATGGCGGAGGCGGTGGCAAGCGTTGCCCCGCGAGCGCTTCCTGATATTCCTACCGCTTGCCGTTTATCAGGCCTTGAGCCACTGACAATCGAAAAAGAAACCTTGTTTGTCAACGTGGGTGAACGAACCAACGTGACAGGCTCAGCGCGCTTTAAAAGGCTTATTAAGGAAGAGCTGTATGATGAAGCACTAGAGGTGGCCAGGCAGCAAGTGGAAAATGGCGCGCAAATTATCGACATCAACATGGATGAAGGGATGTTAGATGCCGAAGCGTGCATGGTGAAATTTCTTAACTTATGTGCCTCAGAGCCAGAAATTTCCAAAGTGCCGATTATGGTCGATTCCTCCAAGTGGGAAGTGATTGAAGCGGGACTGAAATGTATTCAAGGCAAGGGAATTGTTAACTCCATTTCGTTAAAAGAAGGCAAAGAAAAATTTGTCGAACAGGCCAAGCTGATACGACGTTATGGTGCGGCCGTCATCGTCATGGCATTTGATGAAGTAGGCCAAGCGGAAACGCGTGAGCGAAAATTGGAAATCTGTACCAACGCTTATCGGGTGCTGGTCGACGAAGTCGGTTTTCCTCCGGAAGATATTATCTTTGACCCCAATATTTTCGCAGTGGCGACAGGAATAGACGAACATAACAATTATGCGGTGGACTTTATCAATGCGGTCGCAGATATCAAACGAGATCTCCCCTATGCGATGATTTCTGGTGGCGTATCGAATGTGTCGTTTTCTTTTCGTGGCAATAATTATGTGCGTGAAGCGATACATGCTGTTTTTCTTTACCATTGCTTTAAAAATGGTATGGATATGGGCATTGTTAACGCCGGTCAATTAGAAATTTACGATAATGTACCCGAGAAACTGCGTGAAGCCGTTGAAGATGTGGTCCTTAATCGCCGAGATGATGCGACTGAAAGGCTGCTTGATATTGCTGGAGAATATGCCGGAAAAGGCGGTAATAAAGAAGACGACGCGAGCGCGTTAGAGTGGCGCACATGGTCGGTTGAAAAACGCTTGGAGCATGCTTTGGTGAAAGGCATCACTGAGTTTATTGTTGATGATACTGAAGAAGCTCGTCTTAATGCGAATAAACCGCTAGAAGTCATTGAAGGCCCGCTCATGGATGGCATGAATGTGGTGGGTGATCTATTCGGCGAAGGCAAGATGTTTCTTCCCCAGGTGGTAAAATCGGCTCGCGTTATGAAGCAAGCGGTCGCGCATTTAGAGCCTTATATCAATGCGGAAAAGCAGGCTGGTCAATCCAATGGCAAAATCTTGCTAGCTACCGTGAAAGGCGATGTACATGATATCGGTAAAAACATCGTAGGGGTGGTTTTGCAATGCAACAACTACGACATTATTGATCTCGGTGTCATGGTGCCATGTGAAAAAATTCTTAAAGTGGCGAAAGAAGAAAATGTCGACATTATTGGTCTATCAGGTTTGATTACCCCCTCATTGGATGAAATGGTCCACGTTGCTAAAGAGATGGAACGACAAGGTTTTGATTTACCACTTTTGATTGGTGGCGCAACCACATCAAAAGCGCATACTGCGGTGAAGATAGAACACAACTACCATCAGCCTGTGGTTTACGTCAATAATGCCTCACGAGCGGTTGGTGTATGTACGTCGCTTTTGTCCGATGAACTGCGCCCTAACTTCATCGAAAAGCTCAATATCGATTACGAGCGAGTCAGAGATCAACACAATCGAAAAACACCGAGAACTAAGCCAGTGACGCTTGAGCGGGCTAGGGAAAATAGCGTAGCGATAGATTGGCAACGCTATACGCCACCTCAGCCTAAAAAAGCAGGTGTGCATGTTTTCGAGGATTTTGACGTTGCAGAATTAAGAAAATATATCGATTGGACGCCATTTTTTATGACTTGGTCTTTGATGGGTAAATATCCCGCCATTTTGCAGCATGAAGAAGTTGGTGAAGAGGCGCAAAAGCTGTTTAATGATGCCAATGCATTATTGGATCGAATTGAGCAAGAAAAATTGCTTAAAGCCAGTGGTATGTGTGCATTGTTTCCCGCCTCTAGCATCGGGGATGACATCGAAGTGTACAGTGATGAGTCTCGTACGGAAGTGGTGAAAGTTTTGCATCACCTTCGCCAACAGACAGAAAAGCCAAAAGGCTACAACTATTGCCTTGCTGATTATGTTGCTCCTAAATCGAGTGGTAAACTCGACTGGATAGGGGCCTTTGCGGTCACGGGTGGTATTGGTGAGCGAGAACTGGCGGATGAATACAAGGCCAAAGGTGACGACTACAACGCGATTATGATTCAAGCGGTGGCAGATCGTCTTGCCGAAGCGTTCGCCGAGTATCTGCATGAACGCGTTCGTAAGGACATCTGGGGTTACGCTGAGCAAGAAAACTTAACCAACGAAGAGCTAATTCGTGAGCGCTATCAAGGTATTCGCCCCGCACCTGGATACCCAGCGTGTCCAGAGCATACGGAAAAAGAGACGCTTTGGCAGCTATTAAATGTGGAACAAACCATCGGTATGTCACTGACCTCTAGCTATGCCATGTGGCCAGGTGCTTCGGTATCTGGTTGGTATTTCTCTCACCCAGATTCACGTTATTTTGCCGTTGCGCAAATCCAACATGATCAATTAGAGAGCTATGCCGATCGGAAAGGTTGGGATAAACAAACGGCTGAAAAGTGGTTGGCACCAAACTTAGATTAACTTGCTTCTCATGTTAGGGCGTGTTGTATGAGGCCAGCGAACGCTGGCCTGTTTGTTTTTAGTAACCTTATCGCAATGCTATGCGCTAGTTTTTTTCATCAGTTTCGCCGCTAAGGCAAGAAATACCAGTGATAGGACCAAGTAGACGGGCAGTAAGCTAAATGAATGGACGTAATCTTGGGTAGAAAATACTGGCGTTCCAGCGATTTTCTTACCATGCCAGCCTAAGTCTAGCGCGTAACCCACTAATGGTTCAGTGATTGCGCCAAGAATAGCATCACCCGTATTGACCATGGCGACCACCGTGCCTGCCAAAAGCAGGGAATTAAGATCTTTTGCCATCGCAAAACCAATCATAAATGCCCCGGTACCAAAGCCGAACAAGAACATTAAAACGCATAATAAAGCATGACTTAACTGGTGAGAGTATAAGATTGCCATGACACTGAGCAAGGTGATGATGCCACCGACAAACATCCATAAGGTGCGTTTGCCTGTATAGTCAGACAACAGACCAAACACTGGCCCGCCAACACCTAAACCGATGAACACCAGAGAAGTCAACGAGGCCGCTTGTGATGTGGTGATATGGTAGGTAGTGGTGAGAAACGGGTTACCCCAAAGGCCAGCAAATACGGCTAACGGGGCGAATGCCAGTCCGCTATACAGGGTTAACATCCAATTCGCCGGACTTTTTAGCACGCCTAAGCTATCTTTCCAACCAATCTTGTCTTTGCGTACAGCTTGGCTGTCCTGAGACTTTTTATCGCGAACGAACACTAAGAAAGCCAGTGATAGTACGACCCCAAGAACAGCAACCAGATCCAGTGAACGTCGCCATCCTTCGTCAGAGACGACATGCGCAAGTGGTACTTGACCAAACACCGCGCCAACCATCACAGCAGTCGGTACTAAGCCACTGAGAAACGCAAAACGCTTGGCACTAAACCAGGTCGAAGCGACTTTTAGGTAAGTCACTGTGGCGAAAGCAACGCCTGCTCCCATCATCGCTCGGCCTATTTCCGCCCACACCAAGTGCGTCGCGTGGGCAAATGTCCAAGCGCCAGCGGCACTGACTAATAATGCAATACCACCAATAAAGCGTGCGCCGAAACGGTCCAGAGATGGGCCGGAAATGATTTGAATGACCAAGTAACTATAAAAGAAAGTCGCGGCTAAATTGCCAAGTCCAGCACCATTGATATCAAAAGCTTTCATTAACTCGCCTGTCATGACGGAAGGAGAGACTTGCAAAACATATTTGTAAAAGAGGAAGCAGGAGCAAAGAACGATGGCTAGCCAGGCCAAATGTTGGCGGCTGGGCTTTTCTTGATGCTGATCTGTTGACGAAGTATTAGCGTTCATGAAGTTGTGTCCGATTTTAGGTATAAAAAAAGCCTCGGACCCGAAGGTGCGAGGCTTAGTTTTGAGAATATGCTACTCACTCAAGCCCGCACCGCCTGATAATAATCTCGATAATAATTTGCTGAATGTGAGTCATCGAGATGTTCATCATGATAGTAAGCTGGCCTGTAAAATAATTGACTATAAAAGTGAGTAAATTCAAATTAACAATGCGATTTTTCACTGTCAACTAGTTAATATGGCTACTCTGCTTAAAAACAAACTAACGTTCTGATCTAAAAGGTGAAATAAATTATACTCAGCCCTGCTCGGTAAATCTTTCTCATCAAAGAGAGCAATATATTCAGTCAGGTTTGGCATGCCTAACTGATAAACAGATACCATAAATTCAGTTTACGTTGTGCTGTTACTGATGCTCAGAGAGCTGAAATATCTATTGTTCAAATAATTCTAAATGTAACTTTTCAATGGCGTCAGTAGATTCAGATTCATGGACTAAAAAACACATATTATGTGGGCTGGCCCCGTAGCAAATCATTTTTAAATTGAAGTCTTCAACAGCGCTAAATACTTGGGAAGCATAACCTTTCTTTTCGCTGATCTTGTTGCCAATTAACGCAACCAAACACAGGTTATGTTCCACCTCAACTTTACATAGCTGCTCTAACTCTTGCTTAGCTTCGCATGGCAGCTCAGGCGCACCACCGGCAGTATCTGTTTGATCCAATGTTAACGAGACACTGATTTCTGAGGTCGTGATTAAATCAACGGATATTTTGTGCTTGGCAAGGATCTCGAATACCTTGGCCAAAAAGCCATAGGCGTGGAACATATTTGCGCTACGTAAAGTGACCATAGTCTGATTGCGCCTTAAGGCCAAGGCTCTAAATAAAGGTTTACTTTGCACTTGGTGGCGAATCCATGTCCCACCTTTCTCGGGCTGCTTAGAAGAACCGACAAAAACAGGAATATCATGGCGTAATGCGGGCACCAAGGTTGAGGGGTGAAGAATTTTCGCGCCGAAGTTCGCCATTTCTGATGCTTCGCTAAAGCTGATTTCTGAGATAGGGGTGGCTTTAGGGGCAATCCTTGGATCTGTGGTATAGATACCTGGAACATCAGTCCAAATTTCCAGCCCGCTCGCTTGTACGGCTTCGGCAATGAGTGAAGCGCTGTAATCACTACCCCCACGGCCAAATGTGGTGGTGTTACCCTCTGCATCGCTGCCAATAAAGCCTTGTGTAACAACAATATGCTTTTTGCATAGCGGTACTAATTTCTCTTGAGCTAATGCGGATATTTCGTCGAGCTGTGCTTCTGCTTTGCCAAAATTATCATCCGTTCTCATGATGTCACGAATATCGAAGCGTACCGCATCATTGCCCCTTTCTTTAACAACTTGAGTGAGTAGATAGGTTGACATAAGCTCACCCGTTGCCACTAGGTGATCGGTGAGCTTTTTGCTCGATTGATACGACGCGGCTTCTGCGGCACTGGCCACACTGGCTAGCAGGGCTTGAATCTGCTTTTCGGTGTCTACAGGGTCCGCTAACTGATCGAGGACGGAATGATGGATATCGGCTAATTGGGCAAGCAGCTGTTCACGGCGTTCAGCGTTTTGCACACCACCGGCTAACTCAACCAGTAAATTGGTCACGCCTGAACAAGCGCTGCTGACAATCAGTTTGGTATTCGGGCTATTTTCAACGATAGCCGCGCAGCGGCTCATGGCTTCAAAGTTTGCGACGCTGGTTCCGCCAAATTTAGCGACGTTAAATCTGCTCACGGTAATTCTCCAAAAAATATCAATTAAACCATTGGTAATGTTTAATGTTGAAGAGATCAGCTGAGCTAAAAAGAAAGGCGTTTTACTTATTAATCGATGCCTTCAGAAGCTCTTCACTGGGTTGGACCAGTGACAGTTAATGGGATTCAGCCCGATTAACCGACAATTTCAACCCATACGCTGAAATCGCCTCGGCACTGCTCCCCATGAGTATCTTGTCTTGGATTTATGGTTCCACAAAATACCTGCCTGGGCAGTGCTCCTCTCCTGCATTAAGCTCGGATATTGAACGTGTTTCGCGTAGACTTGTCAATCAATATTTGTTAACCAAACATGCCTTTTCGGTTGTTTGTGTTTAAAAAGTACACTAGTGTAATTACTCTCACAATTGAATATAGGACGGCTATATGACGATTCAAAGCTTCATCCCACCACGACGAATTCTAATGGGGCCTGGACCATCGGATATTTCTCCTGAAGTATTACAAGCATTAAGCAGACCTACGGTAGGCCATCTTGATCCCTTGTTCATCTCGATGATGGACGAGCTAAAACATCTGCTTAAGTACGCATTCCAAACGGAAAACGAGTTTACCATTGCTGTTTCTGCGCCTGGTAGTGCCGGTATGGAAGCTTGTTTTGTCAATCTTGTGGAGCCAGGAGATAAAGTCATAGTGTGCCGAAATGGCGTGTTCAGTGAGAGAATGCGTGAAAACGTGCTTCGAACTGGCGGTGAAGCTGTGATGGTGGATGATGAATGGGGAGCGCCTGTATCGATTGATAAGGTCGAACAAGCGTTAAAAGAGAACCCCGATTGTAAAATCTTGGCTTTTGTTCATGCTGAAACCTCGACAGGGGCGTTATCCGATGCGAAAGCATTAGGAAAATTGGCACAGCAATATGATGTACTCACCATTGTTGATACTGTCACATCATTAGCAGGGGTTGAGCTAAGGGTAGATGATTGGCATCTGGATGCGGTCTATTCTGGCAGCCAGAAGTGCTTATCTTGCGTACCTGGTCTGTCCCCGCTGACATTCTCAGCTAAAGCCATAGAAAAAATTCGCTCTCGCCAAGCGCCAATACAAAGTTGGTTTTTAGATCAAAGTCTGGTGCTTGGTTATTGGAGTGGTGAAGGTAAGCGTAGTTACCATCATACTGCACCCGTTAATAGCTTATATGCTCTGCATGAAGCGTTAGTTCATTTACAAAATGAAGGGATTGAAAACGCTTGGGCACGGCATAGAGCTATGCATGAAAAGCTTAAATTCGGTTTGGAGAAGCTGGGTTTTGAGTTTGTCGTTGAAGAATCGAGTCGATTACCTCAGCTTAATGCGGTGTACTTCCCAGCGGGTATTGATGAAGCAAAAATCAGATCGCATTTGCTGCAAACCTACAATCTAGAAGTAGGTGCAGGGCTAGGTGCCTTAACAGGAAAAGCCTGGAGAATTGGCTTGATGGGCTATGGCGCAAGACAAGAAAATGTCTCGTTATGTTTGAAAGCGCTGGAAGAAACGCTGACTAACTAACTTCGATAGATTCACTTTGCTTGGCCCTCATTTTTTACCTGAGGGCCATGTTGCTTGACAGGAATCACACCCGCTGAGGGCGGTAGATATTTCACCTTAGTAAAATCTTGCTTAGGGAAAAGATACTCAGCTTCTGTTTGAATTTCCTTTGCCTTTCTGTCTTCGCCCAGTCCTTGGTAGGCAATGATCAAATTGATATAAAATGCGGCGCGAGGCTTTCTCTTGATGACCTTTAATGACCAGTCGATGTATGGCTGAATGAATTTGGCATCTTTACTGACTAGGCCAATTTTTAGATAGGTACTGTAAATATCCCAATCCAACCTGTCTTTCCATACTACGGGGTTAGTGACCTCACTGAGTATTTCTGGGTTCGGTGGCACGGTGTGCTCAAATTTGGTCAATACGTAGTTACTGTGCAGCGCACTGGCCATATAAAAGGCGGTCACTATCGGTAGCATTAAACTGGCAATTCGCAGTAGTGCTTTACTGATTTCGCTAAAAGGTAGAGTTTGGTAAATCGCAGTGCGCTGATCGACCCAAAAAAGCAGAATAACAAATATAATCCAATGGATGGAGGAATGATAAAAGGGATACTCTAATTGAGTGTGCAAAACGATAGGTACAAACAGCGCGAAGACGGCTAATCGAGTGCCTTTCTTACCATGATAAATACGTATTAATATCATGCTGGCGGCCAGCAATATGCCTAAGATAGGAACGAGTCCACCTTCGACTGCCCAGTAGAGCAATTCGTTATGAGGGTGACTGAGTGATGGAGTTCCGGGTGGGTAGTTGGGGTTGAGCTGGTGCTGGCGAGCAGTATACAGCAGATATGATGGTTCAAACTTACCATACCCATAGCCCGTAAAGGGTTTCTCGACAAACATGTCGATGGTTTGGGCGTAAATATCAAATCTCGGGCTATCTAATTTTGCTTTTTCCAGGACATTTTTTTCTCCAACCCCACCACTGAAACTTATCGCCAGTAACATGCCCAACAAAATCCCAACGATAATCGAGCTACCCCAGCCTGCGAAGCGTTTCACTGACGAATGGTAGTAAAGGTATGGCAGCAATATAAATATGGAGATTGCTGCACCAAGCCAGCCAGTACGCGAAGCGAGCACAATTAAAAGTGGTACAGTGAGCGCTGGCGTGACATACAGCAGGGTCACGGTACTGATTTTAGTCTGATATTTAAACGGTTGTCTTGCTAGCAAGTAGCCTGATAGTGCAAGTCCTGTGGCGAGAAAACTCGCCATGACGTTGGGCTGTTGGAATATGCCATAGGGGCGATTAACGACAGTGTCGTAGCCAAAATAGTTACCAGGTTGAAGAAACAAATATTGAAAGTAGCCGAACAAGGATTCGATCGCTACGGCGATAACAATGAACCACAATATCCTTTGTTTTTGCTTGTTACTAAAATGAAACTGCTGCAGAAGCACAAAGAACAACATCCCAGCCCATAACCCAGTCAGCCTAGTAATCGACTCATCAATGTTCGAATCAGGATAAAGCTCGGGAATCGTCAGTAAAATACAGCTGATAATTAATCCAATGGTGAGGCGCGAATAACGCAGCTGATGATTGGTCGCTAGCTGATAAAGGCCAATGGCGAATGTAACACTCAGTCCTATCCAGGTCGCAGGGTTAAAAGACAGAGCCAGACCTGAGCCGCCAGGGTTTTGGGTAAAGAAGTGCATGGCAATAATAAACACGAAACCTATCGAAAATAGGAAGCTTCGATTGAGAGGAACCACAGGTGCTTCTATTTCCAGTTTGGTACCTGTGGTGTGCAATATTGCCATAGAGTCGCGTCCCTGAGCCGTTCATTTAGGGCCAATTGGCCCTAATGAAATATCCACTGATAAGTGATTGGTTTTTATCAAGTATACTTAATCTGACTGCGATGGGCACAGATTTAATGTGTGTAGCGCCTCACTCTAACATAGGTTTTAAGAACCGAGCGGTATGTGAGCCTTTGACATTCATAACTGCTTCGGGAGTGCCTTGGGCAATGATTTCTCCTCCTCCTTGTCCGCCTTCAGGGCCTAAATCGACAATCCAGTCGGCCGTTTTTATGACATCCAAGTTATGCTCAATGACCACCACAGTATTGCCATGATCGCGTAAGCGATGTAACACAGTGAGCAGCTGTTGGATGTCGTGAAAGTGTAGGCCTGTTGTTGGTTCATCAAGGATATACAGGGTTTTGCCTGTATCTCGCTTAGATAATTCACGCGCGAGCTTAACCCTTTGTGCTTCACCGCCAGATAAGGTTGTTGCTGCCTGACCAAGTCGAATATAGGAGAGGCCAACATCCATTAATGTTTGCAGTTTTCGCGCAATAACAGGCACGGGATCAAAGAACTTGCGTGCATCTTCCACCGTCATCTGCAAAACTTCATCAATGGATTTTCCTTTGTATTTGACTTCAAGGGTTTCACGATTGTATCGCTTGCCCTTACAAGAGTCGCAAGCGACATAGACATCGGGTAGGAAATGCATTTCTACCTTAATGACACCATCACCCTGGCAGGCTTCGCAGCGGCCGCCACGCACGTTAAAGCTGAACCGGCCGGGCTTATAGCCTCGAGAGCGAGACTCCTGCGTGCCAGCAAATAGCTCACGTATGGGGGTGAAAATACCCGTGTAGGTGGCTGGGTTAGAGCGAGGTGTTCGACCAATTGGGCTTTGATCAATGTCGATCACTTTGTCGAAGTGTTCAAGGCCTTTAATCTGCTGGTAAGGAGAAGGGGTTTCTGTGGTTGCACCATTGAGCTGAGTGTGAGCTATTTTATAAAAGGTGTCGTTAATTAAGGTGGATTTGCCAGAGCCAGATACCCCAGTAACACAAGTAAATAGGCCAACGGGCAGTGTTAAACTGACGTTTTTCAAATTATTGCCACTGGCACCAACAAGCTCGACAACCTTTTTCTTATCGATTGGCGTTCGTTGCTTAGGGATTGATATTTCTTTCTCGCCACCTAAGTAGTGACCAGTGAGAGAGTCGGGGGTTGCAATAATATCGTCTACCTTGCCTTGGGCGATGACTTCGCCGCCGTGGACCCCGGCACCAGGGCCAATATCGATGACATGATCGGCCGCTCTTATGGCGTCTTCATCATGTTCCACAACCAGAACGGTATTACCGAGATCGCGCAGATGAATCAGAGTTTGTAGCAGGCGCTCATTATCGCGCTGATGTAAGCCGATAGAAGGCTCATCAAGTACGTACATTACGCCGACAAGCCCAGCGCCAATTTGGCTGGCCAGTCGAATCCGCTGTGCTTCGCCACCCGATAAGGTTTCTGCGCTGCGTGATAGATTTAAATAATTAAGGCCAACATTGACTAAAAAGTGCAGGCGATCATTGATTTCCTTCATGACCTTTTCTGCAATTTGGGCGCGCTGACCTTGTAGAGTTAAGTCCTTGAAAAAGGCTAGCGCTTCAGCAATGCTTAGTTCGACTATATCAGGTAGGGTCGTGTCTTGAATGAAGACATTTCTTGCCTCCAGTCTAAGTCTAGAGCCGTTACAGCTTGAACAGGTTTTGGTTGAGATGTATTTCACTAAATCTTCTCTAACGGAGTTTGATTCAGTGTCTCGGTAGCGCCTTTCTAGGGTATTAAGTATGCCTTCAAAGGGGTGTTTTTTCAGTCTCACATCACCACGGTCATTGACGTATTTAAATTCAACATCGGTACGACCTGAGCCAGTTAATAACACCTGCTGGATTTTTTTTGGCAGCTTTTTAAAGGGTGCATTGATATCAAAGCCATAATGCTCGGCAAGCGACTTGAGCATCTGGAAATAATAGTAATTTTTCTTGTCCCAGCCTCGAATAGCGCCATCAGCCAAACTTAAACTTTCATCTTGTATGACTCGTTCCGGGTCAAAATATTGCTGAACACCTAGGCCATCACATGTAGAACATGCCCCTGCTGGGTTGTTGAAAGAAAATAGTCTTGGCTCGAGCTCTTGCATGCTATAGCCGCAATGTGAGCAAGCAAAGTTGGCAGAAAATACAATTTCTTCGCCGTCGCCATCCATTGGGCTGACAACCGCGATGCCCCCAGAAAGCTCTAATGCGGTTTCGAAAGACTCAGCTAATCTTTGTTGCAAGTCAGAACGAATTTTAAATCGGTCAACCACTACTTCGATGGTGTGCTTTTTATGTAGCTCTAGAGTAGGAGGATCAGATAAATCGCAAATCTCACCATCAATTCTTGCGCGAATGAATCCCTGCGCTGAAAGGTTTTCAAGGGTTTTTACGTGTTCGCCTTTGCGCTCTTTTACGATTGGCGCTAGCAGCATCATCTTGGCTCCCTCAGGGCAAGATAGAACACTATCGACCATTTGAGTAATGGTTTGGGCGGCAAGAGGGGTATGGTGATCTGGGCACCTAGGCTCACCGACACGAGCATAAAGCAAACGCAGGTAATCGTATATCTCTGTAATAGTGCCCACTGTCGATCTTGGGTTATGTGAGGTAGATTTCTGCTCAATGGAAATGGCTGGAGAGAGCCCTTCAATATGATCGACATCGGGCTTTTCCATTAAAGATAGAAACTGTCTTGCATAGGCAGATAGCGACTCGACATAGCGTCTTTGGCCCTCGGCATACAAGGTGTCAAAGGCAAGGGAGGATTTTCCTGAACCAGAAAGTCCTGTAATAACAATAAGTTTGTCTCTTGGGATGGTGAGACTGATGTTTTTGAGGTTGTGAGTTCGAGCCCCTCTAACTTCAATTTTGTCCATGTTGACTGCTCTATGTAATACCGAGTTAATCAAGTATTACATAGAGTGAACAGTGTGCCAATTAAATTTGCTGTATAAATAAACAGTATTTTGTTGCCGGGTGTAATGGCGAACGTTAGCTCTCTTTCTGAGTTGATTGCTTGCCGAGCTCTGATGCCACTTTGTCTTTAAGGTACAAATTTTCGTAGCAAAAGTTAGTGGCCTCGATATAGCCTTCCACGCTACCGCAATCAAACCTCTGCCCTTTAAATTTATAAGCAAGAACACATCCCGCTTTGGCTTGTTTAAGCAGAGCGTCGGTGATTTGAATTTCACCACCTTTTCCTGGCTCAGTTTGTTCAATTAGCTCGAAGATATCGGGGGTTAGGATGTATCGGCCAATAATAGCCAAGTTGCTTGGGGCTGTGCCTGGCTCTGGTTTTTCTACCATATCGTCAACGCGGTATAAGCCATCTTTGATCATTTCTCCTTCAACGATGCCATATTTATGCGTTTCGTTGTCTGGAACTTCTTGGACGGCTACAATTGAGCAGCGAAATTGTTTGTATAGTGCCACCATTTGTGCCAATACGCCTTGCTGTTTATTGACGCATAAATCGTCAGCGAGTACTACAGCAAATGGTTCATCACCGACCAGCTCACGGCCAGTCAAGATAGCATGACCTAAGCCTTTCATTTCGCGTTGGCGGATATAGGTAAAGTTAGCGGTTTCGATAATTTTACGTATGTCGACTAACAACTCTTCTTTATTGGTGCCAAGAATTTGGTGTTCCAATTCATAGTTCATATCGAAATGATCCATGATGGAGTGTTTGCCTCGTCCAGTGACGATACACATGCCATCAATACCAGCTTGGATTGCCTCTTCGACGCCGTACTCAATCAAGGGTTTGTTGACAACAGGCATCATCTCTTTAGGCATAGATTTGGTTGCAGGCAAAAACCGAGTTCCGTAGCCAGCTGCAGGGAAAAGGCACTTCTTAATCATTATCAGTCTACTAATTGGGTTGCAAATTTTCAGCGTACCATAACATGTTTGCTTCCTTGCGTCATAATTCCATGTTGTGCTTATTTCTATTGCTAGAAGCCTATTGACTGACTAAGTTTCGGTTCGCCCAAGCAATCGCTTGAACTCGGTTCTTTACCGCCAGTTTTTTAAAAATCTGATACAAGTGAGATTTGACGGTAAATTCACTGATATAGTGAGCTTCGGCGATTTTTGAGTTCGATGCACCGGTTTGTAGGCTTTTAAGAATTTGGACCTCTCGGCTGGTAAGTTCAACACTAATACTGGTGGGAAAATGGCTGACTATATGTCGATAGTAGTGCAGCAATTGGCACATAACATAGTGAGGTAAGCAGTTTTTACCATTGACGATTTGCTTGAAATCCTCAGCAATATCTTTGGTGTTATCGTCTCGATAGTAGAGCCCTTTTAGATTGCCCATTGTGATGATTTCCTCAGTTTCTAAGCGTTTATCAACGTTGAAAATGATGGTTTCAAATCGATTGGAAGCGATTGGTAAGCGAATTATTTTTGTCATTATCTCTTGGCAATGTCGATAATCGATCAATAAAATTTTGTGTGGGTGTAGGGGAGAAGCGACAAGCAAGTCTTCAACTTCTATTTTTGGTATGGTTCTACGATAAGCTTTTTCTAGTTTATCTAAATATGAGCATTGTGAGGTGTTGTCTAAACATAGTGCGTAGATAGTTCTTGAATAATCAATTTTTTTCATAGCAATCCCAGCCAATACAATCATAAACAAAGTTAATAGTCTGGTGGATTTATTCCATTGGGGCGAGTTGGAAAACAAGAAAATGCGTCTAGTTTCTTAGGCTTAAGAAAACGTCAAATCAATCAATGGTGCAGATTAACGATCTGCTTCTAAGATTTGTTATTGAGGTCTGCACAATGGCCTATTTTTGCGATATCTAAGACGAAACGATCAAGATTTGTCGTTGTCGCAAAGCATGCTATCCTATTATGTTGTTTAACAGCCTTTAGAAATTTAGACGGAGCAAAACATGGCAAGCCGTGGAGTAAATAAAGTAATCTTGGTGGGTAACCTAGGCAATGACCCAGAAATTCGATACATGCCAAATGGTGGCGCTGTGGCAAACATCACTATCGCAACGTCTGAATCATGGCGTGACAAAGCAACAGGTGAACAGCGTGAGAAGACAGAGTGGCACCGTGTTGCATTGTTTGGCAAGCTTGCTGAAGTCGCAGGTGAATACCTACGTAAAGGCTCTCAAGTATACATCGAAGGACAGCTACAAACACGTAAGTGGCAGGACCAAAATGGTCAAGATCGCTATACAACGGAAGTGGTCGTGCAAGGATTTAATGGCGTGATGCAAATGTTGGGTGGCCGAGCACAAGGTGGCGCACCAGCAGGCCAACCTATGGGGCAAGCACAAGGTGGTTGGGGTCAGCCACAACAACCAGCACCCGCTATGCAAGCGCAGCAACCTTCTGCGCCGACGCAACAAGCACCTAAGCCAACTCAGCCTCAATACAATGAGCCACCAATGGACTTTGATGACGACATCCCATTCTAATGATTCCATTTATAAGAGCCGCAGGATTGCGGCTTTTTAGTTCTTAGAAAGGAAAGTGAGTCGGCTATAGACAAACACACCATTAACAAAGACAATATTGACTTGTTTGTGAAATAGCAAAGCAAAACTATTACCTCAATGACATTTCAGGAAACGGAATTCTATAGTTTATGAGGCGTACTCCTACCTTAAAACTCAGTGCTCGCTTGGTTGCGTTCGTGACCATCATAGTTGTCAGCGCCATGTTTATTATATTCATCGGCGGCTCTTTGTCGTTTAAACGTATCGGCCAGGAGTATCAGAACCACTACCTTTACGGTATTGTTGAGGTGGTAGATAAAGAACTACAACAGCCTAACTCGGTCAAGTCCTTTCGCACTTGGATGCCTAAACTGCTCCATGCTGCTGATGTTGTAGACATGAGTTTGTCTAACAATCAAGGTGTGGTGTACCAATTCGTCAACAAGTCTTCTCATACCAACCCAGCTTTTTTATACGAAAAATCTTATCAACTGACGCTCAATCCTAGCTATAAAATGTCGTTTAAGGCGATACCACCTTACTTAGGTTATGGCTATTCAATTGGGGCATTGTCTTCAATTACTATCGCCGTCGCTTTAGTACTGTTCTGCCTGGTTCGTGGGGTTCGGTGGTTAAAATCTCAGCTTTATGGTTGTGAGTTGTTAGAGGAGCGAGGACGAATGATTCTCGCCGGACGAGTGGAAGAATACGCCAAAGGGGATTTTCGTGAATGGCCGTTTACCGCCAGTGAAGCACTAGATACTCTGATTGAAGAGTTGCAAGATGCGCGGCAAGAGCGAAGCCGCTTTGATACCTTCATACGCAGTCAAACCTTTCTCGATCAACTGACTGGCACTGCCAATAGAGTCCTGTTTGACAGCAAATTGGAATCTGCGCTTTCTGAAGGAGGGGCTCATGGCGGCGTGATGCTTGTTAGAGTGGAAGATATTGAGCAAGTAAGAGAGGAAAACAGTAAACGCACCGCCGATGAATTTATTGTCGAAATAGGAGAAAGGATTTCAAATATTGTCCAGCGGTATCCTGATATTATTTTGTCACGCTATTACTCCTCTGATTTTGCTATATTTGCCCCGCAACTCACCTCTAAAGACATCTCTTACATAGTACAAAGCTGCTTAAAACAATTACAAAGTATTTCTCCGCCCAGTCCATTAGATAAGGACAAT
The DNA here is from genome assembly GCF_023634645.1 of Vibrio sinus. GTDB lineage: Bacteria > Pseudomonadota > Gammaproteobacteria > Enterobacterales > Vibrionaceae > Vibrio > Vibrio sinus. The sequence goes on from NZ_JAMKMR010000002.1 coordinate 241,999, forward strand.
TGGATACACATTGGTATGACCATGTATCAAGAGGGGGAACATCAAGCTGCCATCATGGACGAAGTGGAGTCGGCGTTAAGAAATGCCCAAGTTCAGCAAATTAACACATGGAATAGGTACGACAAACCTGCTCGATTTGATCACGAGCGAGGTAATGTTCGTTGGCGCAGTTTGTTTGATCAATCTATCGCTCCCAATGAGCTGTACTTATTTGAGCAAGCGTGTTTTATGCATAATGCTCAACATGAAATGATGGCGATACATAATGAACTGTTTGTCAGAATTAATGATCCAGAAAGAGGGGTGTTAAAAGCGTCAAAATATAATGCCGCATTAGAAGCGGTGGGGTATGAAAGCCGTCTAGATAAAGCTGCGCTACATATTATCTTTCAGTACATCAAAGCATCATATTCTCCTTTAAAGCTTTATTCTATCAACATGCACGTCACTCCTTTTGCAGATAAGAGCCACTTCAAGTGGTTTAGGGATGAATTATTGCAACTGCCCTCGATGTATCGAAAACGACTGACGTTTGAATTTGCCGAAGCGAGACTGGTTGAACACTTGGACTATATGAGACCTGTGATCAAAATGCTGTCTGGGTTTGGCTTCCGAGTTTGTGTGGATCAAGCGGGACGCTCTGTGGTCAGCACACACTATTTGAAAGATCTGAATATTGATTACTTGAAATTGCATCGAAGTTTGGTAAAACAAATTGATCAACGGCACGAAAATCGCCTGTTTGTGCGGAGTTTAGTGGGCGCGTGTGCAAGTATAGAGACCAAGGTTATTGCCGTTGGTGTTGACTCTAAGCAAGAACGAAATACGTTAAAAGAGTTGGGTGTAAATGGCATGCAAGGACGCTATTTACAACCAGAGAAACAAGTATACCCAACTGAAAAAAAACTAAAAACTCAGCCAATACCATCTATGGTTAAAATAGGGCGAAGAAATCGCTGGCGAAAAAAGTAAGAGCGAGTATCAATGGAATTGACATCACTCATCGATAAATTTAAGCCAAAACGTTCCGGGCAATCGCGGGTTTATGCCGTTGTCCAGCCTCATGCCATTTACTTTTCTTCAGACGATTCCTCACTCGATATTCCAGACAAACTCTCTATTGGCCAAGGTGAGTGGACTCAACTTTTACAAGACGTATTAGCGAAATTACCCCAAAGCGCTGAATTAGATGTTGTCTTGCATCCCGGTTTATATCAAGACTTTCAAATTGATAAGCCCAACTTACCCAAAGAAGAATGGAACAGCGCGTTACCTTTCTTGTTGAAAGATTTAACTAGTGAGCGCGTATCAGATTTAGTTGCAGACGCATTTGAGTTGCCCAATACCAACAAGCTTCAAGTCTATGTGGTTTCAAAGTCTTTAGTCCTCAATTTGAATCAAATAGCGTTGAGCCAAGGCCATGTACTAGACCGAGTACTGATAGAAGATGATATCTGGGGCCTTCTGGCTGGTGAGCTTAATCATTTTCTGCTGTTACAAAGAAGTGAACAGGGCAGTTATCAATTACGCGCTTACGTTAACAATCGATGCGTGTTTCATCGTACGCTTCGTGGTGTTATCGCCCCTGTATCAGGTCCGGAAAGTGGCGATTTAGCTCTTGATGGAGCGGCATTAGAATTGCAACGCTCCATTGACTACTTGTCCTCTCAGTTAAAAGGGGCCTCGCTACACCATCTAAAAATATCTTGCGATGGGGAAGACAATCTTGCGTTAGCGGATTCTCTTGCTGACAGAGTCAGCGTTAAAGTGTCTTCCCTTGATGATGACAATACAGAAAGTGGTGTGTTGGTTGTTTCTCAAGCTAATTTGCTTAGAGCAAACTACATCAATCTGTATCCACAGCATTTAAAACCTAAAAAGGAGTATCTGACCTTAGGTTATATGGTGGCGAGCTGGTGCGTTGTTGCTGCGGTGTTGCTATTAGTTAGCGGTTTTTTCCATTATCAAGCTTCTCAACTTGAGCAATCTCTGGCGAGTCATCAAGCAAAAGCGGCGACACTGTCAAGTCAGCTCTCTCGTTTGCAAGTGCAACTGCAAAAACACCAACCTGCAGCAGAGAAAGTTGCTGCGGTGGCTCGACTCAAAAATGAAATCCAATCTAAAAAGGATTCATTAAAAGCGGTGGGTGAATATGATGAGTCACAACAGCTAGGCTATTCGGGAGTGATGAAATCGTTAGCTGAAATTGGCCGCAACGATATTTCACTAAACTCCATCACGATGAATGCCAATTCTCTAGATATCGTCGGGCTGGCTCGAAACGCGCAAGCCATTCCAAGTTGGATAAATCAGTTTAAAACAGAGCTTAACTTAGTTGGGCGGACGTTTGAAAAGCTGAAAATTAGCCGTAATGAGCAGCAGCTCATTACATTTGAGCTCAAGTCTAAACAGGGAACAAACTGATGGCTCAATTTTGGCAGCAGTTATCTGAAAAATTTGCTCAAATGACGACTCGCGAAAAGCTCATGGTGAGTTTTTGTGGGCTGGTTGGCGTTTCCCTACTGTTATTTTCAATAGTTTTAGAACCTGCCATAGAATTAGAACAAGCTGCCGATAAGAAAGTAGTTGTAGCTGAAAAGAACATTAAAAGCTTAAAAAAAGATATTAAGTTGGCCAAAGCCAAGTTAAAAGGAGATCCAAATCAAGAAATTAATGCCCAGTTGCAGCAACTTTTAAAACAAAGTCAGCAACTTTCGCAGCAGCTCTCTAAAATTATAGAGAATTTGATTTCGCCGTCGCAAATGTCCCAGCTACTAGAGAAAGTGCTTAGAGGGACAAAAGGGGTACATTTAGTCTCGATGGAATCGTTAACCGCAGAGCCTATTGGTAAGGATAGTAATGGCGGTCAATACACTGGGTATTATTTACATCCAATTCGGCTAGAAGTAACGGGAAACTATTTTTCTATTCTCAGTTACCTAGAAGCATTGGAAGCGCTACCCGTCAAATATTATTGGCGAAGCTTTCAGTATTCGGTAGAAAGCTATCCAAAGGCGAGGCTTGTGATACAAGTGTATACCTTGGGGACAAGGCAGGAGTTTATCGGTGGCTAAATGGACGTTGGGCTTAGTGTTTCTCAGTTTATCAGCGACCGTATGGGGAGCAAAAGATCCCACAGCTCCATTGGGTTGGACAGCACCTAAGCCGTCAGGAAAGCAGGCTCAGCAGAAAGCAAAACAGTTACCAAAGCTACAAGGGATTTTGTGTCAAGAAAGAGGGAAATGTTACGCAACGTTAAATAATACTATTGTTAGGGCCAATGATGTCATTGGACAGTATCGAGTCAAAAATATTGGTCAAGACTCTGTGACATTAGTGAGCCAAGGAAAGCAGTGGAAACTTAAGTTGTTTCCTTTAAATATAAAGGATTAGGGTAATCGCTTGAATGTATAGATACCTAATAATATTGGTAAGTTCTATATCATTGATTGGGTGTACCATGGGATTAGGCCATCGAGATCCCGTGGAGGCGAAGCGTAGTTTAAATCAAGCCCTAGCGAACGATAAAAACCTCAAGTTAGATAAACTGCCCCCTTCTGTCGAGGCTGATCTAATGCCGGATCTAAACCCCAATGCCTCGCTCGCCTCCGATACTATTAAGCGTTACAACATTAAGGCTGATGGTATTGATGCGAAAGCGTTTTTCACCAGTCTTGTTAAAGGCACGCCCTACAGTATCGCCATTCAACCTGATGTAACTGGCAGCATCACGGTAAACCTTACCGATGTCACGCTCGATGAGGTCTTTTCCGTAGTGCGTGATATTTACGGGTTTGACATTGAAAAATCTGGCAATGTTATTCAAGTGTTTCCTGCGGGCCTACGCACGGTGAGTATTCCGGTCGATTACATTCAGTTTAAACGCAGTGGCCGCTCGCTCACCTCCATTACCACCAGTACCATGACCACCAGTGACTCGAGCAGTTCTTCATCTTCAACGTCCGATTCTTCAAGTAGTACCTCGACTACGTCATCTAATGGTGGGACGGAAATTGAGACCGTGAGCGAAAGTGATTTTTGGCCGCAGCTAAAAACGGCGATTGAAAATTTAATTGGTGTAGGTAAAGGGCAGAGTGTGGTGATTGTGCCGCAAGCCAGTTTGGTGACGGTGAGAGCCTTTCCTGATGCCATCCGTCAGGTGAGAAATTTCCTAGGCGTGTCACAGCAAAGAATGCACCGCCAAGTCATTTTAGAAACCAAGATTATTGAGGTCACACTAAGTGATGGTTATCAGCAAGGTATCAACTGGTCAAACTTATCGCTAGGCGATGGAAAAGTGGTGATACAGCGTGTAGGTGCCTCAACGTTACCTGGCCTAGATGATATTGGAGATCTGCTTAATGGCCAAACGAATATTACTGTGTCTGATGGCACCTTTTCCGGTGTGTTGAGCTTTATGCAAACCCAGGGGGATGTCAATGTCCTATCCAGCCCTAGAGTGACGGCGGCGAATAACCAAAAAGCTGTGATTAAAGTAGGTACGGATGAATATTATGTCACCGATGTATCCAGTGTTGTCCTTAACGGCACCAGTACAGAAACCACCTTTGATGTTGAGTTAACTCCGTTTTTCTCTGGAATCTCTCTTGATGTAACCCCACAAATTGACCAGCAGGGCAACGTGATTTTACATGTCCATCCGGCGGTTATTGATGTGCAAGATCAAACCAAACAAATCACCTATGGTTCAAATACCCTCACATTGCCGCTGGCACAGAGCTCAGTTCGGGAGTCAGATTCCGTCATACGTGCTCAAGATGGTGATGTGGTGGTCATTGGTGGATTGATGAAATCCAGTGTGAAAAACCAAGTGTCTAAAGTGCCATTTTTGGGCGATCTTCCCGCGATAGGACATCTATTTAGAAACGTATCCGAAAGTACAGAAAAAACCGAACTTGTTATTCTTCTTAAGCCAACCGTTGTAGGTGTGAATACCTGGAAGAAAGAACTTGAACGTTCACAAGGGCTTTTGAATGACTGGTTCCCAGAAGCGAAGTAACGATTATGTATCTTAGTCATTTTGGATTTACCCAATACCCGTTTCATCTTACGCCCAATACTGAACTGTTTGTTGGGTTAGCGCCTCACTATGAAGCAATCCAAACCGTTAATGCTGCACTAGGTATGGGAGAAGGCATCATTAAGGTCACCGGTGAAGTGGGCACGGGCAAAACCATGGTGTGCCGAATGCTGGTAAGAAGTTTGGAAAAATCAGTTCAACTGGTGTATTTACCTAACTCGGCGTTGACGGGGGCAGAACTTAGACAGGCGGTTGCCACTGAGCTGTCCATTGAAGTCACGAATCCTGCGACCATCGTTGATGATATTCAAAGAAAGCTTATTGATGTGACCAGCAAAGGTAAAAAAGTCGTGGTCATTGTTGATGAAGCTCAGGCGTTAGAAGATGAAGCCATGGAAGTGCTAAGGCTGTTTGGTAATTTAGAAACCGAGCATGAAAAACTGCTTAGTATTGTGTTGCTAGGTCAGCCTGAGCTAGATCACCGATTGGAGCAACACCACCTACGCCAGTTGAGGCAAAGAATTACCTTTTCAGCGAAATTACGCCCTTTGTCTTTGGAAGAAACGGTGGCTTATATTGAGAGCCGATTAAATAAATCTTCTGCCTCTGACAAGCTTTTTAGCCTCAATCAGAAAAAAGCGGTGTGGCGATCGAGTCATGGCATTCCTCGACTTATCAACCAAATTTGCCACAAAACCTTAGTGCTTGCTTTTAGTAGTGGCGAGAGAAAAGTCACTAACTTGCATCTTTATTCTGCGATTCACGACACTTTTGATAGTCGCAAGCCGAAATTCAAATCTCCTCTCTTATGGGGCTGGAGTAGTGGATGAGCAAAATTAATGATGCGCTTTCAAAAATCACAGAAACTGAAACGACAGCCGCCAGTGAAATCAAAAAGGTTGAAGTTAAACCAATCAAACAGTTGATTCTGTGGCCTTGGGCTGTCGGTGGCCTAGTTCTCACATTAGCTGTTGGTAGTTGGGCTGTGATGTCGGCTGGGGATGAAGTCGACAGCCATCAACCTATCAGCAAGACAAACATAAAGGCCGTTCAGGTAGCGGCGAGTCACAGCGCAACTAATATTACTCCAGCTACTCAAAAATCAAATAATGAAAAACAAAGTCCCATTGATGTTGCAAAACCAGTATTGTCTCCAACGGTAAAAGCGACAGAGGATGCCACTCAAGTATACAGCGTAAAACCCGTTAAACCGAAAACCCAGCCATCGAGCGTAAAGCCACGAGTCGCGGCCAAAGCCTCAAGCACCTCTCCTGTTAAACCAACCCAAGATATCGCTACTACGGAAATACCTCGACAGCAGGTTTCTGAGCAAGTGTCATCGGTCGCTAAGCCGAAGAGCCCACCGCCTCGTTCTACTATCACTAGGCCGGAACAAGGCTTTGTAATTGAAAAAGTGGAGCTTACCCCAAGGCAGATCGCTGACAAAGAGATAGAAGAGGCGCAGAAAGCCCTCGATGAGAACAATATCAAAGGTGCAGTCAAAGCTTATTCTTCCGCGTTGAGGCATGTGCCGCGAGATGAAGTTGTCAGGCAAAAATTGGCGGCGCTCTACTACGGTAGGGGAGATGCGAGAAAAGCGTCGGAAATACTGCAGCAGGGAATGCAACTCAATCCTAATGGAGAAACCTTACGTATTGCCCTCGCGAAGCTATTGATTAAAGAAGACCGAGCGGAGGCGGCGCTTGCGCCTTTAGTGTATTTACCTAGCGAACCGTCAACGCCTTACCTATCTTTGCGAGCCGCATTGGCACAAAAAAATAACCAAGACAGGATTGCTCTAGAGAGTTATCAATTGCTGGTCGGCCAAGACAGCAGTAATGGCCGTTGGTGGTTAGGGCTTGCGATACAACAAGAGCGTGACTCAGATGTAAAAGGCGCGGCGCAATCATACCAGAATGCATTGGCGAAAGTGGGTGTATCCAAGCGTTCACAACAATTTATTCGCGATAGACTGGAGCTTCTTAACTCGCTCGAAGGAGGCCCACATGCAAATTAAGCTGCGTAAACGATTGGGTGATTTGCTGGTCGAAGAAGGCATTATAACCGAGCAACAAGTAGAAGACGCTTTGGTCAGCCAGAAGCAAACTGGTCGCAAACTGGGTGACACACTTATCGAGTTGGGATTTTTAACTGAGCATCAAATGCTCACCTTCTTATCTCAACAACTGGCGCTTCCCCTTATTGATCTTAACCGTGCTCAAGTTGATATCGATGCTGTTCAGATACTACCGGAGGTGCACGCTCGTCGTTTAAGAGCTTTGGTGTTTGGCCAATCTGGTGACACTTTGCGTGTCGCCATGAGTGATCCGGCGGATTTGTTTGCACAAGAGTCGTTACTTAGCCAGTTGTCGAAATACGCACTTGAGTTTGTTATCGCACCTGAAAATCAGTTAGTTGAAGCGTTTGACCGCTACTATCGTCGTACTAAAGAAATCGCTTCATTTGCTGAGCAGTTGCAAGCTGAGCACAGCACCAATGAGGCCTTTGATCTTGATACTGGAGAAGACGACAGTGAAGAAGTCACCGTCGTTAAGTTGATTAATTCGTTGTTTGAAGATGCCGTGCAGGTGGGGGCGTCAGATATTCATATTGAGCCTGATGCGAATGTGTTGCGGCTAAGACAAAGAGTCGATGGTATTTTGCATGAAACCTTACTTAATGAGGTGAATATCTCTTCTGCATTAGTGCTGCGGTTAAAGCTGATGGCGAACTTGGATATTTCAGAAAAACGCTTACCGCAGGATGGGCGTTTTAATATTCGCTCCAAAGGGCAGTCGGTAGATATTCGTATGTCGACCATGCCAGTCCAGCATGGCGAGTCTGTGGTCATGAGGTTACTGAATCAATCCACCGGTGTACGTAAATTGGAAGACTCGGGAATCCCAGCGGATTTGTTAGAGCGTCTAAGGAGACAGCTCAAAAGGCCGCATGGGATGATATTGGTGACAGGCCCAACAGGCTCAGGTAAAACCACCACCTTATATGGCGCGTTAATGGAGCTTAACGAGGCGGCGAAAAAAATCATCACAGTTGAGGACCCGGTCGAATATCGCTTGTCTCGCATTAATCAAGTGCAGGTCAATCCCAAAATTGATCTCACCTTTTCAACCGTATTGCGCACCTTTTTACGTCAAGACCCCGACATCATTCTTGTTGGTGAGATGCGCGATCATGAAACCGTTGAAATTGGCTTAAGAGCAGCACTGACGGGCCACTTGGTATTAAGTACGTTGCACACCAATGATGCCGTGGATAGCGCCTTGCGTTTGATTGATATGGGAGCGCCTGGCTATTTAGTTGCAAGCGCAGTGCGTGCCGTGGTTGCACAAAGGCTTGTGCGCAAAGTGTGCCCGGATTGCAAAGTGGATGATGCGATTGATGAAGCGAGAAAACAATGGTTGAGTACGCGCTTTCCCAACCAAGCCTCCAGCTCATTTGTCAGAGGGAAAGGCTGCCAAAACTGCAACTTGACCGGTTATCGAGGAAGAATTGGTGTCTTTGAAATGCTTGAGCTTGACCATGACATGATGGACGCATTACGCGATAACAATGCGGTTGCGTTTGCGGAATCAGCACGGAAGTCGCAGCAGTATAAACCTTTGCTCGCTTCCGCAATGGAGCTAGCACTCGATGGTATTGTGAGTTTGGATGAAGTGATGCACTTAGGTGAGGGTGACTCTTCAGGGTCTGTGCAGGCAATCATGATGTAGTTAGGTGGAAAAGATGCCCATTTATCGTTATCAAGGAAGAAAACTGGATGGCAGTAAAGCGGCAGGCAATGTTGAAGCTGCTACTCAAGAGCTGGCAGCAGAAGCCTTGATGAATAAGGGCGTAATTCCTCTTCAAATAACACAAGGCAAGCAAAATACTGAAAGTGGCTTTGACTGGAAGGCCGCTTTTATGCCTTCTGTTCCCTTAGAAGTACTGGTTATTTTCTGCCGCCAACTCTATAGCTTAACCAAAGCAGGTATTCCATTACTGCGTTCGATGAAAGGTTTGACGCAAAATTGTGCTAATAAAATGCTCAAAGAGGCGCTGGAGGATGTCAGCAATGAACTGTCTAGTGGTCGAAGTTTGTCGGGGGCGATGCAAATGCATCCTAGAGTGTTCAGTGCCTTGTTCACCTCGATGATTCATGTGGGTGAGAATACGGGCCGCTTGGATGAAGCTCTGCATCAGTTAGCCAGTTATTATGAACAGGAAGTGGAGACCCGTAAGCGGATTAAGACAGCAATGCGCTACCCGACTTTTGTTATCAGTTTTATCGTGGTCGCCATGTTTGTTTTAAACATTAAAGTGATACCTCAGTTTTCCACAATGTTTAATCGCTTTGGTGTGGATTTGCCGCTTCCCACGCAAATTCTTATTGGCATGTCGAACTTTTTTGTCAACAACTGGGTATTGATGATCGTTGTCATGATATCTCTATTCGTCGCATTTAAGTTATGGGTGAATACCGCTCGTGGTCGAGAAAAGTGGGATCACATACGGCTGAGGATGCCGATTGTTGGTGGGATTGTGAATAGAGCTCAGTTATCACGCTTTTCTCGCACGTTTGCATTGATGCTAAGGGCTGGCGTGCCACTTAACCAATCGCTGGCACTATCGGCCGAAGCGCTGGGCAATAAGTTTCTCGAATCTCGATTATTGGAAATGAAGTCAGCCATTGAAGCCGGTACCACTATATCCTCAGCAGCCATTAATAGTCAGGTGTTTACCTCGTTGGTGATTCAAATGATTTCAGTGGGTGAAGAAACGGGCCGAATTGACGAGTTATTGCTAGAAGCTTCCGATTTTTACGACAGGGAAGTGGATTACGACTTGAAAACACTAACGGCGAGAATTGAACCAATCCTATTGGTTATCGTTGCAGGTATGGTTCTGATATTGGCACTGGGCATCTTTTTGCCAATGTGGGGAATGTTGGATGTCATCAAAGGATGATTACATATACTCGACGCGGCATTTTAAACTCGCCCTGTGGTTGTTTATTGTCATGATATTGATAGCGAGCTTTTTTAGCTATTGGCAAAGTATTGATTCACAGATAAATGCCACCTCAGTGGTGATCGCAAAGAAGCTAATTATTGATAGAGCGAGCTTTTATCGCCAAGAATGGTTGTTAAAAAGCAAACCTACCAGCATTTTAGTCAATGGAGAAGTACTTCACTTTAGTCAGCATGGTTGGCTTTTGCCCATATCAGATGATGGTTCATCAAATTGCATGATATGGATTGAATTACTATCCCCTGAATCCGTCAGCGAAAAGGGTAGTGCTGTTAAGCTATCGGAAAGCGATTTTGATGACCAATACTTTTGTCAGTACCAAAGCTTGAATAACGAGAGCGTCACTATCCAGTTACGAGGCGAGAGCTTTGAAGTCTTTTAATTGGTTAGGCGAGATAACAATGTGATGGATAGGCGTGTTCATTAGAACTAAAGGATTTTCGCTCATTGAGCTGATTATTGTGATTGTGATTATTGGTGTGCTGGCCGTCGCCGCACTGCCAAGATTGCTCGATACCGTCAGCGCTGCGAAAAAGTCTGCTATCGAGGCGGTGGCAGGAGGCTTTGCTACAGGAGTGACCTCAGCACGGGCGCAATGGGAAGCCCAAGCCAGGCCATCTATAACCATCAATGGCGAGAAGTACAATACCGTCAACTATGATGGTGTGGACTTCTGGTTGACGCGAGCCAAATCAGCTAACGGCAACAGTACAGGATTCCAAGATGGTTATCCGATTGCTGTGAATAGCGATAATATTAGCTATCCTAACAGTCTTACTGACCAAATTTGCATCCAGTTGATGGAAAATCTGCTACATAATGCGCCGAGCGTGGCTCAAGTGTCTGAGTTGGGAGAAGAAGTTAAGTTTAGCGCTCAAGCAAGTGATTCTGACAATTCCTGCACGTATACACAAAGAGAAGGTAATACGAATCACAAATTTGTTTACCAAATTAGTACAGGCAAGGTAAATGTGACTATAAATTAGTTAGGGTAAAAGATTTTTTAGTCAATACTTTATTGCTTTAGATTTTGCTTGTTCAACATGGAGGTTTATTAATGAACAAACAAAGTGGCTTTACACTAATAGAATTAGTGGTTGTGATTGTCATACTCGGTATCTTGGCCGTAACGGCTGCTCCGCGTTTTTTGAATCTGCAAGGTGATGCGCGGCAAGCCTCACTTCAGGGGCTTAAAGGTGCAATCGATGGTGCCGCTGGCATTGTTTACGGCAAGGCCGCGATAGAAGGGCTTGAAACCAGTGCGTCGGCGACAACGTCAGATAGTATTGCGGTAGTGTATGGTTATCCTAGTACAGCAGGGATTGAGAGCGCAGTTGTTGGCTTATCAACCGACTGGACATCTCAAGTGTCGGGCAGCACAAGCCGACTGATAACATTTGAAGACAGCTCTCTTACTACGGCAGCCGCGATAGCAGCTACAGGTTGTTATGTGACCTACAATCAAGCTGCAAGTGCGAGCTCAGCCTATACGGCAACAGTCACTAGCACTAGCTGCTAATGTTTAACTACGACTATAGGCGCAAGGTTGCGCTTTTAGTCGTTTAAACTTAGGCTGCCGTAGCTTCGCCGTACAGTGAAGGAGTGCTTGTGGTGTGAATGGACGCTATAGACTTTGCTCTAAAGGCTTCACTCTAGTAGAGCTGCTCGTGGTGGTTCTGTTAATAGCGATTGTGTCCGTTTATGCTGCCAGCCGATATTTTGGTGTATCTCATTTTTCTGCTTTTGCTGCCCAAGCTCAGGCGATTTCAATCATTCGCCAAGTGCAAGTTAACCGCATGCAATCTAATGTCGGTTCTAGTTCCTCTAATAATAATTTTATCTTAGCCATATCAAGTAACTGCATAGGTTCGGTAACGGGCTGTGCAACCTCTGATCGCTCAACTCGTAGTGATGTATTAAGCTTTGATTCTGTAAGCGTTTCTTCAACACCTAGCCTTAGCCAAGTGACATTTGATTTATTGGGGAACCCGGAAGGTTCGGCAAGCCCTGGGGTCACCATCGCCTTTTCTGACGACAACAGTAGTGCTTCTGTCTGTATCAATTCGCAAGGATTTGTTTCTAGGGGGGCCTGCTGATGATCTACAAAAGTGGCTTTACTCTTATCGAAAGTATCATTGTCATGGTTATCATCGCGATTGCGATGATAAGTCTCACCACGCTTCTATTCCCACAAATTAGCCGCTCGGCTGATCCAAATTACCAAGTCAGGGCATCCGCACTTGGGCAAAGTTTAATGTCGCAAATATTAGCTCGTGGGTTCGATCAAGAAAGTGATTTTGACGGTGATGTGATTCGCTGCTCTTCCACTGATGTTGGGGCACCAAATTGCTCTGGCAGTACCGGTTCGTCATTAACACTGGGTAGTGATACAGGCGAAGTCGCGCCAAATTACAACGATGTCGATGATTACATAGGTTGTTGGGAGCCAGGAGGTGCGGGCAGCTGCAACGACTTGGACCTAATTGTGCAAAGCAGTTCCAGTACTTATAAAAACTTTAATGTCGTAATAACCGTGGCTTATGACAACACAAACTTTACCGATTGGAGCATGAAGTTAATCACGCTCACCATCACAGCTAGCAATCAAACACCGATAACGTTTCGAGCTTTTCGAGGGAATTACTAATGAACGCGAAAGGCTTCACGCTGATTGAAATGATCCTAACTATAATTGTAGGAGGAATTCTGGTTCTTGGGTTAGCAGGGTTTGTTGAGATTGGTATGAAGGGATATAAGGATTCAATTGAGCGTCAGCGACTGCAAACACAGGCGAAATTTGTGTTGGAAAAAATGTCGCGCGAAATCCGTCATAGTGTGCCAAACATCGTTAGCAATACCGCTGTCTCTAGTGCGGACTCTTGTGTGTCTTTCTATCCGATAGATTATGCAGGCTTTTACGCCACTGTCGGTGACGATATCCAGTTTTTGGTTGGTAGTAGTGGTGCGTCGTCAAGCGATATTATCGATGCCAGTCGTTCGTTAATAATTAACCCAACCACTTATGCTGATACCGCCAATGCATTTAGCCTAACTAGCCCAACTGTGTCGCTATCAGGCTCTACCTACATCATCTCTGGAGGCGTTTCATCATTAAGCAGCAACTCGGTGGCGGATAGGCAATATATATACAGTTCACAAGTGTCGTACTGTGTGTACAACAGCAGTGGTCAAGTGACACGAAATGGCATACAAGTGGCCGAAAATGTTGTGTCCGGGGCGTTTGAATACCTTCCAGCCAATATGCAAAGAGGTGGACTGGTGCATATCGATCTCACCTTCTCTCAAGATGGCGAGTCGACTAACTACCAACAAGACGTGCAGGTGCTCAATGTTCCCTAATCAAAAGGCCTATTCCATTAGTAAGCAACAAGGCAACCTTTACATTATTGCTGTGTTTGTCTTAGTCGTGATGGGCTTTTTGGGGGCCAATTTAGCGCGCATCGAATATTCGAATCGAGATGCCATTACTCGTGATGTGTTGGGGACCCAAGCTTGGCTATTGGCCCATTCGGCGAATGAGTATGTGTTGACTCAGCTGTACCCAATCGATGCTTCGGCTGCGGTAGCGGCAAATTGTGATCCTATTGCAGCGGCGATTACCACGGGTGCTAACACCATGCGCAGCTCCTATTTTAATAATTGTGCAAGCGTAACGGTTGCTTGTACGTCGATCGGTACACTGGATAGTGTGAACTACTATAAAGTGGAGTCGAGTGCGATATGTGGCTCTGGCATCAATGAAGTAGAAAGGACGCAAGAAGTATGGGTAAGGGAGTAGCTATGATAAGCCGATTAATAATAGCGTTGCTATTTTTGCTCGCTAGTCAAAAACTCATAGCTGCGGCTATATATCCCCTAGCTGACGGCGTGTGTGTCGCTACCGCCGCTCAAACTTGGGAAAACAGCAACGCCCAAGTTTGGTTAAGTACCCAAGATGCTATTCTTGGTGTCTCGGATAGAAAAATAGGCTTTCATCAAACGTCCAATGAGGAAAATGTAAATAAATCTTGTGGCAGTGCAAAATGCATTTTCATGCAAAGCCTTCGTTTGGAAGATGAACCTGATTTTTCTATCAGTGGTGTAACCTTTGACAATGTGTATAACAAACAAGAATTGAGCGGTAGTCAAACCCTAACTTTGTCTAATGGTACGTTTCGAATAAAGGAAATATTAAAGCTAGATGATAATTCCACACTAAGAATTGTCGGTGCAGTCACCCTATATGTAGAAAAGATGGAAGTGCTATCTAGTGCTACTATAGATGTCGACTCAGACAACCCAGATGACTTTATCATTGTCTCGCGTAATGGCTCTGATAATGATTCGGAAGTGATTTTAAAGGGAGACAGTGCTTTTGTTGGTCATTGGTTTGTTGAAGACTACATTGAGTTATCAGAAGACGTGCAAATTACGGGCACCATTACGACGAAAGACTTAATCATAAAAGATAACGCGACTTTGATTTCAGATGTACCGGAAAGCTGCTCTTCAACTCCGACAGATTTTTCTAGCTTAAACTTATGCGATTATATTCCAGAACCTGCTCAAGCTTGGAAAACGGGCAGTTCTCTCAATATGAATAACTCCAGCAGTAGCATTACAGGTTGGTCACAAAGCTATCTGGATTCGAACTTATCGGGTAGCGATCTAACTGTGGCTTTTGATAGTGTGTCTTATCATGCAGGCCTTGCAGGAGCGTGCGGCAGCACCTACAAGTGTGTTTCAGGTGGGACAGAAGTTAGCACGCCTCCTTCGCTTGCACCAGGTTTCACCAGCACAACGAGCTTAAGCATTGATCAATGGAATTACACCTCAACTTGTGTCAGCCCAAATTGCTCCTACAGCGTCAGTGGTAATGTGATCACGCTAAATATATTGCAATCTCTACAAAGTTTAACCGTGAATGCCTATGGCTCGGAAGATTTCATTGTCAATTTTACCGATCTGGGCGAAGCCAATGGTTACGGCACAAAAATTCAGACTTACTCTTCTGGAGGCGATGTAGAAAGCAAATTTGCTGCAAACGGGAATTATACCTTTGGCACCATGAGCTTTAATGGAGGAACGATCAGCGTTAAACAAAATGTGCAGATTTTCGTTGTGACTTCTTTCACCCAGTCTAATGCGGTGACGCTTAATGATGTCGACAGTACAAAAGATTTGATTATGTATGGCCCAGATGCCACGTTTAGCTTTAGCACCAATACCGGAGATTTTGGTGCGCAGATCCTAGCTGATACTCTTACCTTGAATAACCAAATTAATATTGTTGGTGCAGTGACGGCGAACACTTTTACCACATCGGTGGCCAATACCAATATTGATGGACAAGGGGCGTGTCTAAATCCGGCAAATAGTTCTTTTGGTTTAACCATCTCTCCCAGCATTGATATTGCTTTGTCATGTGAGTCACAGACGATTACTTTGCAGGTGGTGGATAGTGGTGGCTCCAATACTGGCTCTTATACGGGTAATATTCATGCCAGCGTCACAGCAGGCTCGCTATCGGTCACTACAGGGACGTTTGTATCGGGTAACAGTTATAAACCGGATTCTAATGGTACGCTTGTGCTATCACTTGATGGTGAAGGCACGGGTGATATTACCTTAACCTCTTATTTAGAAGACGATCAAGCCAACACCACACTGACGGGCAGTTATAAATTTGTCCCTTATCGATTTGATATCTCGACCAACCCAACCTCTGTGATTGCTGGCAAACCAGCGCAAGTCACGGTCACGCCATTAGAATGCCAGTCGGTTGGAGGCTCGGAAACGGCGGTCACTTCGAACGATTACGTTGGCAATACCACCCTGACAACCACTGCGACGAGCTATAGCCAGCCTTCAAGCCCGACTAACAGCGCGGTTATCAATATCAAAGATGATGCTTCTTCGAGTTATACCGAGGTCTCTAATGATGTCACTCTGAACTTTGCCCTTAACAGTGGTTCAGTGGAAGCACAAATGGACGTGTTGTATTCAGAGGCGGGTGTGGTGACTTACACCTTGAGCAATACCGAGTGTGTGTCTTTATCTGGTGGTGGACAAGACTGCAAAACCTATACGGGCTCACATCAAATTAATGCACGACCTTGGACCTTCGCGATATGCAGCAATGACACCATTAGTGGTACAGCCAGCTCAGGAAGTGGATATAAATCGGCAGGAAGTACTTTTGCTGTGATGGTGAAACCTATCGTCTGGGTATCTAATGGCAGTGAATCTGCAGATATAGACACCACTAGCTTGTGCAGCACAACGGTGACGCAAAACTTTTTCGATTCGGGCGCACCGTCGGCGACGGTTTCTTTGACCCATGATATTGATACCCCAAGTGGCGGCAATGCTGGAACATTATCTGGCACAACATCCATGCTAAACACCAATAAATCGAGCAGTGGCGATTATTATGATTTTTCTGGACTAAGCTGGAATGAAGTGGGTAGTATCAAGCTGCAGGCAGATACGGCGGCGAATTATTTAAGCATGAATGTGAATCGTGGCTATCGAGGGGTTGGGCGTTTTTACCCGGCGTATTTTAAAGTCAACGATACCACATGGACCTACCCTGGCTCACAAACGTTTATCTACATGGGCCAGCCTTTTGATGGCATGCAATTCCAAGTGGAAGCGCTGAACTCCAGTGAAGGTGCGGTGCAAAATTATGTCAATTTTGATAGCTCTCTTCGAGCCGGATTTGACTTGATTGAAGATCCCACCCGTTTTGTTTCTCCTGCATTTTCAGCGGGCAGTTGGGCGCTAGTGAGCAGCACACGCTCAATTGGTACGTTTACCAATACCGTGGGTAGCGATTGTACTGACAGTATTTGCTGGAATAAAAAGTCAGATTATTCAGCTGATGGACCGTATAACTCAAGCGAAAATATCGCGACCACTAACATAGAGATCACCAGTCAAAGTGGTAATACTGACCCAGTTGCTTACACATCAGATGGTGAGGATTTGACGGTTCAACCTGATATTCGATTTGGTCGCATCAACCTTAGTGATGTTGGGGGTGTTCAAGGGGATACGTTGACGGTACCTCTTGCTGCCGAGTATTGGAATGGCAGCAACTTTATTACCAACACTGACGATAGTAGCACCAGTTTTAACGCCAGTAATTTTTGTCAGGAGAACATTTGGTCTAGTCAAACGAACAATGGCAGTTTAACCGGGAGTGGTACAGTGTCGTCGGGAGAATCTCGGTCGATCAAGGCTTCCCAAACGGTGTCCGATCGCGAACAAATCAAATTCTGGTTAACATTATCCAGTGCCAGAATGACATCCAGTTGTGGTGGCACAACCAACAATCTCTCTTGGCTCCAGTATGATTGGGTGAGCTCATCCAGTGGCGAAGAAGACCCCTATTCTATCATCACGTTCGGTATTCACCGTGGAAATGACAAAGTATTGTTTCGGGGTGAGCCTGGTTTAACAAGTCCGTAAATGCGTCAAAATATTTGTCCTAAGTAAGGAATTTGTTAGAAATTACGTGTTTCACTCTATCTTTGTGCTTGTTTGCCTTGCTGATATGGCAAGGCATTGGTACATTTAGTGCAAATTTTTATCTTCTAATTTTCTAGCAGGACGAACGAAGAATATGTTTAAAAAACTTCGTGGCATGTTTTCAAATGACCTATCAATCGATCTAGGTACAGCCAATACACTGATATACGTACGAGGACAAGGAATCGTTTTAGATGAGCCTTCTGTGGTCGCTATCCGTCAAGACCGCTCAAGGCCTGGGAAAAGTGTAGCGGCGGTAGGTCACGCAGCTAAGCAAATGCTGGGACGTACTCCGGGTAATATTTCTGCGATACGTCCGATGAAAGACGGCGTTATTGCTGATTTCTATGTCACGGAAAAGATGTTACAGCACTTTATTAAGCAAGTTCATGACAACAGTGTGCTAAAGCCTAGCCCACGAGTACTTGTTTGTGTTCCTTGTGGCTCTACGCAAGTCGAGCGTCGAGCGATTCGAGAATCTGCGTTAGGCGCAGGTGCCCGAGATGTATACCTCATTGATGAGCCAATGGCAGCAGCAATTGGTGCAGGTCTGAGAGTATCAGAGCCAACGGGTTCTATGGTAGTTGACATCGGTGGCGGTACAACTGAAGTGGCGGTCATTTCGTTAAACGGTGTAGTTTATTCGTCTTCTGTTCGTATTGGTGGTGACCGTTTTGATGAAGCCATCATCAACTATGTACGCCGTAATTATGGTAGTTTGATCGGTGAAGCAACGGCTGAGAAAATTAAGCACGAGATTGGCTCCGCATATCCAGGTGACGAAGTACAAGAGATAGAAGTTCGTGGTCGGAACTTAGCAGAGGGTGTACCGCGCAGCTTTAGTCTAAACTCCAACGAAATTCTAGAAGCGCTACAAGAGCCACTTACGGGGATTGTTTCTGCGGTCATGGTGGCACTAGAGCAATGCCCACCAGAGCTTGCGTCAGATATCTCAGAAAATGGCATGGTGCTAACTGGTGGCGGTGCGCTACTAAAAGATCTTGATCGCCTGCTAACCGAAGAGACGGGCATTCCTGTTGTGGTTGCTGAAGACCCACTGACTTGTGTCGCTCTGGGTGGTGGTAAGGCACTTGAAATGATTGACATGCACGGTGGTGATCTGTTTAGCGAAGAATAACGCTTTTGCACAAAAAGACTGGCTAGCGATCTTTTTGTGCTATCTACCTAGACCATTATTTAGCAAAATTTAGGATCTCAATTTAATGAAGCCGATTTTTGGCAGAGGCCCTTCACTTCAACTGCGCCTATTTTTAGCAATAGTCATATCAGCCAGCCTAATGCTGGCTGATAGTCGTTTAGGTGCGTTTGTTAGTGTTCGATATTACCTCAACAGTTTAGTGGCTCCAATCCAATATGCGGCCGATTTGCCGAGAACGATGTTCGATGGCTTCTACGATAGATTTAACTCACGCCAGAAGTTACTCGATACCAATAAAAAGCTTCGCAACGAAGTATTGCTGCTAAAAAGCAATCTTTTATTGCTAGATCAATACCGTGAAGAAAATAAGCGTTTAAGAAAACTGCTTGGCTCTCCGTATGTGAGAGATGAGCGGAAAATGATCGCAGAAGTGATGGCGGTAGATACCACACCATATCGCCACCAGATAGTGATCGACAAAGGCAGAGATGATGGCGTGTATGTCGGTCAGCCGGTGATTAACGACAAAGGCATTGTTGGTCAAGTTACTTACGTTTCTGCACAAAATAGCCGTGTGTTGTTGCTGACTGATAGTAATAGCGCAATTCCGGTACAAGTCATCCGCAATGATATTCGCGTAATTGCCTCCGGAACCGGACAAGTAGATCAGATCAACCTTGAGCACATACCTACGAGCACAGATATACGTGTGGGCGATCTTTTAGTGACAAGTGGTTTAGGCGGTGTGTATCCAGAAGGGTATCCTGTCGCGACCGTTACATCAGTCAACAGAGATACTAAACGAGAGTTTGCCGACATCACGGCAAAACCGGTTGTGGATTTTGAGCGCTTAAGATATTTGCTGCTTGTATGGCCGAATAAAGAAAGGCAAGAGAGAGTATTGAATGCTCATCCAGCGCCACAGACACAGGCGGTGAAAGATGGCCAA
Organism: Vibrio sinus; assembly: GCF_023634645.1. GTDB lineage: Bacteria > Pseudomonadota > Gammaproteobacteria > Enterobacterales > Vibrionaceae > Vibrio > Vibrio sinus. The sequence continues at coordinate 261,709 of NZ_JAMKMR010000002.1, forward strand.
TAATGTTTTAAAAAGTAAATTAGTCATTTGGTGCTCGTTTCTTATCGCATTGATATTGCAAACTATCCCTTGGCCAGGCGTACTAGAAATTTTAAGACCGTCGTGGCTGCTATTGGTTACCTGCTATTGGGTTTTGGCACTGCCACACCGAGTAAACGTCGGCACCGCTTTGATTGTTGGCCTATTGTGGGACTTATTGCTTGGCTCTACTCTTGGCATTCGTGGCATGATGATGTCGATTGTCATTTATTTGGTCGCACTGAATTTCTTGGTACTGCGCAATATGGCGCTGTGGCAACAAGCCGTAGTGATCGCACTTTTGTCCATGCTATTGGATATATTGATATTTTGCGGTGAATATCTGATCAGAGATGTGACTTTTAATCCATTATTATTATGGAGTGCACTGATCAACTGTATACTTTGGCCGTGGTTGTTCTTGCTCATGAGACGCGTTCGACGACATTGGCATGTGAAGTAGTTCATGAATAACAATCTAGTATTAGCCTCAGGCTCCCCAAGACGAAAAGAGTTACTCGAGCAGCTCGGGTATTCGTTTTCTATAATAAAAACCGAGGTCGAAGAGCAACAACAAGTACAGGAATCACCAGAACAATACGTTCAACGTTTATCCAGCGATAAGGCGCTAGCTGGATTGAATATTGAGCCAGGGGCTGTTGTTATTGGCTCAGATACTATTGTTGTGGTCGATCACAACGTACTCGAGAAACCCATAGATTTTTCCGATGCTAGACAAATGCTCGTACAACTGTCTGGTCGAAGTCATCAGGTTATGACGGCAGTGACTGTTATGTCTGAGCAAAAAAGTCGCTCTATCATTGTTACGACTGATGTGTGGTTTAAATCTCTGTCAGAAAAAGAAATAGAACAATATTGGCGAACAGGGGAACCATGCGATAAAGCTGGCAGTTACGGAATTCAAGGATTAGGTGGCCGATTTGTCACTCGCATTGAAGGCAGCTACTACGCTGTAGTTGGATTGCCGTTATATGAAACTGACCAGCTCTTGCAAGAATTCTTATAATTTTTAAAGAGGTGCTCTTATGAGTGCAGAGTTGCTGTTAAATGTTACTCCGAGTGAAACTCGCGTTGCGATGATTGAATCGGGCAGTCTTCAAGAAATTCATATTGAACGGGAAGCGCGTCGCGGTATCGTTGGCAATATTTATAAAGGTAAAGTCAGTCGTGTCCTACCTGGAATGCAGGCCGCATTTGTTGATATTGGTCTGGATAAAGCGGCTTTTTTGCATGCTTCCGACATTGTTCCACATACTGAATGTGTCGCCGAAAATGAAAAACAGCAGTTTCAGGTACGCGACATTTCTGAGCTAGTGCGTCAAGGGCAAGATATTGTTGTTCAAGTAGTGAAAGACCCACTTGGGACTAAAGGTGCCCGGCTGACAACCGATATTACCCTTCCTTCTCGTTATCTCGTCTTTATGCCTGGTGCCAGCCATGTTGGAGTTTCACAAAGAATAGAAAGTGAGCAAGAGCGAGAGCGCTTAAAAGCGGTGGTGGCTGGATATTGTGATGAGCTAGGCGGGTTTATTATTCGAACGGCTGCAGAAGGGGCCGATGAAAAAGAGCTATCTCAAGATGCGGCGTTTTTAAAGCGGCTTTGGTCTAAAATTTTAGATCGTCGCAGCAAGTACAAGACTCGCACAACACTGTACGGAGAGCTTGGTTTAGCACAGCGCATTCTGCGTGATTTTGTCGGTACCGAGTTGGATAAAATTTTAGTCGACTCGCGTGTAGAGTATGACAACTTGCAAGAGTTCACCTCAGAGTATGTGCCTGAACTGACAGACAAGTTGGAACTGTTTGAAGGTGATAAGCCTATCTTTGACATGTACGAAACCGAGAACGAAATTCAACGATCTCTCGATCGTAAGGTCACACTCAAGTCGGGCGGATATTTGATCATCGACCAAACTGAGGCCATGACGACCATAGACATCAATACTGGCGCGTTTGTTGGTAGAAGAAATCTAGAAGAAACCATATTTAATACTAATATTGAAGCCACGCAGGCTATCGCACGCCAACTGAGGCTGAGAAACCTTGGTGGCATCATTATCATTGATTTTATTGACATGTCTGCAGAAGATCACAGAAGGCGCGTGCTGGCTTCTTTAGAGGTGGCGTTAGAAAAAGACCGAGTAAAAACGAACATCAATGGCTTTACTCAGCTTGGACTGGTTGAAATGACACGCAAGCGGACCCGAGAAAGTATTGAACATGTGTTGTGTTCGAGTTGTCCAACCTGTGAAGGACGCGGCAGTGTTAAAACGGTCGAGACCGTTTGCTTTGAAGTTTTGCGTGAAATTACCCGAGTCAATCGTGCCTATGATGCTGATAAATTCGTTGTTTACGCTTCCCCAGCTGTTGCAGAATCCCTGCAAGGCGACGAGTCTCATGCCTTGGCAGAACTGGAAGTCTTTATTGGTAAGGAAGTGAAGGTACAAGCAGAACCTTTATATATTCAGGAACAATTTGATGTCGTTATGATGTAGAGGATGGTCGGTGAAAGGCACTTTGCAGCGCCTATGGCGCTTTTCTCTTTGGTCAGTAGCGAGCCTACTGACAATTTTTGCTATTTTGGTAACAAGTTTTCGTGTTTTACTGCCTCACTTAAGCCATTTTCAAAATGACATTACCCGCTGGGTTAATGATGCCACTGGACTCGAGTTTCAGGCGACTAGTATCAGTGGCTATTGGAATAACCTTCATCCGTATATTTCTCTTACTGGTTTTACCGCTAGGCTGCCTGATGGAAGTAAGGTAAAACTGTCCGCTGAAGACATTGATATTGAGTTCAACCTAGTTCAATCTCTGCTCAAAGCTCAGCCTATTGTGGCCGATCTTAAAGTGAATGGGATGGATCTCGATATTCGAAGTGTAAAATTACACAGTTCCTCTTCGGTAAAGCCTGCCCACGAGAGTGAGGGGCAAAGCTTTATTCGCACCCTTGATCATCTACTATTACGTCAACTTGATGGATTTACTTTAAAAAATTCAACAATTTACTATCAATCAATGGATGGTGGCACTCGGGAGTTGAACATTAACTCTCTCAAATGGGCTAACCATGGCAGTAAGCACCGATTCCAAGGTTTAGTGAGTGTTGCCAGCACACAAATAAATTCTCTTCATGTTAATGCTAACTTTGTTGATCATGGCTCCTTGAGTAATGTTTCAGGTGAATTTTATGTCGCCGCTAACAATATTCAAGTGGCTCCTTGGCTGAGTGAACACCTGAAATTAGAAACGGGGATCGAGCAAGGGCAAGCGAGTTTTAAGAGTTGGTTAACGCTAACAGAAAGTAAACCAGTGCAAGCTTTGGTTGAATTAGGGCCGTCTCACTTAGTGTGGAAAAACTCCACAACCCATCGTCTCGATATTCAGTCTGGGGTGTTTAACTTATTTCCTCAGGAAAAGGGTTGGAAAGCGGTTGGGCAATCTTTTGCTATCAAAACCGATGACAAAAAATGGCCCAAATTAGAAATGGCCTTAGACTGGCAGCCTAATTCTTGGCATTTGAATGTCTCTCAGCTGGATATTTCAACCATTTCGCCATTGATTAAGTTGTTGCCGGGTACTGAGTCAACGGACAAACTGTTAACTAAAGTTAGCCCTGGTGGTGTGTTAAGTGATATTCGAGTCCAGATGGGGAAGAATCTGGACTCTCTTAAGTATTCCGCTGAGTTGACTAATGGCAGTATGAAGCAGTGGTATCTGTTGCCCGAAGTTAACCATTTAGAAGCAGCCATTGCAGGAGATGCACAAAAAGCAGTCGTTAACGCTGATTTGCAAAATGATGAGCTGCCTTATGGCGATGTATTTCAAGCTCCACTTGATATCAAAAATGGTCATGTGCGTATTGTCTGGCAACGAGAGCACAATGGTTGGGCACTTTGGTCAAATGATGTTGACGTTTCCACTCCCTACCTAGATGCATTAGGTGAGTTTCGCTTAGATGTACCAAACAATCAAAGTCCATTGCTATCATTTTATTCTGAAGCGAGCTTAAATAATGCAGGCGAAACGTGGCGTTACCTCCCGACTTTGGCGTTGGGGCACGGGCTTACCGATTATCTTTCTAAGGCGATTCAAGCTGGGAAGGTCGATAATGCCCAGCTACTTTGGTATGGCAGGCTAGCTGATTTCCCCTATTCGAAGCACGATGGAATATTCCAAGCATCTGTAAAATTAAAGGATGCCAAATTTGGTTTCGATACTAAATGGCCGGCAATAACCGATTTAAATTTGAACTTGTTGTTCCAAAATGACTCGATGTATTTCGACTCCAATCAAGCGAGTTTAAAAGGAGTGAAAGCCGTTTCTTTGCAAGGCAGCATCCCAGAGTTTGCCGCAGATGGCCGTTTAAAGATTAAAGCTAAGGTCGTTGGGCAGGGCAATGCCGTACGAGATTACATGACCGCCACTCCTTTGGTGGACTCAGTAGGCGCTGCACTCACTACGATTCAAATTAATGGTCAAGTCAAATCAGACTTCCAGCTCGATATTCCGCTTAATGGTGATAAAGCACATGTTTGGGGCTATGCAGACCTGCATGATAATCAGGTGCATGTGCAAACCCCTGCCATGGATTTGCACTCTGTCACCGGGCGTATCAACTTTGATAATGATGTGGTTAACTCTAAGAAGCTAACGGCTACATTGCTTGACCAACCCATATCACTCAACTTTGATGGTGAAAACGGCAGCAAAGCGTATGATGTGAAAATACATCTTGATGGTAACTGGAAAGTCAAACCATTAGCTCCCTATGTTGGGCAGCGCTGGACAAGCCGACTATCAGGTAATGCCCCTTGGGATGCGCAAGTGGATATACAACTTAAGGATACCGGCTTCACCTACCAAATTAATGGCCTAGCTGACTTGAAAACCGTAACGAGCGAGTATCCGTATCCTCTGACTAAGGCATCGGGCGTTAATGGCAGAGCTAAGTTGGAAGTGTCGGGCAACCAAGAGTCAATCAGTGCTCGGCTCGCCATCCCAAACCTGAAATATCAAACAGAAATTGATATCCGCAAAGACGTGCCAATACTAAAATCGAACTATGTTGTAGTCGGTAAAGGTAATTATAAGGTCAGCCCAGTGGTCGGTAACAGTGTAGTGGTGAGAACGGATAAATTTGACCTCGATAAGTGGTTAGATATTCTGTTTCCAAGTGATAGCAAAACAACGGCCAAGAAAAATGCAGCGAATAAAAGCAGTGAGATTGAGATACCCACACCACAAAAAATCACCCTAGATGTAAAGAATCTCAAATTCGCCACGCTAGATTGGCATGATGTAAAATTCACTGCCAAGAAAAAAGTACTCAGTTGGTACATGCAGCTCAATAGTTTGGAAGCGAAAGGAGAGGCCAATTATATCGATCCCTATGATCTGACTGTCTCTCTTGATCGCCTACAAATTTATGTGCCTAGCCTAGAAACCAGTGAAAATAAAAACAATAGAACGCTATTTGAAACCGCTCATGAAAAAAACCAGCCTCTGATTTCTAGCTTTGATCGCTCGTTTCATAAGCTTGTGCCTAACATTACATTAGCAATCAAGGACTTTTGGTTCCAAGGCTATCGAGTAGGGCAAGTTCACCTTGACTTGCAGCGTCAGGGTGACAAGCTAGAATGGAAGAATCTGACACTTAAGAGTGGTGCCAATCAGGTGAACGCCAGTGGATATTGGTTGCTCACTGGTGATAAGAGCCAGACACACTTTAATATCGCAGTAAAAGGAGAGAACAATAGCGACGTGATGGAACGCTTTGGTATCACTTCAGGCATTCAGCAAGCGCCATTTAATATTTCTTCCAGCGTCACATGGGATGGAGCACCTTGGTCGATGAGAGTGAATACGTTAAATGGTACAGTAAACACCAAACTTGGCAAAGGCGTGATACCCAATGTTAGCGGCGCTGCAAATTTGTTAGGCTTGTTTAGCTTAGACTCAATCATACGTAAGATGCAGCTAGATTTTACTGGTGTATTTGATAAAGGGATGGCTTTTGATTCCATTACCGGAACCGGGAATATCAAGGATGGGGTTTTTGTCACCAACGATATCAAGATGGATGCCGTTGCTGGTGTGATGAAGATTAAGGGGCTGGCTAACTTAAACACTGAGACGGTGGATGCAGAAGTGAACTTCACGCCAGATATCACCTCAGGAATTCCAGTGTTAAGTGCATTTGCAGTGACACCTGTTACAGCATTGTATGTGCTGGCCGTGACTACAGTAATTTCGCCGGTTATTGAGGTCTTTACCCAGGTTAATTATTCTGTCAAAGGGCCATTGAACAACCCCAAGGTCAAGGAAATATCCCGTAGTAAAGGTGAGTTTAAGTTACCAGAAAAGCTATTGGATGAAGTGAAATAAAAAGGTGTCGCATGAATGGTATCGGTATTATTCAAATGACTTCGGGGCCATGTTTAAAGACAAATTTGGCCTACATTGCAGATCAAGTTGAGGTTTTGGCAAATCAAGGTGCGCAGTTGATTGTTACACCTGAAAATGCCTTGATGTTTGCTAGTCGTGCAGACTACCATGCTGCCGCTGAAATGCTCAATGATGGCGACACACAATCGAGCTTGGCTAAGCTGGCAAAAACGCATTCTGTTTGGTTAGTCATCGGTAGTTTTCCAATCCTGCATGAGTCGGGGGTATATACCACACAATTGGTTTTTGACAACCACGGTACTTTGGCCTGCCATTATAATAAGCTGCACATGTTTGATGTTGATGTTGCTGATCAACATCAACGCTATAGGGAGTCGGATACGTTTACCCCGGGCGGAGAAATCAAGCTTAGTGACTCTCCAATAGGTTCCTTAGGGTTAACAATCTGTTATGATCTACGTTTTCCACACCTCTATGCTGAGCTGGCAAATATGGGAGCTCAAGTTATATTGGTGCCTGCTGCGTTTACAGAAGTCACGGGTAAAGCGCATTGGGAGATTTTACTTCGCGCTCGAGCGATTGAGACTCAGTGTTGGGTCGTGGCGGCGAATCAAGTTGGCCAGCACCCTGGAGGGCGAAGTACTTGGGGGCACTCAATGGTGATTAATCCATGGGGCGAAGTCGTTGCTCAGCTGGAAAGTAAACCGGATAGCGTGGTTGTTGAGCTAGATATAAATCTTGTAAAGCAAGTAAGAGATAAAATGCCAATCCGACACCATACTCGGTTTGGGCAACAACTTATTGAAAATTAAGAGCAGACTATGATTATAAATAGCATTGAAGATGCGTTACTCAAGCCCGCAGGTTTGACGGAAAAAGATATCGCAGACACGTTGGAAAGCATTGCGACACGGCATATTGATTATGCGGATATTTACTTTCAATCCAGTTGGCATGAATCTTTGGTGCTTGAAGATAGTATCATTAAAGATGGTTCTTTTAATATCGATCGTGGTGTTGGAGTAAGGGCGGTCGCGGGAGAAAAAACCGGCTTTGCTTATTCTGATCAAATTCAGTTAGATGGCCTGAAACAAAGTGCAGTTGCAGCTCGCGGTATCGCGAGAAAAGGGCAAAATGCCAGTGTCAAAGCGTTGCAACGCCATGCTACACCTGATTACTATCAATCGATTAATCCTTTATCTTGCTGGGAAAAAGAGCAAAAAACAGAGCTTCTTAAACAGCTAGATGCTTATATCCGTACAAAAGAGCCTTTGGTGCAAGAAGTCTCAGTCAGTTTAAGCGCTGTCCATGAACAAATGTTGGTGGCGGCTACCGATGGTACTTTTGCTGGAGATGTTCGTCCTCTTGTCCGTTTGTCTATTAGTGTTCTGTTGCAAAAAGGCGATAGAAGAGAGCGAGGCAGCGCGGGGGGCGGTGGCCGATTTAGTTACGACTATTTCTTATCGGATGAAAACGGCAATAAAGTGGCTTACCAGTTTGCCGATGAAGCAATTCGTCAAGCTCAGGTTAATTTAGAGGCGGTGGCTGCGCCAGCAGGTAGTATGCCAGTGATCCTAGGTTCAGGTTGGCCTGGAGTGTTATTGCATGAAGCGGTTGGTCATGGATTAGAAAGTGATTTTAACCGTAAGGAATCTTCCGTATTCACGGGTAAAATTGGTCAAAGTGTTACCTCGGATTTGTGTACCATCGTTGATGATGGCACTTTAAAAGATCTGCGTGGATCTTTAAACGTGGATGATGAAGGCGTAGCAGGTCAATATAACGTACTGGTTGAAAAAGGGGTTCTGAAAGGCTACATGCAAGATAAGCTCAATGCTCGCTTAATGGGAGTAGAGCCGACGGGGAACGGCCGAAGAGAATCTTATGCACATCTGCCAATGCCTCGAATGACGAACACTTATATGTTGCCTGGCGAACACACCCCTGAAGAAATCATATCAACGGTGAAAAAAGGTCTGTATGCGCCTAACTTTGGCGGAGGACAGGTGGACATTACTTCTGGAAAATTTGTTTTTTCTACCTCAGAAGCGTATTTGATAGAAGATGGTAAGATCACGCAACCAGTCAAGGGTGCAACCCTAATTGGCTCAGGTATTGAAGCGATGCAGCAAGTCTCTATGGTTGGCAATGATCTCAGCATAGATCGTGGAGTAGGTGTATGTGGCAAAGCTGGGCAAAGTGTTCCTGTTGGTGTAGGTCAGCCAACGCTTAAACTCGATTCAATCACTGTTGGTGGTACAGATTAACTTTATCTCTTTCCATACCTATCTATACCCATAAAAAAAATGGTGGCTTTCGAGCCACCATTTTCAATCTTAATTGTATTAGATACTGTCTCTTTCCAGTGGGCAACTCATACACCTTGCACCACCTCGGCCTCGACCAAGCTCATTACCAGGAATAGTTAAAACAGTGATGCCTGCCTTGTCATATTTTTCGTTGGTATAGACATTGCGTTCATATCCAATAACCACGCCAGGTTTTACTGTCAGCACATTGTTGGCATCGTTCCACTGCTCACGCTCAGCTTCGTAATTGTCCCCGCCAGTGGTGATAATTTTGAGGCTATCTAGAGAAAGTGCATCCTCAATGGCGTGGATGTAGCTCGGTAGCTTTTCAACGTTCATGTCACCATTGTTGCCTTTCGGGGTTAAGCGCCAAGTATCTAAATCTTTTCGCATAATCTCCGGGTAGACAGAAAACGTGTCGACATCCATATGAGTCATTACCGTATCTAGATGCATACAAGAGCGATGTTTTGGCAGATCAACGGCAATCACCTGTTTCGCTTGACCATGCTTAAACAAGCTCGCGGCAAGATTTTCGACTCCTTGAGGTTTGGTGCGCTCAGAAATACCGATAAGTACCGCATCTTTACCTATGACTAACACGTCACCGCCTTCGATATTGGCGTTATCATAATGCAAATCGTCATCACCAAAATATTTGATAAAGCCTTGGTTGGCAAACACAGGGTGCCAACGATAAATGGCTCGTAGGTGGTTGGTTTCTCTTTGTCGAGCTGGCTTTCTCATCGGGTTAAGCGATACACCACCATATACCCAGCACGAGGTATCACGAGTAAACAAGTGATTCGGCAAAGGTTCAATAACAAAATCAATTGGGCGATGCATTTTAGGCAGCATTGAGGAGGAATGGATAGGTAGTTCCGAATAGGCCAAGCCACCGAGTAATACCGTGGCTAAATGCTCGTTGTCCATTTCCGAGAGGTAGTTACGCAGATCTTTGGCAAAAGTTGGACCGTATCTAAAGTCGGATATTTGTGTATTTAACAGCCACTGTCTTGCTTCTGGAATTTCCAATGTTTCGACAAATAAATCATGCAAAAGCAGTACTTCGACGCCTTGCTGAGTTAAGGTATTAGCAAAAGCGTCATGCTCTTTACCTGCTGCTTCCACTGCTAACACGTCATCGAACAATAATTCATGACAATTAGAAGGAGTGAGATGGGTGAGTGCTCTCTCAGGACGGTTCAATAACACTCGCCTTAATTGTCCTACTTCAGAGCCTACATACAACTTACTCATATTACTTCCTTACTTTTTAACCTATCCATAATATATGACAAGATTGCGTAAAATATGCAAGTTACCACAATCATAGTAAATGCTAACACTTGGTTGTATTTTAGTTTTTTGTGTTAACTTTTAGTGTAAACAGTTTGTTTTTTAGCGAATTAGTCTATATGGCTGCGATGTGTTTATTGCTTGGTTATTCGGCAATCTAGAGTTGGTGAAGGTGATTGAGATTGCTTTTTAGGTGGGTTTATATGCACTTTGTGTTTGATATTAAGGCAGAATGTGTTTGTTTATGCGATCTTTAACTTTACGTTTTATAGGCAATATAGAGATAGTTATGCTTATTTTGCTCAGGTTTGCTCTAAAAATACCTCTTTATAATATTCTAAATATTCACAGCTGATTTGCTATTACCAGATTTAGTCGCAATTAGCGTCCAATCGGCACTATTTGTAAGATGTAGCGTTAAATTGTACGACATATTGAGATAGTAATGGCAATTCAGCGGCATCCATGACATATTGCGTGCCTTATCATACCTGAAGTACAACTGACCCAGCATATAGTGGGAATAATTTGGAGAAATGTTATGTCTCAAGAAGACTATCTATCTGTAGATGAGTTGATTGAAATTCAAAAAGAAGACACCAGAGACATTATTCAAGCGCTATTGGAAGATGGTAGCGATCCCGATGCTGTCTATGACATTGAGCACCATCTGTTCTCAGAGAACTTTGACACATTAGAAAAAGCCGTGATTGACGCTTTTAAGATGGGTTTTGAAGTGTTGGAAGCAGAAGAGACTGAGGATGAAGACGGCAATAAGTTGTTCTGTGTTGATGCAACAATGCAATCATCTTTAGACGAGGCTGTGATAGGAGAGCAGGTGAAAAAGCTGGTCGAATTGGCTGAGAAACATGACATCATTTATGACGGTTGGGGAACCTACTATGAAGGTGATGATGCTGTTTATGACGACGAAGACGATTTTGAAGACGAGTAACCGTTAGAGTTTGTAAACCTCTACATCAGCAGCAATCGGAGATTGCTGCCATTGAATGGAATCCGTTGTTCTATGCAGATAATTCTCAATGCACCTTGGCAGCTGTCGTCTTTAACGGACATATCATTGCCACAATCCACATGTGCTCTGCCCACCTCACTCTCAGACGTGTTACCAAGCGCATTGAGCGAAAATCAGATAGCGTGCCAAGAATGGTATTTATCCCATGAATTTGTATTGGAGAAGCACCAGTTAGATTACTCTGGCATAGACTTACTTATAACAGGCATTGAGCAATATGCAGAAATACGCGTTAATGGATTGGCCGTTCTGGATTGTGATGGTTCAAGTGACATCTATCGCAGAGACATTCGTTCACTGCTTAATGTTGGCAGAAATCTGCTTGAAATGCTTTTTCTCGACCCCGAAGAATGTGGCTTTGCTGACCAATGCCTGCCCACAAACACGATAGATAAAACTCAATCTGTAAGAATTGGGAAAGCACCATTACTTCAGTTTATTCAAAATGTTAGGATGGGGATGGTCTCAACTGAGCAAGTTTGGCATCATGGCGGTGGTTGCGAGCTTATTGTACGTGTAGGTTACCAAACCTTAAAACCTGGCCTAGTTTCGGCGTCGATTAAATTCGATGGCGTCACCTATCAAATCCCGATAGATGTTCGAGATAATCAGATAAAAGCCATTTTTCAAATAGAGGCACCTATATTGGGTCCATCTGGTCCAGAAGGTCACTATCAACTCTTAGTTGAGCTCGATGGACAACAAACAGTATCAGAAATCGTTCTCAATGATGCGTTCAGTGTCGATGAACATATTTGCTCTTAAGTTGCTCCCTTGCTCTAAGAAAAGCCTATAAACCACAATTGCTTGTGACTATTTTTCGTAAATGACGCGATGGACTATTTAATTAATCCCACCTCACGATAATACTTTTTAGCCCCCGGGTGCAGCGGTATAGAGATACCAGAAGTGATCATGTCTTCCTTTTTAATATTGGCTAAAGCAGGGTGCATGGTGATAAAGGTATCAAAGTTTTCAAAAACGGCTTTGGTGACGATGTAGGCGACCTCATTGGATGTGTTGGTACTAGTCACTAGGGTGGCGAGCACACCAAAGCTTTGAACCTCTGGCTGAATGTCTGAATACATACCCGCAGGTATCATACTGTAGGCATAGTAAGGCTTGCCTGCGACAATTTTGTCTATTTGTGGGCCGGTAACGGGCACAAGCTTAGCCCCGCAAGCCGTGGTGGCTTCTTTTATTGGACCATTTGGGTGGCCAACGACATAGACAAAGGCATCAATCTTGTTATCACATAAGGCTTGCGAACGCTTCGCTCCAGTGAGCTTGCTTGGTTGCTGAAAGCTTTCACCAGTCCACCCCATTGCTTGCATCACGACACCCATAGTGGCCCGGTCTCCTGAGCCTGGGTTACCGATATCCACTCGAGTGCCTTTAATGTCTTTAAGTGATTGTATATTGGCGTCGGGCTGGGCAATCAGGTTGAAGGGTTCAGTATGTAAAGAAAACAGAGCGCGTAGTTTTTTGTATGGGCCTTGCTTACTGAACTTGTTCGTCCCGTTGTATCCGTGGTATTGCCAGTCGGATTGAACAATACCAAAATCGAGCTCTTTCTCACGTATTGCGTTCACATTGAATATAGACCCGCCCGTTGATTCTACCGAGCATCTAGTGTGGTGCTGCTTTCTTCCTTCATTAACGAGTTTGCAAATCGCACCACCTGCTGGGTAATAAACACCTGTGACAGAGCCGGTACCTATGGTGATGAACTGCTGTGCATACACAGGAGCAGTACTCAACATTAAGGTAAGCAAAGATACAATCATTAAAACGGTTGTCTTCATGATATTACTTTGGTGATAAAGTGACTGAGTAATAGGTAAAGTGTATACAAACTGGCTAAATAAGCGGGGAAGTTATTATCGTGTTACTTCATAAGGAAATAACTACTAGGAATAAGGGACGAAGAGACAGCGTGTAAAACGAACACGCTGCTTTCGAGTTGTTGCGATATTTTTCAGTTGATTAGCCGGAATACTCGAACAATTCACACACTGATTCAAACACTTGCTCAGTAGTCACTGACATGGTTGGTGTGATAAATATAGTGTCATCACCGGCAACTACGCCCAATATGCCTTCAGATTTGCCAAGAGAATCTAATAGTCTGGCAATCAACTGTGCAGCGCCTGGTCCGGTATGGATAACAATCAGAGCACTATTTCTATCAATGCCTAACACTAATTCTTTTAGCGAGCTTGATGCAGTTGGCACACCGAGTTCGGCAGGTAAACAATAGACCATTTCCATTTTGGCATTGCGTGTTCTCACTGCGCCAAACTTGGTGAGCATGCGAGAGACTTTGGACTGGTTGATATTATCGAAACCTTCTTGCTTAAGGGCATCAACAATATCGCTTTGAGAACCGAATCGCTCCTCTTTTAGTAGGGCTTTAAAAGCGCGAACTAAGCTTTCTTGTTTTTCTGAATTGCGCATGGTTTTGTTTCTTTCGTTATTGATGTATCGTTACTGTGAATATTTTCGCATACCTATCTTAATATAGCTATCTTGACAAAAACTGATGCGTATTCTGGGGCTCAAAAATCATAAATAGGTTGCGATTCATGCAGTTTTATCGTCAAGGTGAGTGCAAATATATTGTACAAAGGTTCTGCGTTGCGTGACATCGCAAAGCTGATTTTTATTGTTTGTAATCAATAAATGATTGCTATAGTTTTTAAGCCCATATTTTCCGATAATAATTACTCTCTCATCCCAAGGAGAACACAATGAAAGTAGCCGTTGTTGGTGCCGCTGGTGGCATCGGTCAAGCCTTAGCTCTTTTACTCAAAAACCACTTACCTGCTGGTTCTGATCTGGCTCTATATGATATTGCTCCAGTAACGCCGGGTGTAGCAGCAGATCTTAGCCATATCCCAACTCCGGTATCGATCAAAGGCTATGCTGGTGAAGATCCAACGCCAGCATTGGAAGGCGCGGATATCGTATTGATTTCTGCAGGTGTTGCTCGTAAACCAGGTATGGATCGTGCGGATCTATTCAACGTTAATGCTGGCATCGTTAAATCTCTCGCTGAGAAAATTGCAGTCGTATGCCCGAAAGCGTGTATTGGCATTATCACTAACCCAGTGAATACCACAGTGCCTATCGCTGCAGAAGTACTGAAAAAAGCCGGTGTTTACGATAAAAACAAACTATTTGGTGTGACCACGCTTGACGTGATTCGCTCTGAAACGTTTGTTGCTGAGCTTAAGGGCAAAAACCCAGTTGACGTGAAGGTTCCTGTTATCGGTGGTCATTCCGGTGTAACTATCCTTCCTCTATTGTCTCAAGTGGAAGGCGTGAGCTTCTCTGACGATGAAATTGAAGCATTGACCAAGCGTATTCAAAATGCAGGGACAGAAGTGGTTGAAGCCAAAGCGGGCGGTGGTAGTGCAACTCTATCTATGGGCCAAGCTGCTTGTCGTTTCGGTCTATCTCTGGTTAAAGCCTTACAAGGCGAAACAAATGTTGTTGAGTGCGCTTATGTCGAAGGCGCTGGCGAGCATGCTCCATTCTTTGCTCAACCGATTAAACTGGGTAAGAATGGCGTAGAAGAAATCCTAAGCTATGGTCCACTCAGTGCTTACGAGAAGTCTGCGCTAGATAACATGCTAGAAACGCTAAACGGCGATATCAAGATTGGTGTAGAATTCGTTAAGTAATGAGTTAGCGAAAGAAATATCAGTTTGAGATGTAAAAATAGCTGACTTCAAAGTCAGCTATTTTTTTGAGGCAATATACCAATAAAGCTTATTTGCTTCGATGCACCGCAAGGTGGGCAAGCGAGATAAGAGCTTGTTTGTATTCGCTGTCAGGCAATACGTCAAGCTGCTCGATTGCTTTGTCAGCTTCTTGAACGGCTTTCTCTTGTGTGTATTGGAGTGATCCCGTCTCTGCCATGATTGAAAGGATTCGATCTAATTGATCCATCCCATTGGCTTTTTCGATAGCCTGTTTAATAAGTTCAGCATCTTCTCCTGAGCTGTTGTGCATCGCATAGAGAAGCGGGAGAGTCGGTTTGCCTTCTGCTAAATCATCACCGACATTTTTTCCCATTTCATCACCATCCGACGTATAGTCCATAACGTCGTCAATGAGTTGAAATGCCGTGCCTAAGTATTTGCCGTAATTCTTCAGTGCCGTTTCTATTTCCTCTGGCGCGTCGCATAGGATGGCACCAATTTGCGTTGCGGCTTCAAATAGGCGTGCGGTTTTGGAGTAAATGACGTGCATGTAATCTTGTTCGGTCACGGATGGATCATTGCAATTGATCAATTGCTGAACTTCACCTTCAGCGATGACGTTTACAGCATCACTCATCAGCTCTAAGATCTTCAATGATCCGAGTTTGGTCATCATTTGGAAAGAGCGGGTATAGATAAAATCACCGACGAGTACGCTGGCAGCGTTGCCAAAAGCCGCATTGGCTGTGGCTTTACCACGTCTCATATCAGACTCATCTACTACGTCATCGTGTAGTAAAGTTGCGGTATGAATAAACTCAATAAATGCCGCTGCTGTGGTATGATACTCGCCTTGGTAGCCTAGAGCCTTAGCTGAAAGCACAGCGAGCAACGGACGTAAGCGCTTTCCACCACCGCTTACAATATATAACCCTAGCTGATTGATGAGGGCGACATCAGAGTTAAGTTGGCTTTGAATGGTTTGGTTAACTTTTGCCATGTCATTGGCAGTCAGTGTTTGGATAGCATTAAAATCCATCGTAATTCCAGCTGAGTTTCGGGGCGGCTTTACAGCCTGTTTATCTTTCTTAAGGTTAAATTTTGTTTGTATTTCAAGCATCTTAATTGTGAATACAGGCGATGAAGTTTGGCATTCTAACTTAATCATTTGTTATCAACAGCAAAAGGCCTAAAACAGAACATTTTCACAAAATTTGCTGTGAACTTGTTGTCATAAGCGTGATCGCTCAATCTGCTTAGGCTGCGAATAATACACTAATTCGAGTGTTTTGATACATGATAAATCGGTATCTACTGGGCAAATTTCCTCGCTGATTATCAATCAACCAATTTTTTTCATTTATGGCTTGTCAACAGGATTACCTTTCTGTAAAATCTGCGCCCTATTGATGATTAGTTTAGCGCACACCCAATAGCTCATTTTGTAAGCAAAGGCTGTGCGGAAAAAGCGGAGTAAAATATGTACGCTGTTTTCCAATCTGGTGGTAAACAACACCGTGTAAGCGAAGGTCAAACTCTTCGTTTAGAGAAATTAGACGTTGAAACTGGCGCAACAGTTGAATTTGACAAGGTTTTACTTGTTGCTAACGGTGAAGAGGTCACTGTTGGTGCCCCTCTAGTTGCAGGCGGCAAAGTAACTGCTGAAGTTGTACAACACGGTCGTGGCGATAAAGTTAAAATCGTTAAGTTCCGTCGTCGTAAGCACTCTCGTAAGCAGCAAGGCCACCGTCAGTGGTTCACCGAAGTGAAAATCACTGGCATCAACGCTTAATAATTTAGGAGAGTTTAACAATGGCACACAAAAAAGCTGGCGGTTCTACTCGTAACGGCCGCGATTCAGAAAGTAAACGTCTTGGTGTTAAGCGTTTCGGTGGTGAATCTGTACTAGCTGGTAACATTATTGTTCGTCAGCGTGGTACTAAGTTCCATGCAGGTACTAACGTTGGTATCGGTAAAGACCACACTTTATTTGCTCTATCTGATGGTAAAGTGAAGTTCGAAGTTAAAGGTCCTAAAAACCGTAAATTCGTTAGCATCGAAGCTGAGTAATAACAGACTTTAAGCTGATTTCAAAAGCCCTGCCAATTGGCGGGGTTTTTTATTTATAAGAACGTTAAAACTAGTGGGTGAAGCTATCTGCTAGAATTTATATTGCCTGTAGAGGTGGTATTGCAACGCGACAATTGCGGGGTGAAAAATGAAGTTCGTTGATGAAGCGACAATCAAAGTTGAAGCAGGCGATGGCGGTAACGGTATTGTCAGTTTCTGGCGCGAGAAATTCGTAACAAAAGGTGGGCCAGACGGCGGTGATGGTGGTGACGGCGGTGACATTTATATCGAAGCTGACGAAAACCTAAATACGCTGATTGATTATCGTTTCCAGCGCTTCTATGCCGCGGAGAGAGGCGATAATGGCCGTGGTGGTAACTGTACTGGTAAGCGCGGTAAAGACAAGGTATTACGCGTACCGGTCGGCACTCGTGCTGTCGATATCCACACCAATGAGATCGTAGGTGAGGTGACCACACATGGCAAAAAGCTCATGGTTGCAAAAGGCGGCTGGCACGGGTTGGGTAATACTCGCTTTAAATCTTCTGTCAATCGTGCGCCACGACAAAAAACCATGGGTACCAAGGGTGAAGTTCGTGAGCTTCGCTTAGAGCTGCTTCTTTTAGCAGATGTCGGTATGCTTGGTTTGCCGAATGCAGGTAAGTCGACCTTTATCCGCTCCGTTTCTGCTGCAAAACCTAAGGTGGCAGATTACCCGTTTACTACTCTGATCCCAAGCCTAGGCGTGGTTAGTGTAGTGGCAGAGAAAAGCTTCGTAGTGGCTGATATCCCTGGGCTTATTGAAGGTGCTGCAGAGGGTGCAGGGCTAGGTATTCGATTCTTAAAGCATTTAGAGCGCTGCCGCGTGCTGCTGCACATGATTGATCTTCTTCCGATTGATCAATCTGATCCGGTGCAAAATGCGTTGACTATTATCGATGAGCTTGAACAATACAGCGAAAAGTTGGCAGATAAGCCTCGTTGGTTAGTATTCAACAAAATCGATCTTCTGCCAGAAGAAGAAGCACAAGAGAAAATCGATCAGATCATCGATGCGCTCGGTTGGCAAGGGGAATACTTCAAAATTTCCGCTGTGAATAAAAAGGGTACAAAAGAGCTTTGTTATAAACTGGCTGATTTTATGGAAAGCTTACCGAGAGAGGAAGCTTCAGATAACGAAGAAGAGTCTGTGGATTTCATGTGGGATGATTACCACAATGAAGTCATGAACAGCGACGACGTTATTACCGAAGATGACGATGACTGGGATGACGAAGATGATGACGGCCATGTTATCTACGTCCGTGATTAACCTCGCTTAACTTAACGGTGAGGCTAGCCAGATAGCCAGTTAAAATGGAGCCGCGTGTTAATCGACGCGGCTTTTTTGTATCTTTTATACGCCCCAATCATATAGAATCTGCTCATGCAATAGCTTTAGCTAGTGTCCGTCTACCCTCGTCAGAGTAAAAGGAAACCATCATGATCATCAGCTTAATTGCCGCAATGGCCAATAATAGAGTAATTGGCAAGGACAATCAGATGCCTTGGCACCTGCCAGCAGACTTTGCTTGGTTTAAACGCTGTACAATGGGTAAGCCCATCGTCATGGGAAGAAAGACGTTCGACTCAATAGGAAAGCCACTTCCTGGCAGAATGAATATCGTCATCAGTCGCAACCTTGACCTGCATATTGAAGGCGTAAAAGTGGTCGCTTCAATTGATGATGCGATTGAATTGGCCAAAATTGACTCGGAAGAAGTGATGATCATCGGCGGCGGCTCAATTTATGATGCTTGCCTTGTCAAGGCAGATAAACTGTATTTGACTTTTATCGATGCAAATATAGAGGGCGATACCTGCTTTCCTGACTGGGGCAGTAGCTGGAAAACCAGTTTCAGCGAGCAGTACCAAGCTGACGAAAGAAATGTCTATGATATGAGCTTTAACGTGTTGGAAAGAGTATAACGGCCAGGATGTTAGAATTTCTCATAAGCTTAATGATGCTATACAGATAGTATGGCCTAGATGGGGTTTGTTATGCTCTTTTGAGTAAAGTAAACCCTATCTTCCCAACGAATCATGGTTAATTCTCCTCCCCAAACACAACCAGTATCTAAGCCAATAAAACGCTTGCTCCGGTAACCTTGCAAAGCCGCCCAGTGACCAAATATGATGGACTTAGAAATCTCTATCCTGTCTGGATATTGAAACCAAGGGACAAGGTGGGCATTTTGTATCTCGCTTGGTGGCTTTTTTTGCAGCATGTCTAGCCTGCCTTGCGTATCGACAAAGCGCATGCGAGTGAAAGCATTGATAATATAACGATAGCGCTCAAGGCCAGACAGGTCATTTGACCAAGTCTCTGGCGTATCGCCGTACATGTTCTCGATAAGCCATTGCCATTGTGCTCCTTGTAATAGCGTTTCTATCTCGTGTGCAGCAGAGCGGGCTGTAATGAGATCCCACTGAGGTGAAATACCAGCATGGCACAAGACAAATTCATCATGCTCTATGAATAGTGGTTGTTTTCTGAGCCAGCTAAGCAGTTTATCTTTATCTTTAGCGGAGAAAATAGCTGTGGTGTTGTCTTTAGCTTTTACATCAAAGCGTCCAATAGAAACTGCCAATAAGTGTAGGTCGTGATTACCTAGTACAACTTTCGCAGCTTTACCTAAATCCTTTATAAAGCGCAGGGTTTCAAGAGATTTTGGGCCACGCGCAACGAGATCACCTGCGACTAATAATTGATCGTGTTTCTTGTCAAAGGAAACTTGCTTTAACAGTAATAGCAGCTCGTCTAAGCACCCTTGAATATCGCCCACAATATATGTCGACATGATGATCCCCGAATCGCTAGTTCAAAACATTGGGTACAGCCAATCTAAATGGCTCTATTTCGGTAACGAACTCTTGTCCTTTTTCGTCGAGCAGAATGTACTGTCCCTGCATAACGCCAACGGGAGTCTCAATGGCCGTGCCGCTACTGTAGGTGTACTCATCATTCCCTTCAATGAAAGGCTGCTGACCAACCACACCATCGCCTTCGACGGACATTTGTTTTCCATTGGCATCGGTAATTAACCATCGCCTGCTCATGAGCTGGACGGTTTGCAGGCTTAAGTTTTTGATAGTAATGATATACGCGAAAATAAATCGCTTGTTGTCGGGGTCTGATTGTTCTTTGATGTACTTAGTATGAACTTGAACTTTTATACAGGGTTGACTTACTTCCATGTTAACTCCTAACTCAGTTCTTTATTATTATGTATAGCGCTGATCATGTAGAAACACGACCAGCTTATTGACTAATGGTTTTCATCTAACCAGTTTGCCATAGCAACAAACTGTTCTAAAGTCAGATTTTCAGGGCGCATACTTGGATTGATACCTAAGTGCTCTAGGGTTTCGGTATCTAACAAGCTTTTGTAGCAGTTACGTACCGTTTTTCGTCTTTGATTGAACCCTTCTCGACAAACTCGATCTAACCAATTTAAGTTGTTCGCCGGGTGTGGCAAGGTCTCGTAAGGCACCAAACGAACCACAGCAGATTCAACTTTAGGCGGTGGTACAAATGCGCTTGGTGGCACTTCGAGCACAGGTACCACTTTGCAATAGTACTGTGCCATAACGGTTAATCGGCCATAAGCCTTACTGCCCGGCCCGGCTGCTAATCGATTCACCACTTCTTTTTGTAGCATAAAGTGCATGTCTTGAATATCTTTATGAAATTCAAATAAGTGGAACATCAAAGGAGTTGAGATGTTATATGGCAGATTACCAAAAATTCGTAGCTTGTTATTTGGCCGCACTAGCTGTGTGAAGTCGAAACGCATGGCATCGCCTTCATGGATGGTAAGCTTAGAGGCCAGATCTGGATGATTTCTTAATCGCTCAGCCAAATCTCGGTCTAATTCGATGACGGTAAATTTGTCCACTTCTTTGCCAACGGGCTCAGTAATGGCTCCAAGACCTGGACCAATCTCGACTAAGTTTTGCCCAGGCCTTGGGTTGATGGCTGAAACAATCCCATCAATTATGTATGGATCGTTTAAGAAGTTTTGCCCAAATCGCTTACGGGCTTTGTGCCCTAAGTGGACATCATTTTTCATAATTTTCTCTAATTCACTTGGTTATTGACCAGCTCGACTGCCTGCTCAAGGGCGGTGATAAAACTGCCCGAGTCGGCGATGCCCTTGCCCGCGAGATCGAGCGCGGTACCATGGTCAACAGAAGTCCTAATAAATGGTAGCCCTAGCGTGATATTGACAGAGCGACCAAAACCTTTGTATTTGAGCACAGGCAGAACTTGGTCATGATACATGCCTAAGATAACATCTGCTTTCTCTAAATATTGTTGGCTAAATATAGTATCGGCAGGCAATGGGCCGACGAGTTCATAGCCATATTTGTCACGCATAGCGTCAATTGCTGGCGTGATGGTATCAATTTCCTCATGCCCTAAATAGCCATTTTCGCCTGCGTGCGGATTAAGCCCGCAAATATATATGCATGGCTTGTCGATGGCAAATTTCTCTTGCATGTCTTTATGCAGTATCTGCACTATGCTTGTCAGCCTGTCGCGTGTCACGGCACTAGAAACCTCAGCAAGAGGAATGTGCGTTGTGGCAAGTGCTACACGTAGCCCTTGGGTTGCCAACATCATTACTACTAAAGGTGTATCGGACTTTTCGGCAAAAAACTCAGTATGACCACTAAACGCTACTCCAGCTTGATTGATAATGCCTTTATGTACTGGGCCAGTGACAATGGCGTCAAACTCTCCTTGCATACAAGCGTTCGCGGCTCGCTCTAGCGTTTGCAAAACATAAGTACTGTTCTGCTCATTGAGTGTTCCGGGCACGGTGTTCTCAGCCAGTGGGATATGATCGATAATAAGTGAACCTGCACGTTGGGGTTTAGGCTCCAAATCAGGCTGATAATCTATTAGTTCAACCTGAATCTGCAACAGCTTTGCTCGCTCTGCGAGCAACTGTTTGTCGGCGCAAACGGTGATCTGGTGTGGCCAATCTTGTTTGGACAATGCCAGCACCAAATCTGGCCCTATGCCAGCAGGCTCACCAGCCGTTACCATGATTCTTTTAACTGTCATCGCTATTGTTGCCTTTTAGAATGTCAACATAGGCGCCAGCACGCATTTCTTGCAGCCATGCCCCTGCTTCTTCATTGAACTTGCGATTAAATAGAATTTGATAAGCTCGATTTTTCATTGCCGCATCGGTTCTATCTACTTTTTTACGGCCAAGGACTTCTACAATGTGCCAACCATTTACTGTCTTAAATGGCTTGCTGATTTTACCCACGGGTAACGTTTCAACTTGGTGTTTAAATTCTGGCACAAATGAGTCAGGTGTCTGGTAACCTAGGTTACCACCTTGCGCGGCGGAGCCTGGATCTTGACTGTATTGCTTAGCAAGTTCGGCAAATGTTGCTTTGCCTTGTTTAATTTCTTTAATAAAGCCGTTTAGCTCTTTTTGCGCTCCAGCGTCACTTAGGATAATGCTTGGTTTAATAAGAATATGGCGAGCATCAACTTCGGTTACCGCGATGGTTTTAAGCCCCTTCACATCTTCAATTTTCAGAATGTGATAACTGGAACCTACTAAAAATGGCCCAATGATACTGCCTTTCTTTTGCATTTTTATCTGATCGGCAAAGACGGTAGGCATTTCTTCTTTACTCATCCATCCCCATTGGCCACCACTTAGCGCCTTTGGCCCTTTCGAGTAGCTATAGGCCATAGTACTAAAGTTTGCGCCAGATTTTAGCTTCTTGACCAATTCTTCGGCTTGGCTTTCAACTTGTTGTTTGTCCTGTTCGGTGAAATTAAGCTGAATATGGGCAAATTTGTATTCCACATTTGCGTTGGTTTGATTCGCTAAAATCTTTGCTAAATTATTTACTTCTGCAGGGAGAATATTGATGCGCTGACGAACCAATGCATTTCGAGCTTCACGTTCGGCAATTTCATGGCGAATTTCGTTTCTAAAGGTGGGGTAGCTAATACCTGCATTTTGTACGGTAGTAATGAGCTGTTTCAAAGTGAGTTTTTTGCTTTTAGCAATGTCTTCCATTGCCGCATCCAATTGCTTGTCATTAATTTGGATGCCCAGTCTCTTTGCTTCTTGCTGCTGAATTTTATCTAAGATGAGCTTGTCAATGACTTGCTTTTTTAACAATTTATCGCTTGGCAAGGTCTGATCGCTTTCTTTTGCATTAAGTTTCAGCATTTTCATTGCGGTATCGACATCACTTTGTAGAATCACGCCTTTGTTGACGATGACCACCACTTTATTCAGCTCCACAGGTTGAGCATTGGCCACACTCATCGTGAAGGGTGCTAGTAGGCACGAGAGTATAATTGTCCACTTTTTCATAGGGTTTCCTATAGAACAACCCGCTAAATAGAATACTTAGCGGGATTACAAAATTAGTTATTTAAGAAAAAAGGGTTGGTGTAGCTTAAGGACTGGCTCGTACCATCGACGAGTCCTGTTGCACTGGAGGAAGAGCCCACGCTAGTACCAAAACCAATAATACCGAAAGTAAAACCGAAGTTATTTTCATAGTTTGGAGTCAGATTATTGGCATAATATGTGGACACATCAGTTGTTTCGGTGCCATTGTTGTTCCAGTTTTTCAGGCGATTACTATAAGTAAAAGCAATATACCAACAGTCTGATGTGTATTTTAGTCCCGCAGACCATTCAATATTATTGTCCGTGGTTAAATCATAAAAATATTGGCCTAAAGCAGACCACTTTTTAGATAGCTGGTAGCTGCCTAGCAACCCTGCTTGTGATATGCCATCAACGGTTATGGTGTCTGCGACTGAACTTGTGTAATTTACTGTATTTTTAATATAGTCCTTATTAACATAGCGATAATTGGTTTGAAGGAAACCACCATCAAATCGATATTCTAAATAAGTGCTACCAGTTTGCACGGTACTAATGTCAGAGTCGTATTGTATGCTGGCGTTATAGAGCCAATCATCACCATAGTTAAAGTCCCCTTGCAATGCCCAAGCAGAGAAACTGGATTTATCAGAGGAAGTGGAGTCAATTCTTAGCCCTTTGTTTAAGTAAAGAATTTGACCAAAGGCGATATTAGCACGCTCCTTATAGTCGTCATCAAAGAACCTAGAAGTGGCGCCATAGGTGACTTGATTGGCTCCTTGGTATCTATCATATCCGCTATACTTACGGGTTCGAAACAAACCGTAGTAGTCTGTTTCCAATTGGGTCGAATCATAAGTGCCGATATCATTTTGATTGACATCTGGGATATAGACATATTTGATTTCTGGCTCGAGGGTTTGTGTATATTCATCTAAGAATTTTGTGTTACTTTCCAATACCATTTTCGCATCACTGCTAAAGACTGGAAGGACTCGAGTAGCTGTCGGTGTTAAACCGTAGTTTGGGTTGGCTTTACCACCTAAAGTTGGCGAAGTGTTATTCACCCCGTTTAGATCTTGAGAGTAATAGGTCATGGGTAGCTGAAGCTGTGTTGTCCATGTTCCCCATGTATTGCTAAACGGAAGGGTGATGCCAGGCTCGATATGTAAGCGAGTGGCAGAAGGCTCTCCTGCTTGCTGTGTAGTAAAGTTTGACAGTTGGCTCGTTAAGTTAAAATCAAGGTGGTTGACCGCTTGAGGCTGATAGTAATTATATGTCAGCTGAGGCAGGACCTTGTAAGGTTGACTGTTTTCATTAAGGATCTGAAAACTCCTAACGAGTACTGACGCATCCCAGTTGTTTGAGCGATAAGTGGCTTCGCCTTGTTGCATCAATTGCCCATCAGACTGGGTACCAATGCTGGAACTTAAGTCAGAAAAATAAGTGATATCGCTGACTTTGGAATAATCAATATTAAACTTCCAGTGCTGGTCATAGATACCACTATGAGTATACTGGAAGGCCCAGCGAGCGCCCTTAGTTGGATATTTTTTATCATCCGGTAAATATTCAGTGTTTATAGTGCCAGAGCCGTAATCAGTTAAATATCGAAATTTATTATCTAGTTGAGTACCACGCTCTTGCATGTATTTGACGTTGGTCGTTAAGTCATAGTTTGGCGCTAAGTTCCAGTAAATAGGCACATCCGTGGTAAACCCATCGGTAGAACCATAGGAAACCGAAGGGTACAAAAAGCCAGTTTTACGCGTTTTGCCAATAGGCACCACAAGGTAGGGTAGATAAAACACGGGTACATTTTGAATTTCAAACCTAGGATTGTAAAAGGTCGCCTGCTCGTCATTTTGATTGATGTCTATGCTTGAAGCTTTAAGGCGCCATGCATCATTACCTGCTGGGCAAGAAGTAATGGTGCCGTCATCAATTTGATATAAGGCTTTGCCAGTATTGGAAACATAAACCGCGGTGCCACGCCCAGGTTGGCACAAAAAATTGTATTTAGTATTGGATAGCGTAAAGTGATTGTTGCTTAAGTCATCGGTAGCTTTATCTGAGACCGCTTTTATCTGCCCATCACTAAAATTGACATTCCCTTTAGCCACGACGACCTGTTCTTTTTTATGGTAGGTCACATTGTCGGCGGTAATCCGCTTATGACCTTGTGTGACGACAACATTACCAGTATATGTCGCTTTGTCGTTATTGGTGGCCTGTAGGTTGTCGGCGTTGACGTTCACAGGTAAATCTTTGGCATTTTTAGGTGCAGGTACATTGACCAAGCATTGATCAATAGGGTCTAATACTTGACATTGCCCGAATGGAGGCATGTCTTGTACACCTTTGTCTAGCGAGGCTTCAGCGTGAACTTCTGACACGAAAAAAGCGGTAGTAATAGAAGCGGCTAGCAGAGTGCGAGAAAAACGTGGCATCGAGTTTTACTATCCTGTTGAACTAGATTAATTTGGTGACTGTTCGACCAAAATTAAGAGAAAACGGTGCTTATGATAAAGGAAATTATAGCTTCCGGCACTATCAGACAACGTTGCAATTGAAAAATTCATAGATTGAGAGCACATAATGCGTATTTTTGGCAAAATTCTGGGTATCTTTTTTGGTTTTTTATTCGGGGGTGTCTTTGGTGCCATACTCGGTGTATTAATTGGTCACCAGTTTGATAAAGCTCGCCGATTTAATCAAGGGGGATTTGCAAATAATCCTTTTGGCTCTGGACCAAGTCAGGCCGAAAGACAAGCTGAGTTTTTTAGGTCGGCTTTCGCTGTGATGGGGCATTTAGCGAAATCGAAAGGTCAGGTCACCCAGTCAGAAATTCAGCTTGCTTCCGCCATGATGGACCGAATGAACCTGCATGGCGAACAGCGCAGAGCGGCGCAAGAAGCGTTTAGAGAAGGAAAAGAGCAGGATTTTCCTCTTGATAGTGTATTAGAGCGAGTGAGAACCTCAACGGGCGGGCGTCATGACCTTATGCAATTCTTTTTAGAGTTGCAGATATCCGCTGCTTTTGCTGATGGTAGTATGCACCCCAGTGAACGTGAAGTCTTACATCGAGTGGCAAGCGGCTTAGGCTTTACTTCAGGGCAGCTAGAGCGTCGAATTCGTATGTTTGAAGCAGCATTTCGTTTCCAACAAAGTGGAGGATTTGGTGGTCAACAAGGCGGTTATGGGCATTCAAATGCTGGCTGGCAACAAGCGTCAGAAAAGGATCAACTGTCCGCTGCCTATGAAGTATTAGGGATAAAACCGGATGCAAGTAGCCAAGATGTTAAGCGCGCATACCGAAAGCTGATGAACGAGCATCATCCAGACAAATTGATGGCCAAAGGGCTGCCGCCAGAAATGATGAACGTGGCCAAAGAAAAGTCACAAGAGATTCAAAATGCCTACGATTTGATCAAAAAAATTAAGGGCTTTAAATAAGCCAAAGTACATTCTAAGCACAAGGCGAGCTTTGGCTCGCCTTAATCATATGGTGTTATTGTAATTATTTGCGAAGCGCAATCGCTTCAATTTCAATGCCGACATCTTTGGGTAAACGTGCTACTTCAACACATGAACGAGCGGGGTAGTGAGCGACATCGTGTTGGTCGAAGAACTGGCCATATACCTCATTGATGGCGGCAAACTGGTTAAGATCTTTGACAAACACTGTCATTTTCACGATGTCTGCAACGGTGAGGCCAGAGGATTCGACGACCGCTTTTACGTTTTTAAGAGATTGAAGCGCCTGCTGTTGGATATCGCTTGGGCACTCTCCAGTAACTGGATCTAGTGGGATTTGGCCTGACGTCATGACCATATTACCTAAGTCTACGCCTTGTACGTAAGGGCCAATAGCAGCAGGTGCTGATTCAGTGTGAAGCACTTTTGTTGTCATAATAATACCGTAGATTGTGTTTACTTCTGTGTTAAGGTCAAAGCAGTTTGCCGATAAATTAGTGGCAGGTAAAGGTGAATATGTGTGACGGATATTCGCCTATTGACGTCAACTTGTTGGTCACTAGCTAGCGCTCGGTGACAATCTCTCTAGAAAAGACTTTTTCACAGTATTTGCACTTTAATCGCACTTCTTGTTTTTTCTCTAGCACGCTAAAGTGACTGGCAACCGGTTCATTGTGGGTGATGCAGTTACTGTTTGGGCACTCAAATACATCACTAATGGTATTAGGTAATTGCAGTGCGAGTTTTTTCACTACTTGGTAATTTTCGATTTGATTGACGGTGGCATGCGGCGCATATAAAGCCAATTTACTGGCTTGCTCTTCATTGATGAACACGTTCTCAATCTTGAGTAAATCTTTACTGCCTAATGCGGAAGAAGGCAAGTTCAAGCCAATGGTTACGCGCTGATGGGAGTTGTGCATGTCAAATAGTTTCAGCACTTTAATACCAATTTGAGCGGGAATATGGTCAATGACCGTGCCGTTTTTAATCGCTTCAACTTGCAACTGAGTTTCTTTAGCCATGTTTGCATATCCTCTAATTACAATGTTTCGTTTAGCACAAGTGCCAATAGTGCTTGGCGCGCAAACACGCCATTTTCAGCTTGCTCAAAATAGTATGCGTGGGGAGTTTTATCTACATCGGTGGTGATTTCATCGACTCTTGGTAGGGGATGAAGCACTTTTAGATTTTCTTTTGCATTGGACAGCAGCTTAGCGTTTAGGATGTACGCCGATTTAATGTGCGCATACTCTGATTCATCGAAACGCTCTTTTTGTACACGTGTCATATAAAGGATATCGAGCTGTGGAATGACACTTTCCATGTCGGTATGACAGCTGTAGGTAATACCAGCTTCATCCAATTCTTCACAGATATAGTCAGGCATGGCTAATGCTTTAGG
This sequence comes from Vibrio sinus, assembly GCF_023634645.1. Classification (GTDB taxonomy): domain Bacteria; phylum Pseudomonadota; class Gammaproteobacteria; order Enterobacterales; family Vibrionaceae; genus Vibrio; species Vibrio sinus. Next base: position 289,878 of record NZ_JAMKMR010000002.1, read on the forward strand.
TGCAATGAAATAAAAGCGAACATTGTTAAATTTTGCTAGTGCCTGAGTGAGCGAGTGCACCGTACGGCCATATTTTAAATCGCCGACAAAGGCGACGCTTAAGTCATCTAATTTGCCTTGTGTCTCAGAGATGGTAAACAAATCGAGTAATGTTTGGGTTGGGTGTTGATTTGCGCCGTCGCCAGCGTTGATGACAGGGACATGTTTAGAAAACTCCGAAGCCAATCTCGCCGCGCCTTCTTGCGGGTGGCGCATGACAAAAGCATCAACGTAGGAGGAAATCACTTGAACCGAGTCGGCTAATGTTTCGCCTTTTTTTGCCATTGAAGTGTTGCCGCCGCTGTCAAAACCAATGACATCGCCACCAATACGCTGAATTGCGGTTTCAAATGACAGTCGCGTTCGAGTGGAAGGTTCGAAAAAACAATTCGCTATCACTTTGTTTTTTATCAGCTCTGGGTTCGGAGCCTGCTTTAGCTGACTGGCTGTGTCGACGATTAATTCCAGCTCTTCACGAGAGAGTTCTGGAATAGAGATAATGTGCTTTTGATAAAGTGAGTTCGCCATAGTCTCCTTCCCATAATTGGTTGTTAATTGACATAAAAAAACCTCCTATGGGGAGGTTATTAAATAATCTTATTGAGGGCAGACAAGCGCTGATTATCGCGCAGTGCTCGTTCAGTAAAAATCAGTATAAATGGTAGTAACTGGTTTAGCATTGACCAACCCCTAGACAAATTGCCGAGCATTATACTAGGAACACAGGCTAGCGCAAGCGTTTACGTCAGGCTTAAATGCCGTCACTTAAAGTGGCTAGCATCACAGCTTTTATCGTGTGTAAGCGATTTTCTGCCTCATCAAATACGATTGACGCTCGGGATTCAAATACCTCTTCAGTGACTTCCAACCCATTGAGGCCATATTGCTCGGCAATTTGTTTGCCTATCACAGTGTCATTGTTGTGAAAAGCAGGCAGGCAGTGCATAAATTTAACATTGGGGTTGCAGGTTTGCGCCAATAATTCAGTGTTTACTTGATATGGCAGCATCTGTTTGACTCTTGCATCCCATGAATCGATTGGCTCTCCCATCGAAACCCATACATCGGTGTAAATAAAATCACAGCCAGTAACGCCCTGTTTGGTGCCTTCAGTCAGCAATATTTTTGCCCCCGTTTGCCGAGCAATGTTTTCACATTTGGTGACTAAGCTTTTCTCTGGCCAATAGTCTTTTGGGCCAATTAATCGTATATCCATACCCATTTTTGCCGCGCCAACCAATAAAGAGTTGGCAACGTTATTTCGGGCATCGCCGAGATAAGCAAAAGCAACTTGCGATAGTGCTTTGCCTTTAGCGTGCTCTTGCATGGTCAAAAAATCTGCCAGAACTTGCGTTGGATGAAATTCATCAGTAAGCCCATTCCAAACTGGCACGCCAGCATGTAAGCCTAGCTCTTCAACTAAATGTTGCCCATGACCGCGATATTCAATGCCATCGTACATGCGACCTAACACTCTGGCCGTGTCTTTCATGGTTTCTTTATGACCTAACTGTGAGCCAGATGGTCCGAGGTAAGAGATATTTGCGCCAAGGTCGAAAGCAGCTACTTCAAATGCACAGCGAGTGCGGGTGGAGTCTTTTTCAAAGATAAGCGCTAGGTTTTTCCCGCGTAGAGGCTGGTTGAGCAACCCTTGTTGTTTGGCTTGTTTTAGCTGGGCTGCTAGCTGAATTAAATAGTGGATTTCATCGGTAGTAAAGTCGAATAATTTTAGGAAATTTCTTTGTTTTAAATTCACCATGTCGAACAGTCCTTGAGCTGAACTCTAATGTGAATCAGTTAAACATAAAAATGCACTTAATGTGAATTGTTATTTTAAAATAAAAGCGAAAGGACAATAGCCTTTCGCTTAGAGTGACTATAAATTCTCTTCGGCAAATTCAGCCAGTCGGCTCCTTACGACGCCATTTAGGTGAATGTTTGCGCTTCCCTCAAAATTCTTAAAGCGCTCAACCATATAAGTGAGACCGGATGTCACTGGGGTCAAATAGTGGGAGTCGATTTGTGCCAGGTTACCTGAGCAGACAATCTTGGTTCCTTCACCACATCGAGTAATGATGGTCTTGATTTGAGAGGCGGTAAGATTTTGACACTCATCGAGTAGTACAAAGGCATTTTGGATAGAGCGGCCGCGCATAAAGTTAATTGACTTAAACTGAATATTGGCTTTTTCGCAGATGTACTTCATTGAGCCTTCGGTGCAGTGATCGTTCTTATGTAATGCTTCTAGCGTATCGGTAACGGCAGCAAGCCAGGGCAGCATTTTTTCCTCCTCTGTGCCTGGTAAAAAACCGATAGACTCTCCGATGTCTGGGGTGTTTCTTGTAACGATGATTTTATCAAACATGCCTCTTTCAATGGTTTGTTCGAGCGCGGTTGCCATCGCTAACAAGGTTTTACCGCTACCAGCGGCGCCAGTGAGTATCACCAAATCAATATCAGGATCGAGTAGCGCATCCATGGCCATGCCTTGATAAATGTTTTTCGGTGAAATATCCCAGGCTTTGCGGTTCATCATTCGCTCGCGGCTAAGATCGCGTACGGTGATGGTGTCTGGCTCCATTTTTTCTACGCGCGCGGCAAAGTCACTTTCTTGATCAATAACGTATTGGTTAATAAAGGTTGGCTCGAAGGGCTCGCGACTCAACGTATGGAACGCTTTTCCTTCGTAGCTGTAGCTTTTTACATCATCAACGTTGCTCCAAAACTCTCCTTCACATTGTTGAAAGCCCTTGGTGAGATATTGCACATCGTCAATTAATTGGTCAGTGCGGTAATCCTCTACAAATCTGACCCCTGCCCCTTTTGCTCGCAGGCGCATGTTGATGTCTTTGGTGACTAAAACCACTTCACGTGGTGCTCGTTTGTTCTGTAAATACAGCACGCCGTTGAGAATCCGGTTATCGCCTGCTTTGTCTGCGAATGCTTTTACCGTCTCTTGTAATTCAAAGTCTGCCAGAATAGATATGGTGCCCGTTGCGTCCATGTCGGTTGAAAAGGTAATTCCTTCTGATATCTCGTCTGGGGTGGCGTCACGGAAAATGTCTTCTAATGCACGAATAGCAACGCGAGCATCGCGGGCGACGTCTCGTTTACTGTCTTTAATTCTGTCGAGTTCTTCTAGGACTGTCATAGGAATGACGACATCGTGTTCTTGGAAGGAATATATGGCAAAAGGTTCGTGAAGAAGGATATTGGTATCGAGTACAAATAGTTTCCGATCGGTATCGCCCATAAGCGTCTCCTTGCCGCTATGCGGCCTGTGCTTAGCAAAGGTTGCCTGCAAGAGAGGTCGTGGGGTATCAAGGCCTCGGAAGTGAACTCGGCTACCTGACGACGTCCTGCAAACCCGTGTTGATCCGTATCTTGAACATGCATGCTTGATGCCAATGTTGAGGCAATCATATAACATGCTTGCTCAATTAAAGTATATGTCATTTACATGATGCTGAAGGTTAGAAATGCCACGGATTTTTGACACTTTGATGTCAAGCCAATACCCGGTAAAAAAAATCCACAAATTTGAGATGCGACACGTGACCTAGTTCACAGGTTCGAGTAAGATTAGCGACCTTTTCATGGCCACGGCTGACGGATTCTTAATAATGTCAGCAGCCTTCTTTTGTGGTTTACGACTTTATATTGATTCGTTCAAATTAGATGAGGTAGTCGATTGATGACTTTTGCTTTGGGGCAACGCTGGATAAGTGATACAGAGAGTGATCTAGGTTTAGGCACGGTAGTCGCCGTTGATGTACGAACAGTGACTCTCATGTTTACAGCATCCGATGAAAATCGAGTATATGCGATTAATGATGCACCAGTGACACGAGTAACTTTCAATGTGGGAGACACAGTTCAAAGCCAAGAAGGTTGGTTATTGAAGGTCTCCAACCTGATTGAAGAAAACGGTGTGATCAGTTATCAAGGTACTCGCGAAGATACCGCTGAGACAGACGTGGTGCTGCGTGAAATTATGCTCAACCATCAAATTCGATTTAATAAACCTCAAGATAAACTCTTTGCAGGTCAAATCGATAGAATGGACAACTTTGTGCTCCGCTATCGCGCACTCATGAACCAATATGATCAAAGTAAAAGTTCAATGCGAGGCCTGTGCGGTATCCGGGCTGGGTTGATTCCTCATCAGTTGTATATTGCACATGAAGTGGGTCGCCGACATGCCCCTCGCGTTCTGTTAGCAGACGAAGTTGGTTTAGGTAAGACCATTGAAGCTGGGATGATCATTCATCAACAAGTGCTTGCTGGCAGAGCGGAGCGCATTCTGATTGTCGTTCCCGAAACGCTCCAGCATCAATGGTTGGTGGAAATGATGCGCCGCTTTAACTTGCATTTCTCTATTTTCGATGAGGAGCGCTGCGTTGAAGCTTACGCTGAGTCCGATAACCCATTCGATACCCAGCAACTGGTATTGTGTTCATTGGATTTCTTGAAAAAGAGCAAAAAGCGTCAAACTCAAGCCATGGAAGCGGATTGGGACCTGCTGGTGGTGGATGAAGCCCATCACCTAGAATGGAGCCAAGAAAAAGCCAGCCGAGAATATCAGGTGATTGAAGGGTTAGCTGAGTCCACGGCAGGGGTACTATTGCTGACCGCCACTCCAGAGCAACTTGGTCGAGAAAGTCACTTTGCTCGCTTGCGATTGTTGGACCCAGATCGTTTCTATGATTACTATGCCTTTGTTGAAGAAGAGCAACAATACGAGCCAGTGGCGAATGCAGTTACTGCACTTGTATCTGGTGAGCAGCTAAGCGATGAGGCGAAAAATCAGATTGGTGAGATATTAAGCGAGCAAGATGTTGAACCGCTATTTCGAATTATCGAGAGCAGTGACTCTGAACAAGAACAAGCCTCAGCAAGACAAGAGTTGACCGACAACCTGATGGACCGGCATGGCACAGGTCGTGTTTTGTTTAGAAACACTCGCTCTGCCATCGAAGGCTTCCCGCAAAGAAATGTTCACCTATTGCCCATGGATATCCCTAGTCAGTACACCACTTCGATGCGGGTGAGTGGCATGTTGGGAGGGAAAATGCCTAAAGAAGCACGGGCATTAAAGAACCTTTACCCAGAAGAAATATTTCAAGAATTTGAAGGCGATGAGTCAAGCTGGTGGCAATTTGACACTCGTGTTAACTGGCTAATTGACAAAGTTCAGCAAAAACGCAGCGAGAAGATTTTGGTTATCGCCTCACGAGCGGCAACGGCATTGCAATTAGAGCAGGCTTTAAGGGAAAGAGAAGGCATTCGAGCGACGGTTTTCCATGAAGGCATGTCCATCATTGAGCGAGACAAAGCGGCGGCGTATTTTGCTCAGGAAGAAGGTGGTGCACAACTGCTGCTTTGTAGTGAAATCGGCTCTGAAGGGCGCAACTTCCAATTTGCTAATCAGTTAGTGATGTTCGACTTACCATTCAACCCAGACTTGCTCGAGCAGCGAATTGGTCGCTTAGATAGAATTGGCCAAAAGCGCGATATTGATATTCATGTACCTTACCTTAAAGGTACCGCGCAAGAAACGCTGGCACGTTGGTTTGACGAAGGACTAAACGCATTTAGAGAAACCTGTCCTACTGGTCGCTCAGTCTATGACCAATATTCTGAAAACTTGATTGAGATTCTGGCCTCTGGCGATAGCAGCGAACTCGATACGGTTATCAGTGAATCGGCCAAGCTCAATAAAACCTTAAAAGCTCAGTTAGAGTATGGTAGAGATCGCCTGCTCGAGATTCACTCTCATGGTGGCGACAAAGCCAAGCAGCTGGTTGAGCAAATCGAATCTAAAGATGGTGATATCAATCTAGTCACGTTTGCGCTTGGCTTATTTGATACCATAGGCTTGAACCAAGATGATAAGGGTGAAAACGCTTTGGTCGTGACGCCATCAGAACGCATGATGGTGCCAAGTTATCCAGGCTTACCTTACGAAGGCGCAACCATTACCTTTGATCGTGATACAGCGTTATCACGTGAAGATATGCACTTTATGAGCTGGGAGCACCCAATGATTCAAGGTGGCATTGATTTGATCATGAGTGAAGGTGTGGGAACCTCAGCCGTCTCTTTGCTGAAAAACAAAGCGCTACCGGTAGGCACTATTTTGCTTGAGCTCATTTACGTGGTGGATGCAGCTGCGCCGAAAAGTAGTGGTATCGATCAGTTCTTGCCAAAAACACCGATCCGCTTGATCCTGGATGGCAAAGGTAATGATCTGTCGTCTCAAGTAGAGTTCGAAAGCTTTAACCGCCAGCTGTCGCCAATCAATCGACATATGGCGAGTAAAGTGGTGTCATCAGTGCAGAGCCAAGTTCATAGCTTGATTGATGTTGGTGATACACAAGTGCTGAAAAATCTAGCACAGGTTAAGCAAACTGCTCAGCAAGATATGCAAGAAAAGTTAAACGCTGAGTTAGAGCGTTTACTCGCCCTCAAAGCGGTTAACCCCAATATTCGTGAAGAAGAAATATCTGCTTTGGAACAGCAAATTAAAGATCTGACGACTTATATAGATCAAGCTCAGATTCAATTGGATTCGTTACGTCTCATCGCTGTCTCACACAACTAAGCCTTTCATTTTTTAGTGCTGCCAGTTTTCTGGCAGCATTTTTCTAAATAATCTCTCACATTGTTGTGATTTGTTGCCCTACCTAGCAGCACAATCGATAGCTAATTGTTATCTTTCTTTATACCCATATATGGGTATATAGACACATAGGGAGAAGACTTTGTTCAGTTGGAAGAACTTTAGCTTTCGTCGTAAGTTATTAATTATTATGACACTTTCTGGCTTGGTTGAGCTTTTGGTGCTGACCGCTGCTGGTTTTATTTATATAAAACACTCGCAACAAGAAGAAATGGGATTGAAGGCATTAGGCATTGCGCGGTTTTTAGCCAAGTCTCCAACCGTAGTCCATATGGTGGCGAATGAGAATGCTACCGAGATCCCACTTGAATTTACGGAGCTGACGAAGCTGATAGGTGCCACCTTTATTGTTATCGGCAATGAAAAGGGCATTCGTCTGGTTCATCCACTACAAGAACGCATTGGTAAGTCAATGAAAGGGGGAGACAACCAAAAGGCGTTAAAGCTGGGAGACTCTTACGTATCTTATGCACAGGGTTCGTTGGGCTATTCAGTTCGTGGTAAGACACCAGTGGTTGATCACAATGGAAATATTATAGGTGTGGTCTCGGTTGGCTATTTGCTCGATAGCCTGCAAGACAGAATAGAGCCTTACCTTGCCTTTCTTATTGCGATGGCATTTTTGGTGGTGATTGTGAATGCCATCTTGTCTAACTATGCCTCAAGGCGCTTTCAAAAAGCGATTCTAGGCTTCGAGCCTGAGGAAATCAGCCAACTCTATGTTGAATTAGATGTCACCATGGGAACCATTAAAGAAGGTGTGATAAGTATTGATAGCACAGGGGTTGTCCGGTCGATAAATAAGAGTGCATGTGAAATATTGGATATTGAGCGGGAAAGTGTGCTCAATCAGCCCATTATTGATGTTCTGCCAGACAGTGATTTGGTAGAAATACTGGAGACAAAAAAACCGCAACACGATGTTGACCTGTATTTGAACGATAAGCACATCGTTGCCAATCGAAATCCGATAGTGGTCAAAGGGAAGGTGGTTGGTGCGGTATCCAGTTTTCGGCGTCGCGATGAAATCGCAGAGCTGACCAAACAATTATCTAAGACTCGTGAATATGCCGACTTGCTACGTTCACAAACTCACGAGCACCAAAATAAATTAAACACGATCAGCGGCTTGGTGCAGCTTGGTGAAACAGAGCAGGTGCAAAAGTTAATTGGCCAAGAATCTGAACGTTATCAAGCGTTGATAGGTTTTATCCGTGACGCTGTGCAAGACCCATTGGTGGCAGGATTATTGTTGGGAAAAACCGAGCGAGCTCGTGAGTTAGGCTTGGTGTTAGATATCGATGTGGGCAGTCGTCTTGAGCCTTTGCCCGAGCATATCTTGACGGAAGATGTGATTACCATCTTAGGCAACTTAATTGACAATGCTTTCGACGCTATGCGACATGAACCGGATCAGGCTGAAACTGTTCCTTATGAATCTGAAGGAGAGTCGGCGACCAAGGTGTTTGTTTCTATCAGTGACTTTGGTGAGGAAGTGATTTTAGAAGTGGAAGATACAGGATGTGGCTTGCCAGAGGGGATCCCTGTTGCCAAACTCGTCAAGAAAGGGGTGTCGAGCAAAGCGCAAAAGAACCGAGGAGTGGGGCTATATCTGGTGCACAAATTAGTCAAACAATACGATGGGCAAATGGAATTGATCTCAGGCTCGGTAAAGGGCACCAGAGCAACAGTGTATATCCCGAAAAGTAAGTGAATATGAAGACAACGACAAAAGTGATGATCATTGAAGATGATCAGGGCATCGCCGAGGTACATAACCGATATTTACAACAAATTGATGGATTTGAGGTGGTAGGTATTGCCACCTCACAAAGTGAAGCAGAAATACAGTTGGAGCTGTTACAGCCAGAGCTTGTGTTACTTGATGTGTATTTACCAGATGGCGATGGGCTAGATATTTTGCGCCAAGTGAGATTGCAAAAACAGCACTGTGATGTGATCTTAATTACCGCTGCTCGAGATGTGGATACCTTACAAGAAGCGATGCGTGGTGGCGTGGTTGACTATTTGTTAAAGCCAGTGATTTTCTCCCGTCTTGAGTCAGCGCTGAATAAATATCGTGCTCAGAAGCAAGAGTTGGCTAGCGCGTCAGATCTTGATCAGAAGCTGGTCGATAAAATGCTGCAGCCTTCCAGTCAATCCGAATCCGACGCCAATCAATTACCCAAAGGGATTGATGGTATGACCCTAGATAAGATCCGGGCACTTTTTACCGAGGAGATTCAACTCACGGCTGACGAGGCTGGGGTAAAAATTGGAGCCAGCCGCACTACAGCAAGGCGTTATTTGGAATATTTGATTGGCACTGGCGAGCTGGTTGCAGATATTGAGTATGGCACGGTAGGCCGCCCGGAACGAAGCTATAAAAAGTTAGTCAGGTAAGTGATAACTTACCTGACGTTGTTCAGATTATTGTGTGGCTAATTGGTCGCCGACGTGGTTTGACGCTGTTTAAAGTAGCTGATGGCTTTGCTGAGGATCGGAGCGGCTAAAACCACGACCGCTAGAGTAGTGAACACCGCTGTAATTGGACGATCCCATAAGAAGCTTAATTCACCATCACTGATCATCAGTGCCCGCCTTAAATTCTCTTCCATCAGCCCACCCAATATAAAGCCAAGTAATAGCGGTGCAAGTGGGAAATTTGCCAGCCTCAAAGCAATAGCGGCCATGGCAATGATCAGCATGATAAACACATCCATAGTATTAAACGACACCAGATACACCCCTGTGATGGAGAAGAAAAGTATCATGGGCAGCAATACAGTGCGTGGCACCATCAATAGCTTAGAAATATACGGAATTAACGGCAAATTGAGGATAATCAACACGATATTACCAAAATACATCGAGATAATGACTGACCAAAATACATCTGGGTGATCGACAAATAGTCTTGGGCCTGGCTGTATACCATAGGCGATGAGTGCCCCTAACATGATTGCTGTGGTGCCCGAGCCAGGAATACCTAGCGTTAATAGCGGGACGAAAGAGCCACTTGAGGCCGCATTGTTGGCAGACTCTGGTGCGACAAGGCCGCGTATACTGCCTTTACCAAACTCTTCCCGTTTCTTTTTCGGTGCAAGGTTGCGCTCCATACCATAGCTTAAAAACGCAGCTATGGTAGCGCCAGCGCCAGGTAACACACCAGTAAAGAAGCCCAGCACAGAAGAGCGCAGAGACACCGGAGCGACTTCTTTTATTTCCTCTTTGCTGACTTTCATACTGCCAATGTTATTTAGCTTACTGCTCTCCTCTTTTCGAGTATCGTTTTGCGGCTTGAGAACTCCCATTAAAGTCTCACCCAGGGCAAAAGTCGCCATCGCTAACAACAAGAAGCTGAACCCATCCATCAGATCAGTGAAACCAAAGGTGAAACGCTCGACGCCCACTCCTTTGTCTATACCCACTGTAGAAAGCATCAAGCCTAGAATGGTCATCATCCAAGCTTTTAGTACTTGGCCTTTACCTGCAAATGCGGCAACCGCGGATAAACCTACGAGCATTAATGCAAAATAATCGGATGACTGAAAGCTCAACGACACACTGGCTAGTGCCGGGGCGGCAACCAACAACATGATGGCGGAAAGGGTCCCTCCGGTGAATGACGAGTAGGCGGCCAGAGCCAGTGCTTTACCAGCCATGCCTTTTTGTGCCATGGGATAGCCATCAAAAGCTGTGACAACCGTTGACGAGCAGCCTGGTGCATTGATGAGAATGGAGGAGGTCGAGCCGCCAAAGACAGCGCCATAATACACACCTGCCATTAATATCAGCCCAGAGGCAGGATCGAGGCCATAACTAATAGGAATCATCAGTGCAATGGCTGAAATAGGGCCTAATCCAGGTAGCATGCCGATGAAAGTCCCAACGAAACAGCCAACAATGACCATCATAATATTCATCGGCATGACCGCGGTGGAAAGCCCCGCTAATATTCCGTCTAACATATTATTCTCCTACCAAGCCGAAAATAAAACGCCAGGCTCGAGATAGATGTCTAGGCCTTGCGTGAGTAATAGATAAAATGCGATAACAAAGGGAAAGGATGCGCCAAAGAGGATGGACTTTTTTCTCTCACCCAACAGATAAAAACCCGCCAGTAAAAATAGCCCAGTAGCCAGTACAAAGCCGATGTAGTTCAGGCCTAAGCCATATAACGCCATCAATACGAGAAAGCCACTAAGCAGTTTCCAGTTAAATCCGAGTAAAGACGCGCTTTTCTCATCAGGTTTGGCTGTCACCAGAAGTATTAGCGACAAAATAACGCCAAATGCGGTGAGCAGGGTAGGTAGCGTTCGAGCGGTAAAAGGTTCGTATTCATCACCGGGGAACATGGGAATTTGTGAGGTTTGGTAGCCGTAGCCAAGACACACGAGCAGAAAAATCATCGCAGCGATGCGGTCGCGACAAAATAGCATTGTTGATTGTACAGACATAACATATCCAAGACTAAAAGAGAGAATGCTTAAAGGTAGACGGAGCTGAGATCAGGTAACCTCTACTCCGTCTAGTGGTGGCGCAAGTTAGTTAAGGAAGCCGAGTTCACGCATCAGTGATCCCATTTGCTTTTCTTGGTCTTCAAGAAAGTGGTAAAAATCTTGATCGGGTTTGTAATTATCAATCCAACCATTTCGATTGCGCACCGTTGCCCACTCGTCGGTTTTATACATGTCTTTGAGCACTAAGTTGTACTGATCTATCTTGGCTTGAGATATGCCGGGAGCGGCAAAGAATCCACGCCAGTTGGCAAATACGGTTTTGTTGCCATATTCGGTTAGTGTTGGAACATCAGGTGCGGAAGGTAGGCGCTTTGGCGCGGTGACCGCCAATATTCTTACCTGGCCATTTTTCGACATTTCCAATACTTCACCTAGGCCCGTGGATAAAAGCTGTGTTTCACCAGATAACAGGGCGGCCATCGCTTTTCCTCCGGCATCGTAGGCAATGTAACGAACTTTCTTAGGATCAAATCCTTCGCCTTTGAATGCAGCGGCAATTACCAAGTGATCAGCACTACCGCGTGCCGAGCCTCCGGCAATTTTCACTTTACGCGGGTTAGCTTTAAAATCGTTGACCACCTGTTGCCAGTTTTTATATTTAGAGTCAGCAGACACAACGATGGCACCATAATCGGCGATAGTTGCTGCTACGGGAGTCAGATCGCGAAAAGATTGAGGAAAAATGCCGGTCAGCGATCGAATCACAATGGGGGTTGAATTGACCATCAAGGTATCACCTTGACGCTTGGCGGTCTCTATGAGGTGAGCAATCGCTTTGCCGCCACCGCCGCCTGAGAGATTTTGAAACGATACCTTATCGACAATGCCTGCTTTGACCAACGCATCACCAGTGCTTCTTGCGGTCATATCCCAGCCACCACCAGCGCCGCCTGGAATTAAAAAGTGGATTTTCTGCATATCAGAAGCGAATGTACTCAGTGAGACGCTGGCTGTTAGGGCCAGTGCTGTCAATGTTTTTGTAAGTCCTTTGACCATGTCGTTTCCCCCGTTGGATACAGTTTTTAATTTTTTGATTGTTAAATTTATGTTTATTTTTGTGGTTGGTTGTTAACTTAGAATGGGGAGAGAGGATTGGACAGATAGAGAAATTAAAAAGAATAAAAAATAAAAAGTGAATAATGTTCATATTGTTCATGAACAGGCGATAGGCATGAATCAGCCACATAGAGTCGTGGCTGATAGGCTAGGCTAGGGTTGGGTGAGTGTGGCCTGAATAGGGGTTAGATCAGATAAACCACTTCCACCAAACGAATATCGCTAAAAAGCCAAACAGATAAACCAGCCCTAAGATGGACAACGATTTAAGTATCTTGCCCGATCTTGTCTCAGATGGCAGAGCAGGATTATTAATTAATAGGTAGTTTAACAGAGCAAAAAATGGCGTAGTGATAAAAGCCATGATCATGGCAAAGTTGAGCATTGGCATTAATGATGAAGAAAAGAATAGCAATATGATGATGGCGCAGATAGAAATCACCCACATCCAAGCTTGAGTCACTTTGCTGTTGCATTCAGGCTGACGCTTCAGTAGTCGTTGGGACTCTGAAATGACCCTAGCGTATCCATCAATCACCGTAATGGTACTGCCAAAGATACAGAAAAAGGCAATGATGGCGATAAGATAACGTGACCACTCGCCAATGGTAGTGGCATACATGCCGACTAGTTGGTGGGTAAATCCGACCCCGGAACTAGATAGCTGAGCCCCTGAACCGTGGATGATGAGTGCGCCTAATGCTAAGAATATCAAGGCTAATAAGGTGGTCCCTATATAGCCGACATTAAAGTCAAAAAATGCCGATTGTGCGGTGACGTTATGATGTCGCTTCTGATTTTTCAGCCACATTGAAGTAATGCTGGAAATCTCAATTGGAGCAGGCATCCAGCCCATGGTTATTACTATAAAGCCGATGGCTGCAAGGTTCCAAGGAGATAACTCTGGCTGTATGACTTGTGTGCTGGCAGGCAAATCTAAAGCAATCAGCACTGCCACAACAGTTGCAATAGACAAGGTTGCCATAATGAATTTGGAGAGTAGGTCGAGAGCACGATAATGTCCTGCGATCAAAATGGCTAAGCACACGGCGACAATTATGGTCGATAGCCAGGTGATAGGTAAGGTGACAGGAAGAAAGTAGCCCAATAAATTGGCGCTGAATATGACCAACGCCGCGGTATTGATAAAGGCTGAAATGATACACAAGAAGGCATATAGGTACAGATAAAATCGGCCAAGTAGAGAATATCCTTCGACTAAGCTTTTGCCTGTCCCCATTGTGTATTGAACACCAGCGCGAAAAAAAGGGTACTTTAAGATATTGACCAACAAAATCAGCCCGGCGAGCTGCCATCCATATATCGCACCTGCTTTGGTCGATGCCACAAGGTGTGATCCTCCGACAGCGGCTGCGGCCATCATGATACCAGGGCCAAGTAATCGAATCAGTTTGGTGATAGGTAATGGAGAAGAAGAGTTGAGCGGAGGTGTTTGATCCATGTTTGCTTCCTGCGGTTTGGTTTTTTCAGTGATTTATTATTCTCTATTTAACCATGCAATCTTACTGGCAGCGATAGTGAGGAATGTGATCGGTTTTACTTTTTAGTACAAGGGCAGTCCAGCTAGGGTATAATCCGGCCAATTTTACGCTCGAACCGAACAGGCTGCTGCATGACATGGCTATGACTGAATACCATCCACCAACTGACCCGTGGATTAACATTGTGTTTGAAGATGAACACCTTTTAGTGGCCAACAAGCCACCAGGGTTGCTTTCCGTGCCAGGTAAACGAGAAGAGCATTATGACAGTTTGTGGAGCCGACTTGTTGCTGACTTTCCTGATATCCAGGTGGTCCATCGCTTGGATATGTCTACTTCTGGTCTTATGCTATTTGCTAAAAATAAATCGGCAGAACGCACGTTGAAGAAGCAATTTCAATATCGCTTAACTCACAAGATCTATTATGCCCGTGTGTGGGGGAATATTGAGAACGATAAAGGTGAGATCGATTTGCCCTTAATCTGTGATTGGCCAAACCGTCCGAAGCAAAAAGTATGTTTTGAACATGGCAAGCCTTCTAAAACTTTGTATCAGGTTGTTGAAAGAGAAGACAAATGCTGTGTCGTTCGCTTGTTACCCATTACGGGCCGGTCACATCAGCTTAGAGTTCATATGCAGGCATTAGGCAACCCTATTGTTGGTGATGAATTTTATGCTGGCGAAGAGGCGTTAGCATTTTCCGAACGTCTTCAATTACATGCTGCAGAATTGAGCTTTTACCACCCTGAGACTGAAAAGCTGTCTAATGTTTTTGCTGAGTGTGAATTTTACCCCGCGGCGAAAGCACAGATTTTTCAGCACTTTGATGCGGCACCAATGCTACCAGACTACAAAAAATTACCTAGACCATAACGTTCTCAGCTGCAATCACGTTATTAAGAGCATCACTTTACAGTGTTGTTTGAGTGTTCAAGTTTCCATTTACTCAGCCCTTGATTAAACTCAGCGAGAATTTTTTCGCTGTTTGGGTGAGATTTTGGAATCAACAAGTAGTTGTGATTGGTGAGAAATGCTACTGGGTGGTGGGTGATTTGGCCTTCTAATTCAGGCTGCTGCATTAGCACGTAGTAGCCGATATGCACCTCTTCAGGGTACAAATCAATACGTTTGTGAGATAAGCGCAATAAATTCTGTTTTGGCTCGTTGACTCGGCTCATCGTAACTTGTTTGTCTTCGATCAGTTGGTTAAGTTCATCGCCATAACTATAACCTAGGCCACCACCAAGATGTTTGCCTTTTATGTCGCTGAGGGTTTTCCAGTCGAATTGATTATCGACGTGGTGAAAAAACACGAACTCTTCGCGACTGACTGGCTCGCTATAGTGAAAGTGCTCGGTTCTAGCCTCGTCAAACATCCATATCGCGGTGGCATCAAATTTACCTTGTGCAGCTTCATTGTAAGCGCGTTTCCACGGCAGGAAATAAAACTCGACTTGGTAACCTTGGTAAGCAAATGCTTGAGTGACAATCTGTGCAACAAAGCCGTGGTTTTGTAAGTTTTGACCTATAAATGGTGGCCATTCACCAGCGCTGATGCGTATCACTTTATTATCGACGGAAGAAGATGGGGTTGTCTCAGCCAGTGAAGAACTGCTACTAAGTAACAAAGCTAAGGTTAACAGTAGCGCAATATGTTTTAGCGAGTGCAAGCGAGAATCCATGCCACGTTCCTCCCTACGAACCCTCTTTTTTAATGGTAGTCAATAAATGGGTAAATAGGCAGAAAAAAGGCAGCACAGAGGCTGCCTAGGAATGAATATCTTAGCGATTAAAGATTAGAGATCGTTTGGATCTGCTCTTCAAGCTTAACCAAAGTTTCTTTGTAGCCTTCAAGTTTGGCACGCTCTTTAGCCACGACCGCTTCGGGCGCTTTGGCAACAAAGCCTTGGTTATTAAGCTTGCCTTCAATGCGTTTTATTTCGCCTTGTGTCTTTTTCACTTCGCCATCAAGACGAACCAGCTCAGCGTCTTTATCAATCAATCCGGCCATTGGGATCATTAGCTCAGACTTTGCGACTAGTGCGGTTGCACATGCTGGAGTTTGTTCATCAGCAGACAGCACACGGATGGACTCAAGCTTAGCTAATGAAGTTAATACTTGCTGGTTTGCTTGTAAGCGCGCGGCATCTTCATTGTTTGCCGCTTTCAGCATGACTTCAAGAGGCTTACCCGGATTGATATCGTACTCAGCACGTAGGTTACGAATGCTAGTAATGAATGACTTCACCCATTCAATATCATCGAGTGCAGCTTGGTTAAAGTTTGCTTCGTCATATTGAGGAAGCGCTTGCAGCATGATGGTGTCACCTTCCACGCCATCAACCAGTGGTTTGACACTTTGCCAAATGGTCTCGGTGATGTACGGCAACACTGGGTGTGCTAGGCGAAGCGTTTTCTCAAGTACGGTAATAAGAGTGCGACGAGTACCGCGCTGCTGGGCGTCAGTCCCTTTCCATAAAACTGGTTTAGTCAGTTCCAAATACCAGTCACAGAATTGGTTCCAGATGAACTCGTAGATAGTGTTGGCTGCCATATCCAAACGGTAGTTATCAATATGACCATTGAACTCTTTAGCGGCGAGTTCAAATTGAGACTCTATCCATTTGTCAGCCAGAGAGAACTCAACCTCACCACCGTTGAAGCCGCAGTCTTGCTCTTCGGTGTTCATCAGAACATAACGGCTTGCATTCCACAGTTTATTACAGAAGTTACGGTAACCTTCTAGGCGCTTCATGTCCCAATTGATATCGCGGCCAGTCGAGGCCATGGCAGCAAGTGTGAAACGAAGTGCGTCTGTTCCGTAAGCTTCAATGCCGTTTTCAAATGTTTTACGCGTGTTCTTTTCTATCTTTTTAGCTAGCTGGGGCTGCATCATATTGCCCGTGCGCTTAGCGACTAGTGACTCAAGATCGATACCATCAATCATATCGATTGGGTCAAGTACGTTACCTTTCGATTTCGACATTTTATCGCCGTTTTCGTCACGAATCAGGCCCGTAACGTAAACGGTTTTGAACGGCACTTGTGGTTTGCCATTGTCGTCTTTACAGAAGTGCATGGTCATCATGATCATGCGAGCAACCCAGAAGAAAATGATGTCAAAACCTGTAACAAGCACGTCTGAAGGGTGGAAAGTTTTCAGATCGTCAGTTTGCTCAGGCCAGCCCTGAGTGCCAAATGTCCAAAGTGCAGATGAGAACCAAGTATCTAGTACGTCATCATCTTGGCGAAGCACAACAACAGGCGCTAAGTTGTTCTTTTCACGAACTTCTTCTTCGGTGCGACCGACATATACGTTGCCATCGTTGTCATACCATGCCGGAATTCGGTGGCCCCACCAAAGTTGGCGTGAGATACACCAGTCTTGAATATCGCGCATCCACGAGAAATACATATTCTCATATTGCTTCGGCACAAATTGAATGTCACCATCTTCGACGGCTTTGGTTGCGGTTTCAGCCAGCGGAGCGGTGCGAACATACCACTGGTCAGTGAGCATAGGCTCGATGACCACGCCACCACGGTCACCATAAGGGACGGTGAGATCGTGATCTTTGATTTCATCAAGTAGACCAAGTTGTTCAAATTCGGCAACAATCGCTTTACGGGCGGCAAAACGCTCCATTCCGTGATATTTTTCAGGCAGTACAGTCGAGTAGGCATCACTAGGCTCACCATTGGTGGTGAAGACTTCTGCAGCGTCGCGTATGTCTGCATTGAACGTTAGAATGTTGATCATTGGTAGCTGGTGGCGCTTGCCAACTTCATAGTCATTGAAGTCGTGAGCTGGCGTGATTTTCACACAACCTGTGCCTTTTTCCATGTCGGCGTGTTCATCGCCCACAATTGGAATACGACGATCAACAATAGGAAGCAGGATTTCTTTACCAATGAGATCTTTATAACGAGGATCTTCTGGGTTAACAGCC
Organism: Vibrio sinus; assembly: GCF_023634645.1. GTDB lineage: Bacteria > Pseudomonadota > Gammaproteobacteria > Enterobacterales > Vibrionaceae > Vibrio > Vibrio sinus. The sequence goes on from NZ_JAMKMR010000002.1 coordinate 307,631, forward strand.
ACACCAGTATCGCCGAGCATGGTCTCTGGACGGGTTGTAGCAACCACAATATAGTCTTTACCTTCTGCCGTTTTTACGCCATCAGCTAAAGGGTAGCGGAAGTGCCACATGTGGCCTTTCTTATCTTTGTTTTCTACTTCTAAATCAGAGATCGCGGTGTGTAGTTTTGGATCCCAGTTAACAAGACGTTTGCCACGGTAAATGAGGTCTTCTTCGTAGAGACGAACAAACACTTCTTGAACCGCATTGGACAGGCCATTGTCCATGGTGAAGCGTTCGCGATCCCAATCCACAGAAGCACCTAGACGGCGAAGCTGCTTAGTGATGGTGCCACCTGACTCGCCTTTCCACTCCCAGATTTTGTCGATGAATGCATCGCGGCCGTAGTCGTGCTTAGTCTTTCCTTCTTCGGCAGCAATCTTACGCTCAACCACCATTTGTGTGGCAATACCTGCGTGGTCAGTACCTACTTGCCACAAGGTATTTTTGCCTTTCATGCGTTGGCAACGTATCAAAGTATCCATGATAGTATCTTGGAACGCATGGCCCATGTGCAGGCTACCAGTGACGTTCGGTGGCGGTATCATGATACTGTATGATTCTTTTGTGGTGTCACCGTGTGGCTTAAAGTAGCCTTTTTCTTCCCAAGCTTGGTATAAAGCTTGCTCAATTGAAGTTGGGTTGTATGTCTTTTCCATAGCGCTCTTAATGGATACTGTAATTGTGAGTATTAAATCAAACGTTATAAATGAGTCATCTTAATACAATCATTGACTAAGGTGCCTTAGCTATAAAGTTTGATTATGGGTGTTTTATTTCGATGGTTTGCATTTGAAATCCAGCTTGACGGTACATCTTATATCGAGCTCGGGCTAAATGCTTTGAATTTTCATCGCAAGGAACGAAGTCTATCACCTCTGTGAACTGGTTCGCAAAGGTTGAATTAATATCCGCTAAATTTATTATGATTTGTCGGTTCCACGATGGGTTAATGCCATCAAAACCAATCTCAACACTAGTGCCGTTTTTGGGGCCTTCACCGACTAGGTTATGTGGAATAAACTTGTCGGTTTCCAGACTCCAAAACGCTTCTGCAACTTCTTCTGCATGGGATCTATTCAAGCAGTTCAAATACACTTTGGCATTTTGTTGAACAAAGTGGTGGACAAGAAAAATCACGTACTCGATAAAGCCAGTAGGAGAGGCTTGCGGTGTATCTGCAGAGACGATGTAAAAGGTTGCGTTAGCCATAAAGGGTAAGAGAAAAGGGCCTTGCGGCCCTTATTATTATTCTTCGCTTTCTTGATCGCTGCGGTTTAGCAGGAACTGAACCAATAGCGATACTGGTCGGCCAGTTGAGCCTTTTGCAGCACCTGATTTCCAGGCTGTGCCTGCAATATCCAGGTGCGCCCAGTGATATTTCTTAGCAAATTTCGATAAGAAGCAGCCAGCGGTAATTGAACCACCAGGACGACCACCAATGTTAGCCATGTCGGCAAACGGGCTCTTAAGTTGATCATGGAATTCATCGGTCATCGGCAGGCGCCATGCACGATCGCTGGCTTGCTCTGATGCATTGATGATTTCATGGGATAGTGGGTTATGGTTCGACATGACGCCACTGATGTGATGACCCAGAGCGATAACGCACGCACCAGTCAAGGTTGCAACGTCAACCACACACTCAGGGCTAAAGCGCTCAACGTAAGTTAATGCGTCACACAATACCAACCGACCTTCCGCATCAGTATTGAGTACTTCTACGGTTTGGCCTGACATTGTCGTCAAAATATCACCAGGGCGATAAGCTTGGCCGCCAGGCATGTTTTCACAGCCAGCAAGGACGCCAATGACGTTAATTGGCAGATTCAGTTTTGCCAAGGCTTTCATGGTGCCGAATACTGAAGCGGCACCACACATGTCATATTTCATCTCATCCATGCCTTCGCCAGGCTTAAGTGAAATACCGCCAGAATCGAACGTCAGTCCTTTACCGACCAGTACGATAGGCTTGGCGTCAGAGTCTGGGTTGCCTTTATATTCAATGACAGACATCATAGATTCGTTTTTCGAACCACGACCGACCGCTAGGTATGAAGTCATGCCTAGCTTTTCCATTTCTTCTTCGCCAACAATTTTTGTGGTGACTGATTCAAAGTCATCTGCTAGGCGACGAGCTTGTGAGGCAAGATAAGCTGGGTTAGCTACATTTGGTGGCATGTTACCTAAGTCTTTACATGCTTTCACACCGGATGCAATCGCTAAACCATGAGTAATAGCTTTTTCACCAATATTGAGCTCGCGGCGAGTTGGCACGTTGAAGACCAATTTTCTTAATGGTCTGCGAGTTTCAGGCTTGCTGCTCTTAAATTGATCGAAAGTATACAAGCCGTCTTTGGTGGCTTCTACTGCTTGTCTTACTTTCCAGTAAGTGTCTCGCCCTTTAACGTGCAGCTCTGTAAGAAAGCATACCGCTTCCATTGAACCTGTTTCGTTTAAAGTGCTGATGGTTTTTTGGATGATTTCTTTGTATTGGCGCTCACCAAGTTCACGCTCTTTACCACACCCTACCAAAAGGACACGTTCAGAAAGTACACCTGGCACTTGATGCAGAAGTAACATCTGCCCAGGTTTACCTTCTAAATCACCGCGTCGTAGCAATGAGCTAATGTAGCCATCGCTAATTTTATCCAATTGCTCTGCGACCGGAGAAAGGCGACGTGGTTCGAAAACACCCACAACGATACATGCACTACGTTGCTTTTCTGGGCTACCACTTTTTACACTAAACTCCATGAGTACTCCTACATCCTGAAGACAAATAGAACTAAATGTTAGATAATGCAATCTTACTTGTTGAATCCGCGAGCGGATCATATTTAAATTAGCAAACTAACAGTTAGAAAAAAATTTAAAAATTATAAGGTTCAACGGGAAATTATAGTGATTCGATTAAAAATACAAGTTTTGTGTAGGTGATTTCAGCGTGATTATTGTTAGATATTTGATCCGCGAGACACTCAAGAGTCAGTTAGCAATCTTTTTTGTGCTTTTTTTAGTGTTTCTTAGCCAGCAATTTATCAGTGTGCTGGGTGATGCTTCGGACGGAAATATACCCGCTAATATGATTTTGTCCATCGTGGGTTTGAATATGCCACGTATGGGACAGCTGATGCTGCCACTGAGTATCTTTGTGGGTATCTTGCTTACTTTTGGCCGTTTATACGCTGAGAGTGAAATTACGGTGATGAATGCCACGGGGATTGGTAATAAATTCTTAGTCCATGCGGCGCTATATCTTGCTGTAATCACGATGGCAGTAGCTGGATTTAACTCATTGTGGTTATCACCTTGGGGTCAGCATAAAGTTGACGAAATCATGACGAAAATTGCAGCAGAAGATACCGTTGAACTGCTGAAAAAAGGCACTTTTCAGCCGACACCTGATGGCTCATCGGTCATTTTTATCGACAACATAAAGGATAAAAAACTGACTAATGTATTTGTTGCCCAGTTGCGCCCAAGGGGATCACTATTGCCGAGTGTTATCTTTTCTCATACAGGTGACATCACGGAGTCTAACACCGGGCGTCAAGTGATTACCCTTTATGATGGTACCCGATACGAAGGGGTGCCAACTCGATTAGACTATATGATCACTAATTTTGATAAGTACACCGGTGTGATAGGCAAACGAGCAGTCGGTCCGCCAGGGCGAGACTGGCAGGCAACGCCGACCTTAGACCTGATAAAAATGAATAGTTTGCCAGCGAAAGCCGAACTGCAATGGCGTATTTCGTTGGTGATATGTATTCCGCTTCTTACTATGTTGGTGGTGCCGCTTTCTAGAGTAAACCCAAGGCAAGGACGATTTGCCAAAATGGGCCCGGCTATATTGATTTACTTAACGTATTTCTTGTTAATCAGTGCGATGAAATCGAGCATTGAAGATGGCTCTATTCCTACATGGATTGGCTTGTGGCCAGCGAATGCGATTCTACTATTAGGCGCGATTGTGGTGAATTCGTTAGACGGAGTTTACGTCAGAAAATTAAAAGAGCGCTTCAAGTTGCGTAAGAAGAAGGTGGCCTAACCGTGTTTAAAATACTCGATTTATATATTGGCCGAACCATCATCGCCACCTCATCTATCGTGCTGGCTACTTTTGTCGGTCTATCTGGCATCATCAAGTATGTCGAGCAGCTAAGAAAGGTGGGTGAAGGGACTTATGATCTAATTCAGGCTTTTTATTTTGTGATTCTCAGTGTTCCTCGTGACATTGAAATGTTTTTCCCGTTAGCGGCATTATTGGGAGCCTTGATTGGCTTAGGGATGATGGCATCCAGTTCAGAGCTGGTGGTGATGCAAGCATCAGGCTTTTCCAAATTGGATATCGGTCTGTCTGTTTTGAAAACGGCGGTGCCTCTGATGATTATTGTCATGCTATTGGGAGAGTGGGGAGCTCCTCAAGCACAAAAAATGGCGCGAGATCTTAGAGCGTACGCGACCTCAAACGGGAAAATATTTTCCGCTAGAGCGGGGGTGTGGGCCCGGGATGCCAATGACTTTATGTTTATTGCCAAGGTAGATAACAACAAAGTCTATGGCCTGAATATGTGGCGATTTGGTACAGACAAGCAATTGAAAAGTGTTATCTATGCCAAAGAAGCGGACTTTGTGTCTGAGCATCACTGGCTAATGAAAAATGTCCAAATCACCAATTTTGTTAACTCACATCAGCTCAGCAAAACTGAAGTGCCAGAGAAAACTTGGACCACGTCGCTGGAGCCTGACAAGTTAGCTGTGGTGACAGTTAAACCCGCTGAGCTGTCGCTGAGTGGTTTGTACGATTATGTGAGTTATATGAAGGCGTCTGATCAGGATGCATCTCGTTATGAGCTGGCTTTATGGGGTAAAATTACATCGCCTATTTCCATCGCTGTAATGATGCTGTTAGCGCTGTCGTTCATATTTGGCCCGCTGAGAAGCGTTACCATGGGAGCACGAATCTTATCGGGTGTCATTGCCGGATTCACCTTCTACATTGCGAGTGAATTCTTTGGGCCACTTAGTCTAGTTTACGGATTCCCTCCGGTATTGGGGGCGATTGCACCGAGTATTGTGACACTAATGATTGCTTTGCTTCTATTACGAAGAAAGCTCTAGAAGCTGCAAATAATATAAAACGGGAAGGTCAAGTGACCTTCCCGTTTTGCTTTTTGGCTTTGCTCATGAAGCTTGCGGCAGTATGACTACTTCTGTTTTGGCGAGAATATCTTGAAGGCCCCGTTTACCAAATAACGCCAAGAAATTTGCGATGCCAAATAATGACGTGATGAGTCGAATTAGGACTTGAGAGGTAGAGACGTATTGCCCCTTTTGATTGATAAGTTTAAGCCGCCATGCACGCATTCCTAACGTTTGCCCCGCTTTACGCCAGAAATAAAGATAAAAAGCCAGCCATACACTCAGCAAATATGCGAAATACGCGAGGCTCCATATGGGGTGGTTATCCAGTAGATCCGCGATATCAACGTAGGAACCGAGACTGATAGCATTAAACTTTAGCAGTGCTTGAAGGGCGGCAACGATAACGCCTGCTGCGATCATCTCTATTGCAATTATGATTAGGCAATCGTAGAAAAGTGCACCCAATCGTCGTAATAGACCAGCTTTCGGTAGGGTCGATAAGTCCATCATCATTCCGTTACATCCATAGTAAATTATCTATGCAGGATATCGGTTCGACACCAAGAATAAAACGAATAAACGCGCAGATTTGCCACTTGTGGCTAAATATTCAGCAAACAACTGGAAATACTGACTTTTGCTCTTGCACCCGATAACTTCTTACGTATAATGCCTTTCCATCAACGGGCACAAGCCCAAAGATGCCGGTGTGGTGAAATTGGTATACACGACGGATTCAAAATCCGTTGCCTTCGGGCGTGGCGGTTCAAGTCCGCCCACCGGTACCACCTCTATTTTTATATAAAATCAAAGGCTTAAAGCAAGCCATTCTCAGAATCAGCTTTTCAATCTAATACTCGAACTTTCATCTATGTCGTAATTTTGCGTAGTATGCGAATGAGCTTTGTTCAATTGCTTTCCTTCCATAACGTTATAGACGTTTGCGTTCCATCTGTTGCCCTACATGATTTCTTCCCCAAAGTAGTCCAGACTCATAGTAGTTAGTTATTATGGGATACATATGTGCTTCACCTTGTTCACATCACATTCTATTTAAAGGTCGGCTTGTTACTAATTCTGCTTTGCCCCCTATATGTTGAGGCCAGACATTGGTTTTTCGGACATTATTGGTTTGAGCCGCAACTAGGATATGTCCGTAAAGGCACATTGATTTGCCGAGATATTTCCAGCTTCTACGCCATACGCGATAACGCCAATAAACAGCTCAATCGTTGGTACTTGGAACGAGAGTTGGTTAAAGACGGCAAGTGTCAGAAAATCTTGGCCGCAAGAAAAATCAAACTCACCGGGTATGGGAATAAAGTGCATTCGTTGCTTGAGTTTATCGAAAGCGATAAGCCACAAAGGTTCTGGTGGGTGAAGTGGATAGATGTGCGCCTTATTAACTAAATTCATGAGCTGGGGAGGTGTTAGGCATTTAAAGCTAGTGTCTATCTTTGTTGTCCGATTTTGCCAATACCAAACGACACTGTCAGAACTGTGTTAGTCACACTGGGTTAGCGATTGACATTTAGAGGTAGCGGGTTAGAGTGAGCCCCTATTATTGATTGTTTTCCACCCATATGCGTTATCGCTGAGATCACAGATTAAATGAAAGACAAAAAGATTGAGTTCTGGAAAGTTTGCTTAGTTTTGGCAAGCGTTGTCGTTACTTTTAGCGGCCTTTTTGATCACCAAGTTTGGACTCCAGATGAACCTCGAGTTGCTGCCATTATTCATAACATGTACATGACGGGCAACTTCATTATTCCATCCTACGCGAATATATCATTTGTAGAAAAGCCACCACTATTTTTTATCATTTCAACTTTGGTCATGCACATTACCCCTTTAGATGCGGTAATGTCAGGCAGGTTGGCGCTGGCGCTTTTATGTTTAGGCACTTTGTTCGTTACCTTTAAGTTAGTGAAAAGATTAAAAGATACTCAGTCTGCGTGGATTGCGTTTGCAATTTTGGCCACTTCTGAAGGTTTTATTCTCAACTTTCATTGGTTAAGGGTTGATGCATCTTTGATCTTTTTTGTGACAGCCGCCATTTGGGCATTTGCGGAAGCCTATTTTGCTAACAAAACTCGCTGGTTGTATTGGGCCGGGCTATTTACCGGGCTAGCATTTTTAAGCAAAGGCCCAGTTGCGATTGTCTTGATCTTTCCTGCTTGGGTGTATTTGTTGGCTCGGTATTGTTATTTGAGAAAACAAGACCAAGAGGTATTTCCGACAAACTCTAAGGTTGTGGCGCACCATGTTATTGGCATTGCGATCATGGTGATCACTATTGCATGTTGGGTATATCCCTTTTATCTCACCGCTTCTCCTCAACTTTGGTATGAGTGGTTTTGGCAAAATCAGGTTGGACGATTTACGGGTACCGCGGCAGCTGCCTTGGGACACGTTATTAAGGGCAGACCATTTTACTATTTAAATGGACTTACCGAGTATACGCTTCCTTGGACCGTGTTTTTCTTTGGCTGGTTTGTGCTTCTTGTAAAGCGTTATTTGAAAGAAAAATCCATTTCTTGGTATGACGGCTTTTTATTAGTGTGGTTTGCAACCGTTATATTCGTCTTCTCCTATTCAGAAACAAAGCGGTCGATGTACCTTGCTCCGCTAATGCCTCTTTTGGCAATGATATCAACTCAGGCAATCTCTCAGCTTAAGGGTAATTGGGTTAATCGATATAGGCAGGGTTGGGCTCTGCTTATGAGTGTGTTCCTTGTTTTAATCGCGACGACACCGCTTTGGTATCAGTTGTTACCAATGAAGAAAATTCCTGAGCGCACTATCACGTGGCTAGCTGAATGGCATTGGACAGCGGCTTTGATTTTTGTGTTTGTTGCGCTGATGTGGGTAGTGGAGACAACTAAGTGGAAAAGTTGGGTGAAAATGTCTGTGATTACTGCACTGTTTTTCTCAGCGGGCATCACACATTTGTTCCCAGGTATTGACGTGACCAAGGATATGCGAACGGATTTAAACAAGTTTGCTAGGCAGGTTCCGGTTGAGCAACGCTCCAAAATTGCCGGGATCAACTTTACTGAAACCATGTCATCGATTATCTATCTATTCGAAAACTGGCCAGTACATATGGTGAAGAAAAACCAAGCGGTCGCTATTTTGCAGGGTAAAGATCCTGTATACGATTCACTTTTGGTTGACTGTTACAATACGGAACTTGGCCCAGTTCAATGTGCATCATTAGATTACAAAGGAAAAATTAAAATCCTTGCGGAAGGTCATCCTCGAAGTAATAAGTCGCAAGACACGCTTTACTGGATTAAAGGAGTTCAATAGTTAGACTCCCTAGCGACTTCAAGATGCAGGACGTAGAGGTGGCTAGGGAGCAGGACAAGGGACTTAGTTTAGCTTACTCTAGGAGCAAATGTTTCTAGAGTGAGCTTGTATACATTTTCAAATAATTTAGAGCATAAGATGGTTGCGAGATGGACTAGATTGACTATCTTTTAAGTGTGTATTTTTACAAGTTTATCGTATGGGCTAGGTGCTCAATAGCATCAATAAATGCCATCGTCTAATTGTGTCGCTTACCATTCACACACACCTAACTCTTGAACCAAGGTGATATATAAGCTTAAACACAGGAGGTTGTTTTAGTGGCGAGTATTAAAATCACCGTTGATAGGCTTCAGCCAGGCCTCCATATTCGTCTTCCTGTCAAATGGAACGATCATCCCTTCCTGTTCAATAGTTTTAAGATCAAAAGTGAAGAACAGATAAACATGATTCGTCATCTGGGGATTGAGCATGTTTTTATAAACTTAAGTCAAAGTGATACCAAACCACTACCTCCAAATACAGAACCAGCTGCAGAAGCAAAGAATAAAGAAGACAAACAAGAAATAGATGCAGAAACCCAGAAAATGTGGGAAGAAAAGCAGCAACGGATAGAAAAGCTCAATGCCTATAGACGTAGAGTCATAAGTTGCGAAAAAGAGTTTGAACGCTCTTTATCTAGAATGCGAGCTGTGATGAATAAGATTCGCAGTCGTCCTGAGCAGGCCATAGGTGAAGCCACTCAGTTAGTTAGCGACATAGTTGATATACTTATGTGTGATGATCATGTCACTCTACACTTAATAAATAGTAAGAGTGAGTTTGAAGACGTCTATTTCCATTGTCTAAATGTATCTGTGATTGCTCTAATGATTGGTAAAGCAAAGGGGCTTGATGCTGAGAAGTTAAAGGAGCTGTCTTTTGCCTCTTTATTTCATGACATCGGTAAGTTAAAAGTGCCCACGACAATAGTTCGCAAGCAGGTACCACTGACAGAACCAGAAAAAAACTATCTTAAGCTACATACGAAGTATGGTGTAGAGCTTGCCAACAATATGGACTCTTTTCCTGAAAGTGCCATGAAAGTGATTGCTCAGCATCATGAGCTTAGCGATGGCTCAGGATATCCAGAAGGATTAAAAGAGTCTGAGATTGATGAGTTGGCCCAGATAGTGGCTTTAGCTAATGCTTACGATAATTTGTGTCATCCGAATATTCCTTCAGAGCAAAAAATTCCTTACGTTGCGCTATCCCACTTATATAAGAACTGTAAAAAGCACTATAACCAAGATAACTTGAATCTTCTGATCAAGTTTATGGGGGTCTATCCTCCAGGTACAGTGGTTCAACTATCGAATCAAATGGTCGGCTTGGTCATTTCTGTCAATAGTAAAGCGATATTGTTTCCCAATGTGCTGATTTATGACCCTTCAGTGCCTCGGACTCAAGCTCCAATTATCGAGTTAGAGGATAAAGACATAAAAATTGTTAACGCCATCCTACCTAATAAACTGCCAGATAAGGTGAAAGAGTATTTAAATCCGCGCTCACGTATCTCTTATTTCTTTGAAAGTGATGATTAACGATATAGTTAACCACATCATATTGTGTATATGTGGTGGATAATGCCTATTTGTTGTGGGTAAATGTCACTTCTAGCTCAAATTTTTCTCGAACACGTATTTAATATAAAAAATCTCAAAAAAACGCTTGCCAATAAACTTCC
>NZ_JAMKMR010000020.1 GCF_023634645.1 Vibrio sinus
ATTAATGTTTACTATGCTTCGCTTCTATTCAGAGCCATCTGTTGATGGGTCTGCGATAATCATGTTCAGTTCCCTTGGTATTGAAATGTGAAAATGAACACCTTTCCCAGGCTCCGATTCAAATTTTAAGTGACCTTGTAACTTCTGTTTCACTAAATTGAAGACTAAGTTTAGTCCTAGACCTGAACCACCTCGGCCTCTTCGGCTAGTAAAAAATGGCTCGAATATTTTTTGGTGGAGAGATTGTTCTACGCCCGAACCATTATCTCGGTAATCGAAAATGATATCTTCTCCTTGTTGAGAAAAATGAATACTAATTTGGGGCTCGCTCTGCTCGCTAAAGGCATGAATAACGCTGTTTAGGACTAAGTTAGATACTATTTGCGTCAATACGCCAGGTAAGCTGTTCATAATAATGGCCCCGTCACCTTCTACAATGGGTGTAACAGGAACGGTTCTGGTCTCAGGGTGCAAACTCGCAATAAGGGCATCCAGTACCTGTTTGATATTGAACTCACTTCGACTCTCGGATACCTGATCGACGGCGGTTTGTTTAAAGTCGCGCACCAGTTTGGCTGCCCGGCTGAGGTTGTGTTCAAGCATGGTCACGCCTTCATTCAAGGAACTCATTAATTCTGCAAACTGAGCGCTGGTCAGAGTTTGAGCTTCGAAAGCTTGATTGAGTTCTTTTACTGAATCTTTGACGACCGATGTTGCCGTAACCGATATCCCCAACGGGGTATTCACTTCGTGTGCAACACCGGCCACGAGCCCACCTAAAGCAGCAAGTTTTTCCGACTCGATAAGCTGATTTTGAGCCGCTTGCAGTTTTTCCATGCTTTGTTTCAAATCGAGTGTTCTTTCGGCGACGGTTCGCTCTAGACCTGTATTGAGCTTTTCGAGCTGAAGCTGAGTCACTTTTAATTCAGTAATATCAATAGTGGTTCCTCGATATCCCATGAATTTGTCTTTTAAGTGCTTCGCCAGTCCTTGGAACATAAAGTGCCGTGTGATGCCATTGATCTCTATAGTTTCTTCACAGCGAGAGAAATCGGATTGATGGGCTAGGGCGTTCGCTAGGTTATCGGCACTTGCTAGTAGAGAAATTTCATTTACCAAAGGTTTCTTTGCAGTATCAATATCCAGAGCTTGCTGCATGATCTCTGAACAGTAAATTAGGTGACCAAATTCGTCAGTTTCCCAAAGCCAATCTGAAGATACATGAGTAAAGTCGGAAAGACGCTCTTGTTCAAACTTGATATTTCTATATAAACGAGTCACGTTTGCAGTGATTTTATTCGTTTCATCGCCAAGCCAATACAGCTCATCATTCTTTTCCGTAATAAATTTTTTGTGTTCTAATACCAAAGGCTTAGCAGGGCGTTCCGGATCATACCGACCTAAATATTTGGCGATTGCAAAGATACGTTGGTTAATGCTTTTATGAAACACGATCAAAATGAGGTAGCAAACAAGCGCAGTCTTAAATGCATTCAGCGCGAGCGTCACTAAGAATTGGTTGATCAAATAGTTGTATATTTCTCTCGTGTTGGTTTCAACGTAAAGCGTACCTATCTCCTCGAATTTGTCAGTATCTGCGTTGTAGTGCATTAGGGGGTAGGTATCGGAGATGTATTCGCTTTTGACGGCTTTACCCGCTTTAAATTCATATTGACCAGAATTAACTTGTAAGTAGTCAATAGAAGGTAAGTGAACAAGCCCATCTAAACGCTCTTGCAATAAGATAAGGTCAAAATTCCACAGTGATGATGCCAGAAGGTTAGCGTGAATCGTTTTTATCTCATGGTGTCTTTGTTCAACACTGTTAAACTGCTGCTCATAGTCCCAATAAAGCTGGACAATGGTAGTGAGCAGTGTAATGGCACTACTTAACAAAATCATAATCAAGATAATCCTTCGGCCGATTTTACCGTAAATAGGATTATTCTTGCGTTTGCTGTCTATGCTACTTGAATGACTTCCATTGTCCTCTTGCTTTGTGCTTGAGGAATCTTCGCCTGATAATATCTCTTCTGAGTTACTCATATACTACTCATCGAAATGGGTTTCTATCTTAGTATAGATGCAACTGACAAAGCGTTAATAAACTTGATTAAGAGATTGAGAAAAACTCGCTTTTGGGGGCAGGAATATAAGATTCAGAGTGGCTTAGCGGCTCACTCTGAATTCTGCATGTTGAAGTATTAGATAGGACTTTTTATCCAAGTGCGGGTAGTACACCAAATGTAATTAATAGCTGAGCGAACACAACACCAAAACCAGATATAGCGGCTACTGAGAGCGCGATGGTTCCACCACGCACTTGGTATGGCATGGGGTTTTGCGCAGATTTACGTAACTTATGTACCATTGCAACAGGTAAAAATATGGCTAGAACAGCGAGCGCGATTGCAGCGTACCCCAGTGCTACGATAAATCCTTTTGGATAGTAAAGAGCAAAAACAAGTGGTGGCAAGAAGGTAATCAATGCAGAAACGGTTCGATTGCTTGAGCCTTTTTTGCTTTTTAATACATCGCCTAAGTATTCAAACAACCCTAAGCTCACGCCAAGAAAAGAGGTGAGTAGTGCTAAATCCGCAAAAATCCCGACGGCTTGCCCTAGGTTAGTATGATGAACAACTTGAGTTAACGATGAGACTAAAGCACTTAACCCTGAATTCTCAAGGAGCTGGCTTTGACTTATTACCCCCAAAGTAACAACTTGCCAAATAATGTAGACGGCCAATGGAATAGAAGAGCCGAAAATGATCGCCTTCTTCAATGAGCGTGTGTTGCCATCTAGGTAATTCACGATAGCAGGTATACTGCCGTGAAAGCCAAAAGAAGTAAAAATCACGGGAATGGCGGCGACGACAAGCCCTTGATGTAAAGGTAAGCTGAGTAAGTATGGCTCAGATACATTTGGGGCTAGGAAAGTAAGTACGATTGCCATGGTAACTATTTTTATTAAAAACAATAGCCTATTGACATTGTCTACGGTTCCAGTCCCGATGGTAACGATAAGGGCAACAATAATGGTAAAGATCACGGTAGAGGCATGGGCACTGATATCAAGGTTAAACCATTGATGTAGCCTGTCACCAAACTGAGTCCCACCTCCTGCTATGTACGCAGCACATAAAGAATAAAACAGAAATAGCATAGCGATGCTCGCAATATACTTTCCTTTTGTACCTAGAATTTGTTTAGCGAGAGAATGTAGGGTCGCTGTGCTATCTGCATATTGATGAATTTCGAGCATTAACAAAGCTGTGAATGACATCAATGCCCACAAAAAAAGCATGACAAGAATAGAAGGCACAAATCCGATCCCCGCGGATGCTAAAGGGAGAGCGAGCATTCCCGCTCCTATGGTTGTGCCGGCGATGATTAACGTACTTCCAAATACTTTTGACTTTTGCATGTATAAAAATCTTTACAGTTAGTGAGGCCAAGAAGGTTGAATCCAACTAGCCTTAAGGTTTCGGAACTGGTGTGGGATTTTGCAGAATATAATACGCAAACACAAGTAAAATGTACTGTCTATTTTCCAATGGTGTACTTTTAATTGTACACATTATGGGGTTTGAGTTTAGTATAAACAAACTGCAACAATGGGTGGTTACTGTACTAGAACAAGATTTTGCTTATCGTGAGGTAAGTTAAAATCTTGATCAATTTGATAACATATTGGAAACGTTATGGCTGATCATAAAGAAGTCGAAGAATGCTTAGAGTATTTGGATGCAATGGAAATAGGCTTCAACTTGTCGTTTTATCTCCCGATGGTTGAAGAGTCGCCTGAAAATCAAGAAATAACTTAGGTATGATGCAATTGTAGATAAAGTGAATCCTTTGCTAGCAACTCGCATTTGTAAATGAGTTGGGTGTACACTTGAAAGTAGGATAGCGGCAAGAACAAAAATGTATGAACTATTTGGCTCATTTACATATTGCTGAGCATTGCAATGCAAGCTTGCTTGGTAATCTGCTTGGAGACTTTGTAAAAGGAAATCCAAACAAGCACTTTGATGATAACTCTCTTATTCGAGGTGTGCGATTACACCGCTTTGTTGACTCGCACGTCGACAGTCATCATTTAGTACGGCAAGCAAAATCTCTCTTTCCCAAGCAATTACAGAGGTTCGCTCCAATCGCACTAGATGTGTACTGGGATTACTGCTTGGCAAGCAATTGGCGTCACTATCATTCTGATACACTTCCCGAGTTTTGTGCTATGGCCGAGCAAAAATGTCATGCAATCCAACTACCAAAAATGCCAGAGCGATTTGCTCAGGTTATGCAGTACATGTGGAAGAACCATTGGTTAGAGTCTTACCAGTATTTGGAAAATATAGAGTATGTATTAGAGAGGATTTCGCAGCGAAATCCTCGCTTGGCCCCTCTGGCAGGTTGTTTTCCAACCTTGGTAGATAATCCCAAATCGCTACAAGAGCTATTTGAAGATTTCTATCCGCAACTACTAGAAGCTGCCGACGGCTTTTACAAACGTTACCATGAATGACAAATCCGTCTACAAGAGAGTAAACGGGTAATCATAAATTAAATCGTGAATTTTACGTGGTTTTGAGCGTTGGGTATCACAGATATTGAAGGTGTTAGCCATAATCGATTCGAATAGATACCAATGTTTCAGCAAGCTTTCATCGTGTGGGAGATCACGCCAAGTTTCTTCTAAGAAAGGTGATAGGCTAGCAGGTCCATGAGCGAAAAGCAGGATTTGCCACTTTACTTCACGAATATTAAGGGGGGAAGCGGGGCACTGCTGATTAAACTCGGACTCCAATGTCGTCAGGAAATGTTGGAAGTTTCCTGCCTTGTCTATAAATTGCTCGATAAGGCTATCCCCTTGACGTACAGCGTCAGCAAGCAGTTGTATTGGTCTGGGGTACACCAGCATGTGTGCAAGCAGATGTGTTGTGAAAAGATATAGTTTCATGTTTGCCTGAGTATCAGGCTCAATCTTACCTAAAATCTCAGTAATATAGCTGGCCATATTTTGATGCAGCCTATCGCTAATACTGTGCCATATTTTTTCTTTGCTGCCGAAATGGTGGCGTATCAGGCTATGTGACACATGGGCTTTAAGGCTAATACTCCTTAACGATACTTTGTCATACCCTTCCTCGCAGAATAGCTGCATGGCGACTCGAAGTATCTCGTGCTTTGTTTTTTCTGCGTCTTCAGCACTTCTACGGCCGAGTTTTTTTTCTGTTGTTGCTTTTTCTATCATTGTTATGCAATGAATCCAGTCGACTACCACTGAGAGAATTATTATCCAAATGTATAATAAAATCCATTGTCTATTCGTTATTTCGTACAAATAAATAGAAAGATAATTGCTCAGAAATGCTAACTAATCTTCCTATAAATTATTTGTTGATATATGCCCAATAGATGTGCATATCGGAAATTAATGACCTATTTTGGTGAAATTGATTAATTTGTAATTAATATGAGATAGACATAAAAATATAATTATATATCGTGGCTTGATTGTATCTTTGGTTAAAAATACCTTGAATATATGTGTTTGCAAAAAAATAGCACAAATGACTTGTTTGTGTTATTTTTGTTACTCGATGTAAAATTATTACATAATGTAAAACATATTGCACAATGTTAACTAATTGATCTAATGTCTTTAATGGCAATTTTATAGCATGGTGCGAAAGTTTTCCCACTAATAACACTTCACTAAATAAATACATTCTATTTACCTATACATGTTCGGTAAATTGTTATGTATTCATTATGTAATTTTGTTTCATAATAAAAAATCGTTTTAAAACAAATAGATGGAACCACTTCCCAAATGGTGAATTATAATTAAATTGATTAAAAAACAATGACTTATATGTTATTTACAATGTCGCAACATTACATAATAAACGAGATGTAGATCACCTTTATAAACGTTTTTTCAAATAATGTTTGAAATGTAACACCTAACGTTTAATTTATACCCCTAGAAAAGAGCTCGGTTTTTTATATCGAGAAAAATAATTTATTACGTTAGTTGGTGTTACTTTTTATTAGGAACACCATTTGCAAAGGTACACGAAATAATACTGTGTACTGATGTTTAAATTGCTATTAAGATGGAGTCTCTTAATGAAAAAAGTCGCTTTGATCACGGGATCTAAAGGCGGAATCGGTTCTGCTATTTCTTCTCAACTAGTCAACGATGGGTACCGCGTAATCGCGACGTACTCAACTGGTAACCTAGAATCAGCAAAAGCATGGTATGACGAAAAAGGTTTCACTGAGGAACAGGTTCGTTTATTCGAACTAGACGTCACAAATGCGGAAGAGTGTGCAGAGCGTCTGTGTACTTTGGTTCAGGAAGAAGGCACCGTCGACGTTCTTGTAAATAACGCAGGTATTACACGTGATGGCGTGTTTAAGAAGATGACTGTCCAAGCATGGCGCGATGTCATCGATACAAACCTAAATAGCCTATTTAATGTGACTCAGCCTCTTTTCGGTGCTATGTGCGAGAAAGGTAACGGCCGCATTGTGAATATCTCTTCTGTCAACGGCCTAAAAGGTCAGTTCGGTCAAACTAACTACTCTGCAGCGAAAGCGGGCATGATCGGCTTTTCAAAAGCACTGGCTTTCGAAGGTGCTAAGAGTGGCGTAACGGTTAATGTGGTCGCCCCAGGCTACACTGGTACTCCAATGGTTGAGAAAATGAAACCAGAAGTACTAGATGCAATCAAAGGTCAAATTCCAATGAAGCGTCTAGCTACACCTGAGGAAATCGCTAGCACCGTTAGCTTCTTAGTAAGTGACGCAGGCGCTTACATTACTGGTTCTACGCTGTCGGTCAACGGCGGCTTACACATGCATTAAGGGACAGTTGTAATGGAAAAAGTATATATCGTAGCGGCAAAACGTACCCCAATTGGCGCGTTTGGCGGCTCACTTAAAGGTGAGAGCGCAGGAAAATTAGGTTCTGTAGCCATCAAAGGTGCCTTAGAAGCGGGTAACGTTTCAGCAGAAAGCATTGATGAAGTGATCGTTGGCAATGTCGTTGGCGCTGGCCAAGGTATGAGCGTTGGTCGTCAAGCATCATTGTTCGCGGGTATTCCAGAATCTGTTCCTGCTTATACGCTAAACATGGTTTGCGGAAGTGGCATGAAGACAGTTATGGATGCTGTGTCTCATATTCGTGCAGGCGATGCGAACCTTGTGGTTGCAGCTGGCGTTGAAGTGATGTCTCAAATTCCTTTTGTTGCTCCAGCTTCCATTCGTGATGGTCACAAAATGGGCAACATGAATCTTGTTGACTTATTGGTTGCAGACGGCCTAACGGATGTATTCAATAATTACCACATGGGCGTGACTGCAGAGAACGTAGCCAAAGAGTTTTCTTTGTCACGTGAAGCTCAAGATGAGTTTGCTCTAAACAGTCAACAAAAAGCAGTAGCAGCTGTAGAAGCTGGCAAATTCCAAGATGAGATTGTGCCAGTAGAAGTTAAAAAGCGTCGTGAAACGGTCGTATTTGACACTGACGAATATCCTAAAGCGAGCGCGACTCTAGAAGGTTTGGCGAAACTACGCCCAGCTTTTGATAGAGAAGGTACAGTGACTGCAGGTAATGCGTCAGGTATTAATGATGGAGCTAGTGCAATTGTCTTAGCTTCTGAAAGTGCAGTAAAAGAGCACAATCTTACTCCAATGGCGGAGATTGTCAGCTACGCACAAACTGGGTTAGATCCAAAAGTGATGGGATTAGGTCCTGTCCAATCAGTTACTCAAGCTCTAAAGAAGGCAGACATGTCAATTGATGACGTTGATGTATTTGAGCTAAACGAAGCTTTTGCAGCTCAAGCGCTAGGCGTTGTTCATGGGTTGGCACAAGAGCATGACGTAACAACTACGTCCATCTTGGACAAAGCAAATTTGAATGGGGGTGCAATTGCACTAGGCCATCCACTTGGTGCATCTGGTAACCGAATCCTAGTTACTCTTGTTCATGAACTGACTAAGCAAAATGGTAACTATGGTGTCGCTTCATTGTGTGTGGGCGGCGGTATGGGAACTGCTGTTGTTGTTAAGTCTGTAAATTAATTTATTTTTAGAATTTTATCGTCAATCGTTAGGAGCATTATTATGTACACTGATTTCTTCAAAACTTACGCAGATCAAACTGAAAAAAACCTAGAACCGTTCATCAAGTTCAACAAGCTTGTTACTAAGAACGTAGAAGTTCTAACTGAGCTTCAACTAAACGCTATCCGTACTTACAGCGAAATGGGCCTAGCTCAAATGAAAGCTGCGAGCGAAATCAAAGACGTAACATCACTTACTTCTTTCAACAGCCAACAACTGTCTGTTCTAACAAAACTTTCTCAACAAATGATGGATGACAGCAACAAGCTTCAAAACATCGCGAAAGAATTCAAAGACGACGTTGAAAAGCTTACTACGGAAAACCTAAAGACAGTAACTCCTGCATAACACTGCATACTTGCCGCCTTTCATAGGCGGCAAATTTTCCGAGTATAGGAGTACTAAAATGTTTCAACACTTCTTTTCGGACTACCTTGTTAAGCTCCAAGAAACCAATCAAAAGTGGTGGCAAGATCTTGAACTAGGCAAGGCAGCCGTTAACTCCCCACTGAACAAAGCAATGCACGAAATCAACATTGAAGATACTGCAGAGCTATTCGAGAAGGCCGCAAATCAGCCCGCGAACCTCTTGAAGATTCAGACTCAATGGTGGGAGCAACAACTGCAAATTTGGCAGAACATCGCACTAGCTGGAAACAGCCAATGCTATGTTGAGGCTGAAAAAGGCGATAAACGATTTGCTGATGATTCTTGGAAGAACGATGCGTTCTACAGTTTCATCAAACAGTCGTATTTGCTATTTAGTAAGACATATCAAGACACTATTGAAAGTGTTGAAGGCTTAGACGAGAAAACGAAAGAGCGCGTTTCTTTCTTTTCTCGTCAAGTAATTAATGCCATGTCACCAAGTAACTTTATCGCAACTAACCCTGAGTTGCTAAAGTTAACGCTTGAAAAAAATGGCGAAAACTTGATGACTGGATTGGATACGCTTAAAGAGGACCTAGAGTCCAGTGCTGATATCCTAAAAATTCGAATGACGAATAACAATGCTTTCCGCATTGGCGATGACGTGGCAAATACTGCTGGTGACGTCGTATTTAAAAACGATCTATTCGAATTGATTCAGTACAAGCCTCTAACGAAAACAGTGAATGCTACTCCACTGCTTATCGTGCCTCCATTTATCAATAAATACTACATTCTTGATCTACGCGAAAAGAACTCAATGGTTCGTTGGTTGCTAGAGCAAGGTCACAGTGTATTTATGATGTCATGGCGTAACCCTGGCAAAGAGCAAGCTGCTACCGAGTTTGGTGATTATATTACTGAAGGTGTAGTGAAAGCGGTTAATGCCATTGAAGACATCACAGGTCAAGATCAAGTTAATGCTGCGGGTTATTGTATCGGTGGTACTGTTTTAGCATCGACCATCGCTTACTATGCGGCAAAACGCATGAAAAAGCGTATCAAGTCTGCAACATTCTTCACGACGATCCTTGACTTTAGTCAACCGGGTGAAGTGGGTGCATACGTTAACGATACACTTGTTGATGCGATTGAGATCCAAAACAATGCCAAGGGCTATATGGATGGTCGTTCGTTGAGCGTTACATTCAGCCTGCTGCGTGAAAACAGCCTTTACTGGAACTACTACGTTGATAACTATCTGAAAGGCAACAGTCCAGTAGATTTCGATCTATTGTACTGGAACAGTGATAGTACTAACGTTGCAGCTTCTACTCATAACTTCTTATTAAGAGACCTATATCTAGAAAACAAACTTGTTCAAGATAAAGGTGTGAAGATTGGTGGTGTTTGGATTGATCTTAACAAGATCAAAGTGCCAAGTTACTTTGTGTCTACGAAGGAAGACCACATCGCTTTGTGGCAAGGTACCTACCGTGGTGCATTGAAAACGGGCGGCAACAAAACGTTCGTTTTAGGCGAGTCTGGACATATTGCAGGGATCATTAACCATCCTGAGAAAAATAAGTATGGTTACTGGCTAAATGACAGTCTAGATGAGTCAGCAGACGAGTGGTTTGCAGGTGCAAAACACAACGAAGGTTCATGGTGGACACACTGGAATGAGTGGCTGTTAGGGTTCAATCCAAAAGAGCAAGTCGAGCCATTTGCTCAAGGCTCGGACGCTAACCCTGTTCTTGGTGCTGCTCCAGGTAACTACGTTAAGCAAGTCCTTCCAATTAAAGAATAATTACTTTGTGATTATTGTTAAAAGCCCAGCTTCGGCTGGGCTTTTCTATTGCTTTCAATCTATCCAGATAACGTGCTGCCTAATCGACGATGTCAGTGCTGACAGGGCAGTGATCACTGAGACGATAAGATAATACGTCATTTTTCGTGTAGGCATGCTGTGTAGCTGGAGAGAGGCTAATGCTTGGACTGGCAATGATATGATCGATCAGTCTTCTATAACGATGTATTTTGTTGGCATTTTTCGACGATCTTGTTAAACAACTAGCGTTAGTATTTTTGGTTACCAATACGGGCTTTGGAGCAAGGTTATTACTGAGCAGCTTCCAAAGCCAATCACCAGGCCTCGTAAGCTGGTGATTAAAATCACCAAGAACTATATACGGCTGTTTACGCTTTGTTCTTTCTACTATCCAAGTGTGAGTTGCCGAACCTTCTCGTTTCAACGCGATACAGCTGTGGCTGTTATAGTATTTGCCTGTACATCCCGCTTTTAAGTGTACTGAGAGTAGGTGCACAGGTTTTTTACCAGGCCTTTCTAGAACGATATAGCTTGCAAACCTGAGTCGGCTTGTTTTACTTTTTTCTAGCTTAATATCTGGTTTATTGAGCACGCTGACCGATTTGCGAACAGCAAACCCTGTATATTGATTGATGTCGCCAAACTGATTTTTTGCATATTTGGCAGTCGAACGATCAGAGAGATATATCTGATATTGATTACCTACCACTCGACGAATCGCTTCTAGATCGTTTACTTCTTGAAAGGCCAAAATATCTGGCTGGACAGATTGAAAGTATTTTTGCAACTTTTTGTAGTCTTTTGTGTGTCGATTTGAAGCAGGAAACTTGTGGTAAGGCGATGAGCTTAACCATTCTAAGTTCCATGTCGTCAACGTGGTCTGTTTTGCGATAGCTGAGGATGATATGACACCAATTAGACATAGGATAAAGATGCGAATAAAAGATAGACGGCAGGTTTTGATTATTCTCATAGCTCTATTATTAAGTTTCTAAATGATCAACGTTCGATTCTAGCAAATTTACCTAGACGTGATACGGTCTTGTGCATTTCGCCAACCCCTTGACCCACATCAATACTCGTTGCCAACAATTACACTCTAATTTGCAATATATAGTGTTTATTAATCCAAAAAGATACCACATATGCTAGTTGGTGAGAGGGCGATGAGTAGCAAAATTTCAAGTCGAAGTGTTGTGATTAAACGTGATGGAACAAAAGTCCCATTTAATGTTGAGAGGATAAAAGCCGCTGTGGCGGCTGCAGCGAACAGTATATTGTATGAAGAAGGGCAACGCTTAGGTGAGATTGTTGCGTCGAATATTAATGATGCGTTATATCGGCTTGATGAGATACACATCAATGATATCCAAAGAAATGTCGAATCAGAGCTGATGCATATAGCGGAAGATGTAGCAAGAGCGTATATAGAGTATCGACATGATCGAGATATCGCGCGAGAGAAAAAAAGTGTACTCAGTGAGGAAATCTCGGGTCTGGTAGAGCAAAGCAACGCAGATTTATTAAACGAGAATGCAAATAAAGACGCAAAAGTTATTCCGACCCAAAGAGACTTGTTGGCTGGCATTGTAGCCAAGCATTACGCGAAAAATCACATGCTTCCACGTAACATTGTCCAAGCTCATGAATCTGGACAAATCCATTTCCATGATTTGGATTACTCCCCCTTCTTCCCTATGTTCAACTGTATGATTGTTGATTTGGAGAATATGCTTACCAATGGATTTCGTATGGGGAATGCGGAGATTGAGACACCTAAATCCATCCAAACGGCTACTGCAGTAACAGCGCAAATCGTTGCTCAAGTGGCGAGCCATACCTATGGCGGTACCACCTTAAATCGACTAGATGAGGTGCTCGCTCCCTATGTGACAGCAAGTTACCAAAAGCACCTGTCCATTGCTCATGAGTGGCAGGTTCCTGATGCGAAAGCCTACGCGACCAAATTGACTGAAAAAGACGTATTTGACGCTTTTCAGTCTCTAGAGTACGAAATCAACACCTTATTCTCTAGTAATGGTCAAACACCATTTGTTTCAATTGGTATTGGTTTAGGAGTGAGCTGGGAGGCGAGGCTTATTCAAAAGGCGATCTTTAGTAATCGCATCACTGGGTTGGGAAAAAATCACAAAACAGCAGTCTTTCCAAAACTAATTTTTACCATTAAAAATGGCGTTAACTACAAGCCTGACGATCCAAACTATGACATCAAACAACAGGCCCTCGAGTGCGCCGCTAAACGAATGTATCCAGATATACTCAATTTCGAGCAAGTAGTCGAGGCCACGGGTTCGTTTAAAGCGCCAATGGGGTGTCGGAGCTTACTCGATCGTTATACTGATGAAAGTGGCAAAGAGGTCCATGAAGGTCGTTGCAACTTAGGTGTCGTCACCATCAACTTGCCGAGAGTTGCGTTGGAATCCAACGGGTGTGAACAAACATTCTATGCCTTATTGGAAGAGCGACTACACCTAGTGCGCAAAGCGTTGGATGATCGTATCAATCGTCTACGAGGGGTAAAGGCAAAGGTTGCACCAATTCTTTATACAGAAGGTGCCTTGGGTATTCGATTGCAGCCAGACGATGACGTGATTGAGCTGTTTAAACAAGGCAGGGCCACTATTTCTTTAGGGTTCATCGGCATTCATGAAACGATAAATGCGTTGCATGCAAGCAATACGGAGCACATTTTTGATAGTGGCATTCTTCGTGTCAAAGGTAGAGCGATTGTTGAGTATCTAAAAGCAGCAGTGACGCAGTGGAAACAAGAAAGCGGCTGGGGGTACAGTCTGTATAGTACGCCGTCAGAAAATCTGTGCGCTCGATTTTGTGCATTAGATACGCAACATTTTGGCGTTATTGAGGGTGTGACAGATAAGGGCTACTACACCAACAGTTTCCATTTGGATGTGGAAAAAAAGGTAAACCCTTACGATAAGATTGATTTCGAAATGCCATACCCCATGCTAGCAAGTGGCGGCTTCATTTGTTATGGGGAATATCCAAACCTGCAACATAACTTACAAGCACTGGAAGACGTATGGGATTACTCATATGACAAAGTGCCTTACTATGGTACGAATACACCTATCGATGAATGCTATGAATGCGGCTTTTCTGGGGAGTTTCTTTGTACGAGTAAAGGTTTTGAGTGTCCGAAATGTGGAAACCATGATTCGAAAACGGTATCTGTCACGAGGCGCGTTTGTGGTTATCTAGGCTCTCCAGATGCCCGTCCGTTTAATGTAGGTAAGCAACAAGAAGTGCAACGCCGTACTAAACACATGTGAACTATGAATTATCATAATTATCTACCCGTTGATGTCCTCAATGGCGAGGGCACTCGTTGCGTGTTGTTTGTTTCCGGCTGTGAACACCACTGCCGAGGATGTTTCAACCGATCAACTTGGTCACCAAACTCAGGCACGCTGTTTACCCAAGCGTTAGAGGACCAGATTATTGCAGATCTGCAGGACAAACGGATAAAGCGTCAAGGTTTATCATTATCTGGAGGTGATCCACTGCACCCGGAAAATCTCAGTACGGTATTAAAGCTTGTTGACCGGGTTAAGCGCGAGTGCAAAAACAAAGATATCTGGATGTGGACAGGGTATACGTTAAATGAGCTGAGCGAGGATCAACAAAAAGTTGTCAACTACGTCGATGTTTTGATCGATGGCAAGTTTATTCAAAGTCAAGCAAACCCGAGCCTTAGATGGTGTGGTTCTGCAAACCAAGTGATTCATCGCTTCAGTACTTGAATATCATCAAATAGGGGACTTACTTAATATTATTACGATTACTAGGTACAAAATCTTATTTTCTAATTGAATGCAAATCGTTACAATGCCTGCCCAACAAGTATATGAAAATACTATGCTTGTTGAGTTTTCTATTAGATAAAATATGTAATTCAGTAAGGAATAACAATAGTAATGAAATGGTATATCCAAGCGTTCAAGAAATATGCAGTGTTTACAGGTCGCGCGAGGCGAAAAGAATATTGGTACTTCATTTTGTTCAATACGATAGTAATGATGCTATTAATGGTGGTTTCCGGAATAGCGAGCTTTTTGAATCCTGACACAGCAATTGGCTTCAGCGTTCTTTATTTTATTTATGCTTTGGTCGCTTTTATCCCAACAATTGCGGTGAGTGTACGTCGCTTACATGATACAAACAGATCCGGTTGGATGATGCTGATACAACTTATCCCAATAGTTGGTGCAATAGTATTACTAGTGCTCTTTGTATTTGACAGTCAACCCGGCGAAAATCAATATGGTGTAAACCCAAAGCACGCGTAAGTCACTTTACTAGAGGGATTAAAATGAGGTGATTTATGGTCTGTTAACTAAAGAGTTACCTGCCATGCAAAAGTCACAAATTATGCTTCGAATTTAGTAAGTCTAATGTTAACTTGAGAGCCATTTTCCAGTTAAAGGTATATGGCTCTTATGTTTTCAAAATTAACCGCCTCGTCTTTAGACCCCATACTTTCCCTTGCCGTTGCATTTCGAAACGATACTCGAGATAACAAAGTTGACTTAGGTATTGGCGTGTATCGTAATAGCTTGGGGGAAACCCCGATTATGAAAGCTGTTCATAGTGCTCAAGAGCGCTTAACTCAAACTCAAAAAACTAAGGCTTATGTAGGTTTGGCTGGTTGTGAAGAATTTAACCAATCCATGGTCGATCTCCTGCTATCTGGTACAAGCGCTCACAGTCGGTGCTCAGCAGTACAAACCCCTGGAGCGAGTGGTGCGTTAAGGATGCTTGGGGACTTAGTGAAAGTGGCCCAACCTAATAGCACGGTATGGATATCCAACCCTAGCTACGTGAACCATCGACCTGTGATGCAAGCTGCTGGCTTAAACGTTAAAGAATACACCTACTTTGACCCGGATACGAAGCAAGTGAATACTTCTAAGCTGTTGGAAGAGATCTCTAAAGCTGGCCCAAACGACATTGTTCTGCTACATGGCTGCTGCCACAATCCTACTGGTGCAGATATCGATTTTGACACTTGGAAAAGCATTACTCAATTAGCGCAAAGAAATGGTTTTACTCCATTCGTTGATATCGCCTATCAAGGGTTTGGCGATGGATTGGAAGAAGATGCGAAAGGCCTCAGATTCATGGCAGACAATGTAGAGGAAATGCTTATCACTACGTCTTGCTCGAAAAACTTTGGTTTGTATCGAGAGCGAACTGGCGCGGCGATTGTTATCGGGAAGTCGTCTCAAGAAGCCGGAAATGCTAAAGGTAAGATACTGAATTTAGCCAGATCGACCTATACCATGCCACCAGACCACGGTGCGGCGATTGTGAAAACTATCCTTCAGGATGACTCTCTGACACAACTATGGAAAGCTGAGCTGTCTGAGATGCAAGGAAGGCTAGTGAACTTACGCAGAGGATTATGTGAAGAGATCCGTAGCACGTATGATAGTTCACAATTTGACTTCATTGAAAGCCACAAAGGGATGTTTTCCGTGCTAGGCTTTACTGAAAGCCAAATGATTCAACTACGTGAAAAATATGGTGTTTATGGAGTAGGGGATGGCCGTATCAACATTGCAGGTCTTACCGAGAAACATATCCCGTATGTGGCGAAAGCCATAGTTGAGGTTTCTTAAACTCATTGAAATTAGGTGTCGGAATGAAAAGCACATGGAAAATCATCATTGTTTTTATTGTGAGTAGCACACTATTTGCCTGCGCTAACACACAGAAAGCTTCGGCACCTGATAAAAAACCACCACCTAAACCCGTAGACAAAGTGGTAAACACACCAGTTAAACCTCAGACTAAACCCGCTGAACAAAAACCGTCTAAGCCAAAACCAGTAGTAAAGCCTAAGAAAACCAGTGATGGCAAAACCATACTCGGTTCTAAAGAATGGGTTCACATTCCAGGCATGGAGATGAATTTCAAAGCACGAGTTGATACAGGTGCTACCACATCGTCAATTAGTGCTCTTGATATCGTTCTGTTCGAAAGAGATGGTAAAGATTGGGTGAAGTTTACTATTGTCCATGATTCTGTTCGTTCCAAAGAAATGTCATTGCCTGTCGAGCGGTGGGCGAAGGTTAGGCAGGCGAACTCTGATAAAGAAGATAAACGGCCCGTCGTGATTTCTTGGGTAGAGTTAGGTGGCTTGCGTGAAAAAACGGAATTTACCCTAACAGATCGGACACATCTGGAATACCCAGTCATTTTGGGGCGAAACTTTTTCAAAGACATCGCCATAGTTGATGTGGGGCGAGAATATGTCCAAGGTAAGCCGAAACCTAAATCTTAGAACACTCCCAATACTTAAAGCGCTATGGCACCAAACAGCAGCCCAAATAAGTTGATTTGGGCTGTTTTCGTTTAAGCGTCTTTGTTATCCGCTGGTGGTACGTAAGCTTTTGTCCCCCACAATGGTACTGTTGAGAGGCTATGTTTAAAGCTACCGGAGGTTTCTTTGGTTGAATACGACAAGTACATCAGGGTTTGCGTTGTCGGATCATATATTCGGCGCACCTTCATATTTTTAAAGAAAATGCTTTTTGATTGTTTGAAAATGACGTCACCAGATTTTGACTTATCGATTTTCGCGATCATGGCTGGTGTGATTGGGCCTGTCTGGCGACAAGAGATTGAACCATCGCTAGGGTCAGATAGGCTCATCTTGGCATCAATGGATGCTAGGTGGCAGGTTACTCCCGTCACCACAGGATCTTGAAAGTGATTCAGTTTAATGTCTTTCATGGTAAACATGCCTAAACTGACGTCGCCAACTTCATTGTTATCGCAGCCAAACAGTGCCAGTGACATCAGAGCCACAAGGGTGAGTTTTGTCTTCATAGTTTCTTTGGTTTAGTAAACAGATATTTGCATGATAGCAAGACTAGGCTGGGAAGTACTACGAAACGGGTAACAACAATACGGTTGAATCGAGTATTGTGCAGCGTTTCTAACCAACAGAGCAGACATGCATTTGCCCAATGCATCAAGGAAATGTTACAGGGAACACATTAATGAATTAGATTTGCATAATATTCACATGAATATTTGATTTGATTACAGGTCGAAACTAAAATTCCTGCCTAATCAGAAAACAATAAAGTAAAGCTATGAAATTGGAAACAGTCGATTATCGCGCAGAAAATGCAGCGGAGCAATTTGTTCAGTCTCTACGTGACACTGGATTTGGTGTGTTAAAAAACCATCCAATCCCACAAGAGTTAGTAGAATCTATCTATAAAAACTGGTACGAGTTTTTTATTAACGGACAGAAAAACGACTATCACTACAACGTAGAAACTCAAGATGGCTACTTTCCACCTGATGTGTCAGAAGTCGCGAAAGGACACACAGTTAAAGATATCAAAGAGTACTACCATGTCTACCCTTGGGGTCAGATCCCTCCTGAGTTAAAAGACCAAATTTTGGACTATTACCGCCGAGCAAACGAGTTTGCATCTGAGCTACTAGGTTGGGTGGAAGCGCACGCGCCAAAAGAGGTACAAGAGAAGTTTTCAATCGCATTATCAAAAATGATTGAAGACAGTGAGATGACTCTGTTACGTGTTCTGCATTATCCACCAATGACAGGTGATGAAGAGCCTGGTGCTATCCGTGCTGCTGCGCATGAAGATATTAACTTATTAACGGTACTGCCTGCGTCTAATGAACCTGGTTTGCAGGTTAAAGCGCAAGATGGTGAGTGGCTTGATGTTCCATGTGATTTTGGTAGCTTGATCATTAACATTGGCGATATGTTGCAAGAAGCGTCGGGTGGTTATTTCCCAAGTACGACCCACAGAGTGATCAACCCAACAGGGAAGCGTCAGGAAAGCTCACGTATTTCCCTACCTCTGTTTTTGCATCCAAAGCCAGAAGTTGTGTTGTCTGAGAACTACACAGCGGACAGCTACCTCAAAGAGCGTCTTAGAGAACTAGGTGTGCTTTGATCTTATAAGATCAATCATTGTTGATGCCGACGCAAACGCGTCGGCATTTTTGTAGACGAGATCATGAAGTAGTAAAGAGAAATTAGTATCTGCTCGACAAATGTGCTGAGTTCTATTTGAATATTTAATTATCCACCTTCGAAAAGTACCCCAATGTCAGAGCAGGAACTCACCGCGACATTTCAAAGTTACATGGAAAACCCGCTAGTGTGGCCCATTTATGAAGTGTTAAGAAAACGCCCGTCTGGTTGGAAAGTTCATACCCTCGCTTCTCATCTTAGCTCTTTAGGCTTCATGCCTATACTAGATGCCTCACCAGAAAAAGATTTGTTTAAGCGTAATTTCCTCATTATGAATGCGCTTTATCAGCTGCAAGAAACCTTGTATCCGGAAAAGTGGCTGCAAGTGAAAGCCATGGATATCGTGCTACTTTCTGTCACTTCGGTTAATGGGAGTGAGATTGATGAAGACGATCCTCTTAGAGATTACTACATTCATTGGCATAACTACGAAGCAGAAGAAGGGGAAGTGAAAAGATTACTTAACGAATTCTGGACTAAGTACCGCAAACATGTGGGTAGTACCAATGGTGCGGATATGGATAGAAGCAAAGCACTACGGTTATTTAAACTGCCTGATGATGCAACGCCTTCAACAATTCGTAAGACATGGCGAAAGCTTGCGCTTAAGTGGCATCCAGACAGAGAAAGTGGTAACAGTGAAAAATTTAGGGTGCTGTGTGAAGCTTGGCATGTGCTACGGCACTAAGGTGTATGTAAAATAGAGGGAATAGCTCGGTTACAAATCACCGAGCTACATTTTTTAAAACGTTAGGTGTTCTTAAATCGAGCTTTGCGCATTCTGTTTAAGGCAGCCATCACATCCAACACTCTAGGTTTGCTCGCATCAACGTGGTTAGGAATGGCTTTTTGCCAATCCTCGTTTAGAAAGGCATTCAACTCGTTGGCTGGGTGTTTTGACCATCCAGGGCTTTGAGCCAGCTGAAACCAAGACCAGCCAATCGCATTGAGTTCGGTAAAGGATTCAATTTGGCTAAGCGCAGACACATCGACAGACTCCTTCCCAAAACGTAGCGAGGACTTGTCTTTTGCTGTGATTCGGAACTTTCCATCAGCAAGGATTGCTTGTAAGCAGGAACAGTCGAATGAACGGGGTGCAAATTCTCTCAGTTCTGTTTCACACTCATAACTACGTTGGTTTGGATGAGTCTCGACAACTTGTTTCGCCTTGTCAGTCACATCAACAGGTTGATAATTGTGCATCTGAATCACAGTATCGGCGACATCCAGATAATCACCTGATCCACCCATAACCAATACAGTGGATACGTCTAACGACTCATTAAGCTGCTTTACTCGGTCGACTAACGGAGTAATCGGCTCGTCAGATTTATCCACCAAAAGCTGCATTCTTTCGTCGCGGATCATAAAGTTGGTTGCGGACGTATCTTCATCAATCAGTAAACTGCTGGCTCCTGATTCTAAAGATTCTTGCAACCAAGCCGCTTGTGACGTTGAACCTGAGGCGTCTTGAGTGACGAAATTTTGAGTATCGTGACCATTAGGCAAGTGATTGATGTAATTAGAAAGGTTTAAGTGGTGGACACAACGGCCATCTTCGGCTCGAATTTTCATTGCCTTTGCATCACATACAATATTTTCACGGCCATCACCGGGTATATGGTTGTATATGGAGCGTTCAATGGCGTGGAGTAACGTGGACTTGCCGTGAAATCCACCGCCGACAATAAGGGTGACGCCTTTTTTTATGCCTAACCCTTTAAGCTTGCCTTGATTTGGTGTTTCTAGTGTCACTTCAAGCGATTCAGGGGAAACAAAATCAATGGCGTCCGACATTGGTTTATCACTGGCACCTGAAGCTCGTGGAAGCACACTACCATTCGCAACAAACGCCACCAAGTTGTGATGTTTAAGTTGTCCTCTCAGCGCTTCCTGATCTTCGTAGGTTTCGCAGTGACGCTTTAAAGCATGTATATCAAGCTCGCGCTCGATAGTGGCGCGTCGAATAAATTTGGGTAGGTGGAAGGTGATCAGGTTGATTGCTTTTTTTGCCAGAATACTGCGGCCATCAGCGGGTAGATCCACTTTAAAGCGCAGTTCAATGCCTTCATTGGTGAATAGTACCGATGTGCTATCAAGAATTGTTTGGCCACAAGTAACAATGTTGACCGTATTCTCTTGAAAACTCAGTTCAGCAAAGCAGCGAGCGATATAATCACGCGCCGCAATTTGATAAGCTTGGGATTGTTCTAACAGCCAGCTGAGATCGGTTAACGGCCAAGGTCTCAGAGCCCTAAATCTTGACGATGGAGCGTAAGGATCAGCTTGGGCTTGGTCGACAAACAGAGTGAAATCTTTGAAGTCATATTGGCCTTTGATTTTTTGATAGGCTCGATAATTTTGTTTTTCAAGCTTTTTTAGCTTTGCAATTAGCTGATCCATGAGTTTTTCACTGATATTAAAATAAGGCAGCGATTATAAAAACCCGCTGCCTTAGAGTAAAGATAATTAGTTATCGCCATATTAGGGATTAGCTCGGTTTTAAAAGATCGATGTCTTTAGAGTAGTCTATTCCATCATGAGCAAACCCATTGAGCTGCAAAAATTCATTTTTAACGCTAGTGTAATCGGCAATGTGCGCAAAATTCTCAGCGTTCATACGCGACAAAATGTCGTTGACTTGTCTTTGCACGTATGGCTTGAGCTCCCAATCATCAGTTCTTATTAACCTTTCTCCATCGACTGGGACGTGGCCGCTCTCTGAATATACTTTATCTGCAAAGAGTCGATACATTTGTTCAATACAGGTTTCGTGTAAACCTTCTTGTTTCATAACCTTATATAACGCGCATAGGTAAGGCGTAAATCCTGGGATGATGACACTCGCTTTGGTGACATTGGCTTTACAAACCGCAGAAAATGCATTGCCCGCAAAATTTGCCAGTTTTAGGTTGAGAGCGTGGCTTGTTTGTTGAAGATCAATTTTTGCTCGGCCCAAGGTGCCATCTAGGTAAATTGGATATGTGGACTCTGGGCCAATGTATGAAAATGCAACGGTACGGCAGCCTCGTGCAATAGACTCAGAGTTAATTAGAGTGTCTATCCAGGACTCCCAATCTTCTCCTCCCATCACTTTTCTAGTGCTTTCAATTTCATCGTTAATCGCGGGCGGCAAAGTATGCGTATGCCAACTACTATCTTCAAATAATATTGAGTGGCCCTTGTATGGTCTTTGAATGGGTTTAATGCTCGAGCGCCAAAAACAGTCACTATTGGGTTTAGGTCTTATTCTACTTGCCAGACTGTATATAACTAAGTCGACCTCTCCTTCAAAATACGTTTCTATTGCTTCAATAACCTGTTCTCGCACATCTTCTGAGAATGCATCTCCTTGGATGTTGATAGCGAGCTTACCTGACTTTTCAGCATGGTGTTTAAATGCCAAATTGTTGTACCAGCCAGCCGAGCCTGTTCGGTTCGCCGTTGGAGCTCTTTCTAACGAGACACCAATAGTCTCTGCATTTCCCGCAAATGTAAGTGCTATTCTTGCACTGAGTCCAAAGCCTGAAGAGGCACCAAGCACAAGTACACGTTTTGGCGCTTTGATAATGGCAGGCTTAGAGCGTATGTAATTTATTTGATTCGCGACAGACTTTTCACAGCCGATAGGATGTGCCGTTTTGGCTATCAAGCCATTTATTATTGGTTCTACAATCATATCTCATACCTTCAGTTACCGAGAATCTTCACAGTAACGCAACATGCACTCTGATTTATTGAGCTATGCCAGTAAAGTTAGAGATACTGAGCGATTTGTTTGGCTACATAGTCTGATATCCAAGGCTGAGCGGCTTCGGTTGGGTGTAAACCATCACTCTTCATCCAACCTTGTTTTGTTACAACTTGTTCCAAAAAAAAGGGAATAAGAGGGGTCTTCTCTTTTTGTGCGACAGTGGGGTAAACATTTGAAAACGCTTCAGTATATCGCTTTCCATAGTTGGGTAAGATGCGGATTTGCATCAAGAGTGGTTTGGAACTTCCTTCGCGGATCTGCTGTATTATTTTTGATAAGTTAGTCTCTAACACCTTGACCGGAAAGCCACGTAAACCATCGTTTGCTCCTAGCTCTACAAGGACGACGTCTGGGTTGTGTTGTTTTAAAAGTAAAGGTAAGCGCATTAATCCATTGCCAGAGGTATCTCCTGAGATACTAGCGTTAATAACGGTGACCGTTTTTCCTTGGTTTTTTAGGGATTGGCTCAAAAGACTTGGCCAGGCTTTTTCAATAGGCATTTGGTAACCCGCGCTTAAGCTATCGCCTAAAATTAACAGGGTGGAGCCGCTTGCGTAGCTTGAGAACGTGACAAACAGTACAAAGGAAAGTAGTCGAATCATGCAAACATCCATTATCCAGGCTAAATCTTTATCCAAGGTAGTTTCTACTAGCCATGAAAATTTAACAATCTTGCAAGATGTAAATTTAGAGATTGGTAACGGTGAAAGCGTGGCAATCGTCGGCGCATCGGGAGCTGGTAAGTCGACGTTAATGACACTACTTGCCGGTCTTGATACTCCTACTTCAGGTGAGGTGTATTTGTTAGGCAAAAACCTTTCAGCACTCGATGAAGAGGCTAGGGCATATATTCGTAGTCATTCAGTGGGGTTTGTTTTTCAAAGTTTTATGTTAATTCCGAGCCTCACTGCGATAGAAAATGTCACGCTACCATGTTTGCTAAAAGGTGAGAAAGAAAATGTACCAAGGGCGAAGCAGCTTTTGGCCTCTGTAGGCTTGGAAAATCGATTGGATCACTTACCTGCCCAATTGTCAGGAGGTGAGCAGCAGCGAGTCGCATTAGCGCGAGCATTCATGATAGAGCCCAAAGTCTTGTTTGCTGATGAGCCCACTGGAAACCTAGATCAAAAGACTGCACAGAAAGTGATTAGTATTTTTTTTGATTTAAATCGTCAACACAATACGACCTTGGTCATGGTGACCCACGATTTGAGTCTAGCTGAGCGATGTGATCGCGTATTTCACATGAGCTCTGGTCATTTGGAGGTGTCTTAATGGGCATCTTGAAAGGCAAGAATAGCTTCGGCCAAATGGTTGCCTGGAGTTGGAAAGAGATCGTGCATGGGCAACTTTGGCCTATTTCGGTGTCCATTACTTTAATTATCGCCTCAATCTTTGCCTTAACAGCCCTTGCAGAAAGATTGGAGCAAGTGGTTGTCAAGAAGGGCAAAGAAGCGCTTTCTGCAGACAGCGTCTTTATTTCTGCAAATCCTATCCCTCAGCAACTACTAAAAGAAGTCGCAACAGATGGCTTGACATCATCAAAAATGACCCGATTCAATACGATGGCTTTTAGTGATGACAGTATGCAGCTGATTACGGTTAAAGCGGTGGATTCAAATTACCCGTTGCTGGGAAGTCTTGTTTTAGGTTCTGACCAGAACAAGCGAACGAGCGTATCTCCTAATCAACTCTGGATGGAGCAACGCTTAATTGAGCAACTCAAAGTAAAACCTGGCGATAAAATATCCATTGGAGATGCAGACTTTGTTTTATCGGGTCAAATTGTTGATGAACCGGGTTTGAGCTTTAATCCATTTCAGCAGATGCCAACGGCCATTATTCATCGCAGTGACATCGACGCGACAGGCGCGATTCAAACCGGAAGCCGAGTTAGATATAGCCTATTTTTAGCAGGGTCTGAGTCTCAGCTAGAACAGTTAAAGCGTTCCGTTTCTCTAGGGCCTAGTGATCGGTGGCGCGATACCACAAGCAAAAGCAGAACAAACGAGATTTTCCAAAGAACGGAGCAATACTTGTCCTTAACCGTTGCCATTGTTGTCATTATGGCTGCGACCACTTTGATCTTAACTTGCCAACATTATGTCGCATCGAGGTTAAAAACCATTGCTATGCTCAAAAGTTTAGGAGCGAGTAAAAATTGGGTAGCAAAATGGTTGTCCATACAGGTGCTGATATTGCTGTTAGTCGCGATAGTTTGTGGCGTGTTGTTTGGCAGTATTATTGAGTATCTTCTGAGAATACCCATTGCGGATATTTTGCCTAAGCCTTTGCCTGGATACGGATTGAAACCTGCGATATTAGCTATTTCAACCAGCATCTTAATCGCAGTGCCAGCATTAGGGATTCCGCTCAATCGTCTTCTAAACGTGAGTGCACTGGAAGTCATCCAGCCCAGTAAAACTGCGCCATATCGCTTATTGAATATTATTTTAATTGCGGTACCAGTTGTTCCCATGCTGATTACCTATAGAGACAATATTCTCGTTTGGTTGGTATTTGGCGGTATCGTCGCGCTGTTTGTCATACTAGCGATAGCGAGTTTACTACTCACCAAAATCCTGAGTGGGTTGCCAGTATCGATACCATTTAAATTGGCGATCAGTCGGATAAATCGCTCCAAACTCGCGAGTGGCGTTCAATTTGGAGCGTTAGCGGTATCACTGATGATGTTAGGCATCATATGGTTGGTACGAACTGATTTGTTGTCTGACTGGAACCGAGTTCTACCAAAAAATGCACCTAATGCGTTTGCTTTCAATATTGCCCCTTATGAAAAAGACGCTTACTTAGGAGTGCTAGACTCCTCCAATATAGAGCGCTCACAGGCTTTTCCCATTATTCGAGGCAGGTTGGTGAAAATAAATGGCGTAGATGCGAAAGCATTAACTCATAACACAGAAGATACCGATGCACTACGTCGAGAGCTAAACTTTACCTGGGCAACGGAAAACCCATCATACAATAAAGTACTGTCGGGGCATTGGACGGAAAATGGTGGTGTTTCTGTTGAGTCAGAGGTTGCTCGTGCGCTGGGGTTGAAAATTGGCGATGACTTAACCTTTTCAATTAATAGTCAGGAGTTTAACGCTAAAATTAATAGTATTCGCCAAGTGGAATGGCGCGATATGAAGCCGAATTTTTATTTTATTTTTACTCCCGATATATTGAAAGACATACCCATGTCCTGGTTGGTGAGTTTTAGGATAGATAATGCGCACAATCAGTTAATTAGTCAGTTATCCCGGGAGTATCCAACAGTAAGCTTGATGGATATTCGCTTAATGGGCGAGAAAATTCGTGAACTGCTGACACAAATCATACTAGCAATATCTGGATTGGCGGCGCTGGGAGTTGTCGCTGGGCTAATTTTGATTTTTACCTTGCTCAAACTGAGTGTTGAAATGCGCCAGCAGGAAATTCAACTTTACCGGACTCTGGGAGCAAGCAAGAAACGTGTCGTTCAGACACTATGGGCAGAATTTGGCTTGATGGCATTAATTTCAGGTTTTATTGCCACTATTGCGGCTGAATTCGTTGTCAAAGGAATTATGCTTTATGGCTTTGAGGTGCATACTGCCTTCCACTATCAGCTCTGGATTGTGCTGCCAATACTTACCGTGTTTGTCCTTATGTTGGTCGTAAATGGGCTGATAAAACGTATGCTTACCCCAATACAGAAGTCGTAAATGGTTACAAGAAGGCTAAGTGATTATATCTAAAGGAAATTAAACAAAATGCACTATTTTGTATTAAATTTATATAAAAATTTAACAATATAACAGATATTGTGCGATTTATATCCTTGCAGAATGAGGATTTATAGTATAGTTTTTCTACTTACTGATAATGAGGATATTAACAGAGTTGGTAATGAACTTTAAATTGGCGTTATCGAGCGGTTATATTTTACAACTCGATCTACATCGTAAACGTTATGTTGTATCTGGCGGTGACTATTCCGCTTGTGGCAAATATGTAAACCAAGAGTCTTTCCAGTTTCATAACGATATGCTGTCAATTAACGACGGTAACATTCATACAACGGTTGCGGTAAACCCGTTAGAAGAAGCGTTAATCATGGGAGCGCTACAGTAACACTTTTAAGCATAGGACAGTGCGAGCAAATCTAATGGACTAAATACCATCGTTTCAAACAACTAGAAATGTCGTTAATTGGCAGTGGTAAACTATACGCACGAGCGTATAGGCTAATGCGATAAATTCCTAAAAATACAGTCTATTTTTTTGAGGTATCTAGATACTTGTGCCTTGAAGGCTTGGCATTACCTTTCACTTTCTGTCCGACTGAGTGTTTTTTCTTGCACGAGTTTATCAAATATTTCCTTTTTATCTTCCGGTAGCTCTTCTCGTCGTAACGACATCATTTCTTCAATGGTTCCTTGTACGTCTTCGCTAGTTAGTCGGTCCGTAATAAGCACACCTTCAATGTGGTCGATTTCGTGCTGCAGTACTCGCGCATAAAAACTTTCTTCTATAGTTCGATGAGTTTTACCGTGTTCGTCCTGGTACGTTAACTCTATTTGCTGATAACGTCTGACTTTACCTGCTTTAGATTTTACTGAATAACACGCTTCGATATCAGAGTAGACTGTGCTGTTTTCCAATGGACGGTAGCTGGGATTGATTAAAGTGTGCATATCGTATGGTTTGGCATCGTCTCGAAGCAGTGCCGCATTTTTCGGAATGTAAACAACGATGATTTTTTTGCTGATACCCACTTGAGGAGCGGCTAAGCCTACGCCCTCTAATTCAAACAGACGTTGTTTCATTTCTTCGATCAAAATCTGATCTTCATCGCTTAATGGGAAGCCAACTTTGCTAGCACAGGATTGTAATACTTCACGGTTGGAAGATTCTTCATTATTTATTATCGCCAATGTCATTTGGATTCCTTCTATTAGTTGTGATTTGCACTCCTTGTATAGCAAAGTTTATAGGGTTAAATCTACTCAACTTTCGGCGTATCCGCTTATATCACTTAGTATTCATTATTCCTTGCTAGCTGACTAGCAAGGAAAGTTAGATAAAGACTGAATTGGATAACAGCAAATGTATTAAAACGTTTAGTTATCGCTAAAGTCAGCGTCAGTGCTACCCATCGCTGGGTCTGATACCGTTAGTGCCGTGCTGCCTTTTGTTAGCTCTACTCTTCCTGCCAAATGGACTTCAAAATCTGGATAGTCATCAACGGTGACAATAAAATCGTACCAGTTATGCGAACGATCTAACTTAAACCTGACCTTACGAAAGTGTTCAAGGTTGTGTAGACGAACCACCTTTTCTGGATATAAATGATACGGGTGAACTTGCACTGGTGTAATGCGAACAACGAAGTGTTTGTGATGATGACGGTGCCGATAGCGCTCCTCTCCCATAAAAATGGGATTCAAAGACAAAGTTAACATCAGCTCGCAGAACTTTGAGTGATTTTTATACTCTTCAATCACATCTACCGGACATGTTGGCATGCTGTTTTCGTCGATACTGCCTTTGAAACGGCGGTAAAATCCGTTGTTACTGTGGATACGAACATCATATTCGTTGTATTGAGGTGTGAGTTTCCAGCTACCAAACAAGCGCTTTCCTATTGGGTTACGTTGGCCGGATTCGTCATCTAACTCGGTTGGGTTATCGACCGTGTAGCGCCGCGGCGTTTCGTAGCCATTTGGAAATGCATCCGATTTTTCGTAATTATACGCATGATAGACGGTGGCTAGCTCACCGGTATTTTCGAAGGTGATATTCAGCTGACACGCTTCGTTTTCTTCCGGGCTCATCGTCGCAAACACTCTGTCACGATAAGGCGTTCTGTATGATTCAGTCTCCTCGTGCAGCACTTGTGGAACCGAGTCGGCGCTGTAGGACTGAGGCAATATTTCAAAAGCGTGTTTGTATGCATTTAACCAATGGGGACGAGCGTTAGCGGCAATCGTATCGGCCTGATCTAAGCTCATTAGCGAAAACTTAGGAATGTTTTGGCTTGGACGAGAGAAATCGAGTAGGTCTAGTAAATTGCCGCAAACTTTCCTACGCCAGTCACTGATAAGGTCACATCGAAAATCCTTCCACTCTTCTAATAATCGAATGACTGATGTGTGGTCGTACACAGTCGATGAGATCTTTTTGCCAGTAGTCCAAGGAGAAATCAAGGTACAGGGTGTTCTGAAACCTAGCCCTGCGGGTTGACCCATGACATC
This sequence comes from Vibrio sinus, assembly GCF_023634645.1. Classification (GTDB taxonomy): domain Bacteria; phylum Pseudomonadota; class Gammaproteobacteria; order Enterobacterales; family Vibrionaceae; genus Vibrio; species Vibrio sinus. The sequence continues at coordinate 28,398 of NZ_JAMKMR010000020.1, forward strand.
ATCGGGTAATGGATTACTTGGGTTAGAATAGTTGTAATACTCGCCATCGGTAGAGATATTGCAGTCACCATAGGTGGTTTTCTGTCCCGAGGAAGTCGTTTTAACCGTTGGTACGGCTGGTGGTGGCATATGGTCGAAGTCGCCATCATTTTCATCATAGTTATAGATAAGAAGAGTTTTAGCGTAGACTTCAGGGTTAGCAACCAGCATTTCCAAAAATCTGCCCACAAAAGCTCCACCTTGTACAGGGGTTGAAGGCTCTGCATGCTCAGACCAATCAGCAGGTGCAATCACAAATGAAACGTCGGGTAGGGTATCGTTTAACACATCATTGGCAAAGTCTTGCATGAAATGGCTATCGCCAGTTAAACAGGCTTGGTATAAAGGGCTACTGACATCTTTTGATTCGAAAATTGAACGATATGTCTCGAAGCTCTCTACGGGGTTGTCGGTATAATTGTCCGCCATATTTTGATAGGTCTTAACGCTGATTCCTTCTTCTACAAAGGTTTCAGGTAAAGTTTTCCAACTGTATGCGGGGATATTGGTTGGATTAAGATCTGAGTTCGAGTCATCCCAAGCGGGGCCACCGTGATCGCCAGAAGCATTGAAAGTACCAGTCCATTGGACAATACGGTTTGGTGTGGTTGGGGCCATCATCGAACAGTAGTAAGCATCACATGTCGTGAAGTTCTCAGCAAGCGTCCATTGCACTGGTATGTCAGCTTTCGTGTAATAACCCATTGTGAAGTCGCCTTTTGCCGGTCGCCAGTTGTCCAAACGACCTTCATTCCATGCGCCCACTTGTGATTCGGTTGAATGAGTCACATCTGCTGGGTTGGCAAAACCATACTTTTTAAAATCTGAACTGGTGGTATCCCAATACCAAGGCCATATTGGTTTATCAAACAAAAAAATAAACTCTTGGTCGCCTTGGTGGTCAGCACTACCATTTTGAGACTGCAAAAATACAGACTGCGGATCACCTGAAGTGGTTTTAAGATGTTGCTGTTTGACTGGGTAGCGATCGGCAAATCCACGCGCTCCAGGCATAGTGCCAAAATAGCTATCAAATGAGCGGTTTTCTTGCATTAAAATAATGACATGTTTTAAGTCTCTTTTATCACCATATTCATAGTTAGGTTCTATTTGTAACGCTCGGTCGGTAGCAGCATGTCCAGTGCCGACTACAGATGCGGCAGCAATTCCTGCTGTTGCCGTAAAGCTTTTTCTAAGGAAAGAGCGTTTACCAATATCAAAGTGTTTTTTACCAGTTTCATTGTTATCAGAAGACATAACTCACCACGATAGTTTGTAAAAGTAATGATTAACGGTTGAATTCATTACATAAATAAATGTGACTGAATCGAGTGCTATTACCTTACAATTTGTATCATGACATTCTTTTGAAAACAGAGTGACAATCACGTTATTTAAATTCAGAATAACGTCTTGTAAATTATGAACTTATAGAAAAACTAGCTAATGAGCTGGTTGATAGCATGGATGAAGGGGTTTTATTCTAACTTTAATGCTGAAAACGGTTGGGTATATCGCTTTATAGCTGCATAAAGCGAAAAAATACTTGAGTTAAACGTTTGCTCATTATAATACTCAAAAAATTTGGCTAAGCTTCGATGCATTTACCAACTAATCCCCATGGGGCAAGGGTGCTTTGTGGTGATTATTGAATACTTTATCCAGTTATCCACAAAATCAGTGGATAAAGTTTGGGATAACTTTCCCTGTAGATAACTTTACATTAGTACCCAAGCCTGTATGGCTCGGGGCTGTACTGTAATTGTTATACACAAAGGCAGATTTACCGTATTATTTCAGATCGGCAGTCAAGCAAAATATTTCATTTTTTGTGGTTGAAATTATCGATAACTCGGTTTATATCCGTACTAAAAATGTGATTTAAACCCTATATGAATTTCACTACAATATAATGACAAGGCATAACTGTATTTGATGGTTTGTTAATGAGTCATACAACAGCCAAACCGGTTTACGCAGTAATCGGTGCTGGCATCGCAGGGGCAACGGCTGCAATGCATTTAGCTGAGCATGGAGCGGATGTCCTTCTTATTGAAAAAGGGCCTAGTTTAGTCAATGGGCCTCCTATCTGCCATTTACACGCTGGTGGTAACCTGTATAGAGAGATCCCAGAGGATCAATGTAAAGAGTTACTGAAACAGTCGATTGATACCGTTCGCTATTTCCCACATACCTTGAATGTGCGTCCCACAATCATTGCGGTGCCAAAAGACGATTCTGGAAGTGCAGAGTCCCTCATCAACCGTTTAGATTCGGTGTCCAATTATTATCAAGAGTTGGTCGACATTGATCCGAAAAATAAGGTGCTTGGTGAGCCAGAAGATTACTATCAGCTGTATACAAAATCCGATTTAACACGGCTTGCAAAGTCTACTCAACCACTTATTCCCATGACGACAGATGATTGGGTCATTCCGTTTGCACAGCATGTCGATTTGGATAACCTAAAATTTCCCGTTATTGTTGTGCAAGAATATGGTTGGAGTTTGTTTAGGGTGGCTGCAAGCGCTGCTTTAACATTGGAGCGATACCCAAATTGCCAGATTCACTTAAACACGGAGCTGAAAAAAGTATCGAAGCAAGAGCAAGGTTGGCACATCCAATGTACCAACGTGGATGGAGAGCAGCTATCGCTGAATGCTGACTATCTGATCAATGCGTGTGGTTACGAAACTGGAGTCATCGATGATCTCGCTGATTATCCACGAGAAAGGCTGGTTGAGTTTAAAGCCGCTTATGTTACTCAGTGGCCCAGTTGCCAACAAAAATGGCCAGAAGTGATTTTTCACGGGGTGCGGGGTACAAAAAATGGTATGGCACAGCTAACGCCTTATCCAAATGGTGTGTTTCAGCTGCATGGAATGACAGAAGACATCACGTTATTCAATGATGGATTGGTTACTTCTAGTGTTTACTCTTCACAGCCTATGCTACCAGTCCGCTTAAAAGCAAAGATGGATAGTGGTTGGACTGAGCGAGTCGCAGAAGAGAGGACAGACAAAGCGATCAGACATCTTAGTCGCTTTATCCCTGAATATTCTACCGCCGAGCGTTTAGGTAAACCATTATATGGTGCTCAGCAAATACCAGGTGACAACGTCACATTGAGGGCGGCAGATGTATCTTTTGTTGGTGAAGACTACGCTCGAATGGAAGTGGTCAAAGGTTCGTCAGCCGTTGAGGCAGCGAAAAAAATAATAGAACGCTGGGGCTTACGTGTCGCACATCAGCATGACGTACATCAGCATGATTATTTAAGCAATGATCAGCTTACTCAGCATGAGGTGACAGTGTCACTAAATGCTGAGCAAGTTGAAAATAGAGCCGTGGAGTTAGCGATACAAAGGAACTACCCTCCAGAGCTCGCGAAGGTATTTTAATGATCTCAAACACGAATGGCTTTGTATCGGTTCTTAAGTCGTAGACACACATTGACTAATGCAATGAGAACCGGCACTTCAATTAACGGGCCGATAACACCGGCAAAAGCTTGACCAGAATTGATACCGAATACCGCGATAGATACAGCTATGGCTAGCTCAAAGTTGTTCCCTGTCGCGGTGTAAGCAATGGAAGCATTCTTGTCGAATTCGATGCCTAGCCGTTTCCCAACCCAAAAGCTGGTGAAAAACATCAGAACAAAGTAAATGGCGAGGGGGACGGCAATTCTTATCACGTCCATTGGCAGTGCTAGGATCATTTCGCCCTTTAAACTGAACATCAATACGATGGTAGCCAATAGCGCAATTAAGGTGATTGGCGAGATTTTGGGTATGAAAACGTTGTTGTACCAATTTTCCCCTTTGATTCGAACTAACGCCTCTCTGCTTAGATAACCAGCGGCGAATGGAATACCAAGATAAATCAGCACGCTTTCAGCAACATCAAAAAAGGAAATATGAATCTCGACACTTTGTAAGCCAAATAGCGGCGGTAAGACAGTGATAAATAGCCAAGCCATGAAACTATAGCTGACAATTTGAAACACGCTGTTTAATGCAACCAGCGCAGCGCCATATTCTTTATTGCCACCTCCAATATCATTCCAAACTAGCACCATCGCAATACATCTAGCCAGCCCTATGAGTATGATCCCCATCATGTATTGCGGATGATCGCCAAGGAATATGATAGCGAGAGCAAACATTAAAACAGGGCCGACGAGCCAGTTCATAATCAATGATAACGTAATCGCTTGCTTATCCCGGGCGACTTGGCCCAGTAGTCGATAATTTACTTTTGCCAGAGGAGGGTACATCATCAGAATGAGTCCAATAGCAAGGGGAATATTCGTACTCCCAACAGATAGGGATTGATTAACTTCTGCTATGTTGGGAAACGTAACACCGATCACTACTCCTACCCCCATGGCAATTAATATCCAAAGCGTTAGATAGCGGTCTAAAAAACTGAGTTTGGGTTTGGTCGTTTCAGGTATCATTTTGTTTCTCCTGTTCGTTTATCGTCGAAAGACGATTAAGTAAAGCGTAGAATGTGTAACCGGTTACGCTTAGAGGTGTAACTACATGAAAATGTGATTAAATACGCTATTAATCTTAGTGAGTGTCTCTTTATTGATGCGGTAACACATTCTTGGTGGTATGGGCTCTGCGGTGATCAGATCAGCAGCCTTTAGGATTCTTAAGTGCTCTGACACAGTAGATTGAGCAAGCCCTAGCTCTGATACTAAATCACTGTTTAAACATCCATTATTCTTATCCAACGTGAGTAATACCTTAAGTATCCTTATCCTCGCTGGATGCGAGATTGCTTTGGCTAATGAAGCCAATTGCGCTTCTAAAGCAATCTCTTTGTCACTATCTGGCATACTGGGATTATAATCTGGGGAGCATTGATTGTTCATAGGACATTAATAGTTAATCGTCGAATTGCGATTAATCTACTCCTGATCGTTTTTTCTGTCAACGAAATTGATCGCAACAATACAACTTGAACTTGCTAGGGTATTCTAGGGCGTGTTGACCTTTTTCGACTATTTTTGCAGCGCCTTGGCGTTATTTTATGCTAGGCAGTGTTTATGCCGTGTAGCCATCTACACAAATAAACGCTAACAACGCAGAAAGTGACGCCAAGGCGTTGCCCGAAGGGTTCGATTCTAAGCCTTTTACTCTTTGTTACAGGCTAATCACTTAGAATGACTAAGCTACTTAGCCTGCGCCGCGATTAAAAGGCTTAGAATTCGAACAAAATTTAGCCTCAAAAGGTCAACACGCCCTAGTAGCCAAAAAAATTAGCCCATTGGCACCATGTCTTTTGTAACTCGTTTAAATCGCCTTTTACGAAACGAATTGTTTGTCCAGGTTTGGCCTGTGCTAACCGAGGTAGATCGATACGCGCAACACAACCTATTTTAGGGTAGCCCCCAAGCGTCTGACGGTCATTAAGTAACACAATAGGTTGCCCATCTGGTGGCAGTTGGATTGCACCAAGCGTGATGCCTTCACTGAGAATAGGCTCGTTTGGCACAGTGATAGCTTGAGAGCAAGATAGCCGGTATCCCATCCTGTTTGAGTGTTGATCAACGGTAAACGGTTGAGAGTAAATTGCCTGTAGGGATTGATCGTCAAACTGGCTAACTTGGTAACTTTCAATGACTCTCAAAGTGATCGGCAAATTGTAATCTGGGCGAAACTTGAATGTTAACTGAGTGGGCTTTTCGATTATTTGTTTAGAGCGTGAACAAAATTCAATTAAATCGTGCTCGGCGATGGCCTGCCCATTTTGTTGCAATCCACCGAGGTGATCTTTCGAAACACAAGCGCTACTGTTTAGCTGTTGTGGAAATCGGAACCCGCCTTTTACTGCCAAGTAGGACCTGAGCCCATTTTTAGGTAATTTGAAACTTAGAAACTGGCCTTTCCTCGCATGGAATGTACTCCAATTGTTGAGTAAGCAGTTGTCGAGTTGCGCAGATAAATCTCCTCCGCAAATGGCTAACATACAGTCTAGTAGAACTTCGAACTCCACCTGACCTAAGGTAATCTCTAGGCAGCTGGTATTTGGTGCATTACCCAACAGGTGATTTGCCCAACTGAACGAATAGTCATCGATCGCACCACCTTGAGTCACTCCAATATGTGTAAAGCCAAACCTCCCAATATCTTGGGTTAAGGTTAAAGGGCCGGGCTTAATTACTCGCAATCCATGGTTACTATTTTTCATTAAGACCACCCTTGATTAATGACACCACCGAGTGCTAGAAATTCTTCTAAATCGACAGGATAAAACTTTACGTTGGCTCCGATGCTGAAGGGAATCATAGGGTCTTGTTGTGGGTCATAAAGAGAAATGGGGCAGTTGCCGATGATGTTCCATCCCCCGGGAGATTTATCCGGATAAACCGCCGTATGGCGCTCAGCAATGCCAACGCTTCCTTTTGGTAAAGACACTCGTGGCGTTCGCTTTCTTGATAACACTAGTTTTTCATCGAGACCACTTAAAAAAGCAAAGCCAGGTGCGAAACCAATTGCTGCAACAGCGTACGTTGTTGAGCTGTGCAATGAGATGACTTCACTGGTCGACATGCCGTTATTGTGGTAGCTGGCAAGATCAGGTCCAACCGACAAGTGATAATACACAGGCAGCTCAAGGGTACTTGTGGTGCAAGCGGAGCTAGTAATAGGTTGCGACAATACGTCATTCACAATGGATGATAGGTGTTCAAATGAAATTCGATGGGGGTAATATTCGACAAGTATGCTAGCGAAAGAGGGGGTAATGCCCATAGAACTATGACTCAGCTTGATGGAAAGTGACTGTGTCACGCCACCAATGATCTCTGACAAGTTATCGCTAGTGTCGTCGTTAAATCGAATCATTACAGCGCATTCTGAAACCTGCTCTATCGAAGTGGTTATTGGCACTTAGTTCTCCAATAATTGTTTGATTTTTTCAATAAGCTGGATTGAATCTTCGTTATCACCATGTACGCAAATGGTGTCAGCTTCGATAGGGACGACAAAGCCATCCAAGCTGGTGACTTTGCCATATTGGCAAATTTGCTTAACTTGGCCCAATATATCGTCTTGGTGCTGTAGAACGGCACCTTGCTGATTACGTGGTGCGAGGGTACCATTTCCTAGGTAGGCTCTATCGGCAAATGCTTCAAATAATAGGGGTACTTCGTATCTGTCGGCAATATCAAGATACGCTTGGTTATCTATGGTCGCCATCATCATCAGAGGTATAGAAAAACACGAAACCGCGTCCACCACCGCTTCAAAGGCTTGGTGATCTTTCATCATGTCGTTGTATAACGCGCCATGAGGTTTTACGTAGCTCAATTCGGTGTTTTTGCTTTCACACAAGGCTTTTAATGCACCAATCTGATAGATCAATATTTCAGATAACTCTAGAGGGTCAAAAGACATAGAGCGGCGACCGAATCCTTGAAGATCTGGATAGCTCGGGTGAGCGCCTATCTGAACATTATTCAGGATTGCTAGGTCGATGGTTTTACTCATGATGTGTGGGTCAGACGCATGAAAACCGCAAGCAATGTTTGTCATGTCGATATGAGGCATGACATGCTCATCATTACCCATTGTCCATGGGCCGAAGCTCTCGCCCATATCGCAGTTAAGTGTAATGGTGTTGTTCTTCATAGTTTTCGTCTCACCTGATTCTAAGGACAGTCACCCATATTGCCAACTTTGGCCATTTCATAATAGCCTAACTTTTGACTTAAGTGTGTGTTTTTATTGTTGTAAAAATCAGGTAAAGAATAGGTCTGTATAGACGTTCGCTGTTATACTTCCTTGTCTTTCCAAAGGGACAATATCCAAATACAGACAACTGCGACAGCTAAAAAGCCGGTTAAGATAATAAACGGGATGGCACTATAACCGAGGACATGCCAGATCACAGATTCTAATGTACTCATAACTCTCTCCCTATTGCCAGCCTTCTACACCGTGCATGTCTGGCAGGTTGTGCGCAATGCCTTTGTGGCAGTCCACGCAGGTTTTGTCCCCAGAAGCAAGTGCAGTGGAGTGCTGCTTGGCACTTCTTGGTCCTTGCTCTGAAAAATCCATGTATTCAAACTGATGGCAGTTGCGACACTCCAGTGAGTCATTTTTCTTGAGTCTTGCCCATTCACGTTCGGCAAGATGTGCCCGTCGGGCTTTAAACTTTTCTTCAGTGCCAATCGAATCCAACACAAACTCTGCGTACAGCTCTTTGGACGCCTGTACTTTACGAACAATTTTATCTGTCCAATTATGGGGGACGTGGCAATCGGAACAAATCGCTCTTACTCCAGAACGATTGGAGTAATGGATAGTTTCTTGTATTTCTGCGACAATTGGCGCGTGGCAGCTGCTACAAAATGCTTCAGTGTTAGTGGCTTCCATACCGGTGTTGAATGCCCCCCAAAATAACAGCCCGCCAATAAACCCCATAAATAAGACGATACCAACAGCTGCTTTACTTGGACTGGTCAGCCTTTTGTAAAATGTCTTTAATAATCTCATCGTTAGCCTCTTACACGGTGTAGCGAGAAATCAACGTAGCGATTCGACGCGTTCAAAGTTATTTTCTACCAATGGTTTGGCTGAAGCTTGAGTGACATGGCATTGCAAGCAGAAATAGCGCCTTGGTGACACATCAGCAAGGACGGCATCTTCTCGGTTAATATAGTGAGTGACACTGATTTTAGTTGCCCCCATTTCTTTAGCATATTTCCAGCTATGACAAGACAAACATTTGTTGGCATTTAAGGAGAGTTCGTAGTGGCGTATGCTGTGTGGTATTAATGGTGGTTGAAAGACATAACTGCTTTCAACAATTTGATCTTTCGGTACCTGTTTAAGTGTGTCTGCTGGACGTGTCACTTCGATGAGCGTTATTCCACGTAATGATTCTAACCCTCCAACACCACCAGGGTCGGAAGTTTCCGCAATAGTGCTGCTACTAAAAGCAGTAACAAAGAGGGTAAAAAATAGAGTTAAATAGTTCATTCCAAATTCTCCACCATATTTCCATCGACGAGGTGAGGTTGATGGTCAACCGACTTTAGTGATTTTGACCGGGCATTTTTTATAGTCGGTCTGCTTGGACAATGGGTCAGTTGCATCAAGTATCAATTTGTTGACCAGAATACCGGCGTCAAAGTACGGTAAGAACACTAATCCTTGTGGAGGCCGATTCCGACCACGTGTTTCTACTCGTGCTCTTATTTCACCACGTTGATTGGAGATAAGTACTTCTTCTCCTCTTCTTAAATTTCGCGCTTTAGCATCGGTGGGGTGTATATAGCACAAAGCATCAGGTACGGCTTTGTAGAGCTCTGGGACTCGACGGGTCATGGTTCCGGTATGCCAGTGTTCCAAAACGCGTCCAGTACATAGCCACATATCGAACTCTTCGTTGGGCGACTCTGGCGGTGCTTCATAAGGGGCGGAGATAATCCAAGCCTTTCCGTCAGGTTTTCCGTAGAAATCCCAGCCGCCCTTACCTTTAGCATAGGGATCAGAGCCAACTTTATATCGCCATTGGGTTTCTTTCCCATCAACGACTGGCCAACGCAGCCCTCTGACTTCATGATACCTATCATACGGAGCAAGGTCGTGACCATGTCCACGCCCAAAAGTGGCATATTCTTCGAACAGACCTTTTTGTACATAAAACCCAAAATGTTGGGCGTCATCATTCAATTCGTTTGCTTCCTCAAGCGGATAACGATTGACAACGCCATTTTCAAAGAGCACATCGTACATCGTTTTACCGTGGTATTCTGGGTGTGTATCTAAGAGCTCTTGGGGCCAGACTTCTTCTATTTTAAAGCGCTTGCAAAACTCCATGACTTGCCACGAATCTGACTTAGCGTCTCCAACGGATTTGACTTGTTGATACCAAGCTTGGGTGCGACGTTCAGCATTGCCGTAAGCCCCTTCTTTTTCTATCCACATCGCGGTCGGCAATATGAGATCTGCTGCTTGAGCACTTACGGTTGGGTAAACGTCAGATACAACGATAAAATTGTCTGGATTTCGATATCCTGGTAGAGACTCGTCGTTGATATTGGGTGCTGCTTGCATATTGTTGTTACATTGCAGCCAATACGCATTTATCTTTCCATCGTGCAGCTGCCTGTTTTGTTCTACGGCATGAGCACCTGGTTTTGCAGGTATAGTGCCACTCGGCAACTGCCATATTTTCTCTGCGATTTCTCTGTGTTTAGGGTTAGCCACGACCATATCGGCAGGGAGTCGGTGTGAAAATGTTCCCACCTCTCTAGCTGTGCCACAGGCTGAGGGTTGGCCAGTTAATGAGAATGGGCTATTGCCCGGAGTGGCAATTTTTCCAGTCAACAAATGGAGGTTGTAGACTAATCCATTCATCCAGACGCCACGAGTATGTTGATTCATCCCCATGGTCCACAGTGACATCACTTTAATATTTGGATCCGCATATTGCTTGGCAAGCGTGACTAATTTGTCTTTATCTACTCCGGACAACTTGGCCACTTTTTCTAAAGTGTAAGGGGCGACAGAGGCTTTATATTGCTCAAAGGTGATGCTTGAGATTTTGCCGCTATTAGGATGCGCTGCTTTTTTTTGTAGTGGATTATCGTCTCGTAGGCCGTAGCCGATATCAGTTGTCGCTTGTTTAAAGTGTGTGTGTTTGTTGACAAAATCCCAGTTAACGGCGTTATTTTGGATGATGTAGTTAGCGATATAATTTGCAATCGCTAAGTCGGTTTGTGGGTTGAAGATATAGCCAGTATCTGCCAGCTCGAATGAACGATGATAAAACGTGGAAAGTACATTGACTTTGACATGGGAATGGCTCAAACGACGATCGGTGATTCTAGTCCACAGTATCGGGTGCATTTCGGCCATGTTAGACCCCCAAAGAACAAAAGTATCGGCATGTTCGAAATCATCGTAGCAACCCATGGGTTCATCAATACCAAATGCCCGCATAAAGGCTCCCACAGCAGAAGCCATACAGTGTCTGGCATTGGGGTCGATATTGTTTGAGCGAAAACCGGCCTTCATCATTTTCACAGCGGCATAGCCTTCCATGACAGTCCATTGCCCTGAACCAAACATACCGATGCCATTTGGTCCTTTGGCTTTTAGCACGGCTTTCCATTTTTCTGCCATAGTGTCGAAAGCCACATCCCAGCTCACAGGAGTAAAATCACCATTTTTATCAAATTTGCCATTCTTCATTCGCATAAGCGGCTGAGTAAGTCGATCACTGCCATACATGATTTTTGAAAGAAAATAGCCTTTAATGCAATTCAGGCCTTTATTGACTGGCGCTGCTGGATCGCCCTGAGTAGCAACTACTCGACCATTTTGAGTACCGACTAAAACTGAACATCCAGTTCCACAGAAACGACAGGGTGCTTTGTCCCAATTAATCTTTGTTTTGTCTTCGCTAACAATTAGGTTGGTTGCCGATACTGGCAACGTAATCCCTGCAACTGCGGCGGCGGATGCAGCGGCATTGGCTTTAATAAAATCTCTTCTTGTCCACTTCATGCTTCCCCCTTCATGGGAATAAATTATTCCATTGATTTTTATTGTTGATTGTCGACGTCGTGTTCTATTTGGTGGAAAACCAGTGCAGCACTAATGACGCTGGGCAGTTGGCTAATGTTGTCGATAAGATCGGTAACAAAACCTTCGTTGCTCGTCTCAAGTACGACGACCACTTTTCCTTCTTTACTTTGGCCAAACACTTTGGCTCCCTCTAGTGTCTCGATTTGTTGTATGACTAGGTCTAGGTCTTGTGGGATCGCGTGGACGACCAAGCTAGAGATGTGAATTTCATTACATGTCGACATAGGCACCTCCATCTTTGGGCGTGACTTTTATCCTTATTGATGATGTCGGGCATACGTTGACACAAGCGCCGCATCCCGTGCATTGTTCAGTGTTGATAGCAGGTATTGCAGCGTGGGAACGTTGCAATGTGAATTGAATCGCTAGTGGTTCGCAATTGTCGTTACAACTTCGGCATTCTATGTTTTGTACTGCTAAACAGTGTTGATCAATGACGGCTTTGACATTCCAAGGTGTAGATTGTTCGGGCATGAATAATGGCTCAGGGCAGACTTCAGCACACTGGTAACAAAAAGTGCACTCACCGGAAGAGAAGTCAATAGTAGGGAAGCCACCGGAGCCTTGCTCTATTACGTTCGTTGGGCAGTTTTCAATACACAAACCACATTGGGTGCAGTTATCAGTAAACGCTGCTGGCTTCTTTAACCAAGGGAGGCGCTGCGGCTGTTCAACATTGCAGAAACTCCCAGACAATAAGTTTCTCCTAGAATAATTCACCACTTTGTGCCTCGTTGAGGATAAAGATAATACATACACAAAGTGTAGTGTTATATGATGGGCCTTAAATAACCCTAAAGTGGTAAATAGATACTAAGATTGTTTTAGATCAAAAATGGTAAACGAACTCGGTCACATATTTAGTAATCTAATTTACGTTACTATGTAGTCACAACAAGGTAGTCACAACAAGCGTGTGTTGAACAAAGGCTAGGAGAGCACATTGAGCAAGGTTAAGCGATCGGCGACTAAAACAATCGCAATATCAATGAGCATTGTAGTGATCTTGTCGCTACTGATTACTAGCTTCTCAATGATCACCTTGCTCACCAGCGTTAATGATGCTGAAGCGGTCAACGTTGCTGGCTCAATGAGAATGCAAAGCTACCGCTTAGCGCATGATATCCATACCAACTCAGCCGACTTCTCCAACCACGTCGCATTGTTAGATAAATCGTTTCACTCGCCGGCCATGCAGGCACTAGATAGCTGGCTAATCCCCAAACGTATCCAAGAAGATTATTTGGCATTGCTTAATCACTGGAATAAGGTAAAGCAGACCTTGAACGGTCAGGAACCACAACTCTTTATTCAAAGCATGCCTTTGTTTGTCAGCCAAATTGACGGGTTTGTATTCCACATTCAACAAATGTCAGAAAGTATGCTAACGCGGCTTGCTTGGATTGGTGGGTTTGGTCTCACTGGGATTGTTGCGCTTAGTGTTTATGTTGTGTTGTTTGTTAGGCGGGAAATGATTGGACCGCTAGCTTCTTTGCTGGTTGCAAGTGAGAAGGTACAAAAGCACCAGTTTGACATTCAACTTGATGACTCCAGCAAAAGTGAAATGGGTGTGGTGGCTAAAACGTTTAACAGGATGGCTTACGAGATTGGCAGTCAGTACGACATGCTAGAGAAAAAGGTTAACGAGAAAACCAATAAACTGCGCAAAGTTAATCGTTCATTGGAGCTGCTTTATGACGCCGCTCAACAATTGAACACCTCCCGTATCGACCTTGATAACCTCGACCATATCTTAAACAACATGGTTTCTGTTGATGGTATACATGCGGTTCGTTTACAGATTGAAGAGCCTCATGAAAACAGTCATATAGTTCAATCTGGTGAGCTGGCGAATGGGGTAACAAAGGAGTACAAATTATACTTGGAGGGAGAAGACTTAGGTTATTTATATTTTGCCTTTGAAGTGCACAAACCAGAGCAGGCGATCGTAGATAGTTTTGTTCAGCTATTATCAAGAGCTTTGTTTTACTATCGTTCACAAAGAGAGCTTGAAAAGCTGATACTTATGGAAGAAAGAGCGACCATTGCAAGAGAGTTACACGACTCACTTGCACAATCGCTTTCGTACTTGAAGATTCAGGTATCAAGAATGAAGCGATCGATCAATCAACTTCCAGATTGTGATAAGAACCAGCGTGACTATGCCAAACTCAATGATGTGACTAGTGAGTTAGAAGTCGGTCTGTCTTCTGCATATACCCAGCTTAGAGAGCTTCTATCGACGTTTAGACTTAGCTTAAAAGAAGGGAGCTTAGGTCATGCGCTGACAGAGATTGTCAATGAACTCAGTCAGCAAACAAGTGCCGTCATCCATACCAATTATCAATTATCCAGCTTAACTCTAACAACAAATCAGCAAGTTCACGTACTGCAGTTGATACGAGAGGCGGTGGTAAACGCCATTAAGCATGCCAATCCAGAACACATTCAGATAGAGTGTCAAGAAAGCCTTTCACATATGATGATATCAGTAATCGATGATGGTATTGGATTTGATCCGAGAATTGAAAAAAACAATCATTATGGGTTAAGTATAATGCAAGAACGAGCGCAAAGGCTCAATGGTTCGCTGGTAGTGAGTTCGTTGAAGGGACGAGGGAGTGAAGTGACTCTTCAGTACCCAAAGGAAAATACAGAATGATAGACAAGGAAAAGTTACATTGTCGCGTATTGCTGGTGGACGACCATCCTTTAATGCGCAAAGGGTTGTCTCAGCTGCTTGAAGAGGAGCCAAGATTTGAGGTTGTCGGCAGTGTAGGGAATGGTTTAGACGCAATAGCAGAAGCGAATGAGCTGTTGCCTGACCTTATTGTTCTAGATCTAAATATGAAGGGGATGTCGGGGGTAGATACGTTACGTGCGCTTCGGTCTGAAGGTTCAAAAGCTGCAATCGTTGTATTAACCGTTTCCGACAACGCCTTTGATATTGAAGCGGCGTTAGAGGTGGGCGCTGATGGTTATTTATTGAAAGATACAGAGCCAGATCGTCTGATTCAACAAATGCACGAAGTGCTAGATGGTAAGAAAGTATACAGTGAAATTGTACAGAAGCAGCTTGAAAAAATGGCTGGGGAAAAGTCAATTTTTGACCAACTAACGCAACGCGAGGTACAGATTTTACGACATGTTGCGCAAGGGCATAGGAATAAACAAATTGCCGAAATATTGTATATTTCCGAAGCAACGGTGAAGGTGCATATGAAAAGCTTGCTTAAAAAGTTGAATGTGCCCTCTAGAACTGCAGCCACTATCTTGTATTTAGAGCAAAGTGGAGAGGTTAGCTGAGCTGAATTACAGCGTACAGTTGCAAATACTTTCTCACTAACTGTTTGTTTTTAGAATGTTTAATAGGGTGAGTGTATTTGATGTAATAGGGGCTGAGTTGGTAGTGTTCGTCGAGTGTTTGAGATAGTAGCGACTTGCTGGTGAACAAGTTAATGCCTTGAGCACTGTACTCATCAATTTCATCCGGTAGCTGTCCTGTCCACCAATGCAGTAATTCTCGGCTTTGTTTACTGCGACTTATCCAGTGATCGGAAAGTAGTAAGAGTAAATCATTGGGTTGAATTGCATAGCCATATTCTTGTTTCCATATGCCAACCTGGTCTAGTAATTTCTCTCGGCAAGGATTGCCTGCGCTGGTCATATGGGAAGTAATAATCCAAACTGTCCCGACTTCCGAACTTACCCTAAAATGCGTTGACGGCTCTTTCTCTATTTCATGTTCTAACGCACTATAATTAAATTGATGACCAAAGTTATTTAACGTACTGGAAAGTCGCCTGGAAAAAGCAACGCCTAAATGGTTACCGCTGATGCCTTGGTTATGGATAGTGGGGTAGTGTTTCTCGCAAAGTGCCATACAGTCACTTTGGAAGTCGTTAACACTTTGAATTAAAACATCAAGTAGCACCTGAGTTTGCTCCGAAGAATTTCACCTTTAAATACTCTTAAAAGCCTAACACAGAAATTACATTGATGATTTTTATTTAGAAGCTACGTGATCTACTTTGAGTGAATGTGTTTAAAACGGAGCTTACCCACTATGTAATTTTTCTCTTAGTTTAAGAGCTAGATCTTACATATTAAGAGCATGTCTTTTTTTCTTTTCACTGTTTTTAAATGAAACTTTGTTCTTGTGTGCAATTTTTGCGTTATATCTTCATCTCCTTCAAATAATTCGATTAAATTGATCAAATTCACCGTGTTTTCATTGGATGATTAGAAGTAAATAATTTGTTACAGGACGGAGCTACTAGCTGGCTTCGATGGAGTGTAATCTCATATCGTACGCATGGAACAAAAATGAAGGATAAACATATGGAATCCGTCACTAACTACAATCTATCGACTCGAATTCTGCATTGGTTATCCGCCATCATCATCATTGGCATGTTTGTCGTTGGTTTGTGGATGGTCGATCTTTCTTATTATAGTCAATGGTATAACTTTGCTCCCCACTGGCATAAGTCGGTAGGGATCCTTTTCTTATTTCTTACAGTATTTCGATTTTTTTGGAAGTCGGTGACAGCGTCACCGAAGGTTGAAGGGAAGCCGATAGAAATAGTGTTGGCGAAAATTGCCCATTTAGTTATGTATCTGCTGCTGTTTGTGGTGTTTGTTTCGGGTTATTTAATCTCAACGGCTGATGGTCGTGGAATTGATGTATTTGATTGGTTCACCATACCTGGAGCTGGAGCGTTATTTAACCAGCAAGCCGATATAGCAGGAGATATTCACTTATACAGTGCGGTTGTTTTGATAAGCCTTGCTGCTCTACATGCTATTGCAGCGTTAAAACACCATTATATTAGTAAAGACAATACGTTACGGAAGATGATAGGAACTTCACGATGAGAAAACATATACTTGCAATGGGACTTGCTCTAGGGTTAAGCCTGCCTACGTTTGCTAACGCCGACAATTATGTCATTGATACTAAAGGTGCGCATGCGTCTGTGAACTTTAAAGTCAGTCACCTTGGGTACAGTTTTACGGTGGGAAGGTTTGATAAGTTTGAAGGCAAATTTACTTATGACCCAAAAGACATTGAAGCATCCAGTGTGGACGTTGTGGTAGACACAGACAGTGTAGACTCAAATCATGCAGAAAGGGATAAGCATATTAGAAGTGATGACTTTTTAGATGTGTCTAAATTCCCGAAAGCAACGTTTAAGAGCACCAAAATTATAGATAAGGGTGATGGCATGTTTGACATCGTCGGCGACTTAACACTTCACGGAGTGACTAAGCCAGTCACAATAGTGGCTTCCTTTATCGGTGCAGGCAAAGACCCATGGGGCGGACAACGCGCAGGTTTTTCCGGCTTAACGAAACTTGAGTTGGCTGACTTCGGTATTCCGGTCATGGGGGCCTCAAGCTACGTGGACATGGAACTCTACGTTGAAGGCGTGAAACAGTAAGCAAAAAGCCAGTATGCTGGTCATGAACGGAAATACTTAACAAATCCGCTAAGTATTTCCGTTAGCCATAGTAATTACGCGCCTTAGTATCCAGCGAAGCTCTACAGGGATAATCCCTACACCTTGTTCCTCACAATAAGTCACAATCGCAAGCGCTAAATCTGGTTTAGCGTATTTTTTTAGTACCCGGGTGACCACCTTTTTGGCGGGTATTGGGTGATCGAGTGGTATTCGTATCATTTCTTTAAAGAAGGGCTCAAAACCGTGAGAATACAGAAAATGCTCGATATCTCTATCCGGTAGTTCAGTGAGCCTATGATTTTCTGTATCGCCGTCTAGTTGCCCGCGAACGGAAGCCGCGTACTTCTTGCCAGCTGCATCCCCATCCGTAACTACATGCCAATCAATGCCAAACGCTTTTGCGACCTTAACTAACGATTTCAACCCTGATTGAGCAAACTCAATAATTTGTACGCCTTCTGCCGCTAGGTTGTAGCCACATTGATTAGCTAGCTCGTTAAACAACCATACTTCGGTTTCTCCTTCCACTAGCAGCCAGCAGCGTGCAAACAACGCCGCCGAACGATGGAATCGAATATGGAAGCCGATACGGCGAAGCTCATCCTTGTTTAATCCTTTAACTGGGATGGAGCGGGCAATCGTTTTGTCTGAGTGGCGAATAAGCCGTCGAATGGTCGCCAGAGGAACTTGAGCTAACAGTTCCGAACTATTCGTAGTCAGCACTTTTTGCATAGGAAGAAGTTGTAATAAGCTCCATGCTCTCGCTAAATGCGTAGGGTGAAGTCGACTCTCCGGGTCTTCGAGTATTAAGAGAGGTCTAGCACAGCGTCGCAGCTCTGTTGGTCCTTTTGCTTGAAGATAAGCGTTGAGAAGCCCCATTAACAGCAGTTGCGTTTGCTTGCTTTTGGTTTCTTCGACGACTTCCGATAGGCTCTTTTCATTGTGAGTTGAGGAGTAAAAAAGGCCATCTCTTTGCTTTCTTGGGTTTTTTCGCTGTGGGCTTTTATAAGAAAAATAATGCTCAATCAAGCTATTCATTGAACTTAAGCTACTACGCATTTCTCCTTTATTAACATGGCCGGGAATAGCCAGCAATCTTCGGCAAGTGTTGTTAATCCGCTTTTCAATACGTGCATTGCCACCATTGTTACCATTTGGTTGCCGCTCAAAGCGCCTGGAGTCTTTTAGACGAATAACAGGGTGAAGAGTGGTAAGTTCATAGGCGAACTTCTCTGAGTGATGAATGGGCAAAGGAGATCCGTTGGCATTAAGGAACGCGTATTTTGTAGTAACGTTGTATCCATCACGACTGGCACTAATACGGTAATATATTTTGTTGGTACCTGTTGCATCCTCTATCCAGATGGGCTTAATTTTCCTGTAACGTCCCGAATTAAGCTCTTTTTTATCTGACGCGACAAGACTAAGGATGATTTGTAAGTGTTGGGTCTGTGGGTGAGAAATGGAATAGTCGACATGAAAGTCGCTCATTTCGAATTGATAAAGATCCCCTTCAGCTGGCAGGACGATAGATAGAGCATCCAATAGCGAGGATTTACCCCAAGTGTTTTCCCCGATAAGGGTCGTTAAATCGTCGAACGCAAGAGAAAGGCGCTTGATTCCTCTAAAACCAGATATCTCGATTCGTTCTAACCGCATAGAGTCAACTCCTAATCTTCTACAAAAGTGTAAATCTTCTCCTAACTATTTGTTTGCACATTATAAGCATAATGCAAAATGACGGGTTTGTAGCTGAGTTAACTCACGCTTACCGAGTCATCATGGTTCTGTCACACTTTATGTGCTAGTGTATTGAAGATGAATAGAGAATATAAAAACAACGAGATAACTAATAAGCTGCTTAAGCTTACAATAGCGCACGTCAATGACACCCACTCTTACTTCGAACCTACTTCGCTACAACTCACTCTTAAACAAGGTGAGCAAATATTACGCCCGTACGTCAGTGCCGGTGGTTTTGCCAGAATAGCAACACGAATTCACCAGCTGAGAAGCGATGCGCAAAGAATGCGTCGAGGCTTTCTGTTTTTGCATGCTGGGGACTGTTTCCAAGGCACACTTTACTTTTCATTGTTTAAAGGGACAGCAAATGCTGACATGCTCAATGAGCTTCAGCTTGATGCAATGGTACTTGGAAATCATGAGCTAGATATGGGGAATGCGCCAGTTGCGGCATTTGTTCGCAAGATAAACTTCCCATTTTTGGCAGGAAACTGGGATTTATCCAAAGAGGATTTAACCAAGCATAATACACTCAGTACGGAATCCAATGTTTTGTCCTATGTGCCATCAACTCAAAGCGCTCAATGGCTATGCAAATGGGTAGGTGATGAACCGGTTGCTATATTTGGTGTGTCGATAGACAAAATGGCGGCGATAGCAAATCCAGATCTAGATACGCCATTTGCTAACGCAATTGAAACGGTAAAAAACACCATCAGTGATATCAGATCAAACGGTATTAATAAGATCATTTTGCTTAGTCATTTGGGATATGAAGAAGACAAGCAACTGGCTAGCCAAGTGTCAGGCTTGAGCCTAATCATTGGTGGCCACAGCCACACATTACAAGGTGACTTTTCTTCTATTGGCTTAGGAAAACAAGATCACTACGGAGTCGTTGTGAACGATATCCGTATCGTTCAGTCAGGATGTAATGCATTATCTTTAGGCCATTGTGACATTGAGTTTGATGCACAGGGCCGCGTCATCTCTTTTTCTGGAAGAAATGAACTGTTACTCGGTCGTCGACTGTTTTTAAACGCCAGCATGGATCAAGTGGGAGACGATGACGCGCATATTGCAGCGTGTGATTTCTTAGGTCGTCACCCGAATGTTGTCGTATGCAAAAAAGACCCGCAAGTGCAAAGTATGTTACTTGATAAGTACGTTCCACGGGTCAGAGCCTTGCAGAAAAAGGTGATTGCTAACGTTGATAGAAACCTTCGCCATGTCCGCCTGCCTGACGAAAAAGGTGGCAGCGAAATTGCGCCGTTGGTGGCTCATTCGTTTTATTACATGTTGAATAAGAATGGTCAGTCAGTTGAGTTCGTGATACACAATGCTGGCGGGGTGCGGACGTCACTTAATGCTGGAGAGTTATCTGTAGCCGATGTCGCTGGCAAGCTTTTGCCCTTTGCTGTCCCTGTCGGCTGCTATCGAGTGACTGGTGAAGTCATTGCTTTAATCATTGAAGGTGCAATAAACAATGCCACTAACAACGGTGTTAATGGTACAGGTACAGGCTCCTATCCATATACGTACAACTTAAAATACCGCTACATGGCGGAAAACCTGCTCGGTAGCCGGGTGGAAGAGCTTCAAATATTTACTCCAGAGCTTGGCTGGCAACCTGTTGAAAAAACGAAAATCTACACGGGGAGCTCGTCTGCATACTCTATGAAGGGGAAAGAAGGGTACCAAGCGATTTTACAGATGCAAGGTGAGGGATTTGTTTCTCAGTACTCGATGGCAGATTGTTTTACTGAGCTTTTAACCGATCACCCCGAAGTCATCAGCCATTTTGATGCGAACCAATCATTAAAACGCCACTGGCACAAAGGTTGCTAACTTTTTCCTATAACGCCCGGCTTCGCTTTAAGGGGTTTCAAATGGGAAGAGACTATGTGGGATAAAGATTGGATGGATTTTATGCTCGTTGCAGCATGGATCGGTGTGTGGTCGGCATTGGTGTATTTTTTACCAATAGTTGGTGTATAGATATGCTAGGGCGTGTTTACCTTTTGAGGCTAAATTTTGTTCGAATTCTAAGCCTTTTAATCGCGGCGCAGGCTAAGTAGCTTAGTTATTCTAAGTAATTAGCCTGTAACAAAGAGTAAAAGGCTTAGAATCGAAGCCTTCGGGCAACGCCTTGGCGTAACTTTCTGCGTTGTTAGCGTTTATTTGTGTAGATGGCTACACGGCATAAACACTGCCTAGCATAAAATAACGCCAAGGCGCTGCAAAAATAGTCGCAAAAGGTAAACACGCCCTAAATTACAACAATGCTTAAAGAATATAATTTGTTGACCTCAAATAGTAGACACGCCTTAAGAATCAATATACTATCGAGACGTTTTGGGGAGTAGTCGCCTAGAGCATACTTATCGTCATCTCGTTAAGCAAAGCTTATCCGGTAAGTATGGGTATTAGTTCCAGTTGCTAATACTTCGACGAGACCAACGCAACTTAAGTGATAGCTTTCAGCATTTACGCTGAAGGTTAGCGATTTTTGTTTGCGGAAGGTTTCGTCAGGGGCAAGATTTGCCGATCCTTCCGCATTTGGAGGATTTATGACCCCTAGTATGTATTCTTTGTTCTTCGCCTTTACCGTTCTTCTTGTCCTCGTTGATATTTGGCAGACTCGCAATGGCCAAATCACGATTAAAAAAGCCGCTCTTTGGAGCATCTTTTGGTTCTTACTCGCTTTCGCATTTGCGGTATTTATTTATTATTTTTGGGCTGAAATCGACCCAGCGAGTACATATACTGCACCTCAGGCCAGTACAGCCTTTATTACGGGCTATTTGCTAGAGAAATCCCTCAGCGTCGATAACTTATTTGTGTTTGCCATCATATTTAGCCAGTATTCGGTGCCTAATGAACTTCGGCCTCGAGCGCTGCTGTTAGGTGTTATTGGTGCTTTGATACTTAGAGGGGTATTGATCGTTGTTGGTGTCCACTTGCTTGATCAATTCCAATGGCTGTTCTACGTATTTGCAGCGTTCTTAGTGTGGACAGGAATACACCTTGCGATAGATAAAAGTGACGATGAGCTCAACCCTTGGCCTGAAAAGCTGATTAGAAAACTAACTTCGGTATCCGACACATACCAGGGAACTAAATTGGTGACACGCGTTAATGGGCGAAGATTCATCACTCCGTTTGCGATTGTCCTTGTGGTTATTGCTTTCACAGATGTGCTTTTTGCTCTTGATTCTATCCCTGCGATATTTGCTGTGACGCATCAGCCGTTTTTGGTGTTGGCGGCTAATGTATTCGCTTTACTGGGGTTGCGTTCACTGTACTTTGTACTTCAAGGGATGATTGATAAGTTTATCTACCTCAAACCAGCATTGTCGTTCATCATGGTATTTATCGGGGTGAAAATGGCTCTTGTGCATACATCGTGGGCGATTCCAACACCTGTATCTCTGACGGTATTATTGGTGACCATGTCAATCGCAGTGATACTTTCAGTGTTTGCGGATAAACGTAAAGGTTTGAATAAAAACGAGATAATGCAAAAAAATTAGTAATTTTATGAGCGTGTGCATTGAAATTATTAGTGTGACAAATGTCTCATGTTGAGTTTTTGTGAACAATAACATAGGCGATGAGTGAGAGGGAGTTAATATGCGATATCTTAGACTAAATATGCGTAAATTTTGTCTTATTTGCATAATTAACTCTCAGGTTGTTAAGGGTTTGTTTCATTAGAAAAACTAATTAAAAAAATCAAAATATGTCATTGTATATCGTATGTGATCTTTTTTATTATGCGCGGGAAATCTGAATCACAACCATCTGAGAGGCGCATATGGCACACGCAATTAACGTAGAAACTGTTGCATCAAGTGACATGGGTAAAAAAGGCTACTCGGTTGATTTTAAAGGACTACTTAAGCATCTATTGGATGTGCTCTTTACTGAGAGCAAGACGGCTCACTGCTATAATGTAAGTGAATTGTCTGGCCATATGCAAAGAGATATTGGTATCAACCGATAGTGGTACTTAAACCACATTAATTTGAAAGACAAGATTCGATAAAAACCAGCTTTATAAGGCTGGTTTTTTTATTGCCAAAAAAGCGCCGCTTTTAAAAAGCGGCGTTGTCATGTTACATGGGGGAAGGGGGATATTAAGTCGAGTTTGTTTACTTAATATTGCAACATGGACAGTAAGTAAGGTAAACAATATGTTTCACAATTATTTAACGATAAATTAACTAATTGTTGTAGTGTTAATTTTGTAATCAATGATTCTATTAATGGTTCGGTTTATTTCTTTGAATTACATAGGGATATACTAATATTCATGTCATTTTTTGACCTGGTGTCTTTTCAGTAGCTCCGTCGCGAAGTTGTCATTTAAAAACTATACTTGGGTATACGCTTTTTTCATACAGTTTGAATTGCGTTGGAGGAGAACGTTATGACAATTGCAGCAAGAGTCACCCGATATCTGGATCGCGAGGATATTGATTACGACGTCATCTCTCATTATCAGAGTACCAGTTCAATTGACAGTGCCTTTGCATCCAAAATTCCATTGAGCCAGCTGGCCAAAGCAGTGATTCTAGAGGATCACCAAGGTCACCGATTGATGGCTGTACTACCTGCCGACAAGAAAATAAGTTTTTCAGTGTTGAATGATAATTTTAACGCGAAATATGACTTGGTAAGAGAGCCGATGGTTTACCGACTATTTTGGGATTGTGAGAAAGGCGCTGTTCCACCGTTGGGTGAACCCTATAACATGATGGTTGCATGCGATGAACTTCTGGATAATTTAGACAAGGTCTACCTAGAAGCAGGTGATCACGAAACCTTAATCTGTTTGGATAAGTATACTTTTCAAAATATCATGTCTAATGCAAGACACTTGCGTTTTGGAAAGCAGATATACCATTGATTCGTTTGTAACATCATGTTTAGTATGAATAAGGCGCAGAGATTGCGCCTTATTCTATTTCACCTACGTTTAGGAATGAGGGCCCAAACTCAGCCGCCTACTTTTTACGGCAATACTTGGCGATAACAAACATAGCTTGGCCATTGGCTTTTCCTTGTATGTGCGTCGGGTCGTTTGGCGTTAGGCTAATTCCACGTATGACCGTCCCTTGTTTGATGACTTGCGAACTCCCTTTAATCGGAAGATCCTTAATCACCGTGACGTCGTCACCTTTCTTTAGCTCTACGCCATTACAATCGAGTGGCTTGTCGTCGTCTGACATGCCAATCATAGCCCAATTTAGCTGCTCTGGTTCAATATACATCATTTCGAGCAAGTCTTGTGCCCAGCTTTCCGAGTTTAAACGTGTGAGTTGTCGCCAAGCCACGACTTGTACCGGAGGTACTTGACTCCACATGCTGTCACTAAGGCATCGCCAGTGATTGATATCTTTAGGGGAGTCAACCTCAGATAAACACTTTTCGCAGATCAAGATGGCATGATCAACCGTGAGCTGGCTGTGAGGTGGTACAACATAAGTTGAAAGGTGAGTCTGACTAGAGCAGAGCTCACAGGTTGATTGGCTGCGTTCATGAAGCGAAGCTTCGATAGACATAAAAATTACTCGCGGATATGGGACAAAACGCGTGTATTATGGCGTTCTAACCGCATTGAAGTAAAGAAATGGAGCATGATAAATGGCGATTTGGAAACGTGATATGAGCTTAGAAGTGTTAAATCACACGTCAAAAGACACCTTAGTTGAGCACTTAAACATCAAATACACGAGCTTTGATGACTTTTCAATATCAGCGACAATGCCAGTTTGTTCGTTTACACATCAACCATTGGGTATGTTGCATGGTGGAGCCTCTGTGGTGTTGGCGGAAACGCTAGGCTCGATAGCGGCAAATTTTTGTGTTGAAGAAGGTTCATATTGTGTGGGGCTAGATATCAATGCCAATCATATTCGTTCAATGAGGCGTGGAGTGGTAACCGGAGTCGCCGAACCACTGCATTTGGGAGTCACCACTCAAGTCTGGCAGATTCAAATTAAAGATGAAAGAGAACGTTTAGTTTGTACTAGTCGCCTTACGGTTGCGGTCAAAAGAAAATAATTGAGGTTATATCTGTGGTTATTCAATATTCAGGTGGGAAAATCATCGTGACCCCTTTTGAGATAGTAGTAAAAGAAAACAGCACAAGTATGGTGACCATGCAGGCTAGCTCGGATGCGGTTACTTTAATAGGTAATGGTGCAAATGTGATTACCGCGAATACAGGGGAGGTAAAGTGGTCAATTAAGTTGGACTCTCAGCATCAATTACAGGAAGTAGCGCAACAAATAGGATGTGAAATTCGCTAAATAAGTACTAGGTACGCTAAAATGGGGAAACGAATGTTGAGTAGACTTTGGATGATATTTCCCCTTTATGGTTAGTTCTAGACTTAGAGTTCAGTTTGAAAAGCTGTTTGAACATTATGGTGGTGAAAACAGTGAAGTACAACTGGATGAAATTACTGAAGTTTTGTTTTGTACACGGCGAAATGCACGTATCGTCTTAAATAAGTTGGAAGAAGAAGGCTGGATAGAGTGGCGACCCACTCCAGGTCGAGGAAAACTATCTCAACTCATTTTTCAACGAAGTCGAGGTGACATCAGTGAGTCGCTCGCTAAGAGTTACTTAGAAGAAGGGAAAATCGAGCAGGCATTGGGCGTACTGGGTCATGACACGGTAAAACTGTCGCAGGTTGTTGAAGGTTATCTGGGTTTACAGCAGCAAGCCGGTGAACAGGTTATTCGATTGCCCTACTATCGTCCGCTTTCTATGCTTAATCCGTTAAAGCCTATGCGCCGCTCAGAACTTCATATTGCGAGGCAAATCTTCAGTGGGCTGATACGACTGGATGAAAACGAGTCGGTACAGCCCGATCTCGCTCATGCTTGGGAAGCAATCTCAGACTGCCAATGGCGTTTTTATATTAGACCTGGCGTGAGATTCCATAATGGCGATCAACTCACGATTCAGAATATATTGGATAGCTTATCAGAACTAAGAAAAACCGATCTTTTTAGCCACATTGTTAAGCTGGAATCTCCAGCTAAATGGGTTGTGGATATCCACTTAGATCAACCAGATGTTCAGCTGCCACTGCTACTCACTGAGTCTTGCGCAAAAATATTGCCAGAGTCAGCTTCAAGACCTGAGGAATTCGATAGATTACCCATTGGGACGGGCCCATATCGAGTATTGCAAAACGACAATAAGCGATTGGTACTCCAAGCTAACGATAACTATTTTGGCTTTAGGCCGTTACTGGATAAAGTGGAGGTGTGGGTTATTGATAAAGTTCACTCATCCATTATTTTTCCAAGCTTAACTAAACCTAAAAAAGGAACGATGACTGAAGGGGTAGAGCTTGACCCAGGATGCACTTACCTTTTGTTAAACAGAAAAAATGGATTGGCAAAATGCGAAGTGTGGGCATCTTATTTTTTAAACAAGCTCAACTCATTGAATCTATTCAGCCATATATCGCCGTCACAAATTACGGAACTAGGAATATTACCGGCTCACGGTGTGAAGCCCGGTTGGTATCACCACTCTCAAGCGGACAGTGGCGTAGAACCGCCAGAAGTGGATAAGATAAAAATCGCGTATTACTCTCAACACCCGATGTTTCCAGCTATAGCGCAAAGCATACAAAAAATATTGAAATCAGACGGTTTGACTGTTGAACTGATTAAATATGACATGGAACTACCTCACAGCGAGCAAGTGGACATATGGATCAAACCTATGGGTATCACCACTCATAGAGAAGATGCGCTCGCCGGGTGGTTGCTCAACTCCAGCGATATTAAAGCGTTCAGCATAGAAAAAGATTACCAAGTTTGGAGATCTTTAATTGATGAGTGGCGCTCTGGTACGAGAAAAGATTTCCCTAGTCAGATGTTAGGAAAATCCTTGGTCGAAAAAAAACAAATGATACCGATGTTTCATTGTTGGCTCGGAGTAAGTAAAGACCATTGTGGGTCTATACAAAATGCAAAGTGTAACGCATTAGGTTGGTTTGATTTTAGTCAAGTATGGTTAAAGCCCGATTAGCAAATAAGAAACAACATGCCTATTAATTGGTAATGATTCAGTGACTTAACAATTCACAATTTGATCTGTATCGACAAATTCGTAATTCGATCAATAAAAGCTATTAACTAAAAACGAAACTGTTACTATAGGCGCCACTTAATTTACGTTTACTTTTTGTCCAATTTTTTGAGGTGCTCCATGGGACTAGGTTTGACCATTCTTTTCATCGCTGCTTCTACACTTATGGTTAGAAAAGAGATGAAAAACTCAAAATAACAAATCTGTTTCAAACTACGTCCGCATCTCGAAGTCATTACGATAAAGGTGCTTACAGAATTGTTGGAAAGCCAGTGGTCAGCCGCTGGCTTTTTGTTTTTTATTGTAGAGCTAATTGTAGTAACTTGGGTATACGGTTCTTTCTTAATACCATAACGTGGAGTCGGTTTTGCCTAGCCCCATTACTTTAGAAGCATTGCATATATTAGATGCCATCGAACGGCGCGGTAGTTTTGCCGCCGCTGCCGTAGAATTAGAACGCGCGCCTTCATCTTTAAGCTATCAAATACAGAAGCTCGAACAAGATCTTGATTTAATTATTTTTGATCGCTCTGGTCACAAGGCTTCCTTTACTGATGCTGGCCGATTAATACTCAATCAAGGTAGGCAGATTCTCGCTGTAACCGATAATATGGTGACAGAAGCTACATTACTTGCCAATGGATGGGAGCCAGATCTGACCATCGCCTTTGACGGCATCATTACCGTTGATTCTTTTTTCCCCCTTGTTGAAGCTTTTAGTCAGGTAGGCAAAACAAGGATTAAACTGCAAGAAGAAGTCTTAGCAGGTTGCTGGGAGTCACTTCTTCAAGGTCGGTCTGATTTACTCGTATGCCCTAAGATTAAAGCTACGCCGCCCGAGGTAAAGTCTGAGGTTATTGGTAAATTTTCAATGGTTTGGGTCGCATCTTCTAGTCACTATATTCACAATCGAAAGGGAGTATTTGATGAAGAGGCTCGTGAAAAATATCGTGTCATTGCGATTGCCGATACCGCTCGTGAACAAGCGGCATTAAGTGTCAATATCTTACAAAAACAACCCCGATTAACTGTGACAAGCTTTTACGCAAAAGTCGAAGCGTTAAAAGCAGGATTAGGAATTGGGACCTTGCCAAAGCAAGTCGCCATGCCGCTTGTTGATTCTGGAGATTTGAAATTGATTGAGGGTGGAGAAGAGCGGTCCGCTGATATTGTGGTTGCTTGGCGAAGAAATACTAGCGGAGAGGCCAAATCTTGGTGTATTCAGTATCTCAAAAATCAATGGAAAATTTAGCGTATATTAATTTTTCTTGAATGAGTTTTGTTCGAGTTATCAGCTTTGCTGTACGCGGCAAAAGCTAAGTAGCCGGCTCTGTCGGCTACTTTAAAGTCTAGCCATTAGTTCAACTTTAACGTCATGTCAGCAGTGCCATCTTCAAACTGAACATTTAATGTAAAACCTAGGCGTGAGGCGAGTTTGAGCATTCCCTGGTTACTTGGCATGGTTATCCCAATCAGTTTTTTTGTGCCTTTTTCGTTGCAGTACTGAATGATCTTTTCCATCAATATTTTACCCAAGCCATTTCGTTTAAGATCAGATCGAATCAAAATAGCAAACTCTGCCACCTCGTTATCAGGATCGATCAGCGCTCTCGATACCCCCAGAATCTGCTTTCCATCTCCTTCACCATGAACTGCAACAAACGCCATTTCTCGGTCATAATCGATTTGGGTTAATTTCGCCAATGCTTCATGATTCAACTCGCCCACTTCAGTAAAAAAGCGCTTATAAAGATCTTCTTTTGATACCCCTTTAACGAACGCAGAGTGCAGAGGTTCGTCTTCAGGTAAGACAGGCCT
The DNA here is from genome assembly GCF_023634645.1 of Vibrio sinus. Classification (GTDB taxonomy): domain Bacteria; phylum Pseudomonadota; class Gammaproteobacteria; order Enterobacterales; family Vibrionaceae; genus Vibrio; species Vibrio sinus. The sequence goes on from NZ_JAMKMR010000020.1 coordinate 57,199, forward strand.
TAATAAGATAAGAGTGTTGTCTTTCAACTGAACTTTTTGCTCAAGTTCAACTGGATAGGGCCTGATGGCCAAGCGCTTTTGTGCTTCTCCTTGATAACTTCTAAGAGTGAGTCTCGCGTCTAAAATGGTGAACTTGTCTTCTTTTACCAATAGTGGGTGAATATCAAGCTCAAATACTTGTGGGCATGCAATCACCATTTGAGATAACCGAACCAGGAATTGAGACAGACCTTTTATATCAATAGGCTCAATGAGCTTCTTGTAACGAATTTTACCCGTCTTGATGGCTCGAATAATTAGATACCGCGCAAGGGTCGAATTGAGTGGGGGCAACGCGGCTTCAGCATCTCTTGATTCGTCCCACTCTGAGCCTCCTTGGCCTATCAGTATCACTGGGCCAAACACTTCGTCATTTTTTACTTTAACTCTTAGCTCTTCCCCGCCATTGGTTTCCGCCATACCTTGTATGACGAACCCTTCGATATTTGCACTTGGAAATACACGTTTTGCTCGTTGAAATATACCGCGGGACGCATTGGCCACTTCATCATCGTCTTGCAAATTCAGCATGACGCCATGCACGTCGGATTTGTGGGCAATTTCGGGAGAGCGTAGCTTAACTGCAACAGGGTAGCCGATATTGTTTGCCACCTTTAAGGACTCATCTACAGTCGATGCAACCCATGTCGGTAAGACGTTAAAACCTAAATGTTCTAAAAAATAGCCAATTTGGTGGGTCTCTAGGTGAACTGTGGGTTCAACTTGTAATTGTTGCTTTAACCACTTTATCGATTTATCGACCTCACTAGAGCTTATTTGTTGAGCTGTAGAAGGCGTTTCCATTAAATGTTTCTGATTTCTTCTATAATCTACCAAATGCATAAAAGCGGTCGATACACTTTCCGGGGTACGGTAAGTGGGAATGCCAGCGGCAGAAAACAAGTTTCTTGCTTGCTTGGCAGAATATTCACCGCACCAATTGGTCAAGATATTAAATCGTTGACGTTTAGGGTGATTTTTTATGAAATCAATCAACCTCCGAGCCGTCTCCACACCCGGTGCGATCGATGAAGGACTATGCATGATGACTATCGTATCGGTAATATCACTATTCATCACGGCGTTTAACGTTTGAATATAGCGTTGCGGATCGGAATCGCCCGCAATATCGATTGGGTTGGCCTTGCTCCAACTATAAGGTAAGAAGGAAGAAAGCTCGTGCAGAAGTGGTTCATCCAGTTTCGCCAACTTGCCCCCTAGCTCGGCAAGCGTATCTACGGCCATAATTGCTTGACCACCGCCATTAGTGATAAATGCGATACGTTCACCTCTCAAAGGCACCGAATGGGTTAGGGTCTCTACCGCAGCAAAAAGCTCATGTGTTGTCATAACTCGTAACATTCCCGCACGTCGGATTGCGGAGTCATAAACAATATCTAATGAATCTTCACCACCTGTGTGCAGTTTGACTGCTGCTTGACCCATTTTGGTTCTACCACTTTTCAGTACCAAAACTCGACGATTCCGGGAGGCAGCCCTTGCAGCCGAAAGAAATCGCCTTGCATCATAAATTGAGTCCACGTATAGCAAAATAGCGGTGGTTTTGGTCTCAGAGCTCAGCCAATCCAGCATATCGGCAAAGCTGATTTCATAAGCATTACCAAGAGAAATCACGGCAGAAAAACCGATTTGATTATCCTTTGCCCAATCTAGTATTGTGGTGCAAACCGCAGCGGACTGAGAAACAAATGCAATTTTGCCTTGTTCAGCTGGAATGGGCGAGAAAGAGGCATTAAGACGAATCCAAGGGAGCATGATACCTAAACTATTCGGTCCGAGTACTCGCATTTTGGCGCGTTTGGCAATGTCTAAGCACTTATCTTGCAAGGGTACGTTATCATCAGCGGTATTGCTGATATCTGCCGAAAGCACTATAACGACTTTACAGCCTTTTTTTGCTAATGCTTCGAAAAGCTTGATGTTGCGTTCTGCTTTGGTGCACAAAACCGCAATATCAGGCTCAAGTGGTAGCGCCGCAACTTTTGCATACGCCAATACGCCACAGACAGATTTGTACTTTGGTGATACTGGCATAATCACGCCGTCAAACCCGCCATGTAGCAGATTGTTCATTACGACGTTGCCTGGTCTGCCAGCTTTGGTTGAAGCGCCAATAACAGCCACAGATTTGGGTCTAAAAAAGTGCTCTAAATTTTTCATTGTTTAAATCCGCAACGTGACTTCTTATGGTAGGGTATCAATTCAACTCTTTGTTTTGGTCAATTATTTATGTCCTTTGATCAATTAATCCTAGCAATGCTATTACTTTGTGTCTTAAGTCACAGTGTATCAACATAATATTAGTCAGGTGGGTTGATTATAGGCCATGCTAACGGCATGATTTACGGTAGGTTATATTTTCGGAGCATTTGAGATTTCATGAAGAAAACAGCGATAGTAGGAATGTCAGTACTTTTGTCAGCATGCTCGACAGGTTCGTATACAGTGGATGTTAGCTCAGAAAGTTATCGTGAAGCGTATCCAGTAGCTAAAGTAGATCAACCTGTTGTTTCACAAGATGGAACAATGAATGGTGTGACTGAAAAGAACATAATGACAGAGCCGCAAAAAATTGTGTCCAGCTCGAAAGATGCAATGGCCTCTCAAAAAGCCAAACCAGCAGTTGCCATTATACCTCCGACCGCGAAACAAGTCGCCAAGAACCCAAGGTTCGGGTACACCATCCAGGTAGTGGCAGTGGGTACACAAACCAAAGTGGACCAATTTGCACGCAAGTTACCCGCAGAAGGGCAACCAATTTGGGAAAACTACAAGGTAGTCAATGGCACTAAGTGGTATACGGTCTTATATGGAGACTATGCGACAAAAACGGAAGCAAGGCAGGCGATATCATCCTTGCCAGCAGAGTTTAGAAACTTAAAACCGTTTGTCAAAAGTATTGATACGATAAAAAATTCGGAATACCCAACACTCAACAAGCTAAACTAACAACGATAAAAAAGAGCTCAATCGAGCTCTTTTTTGTATACACTGCATACAAATTGGCTGCAGATGCATCGTATGGTTTGCTTATTGTGAGTTATCCGTCAAAAGCGTGGATTTTAAGGTGATATCGATTATCATAGGTAACCATTCCTAACGCTTCATCAAGGAAAGAGTTTTCATGACGACTAAGACAATTTTATTATTATGCGGAGGAGGCTCTGCTGAACATGAAGTCTCCTTAGTTTCTGCCAACTATGTGCAAGAGCAGTTAAATCTCACCGGTAAGTTTGACGTTATACGAGTAGAAATTCGTAAGACTGGTTGGTTTAATGACAACGAGCAGCTTTGTTATCTCGATACGAATACCGCGTCAATCAATTGCTCCACTTCTTCAAAAAAAATCGACTTTGTTATCCCGTGCATTCATGGCTATCCAGGGGAAACTGGGGACATCCAATCTATGCTAGAACTTGCGGGTATTCCGTACTTAGGGTGCGGCCCGGAAGCAAGCTCAAACAGTTTTAATAAAATAACTTCAAAGCTGTGGTACGACACACTTGGCATACCTAATACGCCATACCTATTTTTAAGCGATAACAATGAAAGCGCAATGCAAAATGCTGAAGATGCCTTCAAAAAATGGGGTAGTGTGTTTGTTAAAGCCGCACGGCAGGGGTCTTCAGTTGGTTGTTACAAGGTAACGCAACTTGACCAACTTGCTGGCTCGATTAGCGCTGCGTTTGAATACTCGGATCAAGTTTTAGTTGAAAAAGCGCTAACGCCTCGAGAGCTTGAGGTGGCGGCATATGAAATCGACGGAGAATTATTCATAACCAAACCAGGAGAAATTATCGCCCCTGAAGACGGATTCTATTCTTACGACGAAAAATACAGTGAAAGCAGTCACTCGATCACCGAAGTAGAAGCGCAGGGTCTCACTGAGGTTCAATTGTCGAGTATAAAAAGCCATGCACAAAAAGTGTTTAAGCACCTCAAACTGAGACATTTATCGCGAATAGATTTCTTCTTGCTAGACAGCGGTGAAATTTATCTCAATGAAGTGAATACCTTCCCTGGTATGACCCCAATTTCAATGTTTCCTAAGATGCTTATCAACAATGGTCACTTGTTCAGTGAATTCCTAGAATCATGCATATCCGATGGTTAGGCTTACAGTTTGGTTAGCGCCAAGGTTTAATTGATTTGAAGATGATTTTCTCTGACTCAGCTTGCTCTACATTACCAAGGTATTGGTAGGGCATAGCTGGACTTAACCAGCGCCCAAACACTTGAATATCTTTAGGGTTGAGCCCTTGTTTCGCCAACTCTTTCACAGCGCCGATACGGACAGATTGACCAGACAATTTTGTATCGATTCCTAACTTTTCGCCAACTCGCCTCATAACCCGATAGATCGTTGAATCATCCATGAGATTACTCGCGATGTTTCCATGTTTATCAATGGCTCGAAAGACCGCTCCTTCTTGCAGAGAAATTAAGCTAGTCCAGCGATCCAATGCTTTTTTTGCATTGTCACTTAGTCGGTAATTTGAATCTCCGATGGCAACATATTGTTCGTCTTCTCTTTGGTGCATGTTTGAAAATACTAACTGTTTCAATTCTGAGCGTTTCATTGCACATTCAAACATCACATAGCAAATAGCAAGATCGCGTACTTCTTGTATTGAAGGGGGATTAGAAATAAGTGTTTCTAATTCTTGAATATGATGAAGCTGAAGTGGTGTAGCTTGTTTGGCATCGCCGTGTTTATTCAGCCTAATTTGAGTCAATATGTTGCGAATTTGAACGTTGGTTGTTGGGTCCTTTTGGTTAAGTATTCGATGCAGCAACCCTATGGTGACAGCACATCGTCTAACCGTCGCATACTTACGTTTTGTAGCCAGTTTTTCAATATATTGTCTTACCGCAGTAATAGAGGCGGGGAGTGGAGTTACATGTTTCTCTTGGCAAAACTCAAGATACAAATTCCAATCTTTAACCATCGCAAGTAAAGAATTTCTCGAATACTCGCTTTTAGTCAAGTTATCAAGCTCTTCTAGTGTGATTTGCCGTGAAAACACGTTAATTTTATGACTTAGTTCTTCTTGGTTGGTAATTATAGGTATGTTTTTTCTCATTATCATGCACTATAACTAAGTATTTAATTTACTAATATACTTGATAACATTAGATAAGCAATTATTATTTAATTATAACTAATAAAGTTAACAAGGCTTAGTAAGAATAATTATGGCTGTTACCCTATACCGTGGCTTTAATCTAAAAACCAGTGGAAGTTCAACCGAAGTCTGGCAAGTTCAAATCAAGGACACAACACTTGTTGGGTCATTAAACGCAGTTAAAAAAAGTGTCGATTGGTATGTAGATACCAACTCGATCATTGACCCCCGAGAGTTTGAGAACGTCGGGAAGCGCAAAGAGGGAGACGAGAAGTCTATGCAAGAAGACTTCAATGGCTTCACTCTTAAAAATGATACTGGAGAACCGAATGCGTGGTATTGCTTCTTTAACGGAAGACTGATCAAAGGAAGTAGACTTGCACTTGAGAGGCACATACAGGCATACTTGGTTGCTAAACAAAAAGCATTACAGCAACAGAAGAAGTAACGCATAATGAGTCTAGTTTATTCTACAGAAGTCGGTCGCATTCAACCTGAAAAAGAAAAAGTTCAACGTCCTAAAGGCGATGGTATTGTCCGCATACAACGCCAAACTAAAGGCAGAAAAGGAAAAGGCGTTTGCATTGTAACAGGCCTAGATTTGGACGATGCGCCATTAAAACTGTTAGCAGCCGAACTTAAGAAAGCGTGCGGTTGCGGTGGTTCAGTTAAAGATGGAAACATCGAGATTCAAGGCGACGCCAGAGAAAAAATCCAATCCCACCTAGAAAAGAAAGGTTATAAAGTTAAGTTCGCTGGCGGGTAATCACCGGTCAACTTACTAAGCTATCAATCTACACGAAGCTCTTCTTGTTTCAATTAGTGTTCACACGAAGAGCTCATTATCCAATGACTTACTACTAATAATTAGAATGAGAATCTATGATTAACAGACTGATTATTAAGTATTTTATGGTAAATGGTTGTTATGTTTAATGATTTGTCTGGAGTAAGGTTTAGTGATGGAGTAGAAGATAGGTTCGTGATGTTAGATACCCTTAATTTAACATAATCCACATAATACGCACCGAGCTGCGTGAGCGAAATCGGGCGTCAGAACCAAGGCTAAGCCTGCGCTAGCCATTGATATTGCTCGTAATCCTTGGCCGTTAAACTTTTTTGCAATACTTTCCCACATCGCTTTAACTCTTGGGTTGTCGTTGCGATCTGCGTGGCAACCTAACAATGCGATCTCTGGATCGATTCCTGATTCCTCTGCTAGAAAAACTGCTTCTGAATCAGATATATATCTTTTACCTTTACGCATTTCGTAGATTCTAGATGCTGGCAGATTTAAATCGTGGGCAATCTGCTTATCTTGTACGTAATTTTTTGCCTTTTTGTACGTATCTAATAGCTGACTTTGGTACATGTACGATCCTCCGTTTTTTTTATTCTAGCTCATCAGTAACGAAAAATCGTATCTTGCGAATACGATTAATCGTGTTTTACGATTACGAAAAATCGTTATTAAGTAAATCACTCTTGCTGATTAAACTTTGCCAGGAATAAATTTTATGCGTCGTTGGGTTTTAGATTTGGCTACAGGCAAACGTGAGCTCGTTCGTTTTGAACCAGTCAGCGTCAACCGCCCGTTCACTGCAAGCTCCTATGATTACCAGTTGGATTTGTCCAAGCCAATCAAAGACCATCGTCGTCCAGATTTTCCTCGCGCATTTCTTCTCAATCAAAATCCTGACGACGTGATTTATTCTCACGACGTGTCTGACATTTCGAAAAAAGTTTCGAGCAATCCGTGTTTAAGTTTGCCACGAGGCTTTAAACGTAACGGCGAGTTTTGCAAAGACATGCTGCGCGCGTATTCCGATGTGTGTCAGCAAAAAGATTCAGTTGAAGCCATTCGACAGTTACATGCTGCGCATGCGCGTTTAACTCGTCACGGTTACAGTTCTGCGATGGCCGACGACGACATTCGTCGATTGGCTGATACCAAGTCGCGCCAGTTTTTAAAATCCGTTAGAACGTTGCCGACCGTTAATGAGCAATTTGAAAAAGTGGTCGAGCTTCTGGCTGATTTGGGTTTGGCATTTACCGAAGCTGCCATTAAAAAAGCCACGGACAATGACGAATTGTTCTCGCTGGTTAATCGTGCGCTCGATGAAAACTGGCTCGTTCGTCAGCTTCGTCGTAAATGCGCTTATGAAGTTGAGCAAGTGGCTCGTGATTTAGCGCTCGTTCAACGGTCAAAACAGATTTACTGCTCAGATTTTTCGCTTAATCGTCACCGTGATCGACGTAACTCCAATGACATCGCATTAGATAATACGGTCGCCTTTGATGAAGATAACCCCGATAACTGGTTTACGTTAAAAGAGCTATCCGACAAATCCGTTTCAAATCCAAGCCTTAGACGCGGTGAAATGTTCGTCAGATTGCGCGGCTTTGAAGAAATCGCCCAAGAATCTGGCCATGATGCGGTATTCATTACCACCACTGCCCCATCCCGCTTTCATGCGGTGTCTAAAGGATCTCTTAATCAAAATTGGATCGATGCTGGCAAACCTGATGCGAAATGTGCCCATCAACACTTAATGTCTGTATGGCAGCAGCTTGGTAAAACCTTGGCTCAGCATGATATCAAGCTGTATGGGATGCGCATCGTTGAACCGCATCAAGATGGCACGCCGCATCACCATCTTTTGCTGTTTTTGGACCGCAAACACACCAAGTTTGTTGTCTCTGAATTTCGCCGTTTATCGCTTAAAGATTCACCAAAGGAAGCCGGAGCCAGTCAATATCGCTTCAAATGTGAGCACATTGACTGGTCAAAAGGCTCTGCGGTTGGCTATGTGGCGAAATACGTCAGCAAAAATATAGATGGCGCGCATATATCAAGCGATAAAGGCTCAAATCTCAATGGCTTAGACGCGGCAGAACGCGTTGTGACGTGGTCACGTTTAAATAATATCAGACAGTTTCAGTTCATTGGTGGCCCGTCGGTTACCGTTTGGCGCGAGCTCCGTCGTTTGCGCGAAGAATTTCAAGAGGACGATGCCATGCTCACTGACTTAAGTGAACCTGAACATTTTTTATTGGAGAAAGTTCGCCGCTCCGCAGATGAAGGCGACTGGAAAGCATTTTGTTATGCGATGGGTGGTGTGTTGGTCAAAAGAAAAGATCAAACCGTCAAAGTTCAATACTCAGTTCCCGATACGATTCAGAAACTGCTTGTCTCTGGTGAGTTCACCCCTACCCGTTTTGGCGACATGGCTCAGGCCAGAGTTAACGGACTTTTGTTTCGCGACATTTTCTTAGCCACTCGTTTTCGTCGTTGGAAAGTCGAGAACAAAGAGCAGTTCTTGCGGGCTCAGCGCGGAATCATGACTAACGTGGTCGATTACTTTGATGCGTTAGAGCGCGAGCAAGAATACCAACGCATGGCCGATGAGCGTTATCACGAATACGAGCAATACGTGCAGCGATGCGAAGAGCTTCAGGCGCTTATTTACTCTGGGCACTTAGAGATTGATGCGTCCAGTTCGGTGGGCGCAGCCCCACCGGACTGGATGCATTAATCTCCTTGGACTTGTGTCAATAACTCCCTTTTTGTTTAGGAAAACACAAGTAAAACACGCAAAAAATAGGAAAAAACTGATGAAAATAGAAGGATTAATACTCGATGAGTCCGACATTATTCAAGAATCGAAAGTCAATCGCTCTACGGGTGAAACTCAGCTTACGGGAAAACTTAACCTCATTACCACCAACCCAACCGACACCATCGAGGTCAAAATCAGCCCCGATTTGTGGGCAAAAGGCGAAGCCGGACCGCTTTTAAAAGGGTTGGTCGGAAAACGTCACCAATTCGACGTGGAATATCGCGAGTTTAGCTTTGGTAACGATGAAGGTAAGCACGTGTCGCTGAACGGCTTTCATTTGTTTAGCTTGCCGAACGTTAAGTAGGAATGTGCTATGACCGATGCCCAGTTCACGCAGCTCATCGAACTTCTAGAGAACTTCCAGTTGATGGTGTTCATTGGGCTGTGCTTTGTGCTGTTTGGCATCGGGCTTTTGTGGGGAGGTCAACGCTAAATGCTGTCTATTGAATTTTTGGTCGGGTCGTTCTCGACAGTTTTTATCCTTGGCTTCGCTTTGTCTAAACAATTTTTGATTTTTAGACGCGCGGTCGAGATTTCAACGTCAACTTAATAATGTGAGGAATACATTATGAACAAACTTAAGCAACATTATGGAAAGTGGTTAGCGGTAGTGACTCCTTTTCTCTTCGCCCCGATGGCGCATGCCGCTCTCTCTACCGATGCACAAGCCGCGGTGGATGCGGTATCGACGACCGCGTCTGATTTTATCACTGCAGCGTGGGCCATTGCGATTGTCTGTGTGGTCGGGTTTACGGGCATCAAGCTGTTCAAGAAAGCGATCACCAAAGCCACTTAAGTACTTCTCTTTTCCTATTTTGGGGCGGTTCGCCGCCCTTTTCTCTCTTGATTTTGCAGCCAAGGATGGGGTTATGCGCTTATTACTATCGCTGACATTGTTGCTGTACACACCACTTTCCTTTGCTCAAGGTACGTACGTCGTCGACCGAAATGGCAACAACTTCAACATGGTGCCGCAATGTTGGCCGGGAGTGTCCATTGGCGCGATAATCCAACCCGACTCTATGCCCAGTTGTAACGATTCAGTGTTTACCCTCGCTGGCCGAGTGTTTCAAGTGACGGCTAGTAATGCTACAGGGGGCAAACTGTCCGTTACAGTAAGGCGCGATGACGGTCGGTACTTCACAGGCACGATGTCTTACACGGTCACCTCGCAAACGTGTGATGCCCCGATGGAATGGAGTAACGGCCAATGCATCCTGATTCCTGATGAAGATAAACCGTTTTGTGATAGACGAGAAACACAAGACGCGATTGCCGCTGCTACGGAAGCCTGCGCGCAAACCGAAGGCATATTTTCCTCTTCTTGCTCAAATGAGAACGAAACGTTGACCACCAAATGCACTCAGCCCGAATCGTGTGTCATTGGCGACGCGTCTTGGCCAGAATGCATGTCCGACTTTGATCCTACGACACCCTTTAATCCTCCCTCACCCGATTTTAATCCAGGTTCAAGTACCACTGTTGAAAAAGGCGACTCATTTGAGAAACAAGAGCCGGATGCAGTCACGCCCGATGAGACGACCGATACGGGCGTCTTAGCCGCCATTCAGAACTTAAACCGAGACACTAACGAAGGGTTAAGCTCTTTAGATGGCAATTTGACTCAAGGCTTTGCTGACATCAACACCGCATTAAATAGCATTGACACCACGAACCATGCTATCGGTCAGTCGATTGTAGACCAAATGAAGCAAGACTACGACATCTACCAGGGCCAAAAAGAATTGCAGCTTCAAACGACAGGCGCAATTCAAGCCTATGGCGCACAAACTGCCTCCGCTGTAACGGGAACCACTGCCGCCGTCAACAACAATACCGATGCGGTTAATGATAATACCGAGGCCATTGGTGAGCTAGGCGACAGGTTAGAGTCCAAGCTCGATGAGCTCAAACCTTGTGAGCCTACCGAAGCGAATAACTATTGTGAGAATCCCCATGGTTTGCATTCGGGGTTGGTGATGGAAATCATGAGTGACATTGATGAACATTCAACGGCGACCCTCGATGGTTTGGAATCCTTACTGGTTGGTAAAGCCACCGATATTGCGACTACTCCGCTTACGGGCGAAGTCGAATCCAATATTTCAGGGGTCGTCGATACTGTGATGGCCGTACTGCCTGACTATGGGAGCTGCTCCGCACTGACATTTAATTTTGGCAGTCGAGCCGTCTCGTTCTCGTGTGATATTTCAGACACCATCAAAACGATGTTGTCCTTTTTATTTTATGCCTATACCGGGTTGTACTTATTGAATGTGCTGTTTGATGAAGTGACCCCAGTACCGGGCACAAAACGCGCGGCAATGAGGAGCTAATACTATGGCGATTGCACTACTACCCGTGATTTCGAGGATTGCTGGCGCGCTGAGTATCCCAGCCGCTGCAATGTTCTTTGGTAATTTAGCGGCGCAAATGATCGCTTGGTTCGCGGCCAAAGTCACCAAGCAAGCGGCCATCAATTTGACCATTATCATTTTAGTGATTGGTTTGGCCGCGAGTGTAGCTGCTGGGATTTATGCCTTACTGGCTGGAATTTCGTACCTCACCCCACCGTTTCTTTCTGACGCGTTTTCGTTCTTTGTACCGAACAATGCCATTCCTTGTTTTAGTGCGTGTGTGTCCGCGCGGTTTATTCGATGGGTTTGGGAATGGCAAGTCTACTCGATAATGAAAGTGGCGGGTGTCTAACATGGCGGTGTATTTTGTGACAGGCAAGCTGGGCGCGGGGAAATCACTGACCTCGGTCGGCCGTATACGTGAGGCGTTGTATCGAGGTGTGCCCGTGGCAACCAACCTCGACATTCGCTTAGTGCCGATGCTTGGTAGGAAAACCAAGAAAACGAGGCTTTACCGAGTCCCCGATAAGCCAAGCCTTGCGGACTTACAGGCACTTGGAAATGGCAACCCGAGTTATGATGAATCAAAGAACGGCCTACTCGTGCTCGATGAATGCGGGACTTGGTTTAACTCCAGAACATGGAACGACAAATCTCGGCAAGACGTGATCAACTGGTTTTTGCACGCCCGTAAACTAGGTTGGGATATCATTTTCATTGTGCAAGACATCTCGATTGTGGATAAGCAAGCACGCTTGGCCTTAGCCGAACACACTGTATTTTGTCGCCGTCTCGACAGAATGCAAATCCCCTTTCTATCGGCATTCATTCGAGTCATCACCCTCGGTGCTATTAAGCTCAAGTTACCTAAACTGCATGTGGGGATCGTGAAGTACGGCGATAATGCTCAATCTATTACGGTGGATAAGTGGCTGCTTTGGGGCAGCGATTTGTACGCCACTTACGATACCAAACAGGCGTTTTCGGACTACTATGACCGCGGAACGTTTAGCGTTTTGCCGACCTGGTATACCCACGGACGCTACAGTGTCACGCTAAATCTGAGAAATATTATGCGCTTAACCAAAATCTATGCGCGAAAATTCTCGCGCTTTACCATGTTTACCCTGGGCTCTCTGAGTTCACTGGGTGTATCACTTTATTTCCTGCCTAATACGCAAGTAATTCAAACTACTGAATCGATTGCCCCGAAAGTGAAGCGGCTAGACTTATCTGGCTATCGAATCGTCAGCTATATGAGCGCGCCAAATCGGCCTTTATCTTTTGAGCTGGATAACAATGGCAAGCGTATCAATAGTCTGCAACTTGCCGAGCTGGGCTATGACTTTCAATCCACTTCTCGTTGTTCTATTACCGTTAGCCAAGGTAGCCGCCATGAAAAACTTCATTGTTAGCACGAACGAATGGATCTTAAAAAGGATCTACCAAGGTTATGGCAAAGTGCTTCTACTCGCGGCGCTCTTAATCTGCGCCCCACTCCATGCCAATGAGCTGACGACCTTTGAAACGTCGAACACCCCTATCTCAGAGTTTGTGTCATGGTACGCCACTGAATCCGGTCAAACCATCGTATTGGGTCAAGGAGTCACAGGCTCTATCAGCTTTACCGCGAAAGACTTAAAACCCAGTGAGTACCCTGCTTTTTTCAATTCTGTGCTTCGCTCTCATGGTTATATGCTCAACATTGAAAATGGTATTTATGTCGTCAGGCCAAACGCGCACGCCATTACTCAAGTGGAACCGTCCTTTGTGAAGCTCTATCGCCTCGTGCATGTGAGAAACACTAAGGTCACGGACTTAATTTCGTCCATGCTGAGCGCCACTCAAACTCAGAGCATCAATAACCAACCTATTAAAAACTACAACGTTGAGGTGCTGCCCACGACCAATGCAGTAATTATTACGGGTACGCGAAATCAGCTGCAACAAATCGACACACTTATGAAAGGCATTGATAGACCACAACGCCAAGTCTTTATTGAGGCCGTGATTACGGAAACCTCTATCGACAAATCTCATGAGGTGGGTGTCAATCTCGAAGCCGCTTTCAGCAAGGCTGGGTTTGTCACTAATACGATTGTGGCTGACCTCACCTCGGATAATGTCGTGATGTATGATAAAGGTAATTTTGATGCCCTCGTAAAGGCGATATCGAGCGATGACAATGCCAAACTGCTTTCGCGGCCAAACATGCTCATCATGGACAGAGAGCGTGGATACATCACTGTGGGTCAAAATGTTCCGTTCATCATAGCCAAAGAAGTGACCGACGGCGGTAATACGATTCAACAAATTGAGCGCAAAGATGTTGGGGTGTCTCTTGATGTTGTTCCACATATCTTAGGTGACGAAGTTATTCTACAAATTGCTCAAGAGTCTCAGTCTGTGACCAATTCAACAGCTGCGGCTGACATCATCACCAATAAGCGTACGCTCAGAACGGTGGTAAAGGTTAAGAGTAAGCAAACCATCGTGCTTGGTGGACTGATATCGGATGAGGAAAAAGTCAGTGAATCAGGGGTGCCGGTTCTCAAAGACATCCCCGTATTAGGTTGGTTTTTTAGTTCAACGAAAACCACTCATCAACAAAAAGAGCTACGAGTGGTGATTAAGACGACCGTTTTGTAGATTGTTGGACTTTGATGCGAGCAATTTCTCTCGCTAGCTTCAGGAGCTTGGTAGATATCTTGATTTCTAATTCGGAATTGATTTGTGCCAGCGCGATACCGCAGAGTATTTCTTGAGGCGATACCAGTTGGCCCGTTGGCAGCTCTAACTTGTCGTAGTGCATTCTAAATTGTTCCCAATCTTCTGTTGGGCTTAGCTCTCTCCCACGGCTCATTCGCATCAGACGTTTGCACTCCTCCGGAATGGTTTTGCCGGAATCCCATAGGTACACGGTTCGTAGTGACTTAAAGCAAAGCTCGGCGGTTTGCTGTTTGGTCAAGCCACATTCAAATTTTCTGAACACGTAGTTTTTTGTCATTTCATTATATTTCATCTAAGTACCCTCTTAAATGAAACGCCATGAAAGACTCATGCCTACAGTATTATTAGTAAATTTAATCACTTAATTGACTGCGACCTCAACTGAAACATTCTCATTTGATCGTGATTTTTTGCTTGGCTAGTGTTGCCCTATGGATGATACAAACTACAAGGGTGAATAGTGATTAAAGTACTAATAGTAATGGCACTTCTTGGCTATGTTGCTATGAAGTTATTTGGTTCTAATAAGAGTAAATCCGGTCGACGAAAAAGAAAATCACCACCACTCAAAATTAGTTCCCCTAGCGATTATGTGGCTCATAGCAAGCAACATTACTTAACAACGGAGAACGAACGTAAGTTCTATGCCGCTATGCAGGAAGTCGTACCGGATGAGTACGTCATACACTCACAAGTGTCACTCATGGCATTAGTGAAACCTGTCAATTTTAGAGATAATTCCAAGACCTGGGCCAAGAGAATGGACTTTGTTATCACTGACAAGATGACACGGGTTCTCGTTGTTATTGAGCTTGATGATTCGACACACAATTGGAAAAAGCGCATTGCTAGAGATAAGTACGTGAATAGTGCGCTAGATGGACACCATAAGTTGCTTCGATTTCAAACTCAGAGGCACTATAAACCTTCAGAGATTGCTTCCATTTTAGAAAGTGAAACTGAGATTAGGTGCTTAGAAGACACAAACAATCATGCTGTGGCGTGAGAGTAATAAACTTGAGGTGGATTTGCTCTGCTATATGGAACATGTAGAGAGCAAATTTACCCGACAAGCGAAGCGCGTCAGTGATAACTATGATGTTTTTTTAGACTACGGTTTCTCTGTAATTCGTCAATGATCAAGTTTTGGGCTAATAGGAATATTAGTTCGAAACTAGAAGAGTGCCGGATAAAGACAAAAGTCTTGAACTTGAAATATGCAAGAAGTATGAAATCAGTTGGATTTTTGTCTCATGTATAAAGATTGGTGATAGAGTTCTGACGAATTCGTCAGAACAAAAAAAAATTCATAAATCTATTTCAATTGATTTGTAACATAGGGATAATCATGTAATAATTTTCCTTATACTGTATAAATAAACAGGATTTAATCTTAGATATGAATGTAGTTGATTTGTTTTGTGGGTGTGGTGGCCTCTCTTTGGGGTTTGAGCAAGCTGGATTCAATGTTCTTTTAGGTATCGACCATGACAAAGCAGCATTAGAGACATTCAAAGCGAACCACAGAGGTTCTCATACTATTCACGGTGATATACAAAATATTTCAACCTCTAGAGTTCGGAAGGAAATTGGTGATAAGCCCGTAGATGTCATCGTAGGTGGTCCACCATGTCAAGGTTTGTCACTATCTGGCCCAAGAAAATACGACGATCCACGAAATAAGTTGTTTCTTTCTTTCGTTAGGTTCGTGGAAGATTTAAAACCAAAATATATTGTTTTGGAAAACGTACCCGGGATAATCAGCTTATTCAAAGGAAAAGTAAAAGATCAAATAATACAATCATTTACAGAGTTAGGTTACACTGTAGATTATAAGGTATTAAATAGTGCGAATTATGCTATACCGCAGGTTAGAAAGAGAGCAATCTTCATCGGCACTTTAAAAGATGAGAAACCTAGCTTCCCCCAAGAAATATATCAGAACGAAAAAGACTTCATTTCCTGTGAGGAGGCAATTTCCGATTTGCACCCTTTAGACGATGAGATAATGCCATTTGCAGTGGAGTATGCGAGTAATCCTTCAAGTGATTACCAACAATTAATGAGGATTGGAGCACCTGAACAGCTTCATAACCACTTGATAACGAAGCACCAAGACAAAGTTAAAAACACAATCGCACTTGTACCAGAAGGCGGTAACTACAAAGACTTGCCCAAACATTTTGTATCTTCGAGGAAATTTAATGTTGCATGGACACGCTACCATAGTAAGAAGCCCGCAAGTACGATAGATACAGGTCATAGGCATCATTTTCACTATAAACATAATAGAGTGCCAACTGTAAGGGAAAATGCTCGCCTACAATCTTTCCCTGACTCTTTTATCTTTTTAGGTAATAAAACAGAGCAATATCGACAAGTTGGAAACGCTGTTCCCCCTTTACTCGGGAAAGCTATTGCGGAGATTTTAAAAGATGAATAGTGAAAATAGATACAAAACTCCAGATAGATACCTGTATCCACTCCACATGGTCCGGCCAAGGTTTAAAAATAATATTGAAAATGTATTATTTTATATGTCAAAGGAAATTAGTGGATTTACAGGCATTATTGATAATGAAGTATTAGATGATCTTATATCAAACTTCCCAGGCAACAAGGAAAGCTCGAAAAAGACTTTGGCAAATTGGCGAACAGAGATTAGTGCTTTATTTGGATTGATGCAATATCAAGACTTATACGGCTTATATGCCAGTTCAATAGCTAAACGTCTTGCTGATAAAGAAGATTTGATTGAGTTTTTTAAAAACTTTGTCATGAAGATTCAATTTCCTAACGGAATGTTAAAACCACATGTTAATAAAGATTTAATTGATAATGGTGTTAGGTTCTTTCCTTTTAAGTTCATAGTTGATTTATTGAATTTATTAAATGATGCAGATAAGCAGGAAGCATATATTACAAAAGATGAACTTACATACGTAGTATTTGATGATATTAGATTTACATCTGGCAACCTCAAAGTGAGTAATGCAAGAGACATAATATTAGATAATCGAAAATATAATGTTACGTATGATAAACATGATTTTGTAAAAGGTAAAACTAAAGAGTCAAAAGGTGATCAAACAAGAACAGCTTTAGACTTACTAGATTATATGGAGCTTGGTAATTTACTAATCAGAAATTCATTCAAGTATTTTTTAAATGAATTGGAAAGGGATTTCATAAACTATGGATATAAGGAGTGTGGAAGATTTGATAAGTTTGATTCATTCTATAATACTACCTATGATGTAAATGATCTTAATTTTTCAAAAAACTCATGGTTTGACTACGTAAATGACCTCGATTTCAATAAAAGTGCCACTAATATAGGTAAATTTATTAGAAGTAAGTCCACAGAAAAAGAGATTACACTGAATGTTAACGACATGAAAAGTAGTCAGATGTCTACCAAAGATATCGGTGATATGGGTGAGGCAATAATAATCACACATGAGAAAAATAAACTCAAATCTTTAGGTCTTGAACACAATTCACATCTAGTACAATTTATTCCAACTCATTTAGGTGCTGGATATGATATTAAATCTATGGATGAAATGGATAACCAAATTTTCATTGAAGTTAAGACAACACTTAGTAATCACCCATTAACTCAAAGTCGAATATCTCTAACGAAAAATGAATGGAATGCGGCTTATACCAATGGTGAAAATTATTATGTATATAGGCTCATTATTACTAATGAATCTAGGAGGTTACTAATAATGAATAATCCTGTAGAATTGGTTAAGCAAGGTAAGATAAAACTAGCAGCTCCAAAGGGTGTTGAGTTGATATTTAAGCCAGACCTATTAAGAGAGGTTGATATTCTATCATGAGAAAAATGAAAGTATGCTCAGTTTTCAGTGGGTGTGGCGGAATGGATTTAGGTGCTATTGGTGGATTTAAGTATGCACATAATCACTATTCAAACCACAATGTAGAGATTGCTTTTTCCTCTGACATCGATCCTTATGCTGTCAATATATATAATGATAACTTTGAGCATAAGAGTATTTTGGGTGATATTCGAAGCTTAAAAAAATCTGTACCATCGCATGACATTTTAATTGGAGGTTTCCCATGTCAATCTTTTTCTGTTGTGGCTCAGAACCCACCAAGACTAGGCTACAAGAATGAAAATGGTAAGCTTTTTTTTGAAATGGTCGATATACTTAAAACACATAAGCCTAAGGTTTTTATTGCTGAAAACGTTAAGGGTTTGTTGTCGGCAAATAATAAACAAGCATTTCCTTTAGTAATCCAGTCTTTTGAAGATGCCGGTTATAGATGCACATTTAAAATCCTAAACTCTTTAGATTACGGAATTCCTCAAAAGAGAGAAAGAGTATTTATTATAGGGTTTAGGGAAGCAGAACATGGTGATGCTTTTGCTTTCCCTGATGCTTTAGACTCAACAATTGTTTTAAAAGATGTTTTGGAACAGGAAAATAAAGTTGAAAGCAAATACTTTTTTTCTCAAAAAGCTATCGATGGGATGCTAAGAAATCGAGAAAGAATGAATAAAGGTAGGGTTCAAGACCCTAACAGGCACTGTAATACAATTAGCGCTCACTTGTCTAAAGCGAGCTTAAATAGTGTAGACCCTGTATTGTGTATTAATGACCGGTATCGTAGATTTACTCCAAGAGAGGCTGCTAGAATCCAGTCTTTCCCGGAAAGCTTTCTTTTTAATGTATCTAATACACGTGCTTATAAAGCTATTGGTAATGCTGTCCCCCCAGTTCTAATGTGGCATGTTATGCAAAGTGTAATGATAGCAATGAATAACAGTGTAACAATTGAAGCAGCTTAAAAGCTATCCCCCAATTACTGAATGAATCATTTGTTCTGTAGCAATTTAAGAAGGGGGATAGCTTTTATTACAAGTTTCTTCGCATTAACGGTTAGCTGCTTTTACCTTTTGTATTCAGATAATACTCTTGAGTATCTAAGGATTTGGGATGCTTTGGCTTGTTCTTTTGGGGCTGATACTTCTAGTACACCTAAAGCGACTATTATCTGTTGCGGTTCTACGATTTGGTCAGTGGGTAGAACGAGATGCTCTCCTATCATTCTAAAACCCTTCCAGCCTTTCCCAATTCCCAGTTCCCTTCCCTCATACATTCGAATGAGCCGAGCACATTCTGGCGGTATTGGCCGCTTTCCTTGATTCCATAGAGTGATTGTTCTCACAGTTTTAAAACAAAGTTCAGCGACTTGTTTTATCGTTAAAGTGCAGTTTATTTTTGTGAAAATTCCGAATTCATCGAGTTGAGTGCAATGGCTGTGCTTACGTTTCATTTTAAGCCCTTTCATTTAAAGGCTTGATATGAAATAAATTTAACATAAGCAGACATAATGCGCACTAAGGTTGTAGGTCCAAAGTAGTAATGTCCGGTTTGAGCAATTTTAAAATGTCCTCTTATGCTTGATCTATTCCATCACATAAAGGACGACAACCGGATGCTGATTACCATGAGTGACCAAGATATAAACCGCTATAAGATTTTGCAGGATGTGATTGAACGTCGGTTACGCCAAGTCGATGCCGCTAAGCTGCTGCAACTCACCACAAGACAAGTTCGCCGATTGCTGAGTAAGTTAAAATCTCATGGTATTTCCAGTCTACCTCACGGTGCTCGTGGTAAGCCCAGCAATAATTGCTACCCAACTGAGTTGCGCGAAGAAGTTTTACGTATCATTCGTAAACATTACCATGATTTTTCACCGACATTTGCTCATGAAAAACTTTTTGAGGAGCATAATTTAACGGTATCCGTTGAGACACTTCGTCTTTGGATGATCGCGGATGGTTTGTGGGTTCCACATTCACAGCGTAAGCCGCGAATTTATCAGCCTAGACACCGCCGAGATTGTCTTGGTGAGCTCGTTTAGATTGATGGTTCACATCATGATTGGTTTGAAGGTCGAAGCCCAAAGTGTTGCCTGTTAGTCTTTATTGATGATGCGACGAGCAAACTCATGAACCTAAGATTTAGTGAAACTGAGTCTGCTTTCGATTACATGGTAGCGACTCGAGAATATGTTGACCGACATGGGAAGCCCGTAGCATTTTACAGTGATCGACATGCTATTTTTCATGTGAGTAACAAGAACACCATCGAAGCTAAAAAGCCAACCCAATACGGCCGAGTTTTGCACGATCTGAACATCGAGCTTATCTGCGCCAATAGTTCACAAGCTAAAGGTAGAGTTGAGCGCGCTAACTCGACGCTACAAAACCGTCTGGTCAAGGAAATGCGCTTGCAAGGTATCAATACGATTGAGGAAGCTAACGCATGGCTACCCTACTTCATTGATGACTACAACCGACGCTTTGCAAAAGCGCCCAACTACTCTAAGAATCTTCATCGGCCTATCAGGGAAACGACAGACGAACTGGATGACATTTTTTCTTGGCAAGAAATAAGAAAGCTCTCTAACTCATTGACTTTTCAATATGATAAAGTACTTTTCCTTGTTGAAGCTACGGAAGAAAACTCACGACTCGTTCATGAAGAAGTTAAGATTCTCGACTACCCAAACGGTGAAATTGCTATTCAATATGGACACCGAAAGCTCAACTTTAAAACCTTCGATAAGCTGCAAAAAATCGACCAAGGCCGCGTGGTTGACAATAAGCGACTGGGTCAAGTGTTACGCTTTGCCCAGCAAAAACAAGAAGAGTTTGAACTGAAAAAACAGAGTGAACGAAGCAAGCATGCACCTAAAAGAAAAGCTCAGGAGCGAGCAGTAAAAACTATCAATCCTGTTTTAAGAGATTTCCAAGTTAAAGCCAATAACAAAACACGTTCAACCCGCTAGCTTTTAAACAGGACATTTTAACTTAGATGAGAAAGCGGACATTTTAAAAAAGGAGTGACAGAGCTTGTAACTGCAATATAATAATGTCACTATTTAGCCAGGTTAAAATGTCCTTTCGTCTTTGGATGATTGCTGATGGTTTGTGGACTCCACAATCACCGCGTAAACCTCGAGTCTATCGTCCAAGGAACCAACCTGATATTTAGTGAGTTTGAAGACTAATTAGATGACGTATTCAAAAAACGAGTGAGCAACTCGTTATCAAGGCGATAATACTGTTTCTCTTTGACTACAGAGGCTCCTATTGCTTGATAAAATTTCCCTGCATTTGGATTGGTTGATTCTGCTGTCCAATCAAATCGATTACAGCCACTGGCGACAGCGATTCTAGCAATATGTTGCATTAACTTTATTCCAACGCCTTGACCTCTTACCATTGAGGAAACAAAAAGATCTTTCATAAACATTTGCCCTGAAAGCTTTGGCGCGGGATACATAATGGTGAATGTGGCAAAGCCGACTACGTTTGACCCATGATAAAAAGCTATAACCGATACACCTGAGTTCTGTGAAAAGACTTTATTGCTTAGATAATCTCGAATTTCTGCTTCACTGGCAGCATCTTTGCCAAAATAATAGTGCTCTAGTTCCATGAAAAGTGGAACTAAATCTAATGCATTTTCCTTGGTTAACGCTTTTATCATTCCAATCTCAACATGCCTTTAATGAATACAATAACACTGTATATTTAATCAGTGTTTCGTTCAACTTTTTAATCATCAAGCTTCTAAAAAGACATGTTAACTTAGAACAAAAAGCGGACATTTTAAAAAGAGTGACAGAACTAATAGGTAAGGTACATCGATTGTGGGCAAGACCATTTTTCCAAAGTATTGGATTGTAAAATATATCAATGAGTTGGGGTCTAAGCATATTGCGTTCACCTCGCAACATCATGAGGCGAACGCCTGGAAGGAACTACCTTTGGGGTGCCACTTTTTGTTTTGGCATAAATTCAAATTCGATGTTACTAGAGTGCCTTCTTGACCGACATTTAAAGCCCCACCCCATAGCCATGAGCTTGTTTTTTATAGCCTCTGCAACGTGATCGGTATTTTTAACACCATGCGTTGCAGCCTTCACTTTTTTATTTTGGATTTCATATGCACCTCGACGTTGTGAAGATACAGTCATAAATGCTATATATAAATTCATTTCTAATCAAGCTGAATCGGCCGGCCTACGACTAAAGTTGGTTGGTCGTTAGATGATACTCCCGCACGTCATGCGCACACCTGGATCCATCGTATTAATAATAAGCCCATTGTTTAGATAGAAATCTTTAAGTGCTTGCTCATTCAACGCTTCATTCACACCAAACTTATTCAAGTAGTACACCCTTAGTTTTATGGTTGGATTTTTGGAAGCAAACAATTTGAGCTTGTTAGTGCAGGACAAAGGATAGAAATTAGAACCGAGTATTCTCGCTGGACTGGGTGAATTGTCCCCATGAGTGCAAGGGGTATGAGATAAGAACAAGTCGACTTTTTTGGGCTTTCTATGCCGTAGCTGTATGAAACTACGGACGCAATCGTCCCAATTCTCAATAAAGACTTCTTCAGCATGCCGATCACGCTGTATCACATTTCTCCGTATCGCTTCAGCATGTAGGTAACCAGCGAGCCGATTAGCGCGTTCTCGAATTTCATTGTGAGACGACTGTCGATTCAATAACTCATTGTTAACCGCTAACATTTTAGTAGCGTGATTATATGAATAGCCACCAAGGTTAGGTTGACTTACTAAGCCGTAATACTGCGCCCCTTCCAAAGACGCGATACACCATATTTGCCTTCGATCTCGACGTTTTGATACATATTGAGCCGCTTCGATCAACGTGTTAAACACTTGCATCTTCATTCTCCTTATATGTTCTCGTCTATATCTTACGCAGTCTATATTATGAAAATAGAAAGAAACATAATGCGGAGCATATTTTGGGAGCTATGCTAAAGCCTTTATATGCAACTTTTATAATATAACGAAATTAAGAATTCTTTTGCGGACATACCGGCACTGAAAAATGTCCTTGCCCTTCCCTTTTAGTATTGTGTCATACATGTCAACAATCTCACTTCCAAGGTGTTTTATTGGATGCATTAGTCTATAGTGCATTTGTGCATCGCATCTGCGCTTGCCAACTAACGTAACTTTGACGGCCTGTTCGCACCATTTTGCTTGCAGGCTATTTTTGTTAATGACAGTCCGAGATAAGGTTTGAACAGTTTCTAAGGCGAGCGCCTATTTTGAGCTAACGCATCTAGGCAAGCTTGATATGCTTCATCATAGTCAAAGAAAACTTTTTCTATACCGTGTTCATGAAAACCATTTTTAATCGCGAAATTTTGAATTCGATTTGTGACGAGAAAAGCAAGCAATACACAGTTGTGTTCTGCCATCCATGCTACAACTGAGTTATACACTTCCCATGCATCTTCAGACGCTAAGTCCCATTGGCGACAGTCATTTAGCAATACCCAAGGAGTTGAATATTGTTCAGGTGATGATTCAATATGCTTTTGTAATTCGTTAAACCAAGCAACCCCGAGCTCTCTATTGGTTGCTCCAACATTTTCCGCGTATAATAACCGCTTTTCAAAGCTCATCGTCCATGTTCCGTGGATGTTTCTTTGGGTCATCATTATCTAGCTATGGGTCATTCTTAGGTTCAGTATAGAGCATTGTATAGATATGCTAAATTATCGCTGATTGCATGTTAGACAACATAAGCGTGGCCAGCTAATCAAAAATGAAATTCTCTACCTTGGGTTGTGGTTGGACATGATTTTTGTCACTGCTTTTGCAAACTTTTTCGCAACATTTCGTATCGACCAGGCCTACTTCTTTCTTCAAATTTTTTTTCGTAGCCCTTTTTAACGAATTTCTTGTTGGGGGACTCTGGGAATATTCGGTTTAATTTCGGGACGCCGAACGTGTCAGATGACTCGAAAATTGTAACGCCATCACCTGTTTCAATCGTGACATTCTTACCGTCAAACTTAAATTCATTTGCGAGAAAGCGACCGTTTTTGGACACTCCCTTTTTACTAAGAATGATAACATCTGTAGCATATGAAGGTGCACCAACTTCGATCCACTCTCCGTAAACATGTTCTGGGTTAACATAGTCTTGATAAGCCAAATAAATACTAATCGAGACTCCTGCTATACCCAAAAAGAGCACACAATAAAGCAATGCTTTTGTTATAGCTGACATTCCTTTTCCTGCTTCTAAATCAACGTAATCTAAGTCACAATTCCACTAGTGACTTATTTGTCAGTATAGCGTGTTCTGTATAAACGCATGCTAATGTAATGATTTTCTGCCCTGTACGATATCTCTGCACACAACTTTTACAATGATGAGCTGTTATTCATTGGCTCATATGAGCTATAATAAAAGTCAAAATGAGCCACGATAAGGTGTGTGACTATGAGTAGTGCTTTTCAAAGCTTTAAACCATCTAAAAAAGATGAGTTCGACTTCTGGCGAGATATTGGCATGGCGGAAGGTATTGCGATGAGTGAAGCAGTACAACAAGGGTTTAATTCCTTTGTTATTCAGCGTATTGCAGAAAAAGCAAACCTTACTCAGAAAGAGTTACAAGCTGTCACTCATATACCAGCCAGTACATTAAAGAGGCGGTTTAAGGAAAAGAAATTCAGCCCTCAGGAAAGTGATGTCATATACCGCTTAGCTTCATTACTAAAATTGGCCACCGAGCTATTTCAAGATGAAGAAAAAGCGCAAGAATGGATACACAAAAAAGTCTACGGGTTGAACGGAAAAAGGCCTATCGACATGGTGTCAACGACCGTTGAGTTTGAAGAAGTTAAGGATTTAATTGGAAGAATCGAACATGGGGTCTTTTCCTAGTGTTACTCTATCGATTGACCCAGAAGAAGTTTGCAAAATCCCCATTCGATCCCATTGGCGCAGCAACCTTTGGAGGGCGTTGGAACTCCAAAGGTGTCGAAGCATTATACTTCGCCGAATCAGAGTCCTTATGTTGTCTAGAAGTCTTTGTTCATGTTGACAATGATCCTGGGCTTATTTATCAGTATGATTTGTATCGAGTTGACGTACCGAACGAGTTAATTGCATCTTTGGACGAAAGTGATCTGCCGCATGACTGGAAATCCATACCAGCTAGTCAGTCGACTAAAGCAATTGGTGATCAGTTTCTAACGGCTAAGGGGCTGAAATTTATAGCTCTTCGAGTGCCTTCAAGCATATCTCCGCGAGACAGCAATTATGTTGTTAATCCGAATCATCCTAAATCAGAAGCTATCTTCAACAAGGCAGTGAAATTCGATTTTGAATTTGATTCCCGGATATTTAAATAAAAATTGATACTCGCCTCTTTCCCTCTTCTCGCTTAACATAACTGTATTGGTTAAGCGTGAAGCCACTGAGTTCCTTCTCTACTTTCAAAAGTATCTAAATAATGCTCGCATAATCTATACTATTCTATATGGATTTAGTAGTAATGGAACGCGCAGAAAGTGTTAAAGCCCCCCTTACCAGATGACGAAACGACTCGACTCGAAACGTTACATAGCTTGAAAATTTTGGATACCCTACCTGAAGAAAGGTTCGACAGGATAACACGCTTGGCAAGACAGATGTTCCATGTTCCTATTGCTTTAGTTAGTTTGATTGACAAGGAAAGGCAGTGGTTTAAATCTAATTTTGGATTAACGGCCAGTGAAACTTCTCGAGATGTTTCATTCTGTGGACACACGATATTAGATCATCGCCCATTGGTCATAAACGATGCCTTTGCAGATCCTCGCTTTGCAAACAATCCGCTAGTCTTGAGTGACCCGAATATTCGTTTTTATGCAGGCGTTCCTCTAATATACTCAAATCGTCTAAAATTGGGTACATTATGTATTATCGATGATAAACCTAGGTCATTTAGCGACGAAGAAACTCAGCAGTTAGTTCAGCTCGCCAAAATGGCGGAGCAAGAGCTATGTACAAGTTTTACCAACACGATTGACGAATTGACGCATTTATCTAATCGTGCAGGCTTCAATTGTTTGGTTGAAAAAGCACTCAACTTCTGTCACTTCGGTAGATACCCTTTCTCCTTGGTCTATGTACATACTACTAAGGTAAAAAATATTAGTGTCCAAACAGAGCATGATTATGCTTTGACTCAATTTGCCTCCTTACTCAGAAATATGTTCCGCAGCTCCGATTTGCTGGCTCGAGTCGGTCCGGAAAGCTTTGTGATTTTTATGGTTGGTACAACAGAGAGAGTATCCTTAACTGCCATAAAACGATTTAAAAATGCCATTACGAATTACAACAAAGACTGTACTCGCGAGTACGACCTATCCTTTGATTTTGGCCTTGCTTGCGGGACATATCATTCGAATTTCACAGTAGATAAGCTTATCGACGAAGCATACAACAAGATGTGTATTAAACAGACTAACACGCATTAATCTATAATT
This sequence comes from Vibrio sinus, assembly GCF_023634645.1. Taxonomy (GTDB): domain Bacteria; phylum Pseudomonadota; class Gammaproteobacteria; order Enterobacterales; family Vibrionaceae; genus Vibrio; species Vibrio sinus. Next base: position 83,455 of record NZ_JAMKMR010000020.1, read on the forward strand.
GTTTCTAGCATTCTGAATCATTAAGCATGTTGTATTGCCCATTTCAAAGGAGTTGGTATGAGAGCCTTGCGTATCGTTATAAAGCTGGTAGTTATGGCTTACCTTTTACTATCACCATTTTCCTACGCACTGACATTTTCCGGAAATATATTCCCTCCATTTGTTCAGCGTGGCGACGATGGTGAAGTCAGCGGGCCATTTGTGGAAATGTTAAAAGATGTATGTAAAGAAATGCAGGAGGATTGTGAGTTTAGCCTGTTCCCAAATAAACGATTGAAACACATGGTTAAGCACGGCAAAGTTGATGGTGGTTTTGTATATGGTTGGAATGAAGACCGAGCAAGTTACCTGTATTATTCCATTCCATTTATGTTGACCGAATACGGTGTATTTGTACCCGACTCCAATAAATCTACCATTCAAAGCTTAAAGGACTTGCAAGGTTACACGGTTGGCGTTCCTGGCCCCAAAACCAATATGGCTTTTACTCTTAATAAAATCAGAAACCAGATGGCTGAAGACAAACTTACACCAATAAAGGTTTTTGAAGCAAAAGACGAAAACGGTGAGTTAATAAGAATGCTAGAGCTTGAGAGACTTGACGGTTACTTTAGCAACAAAGCCACTGCGTTTAGTAAAGCGAAAAAGGCCAACGCCACCAAGTTCAGATATGCTTGGCAGTATAAAGAGATTCTTTATTTTGCCGTTTTTCCCAAGGAATACACGAATAAAGCGACTCTTGTAAAATTTAACCAAGCTGCTTTGCGTGTCTTCTCTCGTAAAGGGTATTTTCAACGTAAGCTTTCGCCTTGGAACATTTCAGCTCCCCCTTTAACTAAGGAAGTGCTTGAAAAATACAATATCATCTATGAGTAAACGTGCTTTGGCTGTTCATTGATTGTTAAAGCTACCGTTTATAGAAACTAGCGACCCTTTGTTCCAACTGAACTATTGTTGAGCGTTTTTCATCAATAAGAGTCATCGCGCCCTCATTAAAACAACCGCAGTCTTCGATATTGTCTGCTACACCTGCGGTAGCAAGAAAAGTGTTCAGTTCACTTCTGGCGCTGTTGAGCTCTTCAATCAACGATTCAAAATTATCAGCACTTGTACTATTTTTTTCCATGATGAATTCCTTTCATCTCACTATCCTTTAACAAATATTATCATAGCGTTCAGAAGGCTCAACAATTGCGATTAGCTTACATCACATATTCGATTATTTCTTGTTAGACCTATACGCTAGTTTGGGTCATGAAAACCTGCCTAAGCCAATAGGCAGGTTGAGGTTTGTCCTATCACAAATTGAAGTTTTTGTTTACGAAGTCCCACAATTCAATAGCAAGAACCTGATGAGTTTCGTTACTTGGGTGCTTCAGGTTATAGAACAGAAATCCATTACAACTACGAATGGGTAGCGTCTTGCTGTAGGGTTCTTTGTAGCAAGGCTCAGAGACATTAGGAAATGAAAATGTCTCACCCGTAGAGGTGACATACTGTTTATTATCAACTATTTCATTAAGGAGCGGTAGTGGATTAAAAAACTTAGTCTTAGCTTGAGTATTAAGTTTCACGGCCAGCCACAAAGCACTATTGTATAAGCGAGATACACCACTGACTAAAGGCAACGCCCATTCATTCCCCACGAGCATCTGTTCAACAGCAGGTACAGTGGTAAGATCAGGCATACCAATAACCAGAATATGATTATATGGAACACCCGCATTGTGTAACATATTAATATCCTTCACTATGTTCACAATTGGGTAAGATAGGCTCTGATCTTCAGCTTTTGAGCCCACTATTTGTGTAAGTTGTTTTAAAAATTCTTGCTGTTGAACAACATCCGCCTTAACGTTTTGTTTAATCGCTAATTTTTCAGTAATTTTTGCGATATCGTTAAACATATCGTTCCCTCCAGCCCAAAGGATAAATAGGCTTTCTTGACGATAGCTTTGTTGTAGGCCTTGCCTAGATAAGAATAACTCGATTTGTTTACCGACACTCGGCACACAATAAACTCCGTTTTTCGGGTCCACGGCACCTGGCTCAGGGCACTGGCTGTCATTGTAAACAAAATATGGGCTTGAAGTCATATCGTTGAGGTAATGCATACCCGTTTCGGCGCTAGCCCATGCGTAATTTATGTTCGTGCTTGAGAGTGTGGCTTTTGAACTTGGCGTCAACTCTGATTGCCCATCATCCCCTTCTTGCTGATTGAACGATTTTACAAAGTAGTTTGCCCAAGTATAACGTTGACCATCTTGAGCGGGGTTAGTGATCGCAGCTCCAACATAAGGCCCTTCAGTAGTTACCCATGTATTATTACCACTGTCACTTAGGCTATCACCGAGCACAATCACGTGTGATATAGCAGCGTAGGCAGGAACTGACGAAAAAACATATATCAGTAATGAAGTAATCCCACCAAACTGTAATAGCTTTTTCGTCCATCTAGTTTTATTGGCTTTCATTCTATTTACTCCCTATATAATCAACGGTATGCATGGAATATATAGAGTACGCATGAAAGAACAATTACCACTAGAATACGAATTCGAATATGTGACAATGCTCGTATGAAACTTTTATTTCTAACAATAACCATTTTCGAACAATATCGAAAAGTAATGATCATAATAGTGTAGCGAATAAGAGGAATTCTCGAAAAACTCAACCTTTATCTAGCCTTGGAAAGATCAGCAGAATTATTTAGACTGAGTAACTTTGGAATATCTCATATTTTCAGCATGTTATATCTATAATGTTATTTATGTACACGCTCTTATCGGTTGCCTATTTTGCAACATAGATCATAGTTATCCACCATTGTTATCATAAATTGAACACCTTTGTATCAATCCAAGTATATATCTATTCCCTTTAGGTAGATATTGTTAATAGCTATATTTTTAATGTTAATTATAAGTATGGCGTACCATTTGATTACACGCGTAATTAGGGAGCCAAAAGTAAAAAAGGTGTTTTTGTAGATGAAACCTAATAGCAAGAAAGTAGGACGACCTAGTAAAAAGGATAACGGTATTATTGTTCGATATCAGTTCATCAAAACTGGGCTAGATCTTTTTACAAGAATGCCTTACGAAAAAGTCTCAACCCGACTGATATCTAGTAAGGTTGGATTTAGTAGCTCCCTGATTAAATATTATTTTGGCAGCAAAGAAGGATTGTATGAAGCTGTTATACAAGAATATGCCCTACCCATCTATGAAAAACTCCAAGCTCTTATCAAAGCAATTATCGAGGGTTCTTTCTTTACAACTGGTGAGTTGCTAGAAAAACTGCTTGCCGCCCCTCTCATCCCCAATTTCGTCGTTGATGTGATGAACCTGCCTGAATCCGATTTTAGACGCAAGTTGCTAGAAAGAATTATTGGCGATATCAGTGACGACTTGTATGAATTGTTACTGAATCAACTCATCGAAAATGGTGTGATAAACCAAGCGCTCAGCGGCAGTGGAAAGCGCCCATCTTGGATTAGCTTAGTGATGTTCCCTTTAATGATTCCTACCGTAACAAGCACACCAAGTAAGGTAATGGTTTCTGACGACTTTCTAAGAAAATCATTCAGCCGAAATCTAGAATTTATGATTCAGAGTTTAGTGAAAATTGACAGTGAGCGTTTGCAGGTTAAATCACAACCGTTATTTTTACCTGTGGCATAACACAATAGCATGCTACTTCCAACATCTTGACTTTGTATTTGTAATTCTGGTTAGAATCTTTTAGATTGGACTGTACTATAAGTAAAAATATAAGGTTAACGTTATGGCTAAATTTGAACCTATTTCAGGTATGAAGCATTCGATGGAATATAAAGGGATTAAGTGTTATGCCGCATTATTCCATTCAAAAAGCCCAGTGGGATTCGGAGTTAAAGTTCAAATTGGTATGGATGCATTGCCATACACATTAATGGACGAGTCGAATCAACCACTGATTGCTGAAAGCAAAGAAGAGGCATTACAACTTGCTCAAAAGCATTCACATGAAGCTGTTGAAGAAGTCACTGCATAAAATGAATGTAGCTCACTCTCCTAAGTGAGCTACATTACCTTTCTCCAAATTACCCTACCATTTTAACGATCGCCGTTTGATACCGATGCCCCTACTCTGCTTGTTCTATCTTTAGACCAATACCCAGCCAACATTGACCCAGAAATATTGTGCCAAATAGAAAAGATTGCGGCTGGCACGGCAGATAGTGGACTGAAGAATTTAATACTCAATGCTGCAGCAAGACCAGAGTTTTGTAACCCTACTTCAAACGAAATTGTTTTGCTCACTTTGTGGTTAAAGCCGCATAAACGGCTAACCCAGTAACCAAGCGTTAGCCCTAAACCATTATGCAAAATGACGGCGACAAAAATAATAGGGCCAACCATCTTCAGCTGGTGGGCATTTAGTGCGACGATAATCATAATGGCGAGCACTATTGCCAGCATAGAGATTAAAGGAAGAATACTTGAGGCCCGAGCCACTGCTCTGTGGAAATAGTGGTTTAAAATTAAGCCGACAATAACGGGTAGCAGAACGATTTTTAACAAACTGTAAAACATAGCAGCCACTGGAATATGGATGGTCGCGCCGACTAGCAGATCCGTCAAAAACGGTGTCAACACAACTCCCACAATAGTGGATAAAGCGGTCATGGTGATAGATAACGCGACGTCAGCTTTTGCCAAATAGTTCATCACATTTGAGGCTGTTCCTCCAGCGACACTTCCAACCAAAACCATGCCCAACATTAAACTTTTATCTAGACCTAGAGCAAGGCTAATTAAAAAAGCCCCAAAGGGCATGACGGTATACTGAATTATTAGGCCTAAAACGACCGCATACTTTTGTTTGAATGCATTTCTAAAATCTTCAACGGTGAGAGTCAGCCCCATCGAAAGCATGATTAGGACAAGTAACGGAACAATGAAGCTTTTATAGCCAATGAACAGTTGTGGGAAATAGTATGAGATTAACGACCCCAAAATGGCAAGTACCGGAAAGAGCCTCGTTGAGCGTGATAGCATGTAACTTCCTTTTCAAATATAAGAATTTTAAGCCCAAACTAAATAGCATAAAGCGTCTTTCAATAGTACCTTATTGTAGTAAATCTATCATTTTGCAGTTATAGATCGTAGACCCTGTAAGCTATCACGGATTTGCAATTATAATTCGCAATATGAATATACTTGTCTAATGTAATAAAAGGGTACCGTTCGGAAATGGATGACTGAAAAATGACGACAGAAGAAACTGGCATACACAAAACCGTTCACTACAAAGTGTACGCAAAGTATTCGCCAGAGTGGAATGGATTTAGCGTGAGCTACTCTTTCGCTAGCCCACAAGGTGACGACGGAACCTGTCAAAAATATACGGAGGAGCTAGAAAAAGACGGTCAACTCTACATATTTAAGGAAGAATCAGAGGCGTTGATAACTGGCCACAATGAAGCAGTCAATCATATCAGCCGAGTACTGAATGACATCAGTGCCTAAAACCCCGTTTATTACACCAACCAGTTGGTGTGTTCAAGCTGGAAACGATATTGTTATTGTCTAATA
>NZ_JAMKMR010000021.1 GCF_023634645.1 Vibrio sinus
CTAACAGGGCACCTGTATAAAACTGGTAACTGTTAGATCAAGGTTATAAGCCTGATCCGGGCAGCTCTTGGGTATGTGATTTCTCAAGCACAACACCGAGCGCAAGAACTGTCAGTTTCCTTGAAAACCTCGAGCTTTAGCAAGCTATCCATACACCAGGCAGAGTTAATTTCCTTATAATCAATATCTGATGTTGAAAACATAAGCTATTGATTATTAATGTAAATTATATATTTTATGGTAAATCATTGTTATGTTTAATGGGTTGAAAGTTTACCTCTAGAGGGGAAGCGAACATCGGTAAATCTCCTTGTAATTTAACATAACATACATAATACGCAGTGAGGTATGTAGGCCCAAAGTAGTAATGTCACTATTTAGCCAGATTAAAAAGTCACTCTAGTCTACGTTTCTAGTTACAGGTTTCTTTGGCTAAGGTTTCAAGACATGCTGATAACTATGAGTGAACATGATATTAATCGTTTTAAAGTCATCCAAGATGTGTGTGACCGTCGACTTCGTCGATGTGATGCTGCTGAGCTTCTTGGCTTAAGTGTTCGACAAGTTCAACGTTTAATGAACCGGTTACGTGAATTTGGTGCCTCGTCCTTAGTTCATCATTTGTGTGGAAAACCTGGTAACCGCCGATACCCATCTGAGTAATGAACCTGAGGTTTAGTAAAACTGAGTCTGCTTTTGGTTTGTTCAAAAATCACTTAGGTTTGAGATACTCTCCACGTTGAGAAGCTTGTTTATATTTTTCAATTTGAGCGCTATCTCGCATCTTTTTAATCCCTCGGTTGAAAGCGTTAATGAGTTCTCTCGCCCGAGGAGACTGTTTAGATATTAACAGTGAATATGCTCTAGTGTTAAGTGGCTTCGGAGACGCAGTAATTTGACCTGTCAAACCCAGCTTATTAATTAAGTGATATCCGACATCTGTAAAATCAAGGATTATATCAAGTCTATTATTTGTTAGTTTGTGATAGTTTCCCTCTGCATTGGCAATTCTAAAAATTGTTAATGTTTCATTTTTTTCTAACTCTGATAAGCCATAATCAAAACCAATTTGCCCGCCAATTCTGTACTGAGAAAAATCACTTGGATTATTCCAGTTGAGTTGCATATTTGAGCGATGAAAGATGGACAAGGCTAAGTGAATAACGGGCTCTGAAAACAAAAAGTCTTTCTCACGCTCTTTTGAAAAAGCCCAGATGAAGGTACCATCCAGTTTTCCTTGTTTCACCAGTTCGTATCCACGAACCCATGGTAAGTAAGCGAGCTCAACCTCGTAGCCTTCTTTTTCAAAAGCCTCGACAACGATTTGCGTTACAAAACCATCATGTTTAAGTCTTTTAGACTGATATGGAGTCCATTCACTTGTAGCCAAAGTAACAACTTCCTTTCCGTAGGTGAGAAAAGAAACGGATAAAGCACAAAGTAATAAAAAGCGCGACATATCATGCATTACATTTCTGTTGGATAGTCATTTAAACCTAGCTCAATTATTTAATTTATTTCCTTCCTACTTTACTTCATTCTCAAAATCAGGACATTATAAGCCCCTACCCTTAAACATAATTAAAATCATAAGATCAAGCACCCTCACCTTTTGTTGCTTTTGACCGTAAACACACCAAATTTGTTTTCTCTGAATTTCTCCGTTTGTCGCTCAAATATTCGTCAATAAAAACCATCCCTTACGAATTCCGTTTAAAACACGAATACATTGACTGCTTCCACAGGCTATGTAGCGAAATACATCAGTAAAAATATAGGTTATATGTATGCATTGAGAATTAAAAAGCCAATCAGAAAATGGTTTAGGCACGGAGGATAGTAATGTGACATGGTCACGTTTAAATAATATCAAGTAGTTTCAGTACATTGTCGCTTACCGTTTGGCGAGAGCTAAAAGAACCGAAGTTCTAACCTGTAACGCGTGATCTAAAACTATACTTTCCTAATCAACTGCGTTTTAGGTCCGACCTTATGATATACCGTATTTCTTTAAGCCTTTTGTTTCTTTTCTGTTTAGGTTTACAGGCGAAGCCTCTTATCTTTGCAACGGGTGATTGGCGGCCATACATATTTGAAAAGGACGACACGGTGGATGATAATCGCCCCGGTTTTAGTATCGAGATTGTTGATAGAGCATTTGAACAAATGGGATACCAAATAACCTATAAAACACCACCCTTTAGCCGGCAAATACTTGATACCGAACGAGGTGTATATACTGCTTTAGTGGGGCTGCTCGTTAGTGATGCTCCGAACTTGATTTACCCTACAGAAAGCATCGGTCAAGTAAGCAATTGTTTTTATGCGCAGAATGATAACGGTTGGAAGTTCAAAGAGGTTTCTTCTTTGGTTGCGGTAAAGCTAGGAGTAATCAGTAGTTATACATATGGTGTGATTGACGACTATGTAGCGAAGAACCATTCCGGTAATGTAATCGCTATTTCAGGTAGTGAAGAAAATATACTGAAGCGCCTTTTTAGAATGTTGGAAGCTGGGCGAATAGATGTTGTTGTAGAAGATCGTTCCGTTGTATCCCACTATCTAGAAAACGCCGGCCTAGTTGGTCAGTTTAAGGTGGTCGGTTGCTTGGGTACAGTTCCCGCGATGATAGGGTTTTCTCCAGTACTTCCCGAGTCAAAAGAACTGGCTCGGCAATTTAGCCAAGAGGTGCAGGAATTGCGTCGTTCAGGAGAGCTTCAACAGATTCTCAATAAATATGGCATAGAAGATTGGAAGAGCAAAAGTCCGTAATCCTTACCTATCTCCCCTGCCCGCTAGACCATTGGGCAGCTTTGTTAGAAATTAACGACTATGCTTTTTAGACAGCTAGAATTCAGTGCAAGGAGAGCATTGTGTTTAAAAATATAGTCATTTCAATATTAGCGATATCAGCATTTCCTGCTTGTGCTGTCGACGTGTTTGCCATTGATATACCAGGACTACATAACAAGGACATGAGTGGTGAGTACGATGTTATTATCAAGAAAGTTCCAGATGCCCAATTGAAAGAACTGCCAGCCATTCGAGCTGAAAACACGTTTAACCAAAGTTCAAATGGTTGTTTGTCCCCTGCTAATAAAAACGCAAACTTTTACCCTGATTGGGATGTTGCTGGAATTATCGTCAGCAAACCCATGAGTATCGCTAAAGTATATATATTTACTCCCCACGGCAGTGACAGCATCACTGATTTAGCACAATTGGTTGGAAAAAAAGTGGGTGCTAGAGCTGGTTTCCCATATGGCAAGAAAGTAGATGATTCGGGCGTCAAGCTTATCTTAACAAAATCGATGGAACAAAATATTAAAAAGTTACAAAGTGGTCGCCTTGATGCAATTATCGATTATACGCCTGATATGTACACTGCTTTTGATGAAATGGGTATTCAGCCTTTGTCTTTCGATAAAGACAACCCAGTTGAGGTTCATAACGATAGTGTAATTTGTAAAAAAACACCGGAAACAGAAGCATTTATTAGAAATCTGAACGCAGTGATTAACTGATTCGTAAACATAATTCACGGTGCACACATATCGATGCTTTGCTCTTCTTATCGGGGCCACTCAGGGCCCCTATACATCCAATATTTTCTAAGACAACATTCGATCTATGGTTATCAGATAGTTATCGATTCTTCATAAATTTAATCTAAAATCCAGTTTCCGATCTCTTCACCCATGGTCTATATTTTTATCAATAATAAATAGAGTTCATATGCGCTAGATAACATCTTAGTGTATAAAAATACAATGATTGGTTAGGTTAATAACATGGGAAAAGCCACTGAGCATAATTCTTCAATAGGCGTTTACTTTTGGTCTCTGTTGTTTCTATTGAGTATTGTTGTATTCATTGTTTATTTTCGTTTTTACTCGATTTTTAACGATCATAATGAAAGAATAAAAAACCTGCCCTATCAACCCATTGAGACCATAGGCCATTCCATGAATATGGAACTTAGAGAGCCCGTCGTATTGACGATCCCAGACAGTGATATTTCTGTTCATCTTAATCAAGTGGATTTTGAAAATAGCCAGTTGCTTGGCCAATACAAAAATAACAGTGATGGAACAGGTTTTCTCTCACTCGATAGCAAACACTTTATCGGATCACCCATCAATGATTGTTCATATACAACCGTGTTGACGCATTCACCGGGAGACGGTGTTAACTATTATTACCTGTCTACTTTTAGATACGATGCCGAAAGACAAGCAATCACTCATGTCGATAGTGAATATCTTGGATATAACCTAAAAATCCACGATTTAACGCTAAAAGGTGACCTAGTTAAAGCTAATGTCAGCAGCAATCACGATGGGTATCAAAAGCTCTCTGTGCTCGCAACATTAAAAAGTAACGCTGAATTGGAGCTACTCTCTTTACGACAGCAATACTGAGATAGGGTCTTGCTGCATTCTCTACTTGGAAAAGTAGTCTTGCTTTATTTCTTCATATTGACCCGTTGATTTGATCTTGTTTAACCCAGTGTTAAACCGTTCGATTTGTTCTTTCGAGTTATCGAGTTTTTTAGATATAACTAGATAAAGGTTGATAATCTTCTTGTTGATGTCAAAAACCTTAAAATCGTCGATGGAATCATTATTACTTTTTATTGCCCATAGAGCGGATTCTTCCAACGCTCCTACTATATCTGCTCTACCTAACCCTATTTGTGCTCTTTTAATAAGAAAACAAACATAATCAAAGTGTTATATTTGGGTCTAAAGAGTACGAGTTTGTGACACTGATGTGGTCGCCACCCCATTGTTCGATTTATACTTTTAGTTAAGACAGTGTGCACGTAAATTACTGGAGACCTAATTATGATTAATTCTGAAACTGGCAACCATAGAGACGTAGACTATCAAGTTGATGCGGAGTTTGTTGAAGAGCAAGATGGATACAAAGTGTCATTTTCTTTTGTAGGTCCGGCTAATAATCGCGGATATTATGCCTCGATGTGCGCCACAGTGATGAACGAGCGAACAGAAGGCATCGCTATTTTTGATGAAGAGTCCTATGCATTTGATATTGGTCACCGTTTAGCCAAAAAGAATATTGATAAAGCTCACTCATAAGTGACGCTGTCACGAAGAGAGAAAAACCGACATGTATTTTAAGTCGCTTTATTTTTAATAAGGCGATTACATTGATTCGCTTTACTCTTAAAGTTTTCTATACCAGAATGCTGCTTTGTCACACTTTCTGTATGTCGTATGGACTCTATTCACTATTTATCTTTACTAGTATTCATGTTCGTTTCAACCATAACCCCTGGTCCAAACGTTGTTATGGTTACTGCATCTGGAGCGAACTTCGGTATAAAGCGCACCCTACCTCACTTATTTGGGATTGCGGTAGGCTGCTACATCATCATGGTGTTGGAAGCGCTGGGTATTAACCAACTGTTTGCCGAGTTTCCTTCTATTCCTCTGTTGATCAAAATTGTCGGAACGCTTTACCTTACATGGCTCGGGCTAAAGTTGTTTAGAAAAGGAAAGCCAGAAAAACAAACCAGCCGTTCACGCCCCCTATACCTTAGAGAGTCCGTATTGTTGCAGTTTTTAAACCCTAAAGGTTGGATATTGACGTTAACCGTGATGTCTGGCTACACCATTCAAGGGAACGACTATTGGCTATCTGTACTGATTGTTTCTAGTATTTATGCATGGTCAGGCACCTTTACCTCGGGTGTGTGGATGGTGCTAGGGAGCCAAGTTGCCAAGGTGATGCGCGATGAGAAACATTGGAGACTGTTTAATGGAACAATGGGGCTGCTGACCATGGCTTGTGCCGTGATGCTGTGGACAGGTATTTGAGTGTAAAAGAGCCAGGTTTTGCCTGGCTCTTTTCACATTAGAAATAGACTTCTACTGGCATGCCTTCAATCAGCATATTTTTATTGAGTGTGTCATCTGTAAATGACAACGTCACTTTCATTAATGCACGTCGCCCTTCAAATGGCTTGGCTAACTGAGTAGGAATTTTAAGTGCAAGCTGGGTGGGTTTAGACACTTTCGCTAAGTAATTTTTTCCGTTTGGCAGTTTAACCGTTGCAACCTCGCCTACTTTTGCTTTTTCAATGTACTTCGCATCTAAATACGCATCAATTTCAGGTGGTTGATCTGCCCGCGAAAATGTCATCACGTCAGTTGAGGCTTCTACTCGCTCTCCTACTCTCCCTACTTCATTGATCACTTGCCCATCGAATGGCGCTTTAACCAGTAATAAGGCCTCTAGGCCTTTTTTCATCGTTAGCTCAAGCTGAAGATTACGCACAATATTTGATAGGTTGCCTACATAATCCTCATCGGCACCGCGCATTTTGGCTCTTTGCAGCTGTAAGGTGGCATCTGACAGCTGAACTTCTGTTGTGTAATAGTTGTTCAATACTGATGCATAATCTGCCGCACTGACATGGCCTTGTTTAAAGTATTTGTCATATTTTTTCTTTATAGCGACCATTTCCGAAAAGTTCTTTTCGGCGTTATTCTTCGCTTTAGTATACAATGCCACCTCGTTTCGTTCCCGATTCAAGCCATATCCTCGTAAGGATTTTATTTCTGTTTCTAGGTAGTTGATCTGTTCTTCTAATAGTTTGTTTTGTAATAGGAAAAGTGGTTGACCTTTTTTGACCGTATCTCCTACTTGTACGTACATTTCACTTATCGTGCTTGATTCAGGGGCAACAATATTTATCGGTTGATAGGTGACAATACCAGGTGCAATAGTAAAAATTTGCGGACGTAATAACCAATAAATAGTGAGCAATGCAGGAGCAAGAATTGCAGCGAGTAGTAAGAACCAACGCAATCGATATCCGGTGCGCTTTGCCTGTCCGTAGGCGACCTTTACTCCTTTTTCAGAAGTCGGACTTTTTTGCTTATCGAGCATAAATCTAACTTTCAAAACTTCTTCCCTCTCTTCAGCACCCACCATGGTGCCATACTAGACTCTTCATGAGAGCGTCTAATCACTTCATTGAAAATTGAAAATGCGGTAATAAACCGAGAAAATAATGCGTAGATTGGATATAAAAATAGCCACCCAGACAACTTAATATCGTTCGCCTTCCTTTCCGAAATCAGCACCCAATAGATAGTAAATTTTAGTAAGACAACAAGTAAATAGACCGAGTAGATCAAGACAGCTGCGGTAACAGCAAGAACAGTTGGATATGAAACCACAATATGAATTAGATACCAAATAACGATGATGGGCAAAATGACGTTTTTCAGCACGCCATAAATGAGCGTGTACAAAAATACGGGCCAACCTAATAGCTTAGGTGACAGACCTTTAATATGTTTTCTAACGTATAAAAACATTAAGTCGCCATCCCATCTTAATCGCTGCAATATGAAGTCCTTCACCGTTTCGGGTGCGTCAGTGTGACCAATGGCGTGTGGCGTGAACGCAAGTTTGGTACTTCGATATCGGCCTTTATATTGCTTTAACCGCATGGTTAAGTCTAAGTCTTCCGCAGTATGCGTGTCCCAACCACCGGCTCGTTGCAACACTTTTTTTCGAAACGCGCCAAACGCACCGGAAATATTATTCAGCAAACCAAATTGTGTTGTGCCTGTTTTTCCGCCTTGCATAGACATCATGTATTCCAGGGCTTGCATTCTGGTGAGAATGTTTTTGCGAGCATTGCGAACGCGAAGTGCCCCACCTGATGCAATCACATTTTTGTCTCTAAATTGCTGCGCCATAACCAGCGCCATATTGTTATCAAACGATGTGTCACCATCTACATTGATGACAAGTTCATGCCGTGCCTTGAGCAACCCGGTGTTGAGTGTTGAAACTCGGCCCCCGCGTTGCCATTTTGGAATAACCTTCACTACCCTATCCTTACGGTGCTTATAGTCATGATAAGCTTTCATCGCGGCTTGATAGGTATGCTGATTTTGTACAGCGCCATCGACCACAGCAAGAACTTCAATGTGACCCGGGTAATGTTGCTCAACTAAGGTATCAATAGTGGAACGAATGGCGTTCCCTTCTCCATAACAAGTGATGATGAAACTAATGGATGGAGTATGCGGCAAATCAGTGGTTTTATTTTTCCAGTGCCAGCGAAAAATCCCAATGATCATTAGCAGAATCAATGGCGACTCGGCGATAAGGATCATTGGAAAAAATGCCACGACAATATCAACATTGGCCGTTATCTGACCAAATAAGTCTCTAACTCCATAAGAAAGGTAGCCCAGAAAATCAATCATTTAGCTCACTTGTACGATTTTTCATCCACTGTTTTACATCAACAAGGGAAGAGTCGGGAAGTTGCCAGTGTTTTACTCTTAACTCAACTAAATCTGATTCAATCAAAGTACCAAACTCTTCCAGTCGCATGTATACCACTTCCAAAAACTCATATTCAAAATGGGGTAACAACACAAAAATCAAATCATCGCCATATTGGCAACTTAAGTCAGTATTCCTAAACAGTTTCTCCAAATGTTCAGACAGTTGAACGATTAATTCAATGTATGCCACATCACCAAAGGCTTTAATATAGCCATCAGAATTCTCAATTTTTAAACCAATGAGAAGGTCTTTTTGTTCATGCCTTATAGATAACTGATTTTTCCAAGATAAAGCGGCTTCAAATGCGGTGACATTGGTCGTGCCTTTTAGCTGGATGTTATAGTTTGGATTGAGCTGCTCCTCAAACAAAAATCGTTGTGCGTTTTCACCAACCGTATAAGAGTAAAAAGTTTGTGCCTGTAGTTTATGTGTGTCATTGACGTGATCGCAGCTTAGACATTTTGCAATGACATTTGCTTCAGCGAATTCGTTTTTGCAGCCATTGCAATGGTGCATTTCTAATGGGCGGTCATAGTCAACACCAATGTGCTTGAGAAGTGTTTTGCATGTTGGACACTGCATAGATTGAGTTTTCATGAATGCACTGGCGTCATCTACGTGGCCACAGGTGAAACAATGCAAAGCGTCGTAAGAGACAATGTCAATATCACTGCACGAAGGACATGAATCAACATAGTTTAAATGACCAGAAGCACATCGCTCACAGTAGCGAACGCGATCCACGCATCTCGCGACTGACATAATATCGAGCTGAATCATTCTATGCAGATATCGAAAAGGTGTTCTTTCTTGATTGTGATAGATATCCAGTAGCGGATAGCGATATAACTCTTTCTGCCCAAGATCTTTTTTAGGGCTCAGTGTTCGATCGGAGTCTAGCCATAAATAGGCGAGCAGTTTATCTTTGGGTTCAGCTTGTAAGTAATTAAGTTTGCCTGAAATCGGGCGAACTTTTTGCTTAGACAGTAAGCCATCAGAAAGGTAAGGACTCAACACGCTTGGTTTAAACGTGTAGATACGCCATGTCCATCCAAATTCGGAGTGATGTATTTTTTGTAGTAACTCATCCTGCTGGTCAGATGGCAAATTGATAATACAAACTTGCCCGCGAGATTGGTAGATATCATCGCTCGGCTGGCGAAATTCCACATCCAACTCCATCGCCGCTAGTTCATCACAGTAAGATCCAAATAATGTCGCATACTCGACACTGACCAACATAAACATCCCCTTCTATAAAACAAAATCGCACCTAATTTTTCAAAATGCAAACCACAAAAACTAAGCTGAGTTCAGCCTGTGGAGGCTTCTTGGTCATAAGTGCGAATTAAACACCAACATATACTGCAAAATATTCATTTTCAATCAATTAAGGTGAATTGTTGGACGTAGGCTCGGAATACCTTTGCGGTTGAGCTTTTGTTAACGTACGGTAAGAACTGACATTAGTATGTATTTTGAGTCGAAACGCGACATTTTTAGCAAAGTCGTGAATATGCTCAGAGAAGAAATGAGCATATTGATAGATAGCTAGTTCTTAGAAAGGCAAATTTGTGGTTATTTACTGGCGAATTTCTTCTTTTGTGCTACTGGGGCTTCCAACTCAATAGATAAGGACAATTTAGCGGTGTTTTCCTTCTCAGCACTTGCAGCGATTTCTAAGTTTAGCGACTTTGTATCATTTGGATAGCTTATCATCCAGCCAGTATCAATTTTCTCTATTTCTACATTTGGCTCTTGAGTGGTGATAGAAAAAGGTGATGTAGACTTGATAAAAATTGAGCCATCGTTACCCGAAATAACCGTACCGTAATAATTGTTTACACTAAAATCGCAACTTGAATTTATGTTGCATCGCAACTTTTCAACTTGATCGTAACTGAACGTTCTCCAGAAAAAAGCGACTAAAAGTACCACTAACATCAGCGATATCTGCGCTAAACGGCCTTTAGTGAGTTTTTGCGCTGGCATGCTAAATTTTCTCCCATGCTACAAACTTCAAATTTTTGAAATATAAGGAGCATAACCATAATCCTAACATGGTTATTTCCCTGTCATTAATCGGTTTATTAACGTATAGTTTTACGTTGAATGTATCGTAAATTATAAATCAACCGTATAAATAACTAGGGAAGCAAAGTTCATTTATACCGCCGATTTTCTGCGATATTACGACATCAGTCGTGTCGGAAGTAAAGTGTAGTTAATTAGAAAATGGAAACATGCAACATGAGCCATGAAACGCAGCTCGAGCAAAACTACAACTATACGGTCGTACGTCAGTTTACCCTAGTGACTATTCTCTGGGGAATCTTTGGTATGTCCGTTGGTGTTTTGATTGCCGCCCAATTAGTTTGGCCTCAGCTAAACTTTGATACCCCTTGGTTGACTTACAGTCGCCTCCGCCCACTTCATACCAACGCGGTTATTTTCGCATTCGGTACTAGTGCCTTATTCGCCACTTCTTATTACGTTGTGCAACGAACCTGTAGAACCAAATTGTTTGGTGGGTTTCTCGTACCATTAACATTTTGGGGTTGGCAAGCCATTATTGTGTCCGCCGCCATCACCTTACCTATGGGTTGGACTTCTGGTAAAGAATACGCAGAGCTGGAATGGCCAATCGACATCGCTATCGCAGTCGTATGGCTGGCGTATGCGGTGGTGTTTTTTGGCACAATTGTCAAACGCCAAACCTCCCATATTTACGTAGCAAACTGGTTCTTTGGCGCTTTTATCATCACGGTAGCGGTTTTGCATATCGTCAACAGCATGGCAATTCCAGTAGATATAGGTAAATCCTATTCTATGTATGCTGGTGCCGTAGATGCCATGGTTCAGTGGTGGTATGGACACAATGCGGTAGGCTTCCTGCTCACCGCAGGTTTCCTCGGTATGATGTATTACTTCGTACCTAAACAAGCCGATAGGCCAATATACTCATACCGCCTGTCAATTATTCACTTTTGGGCACTGATTTCACTGTATATCTGGGCTGGCCCGCACCATCTACATTACACTGCTCTGCCAGACTGGACCCAGTCTCTTGGCATGGTGATGTCTCTCGTTTTGTTTGCTCCGTCTTGGGGTGGCATGATAAACGGGATCATGACCTTATCGGGTGCTTGGCATAAGCTTCGATACGATCCTATCCTTCGCTTCTTAATTGTTTCGCTGTCTTTCTATGGTATGTCGACCTTTGAAGGACCAATGATGGCGATAAAAACTGTCAATGCCCTATCCCACTATACGGATTGGACGATTGGACACGTCCATTCTGGGGCTTTAGGTTGGGTTGCCATGGTCTCGATTGGCTCGGTATATCACCTTCTACCCAAATTATTTGGCCAAGAACGAATGTACTCAATTCGCTTGATCAACATCCATTTCTGGTTAGCGACAGTGGGTACGGTACTTTATATCGTGGCTATGTGGATTTCTGGTGTTATGCAAGGGCTGATGTGGCGCGCTGTGAATTCAGACGGAACGTTAACGTATAGCTTTGTTGAATCTGTTGCGGCGTCTTATCCATTCTATACATTGCGCTTTATTGGAGGGCTTATCTTCCTATCAGGCATGTTCTTAATGGCATACAACGCATACAAAACTGTATCTGCACCACGTGATAGCTTGAAAGCTATCCCTCAAGCGGCTTAAGGAGGTGAAAAATGAGTTCAAATAATCGCCACGAAGCCATAGAAAAAAACGTTGGCCTCTTAGCTATCCTTATTGTTGTTGCCATCAGTTTTGGTGCATTGGTAGAGATTACACCACTAATGTTTCAAAAACAGACGACGCAACCACTTGAAAGTCTTAAACCTTATACCGCATTGCAAATGGAAGGGCGCGACGTTTATATTCGTGAAGGATGTAACGTTTGCCACAGCCAAATGATCCGCCCATTTCGAGCTGAAACCGAGCGATATGGACACTACTCGGTGGCTGGTGAAAGCGTTTGGGAGCACCCATTCTTATGGGGCTCGAAACGTACCGGCCCAGATTTAGCTCGCGTCGGTGGACGATATTCTGATGAATGGCACAGAGTTCATCTCATCGATCCTCGAGAGTTAGTACCCGAGTCCAATATGCCAGGCTTCCCTTGGCTAGCTGAAAATGTTCTCGATGGAAAATTAACACAGAAAAAGTTGGAAATTTTCCGTGATAATTTCGGTATTCCCTACACGGATGAGCAAATCGCTAACGCGCAAAAAGAAGTTGAAGGTAAAACGGAAATGGACGCCATCATCGCTTACCTACAATCACTTGGCCATGCGATGAAGTAAGGAGAAAAGATATGGATATCGGAACTATTCATAGCATATGGACAGTCTTACTTTTTGTCTGTTTCATTGGGATCGTTTGGTGGGCTTATGGCAAAAAGCGCAAAGCTCGCTTCGAGGAAGATGCCAACATGATTTTCGATGAGGAAGAGAGAAAATCACATAAGGACCAAATAAAGGAACAGTCAACTAAGGAAGGAGAGAACAAGCAATGAGTACTTTCTGGAGTATCTGGATTTCGGTAATTACTATCGGTACGCTTGTCAGTTGTGCTTTGCTTCTACGCTGGTGTTCTAAGAATCAATCTGATGTCGAAGAAGGCGAAGATATGGGGCACGAGTACGATGGTATTCGTGAATTGAACAACCCTTTACCTAAGTGGTGGACTTACCTATTCGTTTGTACCATTATTTTTTCGGCGATATACCTAGTATTGTACCCAGGTTTAGGAAGCTTTAAAGGTATTCTGGGCTGGACCAGTTCAGATCAACAAGTGCGATCTATTGAAGACTCGAAGTCTTCCATTGCAAACGCACAAAGTGAAAAGCAACTTAATCAGTATGCGAAAGAGCTAGATGATGCCAATAAATATTTTGGTAAAGAGTTTAAACAGCTCGCGTACCAAAAAGACGGCAAAACATTGTTAACGCTTCCAGAAATCGCAAACAATCCAAAAGCATTAAAAGTGGGTCAACGTATATTTCTGCAAAACTGCTCACAATGTCATGGTTCTGACGCTCGTGGTCAAAAGGGCTTCCCCAACTTAACTGACGATGCCTGGTTATATGGTGGTGAGCCTAAAGCCATCATAGAGACCATTAGGAATGGTCGGGTTGGTCAAATGCCTGCTTGGAAAGAGGTATTGGGTGACCAAGGTGTGAAAGAAGTGGTTAGCTATACACTGAGCTTATCTGGCCGCTCTGTAAACGCCCGTGAAGCTGCAGAAGGTAAAAAACGATTTGTCGTTTGCGCGGCATGTCATGGTACCGATGGTAAAGGTAACCCTGCAGTTGGAGCCCCCGATCTAACCGATCAATATTGGTTGTTTGGTGGGACACGAGCTGATGTTACCAAAACGGTGATGTATGGACGCTCTGGCGTCATGCCTGCCTGGAAAGACATCTTGGGAGACGATAAAGTTCAACTGGTTGCGGCTTACGTCTGGAGTCTAAGTCACCCTGATAAAAAATAATCGTTACCTATCGTGTTGACTTGGCACCCACCGAGTTGATGCGATAGGCGACTCATTGTCGCCTCAGGTTTCTGAGGCCCCTACGCTATCTTATCTGGTTGTTGAGAATAAGCTTATGGAAAAGCCTTGGTATAAACAGTTCTGGCCGTGGTTCTTAATCATCTTACCCCTAATTGTCGTTTCTTGGACCATTGTGACGGTTATCATCTTTTCAAATAATTCGGTATCGCTGGTTACCGAAGATTATTATAAGAAAGGCAAAGGGATAAATATCGATATTAGTAAACTCAACGTTGCTAAGCAGTTAGAGCTAGAAATCAACATTGAGTCAAAGGCAAAACTAGTCAACTTCACTCTAAATAAGGGCCAGTTAGCTCACTACCCTGCACTCAATATTTTATTTGCACATCGCACGCTACCTAATCGAGACTTTTCCAAACTTGTCACCTCTGATGCCAATGGCAATTACTCCGTTGCGTTAGATCATGACCTCAAAGGGCCGTGGTTTATCGAGGTTACGCCACATGATAAGGCATGGTTAATACAGGGGCGAGTAAACTTCCCGGTCACCCAGCCTACAATGCTGATGAACTAGCCTATGTGCCATTGCTATCACTGTGGAGAAGATGTCCCACCCAATAGCGAGTTTCATCTAGAGGTACTGGGCGAAAATCGACAAATGTGCTGCCCAGGTTGCCTAGCGGTAGCACAAACGATCGTCGATACTGGATTAGTTTCCTATTATCAGTATCGCACGGAGCCCGCTGATAGAGCTCAACTTATTCCTGAAGAGCTGCTTACCCTAACCAATTATGACAATCCAGATATACAAGCTGAGTTTGTTAGAGAGTCTGAGTCCGGACAAGAGGTGACATTGTCACTATCTGGCATTTCTTGCGCTGCATGCGCTTGGTTGATTGAAAAACGACTGTCGTCTGTTAATGGTGTGCTCTTGATTCGAGTCAATACGACCACGAATCGCGCATTAGTCAAATGGAATCCCAACAAAGTTAAATTGAGCAGTATTCTAAAAGACATTCACAAGTTGGGTTATAAAGCCGCTCCTTTCGAGCCTGACAAACAAGAAGATGAATACCATCGTTCGATGAAACAATACTTGTATCGATTAGGCATTGCTGGTTTAGCTACCATGCAAGTCATGATGTTGGCCGTTGCGCTTTATTTTGAAGTATTCAGTGATCTTGATAACCAATTTAAAGCGTATTTGCGTTGGGTGAGCCTTATTTTTGCCACGCCTGTTTTGCTGTATTCAGCATCACCGTTTTACCTCAATGCTTATAGAAGCCTTAAAAACAAAACGTTAGGAATGGATGTTCCCGTTTCCCTTGCTTTGCTATTTGCTTATGGTGCTAGCGCCTATGCGACCGTTACCGAACAAGGTGAAGTGTTCTTCGAGTCCATTTCCATGTTTACTTTTTTCTTGCTACTGGGGCGCTTTCTTGAAATACGCGCTAGACGAACCGCTGCTGCCGCGAGTGGAAATCTATTAAAGTTGGTGCCGGCAATGGCCACAACATTAGATGGGCATAAGATCCCAGTGAGTCGGCTCAATATAGGGGACAAAATTCGAGTACTTCCAGGGGAGCGCATTCCAGCCGATGGTGAAATAACCTCTGGACAAGCTTACATAGACGAATCGATGCTGACTGGAGAGTCCGTTCCCGTATTAAAAGTATCGGGAGACAATGCGTTTTCAGGCACATTAAACGGTGAAGAGTCATTTGAATTGTGTGTCAGGTCGACTAAAGCAAATTCAGTGATTTCCGGCATCGTAAAACTGCAAGAAGAAGCGCAATTGTCCAAGCCAAAAATAGCAGAGATTGCCGATATTACGGCTCGATATTTTGTAGGCATTTTGCTGGTGGTTGCCGGGTTAACTTGGCTATATTGGCACCAACATAAACCCGAAGATGCATTTTGGATCATGTTAGCAGTTTTGGTCGCTACCTGCCCTTGTGCCTTATCTCTGGCAACGCCCACCGCCCTAACCTGCGCCACGTCTAAATTGAGCCAGCTCGGTATTTTGCTGCGCCGAAAACATGTCTTTGAAACCTTGTACAAAGTCAACCATCTTATCATCGATAAGACCGGAACGCTGACACAAGGAAAAGTTGAGCTAAACGAAATCATGCTATTCGGCGGTTATAACGAAGAGCTATGTTTATCTATTGCCGAAGCGCTGGAATCGCACGCGAATCACCCCATTGCTAATGCCTTTAAGGGAAAAAGCAGAAAAAACGTATCAATAGAACAAGTTAAGAATCATATTGGTGAAGGAGTGCTTGGGCTTTATCAAGGTAAAGTCATTAAAATTGGTAGTGCCGCCTTTGCGTTAAATGACAAACAACGAGATGAAATCAATTCTGTGTATTTGTCTTTGGACCATAAACATATTGCGACTTTTATCTTTCATGATCCTCTGCGCAAAGAAGCGAAAAGTTTAGTGGATAAATTTGCCTCGTCGAATATAAAAATTACCTTGCTGACTGGCGATACGCTATCCAATGCACGACACGTCTCCAACGCTGTGGGTATCAAGAATGTTGTCGCATCGGCAAGTCCACAGGGTAAGCTCGCATTCTTAAAGCAGCTTCCTGAGCAAGACATTACTTTGATGATTGGCGACGGCATCAATGACGCGCCCACCTTGTCAGGTGCCCACCTTTCCGCCGCGATGGGAGGTGGTACTGATATTGCCAAAGCATCTGCAGACATGACACTTTTGAGTGATAAACTAGAAAAGATCGTCCAAGCTCGAGACTACGCGATAAGAGCACGGCAAATCATTCGTCAAAACCTATTGTGGTCATTAGGATACAATCTGCTCGTCCTACCGCTTGCGGTATGCGGGCTTATTGCGCCATATTTTGCAGTGATCGGTATGTCAGCCAGCTCAATTATTGTAGTATCAAACTCTCTACGTTTACTTAAGGATTAAACTCATACTATGGAAAGTTTATATATCCTTATTCCTATCGCTATTGTCTTAGTGTGCGTAGCCGCTGCTATCTTCCTTTGGGCAGTAAAAAGCGATCAGTTTGAAGATCTTGAACGACAAGGTCACAATATCTTGTTTGATGATGACGAACAACCAAAGCCAAAAAAAGAGGAAGAGAAAGAGTGACAATAGATTGGCTTGGGGCATTTTTCATAGGCTTTCTAGGTTCAAGTCATTGCATTGGTATGTGCGGTGGTATCGCGTCGTTAATGACCATCAATCATCCTGGTCGAAAAATCGTTATTCCGATGTTATATAATGTTGGGCGTTTAACCAGCTATGCTCTGTTTGGTGCCATAGTGGGGGGAACGATCTCTACCTTGGCTTACACTATGTCTGCAAACCACCCTCTCACTTGGCTACGTCTTGTTGCTGCAATCTTCATGATTTTATTAGCGCTGTACTTAAGTAACTGGTGGAAGGGATTAGTCTTTACAGAAAAGCTAGGCGGTATACTTTGGCAAGCGTTAACACCTGTTCGTAAACGGGTGATGCCAATCAAATCCCCTATTTACGCGTTACCCTGTGGGATGGTTTGGGGATGGCTTCCTTGCGGCCTAGTATATTCCGCCCTAACTTGGGCTGCGGTTTCTGGAGGCGCCGTAAATGGGAGCCTACTCATGTTGGCATTTGGCCTTGGTACGTTACCTGCGATGTTTTCTATTGGCTATGGGGCGAACTATTTTCAACGCTTAAAGCAGTCAAGGTTGATGCGTCAAACGGGCGCACTATTAATTTTAAGTTACGGTATATACACGGCTTACTCGGTCTTACTCTCTCTTCACGTACTGTAACCCAAAGAATATCCCTATTCATTCTAAGGAATGGGTGTTAAAATGTTGACACGCCTCAAGTCATGAAAGGTTGCTATGAATTCTCAAAAGCCAAATGCTAAACGTGTACAATCGGGTGGGTGCTCTATCCATTGTCAGGACTGCAGCATCAGTCAGTTATGTATCCCATTTACACTTAATGAAAATGAACTCGATCAACTCGATGAAATCATTGAGCGTAAAAAGCCAATTCAAAAGGGTCAAGAGTTATTCAAAGCAGGAGATAACTTAAAATCCTTGTACGCCATTCGCTCTGGTACTATCAAAAGTTATACAATCACTGAGCAAGGTGACGAGCAAATTACGGCCTTTCATCTAGCGGGTGATCTTGTGGGCTTTGATGCTATTACTGGAGATGTTCACCCAAGCTTTGCGCAAGCACTTGAAACCTCGATGGTATGCGAAATACCTTATGAGACACTAGATGACTTATCAGGGAAAATGCCTAAATTGCGCCAGCAAATCATGCGTCTGATGAGTGATGAAATCAAAGGCGACCAAGAAATGATCTTGCTGCTTTCGAAAAAGAACGCTGAAGAAAGATTAGCGGCATTTCTCTACAATCTTTCTTCTCGATTCTCCCAGCGAGGATTTAGTCAAAGAGAGTTTAGACTTACGATGACTCGTGGAGATATCGGTAATTACTTAGGGCTCACTGTTGAAACCATCAGCCGCTTACTTGGTCGTTTCCAAAAATCTGAAATTTTGAGCGTTAAAGGTAAATACATTACGGTGTTAAACCGTGAAGCTTTGCAAGAATTAGCGGGTGTCTCAGAGTAAATTACTTCAACCATCCTAATGATGTGGCTCTAAACTGAGCTACATCATACTTCCTCCAGATAGCCTCTTAAATTCCTAAAATAATCGATTCATCTGCGCTACATTAAACACTGTAATACCCAATCAAACCCTGATGTTTGAATCTAAGGAAAGTGTATGAGTATTTACAATAATATCTTAGTGGTTGCAGATATTAATCATGATGAACAACCTGCCTTGGCACGTGCAATGCAGCTCGCAGCTAAAAGCCAATCTCGAAGCCAGATTACTTTTTTCCTTTCTATTTACGATTTTTCTTATGACATGACGTCAATGCTATCTCTGGAAGAGCGTGACGCGATGAGACGAGGAGTGATTCATCAACGCGAGCAGTGGATGAAAAGAATTTCAGAGGAGCATGTCAACGAGTCTGTAGATTTCGACGTGAAAGTGGTGTGGCATAATCGTCCCTATGAAGCCATTATTGCACAGGTTTTCTCAGGCGGCCATGATATTGTGATTAAGGGTACGAGGAAACACGACGTGCTGGAGTCCGTCATATTCACACCAACTGACTGGCATCTTTTAAGAAAATGCCCTGCTCCTGTCCTGCTAGTTAAGAGTCAAAATTGGTCTGCGAATTCTAGTATTCTCGCATCCGTTCATGTTGCGTCAGAAAGTGAAACACATATTGATCTCAACGACCGTATGGTTGAACTGCTTCAAGACATTTCAAAACGTCTAGACGCGAAACCTTATCTTGTTAATGCCTACCCTGTTACACCGGCAAACATAACAATTGAGCTTCCTGAGTTTGACCCAACCTCTTACACCGATGCAGTTCGTGCCCACCACCTTGTTTCAATGAAAGCATTAAGGCAGAAGCATGGAATGGATGAAGAACAAACTTTTGTTGGCCAAGGCTTACCCGAAGACGTTATCCCTGAAGCTGCTCAAGATCTGAACGCTAGCATGGTTATTCTCGGGACAACTGGGAGAACTGGCTTATCTGCAGTGTTTATAGGAAACACTGCAGAACATGTCATCGATAGGATAGATTGTGATGTGTTGGCCTTGAAACCACATGGGTTTATCAGCCCGCTGGATCCACAAAATGCGGTGTAGACCTAAAACCATTGGAAAAAACGGAAAGCCTAGGTGTAGGTGCCCGTAATTATACGCAGATTCATGCCCAGTTTATCTGACTCCATGCCACAATAAATGACACTATTATTTATCGTTTTCGTTTATTCAACTATGTTTATATTGGTTGGGTGGAATAACACCCATAGGAAATTAATAGTAGATTACCCCGGGCATGCTAAGGGCACTTACTCTTATAACGCTAAAGCGTTAACCAAAAAATAAACCGCTTCGCGATTGTAGTTTTGAAACATTCATTCATCCACGGGTAACCCCGTGGTTTTCTTTATCGACAAAATAAACAAAAGGGCTAGGTATATAATGAGTATGAAATTGTATGATGCAAATCAGTATCAACCGGATATTTGCAAATCTTTAACAACCGCATGGCTAGGTCAAATGATGCGGGGGACAAATTACGGTGAATTGTGGTGCGCAGCCGCTCACGCAGCGACCGAGAACGATGCATTTTATCAATCTCATTTGCAGCAACAATCACAACTTGAATGTAAGGAGCAGCTAAAGGCGCATAAAAATATACAAATGGTGTTAACGAAAACTAGTTTTGGGCAAGACCATGCTCAAGAAGCAATGGCATTGGTCATGGCGAGAAGAGCACCTCTCGATTCGTTAACCTCTCAGAAAACAAAGAAAATCATGTTAATGAGAGTTCGCAATATGAAGGTAGTAAGATCAACTGACAATATTGACTTGAAAGGCTTGGGCGCTGAGTTTGACAAATTAAGTAGTACAGCACGTTATTATTTGGTGTCAGTGAGAGCGGATAGTGGGTCTCATTCGATTGCTGTTGTATCTACAAAAGAGGAGGGTGTGTTTAGCCCTAAGGGGTATTTGTACTATTACGATCCGAACTTAAACAAAGTGGTTCGCTGGAGCAGCCGGGAAGAGATGAAGGGCTTTTTAGACAAAACCTTGCTTAAAGACTATCGGTCGATAAATGGGATTTGGCAGGTGCAATCAATGTAGGGTACTGTCGCAACGTTTATTTGAGTAGAAGTTCAGACTTAATCTAACAGTTACCAGTTTTAGGCGGATAACTGTTAGGTTAGTTTGAACTTAACCAATCTTTATTCTATTCCAAGAAATATCAATTGCTACGGCATATAGGTTTTCCGTGTTACCGTCTAAACGTTAGTTACGTCGATAAATAACGATTCATCGATATTGGTTGAGGACACGGTTGCCTCACTAAACTTGTATTCTTCCCTGTCCCCTTGCCTATCGAGAGGCAAGTTGACGAAATCAAAAATGTTTTTATCCGCAAGTTGGCTCGGACTAACGTTTTGTATTGATTTAAATATACTTTCCACTCGACCCGGCGATTTTTTGTCCCAGTCAATAAGCATAGCTTTAATCGCTTGGCGCTGTAAATTTTCTTGGGAGCCACATAGGTTACACGGAATAATCGGAAACTGTTTGTGTTCAGCGTATTTAATTAAATCTTTCTCACGGCAATAAGTGAGTGGCCTAATAACCACATTTCGTCCATCATCTGAACGCAATTTAGGCGGCATGGCTTTCATTCGAGATCCATGGAACATGTTCAAGAAAAGCGTTTCAACGATATCATCAAGGTGATGCCCTAGCGCAATTTTTGTCGCGCCTATTTTCTCAGCAAAGGAATACAAAGTGCCTCGTCTTAATCGCGAACATAGACCGCACGTTGTTTTACCTTCAGGAATTTTCTCTTTAACCACAGAATAGGTATCTTTGTCTACGATGTAGTAAGGAATATCTAGCTTATCGAAATACTCCGGCAAAATATGCTCTGGGAAGCCCGGCTGCTTTTGATCCAAGTTAACAGCGACCACCTTAAATGTTATCGGCGCAGCTTTTTGTAAATTAAGCAAGATATCAAGCATTGCAAATGAATCTTTACCACCGCTAATACAAGCCATCACTACATCACCTTCTTCAATCATGTTGTATTCGGTGATAGCGTTGCCTACATTTCTTCTTAGACGCTTTTGTAGTTTATTAAATTCTAGCGTTTCTTTTCTTGTGTCTTTCTGATTCATTCGGGTTCTCGCACGGGTTGGCCTAATTGACCACGCTGGGCTTATACTTGAAAATTCTAGGGCGAGGATTATACGTTTTTTTCTTCTAGGATGAAATGCCAACCTACCCTCACTGTGGAAGATAGGCGCACGCTATTGACGGGGAATGTACGGTAAGACGCGAAATGTAGCAGTAGGGATTTCAATACTGCCTTTGTCGCCAAGGTCACTAAGCAATACGTGTGCTTTACCGCTTTCAACTGGGCGTGTTGCCCCATTGGAAAACGTTAGTTTGGTGACTGAAGGGTCTGAAAATTCTAAAGTGACGCCTTCAATGCTAGGTGTGAACCAGCTTGAAAAAACACCACCAAGCTCATTTAAAACGAGCTGCATTTGCTCTACTAAGTTTTTTAACTGGCTATAAGAGACATCACCTGATAATGGTTCGCGTGCCATTATCGTCGTCGAGAACGCGCAGTCCTTTCCTTTTGGAGTGTCTACAAACACTAGCGGGTTTGCCTGCTTTAAATTGGCATCGAAAGGTACAAGAAGCTCTTTTTGATTGCTTACCTTTAACGCTTCATAGTGAGATTGATTCTCCATCCACGCTTTTTTAGGAGTACATAGTTGACCGTTTTTTCTGTCAACGAAGAAGAAAGCCACTTTAACGTCATCATGATTGGCTGAATAGTTAGCCTTAAGCTGAGAATATAGCTTGGAGTAGGTAAACATGTACTCTTGCCCCCAACTGGGAAAGGAGGCAAGAATTGAAAGGAGGGCTAACGATATTAAGGCTTTGTTTCGACTCATTGTGTCCAATATTGTTCATTCCGTTTAATCATTGCTTGTAGATCATCTACGTAAGCTTGGCCACGTTGTGAATATTTGATTAATCCATTAGTTAACGCGAGTGCAGTTTGATCGCTCAGTAAGTCAGCATGTTTTTGACGCAGATCGAAACGAATATTACGAAGTGCTTCATACGCTTTATTTCTGTTCACATTCATAAAATAAGCATGAATGGATTGTTGAACAGAATTGTATTTAGCGACCTCATAAGTCGCCCCTGCTGGCCGGCCACGAGGAACAAGGCCGCATCCTGAAGTGTAACACCACTGGCCGAAGTAATTATTGCCTTCTCTTGCAAAGCGTGATGTTCCCCAAGCTGACTCGTTTGCCGCTTGAATTAGCACTAGCGCATAAGGAAGCACATCAACACGATGATTCATTTCGTCGAACCATTGGATGTCAACACCTGTCGCTGGTACTGCTACACTATATAGCCGACCTAAACGAACAGCGTAACTTTGATCCTCAGCAGAAAAGTCTCCTTGCTCGAAATCATTTCTCATTTTTCCAAGACGAGCTCTTTCCTTTAAAATTCGCGAATTTTCAAGTTCAACGCCCTTTTTTAAGAACTCAAAAAATCGCCTTTTTCTCTCGGCAACATCAGAGATTGCATTAAATTCAGGCGACTGAGAAAGCGTTGTTGGAGAGTCTGCTATCACAGCACCCAAAGAGTAATCGGCTTTCTCAGCCTCATTTTCGGGCTCATTCATATAACCGTGAGTGAGATAAAGACTAAAACCTGCTATAACACCAAAAAACAATATAGAAATTCCTTTGTTATGCATGAAATACCTGCGATTTATTGCTGTCCTGATCGTCGTCATCTGAACCTGAATCCGACTTGCGCTCCGTTACAATGCGAAGTTTTATTCCAAACATATTGCGGTAAACAATTCCTTTGACATGGAAGAAAAACGGTAGCACAAATATTAACCCGATCCCATAAAAGATAGTCGCAACGAAAAACATCACTAGTACCAGTAAATATACCCCTGATAGCGTGAGAAACTTCTTATTCACCGCTCGAAATGAAAGCATTAGAGCTTGTAACGGCGGTAGATGTTTTTCACAGATAAGCAATGTTGCATTGCTAAAAGCCATCGAAAAATACAACGACACAAACGGAAGAAACAAACCCGCAATGCCCTGAACCAACTGGCTAATCAAAGTTGCAATTATCAATGGAATGGTAAACTGAAGCCCTTTTCCTATGTGTTTCAGTTTGGTAGACAGGCCAGCGGAATGGCTCATTGCCATTAAGGATACGCCCGCATAGATAGGAGCGCTAATCACCTCAGAGCTGAAGTTCGCGACCAACATTGCTTGGAATACTTTCTGTGTAAGATCACTTGAGTGTTCCAGAGCTTTAAAAATAACAGAAAGGTCACCTAGTTGCAGCTTGAGGGCCAAGTATAAAATCAATAGTTGAACAGCGAGTAAAATTAAAATTGCTGGTGTAAATGAGAAAAAATTTTTAGTCGTGTTGTTCCATGCTTCTTTTAGAATGCCACTTGCACTAAGTTCATAATCTCCTGAAATCGCCTTTTCGACTGTCCCACCTAAATTAAAATCTTTTTCGATTTCATCTTTCATTATCGGTTCCGAGGTGGTTGAGCCACCCATTTTGTTTGAGAAATTGGGTCATTATACGTCAATGTTATCAATACTAAAATCTTAGTTGCTAGTGGATAATTTTTCTACAGGTGTTTTTTGTAACGTTTTGTGCTTAAAGAACCCATTCACATCTGGACAAAATGACTATTTGCTGGTGGCATTTCAAACTCAAAAGCACTGAGAGAGTCGAGCAGGTTAACTTTGCATCGATAAAATCTCATCGACTAATTTGACCACCTCAATACTGGCTTTACCATAACGTTTTTCTTCAAACTCACTCTCTACCGCACTAGGTTCTAAATTAATTTCTATAGTGTGAGCGCCATGCATCTTTGCATCATGTACAAACCCTGCCGCAGGATATACCACACCAGATGTGCCAATAGAGATAAACAAGTCAGCACTTTCAAGAGCGGCGTATATCTCCCCCATTCTTAATGGCATTTCACCAAACCAAACAATATGAGGCCTAAGTTGAACTGGGATTTGGCAGCAGTGACATAAGTCACCAGTCAATATATCGCCCTTGTGTTCAAGCGTTTGATTGGAATGGGTACAACGGGATTTTAGCAATTCACCATGCATATGGATTATGTTTTTGCTTCCACCACGTTCATGCAGATTGTCTATATTTTGTGTTACGACCGTAACATTGCCTTCCAGTTCTTGCTCCAATTTTCCTAAAGCTAAATGGGCAGCATTGGGTGTCACGTTCTCACTCTGTAAGTTTTTCCTACGCTGGTTGTAGAAAGACTGAACTAAATCTGGATTTCTACGAAACCCTTCAGGTGTCGCTACATCCTCAATCCTATGATCTTCCCAAAGTCCATCTTGGGCTCTAAATGTCTTGATGCCAGACTCCGCTGAGATGCCAGCACCCGTCAATACTACAATATTCTTATAAGGAAATTTCATGACTCATCTTTTTGAAGCGTAAAGCATTAGTGCTAGAGCATTGCATATTTTTGTACGAAACAACAAGCTTGAAGATGCACTTCATTGAAAATTATGGAGTAAAAGTAGAAATGACCTAGCGGCACGGTCGCGAGGTCATTTAAGGTTGATCTGATTAACGAATCATTTTCTGTAGGCGTGGGTCATAATAATAGTCCCGTTTATCGACTATCTTTATGCGGCTAAATTCCAAATGCATGGGGTTGATTAGATAGTTAAACTCATCTTGAATAATTGCAGATGGCACTTGCATCAGGAGAGATTCATTAGCCGCTAACCATTGTTGACCAATGTCGCGAGCTAAACCAGAGTCTGGCAATGAGTCCCACCCTTCAGGCAAGCCTTTAACCGTAAATCTTGATATTTGAACATCATCGGGTACCCAAATAGTGAGCATGGCCAATTGAGGCATATCTTCTATAGACTCATGAACGAGGCGCTCGAGAGCAGCTAGGGAACGAGAACTCGCTGTATAAGTAATGAGTGCCCCTTTTTGATGCCAACGACCAGAGCCATAGAGCCCGCCTTCACCGGATAAACTTGCGTAATTAGCGTGAGAGAGTCGGTATATTTCCATTAAGCTGTCAAGCCATACTTAAGTTTATTAATTTCTTCAATAACGATACTGATTCCAGTGACAGTGTCACACATGGAGAGTGGTGACTCTTTGCCAAAGGCAATACTAGGTCTATTTAACCAACGTAGCGTAGCGTCACGATCACCGAAATATTCATCCGCTTGTTTGACGAGATCTGTCAGCATTAACGCATGTTCGCTGGAAGTTGGACTCAGTGTTGCGCCTTTTTCTTTCTGTTTACGTTGCAAACTACGTAAATTGACCCCAATCATCCTAGCGTACTCGGCTTTGGTCACACCAAGAATCGATGTCCCCTTCTCTAAAACGGTGACAGGCAATCCATTACGAATAAGCATAAGGCTATCACTCACTGAATGGACTTCATCTTTGTCACCACCTAACATTTCATACGCTGAGCGATACATAAGACTTCTCCTCTTGTTCTGTAGAACACTATAGACGACAAATGTCACTACAACAAGTGACAAATGGTATTATTGTCTGGGAAAACTTATCTCTTACCATGTAATGCGAAAATAATTTCAACTAGAGTAGCGAAGTAAGTAAAACTATAGTGGTAGCGATGATGACGATTAAAGAGATTCTATTTGGATACTATGGAACACAGTGTGTTGCAACCGTTGTGGAGCTCAAAATAGCAGACCTGATTGAGTCAGGTGTGACTCATATTGACGATCTTGCCCAAAAGACCAGTTCTAGATCTGGAAAGCTGTACCGAATAATGAGGTTCCTGACTGCCAAAGGAGTGTTTACCGAGCATCCAGGCCAAAAGTTCTCATTGAATAAAGAGTCCAAACAACTCCTATCTTCACATCCAGAAAATATCCAAGACTTCATAAAGCTACACGCGAGTTATTTCTATCAAGGCGCTGGCAAAATTTACGAAAGCATGTCGACAGACGTAACTCCATTCGAGTTGGAGTTTGGTTCTATTGCTGGCCAATACTTTAGAGATAACGATGTCGCTGGAGAAATCTACAATAGTGCGATGAAAGAAAACTCAGAACTCTATGGACGGCTTATCACTGAGCTATACGACTTTTCAAGTTACAAAAACATCATTGATATAGGTGGTGGAATCGGTAGTCTGATTGTGAATATATTGCTTAAATATCAATCTGCTAATGGTATTAACTTCGATATCCCTAACTTACAACAGCGCTCAGAAGAGTATATTGGATTATCAGAGGTTTCACATCGATGCAAGTACGTGTCCGGAGATTTTTACGAATCTATTCCACAAGGTGGCGATATCTACTTGATGAAGGCCATACTACATGGCAAAACTCAAGAAGAAGCAGCCACCCTACTCGAGAAATGCCGACAAACGATGGTATCTGCTAAAGCCAAACTTCTCGTCATTGAACGGGCTATTATCAATAATTCAGCACACTATGTTGAAGCATGTACCAATGATATTAATATGCTTAATGTCACCGCTGGCAAGGTACGAACGCTTGCTGAATTTGAGTCCTTGTATGATATTTGCGGGTTAAACTTACACCAAATTATACCTATCACTGACTCTGTGTGTTTGATGGAGCTGAGCGCTTAGTACGTTTATACCGAAATCCCTTCATATGCCGAGCAGGCCACCCCTTCACATTGAGTCTGCGAGGCTATCTCTATTTGGAAATAATATTTATAGTCAATTTTAGGTACTTGATTATATTTTTTATCCCACCAAATTTAGTTATAGTGCGTTAAGGCCTAATTAAGAGATATCGAACTCGTAAAGATAAGGCACCCTAGAAATGTCTAGAGTGCCGATATAACTACACAGGTTTGCGCGAATATTATTCAACAACCCCTTTTGACTTCAAGTACTCCGTATAGGTACCTTTGAAGTCGATAATAGTATTTTCTTTAATCTCAATAATACGCGTCGCCAACGAGTCAACAAACACCCTATCGTGGGAAACAAAGAACAAGGTGCCTTTGTAGTTTTCCAATGCAGTATTCAATGACTCAATCGACTCCATATCCATGTGGTTGGTGGGTTCGTCCATCAACAAGATATTAGGCTTGTGCATCATCAATTTACCAAGGAGCATACGTCCTTGTTCACCACCTGAAAGCACTTTTACCGACTTCTTGATATCATCTTGAGAAAATAGCATTCGACCTAAGAAGCTGCGTACAACCTGTTCATCATCGCCTTCTTGACGCCACTGCCCCATCCATTCCATTAAGTTGATGTCTTGAGCAAAGTCTTCCGCATGATCTTGTGCGTAGTAACCAATATTTGAGTTTTCAGACCACTTATATTCACCAGCTCTAGGTGCGTGGGCACCAGCAAGTGTGTTAAGAAGCGTCGTTTTACCTACACCGTTTTCTCCGATAATAGCTACACGTTCACCGACCTCAAATATCGCGTTAAAATTAGCGAAAAGATCGTTATCGTAACCTTGGGTAAGGCCTTCAACTACCAACGCATTTCTGAACAGCTCTTTAGATTGCTCAAAGCGAATGAATGGGTTTTGGCGGCTTGACGCTTTCACCTCTTCCAACTGAATTTTATCAATTAACTTTGCTCTAGACGTTGCTTGCTTCGCTTTTGACGCATTGGCCGAGAAACGAGCAACGAAAGTTTGCAACTCAGCTATCTGAGCTTTCTTTTTGGCGTTATCGGCCAATAGGCGCTCTCTTGCTTGGCTCGCCGCCATCATGTACTCGTCATAGTTTCCTGGATACAAACGAAGATCACCGTAATCCAAGTCGGCCATATGTGTACAAACACTATTTAGGAAGTGGCGATCGTGAGAGATAATAATCATGGTGCAGTTTCGTTCGTTAAGCGTATGCTCCAACCAGCGAATGGTGTCAATATCCAGGTTGTTGGTTGGCTCATCGAGCAACATAATATGTGGGTCCGCAAACAGCACTTGCGCCAGTAGAACACGAAGCTTCCATCCTGGAGCCACTTCACTCATAAGACCGTAATGCTGCTCAACAGGAATACCAACACCTAGCAGAAGCTCACCGGCTTTTGCTTCCGCCATATACCCATCCATCTCGGCAAACTGAACTTCAAGTTCCGCGACAAGCATGCCCTCTTCTTCGCTCATTTCCGGCAAAGAATATATACGATCTCTTTCTTGTTTAACTTGCCAAAGTTCTTTGTAACCCATAATTACAGTATCGATAACAGAGAACGCTTCATAGGCAAACTGGTCTTGATTTAGCTTGGCAACCCTTTCATTCGGATCATAACTGACATTTCCACCTGTAGGATCAAGCTCTCCACTCAGAATTTTCATGAACGTCGACTTGCCACATCCGTTTGCCCCAATCAGACCATAGCGATTCCCTTCACCAAATTTGACCGAGATATTTTCAAACAACGGCTTAGCGCCAAATTGTTGAGTAATGTTTGCAGTGGAAATCAAAATCTATACCTTAAAATTAAAATTTGGCGACACGTTACTTGTTCACAGACAGAACTTCAAGCACATATTGAACTCTGAGAAGCGGAAAATGATACAGAATAAGTTCAGCAAATTAAGTATACTACCTGTCTTCACATTCGATCTTAGGATTATTCATTATGATTCCAGTACAAGATACCCACTGGGTGATCCTTGCAGGGGGCCGAGGCTCTAGAATGAATGGTGAAGACAAAGGCCTTGTTGAGCTTAATGGCAAAACGCTAATTGAACATACGTTGGAAGCTCTAACTAAACAGGCCAAACAAATAACGATTATTGCGAATAGAAACTTGCAGCGTTATAGAGAGTTTGCCCCGGTTGTTTCCGATGATATAAAAGGATTTCAAGGCCCTTTAGCTGGGATCCAAGCTGGATTAACCGCGAGTAAGGCAGGATGGGTTGGCTTTGTTCCATGCGATTGCCCTTTTCTAAGCCACGATCTTGTCGAAACGTTTTGTGCGCACGTAGATAAAACCCATGTGGTTTATTTCGCGCACGATGGTGAGAAAAAGCAGCCCATTTTTAGCCTATGGAATAAGAAAGCTTTGGCTCCTCTTACCCACTACCTACAGCGTGGTGAGCGGAAAGTCGGGCTATTCTATAAAGAACTACCTTCTAAGCAGGTTAACTTTAGCAATAGTCGGCAAAGTTTTATCAACCTAAATAGCCCAGAAGATCTTAAACAGTTTACAAAGCCTAAGTGCTAGTTGTGTATGCCGCAACCGCTTAGTGAGGAATATAAATGGCAAGAACAATTATTTACACCTACAAGAATGAACAAAAGTCTCTGACGTTTTCTTTTGAGAAACATAGGAACATCCATGAAGCCGTTGCAGAGGCGGAAGGGATTGATTTAACTGAATACTTAAAGATGGAACAACAAATAGAAGCTGTATCCGATACAAAAGCCGTACGAAACTATCGAGATGCGCATTTTAGAAAATTAGGGTTTGGAAAGATCACTTTAGCGCAAAAAGAAAACAAAGGCGTAGGTGAAAAGTAACTATCTAGAAAAAAAGCCTGATTCATACGTCAGGCTTTTTAATCAACGATTTTCAATAAACTATGAAGCTACTTAATGTTCAGGAAGGCAGCACCACGGACACCGCCAGCATCTCCGTGCAATGCCTTAATGATTTTTGGGCATTTAGCCACAGACATTAGGTACTTTGGCACACGCTTAGGCATTTCATCATAAATCAATTCGAAGTTAGATAGACCACCACCAAGTGCGACGACATCAGGATCATTGGCGGTAAAAATGTTAGCCAAACAAATCGCTAAAAGCTCCATAAAGCGTTCAACATGTTCCGATGCATTCTCTTCACCTTCCCCGTAACTTCTAATAATATCAATCGCCGCTTTTCTCTCTGAGTAGTAATGCTCATAAAGAAGTTCAAACCCGCGACCAGACAGATAACTATCAAGGCAACCTTTCTTACCACATCCACAACCTAAAAGTGGCGCTTTCTCCCCTAAATGGAACCATGCGTCAATAGGTAAACGAGTATGACCAAATTCTCCGGCAACGTGATTCCCACCTGAGAAGACTTTACCTTCATAAATCAAACCACCACCAAAGCCGGTGCCAAGGATTAACCCCATTACTGCGGACTCATTCTGTAAGCCCTCATCCCATGCTTCAGATAATGCAAAACAATTTGCGTCATTTTCAATTTTGACGTCTCGTTCTACTCTTGCTTCAAGATCTGCTCTAAGAAGCTTACCATTTGCGGAAGGAACATTGACGGTCAGCACCGTGTCATCTTCGGCACTCACAATCCCTGGTATACCAAGACCAATCTTACCTTTAACACCAAACTTTTCATCATATTTGGTCACTAATCCGGCCAATGTGTCGAGCAATAACTCGTAGTCTTCAGTTGGCGTTGGTACACGTTCAGCTGCCAGTCGTTCTAGTTTTTCGTTAAACGCACCAAATTCAATCTTTGTGCCACCGACATCAAAGCCGTAATACATACAATTTACCCCCTTTAATAATGAAACTCATCCCATAGATGATATGCCCAAGCGTAAACGATCACTTGGGAAAATAAAACTTTTAGTCCGTGAGACTACACTGAACTCTCAGCCCTTCCAAACGCCCTGTTTTCTTTCAAGAACTTTTGTAAATATGGGCGATTAATATCTGGCTTATATCGGCTTTTGGTTAGCATATAACTCTCACGAAATGCTTGAAACCATCCGCTCAACAACAACGATTCTTTTATATAACCTAATTGTTCAAACACTAAAGACGCCACTTCTGCAGTCGCTAGATGATTCTCATTATCGGAACTTCGCATCATGTATTGAGAGATTGACTCTGGCCGAATTGACAAGACAGGCAGCGAATCAAGATACGGTGACTTACGAAACATCCGTCTTGCCTCACGCCAACTACCATCAAGAAAAATAAGTAGCGGTTGCTTACCTTCTGCAATATTCGTTGCATTATAATCAGAGGATAAGACCCTTGCTTTATCTTCTACATATTCTTCAGGGAATACCAAAATCGGTTGGTATTTGGGAGCGTTAAGTGTTGCCAATAATTGCTGGCTCGGCTCGGTACGACTCCATTGGTAAACGTGGCAATCATCAATAGTATCGGCTATTAACCTGCCAGTATTACTCGGTTTGAGAACCTCATTTTCACTGAGTATTATCATTGCGGATAAATCATTGCTTGCTTTGGGTTGGTGCTCGCACAAACAATAACGCTTATCGACTTGGCAATGCGTGCAGCGATTGACTTTTGCGCCTCTGGCTTTAAATGGTTTAGTCGACATTTTTAGCCGATGTTGATAAGCGATATGGAAAGCATGCGTTCTCATGACAATAGATCAATTAACCTGAAAAGTTACGTTTTAGTGGAAAATTTTCGAATTGTACTTACAGTAACAGTAGATTGGTAGTGGTAGTTGACATGATTGATGTAGAAGTAAGCCGAATTGTTTTTTTCTTAGCCACAATATTGCTATGCGCCCTATGGGAAGTCTTACTACCCGACAATACGTTGCAGTGCAGTAAACTCATCCGGTGGTTAAACAACTTTTCCCTGTCTAGCTTAAACACATTGATTATCAAGCTGTTTATCCCCGTTCTCGCCTTTCAAGTTGCCAATGAAATGTCTGAGTTACAAATAGGGTTACTCAATCTCCTCCCCTTACCCAGTGTATTGAGTTTTTTATTTTCAATATTAGTCCTTGATTTCGCCATTTATTGGCAACACAGAATTTTTCATCTCGTCCCGTCGCTTTGGGCGATTCATCGTGTACATCACGCGGATAGAGACGTGGATATCTCTACGGGCGTACGATTCCACCCCATAGAAATTATCCTGTCTTTTTGGATTAAATTAGGCGTTGTAGTATTAATGGGTGTTAGCCCCATTGCCATTGTTGCATTTGAGGTCATACTCAGTTCAAGTTCGATCTACACTCATAGCAATGCAAAGTTAAACGATAAGCTAGATCGTTGGCTAAAGTACCTATTGGTCACACCAAATATGCACCGTATTCATCACAGTACCGAACACCAGCTTAATAGCTCTAACTTTGGCTTCTTTCTATCTGTATGGGATCACTGGTTTGGTACCTATCTCGACACCAAAGAACATGGTTTCAAGATAGGTTTACAAGAGTTTAGAGATAAACGAGAAATGTGGATTGACCGACTACTCAGTCAACCATTTCGAAAGTCTTGACTAATCGTATTTCGCCACCGCCGAATCAAACAGGTTTTTTACCAAGGCGATGTATTCATCTAAAAAGTTGATTTGTTCGTTTGTAGCAGGCTTAGCCCAAACACCAGCTAATACTTCCCCTAGCTCCTCTACAACGACATCAGCTTCTTTTAATAACTGAAAACGTACACTAGAGTGCAACTCAGGGTTTTGCTCAAATATCGCCATGATATTACTTGAGATCATATCCGTTACCACATCCTCAACACTCTCTTCGCCTGTATCACCATCATCTGAGGCGAAGACATCTAAATTGAATGCTAAGTGTTCGATCAAAGCAACATAACCATCGGTTTCTACAACCACAGTTTTCCTCCATTAAACAGTAGCGCAGGATTTGGGAATTCCTTCAATAATACTAAGACAAAACTGGCACTTTTAACAATGTAACCTAACAAGACCCAGGTAAATTTATGCGCTCAGCACCCAAAAACCACAAAACAGCTGATAATTCGTCGATGGCATTGATAGTAAATTAAAAAGTCAAACTAAACTCTACCCACTGTTCATTTCTTTGAAAAAGACTTCAGATCTATCGTGAAACATGTCCTAAACTATGAACAAATCTTGATTATTTCTTGGAGTGAGTATGTGGCAAGCGATTTCTCAACAATTGTCCGAGAAGTTGATGTTCTCTTTTAATATTTCAGAGAAAACCAAGTTATCTGGCGGGGATATTAGCGAGTCCTATATGATCAGCGATGGTCAAGACAGATATTTCGTTAAAGTCAATACACGCGAGTGTCACTCGATTTTTGAAATAGAAGCTGAAAACATCAAAGCCTTGCGCACGACAGATACTATATACATTCCAGAGTTAGTCATGACTGGCACGACCAAATCTCACTCCTTTATTGTTCTCAACTACTTATCGATTAAACCACTCGATGATCCGCAAAACAGCTATCTATTCGGGCAGCAGCTCGCCCGGCTACATTCTTGGGGAGATCAAGGCGAATATGGTTTTGACAGAGACAACTATATCGGGACAACGATTCAACCTAACCCATGGCACCGAAAATGGCATCGTTTCTTTTCTGAGCAACGTATCGGGTGGCAATTACAGCTTCTTTCGGAAAAAGGCATCAACCTCGTCGATATTTCTGAGTTAACACGTTTTATCAGTGAGGTACTTTCATCCCATCATCCGAAGCCTTCACTTCTGCATGGTGACTTATGGAGTGGAAATGCCGGAAACTCTGCCTTTGGCCCTATTTGTTTTGATCCTGCATGTTATTGGGGAGATAGAGAATGCGATATTGCGATGACCGAGTTGTTTAAAGGGTTCTTACCCGAGTTCTATCAAGGTTACCAAAGCGTGCTACCACTAGATTCGGGGTATCAGCAACGTAAAGACATTTACAATTTATATCATGTCCTTAATCACTGTAATCAATTTGGTGGCCATTACCTAGCTCAAGCCGAATCGCTCATAGACACCATTGTTTCTCGCTGACAGCGTCAGGAACCAATAACGTTGCTACTTTAAGCAGCAACGTTTGTCATAGTAGTGGTTAAGCGTTCTTAAGCCTGTTATCCATCACTCGTTCGACGGTATCGACAATCGCTTGGGTTTGCGGGTCAAACTCAACATTCACTTTATCGCCCACTTGCCGACGACCAAATAGGGTCCTATTTAAAGTCTCTGGGATTAGATGTACGTTGAATGCATTCCCTTTTACTTCACCTATCGTCAAAGAGCATCCATCTAAGCCAATATAACCTTTTTCTAAAACGTATTTCATTTTATCTAAAGGCAATAAAAACCAAAGTGTTTTGTTATTAGGCGTCTCGATAACTTGCGTAATTTCAGCTACGACACTGATATGCCCCGACATATTGTGGCCACCAATTTCATCACCAAACTTGGCCGCTCTCTCTATATTGACATAGTCCCCTTCAGATAACTGACTTAGATTAGTAGCGCTCAGCGTTTCATTCATCAAATCAAACGTAACCAGCTCATCATCTATCTGGGTAACCGTTAAACAACAACCGTTATGGGCAACAGATGCACCGATTTCTATGCCCTGAGATAACTCTCCTGATAGCCTAACAATATGCGTTTGAAAATCTTGTTTTTTCTCTATGGACTCTACCTGAGCCATGCCTCTTACGATGCCAGTAAACATAGTTGCTTTACCTAACCATATGTCTTTCAAAAGTGAACTCAGTCTAATCAATTTGAAAGGTACTGTCGATTCACAGACCCTTCTTCTTATTAGGGGAATAAGATGATACTTTTATCGTTAAATTTGTCGTGACAGTCAGTATGGTATTTCATTATGATGCGAATTAACCGCAATCAAATTATATTTCTACCATAATCCATTCATAAAGGAGAATATTGCCTGTGCCGCAATATAAAAAGGAAGCTCGTACGCTCATAAAGCTTGCCACCCCAGTACTCATTGCTTCAGTAGCACAAACTGGCATGGGGTTTGTCGATACCATCATGGCTGGCGGCGTCAGTGCGACGGATATGGCAGCCGTATCGATTGCTGCTAGTATTTGGTTGCCTTCCATTTTGTTTGGTGTCGGGCTTCTCATGGCATTAGTTCCCGTTGTCGCACAGCTCAATGGCGCAGGAAGACAACATAAAATTGCCTACGAAATTCAGCAAGGAGCCGCAATGGCTCTGCTGATCTCGATACCGATTATTCTCATCCTTTTTCAAACCCACAAGATCCTCTATTGGATGGATGTCCAACCTCTTATGGCTGAGAAAACCACTGGGTATATGTATGCGGTGATTTTTGCAGTCCCAGCTTACTTACTATTTCAAACACTAAGAAGCTTAACAGACGGACTATCACTCACTAAACCTGCCATGGTGATTGGCTTTATCGGGCTTCTCTGCAACATTCCACTAAACTGGATATTTGTTTACGGTAAGTTCGGTGCACCAGCACTTGGCGGTGTTGGCTGTGGAGTGGCGACTGCAATAGTCTATTGGTTGATGTTCTTTGCCTTGCTGGTTTACATTTTATTCTCGAAAAAAGTCGCGCAAGTGGGTTTGTTTCAACAGTTTTATCGCCCGCAACTCAAACCAATATTACGTTTAGTTAAATTAGGATTACCTGTAGCCCTAGCGGTCTTTTTTGAAG
Organism: Vibrio sinus; assembly: GCF_023634645.1. Classification (GTDB taxonomy): domain Bacteria; phylum Pseudomonadota; class Gammaproteobacteria; order Enterobacterales; family Vibrionaceae; genus Vibrio; species Vibrio sinus. The sequence goes on from NZ_JAMKMR010000021.1 coordinate 35,901, forward strand.
TGACCTTGTTTGCTGTCGTCTCACTATTGGTTGCCCCTTTAGGTCCATTGGTCGTTGCTGCCCATCAAGTCGCCATTAACTTTTCATCGCTGATATTTATGTTACCGATGAGTATTGGGTCTGCCGTAAGTATACGCGTGGGACACACACTTGGTGAACAAGATGTTATGGGGGCCACAATAGCCTCTCGAGTCGGCATTCTTGTCGGGCTTGCCGTTACCGTCATTACAGCAACCCTCACCATTTTGTTGCGTGAACATATCGCTCTACTCTACACCAGCAACAGAGCAGTAATAGAACTTGCTGTCCACTTACTTATCTTTGCGTCTGTATATCAATTTGCCGATACGGTTCAAGTCATCTCCGCAGGCGCACTACGTGGCTATAAAGACATGGCTGCGATATTCAAATACACGTTTGTTTCATATTGGATATTCGGCTTACCAACGGGTTACGTTTTGGCACTGACTGACTGGATCACTCAACCGCTAGGAGTATATGGGTTTTGGGTAGGCTTTATTGTAGGGCTGTGCTTTGCCGCATCACTGCTTGGATTACGATTACATTGGATGCATAAACAGCCTGATAACACCCAACTGGCGTTTTCGACAAGATAGTCAAAGTATATCCCTTCCAAACGGGCTGCCGAAGAGTATATTCGCTACTGACGGCCCGATTTTAAGCGCTGCAATGTAGGCACGATACGCTGTCTCGCTAAGAATTAACTATGCTTAACGTAGACAAATCATAGTGACAGCTAATGAAGAAACTTGCGATTCAACTGATACTGATAATCTACGCGTTGTTTTTTGCCCCTACAGTTCACGCTAAGGAGGTCATATCATGGTGCGCATTTTTCAACTGGAACCCTTGGATTTATCCATACAACAATAGCTACGACGGAATCCTTATCGAAGAGCTCAATGTGTTCAAGAAAAATGCAGGCGTAGACACCAAAGTACATAAGAACTTGAATTGGAAACGATGTCAGCAACAAGTGCTAGATGGGAAAGTGGACTTTATTCTTGGTGGAAATCGAACTCCAGAAAGAGAAAAAGTATTTTCATTTGTAGATGAACCAGCGGCCATAAACAACTCAGTAATGGGTATGTATACGCTTTCGGATGGAAATATCCCCCACTCGGTCAATCGACTAGAAGATCTGAAAGGATATAGATTTGTTACCATAAAGGGCACCACATGGGGTAAAGTCATTGATAATCACATTCACTCTCTAGAAAAAAGTAAAATCGAATACGTCAATTCTGAGGCCCAAATTATCCGAAAGATACTCACGAAAAGGGGCGATTACTTTGTGAGTAGTGAGTCGATACTTAATACCATTGTCAACAACAACCAGGAGAGTATACCCGAGTTAACACGGAGTAAATTTAGGCAGGTTGTTGAAATCAAAAGAAGTATACCTATCTATGTATTCTTCAAGAAAGACTCCGAACAATTTTTAAAATTAAACAAGCTATTTGAAGAATCATTCAAGCAATACCACAGTTCAACCGACGTTCAATCACGTATTGAATTTCATAAACAAAGAAATTAATTGACTCATTTTGACTAGTTTGAAGCCCTTTGCCTAACATAGCGAGCAAACTTAGGCACCCCTTTGTGGCTATAACCGTTAAATTTAAACGTGATGACTGTACCTATGGGTGGAGGCGACTTCCTTAGCTTGTCCGTAAAACCACTGCCGATATAGAATTCAACACCGCTTTTCATCCTAACCTGAATCGACCCCATGAGCCCTGTATATTTTCCAGTGCCTGCCTTATAACCAATGATGGTGCCCTCTGCGTCTTGCGCCAATTTTAGTTTTAGTAACTCATTGCTGCGCCCCACACTATACAAGCTGTCAATTTTTCTAAGCATGAGCCCCTCACCACCTGAGCTTGTTAATTGATTCAAGCGTTCAGACAATGTTTGTCGAGACTCTATTGGGTAATGCTCTACGTATTGGATATGCTTTTGACCGATATCTTCGATTACATCAATAAGTCTCTGATAGCGTTGCTTATAAGTGCCGCCATGATTGGGCAAATCAAACGCCATAAACTTGATCTCTCGCCAAGCACTATCATTTGGAGAGCTGTCTAAAACGGTTTGCTGAACAACAAAAAATCGACTCCTACCTGCCCATAACTCACCGTCTATAGGAATCCCCGGTAATGCGTCAGTAAACCAGCTTGGTGCCTTGATAAGCTTACCTGTCCTCGTTTTCAGTTCACTACCCGTCCATTTGGCGCGTATGCCGTCAAGCTTTTCACTGGCCCAATATTTTTTAACATCCATTGCTTTGTGATAAGGGTTGGCAGTATTAACAATGTCATTGCGAGTAGTACAAGACTCAATCGTCTCCTTACAAGCGTCGGCGTAATTTGAAAACGACAGGCCGATTGATAAAGCAAGATAACTCATTTTTATTTTCATAGTCACAAAGCATTCAGGAGCCAATGACTATGTTGTAAACAATATGAAGGTGTTCAAAAACTAAAATATACTCGTTATCCATCTATCCGCACATCATATAAACCCGTTGATACAGTGGATTTTCAATAAGTTATAGGAAGCCTTCTCATTCTTTCCTTGAGTAGAGGTTAATTTAGTAACGCGACCTTGACTGGATCTAAATAAATTCGATTGGAAATGTGGGTTTTGCCGCAGTAGGTGAAATAAATGGCTTCAGGCTTGTGAGAAAGCGAACGATACCAACCACCGTTACGAACAAAGTCTTGCAGGGTACATCGACCCTTGTTGATGAGATCATTCGCAATTTTGAGAAAGATGGAACGGTGTATAGAGAAATCATCGGAAAACTCGATGGCTTCTTCCAACTGAGAGGTAGGTGAAGAGATTAGATTATTGATACGTTGCTTCGATAAATGTGCCGAATATACCCAACGGGCAAGCTGCTTAGTCGAACCTTTCATAGAGGATTCGAAATGCGCTGGATAGTATTCTGAGATTCTAGCCCAGCCCCCCTTTTGTTCAAACACACCAACAACGTCACCTTGCTTCATCACATGAGCAACGCTTGACTGTAAGCTAGGGCCTAACCGAACATTAAGTTCATTCACGGCAACGAAATACGCCTCTACCTTCGCAAAAGCGAAGCTAGAGGGCAAAAGCAAAAAACAAGCAAAGAAGAACGTCTTCATGGTCGAACCTCAACGCTCAATCAGTAACCTATCTGTAAATGTAGCGTGAACCGACACCTTTGCGCGCACCAGAAATCAAATAAGTCGCTAAGATCAACATTTGCCGAGCGTCGGATGAGAGTGTTTCATCGGTAGTGGAAGAGTTGAGCTATTTTTGTTTGTCGGGTGGTTTGCGAGGTGACTGGTCAATTTTATCTTCTAGTACTTTCAGACGAGCAAGTATTTCATTATTCTGTCGCCTCAGTTCTCGGTTTTTCACGCTAGTGTCGGAAAAACCAAACATTCGCTTTGCGTATAAGCTACCCAATACCCCCAGAATCCCTACACCAAAAACAAACATTGCAAACACGGCGAGACGACCAATCATTGTGACAGGGTAATGGTCACCAAAGCCGATAGTTGAAGAAGACATAAACATCAGCCATATAGCATCACCGAGGTTCATGATATTGGAGTGCGGAGCACCTATTTCAGCAAAATAGGTGATCACACCAAGAATTAATAGTAAGACTATATATAGAACCAACGCTAACAAGCCAATTACACGATAATTATAGTTTTTAACGCCAAACTCATCGATATCGTAAAAGCCAAGTTTGTTCACTATTTTATCGATAATCCCCATGGGCGCTATGTTCCAGACATGTTATTTCACCAATTGTGGCGTCGTTTGTACCTGGTGCTCAACTTCCAAGTACCATTTCGCCTCATCACTGCCCATATATTTTGACAGGGTTTTAAGGGGCACTTGTTTGAGGTTAACAACAATGAGGCCATCTAATGTGTCATTAAACGCAGGGTCTACGTTGAAGCACACGAGTTTACCATTCATTCCCAAATACTGACGTAACAAAACGGGTAATCCCTTTCCTTTTTCCATTCGTGACAATACTTTAGATAGCAGTGAAACGTTAGCCAAAGGTGAAAGTAAGTTCGACTGCCAAAATGTGTTCCCGGTGCTCCTTAGTGGAGTGGACGGTTTCACCAGCGAGGCTTTTTCATTATCGTAGTGATAAATAGACAGCGTCGCGGCCATTAAATGCCTTGCGACATCACTATATTCATTACTAATACTGACAGGCCCAAACAAGTGCGTATATTTGGGGTGGCGATGTACATAGGTTGCAATCCCCTTCCATAACAATAGCAACGAGTTGATGTTTCTTTGATATTTGATGGAAACCACTGATCGACCTACTTCAATACAGTTTTCCAATGTGTCGATAAATTGTTGTTGGTATTGAAACAGGCTACGAGAGTAAAGCCCTTCTATCCCATTCTTTTTAACCAGTTCGTCCACTAAACCAAGTCGATATGAGCCGACCAGCTCCTTTTCCGAATTATTCCAAACGAACAGTTGTTGGTAGTGGAGATCATACTCATCCAAATCGCAGGCTAACCCTGAGCCTTCACCAACTTGTCGAAAGCTTTCTTCTCTTACTCGACCAATCTCACGCATCATTAGTGGTATAGACTGTGTGCCGACGCAATACACTGAGAACTCTTTGTTTTCAAGCAGCAGCGCTTCAGCAGGTAACGAATCCAACTCTTGTTGTAACTCGTGTTTGTCTAAGGGATCAATTATGGGGGTTTGATAGCTTTCTTCAAAGTTAGTCTCTGGTTTCGTTTCTGGAGACATTAGATAGGTATTGAGGCGAAAATAATTAACAATATCTTTGTCAGACGCAAAATCTTTTATTTCTCGAAATGGAATTGGGGAGCCTAGAGAAATCTGTATGGTTTTTTCGCTTTTATTCAATAGCTCTCGACCAAGCAATGCGGTCCTCAATAAGGGGTGTACACGACCCGCTTGGTAAAATAAATGACTATTCTTGCCATTGACGTAAATAGGCAGGGTGACTGCTTTGCTTCTTTTCACAAACTTGGCGACAGATTGACTCCACTCTATATCTGCAAGCATGTTCGAAGATTTACAATAGGTAGAGACTTCACCAGCAGGAAATACAATAAGGACCCCACCGTCAGCGAGGTGTTGATGCGCTTCTCTCACACCTTTAGCATTGGTTTTGTGAGCATTTTTTCCTTCAAACACATCAATACCAATAAATAACTCGGAAATTTCAGGCAGCCTTTTGAGAAGCTCATTGGCTAGAACCTTCACATCTTGTCTTATCCGTCCAATGAAGTCTGCTAAAATGACGCCTTCAATCGCACCTAGCGGATGGTTAGCCACGATAACCAATGGACCTTCTTTAGGGATATCATCGGTATTTCCACGCCCTACTTCATATTCGATCCCCAATGTCGATAAGGTGTAATTCATAAACTCGAAGCTTGTGGGATCTTTAGGCTTCTTCTGATAATGGCCATCGAGTTTTGATAACCCCGTTAGCCATTCAACAAATGACTCACCAATACCAAACGGCGTGTGCCTTGGTAAACGAAAAGGACTTCCCTGCATAGTTAGTTACTCCGCTTTACTAACAAACTGACTCAAAACTCCGCCTTGCTTGATATCTCTAACCGTTAAATAGGCTCCACAAAGCCACACGATACAAGCCATGCCAAATAATAATCCTCCATCGTTGCCAACGATTTGACCTTGACCATCAAATTCAGGCATTACAATCCCTAACGGGGTAAATAGATGAAAATAGATCGCACCTGTCATCACGCACACACTCAAAATAGCGCCAAAACCATGAAATCGGGTGAACAACAAGATGGCAGCGATGAGCTCAACGATACCCACACCATACCCCCCTACACTACCGAACCAATCTAGGCCAGACCATTCCCCTAAGGTGCCGAAAATATAATTGGTTTCATAAGATCCGGTAAACTTAAAAAACAAAGACTGAACGAATACGAACGCAATAAATATCGATGGAATGTGCTTGCTTGCAACAAATTTCATTTTTCACTCCTATTGAATTAACTTGGGCCAATTTTCATCCCCTTGACGAATAAACTGCGCTCGGTCTTTCTCCCAACGCTCTTTGATTTCTCGGTCATAATTGAGGTAGAGCTTACCATCGACTATCGTCCATTCATTCGGGTCAGCTGATGCAAAATCATTTTTCGCTGCAATCGCCCAAGCACAATAGCCACCATATTGAGGTGCGTATTTCTCAGGATCTTTGACAAACATATCTAAGTGTTTTTGAGAAGAAAAATACCAAGTCGCTCCTTTGTATTCAGTGGCATAGTCGGAACTTCCTTTGACCGCTTTATTTTCAACAAAATACGCGACCGTATCATAGCCACTGACCGCTTTATTGCTAAAAAATCCGGTGTAAATTTCATCTTGTGCAAGAACAGAAAAACTCATTGCAAATAGCACTATTGCAAATAGCTTCTTCATAACTTGATTCCTCCAAATTACGAAACAAATGATTTCGTTGACGTCAAACAGTAGGCATTTTTCTCCAAGGTCTCCTCAGACAAGCTTTGACAAGGAGAGCCCGGCAAGTAGGACATGCTTTTGTTATCATTTGACACAGTTAAATAGGTAAAACTGACGGTTTTCGCTTTCTCTCGACTCATGCAAGTCGACATATAGGCTAACTCTGGATGGTGGTGGGTGTGGAATTTAATTAAACTGCTAATACTTTTGTCTTTTTCGGTGAGTTTCTGATAGACATGTTGTCGGTATTGCTGAACACCTTTAGGATCCACGCCCGAGGAAAATAGCGGTGAGTCTGTAGGAAATATCGTGTCTTCACGACCGTTCCAAGCAAACGCCATCACGTCTAAGTTGTTTTCGTTGAGAGCCGGATCAAAGGCTAATAGCGTGAAAGGAGCAAAATGACTAAGCTCGGTTTTTTTAAACGCTGTAGCAACATCGGATACCGTTTTTAACACCGAGAGTTGCTTAAGTAGCAGCCCACGGCTAATCAATGGTCCAGAAGGCGTTTGCCCTTGATAGTTGTTTAAGATGCATAAGGATAAACCGTGCTCATTCATGCTTATCCAGCTACCACTACCCACAGGGTCAATTGGCATCATCACCTCGACATCATCTATTGTGAGCTGCGTAGGAGCCAGGGCATGAGCTCGAGATATTTGTTCATCGCGGTTGAAAAAAACCTGATACCCATCCGAAGTTGTGAGCCAAGATACCGAGCACATGATCACTGCTCCCTAATAAAAGTGGCTGTGGCTGGCGCAACACCAAATCCTGAACATGTCGCGTTCCCCAAGAATTGAGAAATGACTTTAGCCATCGCGTAATGGTGAGTCGCATGCAGCGAAGCAAAGGTAATTTCACGAATAAGCGTTGAAGACATCGTACTGGTTTCCGTTTGTTTCACTGATACCTCAGTGATAATTGTGACGGGCTCAAGCAGCTCCGGCTCTTGTTTTTGCTGCAACCATTGGATAACGACCTCCAATTCGGACATTGCTGTAGTTATACTCGTTTCGACCTCATGACCACGCCGACGTTGGTTGTAATCGATAAGTTGTCGAGATTTGCCAAGAGAATGGAAAATGTCGAGTAAATGTCTGAAGTGTTGCCCAATAGAACTAGAAAATTGTGGAGCCACAATCACGGAATAGTCTTTCTCAGGAAGTGCGTCTAGAAACAAAAAACCTTGCTCCAAAGTTTCAATACAACCATTTACCGCAATCAAAGGGGAATGTTGTCTATCTAAATCTTGTAGTGTATTGGGTGTTACAAACATAAAAATCCTTACAAAACGATTCGTTTTTATTAGAAATAACGCACTAATCCGTACTTGGATACTGAGCCGTGAGTATTTTTTCTTCCTTCCACGCTTTGAGTAAACTAGTAATGGATGGAGCCTTGTGGCCTCTTTGTTTCTGTTTAGCGCCAATGTCGAACAGTATTCGATACTGAGTCAGTAAAGTCGAAAAGATATCGGTAAGAGGTGTACGACTATCCCAAATATGAGCAGCTTCACTACTGGCTCCATTAATTTCCAATATGGTGAAGTCTTCACCTCTCATGAATTGATTAATGTCCTTAAACTTTATGTCCAGCCGACCGTAATGAAAGCCATCAATATCGTTGAATATCTGATCGAGCTTACTGGCCAATTTTTCGGTAATAAATTGGTTTCCGTCACGAAATATTGAGCCGCGACAGTGGCTGCCCGAAAACGCCAATTGAAATTCCTCACCCTTAGCGATCACTTGCTGAAGTTTATCTTCGTGTCTCGGCCGATATAAATGCTGCAACTTCCCTGCTCTAGGACAAGCCGCAATGAGTTGTTCTAAAGTTTTCTCTCCATCTCCGACAACAACGGGAGCGTATTTCAAAGTGATAGAGAATATTTTTCCGCGCTCTTCACCAGGGTATCTGACATAAAACACCCCAGCTTCGGCTTGATAAGGGGCTTTTTCTTGAAGTAGGTATCGCGCGCCGACTGGAAAAGAATGTATGTATTCCTCCAAACCAGCTTTATCTTGAATAAGTTTGACACCAGCACCACGGCAACCCATATCGGGCTTCGCTACAACTGGAAAGTTAAGGTGCTTATCTGACATACTGGTTAGCGCATGCGTTAGCTGCTCAGACTCTGGCAACTCCGATTTAGTTAACGTGATAAAAGGCGAGATCCACTGGTTTGCTTTGTCACCAGCCAAGCTCAAAATATCATGCTTTGATTCACCGACCATGCCACTTAAGTGAATACTAGGGTTAGCGATAAGAGGAAGTCGCCAATCTGCATAGCGTAGCCCTTGGAATAAACTCTGTATCACAACTGGCGTATAAAATAGCCACCCCGGCAAAAATTCATAGGGCGAGACACTTCGTTGTGAAGCCAAGTCTATCAAAGGCATACCTGCGTTAACTCGGCCTTGTTCGATACATTGAACAGATTCTCTTGATCTCATGAATACCCTCTTGCGAACGATTTATTGACGACACGATTCACGACAAACAGCACAAACAAAGCGATAGGAATAATCATCCAATGATACTGAGACGATTGAATCCATGACGTCATTCCTAAGTAATAAATAGTTGAGAATACAAGCAAAGTCCAAAGTGACGTCGCGAAAAGCACGGCAAGAATGAATGTGGTTAGCGGAATCGAAAAAAATCCGCTTAGTGTGAAACCGACACTTCTCAATCCAGGTACGAATCGAATAATGAAAATATTAAGAAATGCGTTTTGCCTAAACTTCTTACGTAGCACTCTAAAGTATTGATTAGTCAGCGCTCGATACTTGATACCTCGAAAGTGTTGGCAGTATTTACCCAGGTAGTACAACGCCAAATCCCCAGTCGCAATGCCAATGAAAATAGCGACTAACGCAACTGGCACACTCATTAAGCCTTGAGTCGCTAATGTTGCCGCCGTAATGATCGCCAAGTCTTCAAGTAGATAGGACAATAAGATGACACCAGCGGCTAGAAAATACCAAGAGTGTGGTGTTGATATGAGGTATTGATGTAGTTGGGTAACTAATGACACGCACTCTCCTTTCATTTAAATTCAGCACCGTTGAGTGATAAAACGCACTGACTGATTAACTAACATTGTATTGGACCGCCCTGTTACAAAAAAAATTACATCAGCTCACAACATTGCGCTGAAATCGGCGGAAAACCACAATATCAATGCTTACATTTCCCTTGTAGTATGATGCATGGTTAACGATAATCTTCGTTGGTAATAGGATACTTGATTGGCTTTAACTTCAAACAGTTGCGGTATTAAAAGTTGAACAGCGTCATTAAACAATGATTGATACCCAAACAAAATAGTGGACATCATGGCAAAGAAAAAAATAAAGAGATATGAACATGCCGCTGGCGGCTGGGGCGCACTATCCTCTACGGCTCGTCACCTTGTAAAGAGCGAAAACGTCGCCAAGAACATACGCAACCTGTTAAAGACCAATCAAACCGTGGGTTTCGATTGCCCGGGATGTGCATGGGGGGATGAGCAAGAGAACGCTTATTTTAAATTTTGTGAAAACGGCGCCAAGGCCGTGAACTGGGAAGCAACATCAAAACGCGTCTCTAGAGCGTTTTTAAACGAGCACCCTGTCAGCTGGCTAAAAAAACAAGATGGTTATTTTTTGGAATATCAAGGGCGACTCAGCGAACCACTTAGCTACAACTCAAACACCGATTGTTATGAACCCATTACTTGGGACGAAGCTTTTAAGCTCATCGCAGAAGAGCTGAATGCACTTGATAGCCCAGATCAAGCGGAATTTTATACCTCTGGCCGAGCAAGTAACGAAGCCGCCTTCATGTACCAACTCTTTGTCCGCAAATTTGGCACAAACAATTTCCCTGATTGCTCTAACATGTGCCATGAAGCCAGTGGTGTTGCACTCAATCAATCGATAGGAATAGGAAAAGGAACGGTCACCCTTTCGGACTTTGAAAAAGCCGACGCTATTTTTATTTTCGGCCAAAACCCCGCCACCAATCATCCAAGAATGATGGATACGTTATACAAAGCATCGAAGCGAGGGGCAAGTATCGTCAGTTTCAACACGTTAAAAGAACGGGGACTAGAGCGTTTTTCTAACCCACAAAACAAACTGGAGATGATCCAACGAGGCTCTACACCAATTAGCAGCCTATACCTGACGCCAAAGCTTGGTGGTGATATGGCCGCTGTGCGTGGCATGGTCAAACACATGCTAGAGCTGCATCGCGAATCGATTTCACAAAAGCAAGAAGGCGTATTCGATAGGCATTTCCTTGAAGAGCACTGTAGTGATGTTGATGCTTATTTAAATGTAGTCGAGCAAACCAGTTGGGAGAAAATAGAAATACAGTCTGGCCTGAGCAAATCTCAACTTCAACATGCAGCCAAGTTACACTTAGAAGCTAAAAACGTCATTTGCACCTGGGCGATGGGTATTACGCAACATAAACATTCAGTGCAAACGATTCAAGAAATTGCAAACCTACAGTTGTTACGTGGACAAATCGGTAAAGCTGGCGCTGGATTATGCCCGGTTCGTGGTCACAGCAATGTGCAAGGCGATAGAACCATGGGTATTCATGAAGCCCCAAGTAAAGCCTTCCTTGAAAGTATTGAGAATACCTTCGGTTTTACTCCCCCTTCTCACAATGGGCATAATGTGGTTCAAGCCATCCAAGCCATGAAAAATAACCAGAGTAAAGTCTTTATCGGCCTTGGTGGCAACTTTTCCGCGGCTACACCCGACACCAAAGAAACCGAACAAGCGCTTCAAAACTGCAATCTGACCGTCCACATTGCAACCAAGTTAAATCGCAGCCATCTAATAACGGGTAAGCGCGCTCTGATTCTACCCTGCCTTGGGCGTACTGACATAGACATACAAAAATCCGGGCCGCAAAAGGTCACTGTAGAAGACTCGTTCAGTATGGTTCATGCCTCCTCTGGCGTGGTAAAAAGTGATACCGGTGACATGAAATCAGAGATCGCCATTATTGGTGGTATAGCCAAGGCTACATTAGGGCAGTCTCCCGTAGACTGGGATGAACTCGTCGCAGATTACAATAAAATTCGAGATCTGATTGAAAAGACAATTCCCGGTTTTGATAACTTTAATCGTCATATTCAAAAACCTGGGGGATTCTATCTAGGTAACTCTGCCGCTAAATTAATCTGGAATACCACCAACGGCAAAGCTCGCTTCTTCTCACACACTCTACCGAGTTCGGTGATACCCAGTATCATCGAAGAGAAAAATGATAATAATACTCGCCCAGACTTGCTGGTTTTACAGACACTTCGTACCCATGATCAGTACAATACCACCGTATACGGCATGGACGACCGATACCGTGGTGTATATGGACAACGAAAAGTGCTATTTATGAACAAAGAAGATATTGACGCACTTGGATTAAAAGAATTCGATCAAGTAGATATGCTTAGCCATTGGCATGATGGCATCGAAAGAAGAGTCAGCGGGTTTTCCGTTGTTGAATATGACATCCCCAAAGGAAATGCAGCAGCCTATTACCCAGAAACCAACCCATTAGTGCCCTTAGATAGCTATGGTGATTTAAGCTGGACTCCGACATCCAAGTCGATAGCGATTGAAGTTATCGCAAGTAATTCAAATCATCTCTTGAAAGTAACAGGAGGCTAGCAGATTCACTGTTACTCTTATAGCTGTCGGAGTACATTAAAGTTTGTGCATTTTTTAGGCGTGTTAGAACATCAAACTAACACGCCTATGCCCCTTTCACGTTTCAATCCGTATCTCTCAAACTGAATCGAGTTACGGCTTTCAATATAAAAACTAATCCAGCGTAATGTATCTTGCGTACGGCGCATTTTGGTTTGGCGAACTGATCTGCTTTTATTTGACCGGACACTTCAATAAAGGAGTATAATCCAGATATCGAGGTGTGAATGACAAGAAGAAAAAACAGAACTTATACCAATTACTTCAAGCAGGAAGCTGTGGCATTACACTTTCAAGTTTCTCATGATACTAATTGCCTCTCTTCTCAGTGTAATAATGTCATTATCTGAGCTAAATACTCTATTTCTCCAGTGACCGCTTGCTTGAGTGCCTTTTTGTCTTTCAACCTGGTTTAGCTTATTAAACGTCCCTGAAAGTTCGATGCTAAGTTGAACGAGTACCGGTTCTGGTGTAAAAGAAATATACAATAAAAAGTAACTAATAAAGGAATGGTTGCTAGTGTTCATCGCCTTATTGAACACCTCAGCCACACATAACTTTATTATACTATACTTGTCGCACAGCATGATATTTTTGTGAAAATCGTTTATTCGAGTGTAACCTTGTGACCATTTATTACCGAGTAGGTGAGTGCGACTATAGTCTTCCAAATATCGTTGACATGCCATTGAGATGTATTCTTGTATATATAAATAACCAGTTTTGGCCACGTCACAATGTTGAGAAACATCAATCGGCCGGCTACCTCTACGGTATATGTCCTTCTTCCCTGGGGCTGTCCTGATTTGCTCTGGACACAATATATAGTCTTTTCTCAGTGTATTAGGATTCAGTACCCAGTGCCTTTTTCCTGAGAAAACGCTTACTTTTTTTGTGGGTATTTTTAAATCTCTACTCAACATCCAGGCAATTGCATTTGCCCAAGCATTGTTCATGTCCCTACTGTCCAGTGTGCCTGGTTGAGCTGGTTCACCTTGTTGATCTAGGGCTCTATGTCGAATTTTGTCATCCCATAGAGGTATATTGTAATCGGCGTCCTGAATGCCTTGGTTTCGAGAAGAAGAAAACACCATTTGCAAAGGCGTACCCGTTCGATATTTATACGCGTTTGACTTAATTGCCCAGCCTATATAATTGTTATTTTCATCTAATAATTGCGCTTCTAATAGCTTTTCCACGTTAGTCTTGTTGTATTGCTTTAAACTGTCGTTAAATATTATATTTGCTTTAAGCTTTTGGATTGCAGTTTTATGAAGTATTCCGTCAGATTGGCCTTGCTTTAAATGTCCGACTACAAGCATATTTTGAGGACCGTGATAATCCCTAATCGCCTCGTTGTAGGAGACTCGCCTCATTTTTTTTTCATTTGAGTACCACGGGTCCATCACAGGGATAGACATGTCGTTGGTTTCAATGGACAGAACTCTCAATGTACGCCTATCGGATGGGATTTTTCTAATACCTTGTTGTATCTCATCATATTCGAAAGCCGGGAGCATAATGGAGACTCCAGTACGAAAATGAGTCACACCGATGAACGTGTCATGTCGCCTAGAGGGCTTGTCACTGCAAAACCAATTATCTATAGAAGATGGAAGTAGTTTAAGGCTGTTAAATATGTTCAGTGGAACTGTTGGCCGAATTTTTTCGTTATAATCAAATAGTGGCATCTATACCTCTTTGTAAAATTAAAAAGCATTTTATATACTTTTCATTGCTAACAAACATTGCGATAAAAGGATATTCTTGTTCTTTTGAAACTGGACATTCCAAGGCCAATGGAATACCCCCTTTCGTTACTTGGATTCATATATAATGCTAGAAAGAAATCTCACCCACTTACGGTTCGGCGAGTTGTGTTCACACAAGGCAAGTTAGTTGGCCCATGCCGATACAATGAATCAACTTAATAACAGTATGATAGAGGCTTTTTGTGTTATATACATTCGCACTGAATGCACAGGGTGATTGCAAAAATGCACAGGGTTCCTATTCAATGCAGGGCTCTGTTCATCATAATCTTTCAGAGGTGTTCGGCACTATGTAAGGGATGAGTCGAGTGGATATTCCAGGTAAAGCTGGAACTGAATTGCCCGAGCTCACCAGAGACTCGATATTTTAGTCAGGCTACTTTACCTCTGACTCTAACTCATCACCCCCTATACGACAGCAGCTGTCAGTCTCTCGGGTGGTGTCTTTCATAATACTGGCAATGTGTTTTAACACAGCGTCGCCTGCATCATGGCCAAACGTGTCGTTTACACTCTTAAAACCGTCGAGATCTAAGTACAACACATACGTTTACTCTGATTGCAATACGACAATTTCATGGCCATCTTTAACCGAACAATGGCCAGTCGTTTCGTCAATAGTCCAGTCAAATTGTCATAATTGGCTAAGCGTTCCATATGCTGTTTTTGCTTTAACAGCTCGCACAATAGGTTCGCTTTAAGCAAATAGACAGTTTGCAGTGCTCGAATCGCACCATAGCCAGCCATGGCCATGGCCATCACCAGTATCCCCGATATCCACGCCAATGGACTTTGCACAAAATCGTTCATACTCATATAGGGGGTCAGCGTCGAGTGAATAAAAAAGTGGGCTAATACGCTTAATATGATGATATAAACCAGACTGAATCCCAACACGACGGTATTGGAGCGTTGGATACTGAGAACTAGGAGTAAAAGCATAAACATACTGACGGTATTGCCTGAAAATCCATAGCTGAGTGTGGAGCCCACACCGACTAATACGCAGCAACAAGCCAAAAAAATTTCAGTCAGTGTCGGCGTGATAAACTGCCTATAGGCATACAATAGGATAGCACCTAACGTCACGACAAGATGGATAGTGTACAGAGGAGTAAAGCCAATCTGGCTGGCACGATAGACAGAAAAAGGCACCATCAATAGGGCAAGCACCAACATCCAATTGAACAGTCGACTCAAGGACATCACTTTATACTGATCAATTTTCTTTTTGGGGGCCATGTTTCTCTGAGTGTCCAAGGTAAAGGTCATGTCACCCCACGAGGTGAGCACTACGTTAAGTATAGGTGATATTCATAGTATTAAATCGTACGGCATTACACTGAACCCAAACTCTCACCACACTATTCCCCTTGAAGTTTGACACAATTTTCCATAGCTGAAATTACTGTTCAGGATAGTAAACATTGAGAACACAGTGCCGACAAGCGTGAATGTGCTAAATTGACAAATCTGTTTTAATACAATTTCTCGCACTAAGGACATATCTGAATTATCGAGAACTCGATACTTTCTCTAATCTGCTCTTCTCTAATTTGGCATTAGTTTCTAACACGGTTTTGTCCAACACTTCGCTAGAAATTGATCAAACTTTAACGTCATTGGTGATATAAAATGCTCAAAATAAAGTCATTTCCGATCAAACGCTATTGTCCTTCGACAATAGCACAGTTCGAAAACTAAAGATCTCGAAATTGACGTGTGCGCGGCGCTTCAAATTATGACACTACTCTCATATAATTAAGCGTGGCTTTTCGAGTTGGGTATTTTAGACGCGCATTTTTTACAACTAAACGGACTTACAGGGAAGTGAAAAGCCGCCTGAGAGTAACAGGCGACTTCCTTGTTTGCTACGATAGATTCCCAACAATGACTATTGTGGCTTTTGACACTGAAAAAGCACCACGTTTAGCTCTCCTTGTCTTATCGCTTGTGCAGTAAGTGAAAACGCTTCAATATGGCTTCGATGTTCCTGATCTCCGAAGTTGTCTATAAACTGAGACCGAACGGGTTCTACTTTTAGCCTTTCGACAATATCAAGGTTGTACGTTATGTAATCCTCATCTTGTCTGGTGCTGCTTAAGATGGTGAACCCTGCTTCATTTAACTCAAATTGGTATTGATCTTTTGTCATAGGGAATAAGGTTAAATCATCAACTTCACAAAAATATTGCATGATTTCTCCCCATTGACTCTGCGAACTCAGCCAATCATTAATCACCAAATGCCCTCCTGGCTTTAGTACCCGCAACGCTTCTTTTAGAACTGGTTTCTTATCTTCAACGTGAGTTAATACACCTTTACTAAATACAACATCAAACGACTCTGCCGCAAACGGCCAACAAGGTTCGACGGAAGTAACAAAGGTTAATTTCTCTCTCAAGTTGATAGGTGCATTTTCTCTCGCTTGTTGAGTCATCCTATCATTGATCTCTATCCCAGTTACACAAGCGTTATGTGACTCGGCCAAATGATAGGCGGTTCCGCCAAGTCCAGAGCCAATCTCTAAGCATTGCCTGCTTGATAGCTCAATATTTTCAAAAAGCTTATCAATTGCTTCTGCGCCACCCTCAGACATCATGCCTTGACCATATGCTAACTCAAGACACTGACAATATTCTTGAGAATATTCTTCTAGCAGCTTTTCTACCGTCATTGTCGCTTCCTATCAATTCGCCCTAATTCAACTTATGCAATGCGCGTTTGCTAACGTTGAATTTTACCAATGTACAACTTCGAATCGTATTCAAAAGGCACTTTCCCATTCACCGAATATTGGTCAAACGCGACCTTTATTTCTTCCACTGCTTTTTTATAGTCTTGTGTCGATTCATCTGGGCTGTAGGAGCAAGAGCGTAACCGGCCAAGCACACCCTCAAAATCAAACTCTTGAGTATGCACAAAGGAATAAGTATCCATTTTGTTGCCAGCAAAAAAAGAAGCTATTTGTTCTTCGGTTAAATTTTGGTGATTCACTTGGCTGTAGTCAGTGCCATACTTTTTCAATACATCTTCATAGACAGCTTGACACCCTTCACCATACTTTCGGTCATTCCAGATTAGCGCCAACCAGCCATTATGATTTAGAATTCGAGCAAACTCTGCTTTGGTCTCATCATTATTAAACCAATGAAATGCCTGAGCGGCCGTAATCAAGTCCACAGAGTCGCTTTTTAAGCCAGTCTTCTCTGCCGAGCCATTTTGGCTAGAAAATCTCGTGTTAACAGACAGTTTTTTCTCCGCAGCATTTCTCATGTCATCGTTAGGTTCAACACCTGTCACCGTCACACCATGTTCCAGTAGAAGCTCGGTGAAAATGCCAGTGCCTGAACCAATATCCGCAACCACTGGCTTAGATGTTGACCCCGTGATTTCAAACAATTTATTGAGTAATGATTCTGGGTAGCTTGGGCGGTACTTTTCATAGTCTTCAACGCGAGAAGAGAATCTTTTTTTTGAATCAGTCATTCTTGTTCTCCTTTATTAAAACGTTAAAATAATAAACGAATTAAGCGTAATTAACACGTGCGTAACGTTTGTCTTCAACAATGAAACACCCTTTTATATTTCATAAAATTAACGGTTTAATTGGCAGAGTAAGGGGCAATATACGATTCAAACGGTTAATAACAAGGCTGTAGAAGCAACATAAATATAATTTTTTATTGATTAAAAAAGTTTATTTATAAACAAAATATTCATGTAGCGTTAATTGGTACTTAGTTATAGTTTCTCTCGCAGTAAACAATATGTCCGTAATAACAGAGGAACAAAAGATGAAAAAGCTACTACTACTATCTGCAATCGCAGTCGCTTCTACATCAGCAATGGCAGCAACAAAAGATAATCAAGGAGGGGGTTTCACTGGTCCATCGGCAGATCCCGTCATTACCACCGCAAAAGCAGTCAAAGACGCCAGCGATGATGCGGCTGTACAGTTGACAGGATATATCACGCAATCTTTAGGTGATGAGAACTACATGTTTAAAGATACAACTGGCCAAGTGCAAGTGGATATCGATGATGATAAATGGGGCGGTGTAAACGTAACCCCAGAAACGAAAGTCATATTAAAAGGTGAAGTGGATAAAGATTGGACGTCTAGAACCGTTGATGTCAAACGCGTTATGCTAGCCGACAAACCGGTTAAGAAAGCCGCCGCTGTCTACTAATTCTCAACCTAGAGATGCAAAAAAACCTCCTTATCCATAGGAGGTTCTTTTTTTGGGGTCTACTACATCCCCAAGTCTTAAGCCAACAACTATTGCTTGGGTACTGAATTCCAAAGCAAGCTTAGACGACGTCATTCTCTACTTAATTCATTCATAATCATAGCGATAAACCTAAGATTGCATTCATGCTACGCTTACCAGCCGCTATATGATTAACGGCGGCTAGACCCAAACGAATAAATGTGACTTATACCCATACATCTATTGCGAACTATTCAAAAAACTGACCATGGTATGTTTTATTTCCTTTCTATTTACATGCAGTGATAATGACTCCATACCCTTTTGGAAAGCACTCTCACCAATACTATCTCTACGATGGTTCATTAGATCTTCGGAAAAAGCCTTATCAAATTCTGGATGTCCCTGTATCCCCAAAAAGTGCTGATCAATTAATATTATTGAATTAGGACAAAAGTCATTGGTTGCCAACACCTTAGTGTTACAGGGTAACTCAACAACTTGATCTTGGTGGCTGACAATCAAAGATAGTTGCCCGGATGATTGAACATTGGTATAGAACCAACGTGGCTGTTCGAGCACTTGATTAATGGCAACACCCGCTCCCCACCCTTTTGGAGATTTTACCACCTTACCGCCCAACGCCTGAGCAATAAGTTGATGCCCAAAACAGATACCTATTGTTTTGATTTCAGCGTCAAACACCTGGCGAATAAAGTCACTAAGTTCGACGATCCATTCATCCTGATCATACACACTGAATTTCGAACCAGAGATCACGTAGCCTTCACATTCACATACGCTTTGAGGCAAGTGTTTGTCGACCGCATTATAAAATACCAACTCAAACTCATTTTTCTTTCCAGAGTCAATTTCGAATAAAGATTCAAACATATCCGAATACTGGCCATGCTTTTCTCTTAGCTCAGGGGCAACGTCATCACACAACAATACGCCTATCTTCATAGTTTCCCCTCTAACGCGTTGATATAAATCTCACTGTACTGCTTCGCATTAAACAAAATTGGATTGCCTGAAGCACTAGGGTCAATAACAGACATAGTGCCAATTAAGTCTGCTTGGTTACCATTTAGATCGATGTCGGACAATGTATGAGGAATATTGAGAGTGCGCCTAATCTCCAATACCCATTGTAGAAGCGAATCAAATGAGTGCTCATTTAGCCCCAACATCCGAGCAAGATTGGTCATTTTGCTGTCAATGGCTTCTCGGTTAGCAACCAATACATAAGGCATTAATATGGCATTGAGTAAGCCGTGATGTTTGTTAAAAAGTGCCCCTAACGAATGCGCCAGTGCATGCATAGCCCCCAAGCCTTTTTGGAATGCGGTTGCCCCCATCATAGACGCCACCAACATATGAGTTCTTGCTTCTATGTTGTTACCGTCACTATAGGCTAAGGGCAGATTTTCTTTAATCAATTGAATAGCCTGCACGGCAATACCCTCTGCCATGGGGTGGTAACTAGAGCTGCAGTACGCCTCCAAATTGTGTGAGAGCGCATCCATCCCGGTTGCAGCAGTAAGGTTTGCCGGAAGGCCAAGGGTGAGAAGTGGATCTAACAACACTTTTTCAGGCAACATTTTCGGGTGGAAGATAATACGTTTAACTCGCTCTTGGGTATCAGTAATAACAGAAGCACGACCGACCTCAGAGCCTGTTCCTGCTGTTGTGGGGATCGCAATCACTGGAGCAACACCATCACTGTCAGCTTTCGTCCAGTTATCACCGATATCCTCAAATGCCCATAATGAGTGCTGTTGACCAGCCATCAATGCAATCGCTTTTGCGACGTCTAAACTAGAGCCGCCCCCAAGCGCAATCACTCCGTCAAATTGCTCTTTTTGAAACTGACTTACACCACGAGCAACGTCTTCGCCGGTGGGATTGCCAGCAAATTCACTAAATACGCTACATCGTATGTGACTTTCTTGACAACGTGACACGATAGCTTGGGTGCTTGGCAATGACACAATGCCGGAATCCACAACAATCAACGCACTTTTAATACCGATCTGATGACATTCTTTATCAAGGCTATTCGCACAACCTTCCCCAACAGTAATCGAGGTTGGATAATTCCAATGAGTAAAATTGGACATAGTTATTCTCCTAGTATTCAACAACGATCGTTACGGGTGTTTGACATGAAATGACTTCAACTGAGTAAATGCCTCAAAGCCAAATTTGGACAAGGTGTGGCCTCGACCAGATTGTTTAACGCCTGTCCACGCTAGAGCAGGATCTAAGTAGTCACATCGGTTGACAAAGAACGTACCGGTTTGAAGCTCTCTTCCTAGTTCTACCGCTTTATCAATATCCGTCGTGAATATAGAAGCCGTTAAGCCAAATTCACTGTCGTTCATGAGCATCATCGCTTGCTCATCACTTTCAACCGACATAATGCCAACCACAGGACCAAACGATTCCTCTGTCATGACTTTCATCGAGTGATCAACGCCCGTCAGCAATTGTGGGGCAAGATATACACCATGGTTCGAATTGGCTTCATACCAAGCTGGATCGATGTGACTACGAGCACCTTGCTCTAGCGCTTGCTTGATTTGATCACGCACCAAGCCTGCCGATTTCTCATTCACAACGGGACCTAGGGTCGTATCCATATCCGTTGGATCACCTAGCTGATACTGCTTAACTAACTCAACCGCTCTTGAGACAAAATCTTGATAAATCGAATGATGAACGTAGATTCTTTCTATCGCACAACAAGATTGACCCGAATTGAAAAAAGCACCATCGATCACTGTCTCAACCGCGTGATCCAAATCCGCATCAGCACGTACATAAGCAGGATCTTTCCCGCCTAGCTCCAGCCCGACACCAATAAACCGACCGGATGCAAATTCTTCTATCGACTGCCCCGCTTTCACAGAGCCCGTAAACGCCACATGATTGACATCACCAGAACGTATAACGCTCTCTGCCATCGAATGGCTTAGGTGTAAATACTGGAATACACCTTCAGGTAAACCTGCCTGTATGAAGGCTTCAACCAATCGCTCAGCACACAGCGGCGTCTGGGCCGAATGTTTAATAATCACGCTGTTTCCAGCAAGTAATGCAGGTATAACGGAGTTAATGGCGGTTAAATAAGGGTAGTTCCAAGGCGCTACGACAAACACAACACCAATTGGCTCTTTTTCTATAAAACGGGTGAACCCTGGTTTGTCTTCAACGGTTGCAGGGCTAAGAGCGGCATCACTCGCGTGAATCATATACTCCCCGCGCTCTAGCACACCCATAATTTCATTTTTTGCGTATCTGATTGGCCGCCCCATTTGCCAACATATTTCTAAACCAAGCGATTCTTGGTTTTCTCTTAGCCACTCCAATGCGCGTTGGCAAACTCGTTGGCGCTCTTGTAAACTTTGCTTCGACCAAGATCGTTGTGCGGTGCGAGCTTGAATTAAAACCGAATTAACTTGAGCTTCAGTCGCAAGCTCTCTAGTTACATATTCCTTGCCATCAACAGGAGAAATTGTTTTTTGTAGTATTGCCATGACAGATTGCCTCAGATAATTTCAAAGTACCGTTCCATTTCCCAATCGGTTACATGCTTTCTAAACTCCCTTTCCTCCCATTCGCGAGTTGCCGCAAAATGATTGACAAACTCTTCCCCAAGCAGCGTATTGGCCGCACATGATGATTTCAGGCGCTGCGCAGCGTCCCATAATGTTGAAGGAAGGTGAAGCGATGCATCTTGCTCTTGATCATAAGCATTGCCTTTCACAGGCTCAGTGGGTTGAAGTTTATTGATGATGCCATGTAAACCTGATGCAACGGCGGCAGCAAGTGCTAAATAAGGGTTTGCGTCCGCTGCCCCTAAACGATACTCAACACGTTGTGATTTGCTACTACCAGGAATGACACGTAACGCCGTGGTACGGTTTTCAATACCCCAAGTCGATGCCGTCGGAGCCCAATACCCGGGTACCATGCGTGTATAACTATTTATGGTTGGAGCTATCATGCTTAAAAATTCAGGCATCAGCTGCTGCTGCCCAGCGACAAAATGCTGCTGAATAGGACTCATGTTGTGGGCTTGGTCTTCTGCATAAAATGCTGATTGCCCAGCCTTGTTTTGCAAAGAAACATGAATGTGGCCGCTTTGGCCAGGAAAATCCCCGGACCACTTCGCCATAAAGGTTGCGAGTTTACCGTGTTTTTGAGCCCATACTTTTAAAAAGGTTTTGAAAAGCGCCGCTTTATCTGCAGCGACCAGTGCCTCATCAACAGAAATCGCCGCTTCAATCACCCCTGATCCTGTTTCCGTGTGCAAGCCCTCAATTGGAAAGTCCATGTCTTCGCCCATTTTCAACATCGACTCATATAACTCAGAGTGTACGCTGTTGCGAATAACAGAATAACCGAACCAATCCGGCGTGAACGGCTCTAAATTTTTATATCCTTTCTCTCGAATGCTATGAGGGGTTTCGTTAAATAGAAAAAATTCATACTCTAGGGCAGCAGACACGTTATAACCAAGCGCGTCCGCTTGCGCTAATACTCGACGTAGCACCCCTCGTGGACAGATAGCTTCTGCATCTCCTGTAAATTCACCGAGAAACAGTAGCATTCCCTCTTCATCATAAATATCGCGTCATGTCTCAGGTAAGATTCTAACTGGTGCATCTGGATATCCCGTGTGCCAACCAGTGTAAGAGACATTGTCATACAACTGGTCTTTTACATCCCATCCCAACACCACATCACAAAACGAAAAACCATGTTTTAATGCGGATTCAAACTTAGCCTTAGACATATATTTGCCGCGCATCACACCATCAATGTCAAAAATTCCGACTTTAACGTGTGATAACCCTCTTTCTTCGATGATCGCTAAAGCATCGCTGATCGTCTTTACATCCTTGGCCTGCATTGCCACCTCTCATTTCATCAATATCAAGGAATGCTGTTTTTAGACTTAACCCGAACAGCAGTTTAAATTAATGTAACAAATGTAAAGTTAAATCAGTAAATTAGCATCAATTTATCAACAAAACTCTAAGACAATAGTCGGATTTATGATGTGTGGCAGATAAATGGTGTATCAGAAGAGAAAAAGTTCGGTGTGACTGACAGAGAGAAAGATAACCTTAGTTTCATATAAACGAAAGCCGCGCCTGGGGCCGATCCCCTAAGCGCGGCTTTCCAATAAAAAGCTTTAGCCTATCTGAACATGATCAGAAAGCCATGGCAGCTCTCTTTCCAACTTTGGCATAAACTTATCACGAATGATCTGCTGGCTATTTTGGCTCATGCACAGTGGCAGGTTGTCGAGTTCGTTTTGACGACTATAGAGCGACAGCTCTCTAAATATCTGCTCACCACTTGGCAATGCCAAACAAGTCAGTTCCTCTCTCGGAATACCACTTTGTAACAAACAAAGCGGTGTCGTAATCGTCCAGCCCAGCCCAGCTGCAACACAAGACAGCACTGATTGGGTATTATCTAGTTTGACTTTTGTCGGCGCGTCAATGCGGCAACGTTCAATGTAATTTTCTACTGTCTGACCAATGAAAGAATCGTCGTCATATCTGACTAAGTCCAACTCTTTACTGATTTGCTCGAGTGTTAAATCCCGCCCTTCATAATTTTTCGGCAATACAATTAAAAAAGGCTCTTTTACTATTGGAAATCGAGATAAATACTCGTGGTGAGCTGAAGAGTCATCAGAAATCACGATATCAACGTTTCGTTGAATAAGGGACTCTCGCTCAAGATGTGAGATATCTGTACTAATTGTCCAGCTTTCTGAGTGATGACGAATAAGTTTGACCAATGGTGTCGAAAGGTGGTTTGCTAATGAGCCAACCATTGCCACTCGCAATGAGTGTATTTTCTCAAACTTGTCCTGAGTCACTACTTGACGGACATCTTTGGCTTTCTTAATTAGGTTAATGGATTGCTCATAAAAATATCTCCCTGCTATGGTTAACCCAGCAGGTCGAACACTTCTATCGAGCAGTTGAGCATCGAGGTTTCTCTCAAGGTTCGCTAGGGTTTGCGAGACTGACGATTGAGTCAAGCCAAGCTGCTTTGCCGCCATGGTCATGTTTCCGGTTTGTGCGGTCACAATGAACACTTCTAACGTTTTTAAATCAAATCCGAGTTCTTTCACAGTTCCTTATCTCTCTTTTTTTTATTTAAGGAAAAATCTATAGCCAAACTATCTAGGGCCTATTGACCCGAAGCTTTTTGAAAATTAATTTTCAAAAAATGAACATACAAGGTATTAATGCAGCCCTAACTATGTGTAACATATGTAGAGCTAGAGCAAATCATAACCTTGCAATCACTTCTCTGAATTGCATATTCAAATCGCTTACGTAGGTAGATTTACTCATGCCAATACTTATCAGTCAAGTATATCGGCTTATTAATAATTCTATCTTGTGCTAATAACCTAATTTGTTGAAAAAAAGCCACTCTTTAGAGCGGCTTTTTTATAATTTTCAATCAGTTAGTTAGCCTTATTTCTTTGAGCGCCTTAACTGTTTTAGCTGAAAAATGATGTCTTGTTCTCTCAGTTTTGCCATCGCCACATAAGCAACAGGTACCAAAAATAGTGAGAACAAAGTTCCTAAAATGAGACCACCGACCAATACCAAACCGATATTGATCCGTCCAACCGATCCAGGGCCAACAGCCAATGCCAAAGGTAAAGAACCAATGATCATGGTGAGTGACGTCATCAAAATAGGCCTTAATCGCGATTTCGCGCTTTCAATCGCTGCATCTAGAGCACTTAGTCCTTCATTAAGTTGCTGCTTATTGGCAAATTCGACCAGTAATATACCGTGCTTGGTCACTAGACCAACTAAGGTTAACAACCCAATTTTGGAATAAATATTAAGGCTCTGACCAAATATATTCAGAGTCAATATCGCACCTACTAAACACAAGGGTACCGTTAACAAAATGATTAGTGGGTCTACAAAGCTCTCAAATTGAGCCGCTAAGATAAGGAAGATAAAGACAATTGCCATACCAAACAGTAACTGCATACCTGCCGATGAATCTTGCAACTCCTTCACAACGCCATTGAACTGATAAGACTCACCTTTTTGCAATAACTCAGGTACATGTGTATTTACAAAATGCTCTACGTCACTGGCACTATAGCCCGGTAACAGGTCGGCAGTGATCTCAGCGTTATCAAGTCCCATGAATGTCTTAATATGTGATTCAGCAGTCACTTGCTTGATCGTGACAAACTGTGACAAAGGTAGCTGTTGACCAGATTTAGACATCACATACAACTTGTTCAACACGTTGAAGTCACCTAAATCTTTCCGATTTACCTGTACACGAATCGGATAAGTGTAGCCGTCCTTCATTTTGATATAGGCCGCTCGGTCTGATCCCAAGAAGGTAGACAACGCACTGGTTACGTCAGCATAGTCAACACCAGACATCACCACGGCATTTTGATCAATTGATAAGTCAAACCTGAGCAAATCTCTCAGCATCGAGTTCTTAACATTCGAGACACCTGGGTAGTCATTGAGCGCTTTCACCACTTTTTGCGCCGTACTACCTAATGCTTTCAAATCATTATTCGTAGTCGTGAGCTCCAGTTTTAACCCGGTCGGCAAGTTTAGGTTGTCAGCAGAACGAACCGACATCGATACGCCATAAGCCGATACAGTCGACTTCGCCTTCTTCATCAAACGTCTTATGATGTCTTCGATATCTTGTTTACGATCATTCCATGGCTTCAAAATAATATGGTTTTCTGGCGTTCCCTCGATGTATGACAAATTGGCTTCAATCGCAGGATCGCCTTTAAACACACTATTGAGTTGGGCATTATTGTGTAAATGATAAGCACGCCCCACCCCTGTTGGCGACGTTGTGGAGACAACGATAAATCCAGTGTCTTCTGTAGGTAGAAGGACTTTTGGCATAAACCACGCGCCTACCGCTGACACAAGAATAAGCACGACTGAAATTCCGAGAAGCCAAAGCTTTTTCTCAAACGCAAGCTTCAATAAGCGCACGTACTTTTCCGTTAAAATTTCAATTTTCGCTTCGACCCATTCAAACCACCCCGGAGCTTTAGCCACCGGTTTTAGCAAATGGGCACTCATCATGGGCGACAATGTTAAGGCGACAAACCCCGAGATAATCACCGCTGCTGCAAGCGTGAAGGCAAATTGGTGGAAAAGGTCCGCCGTCAGACCAGACATCAATCCAATTGGCAAAAATACCGCAGCCAAGGTAAAGGTCATGGCAATCACAGGAAAGACAATTTCTCGACTACCTTGAATAGCCGCTTGCAGCGGTTTTTGGCCTTGCTCTATATGCCGGTAACAGTTTTCCACCACAACAATGGCGTCATCAACTACCAGGCCAATAGCCAGAATAATCGCTAAGATCGTCAACACGTTAATGCTAAACCCGAGCGCAGACATCACCGCGAATACACCAATGACGCAGACTGGGATGGTAATTAATGGGATGGTCGCAACACGAAATGAACCAAGGAATAAAACAACGACTGCGGAGACCAAAACAATCGCTTCAAGCAATGTTTTAAAGCCTTCATCTATCGACGCTTTAATAAAGTTGGCTTGGTTATAGACCATCTTCATCTGAATCGTGTCTGGCACATCCATCTTCGCCATTGCTTTTTTAACTCTTTCAGCAACAACGACTGGGTTGGCACTTTTCAATGGCAAGGTTTGAATGGACATCCCAAGCTTACCATTCACACGCAGGATGGAAGGCGTTAAGCTCGACTCTCCCATGACAACATTTGCCACATCACCCACTCGAACAATCTTGCCATTGTCATCGCGTATCACTAGGTCACGCACACCGTCGACACTGTCTACCGGGTTCACCGGGTTAATAGAAAAGTCGCGTGCTTGTCCTTTGATGGTACCAGCGGTAAACGTCGCATTGTATTTGCTTAGGGTGCTCACTACATCAGTAGCACTAATACCAAGTGCCGCCATCTTGTCTGGCTCTAGCCAAACACGAAGCGCCTTACTACTCCCACCATAAGGCCCCCAGACCGCACCCACTCCTTGGATGTGCTGAAATTGTGGGATAAGTTGCTG
Source organism: Vibrio sinus (assembly GCF_023634645.1). Lineage (GTDB taxonomy): Bacteria > Pseudomonadota > Gammaproteobacteria > Enterobacterales > Vibrionaceae > Vibrio > Vibrio sinus. Next base: position 63,248 of record NZ_JAMKMR010000021.1, read on the forward strand.
ACTGATGAAATCGTACATTTGCTGCTTGGTGATATCACCTTTCGCCACGAACGTAATAATGTTACTTGGCAGAGCCGTCTGTGAAGAATCATCCGTCACAACGGGCTTGTCGATCATACTGGCAGGGAAATCAGTGATCGATGCAACTTTACTGCGCAGGTTGTTCATCAAACTGGCGTATTCTACGTCTGACACATTGTCATCAAAATACACCTCAAGAGTACAACTGCCTTCTCTGCAGTCAGTGTTCATGCTTTTGACTGAGCTCAGTCCCGTTGCAGCGGATATCAATTTGTCCGCCACGTTGTCAGACATGAACTCGGCACTGGCTCCCTGAATGTCCGCCGTCACCGTAGCGTTCGGCGCTCTGTGATCAGGGAAATATTGAATGGGCAAGTTACGTAGTGCCATCGCCCCCAAAAGCACAATGGCAATACTGATTACACTGGCAAAGACAGGATGCTTAATGCAAATCTCAGGCAGCTTCATTGGTTAGGTCCTTTTTAGTCTGTGGCTGGCTGACTTTTATTACGTCCTTTTTCACTTCTACTGGTGTTACGACTGGCTTTGTTACCGTAGTAACATGTGGCTTAGTTTGGCTGGCTTTAACACTCGTATCTGGTGTACTAACTGGCTTCACTTGATTGGTCTTAATCACCGGTTGTTGTTTCTTTTGTTCATCAGCACTTTTGCTTTCTGGTGCTTTAGGCTTGGACTCTTTTTGTGCAGACTGAACTGGTTTCTTCTTCTCAACAACCGTTTTACTTACTTCAGGGGCTTGAGTTGGTGGAGTATTCACCAGCACTGGTTTTTTATTCGAACTTGCATCAACTGGAGGCGTGAGATGTTTCTCAGTAGAGACACTAGATTGCTGGGTAGGATGATCATAATCCATCACACCCTGAACCTTAACGACAGAATCGGCTTTTAGGTTTTGCTGTCCAGACGCTACAACTTTATCACCCACTTTTAGGCCTTGCTTAATGATGACATAGCCATCGTTAGTGTTCTCACCTAACGTAACCGGTTGTTGTTCCACACCAGTGCCTGTATACAGCCATACGTATCTTTGGTCGCCGTTCACGATAACCGCATTTTGTGACACGATTGGGTAGGTAAGCTTTACATCTGAATACTGTGTTACGTTGGCAAACATGCCTGGCACCAGCAACTTGTCCATGTTTTTAATGCTTGCGTGAACCTCGATACGGCCTGACTGAGGATCAACTTGAGGCGCGATATAATTCACGTGCCCTGTAAACGTTTTATCTTTGAAAGCATCAACCTGAACGGTCACTTTTTGGTTAATCTTAGCTTCGCCTAACTCTTTCTGGCCAATCGAGTAATTAACTTGAACCGGATCGCTCTTAATGATTGAAACCACCACATTTGAGCTATCTAATCGACTGCCAACGGAGTAATTGAAACTCGTGAGTCGACCATCAAACGGAGCAATAAGTTGATAGTTTTGCAGATCCGCTTTCTTTTGTTCCACACTCACTTTGGCTAAGTTAGTTTGCAGTTTTTGGTTCTCGATATCCTGCTTCGAAATCGAGTCCGGCTGCTTTTTCACTAAAGCGAGCATACGAGTTAACTTAGACTGATCAATGGCATATTGAGTCTCAGCTTTATCGAGTTCACCCTTTGCTTGAGTATTGTCTAATTCCGCTATGAGATCGCCCTTCTTGACGTAAGCGCCATCTTTAAAAAATTTGGCTTTCAACTTGTCAGACGCACTAAACGTCAACGCCGTCGAATCAACAGGAATAATTTTTCCTACTTCTTCTAACTTATCGGTAAACTCTCGGTTCTCGACAACCTGAATTTTAATTGGTATCGCGGTAGGTTGCGGGGCATCGTCCGCCCAAGACAAGGGAGCAACTAGGAAAGGGATTCCTAATACAACCAATAAGGATTTTAGTTTGAAATTCATGACAACACTCTATTCGGGGCAATTCCAGACGCTATAGTAGTCATATACTGTCCACAATCGTTAATATATTGTCATTTCTATGTGCATTTCTTCTCAATTCGCCAGTTTTTTAAGCCATAAAATTGAGAGGAACTGGGTTGTTTAACGAATTTCAACTATCATTATTGGATTAACTTCACAAAAGTTAGCCGATTAATCATCGTGTTAGAGTAAATAACCTACAATTCTATCGTTAATTAGAAAAGTCAGCATTAAAGTAGCGTAAATAGCCATTAAGTACAGCTAAAAATTGATCAAAGGCAAACTTTACAATAAAAATGTTAATTTTTGTGCCCATTTCAATGCTTGATTTGGTTAGATTTATATCTTTAACGCAGTATTAAGCCTTTATTTTTCGATACTCCTAGTTCATATAAATTTTCCCTAAGCCAAACACTTCTATAGCACTATTGACATTATTCTGATTTAACTTGATGATAGAAAGCCACTTCTTCCTCCTTACAATACATCGGGCACAATCAGGTCAACTCGGCTGAAGCTCGCATCTTTCGATTACTCGAATATACTTGTATTAACTAAGCAGGTGTTGTGGCCAAGCATCTAAACGTCGGTCAAATTTCATCATTTGCGACAAAGATTTCATTGGTTACTAAAGGAACTTAAATGCTTAGTCGTTTCATCTCATCTCCTTATCAGCAATCGCTTGATGTTTTCCATAAATTCAAACTGCTAAACGGTCCAAACTTTAACTACGGCGTGAAATCCGGGCTGTCATTTGTTTTCTTATTGTTTGGCGGCTTCTTACTGCATGAAACCTTATTAGGTTTAACGGCAGCACTAGGTGTCGTTGGCATCATCATCAGCGGTGCGGACGAACCAAAAAAACATTTTTGGTTGGCTGGTGCAATCAACTGCCTACATTTTTTCATCGCCCCTGTTGTCCTTCTAGTCGTTACTGAACTTCACGTTCCATACCTATGGACAATAAGCCTGTTCACTTTTCTGTTTGCAATGTACTCTGCCTTTGGTATCACAGGCGGCAGGCTGGGTGTCGCAACTCTGCTTCTTGTTATCTTGACTCGCCCTGCTGATAACTTCTCAGAAGTTTGGATAACACCAGCGTTGTATGCGTTAGGCGCATTTGTACACATAATTATCTGCCGTACATGGCATGGAATATGGCCGTACAAGGCCCTGAGAGAAAATCTTGCTGCCTATTACTTCAGACTGTCCGAATACGTCACATTAAAGTCTAGCCTGATGACCACGGAGCCTTTTGACAATCGTGCCTTGCTGCCGCTTCAACAATCATTAACTAGCTTACTGTTAGAAGGTGAAAAACTGGTCAAGTCGTTCAGCGCAACCAACAACCAAGAATTAAAGCAGCTGCGTGATCTTTATTTCCTTGGTAAGGAGCTTCATGAGCTGTTTAGCTCCACCACTCATGCTCCTGATAAGCTTTACCCGATTTTTCAGGACAGCAACGTTAAACCTGTGTTTACTGCCTTAATGGACTCTTACGCAAAGCAGCTAAAAGAAGTGGGTGAAGCCACGCTGCATCACCACACTCCCGAGCATACTCTCAACAGCAAAGGCATACTCGATTTACGTGTGAAACTTTATCTTACTACCGGTGACAGCTCAGACCTCGTAAAGCTCGCTGATGAACATTTTAGCAATCTGACCGCACGACTAACTAACCTCAAACCCTCGTATCAGCACGAAGTTGATTTTGCGCCTCAAGTTCATTGGTTCGACAAGCTAAAAAGTAGCCTTTCTTGGCAATCAGTCGTACTAAGACACGCACTTCGATTTACTGCCGCCATTGCAGTTGGCTATGGTATCGGCCAGTTCTTCCAATTTGAGAACAGCTATTGGATATTAATGACCATTACGATTGTGATGCAAAGTGACTATGTTTCCACACGTGCCAAAGCCATGAATAGGGTGTTAGGTACCATTATCGGGCTTGCGCTTGCTTACGTGATACTGTCGTTATCCCCTGCCAGCTGGGTATTGTTACTGCTCATTTGTTTGATTGTTCCAGTCTTTTTCTCGTTCATCAAAAGTAACTACTCTATCGCAGTAATAGGAATTACAATTTTTGTTATCAGCGAGTTTCAAATGCTCGCCCACTCAGGGCTAAATGCCATTACTCCGAGACTTTGGGACACTTTAATAGCATGCGCTATCGCCGTAATTGCAAACATGGTGTTGTGGCCGCAGTGGAATACTAATCGCCTCAAACAGCAAATTGGCCAGACACTATCAAATTTTGATGCTTTCCTTGAAACACTGCTAAATCGATATTCTGTTGAAGGTGAATCTGATAACGCTATACTTGAGTCGAGACGAGTCGCTGCTTATCAAGCACAACACGAATTGATTAACCGATACCAACAAGCCCTGAGGGAGCCGCTGCATAGTGAGCGATACCTTGAGCACGTGAAGTTAATTCGCCAGCATACTCACACCTTTTTAAATCACACAACCAATCTCTCTCTATTTGCCAAGAAAAACATCGTGCTTCCCGACGATTTATTGCAGGACTTTCTAAAGATTGAACGTGCGGTATTCCAGGCGTGCTATCAATTACTTGAAGGTAAAGAAGTCAGTTGGCCTGCTCCCTTGGTCGAAGCTTCATTTATGAATCAAACCCAACTGTGCGATGTAAAACAAAAACAAGTCGCTCATCAATTTATTACCACGATGCAAGTAATGGGACAAATCTTTGAGGACTTGAAAAGTATTCGTGAGAAAAATGAGCGCTAAGATTTACTTCCACTGATAAAAAGAAATCGTTTCATGTACGGGCATCGCTTGGGAGATTAAATATCCCTGAACAAAATCACATCCAAGCTCAATGGCTTTATCGCGCTCTTCTTGTCTCTCGATACCTTCAGCCACCACAGTCATATCGAGGCGGTGCGCCATTTCCACAATACCCGCAACCAAGGCTTGATTGCGGGTATTGCTGTCTATATGGCTAATCAGAACTCGATCTAGTTTAAGCGTATCGAACGGCAGTTCAAGCAAGTGGGTGATGGAAGAAAATCCTGTCCCAAAGTCGTCCAATGAAATTTGGATGCCATGATTACGCAGATAAACAAACTGCTCTTTGCATTTTTGGATATTTTGAACAATTTGTCTTTCGGTTAGTTCCAAACATATGCAGTGAGTAGGCAAATTCAGTTCTTTTAGCCATTTAAGAAAGAGGGTACAAAATTGATCGTCGGCGAGCTGGGCGGCACTCACATTAATGGCCACTTTTTCAACTTTGAGACCCCGAGTCTCCGCGGATGAAAACAATGCCCGGACATAAGCGAGCACCGCTAAGGTAATGTCATTGATAGCAGGCGTATTTTCAGCAACCGGAATAAAGTCACCAGGGCTAACCACTCCAAGCTCTTTCGAATACCAACGAACAAGTGCTTCCAAATAGATTTTACTGCTGTCCCTTCGATTAATTACCGGTTGGAATCGAGCCGTCAACTCATTGTCCTCAAACGCGTTACTCAAACAGCTTTCGACCTTTTGAGTGTATGACAGCTCGCTAGAGAGCTTATCGGCATAGTAACACGTTAGGGAATGGCGATGTTTTTTTGCTTCGTACATCGCTTTGTCTGCTTGTTTGAGTAACCTGTCTAAATTCGTTTCATCCGGGTAGAAGGAGATCCCCACAGAAGCGGAAATAATGATTTTGTGCAAGCCAATTTCAAATGGGGATTTGAACTGTTGGGTGATCCTCTGAATTAAAGGCGTTACCTCCTCTTTTTCGTCGATCACATCGGTGATAAGGACAAATTCGTCTCCCCCCAGTCTGGCAAAAAAGTCGGAGTCGCGCACCACCTGACTAATGCGATCTACCACCTGCTGTAAGAGCTTATCTCCTGTTAAGTGGCCATACGTGTCATTCACTTTTTTAAAGCCATTCAAGTCAAAATACAACAAGCCGACTTTTTTATCATGTCGTTGCGCCCGATGCAGTATGCGCGGAGCCACATCATGAAAATAGGCACGATTCGGCAGGCCAGTCAAGGAGTCATGTTTGGCTTGCGTATCCAACTCGACATTTTTCTCCGCCGCATCATTGAGAGCATCTTGAAGTTTTCTTTCAATGTTTTTGCGCTCTTTGGCATAGTGCAAGCTTCTCTCTAGAATATCAGGCGTGACTTGTTTTTTGGTCAGGTAATCTTGCGCACCATGTTGAAGAGAATGAATGGCCGTATTCAAATCTTCATTCCCGGTGAGAACGACAATAGGCAGCGTGGGGTATTGCTCACGGAGCTGAATGATGTTGTCCACACCCGAGCGATCAGGGAGATCCATATCTAGAATTAGTGCCTGCACGTCATGCTCACCCAATACTTGGGAAATTTTATCGAACCTGTCCACACACACAGTGGCACATTGCCCATTAAACGCTTGATGGATCATCTCGGTAAAGATTTCGGCATCAGCAGGGTTATCTTCTGCCATCAAAAACATCCGCTGTGCTTGATGCGTGCCTGCCTCTTGTGTGTTTTCTCCTAACATAGCGGTTATCCCGATTCCAAGATGTCTTTATTCGCGCTGGTATTATCGTTGACTGGTTGAATATAAATGACTTGTAAACCACCTAACGGAGCGGTTTGAAAACGTAAGTTTGCCCCATTCAGTTGGGCAATGTAATGACAGTAGGTGAGCCCCATCCCCATCCCTGGAGTAGACGACTGAGTCGACAACCGTTTAAAGGGTCTCACCAAATCAGGTATGTGTTTCGCATCCACGCCCAATCCATTGTCTTGGACAGACATGGCCACCGCAGAGCCCTGTCGTTCACACTGTACGTCTAGCCGGATTCGGTGCGCGGACGTTTTGGGGTGATAGAGCAGTGCGTTACTTATCAAGCAGGAAAACAGGGTATGCCAATGGACTTGATGACCGTGAATGTCCGGCCAATTGGCATTGGTTGTCAGTTCAACATCACAAAGCTCGATATGTAGGTGCTGTATTTGTGACTTTACGGTATGGTCAAACATTGCTTTGAGATCCAATGGTCGAACGTTGTCAGAGGGAGAGCTCAAACGCGCCATCGTGGTTAAGCTTGACAACATCGTTTGGATTTTCTGCCCCCCATCTCGAATATGTGAGAGCCAATGGTGATGCTTGTGCTCCAACTTGAGGTTGTCATTGGATTGAATCAGTAGATTAGAAAACTCCACCGCATGCCGAGCAGGCGCTCCCATATCGTGACAGAGCCCATAAATGAGTTGCTCAACAAAAGTAGCTTCGATGGTTTTGTTAGTGGTTTCCATGAAATCATCCAATCTGTGCTTCTTTATCTGTCTTTTTTACAATATGCAACTAGTATTCTATTAAGAAACTACTCTACGAGCATAGCAAACATTTTGGATTTCACACGTTATTGTCATTTTTCATAGTTACAAAATGACGGGAGGATGCGACGTACAACATTACATTTGTTACGCGTTGTACATCCGCACTCATTTTCAATGATGGCAACGTTGAAGAAGAGACGATGCTTAAGGTCATGCCATGATAAATGTAGAACAGACATCACCACAAGTTCACTACGATAAACCCTGGGTGGTTCGTAATTCAAAGGCTTGCAGTGTATCGCTTTTTGTCGGTTTGCTCGGCTTGATGTTTGATTTGAGTACGCCATTGGGTGTGGCCGCAGGGGCGAGTTATGTGTTGTTCGTATTATCGGCATTCAACTACAAAGAAGTGAGCGTTGCTTTTGTTTTTGCAGGCATTGCAAGTGCGCTAACGCTAAAAGGGTATCTGTTCATTGATAATGTTCAAGTGTCATCTGAATGGATCGTCCAAGTGAACCGGTTATTGTCCATCCTAGCACTGTGGGTCGTGGCGTTAGTGGTGTACCACCAAAAGGTACTAGAGCGTAAAAACGAAGAGAAATCGCTAAAATTGCAAGCCGTTACGAATACGGTGCTGGACGGCATCATCACCATAGATTCCCAAGGGATCATTCAAAGTTTCAACCCATCCGCCGAGCGCATTTTTGGCTATTCGGCTCAAGAAGTCATCGGAAAAAACGTCAAATGCCTGATGCCTCAACCCTATCACTCAGAGCACGATGCGTACTTGTCGAACTATCAACACACTCGGCAAAGAAAAGTGATTGGTATTGGCCGCCAGGTCAAAGCATGCCGAAAAGATGGCTCAATTTTTCCCATTGAATTAGGTGTCAACGAGATGAAGACGCAAGGGCAAAGTTTGTATGTGGGCACTATTCGAGACATCACAGAGCATGTAGAAGCGGAAAAAGCCATCAACTCCTACATTGCACAGTTGACCAGAAGTAATCAAGAGCTCGATGATTTTGCTTATATTGCTTCACATGATTTAAAAGAGCCATTGAGGGGACTGAGTAATAACACCTTGTTTTTGGAAGAGGACTACGATGACTTGATAGACAAGTCAGGGAAGCAACGACTTGCGCGGATGCGATATTTATGTGGACGTCTTGAGTCGCTCATTGATGATTTACATTACTACTCTCGTTTAGGTCGACAAGAGCTGGCCGTACAAGAGACCGATTTGAATATGGTGATCCAAGATATCGTGATGCTAATAGATAGCAGTATGAAAGAAGCCAACGCCGAAGTGATTATCCCCCAGTCCTTACCACGCATATGCTGTGACTTGCCAAGGATCACTGAAGTCTTTCGTAACCTCATCACCAATGCCATTAAATATAACGACAAAGAAACAAAACTCATTGAAATTGGCTACAGCCATCGAGCCCAAGTGGACAGTGAGCAATTTAAAGAGCGTCCAACCTTTTACGTCAAAGACAATGGGATTGGGATTAAAGAGGCCTTTTACACCGATGTGTTTCGCATGTTCAAGCGATTAAACAGTGAGGACGATGGTGTGAAAGGCTCCGGCGTTGGACTCACCTTTGTGAAAAAAATCATTGAGCGTCATGGCGGAGCAATATGGTTGGAATCTGAAGTGGGTGTGGGTAGCACCTTTTATTTTACTCTCGATATTAAGGATTGAATAGTATGGCCGATATGTCCCACATTTTGTTAGTGGAAGATAATCAAGATGACTATGAGGCAGCAGTGCGTAGTCTCAAGAAAAATCATTTTATGAACCCGGTACAGTGGTGCAAAGATGGTCAAGACGCCTTGGATTATTTATATAAAACTGGCCCCTATACCCACAATCCCGATGTGAAGCGGCCAGATTTAATCCTGCTTGATCTGAATATGCCCGGCGTCGACGGCCGCAGAGTGTTGCAGCGCGTAAAAGATGACCCTGATAAGCGCTCGATACCCATCGTTATTTTGACCACCTCCCGTGATTCAAAAGACGTTGAGCAATGCTATGACATGGGGGCCAGTACCTATATCCAAAAACCACTAGATTTCGATGGACTCACCGAGGCCATCAGAACCATGAAAGATTACTGGTTTGGGCTGGCTATTTTGCCCCCTCACCCTAAACAGGAATAGACGCATGGATATCAGCGAAGACATACTGAGTGCCAGCTATAATGGGGAGAGCACCTCGCTCCCTAGTGTCAACATTCTGCTTGTTGACGACAGTCAAGACGATCGAGAGCTCATCAGACGGCGACTCGATAAGGTCGAAGACACGCAATACCATATCGTAGAAAGTGCATCCGGCGCACATATTATTGAACTTCTGTCTGCCCATCGGCCACACTGTGTCTTGCTGGATTATTCGATGCCTGGTGAAGATGGGCTTCAGGTACTTAATAAGATCACGGAGCACGCTCCCTTTACCCCCGTGATACTCTTTAGCGGTCAAGGCAGCGAAAGGGTTGCTGTCGCGGCAATCAAAGCAGGTGCGTTTCACTATCTGAGAAAGTCTGAGTTAACGTCCGAACTGTTATGCATCACCATTGAGCAGGGCATGAGGAAAAAACAGCTAGAGCATACCTTGTTCGAACAAAACCAAGAGATTGCCCGACATCAAAATGCGTTAATCGAAAGCAAGGAGCGCTATGACAAAGTCGCCCAAGCCACAGGCATTGTGGTGTGGGAATACGATATTGACCAAGCAATCTTTTATGTGGATAAACAGCTTTACATTTTGCTCGGTTGGCCTTACGCCCAAGATTCGCTTTCACTGCATGCCTGGCAATCTCTTGTTCATCCTGACGATACATGGATATATCAAACTCACTGGGATAACTGCCTAGTGGGCGAATTGGCCCATTGTGAGGCCACAATTCGGCTACGTTGCTTTGACAACACTTACTGTTGGGTTCGTATGACGGGTAATGTGACCTTACGAGGAAAGCGAGGTGAGCCGTTGAAGATAGCGGGACTGCTCGAAGATGTCAGTGCGAAAAAGCAAGAAGAACTGGCATTAAACGATTTCTATGCCTTGACCTTAAATAGCCAATTGTCCCACTCAGATAAAGTGAATCAATTACTCAAGCTCGGAGTACAGTATTTTGGGTTAGATATTGGACTGATTAGCCACATAGAAGAAGACTGCTATCAGGTCCTGCATTGTGAGCCTGAAGGTTATATTACGTCTGGTCAGTTCTTCGGCTATGAAGAGACGTATTGCTCTTATGTGTTTGGCTCAAGTGAGGTAAAAGCCTGGCACGATGCCGCTAGCTGTGATATGTCCGCTCATCCTTGGTTTCAGAAGCAGGAGTTAAGTTGCTATATCGGTACGACCGTATTGGTCAATGGTGAGCCATATGGCACCTTAAGTTTTTTGAAAAAATCTCCTCGCCAGTCGGTTTTCACTGAACAAGAAAAAATGTTGCTGAGGTTAATGGCTCAATGGCTCGGCTCTGAAATCACGCGCCAACACAACTTAAATGCCTTGCAAGAATCCAAAGACTTCTTAAGCCTCATGCAAGAAAGCATTCCCGACTACATATTCGTTAAAGACGAAACCTATCGGATTGTTCAAGCCAACGAAGCGTTTCTCAGTCTCTACCCTGACGACATTAGGGACACAGTTATCGGCAGTACAACCATTGAGTCATACAGCGAAGATGAAGCTAGAGAGTTTCTAGCCAATGATCGTCAAGCGCTGCAAGTGGGTTACTCAGAGGTTGAAGAAACCATCCGATTCCCAAATGAAGCCACACGCATTTTGCAAACCAAGAAGGTTCGATTTACCGCGAGCAATGGCAAGCGATTCATTCTAGGCATAGCGAGAGACATCACCGAAATTAAACAATCCCATGTTGAGGTTCTGCGTTCAAACCAAGAGCTCGAACGTTTTGCCTATATTGTGTCTCATGATCTGCAAGAGCCGCTTAGAATGGTCGCCAATTTTACCGAGTTATTAGAAAAACATTACTCTGATGAATTCGATGAACGAGGGCTGGAGTTTATGGGCTACATTGTTGGCGGTGCGTCTCGAATGCAGGAGCTGGTCAAAAGTTTGCTTACCTATGCAAGAGTTGGCCATTCCGCAGAAAATATCGAATCGGTTGATCTGAACAATTTGAAAGAAACTATCGAAAGCAATTTGTTCGAAAGCATTAAACAAACCAACGCCATCATCGAATGGCCAGCCTCGATGCCGACGATCACTGCAACGCCAGCTCGCATGCTGTCCGTATTTCAGAATCTTATCGGGAACGCCATCAAATACCGCAAATCCTTTACTACGCCTCATATCATTATTTCGGTAGATCGACAACTCGATAACTGGGTGTTCTGTATCAAAGACAATGGCATCGGCATGAAACAAGAATATAGCCATAAGATATTTGAGCCCTTCAAGCGTTTGTGTCGAAAGGAAGAATACGCTGGCACGGGAATGGGGCTAGCCATCTGCCGACAAGTGATTGAAGAGCTTGGAGGCCGGATTTGGGTGACAACCAGCTTAGGTCAAGGCAGCTTGTTTTACTTTAGTGTCCCCCAACCAAAACACAAGAGAAAGGAATAGTAAAAATGAATAGTAAAAATATGAGACCCATAGAAATTGTGTTGGTGGAAGATAACCCAGGTGACATTGTGTTAACCCAAGAGGCGTTCTCCGAAGCTAAAGTATTGAACAACCTCAAAGTGCTCCGAGACGGAGAAGAGGCGCTGGCTTACCTGAATAAAGAAGGACAATATCAGGACATGAAGAAGCCAGATCTGATATTTTTAGATCTCAACCTACCGAAAGTAGACGGCCGTGAAGTTTTGGAGTTCATGAAATCATCCGAGCATCTGAAAGACCTGCCCGTTGTCGTGCTGACGGGCTCGGATGCCGATCATGACATTCTTAAAGCGTACGATCTCAATGTGAATAGTTACATGGTTAAGCCACTGAACTTAGAGCAGTTTGTTAATGTTATCAATTCAGTGGAAAGCTTTGGCTTTTCTGTGGTGTCGACGTCGGACGGTTGATGTGAATACAATAATAAAACTTAGCTCAAACTGTCTGCCTTGAGTATACAGACGAGTTTGAGCTTCTAGAGATAATATCTTGATTAGCAGCTCATCACACCTTCAAGGGTAGTGATCGCTGTACCCACTATTTTCAAGCGATTTGTGGGCAGCACTTCAAGTTGTAGTTGCCCACCTCGTTGCGATGCTTGGTAGGCATTGAGCCTTGTTTGCCCGGTTTGGTTTTTCCAGTAGACCGATAAACCACAATGGGCTGAACCAGTGACAGGATCTTCATTGATGCCTACCCACGGCGCGAAATATCGAGCAATATAATCGAGCTCGGGCGAAACTGACCTTGAGGTGACAGCAATGCCCCGGCCTTCACATTTTAACAGCGCGCTAAAATCGGGGGCTAAAGCGCGCAGAGCAGCTTCCTCGACTTCTATAATCAATTTTTCCTCAAAACGGACAATGTGATTAACCTGATCGCCAGACAAGCTTAAAGCGGTAAGTAAGCTCTTATCATATTCGCATTCATAATCGAGAGCCGGAGCTGGAAAATCCATTTGTATATCGTGTTCCGCGATTTCGACCCGTAAAGGCCCAGAAAGCGTATTAAACGTACAAGACTCCCCTACCTGCAGCATGCCTAGCTCTTTCATTATGTGTGCGGTTGCCAGCGTTCCATGACCACATAGTTTCACTTCGGTTTCCGGGGTAAACCACTTAAGTACATTGCCATCTAAGGACAAAAATGCCGTTTCCGATACCGCCATTTCTTGAGCGATAGCCAACATCATGGACTCATCAAGCGCTTTTTCAGTAATACACACACCAGCAGGGTTGCCAGTAAAGGGTTTGCTTGCAAACGAGTCAACTTGATAAATATTAAGTTTCACAGAGTACTCCTAGCGATAAACAGCGACTGAACGGGACATTAATAAAAAGTGTTGTTCTCTATGTTTTACTTTATATCCCAACCGTTTATAAAATGAAATGGCAACCTTATCTTGTTTAAAACAACTCAAAGTGACACCGTCACTTTCATGCAGCCTGGCTAACGAATGTAACTGATTCATTGCATGTGTTCCATAGCCTTGCTGTTGAAATTTCGGAAAAAGGACTAGGTAGTGCAGGTGCATATTGTTAGCATGAAATCGATAACACACCAGCCCTATCCTCTCTGACTTAACCTGTATCCACCGAAACCATTCGCTCTGGTAACTACGTTTGAATCGCGCTTGTTGAAAATCTTCATCCCAGCCAAACGCCTTCTCAATTTGAGCAACAGTGCCAACTTTGACGGCCTCATAGACTTGAGGCATTTCTGAGGGCGGAACCTGTTTGAAATTAAGCTCAATCATAACGAACCCAAAGCATACTCTTAACCACCGTTAACCTCAGAACTAAGGATAACGACTCAAGCTTTTTGGTAATCGTGACTTTTTTGACAAGTAGCGCTTTAAACCCTGTTGTCGAAATGACGCAGAGCGCTCGTCATCCGAGCAAAAAATAGCGTAAGCAAGCTCTCGATACTTGTCGCTAATTTTCGTTCGACTGAGCGCATAATCCACGTCTTCGTAGCTGTAGACCTCTTTTTCACCATTAATTTTTAACCAAGGCGTTAATTTAGAGGCGATTTGCTTCGTTTTGCGTTCTAAATACCATTGATTAAACCGTTCCCTGAATGTCATATTATGAGTAGACATGCTTCCCTACTTTTTTTGATCTTTACTTTTTAATGATATACCCAAGTTTATAGCATTGTTGCTATAAATAGATAGCTAGAAACTTGCTCAAATGTGTAAGCGATTTTATTCGGAAAGCATGACACTATGCCCTTACATATGCTTTTACTCAAGCATCGAGCTGAGGACTATCGATTGACGGAATCAAATCATGTAGCATCTGATCGAGCCTGCCCTCCATCACTTTAATGTCGGTTTCCAACTCCTGCTTTTTATCATCAGATTTAGTATCAATAGTGTTGTAAGCGCTCCAAACTTGAGAAGCGGAAATTTTGGCGGAAGATAATCCACTCATCACTGACGTTGCACTTCCACTCAACGACGCTGCGGGTGCAAAAAACCCAGTCCAAATCGTCGCTAGGGTCAACGATAGCCGACTAAGGACAGATACGTTACGTCCCCACGTTTGCGCTGTTTCTTCACTTGCTCCAAGGTGGGTTGCAAGCAAATGGACAACATTGGCTAGCGCGTCCCCTTCCATAGACAGACCATCTCCTCCATTGGCCTTACTACGCCAATCATAAAGAGCACAACTCACATCAGCGACAGATAACAGAAAATTCGCACTGGCCAGCGCAACCAAAGGAATTCCGGTGCCGCCGGTTAAAATGGTTGCTGCAATGGCGAGCCCCAGCGCGACGGTTGCTATTCCCAATGAAACCATCTTCCCGACAAACTCTTTCTTTGCCAAATCGACGCCAAGTTTTTTGGCTTCAATAATTGAAAATTCAGCCTTATCAAGAGCCTCATTCGCCTGCTTTTGCAAAGGTACAACTGAACTCGCCACTCTTGGGGATGGTAACGACAGATCGTCGTATTCCGTCTGTGTACCTCGATGTTCCCTATGTGGCGCTGGAATGTGAGTAGCGCTTATGTCTATTTGTGTCATGTTTACCTCCCATTACGTGGTTTACAACCTAAAGAGTGGATAAAAGACGATTGGCCATATTCCTTATCTGAGTATGTTTAGGATCTGAATAGCTCTGCTGTATTGCAGTTTGTAAGGCATCTCTCGCAGAGACTGTTTCTCTGAGTTCAATAAGGCATTGAGCAATTCGATACGAAGCCGTGGGATCGCAGGAATCCATAAAAAGCGCGAGTCCAAAAAAACTCAACGCTTCTCGATATTGCTTCATGTTTTGTAGGGTAGAACCTAGAGCGATATAAAAACGTCTGTCCCAGGGGTTATGAATCACTAGATAGCTGAAATCGTCTAGCGCTCTGGTGTAGTCACCTTGTTGGTAGTAGTCAAAACCTCGAGAGTAGATATTTTCTAGCTCTTGGGCCGAGATATCTCTCATTTCCGCCAGTGTTTTACCTTGCTCGAGTACCTGCTGACAAAAACGGCTTAGCTCTTCGACATTACTCATAACGTCCCCTCCATGAGGAATCCTGTACAAATAATGACCAAATCACTATGTTTTTTCTATCAATAAAAGTATCAAGTTTTGATAAAAATCCAGCTGAGGTTAACTAACAACCCGATTAGGTTTTGTCAGAAGAAAATCGTTCTCGAACAAGAGAAGATCGGGTGGTTAAGTCATTGGCATGGGGTAACCGCTGTGCTTTATGCCCATTTGCTCCATGGCTTACTCCGGCTCCGTGGTAACCAGTTACAACAGGATTTGTAAAGCCATCATCAACGAGCGATTTACTCAGAGACTGAGCAAAAGGCTGGCGTTCCATAACTTTACGGCCAAGATGTAAAAAACCCGATCTCTTATATTTGGGTTCTGATGCTTTTTTTAAGTCATCTGGTGAAAAGGAAGCAGGTTCGCGCGTATCTGCGCTGTAACAAGCCGCAACACGAAAATCTCGAAAGCCCTTTGGAAGGCCACCCTCTTGAAACTGTTTAGAAAGCAATTTAGAACTTATAATCGCTTTCTTATCAGCGAGATCTTGAGTACCACTTAATATATCCTTGCCCGCCCCCCCATGACCAAGCACGTACAATTTATCGAGCTTCGAAGTAAGCTTAGAAAGCTCTAAACCATTCTCATTGCTTCGTATTTCCATTTGCTTCAAGATAGTAGCCGAGCGAATAACCTTTCTTGATGTTTCCATGAGCCGGTCAAACTTAGCACTGCCGTACTGCTCTCTCACGACTTCACCACATAATCTTTCAAGCTGATCATCCGGCATATCTCTTAACTGAGGGTCCGTTTTCGCTTTAAGCTTTAGAGCCTCAATTTTTTCAGACACTTCATTGATAAAATTTATTGCATGAGTTGGGTTGTAAGTTTCACTGAGTCGCTTATCGTGTAGATGACTTTCTAGCTCCGCTTTTTTTTCATCGTTTACCGCAATTACTGGCAGCATCGGCTTACCATTATCAAACCTAATCTCATTTTTTCCAAGTGCTTGATCAATGATGTCTGGGGCGGAAAAAGGGGCATAGAGAACCGTTTGGCCTGACGAAGGGCCTTCATGATAAGTATTACGAACACCTGTTACACCATCAGTGCTTTGACGACTGTTGGAACTTTCTCCGACCGTCTCTGATATTTTCATCGAGCCCGTTGAACTTGTTAAATTATGCACGTTTACACCTCTATTAAGCTAAAGCGTATTACCGTAAATAAGTTTCATA
>NZ_JAMKMR010000022.1 GCF_023634645.1 Vibrio sinus
CTTAGTTGTACTTTGAAGACTTCACATTATCTTATCTTCCATATAGTGAATTATTACCATATTCAGTCTCTGTTCCCTCTTCCCCCCCAAAGTCTCCATTGTGTTCAAAATCGCGTAACCCTGCTCTGTATTAATAGCGCTTGCTAGATCTCATTTTTAAACTATTGAAACGATAATTGGTTCATGGTGTTGTTTTTGTTTCATTTCCATTTTATGATTACGTTAAGTCTGAAATGGAGAGCATGCCGTGAATGAGGTAGAGCGTTTAAAACAAATTGCATTAAACATGCAGCAAGAGCAGTTGAGTAGGAAAGAGATCATAGAGAAACAAACATCGGTTGATGTCTCTGACGATCAAGTTGATGGTATTGACCGCCTTATTTATAACCACTGTCTAAATAAAAAGACGTTACGTGAGCATACAAGACTTGCCCCTGCAACCTTTCAAAAGCGCATACAGGCGGCGCTTGATAATAACGTCATCACTGAGCCTATCTATCAGAATAAACAGCATTTATTTACGCGACATGACATACTTTCTCTTATTGAACACTGGGGATTTGAGTCGTACAAAGATAAATATTTGCCACGAGTCATTGCTGTAGAAAATCAAAAAGGTGGTACTGGAAAATCAACCACAACGGCGTTAATGTCAACTGCGGCGGCATTAGATTTAGATACTAATGCTCGCGTATTACTCATTGATTTAGACCCTCAAGGAACGTTGGGCCAAGGCATGATTACGCGTACTGTGAGAGATGATGCGATTTATCTTACTGCGATTGATTTAGTACTCGGCGAGCTTGAAACGCAAGGTGATTATAGAGAGCTTATCGACTCAGGGTACACAGAGTCAGACATCATTAAAAACGCCCCTTTTAACACACACTTACCGAATCTCGATGTGTTACCTGCCTTTGCGACCGATGAAAGGTTCCATGATATTTTTTGGCAATCGGACGATGAAACAAAAGATAAGTTAATAGCACGACTCGCTAGCGATATTGTTCCTGTTCTTCAGGAATCTTATGATCTCATTTTTATTGATACACCACCTCAAGAGTCTCCATTGATCTGGGCTGCTAATGAAGCACTTGACTGCCTACTTATACCCATTTCTCCTCGAGAATACGATTACTCTTCAACCACTAACTATCTTTTGACGACGGCGTCGAGATTTGATGATTTACCTTCGAAAGGAAAAAACCTAGTTTGGAGTCGAGTACTTGTCGTCAATCATGATGAGAAAGTGAAAGCAGAAAGGGATACGGTTGATAAGCTCTCAAGAACGGTACAAGACAAACTGCTTTCTTCATACATAGTCCACTCTGAGCTTATGGTAGCGGCAGCCGAACTCAACAGAACGCCACTGGATGTAATGAAGTCCGAAAAATTGTGTTCTTCTAAAAAGTATGACGATGCAATTGCTTCCATCAATTCTGTATACAAACAAATCATCCGTGAACTAAAAGCGGTATCGGTCAAGACAGAGAATGAGTAATGAACAGTAAATATAGCAGAGCGACTGGCAAAGAAGCGTTTTTAGGCAAAGCGTCGAAAGGACACTTACAACAAGGGAATAATCTACAAGTCAGCACCAAACGTGAAGTCAAAGAGTACAAGCTAGAAAGTGGAATATACAAAGCCGTTCGACACGTGATAGCGCCCGACGACATTGAAACCAAAACACGCTCGCACACCTTGAATCCTCGTAATCAAGAAGCGTTAAACTACGATGCGGCAAGCTCAATCATCGAATCAATTCGCGAAAAAGGAATAGATACGGATTGTTTGGGGATATGGTCAAGCGATAACCAGACCATTTTAGTGATTGAAGGAAGCTTGAGGCGATATTGTGCGATAGAGACCAAACAACCCTATCCTATTTGGGTATTGCCGTCAGACTCTGCTTCGAGCAGCGATATTAGATCTCTGATCCGAGATGCACATTCTCTAAAGCCACATTCTCTTCGAGAGCGCGGCCAATCTATGATGGTTGAGGCCAGTGAACATGGCGTTGAGCCAACAACGCTGACTATCAATGAATTGGCTTCTCTTCTTTCAATAGGAAGAGAAACCGTCAGAAAGGCAATACAAGCGTTAAAAGTCGATGAAGAATTGCTGCATATCTTTCCAGACTATGAAGGTATACCCAATAGTTTTTATGCCAAACTAGCAAAAGTAGAGAAAGCGCTGAAAAAATTCGGTTCAAATATTCAATCGTTTAAGGACTCAATTCTTACCGACAAAGAGATCAAATCTTGCTCGCAATTGGATAAGTCTGAACGTCAAGAACTTGTCATGACTGTGATGGAAAGACAGGTTTTGGCTCTAAAAGGGGCAGGTTCAGCTAAGTCAGAAACAGTTGAAGATATTGTGCACTTCTCGTCTAAAGATAAACATATAAGAAAGCGAGTCAGCGCGAGTGGCAAAAATATTAAGTTTGAATTCTCCAGAATGGATAAAGCACTTATCGATAAAGTGGAGTCTTTAATTCGGGACTACTGCTCCTAAGAATCTTCACATAGCTCATCGTGTGTCCGATTATTTTCTCACACAAAACAAACCGTGTAACTATTTGATAATTAGAAATAAAGCTAATTTTTTAAGCAAAAACAACCGGGGTTGTTCGCACACCTTAAAGACGAAACCTAAGCAATAGAAGACATTTGGCCGGTCCTATTGACTGGCCACAGGGTCTCATTTATCTCATAGAGTCCATCCAAATGAATAGTGCCTATACTAGCCAAGTGAATAAAATTTTTTGTTATGTCGTTCTGTATTCTACTGCAGGAATAAGTATGTATCTAACGGTTACGTTTATGTACTCACTGGGTCAAGGGACAGGTTTAGCCACAACATTTGCAATCCTTGGATTGTTGTTTGATGCGGTAAAAAACTATTCACCGACGTTGATCGTGAGCATTTTTAATAAAACCAAATCCACAGTCATATTGCTCGGCATTATCTGCATCACTTTGACGTTTTTAAGTACCACTGCCTCAATTTATTCTCTTCAAAATGGCGTTGAAAGTGCCCTATCAAGCAGCAAGGAAGCTCATGTCATCAAGAAAAAAATAGAGTCGCTACAACAAGAAATCACCGACTTAGAAACGCTAAGATCTAGACAACTGAGCATCAATCATATTACTCAGGCCAGTGCTACCTCAAAACGGCTTGCAAACAAAAGAGCGGCTTTGAACAAGACGATGGAAATCTCTATCGATGTGAAAAGCGACAGCTTACTCTCTGTGTACTCAACGCCAATAATCCTCACGATCTCAATCACATTAGAAATTCTTTCTATTGCTATGACCCTGTGTCTTCACTGCCTTGAAAAAAAACAGCCAAAGCACATCGCCGAAAGCCTTACTGGATCGCACAATTCTATTGCTATACCACCAGTTAGCCAAAAGTCAGACCCTGCAGCTGGCTTAGATAGTATGACTTCAGATGTGAATTGCTTGGCAAAGACAGAAAAAGTAAAAATGGAATGCTCTGCCCTAGTCAATCCGAAAATTTTACAAGACATCAAACAAGCTCTTATCGAAGGCTCGTGTCTGCCAACACATCGTTCAGTGTATGAAAATTTTCGAAATTGTATTCGCCAAAAGGAAGTGAAAGTGTACATGATGGAATTGGCAGAAAATAATATCATTCGTCCAAGCGGAAATGGAGCCTATGTTTTACCGTCGTAGTTTCACTATTTCTGTCTGGAATATCTTCGATGTAGATAGGTTGCTTGAATCACCACACAAACCTGAGGCCAGCTTAAAAACAAGAAGCCTTTATCATAAGGCCATCAAGGCTCTAGATTTAATAGTGAGGTTAGCCCAATAAGTCACTTCATATAATGCTGAGTTTATATTTGGTGTACTAACATTAAGTGTCTCTTTGTAGTGAAAAGGACAAATGATGGTGCCTATGTAATGGCACTTCATGGACCCATTATAGAGGAGAAGTACTAATGAATATGACAATGCTTATAGTCGCGGTAGTAACAGCCAATTTTGCCACTACTGCGCTTGCACTAACCCCACCTACCCAACAAAGTAACGACCAGTTTAAACAGCATCATGAGTATCATCACGGTATGGACATCGAGCAGTACGAGCTTGCGCCTACGGCAATTTTGCCACTGTCACCGAGCGATCTTGCTAATAACCAAAGTATGACTTGTGATATCGAAGCTTTTATGACAACTAACAGTAGGGTATTGATTAATGAGATCATTGCTCAAGGTACAGAATGTATCAATTTGCTGTTTTCTGTGAACAGTTCAATTCAGGAATCCGTCTTTGATTCTCATCATATGCACAATGTCGCTTTTCACACAGCAAGCTCAGCGAAATCCTATGCTGGCGGAGGAAGTGGCGAACTTGAAGCTTTATATTTATACCTTCGTGCTGGTTATTACGTGGAGTTTTACAATGATAATGTGTCATTTGCTTCTTGGGTAACGCCAGTCGTACGTCAATCAATTGATGCGTTCGTTGCTAACGCTCATTTTTACGAAAATAGTGATGCGCACGGAAAAGTGTTGAGTGAGGTGATTATCACTATGGATAGCGCAGATCTACAGCACGTTTATTTATCACAAGTGACTCAGTGGTTAACACTATGGAATGATGATTATGCTCAAAGTTGGTACATGCGTAATGCGGTCAATGGTGTCTTTACAATTCTGTTTAGGGGGCAACACAATGCTCAGTTTGTTGATATTATCGGTGATCAAATGGAGTTAGTTAACGCTCTAGGAAGTTTCGCTTTAAGAGACAGTTCAATTGGCGCTAGTGATGAGTTTATGGCCGCCAATGCAGGTCGCGAGCTTGGTCGAATGACCCATTATTCAGGCAGTGCAAGCTCTACTGTGAAGAGGAAAATCAACGAAGTTTTTGCGCGGTACAAGATGTATGGAAAGGGCGATGCAGTTTGGCTCGCGACAGCATCTGCCGTGTCAGATTGTAGCGTATTTAAAATTTGTAACTTTGAAGCCGAGCTGAAACCTATGGTTCTATCACAAAGTTACTATTGCAGCTCAACGATTCGAATCTTGTCGCAAAACATGACACAAGCCCAACATATAGCGGCGTGCTCTAAGATGGGTTATGAGGAAAGTGACTTTCATCAATCAGTGGAAACGAAGTGGCAACCTGTTAAGGACGACTACAACACGCAGCTTCAAGTGAATATTTTTGATTCAAGTAGCGCTTATAGTAAATACGCCGGGCCAATTTTCAACATTAGCACGAATAACGGTGGTATGTATCTAGAAGGAGACCCTTCGTTACCAGGTAACATTCCAAATTTTGTCGCTTATGAGGCGACATATGCGAACCCAGAACACTGGGTTTGGAACTTAGAGCATGAATATGTGCACTATTTAGATGGCCGATTTGATCTTTATGGTGATTTTAATCATCCAACGGAAAAAGTGGTGTGGTGGAGCGAAGGTATTGCTGAATATATCGCTAAGGGCAACAACAACCAGGATGCGATCGATACGATTAAAGATGGTTCGACATACACGCTCAATGAGATTTTTGAAACAACGTATGATGGTTTTGATGTTGATAGAATTTATCGTTGGGGCTACTTAGCGGTTCGCTTTATGTTTGAGAAGCATAAGCAAGAGGTAAACTCGATGCTTCAAGAAACGCGCCAAGGCAATTGGAAAAATTACAAATCAGTCATTACTCAATGGTCAACGAGATACCAAAATGAGTTCGAGCAGTGGCAAGTAGCGCTTACATCGGAAGCGAGATCCAAAGCTAGGTAAAATGATATTCCTAGGCCCACATTGAGAAGGGGCCTAGGCTGATTTCGATTATTTGTATTAGTTCGGACTAGATCTGACACTTAACCCCAAAATCGAAATTGGGGTTTTTATTTTGAAAGAATACTATTTCCAGGAAGTTAGTTAATTTTTAATTGAAGGGGTAAACACCTATATAAACTCGCTCTTATACAGGTATACAATCTACTGTGAATTCGTATTTGAATACGTTTTCTAAATTAATTTAAGCGTTACCCACTTATACTATGAACGATTTGAAAGAAAGTATCACCAAATATAACTATGCGAATGGTCAGGAAAGTTTAACTCGCATTAACACTAGAAATTCGCTAGTATCCTGTGTATCAAGACCCTACAGTGAAGCAAATCGTGCACAAAAAATAGCTTTTTTTTGCGTTCTGTTGATGAACGTCATTTTTGCACTTAGCTATTTATACAACAAAGAAATAACGCATTATATTAATCCACCTCTTAGTTACTACTTTCAATCTGTACAGGCATTAGTTTGCTGTGTCGTTATGATGGCTTTTGTCTGGTATTGCAAAGCACTTTTTCCAAAAACAGGAAAGACGCTCTTACTTACCTGTGGTTTCTTAATCGTATTCCTTATCACGACGTGGGCGCCAGTACTCCGATTGACCCCGTTTCCCCCCATAGATAGCGACTTATTCAATCTTGATCAAGTGCTTGGCATTGACCAAAATAAAATCTTGGGCTTTGTTCACCAATACCAATACCTCGTTAAACTGTTGGCCCTTGCATATAATTCACTCGTGGTGCAGTTTATGGTATTGCCTTTGTTACTGTTTATTGTTTTTAAAAGAGAATGTGGTGAAGGTTTTATTGCAAAGTTTGCTTTAGTGAATTTTTTGGGGCTGAGTACTTATTACTTTTTTCCTACAGCTTCTCCAGCAAGCGTTCTTGATCATACATTCCTATTAGGTGGACAAATAAACCTCGCCTTAGAGTTCAAACAGATTCATCAAGGAATCACCCCGACGGTTGAAGGCGTCGGATTAATTAGTTTTCCGTCTTTTCACGTTATTTGGTCTACGTTATTTACCTATACGTTTAGAAACACCAAATGGGTGTTTTATCCACTACTCGTCATCAATACATTTTTGATAGCAGCTACTTTTCTCTTAGGGTGGCATTACTTTGTAGACATTTTGGGCGCCTGGGTCGTAGTCGCTTTGGCGATTTGGTTTGTTGACAAAAAGGCCAGATATAGAACAGTTACCTCGCTGCTCTTGTGCATAAAAGGAAAGTTGATATCTAGATTAATTCGCTTGAGCCAATGTTGGAAAGCTTGAACAATCAATATACGAAGAAAAGCCCATGTTCCTAAGCCCAGTACAAATAGGCTATGATTTCAAGTAGTTGATTTATTGTATAATTTTTCCCTTTTACATGGATTGAATGATGGCTACTGTTGAAGTGAAATGTCGTTTTTGTTCTTAGACTGACCCTGTCATGAAGCATGGGCGGAACCCGAGAGGTATCCAGCGATACCGTTGTTCGGAATGTAAACGAAGCTTTCTTCACGATTACGCTTATGAAGCCTGTCTACCCGGAGTAAAGGAAAAGATCGTCGACATGGCTATGAATGGCGCGGGACTACGAGACACAGGACAAGTGCTGAAAGTCGGCTACAACACGGTTTTGCGCACTCTAAAAAGCGCCAACCAAGGCAAGGAACCACGATCCCGTTTGATGACGCGAATATTGAACTCATTTGCGAAGTTGACGAGCAGTGGTCGTTTGTCGGAAATAAAAAGAATCAATGCTGGTTGTGGTACGCATCACAAAGAATCGAGCGAGAGTATTATTAGTAGTTCAACTAATTGGAGTCACGATCCACAAATGGATCAAGTAATTTATTCGAGTTCTTATTCCCATCTTTCAGAACTATATGATTAGAAGTAGGCTGGCCTTTTTGCGTAATAGCGAATGTGCATTGTTTTGTTACCACTAAACAGGATTGTCACCTCCTACACTCAGTCAACTTGAGCATAGGATAAGGTTTGAACAGTCTAAATCTGGGTATCAGAAGGTGAAGTATAGTGAATGGCTGTTTTATACAACAAAGCTAAGTAGGGATACAAAGTAAGCACAAGTGACAGCCTTAAGTATGAATGGTGTATTAGAATAATGAAAATATTATAGGTAAATATTATAATGTTATATTTTAGCTTTTGTAGAATTCAAGTTGTTATATATTCATTTTTCTTGTCTATCCTGTCTTCTTTTTGTTATATTCCTAGTCGATATTACTTTTTATTTCCTTTTTCTGTTCTCACAATGTATTTGTTTTTTAGATTCTTTTTTTATATAAATAATAAATGTATTCGTATTATTTTTTATTTTTTGTTTGTTTTTTCTTTTGTTGTATTAAATGCATATCGATATCAATATGGTGATGAGTTTAATTACTCTACCTTACTAGTTGTCCTTGATAGTAATTTTTCAGAATCCATTAATTTTATATCTCATCTTCCAATATTGATATATGTAGAATCGTTGGTAATTATTCTTTCTTTTATCCCGTTTTTATTAATTAAGTATGATCTTAGGTCTGTTAATATATCTAAAAGCCTTTTAATTATACTTCCTGCTTTGATTTTATGTTTATATTTTCTACCTAATCCGGTAAAAGGAGTCGTACTCTCTTTGAAAGAATTTTTCAAGTCATATAATACTCTAGTTTTACAGTCAAGAGTTAATTCTTGGAAAGAGGAAACGATTAATAAAACATCTAGCTTTGGTGGTGTTAAAGTCATAGTCATAGGTGAATCTGTTGGTATAAATTATATGGATAACCTAAATAGAAATAGTAATTCAAAATTATACTTTCCAGGAGTTGAAATATATAAATCCGCCATATCTCCATCAACAATAACAGATATTTCTGTCCCAATGATAATGACATATCACAAGGTGTTAAAGCCCAACTACTCAAAATCATTAATTAATCTTGCTAATGATCTAGGATATAAGACTTATTGGATTAGCAATCAAGGATATATAGGAAGATATGATACGCCTATAACAGCATTGGCAAAGCAAGCAAGTCAGCAAACATTTTTAAATAGGAAAAGTTATATTTATTCAAAAAACGATAAGGATGTTTTGAGACCCTTT
Organism: Vibrio sinus; assembly: GCF_023634645.1. Lineage (GTDB taxonomy): Bacteria > Pseudomonadota > Gammaproteobacteria > Enterobacterales > Vibrionaceae > Vibrio > Vibrio sinus. The sequence continues at coordinate 8,939 of NZ_JAMKMR010000022.1, forward strand.
TTAAAATACCTATTATCACCGTATAAGAATAAGCTAATTGTTATTCATCTTATGGGATCTCATGAATATGCTTGTGATCGACTAACAAGAGATGAATATAATAGTATTTCTAGTAATTTGCCTTATAGTAAGGATCTAGTAGAAAAATGTTATATTAGATCTATCAAAAACACATCGCAGTTGCTTGTAAAAATAGTTAACATGATGAGGCAGTTAGATGTAAAAGCCTCGCTGTTTTACTTTTCAGATCATGGGCTAGTCACCATAAAAAATAAACCTTATCTGGTACACGATAGAAACGATGTGCCATACTTAAACTCTGTCAGGGTTCCTTTAATATATTGGGATAAGATGAGTAACAACGTCATTGTTAATTCAGATAAAGTTTGCTTGTCGAATTTTTCTAGGATTGCGGCTGGCTGGCTTGGCCTAAAAGAGCGTAAGCGTATTTCTTTGGGGGATTGCAAATACGTATTGAATTCTAAGAGTGAGCCAGTAAACATAAGTAAGTTGAAAACTGAAACTTCTTCCTTGGGATTTCACATTCTCTGAGCTTTATGTTTAGCGATTTGGTCATTACTCCAACTAGTTGATTCACTAGTAATACTCTTGCTCAATGAAAGTACCGACCACCTTGTCGTGCATGGTTTCTGACTTAGAGAAGCCAATCGTTTTTCTCACTAATCTCTTTAGTCGAATACGTAAAGTGAGATTGGTCCGCTCGATTCTTTGTGATGCGTACCACAACCAGCGTTGATTCTTTTTATTTCCGACAAACGACCACTGGTCGTCGACTTCGCAAATGAGTTCAATATTCGCGGCACCAAACGGGATCGTGGTTACTTGCCTTGGTTGGCGTTTTTTAGAGTGCGCAAACCGTGTTGTAGCCGGCCTCCTGCACTCGTCCTGTGTCTCGTAGTCCCGCGCCATTCATAGCCATGTCAACGATCTTTTCCTTTACTCTGGGTTGACAGGCTTCATAAGCCTAATCGAGAAGAAAGCTTCGTTTACATTCCAAACAATGGTATCGCTGGATACCTCTCGGGTTCCGCCCATGCTTCATGACAGAGTCAGTCTGAGAGCAAAAACGACATTTCACTTCAACAGTAGCCATCATTCAATCCATGTAAAAGGGAAAGGTTATACAATAACTCAACCACTTAGCGCCATGACCCGCACTCGTTTGTCACGAGTGGCATCGTGCATATGCTAAAGTTGCTGCTTAGCATGACCCCGATTTAGTAAAAATTAAGCATCTTCAACGATCACGGGTATATCATTTTATCTTTGTATTCGAGTCAACTAAAGGTGATTGGGTAAACTTTGTCATCTGGTTGTATACAATCTTCCTTATGTTGCCAATCTGCTTGACTATTACAGTAATCACCTCCATGTTATCGCATTATTTTGTTCTATAGATTTGATAATTATGGATAATTTTCGTAAAAAACAACAAGGGAATGCTAGTATTATTTTCATTTTGATGTTGGCAGGAATGATTGGTTTGTTTCCGCTAGCCACAGACTCTGCCCACGCTTTACAAACAAGAGCACTCTTAGATGATGCATCTGAAGTTGCATCTATCGCAATTGCAGCGCTCAATGATCCTAATAAAGGTTCTAGCTCTGGAAGCCAAACAAATAGAGCTATCGTCGAAAATTATGCGTATGCGTATGTTCCTGGAGCAGACATACAGTCGGTAGCCGTCAGCCGAAAAGACTGTGAGATGAAAAATGTAATATGCTTAGCCCATTTTCAGGGAGGTTATCAGTACCAGGTTAATGTTTCAATGACTCAACAGTCGTGGTTCAATGGAAATGGTTCAATGCCTAGTTTCGGAGACTCCTACACTGTAAGAAGCCAAGCTATTTCGCAAAAGCTTAAAACTGTTCCAGTAGATGTTGTCATTGCGGCAGATTTTTCTGGCTCAATGAGAGATACATGGTCTGGTGGTACAGTGGCAAAATACAAATCTTTAATTGATATTATTCATCAGGTTACAAGCCAACTTGAGGTAGGAAATCAACAAGCAGTAGGGTCTAGCCCAAGTACTATTGGATTAACAGCGTACAATTTTTTTAACCATAGTATTCCAAGAGACTTGAGTAGCGGTGGAGCGTGTCGTATGACTCAAGAGCATGTGTATACTAAAGGCTGGTTTAGAAAAAAATATATTGACGTTTATCAAACTATCCGAGAAATATTTGTTCCCAAAAACCATAGCCATTGTGACACAAAGACAATAGATAATTCTATATTCTATGATATTAGTCTGACTACTGATTTCGAAGCGTTTAATCGTGCGTTAAGTCATTTTTATCCAGATCATGGAACAGCATCTTTTCAAGGTATAATTAGAGGCGCTCAATTGCTTAATGAAGGTAATAACCCAAGACGTTTGATGATTATAGTTTCTGATGGTGTGGATAGCCCGGCGAAAGCAAGTGGATATGCTGAGACCGCTAGTCAGAAATCAGCGGTTTTAGTCGATGCAGGTATGTGCGACATGATTCGAAATACGCTAGATAGCCAAATCGCTTATAACGGTAACTCAGTGGAAACGACCCTTGCCTTTATTGGCTTTGATTATGATCCTTTTACAAATGCAACTTTACAGAAATGCGTTGGCTTGGAAAACGTTTATCAAGCACAAGATAGCCAGCAAATGATTAACCAAATCCTTGCATTAATTAACGAAGAAACTGGTCATTTAAGGTGACCAAAAGGGTATCTCGTCTGTCAACCATGAACGGTCTGTTGGAAAACTGTCCCGATTAACCCAGTAAAGATCACTAATGCAAGTATGTAAAATCCTAAGCCTTAATTGAAAACACACCCTAGGCCCAATCCAAGAACATTGGGCCTATTATCGTTCTGCCTTTCGAAGTTAAGTTACATCGACTACTGATATACATGTAATTTATTCTTCGCTTATGACCCCTAAAAATGGAATATAGTTATTACAGTAGTCAATAATTTCCTGAGGTGCACCTTTTTCCAATAGCTCTTTACTTTTGTATGGATATGGCGTCGGCTGCAAGCTTTGCTTAATGAGCAAAGGCCAGTCGGGGTTGCCAATTGCTGTTCTCCCAAGTGCAACGAAGCTGGCACCTGCATCGATCAGTCCTGATGCTATCTCTCCACTAAAGATTCCTCCGGCAACAAAAATAGGAAATGAGTCTCCTAATGCTTCTCGGAAATAGCTGACAACAGGATTTTTTTGCTCGGCATATTTTGTTGCGGGCGCTGCTGCTTCAAGTTGAGAAAGATGAATGAAGTCTAAGCCATCATTCACCAACCATTGTGAGGTGATAATTGCTTCGTCAATATCAAGACCATCCCCCTCTGGAGAAAGGCGAGCTCCAATAAGAAAATCGTCAGGTAACTTAGTTCGGCATGCTTGAACTATTTCACGTGCATAGCGAGCGCGGTTTTCGAGATTGCCACCGTACATGTCTTGTCTTAAGTTGGTCGTGGTGCTTAAAAACTGAGTAATGAGATAACCATTAGCAAAATGCAATTCAACACCGTCAAACCCTGCCCGATATGCCCGCACCGCAGCACTAACATAGTTTTGTTTTATTTCATTTATATCATTAACACTCAACGCTTTGGGTTGTTCGAAATCGGGTAAATCCAATGAATAAGAAGAAGCTGAAAGGGGTTGTTCTCCCGTCACCGATGACGGACTACGGCCGCCATTATGGGCAATTTGCACTATGTTCAATCCATCTTCTGACAACAAAGCATTACCTAATGTGTTTAAGCCTGATTGCAATGAGTCATCGTGAATCCCTAACTGATTTGGCCAACCTTGACCGGACTTACTCACATAGCTCGCGGGAGTAATCACTGTCCCAAACCCACCACCTTTAAATCGTTGTAACCATTGGATATCCAGCTCTGAAACTTCGCCATTATCTGCACTTAGCATATTGGTCATCGGTGCAACTGAGATACGGTTCTTTACTCGTTTTCCATTAGGAAAAATGAAGGGAGAGAATAAATTAGAGTTTTTCATGGAAGTTCCTATGGCTCTTAAGGTTAACTAACAATTAAAATAGCTTATTGTCAATCTAGAATGTTCGTACCCTACAGGAATTACTGGACAGCGAAAATAGATGTCTGGGAAAACAGTATTTCATTGAATGGAAAAATAAGGTGCATGCTGAAGGTCAATTCTGAGAATGTATATGAAGTGTTGTCTTTTGGCAAAGCTGCATGCCTCGAGTGCTATTGACACTGTAATTAGACCTAAGTGTTTTTATAGCCAGAATAGTGAAACCATCAGTGGCCCACCACTAACCGATTTCTTGGTTTTTAGAGGAAAACATGCTTTTACGTTCTTGTTAAAGTTTGATGTGGGGGTTCCTATCAAAGAGATTTCGATTCAATGTAGTTTGAAAGAACAACTTTTAAATATCGCCTTTATATAGGGTTTGGGATATGTTGTTTGTTATTTCAAATAGAATAGGTGTTTACCACTAAATAACCTACTTTATAGTCTAATAATTAAATGGTAAATATTTTAACTTCCATTTTGATTTATTTTTACGACATGTGTTCACGCTTGTGTGACATTTTCTTTAATAGTGGTGTTATATTTTTATCCATCCGGAGCTACAACTATCAGCAATGTGCTTAAAGGTGGTGACGGGATTAAAGTGTACTACTAAACATGGGAAAATCTAATGATAAATAAATTATCTACCATCGCATACTGTAAGGTTGATGCTGTTTTTAACAATATTAAACAATCAGTCTTGAAATTTAAAAAAGACGAACAAGGGGCTGTTGCAATTGAATACGTTATTATTGCTGCGATTATGGCTGGAGTCGTTTATGCCGTGTTTAATACTGGCCTACACGATGCTCTAGATGATGCAATGGGAAAAATTACAGCGGTAATAAACAAGATTAGTTAAGTTTAGTGTGTTAGACCAAAAAATGTGGTGGCTGATATTAGCCGCCATATCAATTTATATAGGCTTTCTAGACGTATTTTATAGGAAGATACCAAATAATCTTTGCTTGTCTATATTTTTGATTTGCTTAACTATTAACAATGTTAGTGACGTAGATTCGAGCTTTAAACTTATTTTTATTGTATTCATATTTGGATTTTATTTTTTTATATTGGGGGTAGTATCTGCGGGAGATATTAAGCTTCTGTGTGTATTCCTTATAGCAATAGATAGCCAATATTATGTATTAACGTTTATGTTAATTGCTACTATTGGTGGGGCACTTGGATTAATTGAAGTGCTTAGAATAAAGTATATAGCAAAAGTAGCCACTGAAAATAAATCGAGTTTTCCATATGGAGTTCCAATATGTATTGGATGTCTATTTAGTGTCGCTATGTCAATGAACTTAATTTAGGGTGGTTTCTTGAAAACAAAAATATTAATCATTATAGCGATTTCGGCAATGGTAATTGGTCTATATGGAATATCAGGAAGTTTTATTAAAGATAAAAAGCCGGAGAAAAAGCAAGCACCAACCATTGAGGTGTGGAGGCTAAATAAAAATGTTCTATCGGGTGAGAAAGTGGATAGGAGTGAGCTGACCGTTGAGCACTTAGCACAGGAAAAAGCGAATAAGCTTGGGTTCAATCAGTCCGTTAAGCTTAATATTGTGCCAGGAACTGTATTTCGAAAAAAACTATCATCGGGTACATACTTATACAATTCTTATCTAGTTAAGCCAGATGACCCAGAATATATAAACTTTATAATCGAAAAAAATAATGTGGCATATCCCATTGAGCTTGAAAGTAAAGATATTGTTTGGGGAGGTGTCACGAGTGGTAGCAAAGTGGATGTACTTGCGATAATTGGTGCACAAAAAGAGCGCAATGACTACAGTCAATCAGATGGCAACGACAAAACGGTTTATGTAAAACCTTTGTTTGAGGGGGTAAAGGTTTTAAGAGTCATAAAACAATCACCATCAAAACAAAATAACAGAGAAGATAAATCCAGCAATAAAATAACAGTTATATTGGAGCTTACAAAAAAGCAATCAGTCACGCTTATGGTGGCTCAGAACGTTTCTCAAATTAAACTCGACAAGTCAGTTGGTAAGTATACGATCACCGATCTTCAAGCTGATTCTGGGAATATTATTCCTCACTCTCCGGGAGTAGCTGAGTATCGAGCTGATAAATTGAAAATAAATTAGGTCCTAGTCATGAGTAAACTAGTAAAAAAAATATTGATTTTGCTAACACTGTCATTGTTATCGTTTACGTCAATGGCAAGCAGTCTAATAAATTTGGCAGCAGGGCAAGCGAAAAGCATAACGTTAAAGAGTGATGTCTCATCTGTGTTTATTTCTGCGCCTAAGGTAGCGGACTATCAGGTGATTGGTAAGAGAAAGGTAGTGGTATATGGAAAATCTCTAGGCCAAGCCACGGTGATAATATTTGGTAAATCGGGCGCTACTCTAATCAATAAAACTATTGTTGTAAATCAGAATTTAACCGCGATACAACAGTATATTGCTATTAAGTTTCCAAACACGAATGTCAATGTTTTTAATGTCGGTAACCAAGTGGTCTTAAGTGGGGTTGTGTCAACTGAAACACAAAAAAGGGAGATAGCCAATATTGTTGGTACTTTACTAAAGCGTAAATTGACAAAACAAAAGTTAAAGTTTAAAGCGCCTGGTCGTAATAAACAAGATCAAGAGTTGTATGCCATGGAAAATAAAGTGTTTGATGATGTGGTAAACAATATTGAGGTGGCTGCAACCAAGCAAGTCAATGTAAAACTGACCATCGCAGAGGTGTCTCAATCCTTTTTGGAAGAGATTGGCTTTCGGTTTGGCGGCATTGCAGATGGAACTTCTTCTGGAACGTTTACTAGTCCGATTACCGGTATCAAAGCATCCAACCTTTTGGTGGCTATTAAAGCCGATCAAAGTGATACAGTGAGCAAGGTACTTGCAGAGCCAAATCTTTCGGTTATCTCTGGAGAAACCGCGAGCTTTTTAGTCGGTGGTCAGCTGCCATTAGCTTATACACTCGGTAATACCGCTACTGTGCGTTATAAAGATTATGGTATCCAGCTAAATATGGCTGCGAAAGTGCAGAGTGACGACAAAATCCGATTAACTCTCGCACCGGAAGTAAGCGAAATCGATAACTCCTACCAAAACGAGAACTACGATTTGCCTGCTCTTAAAACCAGACGAGAGAAAACAACGATTGAACTAGGCGATGGGCAAAGCTTTGTGCTTGGAGGATTGTTGAGTACCAAGGAAATTGAAAAGTTGAGCAAAGTACCTTTACTGGGAGACATCCCTATTCTCGGTACCCTATTTCGTGACGCGGCAACCACAAGAAAGAAGACGGAGCTGGTTATTGTTGCCACGGTGAATCTGGTTAAGCCTATCGCACCATCACAGATTCAGTTGCCTGAGATGAAAAAAACAACCACTTTGAATCGCTTCTTTGGCCTGAGTAAACACTCCTTTTCTAAAGCGAGTGATTCATTCGCCAAAGAGTTACTGGCAACGGGAGGGTTCAAACAATGAAGACCTTGTTAACATTGACGGTTATTTTGTTGCTGAGTGGGTGCGCAAGTGTGAAAGACCGCTCGGGAAGCAGTGTCGATATTTTTCCTGCCACTTATTCTTTAGCGGTGAAAAAGCCGTCTCCCTTTTTGCACAAGTTTATTGATTCGCACTTTAGCGTCATTCTCGCCCATGGCATTCGTATCGATACCTACACGAAAATAGGGAAAAATTGGGCAAAAAGTATTCGAAGACGTTTGTTGAAAAGAGGGGTTAACGCGAAGTTAATTCAGGTTCACCCAGGCATAAACAAAAAAGACGAGCAGTTTGATCTTCTCGTTTCAACCACCTCTCCGAAGGTCCAAGTAGAAAGGTGTCGTTATTACAGTGTTAATTCGTACGAGCATGCCTACTCTGGTTGCTTTGTGGAAAATAGTCGTTGGATATCAATGACTCATCCGCAAAAAATGTTGATGACAACCTCATTAGATAACACCAAAGAGTAATAATTATGTTTGATTTAGTTGATGCGATAAAAGTTCAGTCAAATGACACCAAAAACGAAGTTAAATATGATTCCATACTATTTTATAAGTCTAAAGAATGTCGGGGTTTTATTGAAGAAGCCTGTAAGTTTGAGGGATTGACAGTACCTAAATCTATAGCTATATCCGAAAAAAACATACAAACGAATACAAGAGATTCAAAAGCAAGCCTAATCATTTTGGATCTAACAAGCAGTGAATCAATACCTGAAGAGGTAGAGCGTATAGGAAATGTGATACCTATTAATACGGATGTGGTGGTTATTGGTAAAGAAGACTCTTATCAAACTTCTAGGCAGCTAAAATTAAAGGGGTTTCATTATATACTCTGGCCTTTCCCGCGAGAAGAGTTCATAGAGATATATCAACAACTAGGACTAGACACTGGCCCAAAAACAGTTATTGCTACATCCAGAAAAGCAAAAACTATTTCAGTGATTGGTGCTAAAGGGGGAGTGGGTTCATCGTTTATTTCGAGTCAACTAGCGAGAAGTTTATCTGAACAGCATAGCAGCTCATGTATTATTTCAGACAATAATTTCCTTGGTGGTGATGTTGATATATTTATGGGTTTAGAAAGCTTTGAAAAAGCAAAGCTTAATTCTTCAGACATGATGAATGATATTGACTCGACTTATGCGATGAGTATGGTGAAGAAGGTGAATGAACTGCTTTCTATACTGAGTATCCAATCCGATATATTGCCTGATAGTGATATGAGTGAAATTCTCAATACACTCATCTATTCGCTATCTGATCAGTATAATTTTGTAATAAGAGATTTTTCAAGTTCAATAAAAAGTATGACCAATATTGAATATGTCGAAAAAAGCTCGGATGTAATAATAATCGTCACAGATAGAAGCGTTTCGTGTATAAGAGAAACAAAAAAAATAATTAATGCATTAGATGAACGGCAGTCGTTATCAAGGCGAATGATAGTGTTAAATAACACTAGGCCAGAAAAGTCAGCAAACGCTTCTATGCAAGAAGTTAATTCATTTTTAGGGACTAGCCCCGACATTGTATGTGGTTATGACTCAAAGCTTAGTCAAGAAATATTGATTGGACGTAAGTTCAGTGAGCAAAAATTCGCTATAAATAGAGAAATCGAGAAACTAGCCCTTTTGGTATTAGGGAAAAGCCTAAAAGGATCCAAAAAATCATTTGTAAAAAAATGGATAAACAAAGGGGCATAATATGCAAAAGAGTAAGTCTATTTATATTAGCATCCGAGAAAAGATATTTGAGGCATTGGATCCACAATCAATAAAAACCTTAACGAAAGAGCAACTTACTAGTCAAATAACCAATGCGGTCGATCTGATTATCGATCATGCTGGTTATTCTGTCACGTCTCCTTCTCGTATTGAGTTTGTTAAGCACTTGGTCGACGAACTTATTGGGCTTGGGCCGTTACAAACTCTGCTAGAGGATGAATCGATAAACGATATTATGATAAATGGTCCCATGAAAGTCTTTATTGAGCGTGCTGGGATTCTTGAGGAGTCGACCGTTAAGTTTATTGACGAAAACCAATTGCAAAATATCGCAAAGCGTATGGCAGCAACAGTTGGTAGACGAGTGGATGAGTCGACACCAACTTGTGATGCTCGCCTGTTAGATGGAAGCCGAGTTAATATTGTTATTCCTCCAGTAGCCATTGATGGAACTTGTATATCCATAAGAAAATTTAAAAAACATTCACTTAACTTAGATATGATGGCGGAGTATGGTTCAATGAGTCGCCAAATGGCGAATTTGCTTAAAATAGCTGCGCGTTGTCGTTTGAATATTATTATTTCGGGCGGTACCGGCTCTGGCAAAACCACTTTGTTGAATGCACTTTCACAGTTTATATCAAACAAAGAGCGGATTATCACCATAGAGGATGCGGCAGAGTTGAGAATACTCCAGCCCCATGTCGCGCGTCTAGAAACCCGTACCGAAGGTATTGAAGGGAATGGGGCTGTTACCCAGAGAGATTTGGTAATCAACGCATTGCGTATGAGGCCTGACCGAATTGTTGTTGGAGAGTGCCGAGGGGCTGAAGCCTTTGAGATGCTCCAAGCTATGAATACCGGGCATGACGGTTCTATGTCTACCCTCCATGCCAATACCCCACGTGATGCGATTGCTCGTATTGAGTCCATGGTTATGATGGCGACGTCAAATTTGCCTTTAGAAGCTATTCGCCGAACGGTAGTGAGTGCAGTAGATATTATTGTACAGATTAGCCGACTACATGATGGTTCCAGAAAAGTAATGAGTGTTTCAGAGGTGGTGGGTCTAGAGGGAAGCACCGTAGTTATGGAAGAGCTATTTAAGTTCACCCATGACGGAAATACGGGAAGTGGTAAGGTAAACGGCAAATTTATTACTCCAGGGTTGTCTGGGCGATCGGTCCTGTCTAGCAAAGCCAGTTTTTTTGGTCTCAATTCCGAACTGAAGTCGGTATTCAGCACGATGGAGTAGGGGAAATGTTCTGGTTTATATTCTTGGTAGGGGCGGTGTCGATATTGGTTGTACTCTTAAAAAGTAAACCAAAACATAATTATCTGTCTCAATTACAAGCTAATGCGCAGTCTGATGATCAATTGTCACAAGCAGTAGATTTAACGGCACTTTTTGATTTGAGTTTGAAAGCTCGTATATTGACAAGTATGAGAACGGCATATCATCAGCTGGGAAAAATGGCTGGCATAAAAATCATTGCCCTCACATCTTTGTGTTTATTTTCCGCTCTATATATAAAAAAAGTTCTGTCTATAACTAATCTTCCCCAAACCATCTTGCTGTTTCTATTATTTGAAGTGGTCTGTTTAGTGCTCGGGTATAATTGGTTGAGAAAGAAAGCGTATACGAGGTTTTCAGATTCATTTCCTGAAGCGTTGAACATCTTGGGTAGTGCGGTGAGCTCTGGAGAAAGTGTGATTCATGCGATGGAATACGTAGGAAAAAACTTAGAAGGAGAGCTGGGCGAGGAGTTCAAAATAATGGCTGAAAGGCTCTTAATTGGAGAGCAGCATTCTAGTGTACTTCGAAAATCTTGTATTAAGTTCCCATATCCTACATTTATATTTTTTGCCATCGTTATGAACGCTAATATAGAAAGGGGAGGAGCGCTTAAGTCGGTAGTGAAACGAATTAATCGCATCATTTTTAATGAACGAGCAGCAGAAAAGAAAAAGTTAGCACTTACTGCTGAGGTTCGCTCATCTATAAAAATTGTTGCCTCTGTGCCTTTTATATTTTTATTCTTCTATCAATATATAAGTCCTGAAAACTTTCATTGGTTGATGGAAAATGAAATTGGCCATTATGTTCTTTATTATGTAATAGCCAGTAATACTCTTGGTGTAGCATTTGCTAAATATATTATGAGGGATTAATGATGACAGATCACCTTCGTGTTTTTTATAGTCTTATTGCCTCAGTGTTAGGGTTGGTTATATTACTATCTATATTTTATATAATGATAGTAAGAAAGAAGAAAATAAACAACTACTTAATGAGAGATAAAGTCAACTCAGACAGTAGTGAGTCAAAAATGCGTAATATAGAGAATTATTTACCTAAGGTTTTTTCTGCAAACAAAGATGAAATTAAGGAGATGTTTACATCAGCTGGGTATTATCATTTTAATTACGCATCCTTGTATATGCCCGTTAAATACGGCCTCGCCTTAATCGGTTTTGGTATTGTGTTTATCGTTGATAGATCAAACGAATGGTTATACTTAGCGGCTGGTATTTGGATGACATTATGTATTTTGGGACCAGATAAATATTTAGCTGAGAAAAAGAGAAAACTCATCAGCCAAATATCGGGTCAGTTGCCGTATTTAATTGATCTTATGGCTATGTGTGTGCAAACCGGTATGACCATCGAGCATTCTTTAAAGTATTTGTCTGAAGAGATGAGCGGTTTCGATAAGCATTTGTCGCATCACCTTGATCAGGTTAATACTCAAGCTAATCTGTCTGGTTTGGAGGTCGCATTGGATGGCCTCTACGTACAAATTCCGTCAAACGCGATGCGTAGCTTCGTGATGACATTAAAGCAAAGTTTACACTATGGTAGTTCCATTTACGAAATACTAGAGACACTTTCTTCTGATTTGAGAGAAGTGGCAACTCTTGAGCTTGAAGAGAAAATGGGCAAGTTATCCACTAAGTTGACGATTCCAATGATAGTGTTTCATATGTTTCCAATTGCCCCATTGGTTACGGTTCCAGCTGTTATGCGAGTTATGAGTATTTTTCAATAGAGTTTAGCCCATGTTTAAATATAAAAAATGTATTGTAATACTGATGATATTACTGGCGTCCGGATGTGTTTCTAATCCTAGCAAACACAAACAAACGTCGACGGAAACAACGCTTGCCGCCGCTAAAAATTATAAAGGACTCATCAATTACTACAGGAAAAAGCTGAAAGTCACCGATTCTCCCTCTATTAGGGTTAAGTTGGCGCAGGCATATTTAGAATATGGAGACCCAAGTTCATCCGTATTTATTATATCGCCCATCAATAATTCTAAACCCACGATACCTTCTTTAGTCGTAGAAGCTAAAGCGCACCTTATGCTTGGTGATGACAGATCAGCAATGTATTTTGCCAGTCTTGCGAATCGTATCGATAAAAATAATGGCGAAGTGGAGAATATCCTGGGCATTATTTATTCAAATATGGGCAATTACGACAAAGCAAGGCACTATTTTAACCTGGCGAGAATGCATTTTTACGACGAAGAAAAAGTCACTAATAACCTAGTAGTGCTTGATATATTACAGGGAGATTATAGTAAAGCAGTAAAACGTATTATGCCTTTCTATGAAAATGGTGATGCTGATGAACAAATGACGGCAAATTTGACTATTGCCGCAGCAAAATCAGGTGACCTGAGATTGGTGGAAAAAATATTAGCACCGAAGCTCAGTCAAAAGGACATTTCTCGACTGTATTTCACCATAAAATCGATGAAGGGAATATCTCTAGCGCAAGCGAAGCATAAGAATGTCAGTGCCCATTTGTCACCTAAGAAGAAAGAAGTAAGCGATGAAACGAGTTAAGTTTAATATCCGTGGGGTTGTAACGATTGAGTTTACATTGGGCTTTCTCTGTTTGTGGCTGTTGATGATGGCATGGCTAGAGGTCAGCTACCTCTCGTATGTCTCTTCTGTAACGGATTTAATTATTACCCAAGCGGTGCGGCGAGCAAAAGTCACTGAGGATAGCTCGAACAATTACCTCGCTACGATAGAGAACGTGATTAGGAGTAGTGGCTCACAATGGGGACATGTAATAGACCCTGCAAACTTTAAGATTACTATTCAGTATGCCTCTAGTATCAATGATTTAGAGTCCAAGAAGAACATTTGCTCTAGCCCGGCAGACCCTAAATGTGGTGGTGCAGCTGGCAGTGCTATAGCTATCTATCATGTCAATTATGAGCTGTTTAACACTGTCACTAAACTATTCAATACTAAGCCTTTAGTGCTGTCTCGTGAAATGATCGTAATACAGGAATATCAACGTGATAAATTCCCATTCTAAAAATAGACAAAGCGGTATTTACGCTATCGAATTTGCTTTGATAACGACAGTTATATGCTTGATTTTAATTTTTAGTTTTCAAGCCGTTGCTTCACTATCGATTAAAGGTCAACTTGAGCGGCTTTCATTCTCACTGGTCAGTATATTGCGAGAACGGACACAGCTCTATAATGGCAACTATACATTAACCCAACCTGAGGCTAACGCTCTATATACTATTGCGCAGAATTCTTTAAACCGAACCTTGTCTGGGTATGATGACAGCAACTTTGGCGCAGTCATTGAAGGTTTAACCTTCGATTCATCCAAACCTCCGGTAGGAACGCCGACGAGATTTGAATTAGGAAGTTATCACTGCAATGTACCACGCGATATTGCCAGCTATCAGAACCTCTCTGTTGTAACCACTTGGGGCAGGCAAGCCCCATTATATCGAGTGACGCTTTGCTATAAGGGAGTTAATTACTTTGCTCTGTTACACGCTGGCAACTACAGACGAGTTGAAGCGTCCTCTTATTCTATCGGTAGGTAATTATGAGTAATAGTCGTAAAAAGCAAAAAGGGATCGCTAGCATTATTTTTGTTTTGATGCTGGCAGGAATGGTTGCCCTTTTTCCTCTAGCAACAGATGCAGCCCACGCCTTGCAAACAAGGGCGTTGTTGGATGACGCATCCGAAGTGGCGTCTATTGCGGTCGCAGCGCTTAATGAGCCAACAAATAGCCAAGATAGTATCAGCCTCGTGACAAATTATGTTGATGCATATGTTCCAGATCAGTCGCCACAGTCGGTGCCAAGCGTCACGGTTAGTCGTACGAATTGCCAGACAAAAGGGGTATCGTGTTTAGCGAAGTTTAAAAGCGGTTATCAATACGGTGTCCAGGTTATGGTGAAAGAGGATTCTTGGTTCGGTAACCCCAAGATAGGTGGATTTGGTCGCAGCTATGATGTAAGTAGTGCCGCAGTCTCGCAGAAGGTAATGACCAGTTCAAGCCCAGTTGATGTTTCGTTAGCTACAGATTTTTCTAGTAGTATGCAGAGTAAATTACCTCATGGAAGTGTGAAAATTGATGTGTTAAAAAACACGGTTTCGAAAATCGTCGATCATCTTAAAATTGCCAACTCAAATCATCCGCCTTCTCTAAGTACTCTCGGTGCTGCGCCTTATGGTGCTTTCACCCACACTACACCCTCAGACTCAAAAACGATATGTGAATTAACCCAGGCGAAATCCAAAAGTGGAACAGCTACAGTTTGGAATCCAGATATTCAGACAACCATTAGAGACATGTTTAAACTTAAAGATAAGTCCTATTGTAACACCAACGAATCTAGATGGTATCATGATATTCCACTGACGAGCGAACTAGATAAATTTGTTGCAACTTTTTCCAAATTTAGCCCAGTTGGAAGTACTGTATCATGGAATGGTATAATCAGAGCGGCTCAGCTTCTCATTAAAGGACATAACCCAAGGCGGTTATTAATAATCATATCTGATGGGCAGGATTACGGTTACAAGGATACTCAGAAATTAGTGAATCACGGGTTGTGTAAAAATATACGAGATAAGATAAATTCACAAAAAGCATTTGATGGTAGAAAAGTAACGACGGGAATATTTTTTGTAGGTTTTGGCTATGACCCTAATCTCAACGCTCCATTAGTTGACTGTGTTGGAAAAGATCATATTTTTGAAGTTACTAAGGACGAGCAACTATGGAAATACATTGATTCACTAGTGGATAATTTTGCAGAAGAAACAGGTCATTTACGGTAATCAAAATAAAGGTTTTTAATAATATTATGAAAAAGATATTTTTTCTTTCCGTTACAATATTTGTAGTGCCATCTCTAACATTTGCTAACACTACTATTGATTCTAGTGAAGCCTACAGTCTTTATTGTGGCTCAAAGTATGGTGTATTTGAAAATAAAGTGACAGTGGGTAAGGGGAAGCAAGTAGCTCTAAACCAAGGTGCGTTTAATCAAATTCAGAAACTTGATGCTGTATCACCGAACAAATATATAAAACAAGCTGTGGTTAACAATGATTCGTTTAGTCGAGAGAACATAAATAAACAGTGTGAGGAATATTTGCTTAAAACGGCACTTTCTGAATCACACAGTGTGGATGTTTCAAAAAACGGAAAAGTGCTGGCTCGCGTTTACTTTTCTTTTGACAAAGCACAGCTAACCAGAAAATCGAAATATGTCTTGAACCAATTAATAAAGACAGAAAAGCATGAAACATCTCCGTTAACAGTAGCAGGCAATACGGATTCCACTGGTTCTAAAAGGTATAATACCAAGCTAGGACACAGAAGAGCAAAGAGTGTCGCCGACTACCTCTCTAGTCATGGTATCAGTAAAACGTTACTTGTGACGAAAAGTAATGGAGAGTCTAAGCCAATTGCGAGCAATAAAACCACTGCTGGTAGGGCTAAGAATCGTAGGACCGATATTATGATTCATGCCAACGCTGCGGACCATTGAAGCGGCTTACTAACAACATATTTGTATTTCTTCGGACATTTTATCGTAGCTCTAATTAGCTGAACTAATTGGAGTCACGATTCCTTTTATATAAATGTATATATTAAAGATGCTCTACATCATTATCGACAACAAATAGATTCTATCCGGGTAAGTACTCATAGGAATATGAATTACATAGTGACTACAATTTGTCATTGTTAGGCCACTTTAGTCAACCATTATCAGATTGAGTTACATATGAAAAGTGAAAGTATTCCTGGTTCTAGTTCCAACTCATGTACGTCAAAATTAGAATTTACTGACCCTTTAAGTGACCATACAGGATCTAGCTCAAGTTTATCGAAACAGGTTGAGGGTGTATCCAATACAGCACCAGTACCTTCAACAGTTAGCGTTGGTTCTCCGCCGCCACCTCCGCCTTTACCAAGTATGGCTCCTCCACCGCCACCTCCGCCTTTGCCAAGTATGGCTTCTCCGTCACTACCTCCACCTTTGCCAAAAAAGCTCTCTCCATCAGTGTCCTCACCTTCGCCAAATATGGATACAAAACCGCAGTCAAGTAAGGGAGTAAGTGTTGAGTTTTCTTCCTCGAACGCTAGTGAGAAAAGTAAACTCGTACTCGATTTATTTTCGGGTGACGGATTATTAATTCGAAGTGTGCAAACAAAAAACCTGTGGCATGAATTAACAGGTGAAACTCAGAATGATACAAAAACCACTGCTTCAAAACGGAATTGGAGTTTGATGAGCTCTGAGCTAAAGGATAATTACTATAAAATGGGGCCTGAAACTGGTCTGATGCCTAGAGACTTTGCAGTTTTGGCTTCACCTCATGGTCTAAGTGAAAATGTGATTGGAATATATGAAACAGACCAAGCCTCTAGCAGTAGCGAACCAATCGATAAACAGACGTTAAGTTCTGAAGAAGTAATGGTTGGTTTATCAAAATTAAAAAGTAATCTTGTTGAGAAGCAGAAAAGTACAACGGGAAGAATTGATAACAGTGAAATACAAACGCTCGGCTTGAACCCTAAAGGAGTTGTTGGACTATTGTTCTACCCGTCAAAAACTGGGCTAAGTTTTGATGATTTTAAGGATAAGATTCAAAGACAGTTTGAAAAATCAGGAAGTGGCTTCCATAACAAAGAGATGCCTATATTTGAATTTAGTCGAGATGACAATGGTTTACCAAGATTGAAGTGCCTTGGAAGTGTGACACCTAAATTCATCGGAGCTAGAGAAAATAGTGTCGAACAAGAGCGGACTCAAAAAGCTGGGAGTGAAAAATCCAGCTCAGCAACTGAAGATTTAGAGTCTGTTTCTGAGCTTGTTTCAAACACTCGATCAGAAGCTGAAAACAGAGAAAAAACCAACTCGTTACTTGGAGAATATAGATTTGGGAAATATGCTCCATCAGAATTTATTCCTCACGAAGCACAAGAAAAATATACTGAACTGCATACAAAAAATGAAGCGGCTAAAGAACAAGCCCAGCGTTCTTCAAGAACACATGCCACTAGTAGGGATCCAGACCGAAGTGATATCGTCGATTTGCGAAGAGGTACTCAGCAGGCGGACGCTCACCTTCAAGACGTACGCGATGCAAAAGTAGGGTTTATAGATATACCAGGTAGACTAGAAAGACGATCAGCTAAGAGAGAGGCGAAGCAAGAGGTTAGGGTGGCTCACCAAAGGCAAGGAAAATGGGAGCGGGCCTACACTGAGAAATATCGCGAAGAAATTGCCCCTCATAAGAAAACAATGGAATCTGCGATCAAGCAAGTGATGGCTGAACATGGTGCGCCTATTGCTGAGAAAGAGCGTGAAGCTAAGCAAAATGCAAACTCATTGCTAAAAGACCGTGGTTATGGCACCTACTCCTCATCAGAAGCTGTACCTCCAGAAGCACAAGAGCTATTTCGTCGGTTATATGAAGACAATGAGGTTGCCGAAAAACGAGCGCATCAATCTGCTAGAGCTTCTGCTATAAGAGCGGATAAGAGCAATAGTGACATAGATGGAATAAGGGAAGACGTTAAACGAGCAACCGCAAACATTGAAGCAGCAAAGAGTGAAAACGATGGTGAAGGAAAGAAGGCGGCTAAGGAAGAGCTTCGTGAAGCTCAAAGGAGAGAAGAGTATTGGGGTTGGAAATATGGAAAGGAATTTGAAAGAAACATAGCCCCTCATAAAAAAAGAATGGACTCTGAGCTCAAGAAGGTGATGACTAAGTATGGTCCTCCTGAAGCCGAAATAAACCGTGTCTCCAGAAAGTTGGAGGAAGCGCTCGCTAAGGGACAAGAAAATGTCAAGTATTATACAAACCCGACAACAGGAGAGATTAGACTTGGAGGTTATAATGGTGCAGATACAGAGATAAAAGGTAAAGTTGAGGATGTTCTAAGAGAAAACCCCCACTATCCGTATGCTAAAGAGGCTCGAGAGGCGGCTTCTTCGGTGAGTACCAGTTTGTATAGTGCATCAAAGGCAAATCTTTCTCAATATCATAGAGAGAAAGCGAGACAAGAAGGTGAGGCTTATTACCAAAACCAGCAAGCAATGAAGGCGGCAAGGCGTCAAGCCGACGATGAGGCTTACAAAGCAAGAAATGAAGCCGACTATCAACAAAGAAAAGCGATAAAAGAATATGAGCTGGCAGCCAGTATAGCCAAACAAGAACATGATGCGGCAGTGAGAGAATATCAGAAAGCTGAGAAAGCGAAAAAAGCATCGCAATCACAGGAAACTCAGAAAGCACATCAGTCACAAGCGCCCCAACAAAAACGGCAAGCTGGACAGGCCCTCACGGAGGACCAGAAGGCAGCCCTAGAGTGCAGGAGGCAAGAAGAGGAAGTTAGGCAAATAATTAGGTGTGCGGATGCTGTCCAAGATCAGGTTAGGCCTACCGTTGATAAAGCAATAACAAGTAATGCACAATTTCCTAGACAATTAGAACAGTTCATTACAGATACTCGGAAAATTAATAGTGAGCAAGAGAAGATAAGTGAAATTATTTCAAGACCTTCACACATAGCCGGAGCTTCGACCAGCAATATTGTGCGAACTCCTGACTTGAAGTTACCTGATCCACCGAATGTAGAAGTTGGTGATAGGATTAGAAGTGGTGGGGCGAAAAAAAAGAAAGTTATGTTACCGTCTTAAAGACACCGGGCTATGGCGGTACAGTCATATAACCTGTGATAGTTATAAAAAGCTTCTCACTCAGCCAATTTAGTTTCTCAAAGTGTAGTGCAATAGCTCGGATGTGTTGGGTGAGCCGCTTAGACAGCTCAAATGGGTAACATGCTCGACTTCATATCTTTCCGTATGATGGTCGAGATAATAAGCCAGCTTTGCTCCAGAAATCGGTGGGCGCTTTAGATATGGACCCAGATAATTGATGGTGGAATTGGGGTGCTGAGTCTTTCGGACGAAATGGACAAGCCAGAAACGCGGTCTTTGCGTGTGACGAAGCATCGGAATTCATCGAAATCACGACAGTGATGCTCTGTGTCTTCGATACTAAGAGAGGCGTATTCTGATAGCAGAAAATCGCATAGCTTATGTCGCCAGCGTTGTTCGACGTTTTCATGACGGTAGGCGAGGTTTTTCCAATCACCGTACACATTCATCCCGCCGAGGGTGAGCGACGCATGCTCGTGTGGATGCCAAGTGAGTCGACTGCCAAAGGTATGCAGCGCGCAGACAATGCCAATCTCTAGCCCCTGCTGTTTTACAGTTTAAAGCAAGTAAACCAGAGGTTTTTGAAATGGATACAGTCGTCATTTTCACAATGCAGCTCCTTACAGCCCAATGTGGGGTTGCCGCAGACAAGCATTTTAGTGACTTCGCTGATTTTAATATCTCAAAGGTTGACATCATTCTCCACCAGGTGTTGCCAGATTTTGTTGTACTCGAAGACGAAATTAATGGTTCTGGGCTGATATGGTTGGCAGATGAACGAGCAGTCATGGGTAGTGAAGGTTAATGAAGCGTCATTATACGCATAAATCTGTCATGCTCCCAACAGCAGAGTAGCCGTTATGTTCTTTTACAACCTCCATTGTTACGTAGGTGTGAACAGTAACGTTGGATTTTTAATCGTGGAACCAGCATGCTAATTTTTCTAGATAAACATTGTTAAATATAAAAGTATCATTATATTTAAATTTTCATGTAGTTGATATTAGATACCAAATTAAATTTCAATGATATCTTAATTGAAAATAGTTTTATTAAATATTGAGATTAAATACTAAATGAGTATTGGTCTTTGCATTTAGTGAATATGGTTCTACGTAAATTAACCAGTTATATGAAAATTAATTATTGCTATGAAATTAGGAAGGAATTATGAAAGACTTAACTTGTGACTTTATGGACTCGGCAGTGTGTGATTTTATGGATTCATCAGTCTGTGACTTCATGGACTCAGTTGTGTGTGATTTTATGGACTCAGCAGTCTGTGACTTTATGGACTCGATAAGTTGCGACTATATGGATCGATAATGAGCATTATCTAGGGAGCTCTAGCAGTTTCCTAGATATAATCATTCTAACTAGGGTAGTGTAAATCATACTTTTATGTGCTTATGGATTATTATATTGTAGCGAAAAACTATCTGATCAGTTGTGGTATCAAGGAGATTAAACAAGCTCTATCTAACCAAGATAATTTGTATCTTATAGTAGAGGGTGTTGAACAATGCGTAAGAAAAGAAGATATTGCCTATTTTGATAAAATATACAAAGTAGAAGGTCTAGAGTATAGAGATATCTACAATGTAATCATAAAAAACTCACCTAATGGCAGATTTTTCATATCGACAAGACAAGAAAGCTGTGTAGAAATGGTGTCACAAATCAGAGATAAATTTAATATACGAGGAGCAAAGTATCATCAAGCGATTCGGTTTTTAAACAAGTTAGAAATGAAGTCTATTGTTAATGATGATAAACTCTTTGCCAAGTACATTAATATTAATTTACTAAAATATAATAAAAATGAAATAGTAGATAGGATTAGCAATGATCTAGGCTTCCCCATTTTTGTTAAACCTGTCGATGGAACCACCTCTATAGATGCGAAAAAGCTATCGACTAAAGAGGAGCTTACCGGTTTTATTCATCTCAATAAAGAGAAATTGGATTCTTATATATTTGAAGAATATCTCGATTCAGTGTCTATGTTTCAATGTGATACGGTAGTGCTTAATGGGGAAATTAAATCAGTATTTGTAAGTGAGTACTTATACCCGTGTACCTCATTTTCTCATGGGTTTCCCGCTATTGTAAAAACGATTCCCAGCTCCCATGAAATGTTCAAAAAAATAGCTAAGTTTAATGCGAATATTCTCAACTTATACAAAAATTCGATTGAGTTGCCAAATGGGGTGACTCATATGGAAGTCATGCTCATGCCCAGCGGTGATTTGAAGTTTGTAGAAATTGCAGCTAGGCCGCCAGGCCCTGTGCCCTTTGGCACTGTCGAGTTGTACGAACATATATATGGAGTAAATCTAGAGAGAGTACATATTTTTTCAGAACTTGGTATAAGTCAAGATGTTAGTCACGATGAAAGTATTAAGTCTGGCGCTTTTTTTTATTTTCCGTATCCAGGCGGTTATATGGGTGACTTTGAAAAGCCAAGTATAGATAACGGTGTTATTTGCTATGAAAAAGTGAAAATAACAAGAGAGAAGAACTACATAAAACCAAAAGATCTGAGGCAAATCTATCATAACTCTTTTTATGTTCTTGGCGTGCTATCTGATACGTGGAAAGAGATAAATAAAAATATTAACGTTGTAGAACAGAAAGTGAAGTCGCAGTTTAATTATGGCTGAAGTTCTACTTAATTTTGAAAACCTCAAGAACAATTACAATTATCTTAACTACCTGTTTGGAAAAAGAAAAGCATCTTGGGGAGTGGTTACAAAGCTGCTGTCGGGGAATGATCTTTATCTGAGAAAAATATTGGAGCTCAATCCGAACCAAATACTAGATTCTAGAATAGATTCTTTGATGAAAGTTAAGTCTATAGATAAGACAGTTGAGACAATTTACATCAGGCCACCTTCCTTATACGAGGTCGATGATATTGTCGAATTTTCCGATATTAGCTTTAATACCGAGGTTTCTGTAGTAGAAAAACTAAACCATTTCGCTAAAAAAAAGAATAAGACGCATAAGGTGGTGTTGATGTCAGAAATGGGGGATATTCGAGAAGGTATTCCCATTGAATGTCTACTTAAAGATTTTTATAAAATATTAAAGTTAAGTCATATTTCAATAGTTGGCATTGGAGCGAATTTTTATTGTTTATCTGGTGTATTACCAACACGGGACAAGTTCTCTGAGTTGGTTTCAATAAAGCGAGATCTAGAGAGCAGGCTGCAGCATAGCATAAGTTGGGTATCTGCTGGGTCTTCAAAATCGATTGGTTTAATTGAAAGCGACACCTTACCAGACGGAATAAATCATTATAGGATTGGGTATTCACTATTTTTTGGTGGGCTTTCAGAGGTTGACCCATTAATAAATGGTATGTCAGATAAAATTTTCTCTATTAGTGCAGAGATCATAGAGATAAAGTGTAAAAGCAATCGCCCATATGGGAGTATTGGCGATCATATAAATTACGGAGGTAGTCTACTATTCAAGGAAGATACCATACCTAGTGTTAATGCTATAAGGGCCATTGTAAATATTGGCAACAGTGATGCGCCTTATGAGCACCTTGAACCCGTAGACAAAAATGTTGTGATTGTGGGTGCAAGCAGTGAAATGTTGGTGGTAACAATCTCTGGAGGTAATAGATATAAAGTAGGCGATAAGATTTTCTTTTACTCTAAATATGTTTCAACAAGAAATGCAATTAATTCAAAATATATAAAGAAAGTTGTTGTATGAAAAATAATCACAAGGATAAATAGTGTCTTCAGGGAAAATGATTGAATTTTTAAAGTCGGTTGAAAGTAGGATTCCAGAATACTTAGACGATAAAACGATATGGCGAACTAGATGGATTAAACCAAACAGAAAGGGGGTGAAATTTAAACATACATTTGAAAGAGTTTACCTACCGTTTAAAAATTTCCAGTTTTTTATCAATGTAATGCACCCAGTAGAAAATCCGGAATGGCATCTACATCCTAGACCTGCTGCATTTAGAGTGTTGTCTGGAAAGTACAAGTCCACCTTTTCTCATTATGAAGTAGAAAGAGAAAAAAGAGAATACTCCTCAAAAATCATTGCTCCTGGGCAATACTATGAAATGATAAATCCTCAGTTAGGCCATTTTGTTGATGTTATAACCGATTACACGTTATCGGTAAGCGTGATAGGTGAACCATATGCTAAGTACAATAACAGGTTTAAATCATTAAAGTATTCTGGGCCTCCGGTAGAATTTATCGAATTGTCGGATAAAAGAAAAAATGAAATCATAGACATGGTTATTAGCTACTATAATCATGACAAATAAATATTGTTATCTCTATTTATAAAAACGTAACTCTTCGCAGAAAACTAAACGCTCAACCTGCTTTTATATGACACCTGACGGACACTTCTGTCTGTCAGGTTAATTCCTCATTGTTCTTCACTGAAATAATTTCAAAATTTAAGCTTTACGATATTACCCCTTATATGCTATTAGCTATATGTTTTATATTTATTAATCATTTATAATAAAATACCCATCTCACAAAGTTGACTTATCCTCGAAAGCGTCAATAATATTAATATCAACGTTTTACATGGGTTAGAGTAATGGAACTTGAAGGTTCATTGTCGAAAAGATTAATTAAAAAAACGCTATTTATCACATTCTTTGTTTTACTGGTATTCTCTGTAAGTATTATGTTTAACGTTTATTTGGATTTCAAGGTATACACAATTAACAACCTTTCCGAAGTTACAAAACTAATAAGGGATAAAGAAGAGCTGAGAATAGTCGCAGCAAAAAACAATCTAGAGAAAATGGCCAACCATTGGGCTGTATTGTTGTCAAAACATTCAAAAGTGATATTGAATGAATTTTATGACGAAAATTCAAAAACAAAAATATACATCATACCTGAAGTTGGTTTAACTCATAATGTTTATTATCATAATGCATTTATATACAATAATTATGATAATAAGCTCTATCTATTTAGTGACCCAAGTGAAACTAGAGATGAATCAATATCGAGAAAGAATAATATTATAAAGCAGTACAATTCTATGGATAATGGTTTTTCTTGGGGTGGAACAAGCATTGACTCTAACGGTAATGACTTGGTTTCCATGTACATCAAGAAGAAAAATGGAATAATGGTAGGCATTTCAATTCTTGTAAAGGGAAATGATAATTATAATATACAAGCTAAGGATAAGGTGAAGTATGAGCTTCTGTATCTCTATAAAGATGATGAGGTTATTGGCGTTGATGACCCAGATAAAAAACTTAATGCTAATGAACTTTCATTGATTAAGACTAAGGGTGAGATTAAATCTAAAGATGAACTGTATAGTGAAAAAAGTTATCTGGTAGCCAAAAGGAAGATTCGAGGTTCCCCGATTGATATCATCATTCTTTATCCTACCAGTAAAATTATTGAACCCGTTATAAAACCAGTGGTTCATATGCTACTCCTGTTAGTCTTTCTAATCGTTTTTTTATTGATATATATTTATTTTCAAATTAAGAGGGATTTAAGTGATCCTTTGAACGCTTTCTCAAAGCACATGGATTTATCAAGCGGAAACATGTTTAAGACGCGTTTACCAGTGGAAAGAGACGATGAATTGGGACGATTTGCTAAGCACTTTAATAGTTTGCTCAATGAGTTAGACAAGTTTAGTTTTAAGCTTGAAGAGAAAGTCAACAAAAGAACCCAGCAGCTTTATGAAGCCAAAAAACAAGCGGAGAAAGCCAACGAAAGAAAGAATGAGCATATCGCGAATATCAGCCACGAGATACGAACGCCGCTTAATGGGGTAATGATTTCACTTGAGCTATTAAAAAAAACCAACAGTGATTCTAACAATGATTACTTATTCTCTACCGCAAGTGAATCGTCTTCAGTATTACTCGATATTGTTAACAACCTGCTCGATTTGTCGAGAATTGAATCGGGTACAATTTCTATATCGAGTGATAGGTTCAATATACTTGATGTTATTGATCAGGCAATGAATACAATAAGCCATATCGCGGAGCAAAAGGAAATACAATTAGAGTGCTTAGTGACGAAACCCGTACCTGTTATTGTCCTAGGTGATGAGACTCGCGTTCGCCAGGTTCTGATTAATTTGCTAGGCAATGCCGTTAAATATACGACATCTGGCTCCATCTCTATTTTAGTAACATATGAAGATTCAAAGCTAGTATTTTCTGTTAAAGATACTGGGATTGGAATTTCGAAATCGGATCAAAAACGAGTGTTTAATAACTATGAAAAAGTGGATGAATACAGTGTTGGAACCGGAATTGGACTGTCTTTAACTAAAAAACTCGTCGAGCTTATGGGTGGAGATATTAGCTTAAAAAGCAAACTAGGAGTTGGAAGTACATTTACGGCAGTGATCCCAGCTAGTTCAATTCAAGAGAACAATATAGAACTTGTCCAAAAAGACAAAGTTGTGGCTCCAAACGCGTTGCGTGAACAGTTGGCTGAATGGCGGGTGGAGTTTTCCCTATCAGAGGATAGCGATATTGATATAAATAATAAATATCAACCAGGAAAGCTGTACAGAAATATCGTCTCCACCCTTTACCATAATAGTTATTCACCACTAGATTACTGTGAATCGGATATTCAGCCTTGGTCGCTAAAGTTTCTTGTTGTGGATGATTTTGAAACCAACCGTATTTTACTCAGTTCGCTGTTAAGCCAATTAGGTCATAGGTGTGATATGGCATCGAGTGGGCAGCAAGCTTTAGAAATGGGTAAACAGTTCATCTATGACGCAGTTTTTCTTGATTTAAGGATGCCAGATATGAACGGCTGGGAGACGTATGCATCGTGGCTTAAAGACACAAGTCAAATACTCGACCCAGACTGTATGATTATCGCAGTGTCAGCTGATGCAGATAAAAGACAGTTGGATGAAGTGACTAAAGTAGGCATGAGCGATTACTTAGTTAAGCCTGTGTCACTCAATCATCTATCTAAGGTTGTCGAAAAAATAATTACCTACCAAATTGAGCGTGGTATTGATTTACCACCAAGAAGTAAAGTTCAGCGCTCTGTGTTGAATAAAGACAGAATTAAGCTGGAACTCGACTCCATCGTCGAGCACTTGGTTCGAGCGTCTAAAGCCAATGACGTCTATGAATTAGATAAAGCTAATCACTCGTTAAAAGGTGTCGCTGGCAGTGCGGGCATCAAAGAAATTCATCGAATCTCGATTGAGATTGAACATGGCTTACATTCCGGTGGATCGGTAAGCGATTTGGTTGAACAGGTGGTAAAAATGAACTCTGAAAGAAAGTAGTAAATGGGTCTTTTTACTTAATCCTTGAAGCTAGATTATTTTGCTGATGGTCATCTCTTAAGCGGGTTAGGTATATTTTAGCTATCAGGTGTTTTTTGAATCATGTTATCAAACTATTAAATAGGTATATACGCCTATAACAAGTCAATTTTTTTCGTGATACGTTCTAACATAACAGATTTGGTTAATTATGCGTCGTATCAGAGCTTGGTTTCTATCTGGATTCTTTTATAGCTATTTTTGATAGTGAGATTTTTAATTCACTCAAAGGTCTCGGGCAGTCACAAAAGGAGTAAGTGACCATTTAGTTCGCAATGGATGTTGCGCTTTTATGGTGGATAGCCGTTGAGAGCAGTAGGTCTTGGCAAAGCCAGATGGTAAAGGAGTGTACAATGTATGCCCAAAGTAACATCAGTAAAACGATACATGAGTTGTCGTCAATTCTTCAGATAGATCTGAACATCGAACTTGGTGCGATAAAACTCTATGATGAACTCGAAAATCAATGGGTTATTGAGTGCCCTAATAATAGCGATGTAATACATATCTATTCTGCCGTTAGTCGTTACGACCCAAACGATTTCCAGCTCACTAATAAATTGGCTAAAGTTCTAGAGCTTAACTCCAGAATGGATGTTGTACGCGGCTGCTGGCTAGCAGTAAATAACCTCACATCGGAAATCACGCTAAATTATTCACTACCAGAGGCCCTCAGTAACGGGCAAATTCTTAGTCACGCACTTAATAATATGCGAGTGATTGCGAGTGATTTAGTTCGTTTGATTGAGGAGCAGTAAAATGCCAATTATTCCTATAGCAAACAGCGCTCCAAAAGTAGCAAGCGCAGGTGAAAAGAGTCAGTTAAACACTACGGCAGGATTTATAGCTGCCGAGAGTTGTTCTGCTAATGGTCAGCCTACGTCATCAGCAATCAGTACCAATAGCCTTCCACAATCATGGTATCCAGAAGTCAAACCTACCGATATCGACCACTATTTGTTTTTTGATGAAATTGAGATGTATCGTACTGACGTCAAACCAGAAAACTATGTGTTTTTAGGTGGTGTAAATGGTTCACATGCTATGCCTTACGGCCTAGGCCTTAACCATAGGGGAGAACTTAACCTTATTGCGGGTAAACCTAAGAACCTCATGAAATCGCTGCTAGCTTCAGCGAAAGGCCTAGGTGGCCAGGCACATAATTTTCAACAACCAGAGCAGAGAAGAAATAAAATTAGACAAGCCACTTTAGAAACTGCAGATAGCTATAAAAGCCTTACAATAGGTCAGGACGGTAATATATATGCCCAATTAAAGAACAAGGACAATTCCTTTCATAAGTTAGAGATATCCCAAAATAAAGGGCCAAACTTGTCTGATCCTCTTCAAGTCAGAGTTAAGGCTGAAAGTGTCTCAAAGCAAGTGTTTGAAACTAACACCGCGGTAGACGGACTTTATGTAAAAAATGGTCGAGTATTCTTGGAAGCCAGTGATAGTAGAGGGCAACGTACACCTAAACAGTTGCGATTCAGAGGTAGTTTCCTTGACGCAGTAGATGTTAAACGTTGTGGTGACCGATATCAGGTTACAGCAAAAGATACCACGACAGGACGAGCAAGAGTTCGTTATGTGAAAAAAGCGGATATTGACTGGGAATCTGGTGTGGCAAAATATAGTCACAAGGGACCTCAAAGCTTGAATATGGCAATTGGCGGTGATCCCAGGGAACGTGTCACCTCAGGACAGCCCTTTGATTCGCGTAGGTTGGGAAATGCTGAGCTTAAAACCATCCCCTTGTTCGGAAATTCCATCAGTCAAATTTTTCACAAGGAGGTCCCTATTGTCAATCCTCAAGCTATAGCTACTGGGGCCAAAAAAACAGCGCGCACGGTAGCAAAAGTACAACATATTGAACCCAAAATAAGATTTTGGCATCAGAATTTAAGCCATAAAGGAAAAGAATTAACAAAAAACAAGTCAGTCATACTTGGTCATTTGAAGGATTACAATTCATCGAAAAAAATCACAACCACTCAATCTGGACGAGTAGCAGAAGATGGAGACTTAGTGAAGAAGGTTGAAGTTAGGGCAACAGAGGCATTAGATAAACTGAATAAGATACTGCTTTCTTCAAGAGATAGAAAAAATTCTGACTTAGAACCCATAGATGGCAAGACCAATATACACAATGTTAAACCAAAGGACTTAAATGGATTAGTCGACGATATATTGCAGAAACTCCAAAGTGCTGAGCCGCAAGTTAAAGATGAAAATAGACAGGCGTATACACGACTAGTAAATCGCGTCGATGGCATTAAAGCCACCATTGCGCAACTCAGGAATAAAAAAGATGTCTCAACATCGGATGAGGCGTCTAGCAAATTTGATCTTGTCTTCGCTTCAGCCATTGAAGATTTGCTTGCTATAAACAAATCTCTTGATATGGGTGATATAGAGTCGTCAGAAAGAGACAGCCTACTAGTTAATGCCGTTAGGTTAGGAATGCCCGGTTTAAAAGACTATACCTCTATTGATACGATGATGACTAAGTTGGGAAAAAGTCATCGCTTAGAGAGTTTGATTCGATCAGCAGATAGTTACAACTCAGAAACTCAAAGCAAAATTGAAGCACTGACAAAGCAAGTTAACCGTTTGCAAGAAGGCCAGTCAATTAAGCTTGATAAGGGGTTCCAGGCAGGAATGTTCTTTGGTATGGCCAATGGAGGAATTCCCGCTGTTTTCCCTGGGAGTGATCATACTGGGTGGTTCGCGGGTGCTGTTGCCTCACTACATAACAATTACGACGTTTCTTTTGCTCCTGATAAGTCGAGTAACATCACTGTCAAGTTTGCCAATAAACATGAAAAGTCTGCCGTTTTGTTGGCTGGAACAGGGCAGGGACTCGAGTTTGAACCGATAAAACAAACTGTGGGATCACTAAAATGGGGTACTGTTATGCCTTTCGAAGCTAACCTTATCTTATCCCATGCAAGAGAACTCAATAGAAGTTTCGAGTTTTCGGTAAGCCCTGAAAACATGCCTGGGGTTATGGAAGCATTGTTAGATCCTGGAAGTGTATCTCTACAACCGGCTACGGAAACGATATCCAGTAGTGACCCTGCACTTAAAATGACGGAAAAACAATATCAAACAAATAAATCGAACACTACATCGTTAGCGCTAGAGGGGAGTTCAGAATCAAGGTTGCAAGTCGGTACTGATTGGAAAGGTGGAACAGATCCAGTGTTTGGAGTGACTCCAAGAACAGCATTAGGTGCCAAGCTCAACCTAAATATAGCGAGCTACACTAGATCAAGAGATTTCGCATTCGGCGATCGTGAGCACAAGCCAGAGCAGTTACAAAGCAAATTAGAAGGTATGAGGATCACTTACAAGCCCTATTTTTCAACAAAGATTATGCCTATCGTAATGCAAAGTTATGCAATGGGAGATGGTGCGTCTAATGTTCACGCTTTTCCACTGCCAGTGATAGAGGAGTCAAGGGAGTTGAAAACTGTATTGCCTTCAAATATTCCTCATTCATTGAGAAGTGTTCTGTCAGAAAGCTCAAGTTCAAATTTATCTGACAAGTTGGTGCCTAATCATGGGGTAGAAACTCCAAGTGGTGCGAAAAATTTAGACATAAGATCAAAACGCCCTAGCAGCGCAGTTGATGTTGGTGAAGCTGATGCCAAATTGCTGCAACGGTCGGGTGTAGAAACGCAAAAAGCGCAGGAATATGCAGATAAAATCACCGATAAAGTTAATAAAATAAACGAAAACCCTAAACTTTCAAATGAATCTAAACGAATTCTGGTTGAGATTGGTAGTAAAATCATCCAGGGCCTTGATGAAGGGATAACGCAACAACGAGAAAAAAGTGGTGAGGACTTTCAAGCATTTAATTTACGTCAACCTGTAAAGCCGTCAGTTCTAGGTGAGCTAATGGGTGTGGATGAGCCGATTTCAACTGTTAGTTTGAGTGATTATTTAAAAGATAAAGAGCATACGTATAGAAGCATTACCGGGCTAAGTATCAAGCCTCATTCGGACAAAGTACAAAAGCTAGATTCTATGCAGAAAGACTTCTCTAGGCAAAAAGTTCTTGCTCACAACAAAACTTCTGATATCACGGCGATTGCTGAGTACTCTATGTTGCCAGAAAAAATTGAGACACTTGCGCAAGACTATACTGAGGTATTGGGCAAGCTAGACTCCTTTTTACGTGATGATCCCGTACAAGCTGAAAATACTCTTATGGCTTTCCATGGCAAACTAACCGATAGAATGACAAGTAGGTTTACACCGATGTCAGATAGGGGAAATAGTATCTCTGGACAGTTAGAGAAAGTCGTAAAAAAACTCAATTACAAGGGAGAAAGTGCAAAAATAGATTATCATTTGGCTAAAATAGAATTCCAAAAAACGTCCAGAAAGCATATCACCCATGAAGGAGGAATATCTAATTTAAACCTTTCTAACTCAGTAGGTTATAGCCTAACGGAAAAGTTGGGGAAAATTGAGTTTAAATATGGTGCACGTAATCAAAACTTGCCGAATGATATTGATTTCTCAAAGTTAAAGCTTGTTGCGCAATACTACCCACATAAGGAGCCGCTATCGGTTAAATCGGGCGTAGAACCGTTAAACGTAAACCGTTTGGGCTGAAGGTGTGGCAATGACCTGAGTGATACTCTCTACTGTGGTCTATTTCGACTAACGACCGTTCTACTTCGCCATCGAAGTCTGAACCCATGGGCTGCTGAGTCAGTCGTGACCACTCAAGCAGATCACATCTATGACTATCGATTCTTTCGAAACGAAAAACCTATTGTATGCTGGTAAAAGATCTATCGAGATGAAGAGTATTTTTAAAAGCCCATAGTAAGACATGATGCAAGCAATGCTCTAAGGGAATGGAAGCAGGAGTGCGATTATCTATGGTTTCGATGAATGATAACAGCAAAAAATTTTCGATTCGGATAACCATTGGGACACTGTGCCTTCTAGTGACCATTTTGACCGCTGTTGTCGCTTTATCTATTCATTATTATTTTATTTCTTCTACGTTGAAGTCGAATCAGTTAGACGAGTTTGCCGATCTGGCTTCTGACATCTCTCATGATATTCAATCGCTCGATAATAGAATGGGCAGTACGGTCACTATGTTATCGAATATTCTGACTACCAAGCCGATGGATACAGATCGATGGCTGCCGATTTTGGTGGCGACATTAGAAGCCAGCCCAATGATTTACAGCGCATATATTGGCACACAACACGACGAGTTTTATCAGCTGATAAATTTGGATTCATCCGTTAATTTGCGGCAAAAGGTTAATGCTAAGCCCAGCGATAGGTGGGTAGTCGTCCATATTAGCGAAAAAGACGGCGTACGAACTAAGACGACACAATTTCTCAATGAGCAATTGGCAGTACGGGATAGTTATACACAAAGCAGTCGATTTTATCCTACCCAAAGGCCGTGGTTTCAAACGGCGCGATCAACAGGAGGCGTGTTTAAAACTGAGCCTTATCTATTTCAACATCTCGCCGTTTCAGGTCAAACGTACTCAGCACAAACTATAGACAACACGGCGGTGGTCGGTGTCGACATACTGTTATCGACACTTTCTAAGACGCTTCGAGATAGAGTGGATACAGCGAGCAGTGAAGCGTTTTTATTTCGCGAGTCCGGAGAGGTGCTAGCGGATACGCGCGTTAACCAACCGTCTATTTCACTGCCTCAGCTTAGCCCACTGCCACTATCTGAAGTAGAAAAACAAACCATCACAGACGCACGAGTATTAAAAATATCTAATCAAAGAAGTTGGGCGCCTATGGATTATACGGTCTTGGGTGAGCCTAAAGGTTACGCGATTGATGTGCTGCATATGATCAGTCAGCTCACTGGTATTCAGTGGAAGTTCGTTAATGGCTTTGATTGGAGTGAGCTTGTTAAACAATATGAAGAAGGGTCAATCGATGCGTTGCATTCTTTGCAAAAGCACGATGATGGCTACGTGAAAGGAGAATTTAGCCAACCCATATTTACCCTCCCGTTTGGTGTGCTTGTCTCTGATAACAACTCCAAAATTCGCAGCTTAACGGATCTTGAAGGGCAAAGAGTAGCTATTCTTGCTGGTTGGTCTGTTATTCCTAAACTCAAAAAACAATACCCTAAGATGAAGTTGGTTGAGGTCCCGGATATTTTTGATGGGCTGCAACGTTTGAAAAATGGCGATGTGAAAGCGTTTATCGATAGCCGTGAAATTCTACAGCATGCGGTGCAGCATTACTTTTCTACTGGCATGACAGTATTGCAAGATGTTGAGCCGTTTAACCACAGTTTTATCAGCCAATTCCACATTGTTGTCAGCCCCAAGCATGCGGCGCTGATCCCCATTGTTAATAAGGCCATTCAATATATAGACCAACATCACGTGGGATTATTGCAAGATAAATGGATGAAAGACAGCACATCGTCTTTCCAAAATGTGGTGCCGTATGCGATTTTTTATGAACTTATCAGCCATCCAAAACAACAAGGGAAGTTAGTCGCGACCACCATTCGAGGTACCGACTCTTATGTTTATGTACAACCAGTCCACGTTGGGGCATTGAAAGAGTATTTGGCCATCACTTTACCTGCTAAGGCGTTACACCAAAAAGTGATTCAACAGATAACCAGTGCGACATTGATCTCGACGCTTTTTATTATTCCCATGCTCTGTGTGGCTTGGTTTGCAGGAGCCCCCATTGCTAGAGCAATCCGCACTTTGAGAGCTGAAACAGACAAGATAAAAAATCGAGATTACGATAATGTGCAACCTGTACCTAGCCGCGTAATGGAAATTGCCGATCTGTCAAAAGCGATTGTACGAACTTCCGATCAGCTTAAGCAGAACGAGGAGCAGCAAGAAGCCCTATTTGATTCCATAGTGCAGTTGATAGCGCAAGCCATCGATGACAAATCGCCCTATACCGCAGGCCATTGTAATCGGGTTCCGATTATTGGTTTAATGTTGGCTGAAGCTGCAGAAGACACTCAGACTGGCCCGTTTAAAGACTTTCGATTCGAAGGGGAGAAAGCAAAACGCGAGTTTAGCTTGGCGGCTTGGTTACACGACTGTGGCAAGTTGACAGTACCAGAATACATCGTCGATAAAGGGACGAAACTTGAGGCAAACTATAATCGCATTCATGAAATTAGAACTCGCTTCGAAGTGCTTTGGCGCGATGCCGAGTTGGAATGCTATCGGCATATTGAAAATGGGCAAGATAGAGAACAGGCTAAATCTTGGTTGGCCGCGCAGCAGCTACGTTTGCAAGAGGAATTTGCTTTTATTGCCGCTCTGAATATTGGTGATAAACCAGTCAGCGACGCCGATAAGGACAAACTTCAAACGATTGGTCAGCAGCCTTGGACCCCTCATTTTGATGATAATCTCGGTTTGTCACCCGTCGAGCAATTGCGAAAGCCCACATCTGAATCCGTACATACGTTATTAAGGGATCTACCAGAGCATCTCATCCCCCGATATCACCCGCCTTGTTATGATTTCGGTATCAAGATGAAAGCGCCCGAATACTTAGCGAATTTAGGTGAAGTTTATAATCTATTGATACCTCGAGGCACTTTGACAGCTGAAGACCGATATCGAATCAATGAGCATATGATAAGTGGTATCAAAATGCTGGAAAGTTTGCCCTTTCCTGAAGAGCTGAAAAATGTACCGCGCTTGGCGACCACGCACCATGAGACTTTGGCAGGTACTGGTTATCCGCGCCAACTGTCGGCGAAAGACTTATCTATACCTGAGCGGATACTGGCGATAGCCGATATATTTGAAGCATTGACAGCGTCAGATAGACCGTATAAAAAAGCCTTTCCTTTAAGTAAAGCAATACAAATCATGCATGATATGGCAGATAGAGAGCACATTGATAAAGCGCTGTTTGAGTTATTTTTGCAAAGAAAATTGCACCTTAAATACGCGCAAGAATACCTCAACCCAGATCAATGTGATTTGTCTTAGTATACACAGCTGAACAAAACACGAATAAAATTAACCATTATCAGGACACCGCGATGAGAACGCTTTCGTTATTCACTTTCACCCTTTTGCTTCTAAGTGCTTGTACCAACTCCGTAGATACGCCAGACCGATGTAGCCAATTAAAAGCTAAATTACAATCGCAGTGGACAACTGACAATGCAATGGCATACACCAAGAATTGTGTTGCTTCCGGCGATGTCGGCAGCCAATCTTGGTGTAAGGAGGTGAAAGAGGTGCTGACCAATGACGGTTGGACGGACAAAAAAGCGCAGGTCGTTGGTTACCAGGAATATTGTGAATTTTAGTTGGCCTTCTCACTCAGCTTGTCTGGTAGAAACTCATTCATAACATCAACTAGGTTATCCAAAGAGAAGCCTCTGTATTCTACATGGTAGCCTTTGTAATTGAGCTTTTTGAGGAGGCCATGTGACTTCTCTACAAGCCTCGCTTCGTTATAGCGCTTTTGCTGGCGCTTAACCTCCACTACCAATATTTTTTTATCAAGATCATTGATGGCTACAATGTCTATTTCATTTTGACCTTTTGCATCCCAATAGCCACCAATACGACCAAATTTTTTCGACTCAATAACTATTGCTTTGAACAGTGACTCCAACGCTAGTCCAGAGTAAACCTCAAAATCTCGCTCTATATTGCGCTGGATGTACTCGTAGTTTTCCATCTCGACGGCACTCTTATTGGAGTGGATGAACCTAAACCAAAAATTCAGAAATGGATCCGAAATTGCGTAACGAACATCCCTAGAGGTCTCCTTCGAGCTGATTGGTCGCATCTTGGTGATGACATCAAAGATCTCATCCAATTTTTCAAGGTGCACACCAACACTCGTACCAAGAAAGTTTTCTATACGTGCTCGACTTGTATTTCCTTTTGATATTGCGCCTAAAATATCAAAATACACTCTATGCTCAGAGCCAAAGTCTTCAACTAATCGGTGCGCGCCTTCTTTGATGAACGGTGAAAACTCAGAGATCACGCCCTCAAAGAGGTTGTCATTCTCGGCAGTAAAGCGAGTAAGCCACTCAAGGTATTTGGGTATGCCTCCAGATAAGCACCACCAGACAAGCATGTTTTCAGCGCTAAACTGATGGTGATCATTCATCACAGCAGCAATATAAGATGGTTGAAGGGGTTGAATCCTGAAAAATCGGTCATCACGATTGAACAGAGGCTCATCTTTCCCTTTAAATATTTTGGTCATCATACTGTACAGAGAGCCGCAACATACAAGATGCGTCATCGCTTCTCTTTTGTTGGTATCCCAAAGGTTTTGCATTTCGGAAAAGAGGCTAGGGTTTACGATCTCAATATCTTGGAATTCATCGATAATAACGGTGAGTGGCTGGCTTTTAGAGTAGTCTAATAGGAATTCAATAACCTCTTTCAGTGACTGTGGGTGGAAGAATTTTACTCCTAATTCATTACGTATAATGTCTGTAAATTCATCGACAAGTGAGCTTTCGTTTTTTCTACTTATAAATAAATACAGGTACTTAATATCGCCTTCGATAAAGGCTTCATTCAGAAGTCGAGTTTTACCGACTCTTCTTCTACCAACCATTACACTCAACTGCCCTTTGCTTGCTGCAATCTCGTTTGAAACTCGTTTTAACGCTGCTAGCTCTTTCTTTCTATTATAGAATTTTTGCATAACATAACACTCTTTCCATCTACTACCCTTGGTAGGATAAAGTGTAAAATGGTTAATGTAAATAAAATTACAGTAAGATTAATTACAGTAATTTATCCAACAGAAACCTGTTGATAAGTGAATCGCACCGAGTTCATCGGAGACGCGATATTTAAGCCAGGTTACTTTACCTGGCTCTTCAAGCCGCACATAGTGATTTGATGCATGACTCCAACTGGTTGAGTTAGTGTACAATTTTTCTTCTTTGCATGGATTGAATCATGGCCAACTTCGTTTTTTAACGTTTCCACTGTTCAATTTGACTAGCTCAAGAGTTTTTTTCGATTTCGATTCAAGAGAGGTTAAGCATTGTTCGACTTTATGTTGAAATTCACTTCTTCCACTAGGGTTCGTCTCTTGGGTAAGAGTGTGTGAGTGTTGTAACTGATGTAACAGATCAGTCAGCTTGCTATTTTGTCCTTCTAAGTGATTAACTTTGGCTGTCAGTTGTTTTAATATTTTGGTCTGATCAGTGAGTTTATCCTCTATTTTATTAAAAGCACTGAGGATTTGGGCAATATTTTGTTCCGCCATCTGAGTGTTCTCTTTATTATTTTTAAGCCGTCATAGTTGATTATAGGTGACATTCATCTAAAGCCATCATGGCGAAATCGGACAAAAATAGCCTTAACGTAGAATGTTTTCCCAATTCCATGTGGACCCCACCTTTATCACGATGAGCAAGAATTTAATGCAAGGCGTTAATGCATAGTATATTTATCCTATTTTATGTGTGTAATGGGAATAAATATTACTTTTGTTTTTGTGATACAAAGA
The DNA here is from genome assembly GCF_023634645.1 of Vibrio sinus. Lineage (GTDB taxonomy): Bacteria > Pseudomonadota > Gammaproteobacteria > Enterobacterales > Vibrionaceae > Vibrio > Vibrio sinus. The sequence goes on from NZ_JAMKMR010000022.1 coordinate 46,092, forward strand.
CAAAATGAACTCTGTTGTATATGGAGTGGGTGAGGTAAATTGTCCCCCGATTCATAAGAGGGAATTATTGATGAAGACTAAATTAATAACTATTGGCGTTTTTGCCTGTCTCAGTGCCCAAGTGCAAGCACAAAACCAACAAGCGGTAACAGGTACCTCGCCAGAAAGTGTATTGAGTAAATTTGAAGCCATGTATCAGGTTCGTGATCGAATGGAAAAAAATGGCTATACCCTACACCGTTGCGGTATTCAGCCGATTCGGCAGAGTGCATCAAGCCATATACCACATAGTCAGGTCCAGTGCGTTTATTCCAAGCCTGGCCCACTTCCAGTCGATGAGTCTGAGCTTGCTTATTGGCATCTCAATGTACTCTACGGCGTAGAGTCTGGTTTGTATCAATCGGGTGATGAGTTTACCAATTACTATCAATCAAGAGTGTTTACTCATGAGCCAGAGCATCTATTGGCCTCTGGGCCACATTACTATCGCGAAAGGGCGCGCCTGCAATCTTTAGGCATGACCGTTGGTGAGTGCTATCTTCAGCAAATATATTACTTTAGTAACCCTACCGAGAAAGCGTATTTATCGCATGTAGCAACATGCCCTGTTAACGGAGCTGAGGGTAGCTTTTCCGGCAATATTCAAATCGACATCGATTATAATGTCGACAACATGGCCTATAGTGAAAAACAGGTCACTTTTGGTGCTATTTAGCATGGCGTTAAAATAGAAGACTCACCGTTATTGTGTAGTATTCAGCGCCGATAGAAGGTTAAACGCCGAAGTTAACCTTCTATTATCTTGTCAAATCTGCTCATACACTCCTCCAATTATTTCATGTAGTTATCTACGCCTTAGCTGTCTTCCAAAAGGATGAGGCGCTCTTAATTCATTGCCGATAGGGTATCTCGCCTAAATCGCACATCGTTCTTTTATATGCATTCGCTACGGAAAGGTGAATATCAATGGATAGTAAAAAAAGTAATCTAATGAGGAAACCATGCTTAGCACTCATGGTGTTTGGGCTGTTGGTAGGTTTTGCTAGCACTTCACAAGCGTTTGAAATGACCCATCATGCGCAAGGTATAGCAATATCAAATACGGGTGCTAATGCAAACCAACCCGTTATTGTTAGTAAGCCCAACGACGAGACATTTCACTATCGGGAAGGTGAGTCGCCAAACTTAAGTATCTCGGATGCGTCAGCGCATTGGTTGGATATCAATACTATCGCGTGGTTTGAGAACTCGGGTGCGAGCCGCTACGCGTTGTGGAGTCGAGCACAGGGTAGTCCTCAGATCGGCCAGCAAAAGGAGTTCAAACGATACCCTTTGTCGATCTCCGGAATCATTGATAATCCAGACGCCCCTTACCTTAACGGCCGCACCGCTTTCCATCTTCAGGTTAGTCGTACAGAAGCAAAGGCCCTGCTGAAAACGCAACTTCTTGCCGTTGCCTTGGAAAACAATGGTAAGCCGATAGCTGTGACAAGGGTTCAAATTCCAGGTGTTGTTGACGATCTCTATACTCTTGGTAGCGATAGCGCTTTACAGGCCCACTTAGGGAGCTGGATTGAGGGCAACAAGGTACACTTTGCATTGTGGGCTCCCACTGCGCAAAAAGTCGAGCTGTTACTGTACAGTGACAATAAATCGCTGTTGCCTGCATCTCCCATCACAATGAAAGAGGATAGTGCGACTGGGGTGTGGCATTACCAAGGGAGCGCAGCGCTGAATAAGAAATATTATCGATATCGAGTAAAGGCCTTTCAACCAGAAACTGATAAGGTAGAAAACATGGTAACGACGGACCCATATTCCTTGTCTCTTAGTCGCTCGAGTCAATATTCTCAGGTGGTTGATCTGACGGCTGAGGAAACCAAACCCGCAGGATGGGATACACAGCGCACGCCTAAGATGAAAAAACCTATTGAGAATGTGGTGTACGAGATGCACATTCGTGACTTCAGTGCTAGTGACACGCAAGGAACGCCGAAATACAATGGCAAGTATTTGGCGTTGACAGAAAACCAGCGCGAGAGCGTTCAACACCTTCGTTCACTGCAACAAGCAGGTCTCACCACCGTGCATTTACTGCCGACGAATGATTTAGCGTCCATCCCGGAAGAGGACAGTAAGAGTGTGAATATTACCGATACAGTTAGCAAGCTTTGTCGGATCTCCCCTAGTGCTAAATTGTGTCGCAGTGGCGCTTCAAGTAGCACCACGATATTGTCTTTACTTGAGCAAGCTAACCCATACAGTGGAGAAGCTCAGGATATTATGGCGGATATTCGAGCCCTGGATAGTTTCAATTGGGGGTATGATCCCTACCATTACACTGTGCCAGAAGGAAGCTACGCGGTGAAAGCCGATGGCATTTCTCGTATTAGAGAGTATCGCCAAATGGTGCAAGCTCTGCATGAAATGGGACTTTTGGTGGTAAGCGATGTGGTGTTCAACCATACCTACTCAGCGGGATTGGACGATAAATCTGTACTCGACAAGGTGGTCCCTGGTTATTATCACCGACTTAACCCTATAACTGGCGCCATTGAACATTCAACTTGTTGTGAAAATACAGCGTCAGAGCATCGTATGTTTAGCAAGTTGATGTCTGACAGCCTAACAACATGGGCTCGTGAGTATCGAATTGACGGCTTTCGTTTTGATTTAATGGGGCACTTGATGAAATCGAGTGTTTTACACGCGTATCGTCAGGTAAAGCGTATCAATCCCAATATCTGGTTTTATGGCGAAGGTTGGGACTTTGCCGAAGTGGCCAATGGTCAAAGAGGTGAAAATGCCACCCAGTGGAACATGGCCGGCACAGGTATTGGAACTTACAATGATAGGTTGCGTGATGCCGTCCGTGGTGGTGCGCCGTTTGATAGCGGCGATGAGATAAAACAATCGTTCGGCTTTGCCAATGCAGGCGATCGATTCGATGCGTCAGTGCAATCAAGAATGGATTTGATACGTTATGGTATGGCGGGCAATTTACAAAATTATCCCCTGCAAACCTACAGTGGTGCGATGGTCTATGGGCGAGATTATCAGTATAACGGCCAAGCTGCAGGGTATACGCTGTCACCGCAAGAATCGATCAATTACGTGTCCAAACATGACAATCAAACGCTTTGGGATATCAATCAATATAAAGTGGCGGACAACGTAAGCTCTGCCAATCGAGCAAGAATGCAAATTGTTGCCCTTTCTACGGTATTGTTGGGTGAAGGCGTTCCGTTTTTGCACATGGGCTCTGAGCTACTTCGTTCAAAATCCATGGAGCGCGATAGCTATGATAGTGGCGATTGGTTTAACCGAGTCGATTTTAGCATGCAAACGAACAACTGGAATGTGGGGCTGCCTAGAGCAGACAAAGATAAAGCGAACTGGCCCACCATTGCCTCTGTCATCAGCAATCCCAATACACAAGCGTCTGCGCAAGACATTCGCTGGACAGATTCGGCGTTTAAAGACTTGTTAAGAATAAGAGCGTCTTCTCCACTGTTCAAACTCAGCCGAGAAGATCAGGTTGTGAAACGGGTGAAATTCCACAATACAGGGCCAGATTCATTGCCAGGTTTGATTGCCATGTCAATCAGTGACGGGCCGGAAGTTGGGGGAGATCTTGACAAACAGTTTTCGGGTATCCTGGTGGTTATTAACGCCAATACCGTAGAGCAAAGCATCCATATACGAGGGTATGAGCATTACGTTCTACATCCAGTATTACAAGATTCACGAGATGATATCGTTAAACAGGCCTGCGTTGATGGCAGTATTTTCACTGTCCCAGGCTTAACGGCCGCAGTCTTTGTCAAGCCGAGATAAACATCACGTTTGGCGATACACTGTGTGAATTCACAGTGTATCGCTGCGCAATTTTGGCAAACCAAATACAGCAATAAAGCAAAAAGCTATGCACAACTTCTGTGGAAAACCTGTTAGACCCCTGATGGCAAGGTAATGGTTCAGGTGCAAATATAATTTTACCGTCCGGCTATTTTTATCATGTTTAAAACACGGTTTGCAGAACAGCAGTTTTCGTCTTTGGAATAGTATATTTGTGACATTCTTGGGTTTTTTAGACTGTTAGTGATTATTGATAACACACAATTGTTGCTATTTTGTTGCAAGTTAACAAAATATTAAACACTAACAATTACAAAAACAATGTGGAGTGCTCAATGTCAGTTTCCAAGTCTTCCCATCAGCCCCATTATGCTGCAAGAGAAATAGGCCGTATCGGCTTTCTGTTATTAGACAACTTTACTATGTTAGCGCTAGCTTCAGCTGTTGAGCCTTTGAGAATGGCGAACCAGCTTAGTGGCAAGCCGTTGTATGATTGGTTCACTGTGACGGAAAATGGCGAACCGGTATACGCCAGTGATGGTATTCAGGTCACCCCCGATACCTCTGTGGCCACTGCGCCAAAGCTAGATACCTTGATTGTTGTTGGAGGGGTGAACATCACACGCAGTTATACCCGTCGCCAGATAAGCTGGGTACAGTCTTTGGCGCGTAAACATGTTCGTCTGGGTGGGGTATGTACTGGGCCATACGTGCTCGCAGATGCTGGGGTTCTTGATGGCTATGAGTGCAGTGCCCATTGGGAATGTATTCCAGCGTTGCATGAAGCCTACCCTAGAGTACTGTGTTCAAACCGCTTATTTGTCATTGACCGCGATCGCATGACTTGCAGTGGCGGAGCGGTCCCCATGGATATGATGATCCACATGATTAAGCGTGACTACGGCCATGAACTCGCCGCCAGTATTTCCGAGATGTTCATTTGTGAAAGAATCCGTGGTGAGGGCGACTACCAACGTGTTCCTCTGCGTCATGTGCTAGGCACCGCCCAACCCAAATTAGTGGAAGCCATCGCATTGATGGAAGCCAATATTGAAGAAGTGATAGAGCTTGATGAATTAGCGATGTATGTAGGTTTATCTCGACGTCAGCTGGAACGTTTGTTCCAAAAATACCTTCAATGTCCTCCCTCTAAGTACTACATGAAACTGAGACTATTTCGCGCTCGGCAGTTGTTACGCCAGACATCAATGTCGATTATTGATATTGCCACCGCGTGTGGGTTTGTCTCTTCTCCTCATTTCAGCAAATCTTATCGGATACACATCGGTATTTCTCCTCGAGCAGAGCGCATGAACCACGCTGGCGATGGTGCATTGAGCAATGCTTCGCTTGCCCCTGAACTGGTAGAGGTGGCAACGCCTGCTGAACTTGCGGCGATGAATATACCTCAGCTGCGCTCATCGCGCTCTTTGCATGAAGCGCAATATGAACCCACTTACGGCGATGTACTCATTTAAGAACGCTTAAGCCGGTGTCATCTTTCATCGGCTTTTCTCTTTAATACCCCTTCATATAGCCAATTCACGTTGCTTAGAATCTCGCATCTTGGCGTAATGTGATCATCGCGATGTCGCAAAGTGCTACGTAAAAAGAGACTTGAGTGACGTTTTCAGAACACTTCAAGCGCGCGGGAATACCTATTCTGATTACACCATAGTGAACAGATGTAGGTGAGAAGATGAACGCCAGGGAACTTCATGATGATGCCATCGTCATTGATGGACTCGTGATTGCTAAATGGGATCGCGAGCTATTTGCAGATATGCGAAAAGGTGGGTTGACGGCCGCCAATTGCACCGTATCGGTGTGGGAAGGGTTCCATAGCACAGTAAACAACATCGTCGAGATGAATAGGCTCATCGATGCCAACCAAGACATGGTGATCAAGATAAAGTCTACCGATGACATTCGTCGCGCTAAACGTTTAGGTAAAACGGGTGTGATGATGGGCTTTCAAAATGCAAACGCGTTTGAAGATCAGACGGGCTATGTTCAGATATTTAAAGACCTCGGCGTGGGTGTGGTACAGATGTGTTACAACACCCAGAACTTGGTGGGTACGGGGTGTTATGAGCGTGATGGTGGCCTGTCTGGCTTTGGGCATGAGATTGTTGAAGAGATGAACAGTGTTGGGGTGATGTGCGATCTTTCACATGTGGGAGAGAAAACCTCAAAAGAAGTGATTCTCGCCTCAAAGAAACCTGTGTGTTATTCCCATTGCTTACCAAGCGGCTTAAAGGATCACCCGCGAAATAAATCCGACCAAGAACTGAAATTTATCGCCGATCATGGCGGTTTTGTCGGCGTGACTATGTTTGCCCCGTTCCTTAAAAACGGCATTCATTCCAGCATCGAAGACTATGTAGAAGCGATTGACTATATTTACAACTTGGTCGGTGAAGACCAAATCGGCATCGGGACTGATTTTACTCAAGGGCATGGGCAACCCTTTTTTGAATGGCTCACTCATGACAAGGGTTATGCTCGTCGCTTAACCGACTTTGGCGAGATCATTAACCCCGAAGGGATCCGAACGTTAGGTGAGTTCCCCAACTTAACTGATGCATTGCTGCGCCACGGCTTTAGTGAAACTTTGGTTCGAAAAATCATGGGCGAGAATTGGCTGCGCGTTCTGGCCGACGTGTGGGGCGAGTAATGCCAATTCAAAGCCAATATAGTCATGTTCAGAAAAAGGAGTTGAGATGAGTGTACACGCACCTGAAATGCCTATTTTGGTTGATGACGTCACTGGCGTATGGACAACAGACGCGTTGCCCATGCTCTATGTTCCACGCCATTTTTTTGTCAACAACCATATGGCCATAGAAGAAGAATTGGGGCCACAACGTTATGCGCAAATCCTTTATAAAGCGGGATATAAATCAGCCTATTATTGGTGTGAGCGAGAGGCCGAAGAACATAGTTTGGTCGGTGAAGAGATTTTCCAACACTACATGAAACGCTTGTCGCAGCGCGGTTGGGGCATTTTTACCACCGAGCGATTGGATCTTCCTTCTGGCATTGCCCGCATTCGCTTAGACAATTCTGCGTTTGTCTACCAATACGGCAAAGTGAATCGCAAAGTGGATTATATGTTTACTGGCTGGTTTGCAGGCGCGGTGGATCAAGCTGCGCTAAGCCTAGGTGTGTCGGTAAAAACCCAAGCGACTCAGATACAGAGCGCTGCCGAGGAAGGATGCGAATTTGGCCTATTCGAAGTGGAGCCCATTAGCCATTAAGTCGCTAAGTCATGATGATAACGTTGAGTTAAGCCCTATCACGTAAGACAGCCTTAGACCATGAGGAATAAGGCTCGCACAGAGGTAAAGTATGTCTCAATTCGGTGTTCTGTTTCAGCCTTTAAATATTAACAAATTGACGATTCGCAATCGCATTGTCAGTACCGCCCATGCGGAAGTTTACGCAACCGACGGAGGCATGACGACTGATCGTTACGTCAAGTACTATGAGGAAAAAGCGAAAGGCGGTTGTGGTCTGTGTATATGTGGAGGGTCAAGTGTCGTGTCCATCGACAGTCCGCAAAGTTGGTGGAGCTCTGTTAATCTTGCTACCGATCGTATTATTCCTCACTTTCAGGATCTCGCTCATGCAGTGCACAAGCATGGCGGCAAAATCATGATTCAAATTACCCACATGGGACGACGTTCCCGTTGGGATGGTGAGAACTGGCCAAATCTGATGTCACCATCTGGCATTCGAGAGCCAGTGCATCGCGCGACGTGTAAAACCATCGAAGAAGAAGAAATTTGGCGAATCGTTGGCGATTTTGCTAAAGCGGCGGTGCGCGCTAAAGAAGGCGGACTCGATGGCGTAGAATTGTCGGCCGTGCATCAGCATATGATTGACCAGTTTTGGTCCCCTCGTGTTAACAAACGCAGCGATCAATGGGGTGGCAGTTTTGAAAATCGCATGCGTTTTGGTATGGAAGTGCTCAAAGCGGTGCGTGAGGCCGTTGGGCCAGATTATGTGGTCGGCATGCGCATTACTGGAGATGAATTTCACCTTGATGGGCTCAGCCATGAAGACATGAAGCAGATCGCCGCGTATTACGATGCAACGGGACTGGTGGATTACTTTGGTGTTGTCGGCTCTGGCTGTGATACGCACAACACATTGGCCAATGTCATTCCCAACATGAGCTTTCCACCCGAGCCTTTTTTGCATTTGGCCGCTGGGATAAAAGAAGTGGTGTCTGTACCTGTGATTCACGCGCAAAACATCAAAGATCCCAATCAGGCGAAACGTATTCTCGAAGGCGGTTATGTGGACTTTGTCGGCATGACTCGAGCGCATATTGCCGATCCGCACATTATTGCCAAAATTAAGCTCAATCAGACCGATCAAATTCGTCAGTGTGTTGGCGCTAACTATTGCATTGACCGTCAGTATATGGGGCTAGATGTACTTTGTATTCAAAATGCGGCGACGTCGCGAGAATACATGGGACTGCCACACATTATTGAAACCACCAATGGGCCTGTGCGGCGCGTAGTCGTCGTCGGAGGAGGCCCGGGAGGTATGGAAGCTGCACGGGTGGCGGCTGAACGCGGTCATCATGTAACTTTGATTGAAAAAGCCGCAGAGCTTGGCGGGCAGCTCAATATTGCCGCTAAAGCGCCACAACGGGATCAGATGGCGGGAATCACGCGTTGGTTGGCAATGGAGCTCAGCCGCCTTGGCGTTGAGGTGATACTTAACCACAGCGCCAATGCTGAGATGATTCGTGAGATGAGCCCTGATGTGTGCATTCTTGCCACGGGAGGACGCCCGTTCATTGAGCAAAATCCGCAATGGGGCGCGCAAGAAGGCTTGGTTGTGTCAAGCTGGGATATTTTGAGCGGTGAGGTGGAGCCGGGGAAAAATGTTCTGGTCTACGACACCATATGTGAATTCTCTGGTATGTCTGTGGCTGATTATCTCACTGCAAAAGGCGCATTGGTGGAGCTGGTCACTGATGACATCAAGCCAGGCGTAGGCATTGGCGGAACCACCTTCCCAACCTATTACCGCAGTCTGTATGAAAAAGAAGTCATCATGACGTCGGATCTCATGCTGGATAAGGTTTATCGCGAGGGAGAAAGCTTAATTGCGGTGCTGGAAAACGAATACACCGGACAAAAAGAGGAGCGTGTGGTTGATCAAATTGTCATTGAAAATGGCACTCGTCCTAATGAAAGCCTGTACTACGAACTAAAAGCAGACGCCATCAATAAAGGTCAGATTGACAACGAAGCGCTGTTTGCTGCTAGAGCACAACCTGTACTGGAGCAGGAAACGCATGGCATGATTTTATGGCGTTTGGGAGATTGTGTATCGCAGCGCAATGTCCACGCTGCTATCTATGACGCATTGCGCCTGTGTAAAGATTTGTGAGGAGATGCTCATGAGCTTCAATTTGCTGTCTGAAGACTGGTTGTTGCCGCTACTTATCCTCACTTTTGGCCTACTTGCTGTGGTTGGTATGTTGCTTCGCGTTCGTTTGTGGCGACAAGGGCAAAAAGAGCCTGTAGCGATCTTTGCAGGACTAAAAGCGATGCCAAAGCGCTATCTCGTCGATCTTCACCATGTGGTGGCGCGTGATAAAGCCATGTCTCACACTCATGTCGCCACGGCGGGCGGTTTTGTGCTTTCAGCGCTACTCATTGTTGTGGTTCATGTGTTTCAGCTCGAATCTCAAGTACTTTCTTGGGGATTGCTCGTATCGCTTGCGTTGATGTTGGCAGGAGCGGCGTTTGTCTTTTATCGCCGTGTTAACCCGCCGTCTCGCTTGTCCAAAGGAGCGTGGATGCGTTTGCCAAAAAGCTTGATTGCGTTTGCTGTCAGCTTTTTTTTGCTCACGCTGCCGACTTCGGGGCTCGTCCCCCTAGGGTGGGGAGGCGAAGCGCTGAATATTTTTCTGCTGATCGGTGTTATTTGGGGGATGGGGGAGTTAGTTTTCGGCATGGGTTGGGGCGGGCCAATGAAACACGCCTTTGCGGGGGCGCTGCACCTAGCATTCCATCGCCGACCTGAGCGTTTTTCTGGTGGTCGTTCAACTGGGTTGAAAGTGCTCGATCTGGAAGCCAATAAGCTTGGAGTAGAGAAGCCAGCGGATTTTAAATGGAACCAATTGCTTGGATTTGATGCCTGTGTGCAATGCGGCAAATGTGAAGCCATGTGCCCAGCTTTTGCGGCAGGTCAGCCACTGAATCCGAAAAAGCTTATCCAAGATATGGTGGTTGGCCTCTCAGGAGGAAGCGACAAACATTACGCGGGCAGCCCTTATCCGGGTAAAAAAATAGCGGAGGCTCGCGGAGGGGCGCATAACCCCATTGTGAATGGACTTGTGCAGGCTGACACTTTGTGGGCTTGCACCACTTGCCGTGCATGTGTCGAAGAATGTCCGATGATGATTGAGCATGTTGACGCTATCGTGGATATACGTCGCTTTTTGACTTTGGAAAAAGGTCAAACGCCGGAAAAAGGGGTTGAGGTACTGGAAAATCTTATTTACACCGATAACCCAAATGGCTTAGTCCCACACCATCGCTCACATTGGGCAGCCGATCAGGATCTGAAACTGATGTCGGAGGTGAAGCGCGCTGATGTTTTGTTTTGGGTATCGGATGGTGCCTTTGATATGCGCAGCCAGAGGATCTTAAAAGCCTTCGTACAAATCGTCAAAGCCGCTGGCATCGATATGGTGATTTTGGGGGACGAAGAGCTTGATTGTGGAGATGTGGCGCGCCGCCTGGGCGATGAAGCAACCTTCCAACGGCTGGCCAAGCGCAATATTAAAACCTTGTGCCAATATGATTTTAACTGCATTGTCACGACCGACCCACATGCCTTTCACACGCTCAGAAATGAATATCCAGATCTCTATCCTGAGGGTGAGAAGCCGCAGTATCCAGTGTGGCACCACTCAACCTTCATCAATCAGCTGGCGGAAAAAGGCCTGATTCAGTTGCGCGCCTATCAAGGGGGGAAAGTGACCTATCATGACCCTTGCTATCTTGGCCGTTATAACGGCGAATACCAATCACCACGCGCTTTGTTGAAACTGTTGGGCTGTGAGCTGGTGGAAATGGAGCGCTCTGGATTTCGCTCGCGATGCTGTGGTGGTGGTGGCGCTGCGCCAATCACTGATATTCCAGGAGAAAAGCGTATTGCCGACATGCGTATGCAAGATATTCGTCACACTGGCGCAGATCTAGTGGCAGTGGGGTGTCAGCAATGCACCGCCATGCTCGAAGGGGTGGTTGAGCCAAGGCCACAAGTCAAAGATATCGCTGAAATCGTCGCTGAAGCTTTGCTGTTGGACAAACCCTCTGCAGAGGCGTTTGTTTGGACGCCAGAGTCGAGTGTTGAGCCGGTATAGGAGCCAAATATGAATGAGCGTATTTTACGTCGTGATCGCCGGGTGGAATGGATTCGGCGTAACCGCTTGCATCCACAGCATCTCCAGTATCAGCTGCAGCCTGATGAGTGTCGTGGGCCAAGCGGCTTAATTCGGCGTTACCCTCACCAGGTCGGATTCATTGGGCCAAATGGTATCAAGCGTATTGATCGCTTGAACGGCAGTCGTGTCTTGTCAATTAGTCTAGGCAGCAAAAAAGCAGAAGCCAATACCGCCTTGCCAATGCATTGTGTTGAAGCGGCTAAATATTACCTGATTGTGGTGCCGGATATGCCTGGGGGCAGGTTGTCTAGCCACGACCGTGATGTGCTGGGCTTGGCGCATCAGTTAGTGGCGCAATACGGTGCGGGTGGCGCCGTCATGGCGGTAGTGTTTGGTCTACATCGAGAAACAGAGTTTGCTACCGCAGGTGTTGACCGCTTGCTGCATTTAAGCTGTGCGACCTTTGATGGCTACTGCCCCGAGCGAAAAGCCGATGCGCTTGCCCAAATTGATCACCAATTTAGCCCTAAACATTGGTTGATGCCTGACAGCATTGATGGAGGATTTGAACTTGGTGCGCGTCTGGCTGCTTCAATCAATGAAAGGCCCGTAACTCAGGCCTGGAAGGTGAACACAAAAGAATCCATATGTCGTGCAGGTAATGGAAGAGTCGATATTAAGCGTCATACTCCAAAATGTCTTTTGTTGGCGCCAGAATGCGCGCCGCACATTGATGAAACTTGTCACCAAGTGTTAGAGGTTGAGTTTAGTTATCGAGATAGCTATGCCAGCCAGATTGAGGACTTAGGCCAAATTGCCGTCGATCCGCAAGCCATTCCGCTCACTGAAGCGGAATTTATTTTATCTGCTGGTAACGGAATTCATGATTGGGATCAGTTCCACCGGGCAGCCGAGGTGCTCGGTGCCACCGAAGGGGCCAGTCGCGTCGCGGTGGATGATGGCTTTATGCCGCGCAGTCGTCAGGTGGGGGCTACAGGCCATTGGGTGAGCGCTCGGGTGTATTTGGCTGTTGGCATCAGTGGCGCGATTCAGCATCTACAAGGCATTGAGGGCTGCGATAAAGTTATTGCCGTGAACACCGATGTTGGCTGCGATATGGTCAAGCGTGCGGATCTTAGCGTGATTGCTGATAGCAACGCACTGCTTATTGAATTAGTCGCTTTGATGAAACAGCACCAAGGGGAGACGTGTCAGGATGCCGCTTAAACCCACTCCATCATTACGCATTAGTGCCTTGGTTTCTGTTGGTGTGCACCCAGATTCTGGGCGCTCTCGCCGTGCAGCGACCGATGCCCGAGCCATCGAGTTGGCATTAAATATAGACAATATAGAGCTAGAAGTGGTGCACGCTGGCGATCCGTACCATCCAGCGCTACGAGAGTATGCTGGAATGGGCCTGAGTCATTTGCGTGTAATTGCTCAAGATGAACAACGCGATGCCATTGATTCGTTGGCCACTTATTTGACAAATACTATGCCCGATATTGTGCTCACGGGTACGAGAGCAGAAAGTGGCGAGTCGTCCGGGCTACTGCCTTTTTTTCTCTCGCAGCGGATGGCCTGTCCGCTGGTGTCCGGTATTACCAATATCTTGCAGATTGAGAATGGCTACGCCGAGGTGTTGCAAGCACTGCCGCGCGGTCAGCGCCGATCACTGCGTGTGCCGTTGCCGTTTGTGGCCTCTGTACATGAAGCGGCGAAACCACCCAGACAAAATGCATTCGGCTTGGCGCGCCGAACACATATCGATATTACCAAATCAGAATCAACCACACTCGATAACGAGCGAATGAGTTGGCAGACAATGCCTGCAAAAGCCAGAGCCAAGCGGTTAAAAGTCGTCAAGGCGAAAACGGCGGCGGAGCGCTTTAAAGCGGCAACCGTCAAAGCCAGCGCGTCCGGCGGCCGGGTCATGAAAGACCAATCGGTGCAAGAAAAGGCACAGGCGGTGTTTGATCTGATGTTGGAAGAAGGAGTGATTCGTTGAACATGGTTTGAAGCGAGTCGGTACGTATTCTGGTGAACCCAGATGAGAAAAGACAAATAAGACTCAAAGAGGGATCCAATGAAAACAATTGTAGGCTCTGCCCCAAAGCGAAGAGGATCAGTGTCGCGTGTTAAATATGACACCGATTACCGCACTGGTCAGGATAACATTCGTTTTTGGGGACTGGACATACACAATCCAGTATTTGGCATAAGTTTAGGATTAATACTGCTGTTTATTATTTTAATCCTCAGTTATCCGCACGCGGCAAAACAGGCGCTGACCACAGCTCGAAGCTGGTCTATCAATAACTTCGACTGGTTGTTCATGAGTGGCTGTAACCTGTTTGTGCTGTTTTGTTTTATGTTGTTAGTGCTGCCCGTTGGCAAAATTCGCTTGGGTGGTGTGGATGCAAAACCAGAATTTTCGACGCTTTCCTGGTTCAGTATGCTGTTTTCTGCCGGGATGGGGATTGGCCTGTTGTTCTGGAGTGTCTCTGAGCCAGTGGCGTATTACACTGGCTGGAGCGGTACGCCACTCAATGTTGCACCGTATACGCAAGCTGGGGAAAAACTGGCGCTCAGCGCGACCATGTTCCATTGGGGATTACATCCTTGGGCGGTGTACGCGGTGGTAGGTCTGGCGCTGGCGTTCTTTAGCTATAATAAAGGACTTCCTCTGACCATCCGCTCTGCGTTTTATCCGATTCTGGGTGAACGCTGTTGGGGGCCGATTGGCAACATCATTGATATTTTGGCGGTGTTGGCCACCATTTTTGGCCTTGCTACCTCGCTCGGACTTGGTGCGCAACAAGCAGCGGGTGGGCTGAACTACTTGTTTGGAATCAATAACGATCTGGTGACGCAGGTCGCGTTTATCATCGCGGTTACCATGATAGCAATCCTGTCCGTATCGTTCGGGCTCGATGGTGGCATTAGGATAGTCAGCAACCTAAATATGATTCTGGCTGTAGGTTTAATTGCATTGATCATTGCTGTTGGCCCAACACTGTATATTTTCCGTTCGGTTGACACGATTGTCTCAGGTTATACCGAGAATTTCATGTCTTTATCCAATTGGATAGGACGGAAAGATACTGAGTGGCTCCACAGCTGGACGGTGTTTTATTGGGCGTGGTGGGTGTCTTGGTCACCATTTGTGGGCATATTCATTGCTCGCATCTCCAAAGGTCGTACCGTACGCGAATTCATTTTGGCGGTATTACTGCTGCCAACCTTGGTCACGGTGATTTGGATGGCCGTCATGGGCGGTACTGCAATGGAGCAAGTTACGCATGGCATCGGTGAGCTGTCTAATGGCATCACAGATGTTTCGCAAGCCATGTTTCAAATGTTCGCCAGCCTTCCATTAACGTCATTGCTGTCCGCGCTAGGACTCATACTAGTGGTGACCTTTTTTGTGACCTCGGCCGACTCTGGCGCACTAGTGATCGACAGCATTACCTCGGGTGGCAAAAGTAATATTCCCGTTGCACAGCGTGTGTTGTGGGCATCGTTGGAAGGCGTTATTGCGATTGTACTGCTGCTTGGTGGCGGTTCAAACGCACTGACTGCCCTTCAGGCGGGGGCCATCAGTACTGGGCTTCCGTTTACTCTGGTGCTGATCATGATGTGCTGGAGCCTGTATCGTGGCTTAAATTCGGAAAAACATTTGTATTATACCCGTAGCGTACGGCTATACCGTAAATAGCGAAATTGGGGCTGTTGTCACTTATCTGACAACAGCCCCTAATCATTGACTCTTACAGCAGAGAGCGAGTTTTTAGCTAGAAGTATTGAGGTTATCTAGCACCCGATCTGAGTACCAGTTAAGAAAATCAAGCACCGCATATTCGTACGTTTTCGAATACGGGCCTGGTTGGTAGCTGAGTGAATTTATCCCTCGCTGGTTTTCTTCACCAAGGATTCGGTCTTGGTCATTGGTGGCGTCCCAAACCTGGCGCAGACGATCAGGATCGTAGTCAACACCTTCTACCGCGTCTTTATGCACAAACCATTTTGTCGTCACCAGTGATTCTTGCGCCGAAATTGGCAAGACGCGAAAGACAATGAAATGATCGCTTTGCATATGGTTCCAAGAGTTGGGTAAGTGCAGAATTCGTAAAGAGCCAAGCTGACGGTTCTTGATGCGACCAAGTAATTTTGAGCAGCCCTGACTACCATCAATGGTCATGACTTGAGTCCCTTCTTTTAACGGCATGCGCACCAGACGATTACGCTGGCCAAAGTTTTTGTGCGCGTGCGGTATGGCTTCTGCCTCCCATTCGGCGGCCATGCGTTTGCAGTAGGCAAGAAATTCTGCCGAAGCACGAGGATCAGTGGTATCGTCCCACTCCAACAACGTATTGAGCAGTTCAGGGTGGCTTCCTGCACAGTGATAGCATTCTCGGTTATTTTCAATCACCAGTTTCCAGTTGGCTTTTTCGTGCATGGTCGACTCGGCAGCCAGTTTGGTTTTTTCCACATCATACGGCGCCATGTACTCATCCAGTGTGCTGAGAAATTCATCGAAATCGGAATCAGGCGGCGTATCACCTAAACAGATGAAAATGAACCCGCCTGCCGTTTTACAATGCACATCATGAAGTCGGTGCTCAGAAAGGTTAAATCCTTCTCCCATTTCTGTTCCTGCGTAGAGCAGGTTACCTTTGGTATTGTAGGTCCACTGATGATAAGGGCAAACTAGATTGGCCACCTTGCCTCGTGCTTCAAGGCAAATGCGTGAGCCTCGGTGACGACAGGTGTTATGGAACGCATTCACGGAGCCATCAGCATCGCGCACAATCAATACTGGATTCTGGGCAATTTCAACGGTGAAATAGTCACCTTTGGATGGGATCTCGCTCGTCATACCAACGAATAGCCACTCTTTTTGAAAGATCTCTTCCACGTCGATGCGAAACAAGTAGGGGTCAGTATAAAGTGGTCGAGGCAGCGAATAGCCTGGTTGGCGGTCGACCAATATCTTCGTCATTTCACTGCGAGCTAGGTCCAGGTTTGCATAAGTGATATTGAGTAAATCATTTTGTGTCATTTCTGCCGTCTTCCTTTTAGTTGTCATTTCGGTCTGGGCTTATTTATCAATGACTCTTCCTGCCCAGTACCTCAGGAAATGAGCCTGTTGCTGAGTGTATCTTGCATGATTGCCACCTGCTCTGAGAGTCTGTTCGCGACATGAAATGATGCTGTTTGAGACAAGTGATAAACAATGTCGAGCAATGACTGTTTTGGATAACCCGATGTCGCACAGGGATAACTATTAAATATCGGATGGCAGAACAATACAGATACCCCGAGTGGGTAGATATAGCTAAGTAAGGTAGCCATGAGTACCCCATCAACAACGTGGTTGGCTATGACTATGAAACCGTTGCAGAAATGACAGACTATGACTGACACGAATAATGCCATCGCTACCAGCAGTAGCGCTTTTACGCCCGTCGCAACACAAACCTGGAGCAACGGACGCCACATCGTACGATGTGTGAAAGCCATTCAGGAAACTTGGGATACAAAAACCTTCTGTTTTATGGCCGAACAACCCATCATGTTTTTCTTCAAGCCAGGTCAGTTTGTTACATTAGAGCTTGAAATCGATGGTCAGCAAATATTTCGCTCTTACACCATATCTAGCTCGCCTTCCGTGCCTTATAGCTTTTCAATTACCGTGAAACGAGTGCCAGGCGGTTTTGTGTCTAACTGGATTCACGACCATATGGATGAAGGCACTGAACTGGCGGTACATGGTCCAGTAGGCGACTTCAACAGTATTGATTTTCCGGCCGAGAAAGTATTGCTGCTTTCCGGTGGCGTAGGAATTACGCCGCTTATCTCGATGGCGCGCTGGGTATACGATACCAACAGCGATGTGGACGTGTTGTTTGTACACAGTGCTCGTACACCTAGGGACATTATTTTCCATCGAGAGTTGGAATTGATGTCGTCCCGCATTGCTAATTTTCACCTACATCTTATCTGCGAACAGCTCGAATCTGGCCAAAATTGGTCTGGTTACCGAGGCTTTTTGGATGCTGACAAACTGAGTATCATCGCCCCAGACTTCATGCAGCGAGAAATTTTTTGTTGCGGCCCGACTCCCTACATGAGCGCGGTTCGCCGACTGCTTAAGCAGTCTGGCTTTGATATGGATCGATATCATCAAGAATCATTTGGCCCAACACCGCAAGAGGTTGAAGATCAGGTTGTACAAGATGCCGAAGTAGCGGCTGAAGAAGCAGACGCCATTTTGCCCAGTGAGTTGATTGAAGTGTGTTTTACTCACAGTGATAAATCGGTGCAAATTGCGCCGGGAGAAACCGTTCATGCGGCTGCGGCAAAAGTGGGGCTAACTATTCCTAAAGCGTGTGGGATGGGCATTTGCGGTACCTGTAAAGTGAAAAAGACCCATGGCAGTGTCGAGATGCAGCATAACGGCGGCATTACGGATGAAGATGTGGACGATGGGTACATTCTATCTTGCTGCAGTATTCCAACTGGCAACGTGATAGTGGATTACTGACAGCGCAGGTACGAGATTGGACTCTCGTCAGTTTTTTGGATATGGCTTTGCAATCTGCAGGCGCGGCGAACGGCTTCCACCCTGATACATATTGGCTCAATTTGGTTCTTCATTGTGATTGCTCTTTTAGCACACCATCTCATAAGGCCGGCGCATCGAGCGTTCTGGGCTGTTTGAGGATCGGCTAACTCGCGTCACATATACCCTACAACGATAATATCCGACAAGGAGACTTCGATGTCTTACCAACAATCTAACCACGGCGTGGTTTACAAAGGTGAAGGAAAAGTTGCCGTAGAAGCGATCCCTTTTCCAGAATTGGCACTGGGAAGCCGTAAGTGCGAGCATGGTGTCATTTTAAAAGTTCTGACCACCAATATCTGCGGCAGCGACCAGCATATGGTTAGAGGACGCACTACCGCGCAAGAAGGACTAATATTGGGCCACGAAATCACCGGTATTATTCTTGAAAAAGGCCGGGATGTGGAATATGTCGACGTCGGCGATATTGTCTCGGTGCCATTTAATATCGCTTGTGGTCGTTGTCGAAACTGCAAATCTGGCATGACAGGGATCTGCTTAAACGTAAATCCATCCAGACCAGGTGCAGCTTATGGTTACGTTGACATGGGAGGTTGGGTCGGAGGCCAATCTGAATATGTGATGGTGCCTTACGCCGATTTTAACCTGCTCAAATTCCCAGATCCTGATCAGGCTAAAGAAAAGATTCAGGATTTAACCCTACTGTCAGATATTTTTCCGACTGGCTTTCATGGCTGTATAACTGCGGGGGTCGGACCGGGCTCTACCGTTTATATTGCTGGGGCTGGCCCGGTTGGCCTTGCCGCTGCGGTCTCAGCTCAATTACTTGGTGCAGCGTGTGTCATTGTCGGAGATATGAATTCAGACCGCCTAGAGCAAGCTCGTCGCTTTGGTTGTGAAACCATTGATCTGCGTGTCGAGGGCAGTATGCAAGATAAGTTAGAGGTCATCCTCAATGAACGGGAAGTGGACTGCTTTGTTGATTGCGTGGGATTTGAGGCGCACAGTTGTGGCTGCGGCCACACTCACGAGGCGCCAGATGTGGTGCTCAATTCCGCAATGGAGATGACCCGTGCAGGTGGCTCGATCGGCATACCGGGCTTGTATGTCACGGATGATCCAGGAGCGGAAGATGCGGCGGCGAGGAAGGGATCATTAAGTCTGCGTTTTGGTCTCGGCTGGGCAAAATCTCACTCATTTCACACCGGTCAGTGTCCGGTAATGAAATACCATCGTGGACTGATGCAGGCCATTTTGTTTGATAAAGTCAAAATTGCCCAAGCGGTGAATGTCCAAATGATCAGTCTGGATAACGCGCCACAAGGCTATGCTGACTTTGATGGCGGAGCGGCAAAGAAATTTGTCATTGATCCACACGGAGAGTTTATCTGAGCAAGTTATCTTTACTTGGCTCCACCATAGACGGTGGAGCCACATCCGTTTTGGCTTCGAGTCAACGTCACTGTTATGTCGCAAATCGATATAAGTAAGACGGGCAGAAGCAGATGCCCAAGACTATCCGTCGATAACATTGACTGAGCTCAGGGCAGCAACGCCTGAATTTACCGGTCAGCTTGGAGAAATACCATGTTTACGAAACACGATGTCATAGCCGATTTTGATGAGGCTCTGTGGTCAGCCATGCAGCGAGAAGCCAAACGCCAAGAAGAGCATATAGAGCTGATCGCATCTGAAAACTATACCAGCCCGAGAGTTATGCAAGCGCAAGGCTCAGTACTGACTAACAAATATGCAGAAGGGTATCCGGCTAAACGCTATTACGGCGGTTGTGAGTACGTCGATCAGGTAGAGCAACTCGCAATAGAGCGAGCATGCCAATTGTTTTGTGCCGACTATGCGAACGTGCAGCCCCACTCAGGCTCTCAAGCCAATGCCGCCGTTTTTATGGCATTATGTCAGCCGGGTGACACCATTTTGGGCATGAGCTTGGATCACGGTGGTCACCTCACTCACGGCGCAAAAGTGAGTTTCTCTGGAAAAATCTACAATGCGATTCAATACGGCTTGAACCCTGAAACTGGAGAAATCGATTACGACCAGGTTGAGCGTTTGGCTAAAGAACACCGACCTAAGATGATTGTCGCCGGCTTTTCAGCCTACTCGCGTAAAGCAGATTGGGCGCGCTTTCGAGATATTGCCGATCAAGTCGACGCGTATTTATTTGTTGATATGGCCCATGTCGCGGGTTTGGTTGCAGCAGGCCTGTACCCCAACCCAGTACCCTGGGCAGATGTGGTGACATCGACTACTCATAAGACGCTCCGTGGCCCACGTGGAGGACTGATTTTAGCTCAGGCTAACCAGGAGCTTGAGAAAAAACTCAACTCAGCGGTTTTCCCTGGTGGTCAGGGCGGACCACTCATGCATGTGATTGCGGCTAAAGCGGTTGCTTTTCAAGAAGCCCTGCAACCTGAGTTTAAAGCCTATCAGCAACAAGTTGTGATCAACGCGCAAGTGATGGCAGAAGTGTTAAATGCGCGTGGCTACGATATTGTCTCAGGAGGGACCGACAATCATTTGTTCTTGCTCAGCCTTATTAAACAGGGCTTAACTGGCAAAGCGGCAGACGCAGCCCTTGGCCTGGCGAACATTACCGTCAATAAAAATGCCGTGCCCAACGATCCGCAATCCCCTTTTGTCACCTCAGGGTTACGCATTGGCTCGCCGGTTATCACTACCCGTGGCTTTAAAGAGCAAGAGTGCACCAAGCTGGCCAGTTGGATCGCAGACATTCTGGATGTTCTTGATAATGAGCCACAACTAGAGCAAAAGGTGAAAGAAGTTAAATCACAGGTGCTGGCTTTGTGCTCGGCATTTCCTGTGTATCAAAGTCTTGATAAATAGAGTGTGGGAGTGGTGATATGGAGCGTTATTCAGGGTTTGGATTACTCAAACACAGCCTGGCATACCATGAAAACTGGCAGAGAGTGTGGCGCAGTCCAAAGCCAAAGAAAAACTATGATGTGATCATCATTGGTGGCGGAGGTCATGGGCTTGCGACGGCGTACTATCTTGCAAAAGAACATGGTATTAACAATGTTGCCGTGATTGAAAAAGGCTATTTGGGCGGGGGTAATACCGCTCGTAATACCACCATTGTACGCTCCAATTATCTGTGGGATGACGCGGCCCTTCTTTACGAGCATTCGATGAAATTGTGGGAGGGGTTATCGCGAGATCTCAACTACAACGTCATGTTTTCTCAGCGCGGTGTGCTGAACCTGGGCCATACCTTACAGGACATGCGTGATATTGAACGGCGGGTCAATGCCAATCGTTTAAATGGTATTGATGGTGAAGTACTTGATGCCAAACAAGTGCAGGAATTGGTGCCGTATATGGATTGCTCTCAGGATCGACGTTATCCAGTGATGGGGGCATCGTGGCAACCACGAGCAGGAGTAGCGCGCCACGACGCCGTGGCTTGGGGGTTTGCACGTGGCGCAGATAGTTATGGTGTGGATCTGATTCAGCAGTGCGAAGTCATTGATATGGTTATCGAAGACGGGGCCATTGTCGGTGTAAACACCAATCGCCATGGCGTCATAAAAGCGGACCGCGTAGGCTGTGTGACGGCAGGCAACTCTGGCGTATTAGCCAAAATGGCGGGGTTTGAGCTTCCGTTGGAATCTCACCCGTTGCAAGCTCTAGTCTCTGAGCCGATCAAGCCCATCCTTGATACCGTGGTGATGTCAAACCACGTCCATGGTTATATCAGCCAGTCAGATAAAGGTGATTTAGTGATTGGAGCGGGTATCGATGGTTACAACGGATACGGTCAGCGAGGCTCTTACCAGACCATTGAACATACGCTGCAGGCGATAATTGAGCTGTTTCCGATTTTCAGCCGGGTACGCATGAACCGCCAATGGGGGGGCATTGTCGATACCACACGTGATGCCAGCCCTATCATCTCAAAAACGCCGATCGAAAACCTATTTTTTAATTGTGGATGGGGAACCGGCGGTTTTAAAGCCACCCCTGGTTCGGGTAATGTTTTTGCCGCTACGCTGGCCAAAGGCGAGGAGCACGATTTGGTCAAAGCCTTCTCGATGTTTCGTTTTCACGATGGTGCTTTGGTTGACGAGCACGGCGCAGCTGGTGTCGCGCATTAAGCAAGGGAGAGCACGATGTTTCATATATATTGTCCACACTGCCACGAAATGAGAGAAGAAGAAGAGTTTCACGTCAAAGGCCAGGCCCATATTGCTCGTCCGCTAGACCCGGATCAGTGCAGCGATAAAGAGTGGGGAGAATACCTCTATTTTCGCGCCAATCCACGTGGTCTGCATCATGAAATTTGGGTGCACACGGCAGGTTGTCGCAAGTTTTTCAACGTCACGCGCGACACCGCGACCTATGAAATTAAACAGGTTTATAAGATAGGCACGCAGCCACTAAACCCAGAGAAAAGCACGTTAGGATCGGAACTATGACACAGAAAAATCGAGTGCCGACAGGCGGGCGAGTGGACCCATCCACACCACTCAGCTTCACGTATAATGGCCAACAATATCAGGGGTATAAAGGTGATACGCTGGCATCTGCTCTGTTAGCTAACGGAGTGAATATTGTGGGTCGCAGTTTCAAATACAGCCGCCCCCGCGGCATCGTTGCCGCAGGAGCAGAAGAGCCAAATGCCATTTTGCAAGTTGGGGCGACGGAGGCGACACAAGTCCCCAATGTACGTGCTACACAGCAAGAGTTGTTCGATGGTTTGGTCTGTGCTTCGACCAACGGCTGGCCTAGTGTGGAAACAGATGTGATGGGGTTGGTGGGTAAAGTTGGCGCTAAAGTGATGCCTGCGGGATTTTATTACAAAACCTTTATGTCACCACCATCCATGTGGCCGACCTACGAAAAATACATTCGTAAAGCGGCCGGACTTGGCCGTTCGCCCCGTGAGGTGGATCCAGATCTTTATGACAGCATGAATCAGCACTGTGATCTGCTTGTGGTCGGGGCAGGCCCTGCCGGATTGATCAGCGCATTGTGCGCCGCTCGGGTTGGTGCTCGCGTTATTATTGCTGATGAGCAAAGCGAATTTGGTGGCACACTGTTAACAAGAAACGACATCATTGACGATAGGCCAGCCCAGGAATGGGTGAAAGATGTGGTCGACGAATTGGCACGGTGTCCGGATGTACTTATGCTGCCACGAGCAACCGTTAATGGTTATCACGACCACAACTTCTTGACCATTCATGAACGCCTGACCGATCATCTCAGTGATAAAGCAGACAACCATCAGATCCGTCAAAGACTACACCGTGTTCGTGCTCGTTGGGTGGTATTAGCCACGGGTGCGATTGAACGCCCGTTAGTGCACGCGAATAACGATGTACCAGGCTGCATGCTTGCATCAGCCGTCTCTACCTACATCAATCGTTACAGTGTTGTGCCGGGCGAAAAATTGGTGCTGATGACCACCAACGATAATGCGTATTACACGGCGATTGATTGGTGTAAGGCTGGACGTGAAGTGGTTGCAATTGTGGACACTCGCTCACACCCCGATGGTCCGCTGGTCGAGCTGGCCCGCAGCCATCATATAACCGTGTTGACTGGTTCAGCTGTCATTGATGTGCAGGGAAAAAAACGTGTCAGCGGAGCGGTTGTAGCGAGCATTGATTCTGAGGGTAACAAAGTCACCGGCGGTGTGCAGACATTGCGTTGTGACACCATTGCAACTTCTGGTGGTTGGAGCCCAACCGTGCACCTTTCCTGTCACACAGGAAGCCGACCTGTATGGGATGACGAAGCGATTGGTTTTGTGCCGGGGCACAGCATCCAGCGCCAGTTAACAGCGGGCTCAATCAATGGCGTTTACTCTCTAGATAAGGTGCTCGAACAGGGCTTTGCAATTGGGCAAAAAGTCACGCAGCTACTTGGTTTTCAAACTGGTTCACATACTTGTCCCAAAGCGCGCACTCGCATAGAAAGTCAAGCGATGACACTGTTCCATATTCCCCACACAGAATCTACCTCACGTGCGCCAAAGCAGTTTGTTGATTATCAAAATGATGTCACTGCGGCCGGGATTGAAATGGCCACGCGGGAAGGCTTTGAGTCGATTGAACACATAAAGCGTTATACGACAATGGGCTTTGGTACCGATCAGGGAAAACTGGGAAATATCAATGGCATGGCGATCGCGGCGAAGAGCCTTGGCCAGACCATTCCAGACACAGGTACCACTATTTTTCGGCCAAACTATACGCCGGTGACGTTCGGCGCGATAGCAGGTCGCCACTGTGGCGATTTGTTCGACCCAATCCGTTACACAGCCTTGCACAATTGGCATGTTGAGCACGGAGCAAAGTTTGAAGACGTCGGCCAATGGAAACGCCCATGGTATTATCCTCGTGAAGGTGAAACCATGCAGCAGGCGCTGGATCGTGAGTGCCAAGCGGTGCGAGATAGTGTCGGGATACTCGACGCATCTACACTCGGAAAAATTGATATTCAGGGCAAAGATGCTCGCGAGTTTATAGGTCGTGTATACACCAATGCCTGGGCCAAACTTGCCGTGGGTAAATGCCGTTATGGTTTAATGTGTGGCGAAGATGGAATGGTGTTCGACGACGGTGTAACGTCATGCCTTGGTGAACATCACTTCCTGATGACCACCACCACAGGTGGCGCTGCGCATGTACTTGAGTGGCTAGAGCTTTATCATCAAACCGAATGGCCAGAACTTGATGTGTACTTCAATAGCGTGACGGACCACTGGGCTACGATGACGCTAGGGGGGCCTAACAGCCGTAAGCTTTTACAGGCGCTGACTGATATCGATCTCTCTAACGACGAATTCAAGTTTATGGACTGGCGTGAAGCTAAGGTGGCTGGTGTACCTGGGCGGATTTTTCGTATCTCATTCACCGGAGAGCTGTCTTTTGAGATCAACGTACCAGCAAACTACGCCCGTTTTGTTTGGGATAAGTTGTTTGAACATGGCGAGAAATACAATCTGACGCCATACGGCACGGAAACAATGCATATACTTCGCGCTGAAAAAGGCTTCATCATTGCCGGACAGGACACCGATGGTTCGATGACCCCTTATGATCTTGGCATGAGTTGGTGTGTTGGAATGAAAAAACCGTTTAGTTTTATTGGCAAACGTGGGATGGCCCTTGAAGCCAACCAGCGTGAAGAGCGTAAACAACTGGTTGGGCTGAAAACGATTGAGCCGCAAATCATTCTTCCTGAAGGTGCTCAGGCCGTCAACGACCCAGATCAACCGGTACCGATGGACATGCTCGGTCACGTGAGCTCAAGTTACTGGAGTGCGAATTTGAATCGCAGTATTGCTATGGGCTTTATTAAAGGTGGCCACAACCGAATGGGAGAAACCGTGTTTTATCCACTGGCGGACGGGCGTATTGTCGAAGCCGAAATCTGCAGTCCAGTATTTTTAGATCCCAAAGGAGAGCGCCAACATGTCTGATGTACACACTCCAGAAAAAACCGAAACCCTGAGCCCACATCTGGTATCAGTCACCAATCAGTACGCCATGGTGCCTGCACAGTCGCCTCTTCAGCATCAAAAACCGATATCGGACAATGTGGCCACCGAAGAGCAGGGACTCACCATGAAAGAGGTCGCCTTGATGGGCCATTTAGTGTTGCGAGGGGATAGTGATAACCCGTTGTTTGTTGAAACGGCGTCACAGGTATTAGGGCTTGCATTGCCCACTCAGCCTCTGACTTCAGTGGAAAAAGCCGGTAAGGTTGTTTGCTGGCTAAGCCCAGATGAATGGCTGATTCTTACCGAGGCTGATGAACTCTATGCCCTTGAGCTAGCACTGCGAACGGCGTTAACGGGCCATATTTCTATTGTCAATCAGAGTGGGGGCCAGACGATTATTGAGCTCAGCGGTCGTGACGTGAATAAGGTGCTTAAGAAAAGTACCCCTTTAGATATTCACCCTAGAGTGTTTCCTATCGGTAAAGTGGCGGGCTCGGTTTTGGCAAAAAGCTCTGCGCTGATTCGACGTATAGATGAGTATCATTGGCAGTTAGTGATTCGACGCAGCTTTGCCGATTACATCTGGCGCTGGCTCGAGGCCGCTGGTCAAGAATATGGTGTGAGTATAGAATCACATCAAACAAACAGCCAAGATAGACAATAATGATGGAGCATTAGATGGGCACTTCTTCGAATACTTGGATATTTACCGCCAGTTGTCCGAGCCAGCTTGGTACGGTCGATGTGGTGACTCGATTTATGGCTCAGACCGACAATTACATCAACGAAATCCATTCATTTGATGATCGGGTGTCTGATCATTTTTTTATACGAATCGAATTTACCCCACAAACGGCGACATTCTCCCCAGGCCAATTCAATGATGATTTTGCCCAACGGGCCAAAGCGTTTGACATGATCTGGCAATTGTCACCGTCAGCTCACAAAGAGCGCGTGGCGATATTGGTTTCCAAATTCGACCATTGCCTTAACGATTTGCTGTTTCGAACGCGTACCGGGCAGCTCAACATTGAGATCCCGGTTATTATCTCTAATCACCCTGATTTAAAATCGCTGGCCGAGTGGCACGATATTCCCTATTACCATCTACCTATAACACCAGAAACCAAACGCGAACAGGAAGAGCAGATACTGGCCTTAGTCTCGCAATATAATATTGATCTCGTTGTACTTGCTCGTTATATGCAAGTGCTATCGCCACAGATGTGTCAAGCGCTTGATGGAAAAGCGATTAACATTCACCATTCTCTTTTACCCGGGTTCAAGGGAGCAAGGCCATATCATCAAGCATGGGAGAAAGGGGTAAAAATGGTAGGCGCGACCGCGCACTATGTGAATAACGATCTTGATGAAGGGCCGATTATCACGCAGGGCGTGCAATCTGTCGATCATGCCCATTATCCCGAGGATTTGATTTCTAAAGGGCAAGACATTGAGCGGATTACCTTATACAACGCCGTTAAGTATCATGTTGAAAAACGAGTGTTTTTAAGCGGTAATCGTACCGTGGTGTTTACTCATTGAACCCAACTGAGCCCTGAAGTTACACATATGCCTAAACACTACCCAACTTTAGCTTTATTAAATGCGTCATATCCAGCTCGAGTACTTTTTATATCATCATAATTTTCAGGATGCCTAAATTTTAATATTGTGTCTCCATCACTTATTCCGGATGTTGCAGACATCACCTCATAATATGAATGATGATCTTTGGGGGGGAGTAGATTAGCAAGCATTAGAAGCCGAGCGTCATGTAAAGATGGTATATCACGATTTAGGCCACCATCAGATAATCTAATATAATTCCTTACCGAAGCCCAATGATTTAAAAACCTTAGTGAGTGACCGCTGGGACCTGATATTATAGGTCTATTAAGGCGAACTGCTTCACTGAACCATTCCCCGACCTTAGGGTCACCCCTATTTTCTGCTACAACAACATTAGAATTGTTTCCCGTATGGTGCTGTCTATATTTTGGAGATAATTTATTATGTTCTCTAACACTACCTTGTTCATCTTCAATAAAATCACTTTCACTCCACTTCATTTTAAGAGTGTCATATAAAAATGATTTTCTGTCCTCAGGAGTTAATGACGCTATATATTTCCTTGCGTTGATTGGTTCTTCGTCATGATACAACTGACTATAACGTGCTTCTATCTTTTCCTGCGTCGCAACTGGATAGTCTTCCCATAGCTCTATTTCATGCAGACCAACATCAAAACCATGGTTATTCCATGGAAAAATAGGATTAAACATATCAGGAACTTCGTTAAATAGATTTTGTCTACGGTTTGGATCTGGTGCTTTAGGATCATTGTATTCTGGTGAGTCTAGTTTAAGGTGTACGGCCAACACATGCGCATCAAGCGAATCTTTATCTTCTAGTAACTCTTGCGCTCCACCTATTTTACCA
This sequence comes from Vibrio sinus, assembly GCF_023634645.1. Taxonomy (GTDB): domain Bacteria; phylum Pseudomonadota; class Gammaproteobacteria; order Enterobacterales; family Vibrionaceae; genus Vibrio; species Vibrio sinus. The sequence goes on from NZ_JAMKMR010000022.1 coordinate 73,896, forward strand.
ACCATAGACTTAATCTCATGCTTGATATGTTCAGGAAATCGAGCGAATTCCATAGGTACCCCTGACATTTCTCTAATTCTCCTTGCAGTTCCAATCATTCTATCATCTAAAACCAAAGCTTTTCCTAACTTAACTTCAAAGGCGCGATTTTTGGTTGATTCATCCGATTTGATCTGGTGCTCAAAACGAGCCCTTTTAGTTAAGCTGGGAGAGGGGGTTCCTTTACGCTTGCCTGTGGTAGAACGCCCGACAGCTAAACTATCTATAGTAGCTGTACTATTTTTAACGCTATCTACCGATAATTTAGAGGGTAGTTTATTGGTATCCGTAGGTGAAGTTTGAACCGTAGATAATGCAGACACTCGAGTCATTATGGCTATACCTTGATAGTGATAAGACAAGTAATATAACAAAGATAGGTTTCATTGATCTATAAGGGTTTACCCATAAGGGCTAACTACAAAAGCGGTAAAAAGCCCACCACTTCAATGTAAATAATAGATAAAGGAAATGATCCCTCCCGCCAATAAATTTACCAGCCATGTTACGCATGTGTTAATCATTAGAAGCTGATGCTTGTCTTAAATAGAAACCTAAGCGCACTATAACTAACTATATTTCCTTCAAAATAGCTGTAATTCACCCATATAAAGGAGAAAGATTATCCACTAACTCAACCATTTGACGTATTACCCAAAGAAAAGACACTCTAGTTTCAGGCTTACCTTTGTTAGATTCCATATACCCGGGTAATCCCTCATGGAAATATGAATTTAATCATGTCTAATGGTTTTTTTGCTACTCAAAAGCGACTGCTATATATGATTAATAACCCACTATCTTTCTCTCAACACATTCATCAAGACCTTAGCCTGTTTGTTCGAGATGCACTCTCTGGACTCGGTGTCTCCGATAGTCAGCTTAATGACTTTGACTCACATTCTACGATATCTATTGACTTAACAGATGGAGAACCCATAAATATCTCATTGATTAATGACCGATTAATCGTCTGGTCGGTAATCCCACTTAGTACAGAACAACTATTTTCTGACGCGAGAGCAATTCTTTCTACCCTGACAACACCGTTTGATTCCGTTGAGACTGGTAGCCTATCTCTAGGGATGTGCGAAGGTGGCTTTGAATTGAAAGCGCTAGTAAATATTGACGCATTAAAAGAGAAAAAATTGGGAAAAGTTCTAAGTGACTTTAATAGTGTATCTTCTTCAATTTATCAACCGGTCATGACTCCAACCCGTTGATATATGATACAAGCCAATATTTTAGAAGTAGCCATGACCTTCATCGAAGTACCTTGCCGTTTTTGTGGAAGAAGTGCTTCATTTTATAGAGGCTCGATAAAAGCATCTTGAGACCACATAGTCTAACTATTGCGTAATAAGAAAAATAGAATTCCTTGTTGGCTAGTTTACTTTAGTGACAGCTAGACTAAAATTCTCTCCATTGCTTGACATCCTCGGCCATTAAGAAATTTCAGTTATATCGAAAATGATAAAATTTAATAGGGAGCAGTATTTCTTCAAATTGCTCAAAGCCGAATATACTTGTTATATTAAACTTTAAGATACAAGCCAAGTGCTACTTTATTATGAATTACATTGATGAACTTCCTTACTTTCTAGCAGTAGAAAAATATCTAAGTTTTTCCAAAGCCGCAACTCAATTGGGCTGTGCAAACTCTACAGTATCAAGAAAGATCGCTTCCCTAGAAGGAAAATTAGAAACTTCTCTATTTACTCGGAGCACTAGAAATGTCATGTTAACCGAGTCGGGTCAAGAGCTATACAAAAAAATAATCCCTACTTTGACTCAGTTTGATGACATATTTGAGAGCATAAAGGATGCGAATAATCAATCTCAAGGCAGTATCACAATATCCTGCCCGGCCCTATACGCAAACTTATATCTAAGTAGATTACTTCCTGACATTAGAGAGAAATGGCCGAATATTGATCTAAAGATAATCACCAGTGAAGACTATGTCGACCTGACCAATGACGAAGCAGATATCTGTATTCGAGTTGGCCGGCCTAAAGATGAAAACTTTATCGCAAAGAAGCTAGCGGATGTTAGATACTGGCTGGTTGCATCGAAAAAGTATATAAATGAGAATGGTTTGGTCGATAGCCTAAAAAATCTGGAACAGCATAATCATATTATGTTGAGAATGAAGGCGTATCATAAAAAATGGAAATTCACTAAAGAAGATATAACTAACGAAATAACAATAACTAGAAATAAAATAGTAACCAATAATGTAGAGCTACAAATTAATTTGGTAGAGAAAGGTTTAGGCGTTGGGCTATTTATGGACCGTATTATTTATCCTTATATAAACCAGGGTAAACTGGAAAGGGTGTTAGATAGCTATGCTATTACACCAAACTATGCCGATAGTATCATATACATTGCATTTACCAGAGATAAATCCTCGCAAAATAAAGTGAGAGTGATAGTTGACTACCTATTCGAAAACTTGAAAAAAATACACGCTTCTGAACTCGTCTAATCAAATGATTTTTATGGAAAAACCTTATCTCTAGGGGTTAGGCATTTTTTGTATCTAACGTTATAAAAATGATTGAAGAGCTCACATGACCTTATGAGTTTAAGGCTACAACATCTCAACTGCAAAGTGGTAGCAAGAAACGCTAACAATAAGTGCAGCGAGTGGAATACAAAACATGTAGTGGTAAATCCCTAGTTATATAAATAATGAATATTAATATAATCTGATGGGCGAGAGGAAAGGTTATGAATAATATTTTGCTAATTGAAGATGATAAACTATCTGGCGAAGGTCTGGCTGATTTTTTTAACAAAAAAGGCTTTCGATGTACATGGCTGAAGAGCATTAGTAATGTCGAAAAATACTGGATATCGGCTGATTTAGTTTTACTAGGTAGGCAGCTTACTGAAGGTGATAGCGCTAAGTTTTTACCAAGTTGGCTTGCTAAGAAAGCCATTCCAGTCATTATTTTAACTGCAAAGGTAGAAGTCGAGAAATCAATTGAGATTCTCATGGCTGGCGCTCGGGATTGTATAGTAAAACCATTTTCATATATGGAGTTGTTAGCTAGAATAATTGCTCAACTCAGGCCCTTAGGGGAAAGTAATATCCAATATGAAGATATCAGCATTAATGTCTCAGCTAGAACGGTGCGCTATCAAGGGAAACTAATTGAAATGACAACTAAGGAGTTCGATTTACTATTGTTGTTGGTTCAAAATCAGGATAGGGTATTTCACCGAGAAGAAATACTAAATAAAACATGGGGCTATCAGGCTTTTCCCACCACTAGAACCGTCGACACACATATTTTGCGAATTCGAAAGAAACTGCCATCACTTAATATAGAAACGTTAAGGAGGATTGGATATAGGTTGAAGAATAATACTAAGCTGTAGAAGTTCAGACTTGATCTAACAGTTACCAGTTTTATACAGGTGCCCTGTTAG
>NZ_JAMKMR010000023.1 GCF_023634645.1 Vibrio sinus
GCAACCAGTGCAATTTTTCCTTTTAGGCTGATAGCTGATAATATTACCGCGTCTATCAATATTATATTCACAACATTGGTTAAATAGTTTGGCCAGCGATTGTCTGCTTTTTTGTACTCGTGACTTAACGGTTGAGTAATTGACGCCTGTCTTTCGGGCATACTCTTTTTGCGAGACACCATCCAATTCTATTGCTGTGAGCAATTGTGCTTGCTCTTTTGGCAGCCTATCAATAAAAGGCCTGACACATTGCGCTATTTCACGCTCAAACTTGTGTTGCTCATTAGGGTTATGTGTCAGCCATACGTCTAATTCGGGAACAGTCGTGGTTTTACGTTTGCGATAGAAATCGATAATGGCGTTGTTAGCGATTTGAAAAAGCCATGATTTGACTTTCTTATGATCTTTTACGCTAGGCAAGTTTTGATAGGATCGAATGAGTATCTCTTGTAACAAATCATCGACATCATCTTGATTTTGAATGTGCTTGCGCAAAAAATTTTTTAGGCTTTGCTGATAGTCAGCCCAGACAATCTCGATATTCATCTAATACTTTCTTCTCTTAGTCTCTCATGACTGAGTAGTTATTCCGGTTTTATACCCAAATGACATTTTGCAGTCACTTGGGTACAAACTAGATTAAATTGGCATCTAGACCAGCGTAAGAATTAACCTTACTCGCAACAGCTGGCTTGGCAACAGGTAGCATCTTTTATGCTGTTGTTATTGGCGATAAAAGTCCCAGTCAGATAGTAAGCACTGAATTTGTCTATAAAGTCATCAGCCACAGACTTCTCGCCAAGCTCTGTTTCCAATAACGCTTCACTCCATGCTTTAACTTTAGGCAAGCCCGTCAAAAAATCACAGCCAGTGCGACTTAGTACCAGATCTGCGCGATATAAGAGCGGTAGCCAAGCGATATCGACTTTTCCAACGTCATCTGAACTAAAATATTGATGCTTTGCAGAAAGTTGCTTTTCTGCTCTTTCAAATGCTTTTCTTAAAGTCGCAAAGCGTGGTTCAAACGTTTCCATCTCTTTAGCACTCATTGCGCCACATTGAGTAAGGTAGTGCTTTGACGCTTGATAACTCCATGAGCGTTCAAACGCCTTTTTCTCGTGCGAGAGACCTTGTTGAAGTGGTCCATAAGCGTCTTCAATATATTCGACAATGGCATCGGACTCAAATAGAGCCATACCTGCTTCTGTAATCAGCACAGGCACTTGCCCATTGGGAGATATAGCGAGGAACCAATCAGGTTTGTTGCTTAAGCTGATGTATTCAATCTGATAGGGGATGTGTTTGGCTTCCAGTGTGGCCGTGACGCGTTGTACAAAAGGACAGATGGTAAAACTTACGACTTTAATCATTATTCGTCTCCAGTTATTTGACTCAACTAATAAGACGGACTCGACATAAAAAAGACGAAATTATTTCATCGGTTCAACCTCCAAAGTTTAAATTTTGATGACCATATACCCAAATTACTTCGAGATGCGAGTTTCAGCGAGATAGATAAGGCTTCAATGCTAGGCAGGGATGTGAGGCATAGTCATTCTACGTCGAGCAGCCCTAACAACGCAGTGAAGCCTTATCTACTCGCCCTTTGGGAGCGGTGTGAGTGGCCCACTTTCGCGTCAAAGGCCTTTGAAATGGAGGGCCATTCCTGCAGACCTTTTCCTTAAATTGGGGCACTCACATCGCTCTGAATCCTGCATCTTGAAGTAACTTGGGTATAAGCAAAATAGTAGGATTAATAGTATTTCGCGTTATGAAAATGTCAGTCACTGTAATCGTGTGTGGTTTTCTCATCAATCTTTTCTCAATAATGTTGTACTTTTTGATGCCGATAAAACATTGCTCGTCGATGAGACGCCACAGAACTGCTTGACTTAATCGCTCGATAAGTTCAACGTTTAATGAGTCGATGATGAGAGATTTGGCTCTCTCAATATACGAGTTTCGGGAAGTTTCTGCCTGAACATAAAAGAAACTTTCCGGCAGAACTAACACTGGGTTCATTGATATGACAGATAACACATGGAAGTTCGACGAGTGGATTAGGAACGAATTTGTTCAGCAAAACAATGAATTGGAGTCGCTGTATTGGCAACAATGTGACAAAGCCAATGTGGAAGGAATAGGTGAAGAGATAAAGGAGTCGTTAGTTCGTGAAGGCAACATATTTATCTCTAAACTTCTTCAGGAAGGTAATACTGATGAGGGTTTTGATGCCGATTTCGATTTACTAGGTAACGTGGGTTTGTTTATGGCCGCATGTCGCCGCCACGAAATCACTGAGCCATCAAGAGAAAAAACATCACCTTTACATGAAGCATCCGCACTCTCAATGCAAATAGGGGCTTCTATTGGTGTAACACCTAGATTTGCCACAGCACATTTGACTACCCATAACTTTGCAGTAAACGGCCAATATAAACGTTTTACTGATCTTAAAGCGGAAAAGTTGTTTGTTGATTACAACACACGAGGGATTTTAGCGTACAAACGCGCGGCAGATGCTTTATTAAAAATCAAACCTTTGGGGCTTTCGCATCCCATCACGGCGGATTTATTAAAAGTGGCCTATCAGGCTTTATCCGACGTCTATCATTCCAATCAAATTTTGTTTTCTGAATTGGAAGCCGACGCCTTTTTTTATCAAGTACGACCATACTACAAGCCTTATCGAGTTGGGCTACATGTTTATCGCGGTGCGAATGCGGGTGACTTTGCTGGTATCAATGTGATCGATCTTTTGTTGGGACTTTGCCTAGCTAACGAGTCGTCATACTCGCAGCTTCTAGTTGATAAGTTCCTGTATATGATGCCTGAAGATCAAAAAATCCTTCGTGATTGCATGCGTATGACTTCATTTATGGATGAGTTTCTTCAAGCTCGTGATGCGTATGTTAAAGAAGCTTGGTATCAAGAGCACCTCGCCTTGTTTTTGGATGTCTGTGAGATGCATGGGAAAACAGCCGTACAACATCATAACCAGCTGGTTGAAAAATATATTGCCAATCCTGCAAATAATCTGAATGACGTCCATATGGATAAGTTAACAGCGAGTGGCCCTCCATTGCCAGTTTTACTCGGAGCATTGGAAAAGCTGAGAGATAAGAGGAACGCCGCTGAGCGCAAAGACATATTGACTCGATTCTCTGATATTCAGCAGCTACGAAGCTCACTTAACTAAGGAGAATGGCCATGCGCTCCGTACTGACCAAAAACGATTTCCATTGCCCAAACGGGTCTTACCTATTAAGCCATTCGGTTGGGCGACCGTTTAAGTCGCTGGCAGAAAACGTCCAAAATAGCTTCTACGGTCCATGGGAGGGTAGGGGGGCGGAGCCTTGGGGCGCATGGTTAGATGCTATTTCTGACTTTCGTTCCGAGTTAGCAACATTGTTTTCTGGAGATATCAGAGATTTTTGTCCTCAAATTAACCTGTCTTCCTCGCTCACAAAATTAGTCCAATCACACGAGCGTCTCGCTCGCAAGCCCACGATTTTGATGAGTGAGTATGATTTTCCGAGTATGGGATTTGTACTCGATAGAGCCCCTTTGGATGGAGCAACAATCAAGTATATCCCAGAGGAGCGTGACATTACCGATCCCAATGTTTGGCAAGAATACTTGTGTTCTGGCATTGATCTTGTTTTTGTTAGCCACGTTTATTCGAACACAGGACAAAAGGCTCCTGTCTCTCATATTATTAATCAGGCGAGAGAACTTAATATCATTTCTGTGGTTGATGTTGCGCAGTCTGCCGGAGTCATTAATGTTAATTTGAATGAATTGAGGCCTGATTTTCTGATTGGATCTTGCGTTAAGTGGCTGTGTGGGGGGCCTGGTGCCGGGTATTTATGGGTGAACCCGGATATCCTAAGTGAGTGTCAGCCAAAAGATGTAGGGTGGTTTAGTCATGAGAATCCTTTTGAGTTTGATCTTCATGACTTTCGTTATCATGATTCGGCGTTAAGGTTTTGGGGAGGGACCCCTTCGGTTACGCCCTATGCGATAGCGTCGCACAGTATTCGTCAATTCAACAAAGCCAATGTTCATCATGTGATTAAGCACAATGATGATTTGGTCGATTATCTTATCAACCAGATTGGTGATGTAGTGATTTCACCTCACGAAGTGGAAAGACGGAGCGGCACCGCAATCATTTCCTTGGACCATAACCCAAATCTTTTAGAAAGCCTAAAATCGAACCATATTTGGGTTGATCAACGAAGTTTAGGATTACGGGTTTCCCCCCATATATACAATACCAAGCAAGATATCGATCTTTTTGTGAAGCACTGTATGGAGGTGCGTTAGGAGAAGAGTAGAGTCGGCAGGAAATATAACGCCCAAGTAAAAATGCCAGCCTTTTAAGGCTGGCATTAAGCTAAGAATAGGCTTAACTTCGTTTCCAAAGTATATGGCAGAACTTATGTTCGGGATCTCTGCTGACAAGTAAACGAGCGTACACATCATCGAGGACATCATCATCTTCGTTAACGAGACCGACGCGAACTTCGGCATACACCTCTTTATCAACATCAAAGCCAACATGCTTTGCCCAATCATCGCCTGTTTCGACGAGCTCCGCAGCACCTCTGTCTTCAAACTGAGCGGTAAAGATCAATACGTCTGCGGCTTCCAAGTTATCGGGCGCCATTTCCAAAAAGATATCGTATGCGGTTTCGATAGCATCGTCGTAGGACATCAGTTCAGTCATAGTGTTACGCTCGGTTCATGTATTTACGTTCAGATGTGTTGATAACGACTCTGTCACCCGTTGCAATGTACTCAGGTACTTGTACCGTCAGGCCTGTTGCAAAACGAGCTGGCTTCGTTCTCGCTGACGCTGAAGCCCCTTTGATTGAAGGATCGGTTTCTTCAATCACAAGTTCAACTGAAGCAGGAAGCTCTAGTGCTGCTGCTTTGTCGTTCACTAGAACTACTTGTAGCCCTTGAGTATCTTCACTGATAAACAGGAGCTCGTCAGAGATTTCGTCTTGCTTGAAGGTATATTGTGAGTAATCTTCATTGTCCATGAAGATATACTCATCACCGTCAATATAAGAAAACGTCACTTTACGCTTATGCATATCGACAGTGTCTAACATGTCATCAGACTTAAAGCGCTCGTCAACTTTTCCACCCGTTGCAAGGTCGGTAAATCGAAAACGATAGATGGTTGAAGCACCTCTAGCGCTGGGCTTGGTGACCTCAATATCTTTGACCATTAGGATTTTGCCGTTAAGCTCAACGGCAAACCCCTTCTTAATTTCACTCGCCTTTGGCATTTATAATTTCCTAACTATTTGATTACAGGTGATATGATGCAAACAATTTATGGAAATATAAAGTAATGCTAGCAATAATGCGAGTAAACCAGCTGCCTTCATCAACTTTGTTTAGTGCGACAAGCGGCTCAGTTTGAATCACTTTACCTTGATAGCTGACGGACATTTCACCAAGCTTTTCACCTTTGCTTACTGGCGCTTTGATATCAGCGTCGTAAGTGATCTTGCTTTCCAGTTCTTTCTCGTTAACACCAGATGGCAATACAAGCGTTAGGTTTTTGTCTAAGCCAACAGCGACGTTATCTTGCTGTCCACCCCATACTTTTTGATCGGAGATTTTCTGATCTGCTTGATACATAGTGTCTTGTTTGAAGAAGCGGAAGCCATAGGTCAGTAAGGCTTTACTTTCTGCTGCGACATCGTTGAGTGATTTAGTACCAAGAACGACAGCGACAAGCTTCATTGGGTTACCAGGCATTGCTGCAGAGCTCACCAGTGAGTAACCAGCCGCTTTTGTGCTACCGGTTTTCATGCCAGTTGCGTACTTATACGTGAACAACAAACGGTTGAAGTTTGGTTGGCGAATATGGTTGTATTCGAATTCTTTTTGACCGTACCAGTGGAAATATTGCGGGAAGTCATTCATCACGTGCTGGCCTAGGACACCTAGGTCATACGCTGTTGAGAAATGTGCTGGCGCAGGTAATCCCATTACTGTGGTGAAATGGGTATTGTGCATTTTCAGTTGTACAGCGGTCGCGTTCATCATAGAGACGAATGACGATTGAGATCCTGCTACGTAGTTGGCTAGAGTGACAGCTGCGTCATTACCAGACTCAACAATCACACCTTGGATAAGGTCTTTCACAGTAACGAATGAACCAGGTTTCAAGAACATTCTTGAACCACCTGTGTGCCATGCCACTTGAGGGACTTCCACTTTTGAATCAAGTGAAATGGAGCCATCAGCCAACTTCTGCTCGACGATATAAAGCAGCATTAATTTGGTTGTACTCGCTGGCGCCATACGTTTGTTTGCATCATGTGAAGCGATCACTTGGCCTGTGGACGCATCAAAAAGAATATACGACTCAGCTTTTATGTTTGGCAGGAAAGTGCCTTCTTGCTTCCACTTCTGTGCTAAGGCTTCCGGTACGCCGTTTACACCACCGGCTTCTTCTGGTGCTTTTGGAACCTGAATACTTTCTGGGACGTTTTTCTGAACATCGATTGCCCCATAGCTATTTAGCGGCGCTTTTGCATCTTTATACTGAGTAGCCGCAAAGTAGTTGCTATCAGGTTGAGCGAGGTCTGCTGTGTCATTCGCTGGCGCTGCAAAAGCAACATTCGTCGAAAGAAGGGCTGCGATTGTTGCAGCTAAAGAGAGCTGTTTTATTTTAATCATACGAGTTTTAATTTTTACAGTTGTTGGCTAGGTCAACAGACCCTAAGGCATTACGATTTTGGGCCACTAAATTCAAGTTCAAAAAACATGCTAATCAGGTTTTCAGAATCTTTCCGGCTGGAATGCTACTCTATTCTGGCAAAGAACACTATTTTCAATCTGACAGTAACTGGTACGATCTTTAGTGTGCTTCCATCATAAGTCTATATTATTCAGTTAGTTAATTTGAACTTGAATAATGTAAATTGACACATATTTGACAGAGCTATGGGTAGACGTATCAGGATTTTCTTGAATCCTCCTAGACTCTAAGCGAATATGGATAAAGTGTCTTCAATATCAATTGACTAGCAAACATCAATGCCGCTATCCACGTTAGACCCAAATGAGCCATACCAACTGGAATACCAACCTGTAGTCGCTGATCTTAAAAAATGTTTAGTGAGTGGAGTAGGGAGCAACCTCCATAGCTTGTACATCTACGGAAGTGTTGCGCAAAAGTGCGCTAAGCCAAACCAATCCAATATTGATGTGATTGTCATTACTCATCGACCAGTAGATGAGAACTGGTCAACGATATTTAATACCATTAAGTGGCGTTTCCAAAAAGAGTTTCCTTTTATCACGGAAGTCAGTTTGAAAAAGGCTTTGGCTCATGAGGTGGCGAGCTTAGAGAGCCTGTTTTCTTGGGGGTTTATGCTAAAACACTTGTCAGTCTGCATTCATGGTGAGGATTTATCAGAGTGCTTTGGTGAGTATGTACCAAGTTGGGAAATCGCCAAATATTGGAATATGGATATTGAAGAGTGGTTAACTTTGTATCGGCAGCGCATTGTCACGACCGAGAACAAAGAAGCCTTGGTAAAAGTTCAGCAGGCGATAGCCAAAAAGCTATTGAGGGCGAGCTACACATTAGTTATGCATAAAGATAAGCAATGGTTTGATGACCCTCAGCTGTGTGGTCAACATTTCCTTAACTATCATCCGGATAAGAAAGTGGATATTGAACGTCTTGGCATTTTGCTGTCTGGGCGACTGATCGCAAAACGTTCGGTAGTGGGCATTCTTGACAGTTATGGTAGTTGGTTAGTTAAGCAGTATAAAAAGACCGAATTCAAGATTGGGTAATGTTTTAAAATAGCCCAAGTTGTGGTGCACATAAGGTATCAAAATCTAGCCCAATAAAGGGGAGAATGGCGTCGCCAATAGGCTTTAACTGCTTGTCAATGTAATGCTGATAGTCGATTGGGCTTTTTACATACTCTTGTGGCTCCGGGCCATTGACCGTGATGACATATTCTATCACTCCTTTATTTTGGTACTGTAGGGGCCTGCCTAATTGCGCATTGATTTCGTCCGCCATTCTCGCCGCTCGAACCTGAGGGGGGATATTTTTTTGGTATTCGTGAAGTTTCCGTCTTAGTCTTTTTCGATACACAAGCTCCGTATCGAATACGCCATCTTTAGTTTGTTCGACGAAATGCCGAACGTAATCTTCCGGCGGTTTATCGTGAAAAATGAGATCATAAAGTCGTTGCTGAAACCGTTGTGAGAGGGGAGTCCAATCGGTGCGTGCACTTTCTAGTCCTTTAAAAATGATCGTTTCGTTTGTGCCCTCACCAATTAAACCGGCGTAGCGTTTTTTAGAGCCTGTTTCAGAGCCACGTATGGTCGGCATAAGAAACTTCCTATAATGGGTTTCGTATTCCACTTCTAGGTATGAGGTTAGGCCAAATTCGTTGAGCAGGTGTTCTTTCCACCATTGATTAATGTGAGTGACTAACTCGGTACCAATTTTGTCTGCATTTTGTTTGGAATAAGTGCCGTTAAGTGAGATAAACGTCGAATCAGTATCGCCATAGATGACTTGATAGCCTTTATTCTCCACCAACACTTTGGTTTGTTTCATGATTTCGTGGCCGCGCATCGTGATGCTAGAGGCAAGACGAGTATCGAAAAAGCGACAACCTGACGATCCCAACACACCATAAAACGAGTTCATTATGATTTTTATCGCTTGGGAGAACGCTTGCTCATTGTTTTGTTTAGCGACATCTCTTGCTTGCCACAAATGCTCAATCATCGCTGGCAAAAAGTGTTTCTCTCGGTGGAATTGCCCACCGCGAAATCCTGCCACCGCTTGTGTTGACTCTTTGCCTACTTCCAGCTTTAACCCTTCAATCATTCCCATAGGGTCAATTAGAAACGTTCGAATAATGGAAGGGTAAAGGCTTTTGAAATCTAACACCAACACCGAGCCGTAGAGATCTGGAATCGAATCCATGACATAACCACCTGGACTCGCCAACCAGTTTTCTGAATGCAAGTTCGGTGCGACATACCCTGCTCGATGCAGCTGAGGCAAATATAAATTGGTAAAGGCCGCCACCGAGCCACCAATTCTATCCAGTGCTAATCCAGTGAGGCGGGAGCGCTCAATCAGAAAGTCCAGTAGATGAGTATGTTTAAAGATTCGGCTAACCAGAGCGCAATCTTGCAGGTTGTATTTCGCCAGCGCTGGTTTGTCTTTCTTAAACATGAAATTAATTTCATCCATTCGGCTGTGTACGTTATGGATGGCTTTTCCTTCACCCAGTAATGTTTGAGAGACCGACTCTAACGACCAAGAAGGAAAACTGAACGTTGCGGTTTTCAGTCCATCGATACCGTCAATCACCACGCGCCCGGGAATATTAACAAAGGATTGCTGCGATTGTTTGGCGGTGCGAAATGAACTCGCTTGGCTTGCTCGTCCAAGATGAAGAGGGCGGTTGTGGAATTCAGCACGTCGGTGGAGGAGCTTAAAGTCGAAATCGATAACGCTCCAGCCAATAATCACATCGGGATCAAAGGTGGCAAACCACTCACACAATGCGCTGAGCAACGCGTTTTCATCCTTCACCCACTGGATGGCTGTTTCAGCGGGCTCGTTTTCACCAATCATTATGACCCGGCTATCCATCGGGCTATCCAGCCCTATCGAATACAGCACTCCCTTTTCAGAGCACTCTATATCGAGTGACACGACCTTCAGCTCTGGTATGTAGTTGCCTGGGCGACATTTAACTTGGGTGTATTGTCTGTATGATGTGTGATTCGACTCTACACCAATAAATTCGATGCTGCCTTTGAGGTAGCGTTCCATCAAATAACGTTCAGTAAGCTTGATATCAGATTCTAGTACCAGAATGTTTGCAGCACTGAGTCGTTCGGATATTAGCTGTGACGTTCTGATTGTTGGGCTATAGCAGGCCGCCACTGGTTGATCGTCAAAGGTTGTAAGGTCGAGCGAAGAAAACGTTACCAATAAGTTGGATGAGGAGGCAATGCGAGTCGCCGCATCTATGTCTTCCGCAAGAATGAAAAAAACGGGCTTCTCTTTATCTATGGTAAGTTTGGCAGGGCCTGACTCTGTGGACGCCCAAATGTCGATTTGGGTCATCCCAGATCGATCTTTTGTCGAGCAGGAGAGAATAAAACCTTGAGTGACTGACAATTCGTTTACCTATTCGATTAAAGCAATTTGGTTATATGAGGGGGCATACCTCAAAGTAGTCAGGTCACTTGGGTATAACTCTCCTGAAATTCTAGCAAAAGTTAGTAATAAAAATAAGCCGTCACTTTAGAAGTGACATTTTCGCCATTCCAATGCTGATACTCTGCTTGGCTTCGTATTGCCCAAGATGAATTGATTGACCAGTTCCAACTGGCGCTAAACGTAACATTTTGATCTGCAGCGCTATCTATCAAAAATAGATATTGGCCTTGTAGACCCACTCGGTGGTTGCCAACTAATTGGTATAGAAGGCCAGCTTCCACACCAACACCTGGCGTGAAATCGTAGTCGGTAAGTTGACCATGACTTGCCTCAACGGATAGTAGCGAATAGAAATGCGCGCCGTCAGATTTTCCCCAAGCTTTTCCGACGCCTCCTTGACCAAACCATCGACTGGCCTCCTTGTTGTCGTCAGGACGTCTATCAAAACCGGTTCGAATATTCCACGCAAAACTATCATACGTACGGTTGCTAGGTGCTAAGGCCATGGCATCGATAAAGTAAAAGTGCTCTAGGCGTGTATTGTTATCTTTGTTTGTACTGACTTGCGTATCTAAGAAACTGATTTTTGCGCCAGGAATAAAACCTGCTTGGGAGTCGAGCAGATCGTGGTACGCGATACGGCTTTCGACGCTTACTCTCGAAGAGTAGTTCTCATTGTGTAAATAACTCAATCCAAGTCGCGCAGATCCGTGTCCTTGTTCTGGGGAAACACTAGGTTCTGGGACAGGCGTAAATGGTGAATCAACATTTAACTGGCTACGTTGGTACAAAAGGTTGGTAAGACGCTTTGCCGTTGGGTCTCGTTCACGCTGGCCATCGTATAGATCAAAATTGAGCCACTCATAAGCAAACTCCAGCACTGCCGCATTGTCGGATTCACTGAGCTGATCACGTAGTGGGTAGTTTTCTTCCTTAGTGTAAGCAGCAACCAAAAACAGCTCACTGTCGATTTCGTTGGACTGGTGTAATAAACGCGTGCCAAAAGCAGGGCGGTATGTCGGTTTGGATAGGAGATGGTTATTGTTTAATGTTGCCACTGTGTCAGACGGGATGGCGTGCATTGGGAAATCGGCAATGAGAGATAAATCTTCGTTTGCGAGTTCTATCAAGGCCAACAGCTGATAAGAGCAGTTTTCATCCAGGAAATAGTAATCGAACTCGGCATGTTGTAGCTCCCACAAATGTAGAAGGATATTGTTGACCTCATCTGGGGAAAGCTTGAGTTTGTATTCCCAAATATCACGCGATTCAATGTCATTGTATTCGCGCACTTTTCGATAATAGGGCATCAAAGTGAATCGTCCCGGGTAACTACCAATAAGCCCCTTTAGCGCGTATAAGGCAGCGTTGTCATCTGTATCTGGCTCTGCGGCAAAATTAATAGCAAACGCCACCAGTTCTTTATGCCGCGTTTGTTCTTTTGCATCCACGCGCAACAAGGTGTGTCCAAACATGGAAGAAGGGTTGTTCATATAGGCGGTTGGAAAGACGAGCGTCATTCCCATTGGGTCAATGACCTTGCGCCACTGCTCAAGATCAGAGCAGTTCAGTTGTGCGCTTCGTCCTCGTTTTTTTTCAAGCCAAGTGAATCTAGCGGGATAGCGGCAACGCATTTCATTTGCGTATTGTTTATCCTCGCTATAAAGCGCTGAAATCGTGGCAACTAATTCTGCTTTGGGTGTGTTTCGGCCATCAGGAGATAAGAAAAATTCCTCTGAAACAATATTGCTTTTTATTCCGCCCAAAAGCTTATCTTGATAGTGACCGAGCTTAAGCCAATATGAATCGTTCGATAGCTTATCGACATCGAGTTTTGGGGTTGTAGCGTAACTAAAAGGTGAGAAAAGCAACAAACCCATGATGTAAACGATACTAACTTTGTAAAACGTCATAGATATCTACAGCACATAACGTTAATTGAGAGGTATATCCAACTCGACACATTTCTGTCTGGAGGTGGAAATGGAGTGTTTTACGTAAAGACAAGTAGCGATGTACTTCAAATGTTCGCCGCACCGCTACCTATTTACGTTTTTGGTTTAGTAAAGATGCTAAATGGTATATTGCGCTAGCGTTTCATCCTTAGCTAACAACGTGTTTAGGTTTGAAAACACTTCGCTAGATGTGACATTTTCAGACTCGAATACGTCAGCAAAGTGTTGTTGTGTCATTTGATTGAAGGCTTTTTTATCCTCAGGTTGTATACCCCATACTTCAGATAATGTTGCCAGTGTTTCCCCATCCCCTTTCGCGATATCACGCGCCAAGTTATCCATATTGCCATCAATAAACATGGCTACTTTTTGCGAAGAAGTAACTGGACCATGTCCATCACAGCCTAGTGTTCCGAAGGTAATACCGAACGTTTGGTTACCAGAGGTGCCATTGGTAGTAGCGCCGAGAACTTTAGAGACTTTGCCTTTTTCGCCGTCGAAAATCATGGTTCCTAGTCCACAACCAATATCTGGATCGGCAAATGCGAAATTAGATAATGGGAGAGCGGTTGCAAGGATCGCCGTCGCCAGGACTTTTTTCATAATATTTCCTTATATTGATAGTTTTTTAATTAATAAAAAGTGAGAACCGATATCCGTACAACATTTCCCACAAAATAATTACTAGTCGTATTTTTGCGCAATATCAATTGAGTAGAGACATTTATTGAGTAAAAGTGATCTGCATGGAAAACTGGGTAAACCCAAGTAAGATCAATAAAGTTGGTTATATTTCCAGCTAAGTTACAGAAGTCGTAAATAAGTACTTGCTAAAGTTTGCGTTTCGGCACATATTCAGTGTAAGTAATTTAAATTTAGATGAGTTAAACTAGCAGCAATGTTGCTGACCACCTTGATGTGAAGGTGGGTGTTGAGCCAAATGAAAACGTGGAGATACAAGTTTGATTAGTGTTTTCCTTGTAGATGATCACGAGCTGGTTCGCACAGGGATACGACGTATAATTGAAGACGTCCGTGGAATGAACGTAGCAGAGGAAGCTGAAAGCGGTGAAGATGCAGTAAAATGGTGTCGCAACAATCATGTCGATGTCATTTTAATGGATATGAATATGCCGGGAATTGGTGGGCTGGAAGCCACAAAAAAGATCTTGCGATTCAATCCTGATATCAAAATCATCGTTTTAACTGTTCATACGGAAAATCCGTTTCCAACTAAAGTGATGCAAGCTGGGGCAGCTGGCTACTTAACGAAAGGTGCAGGACCAGACGAAATGGTCAATGCGATTCGTGTAGTGCACAGTGGGCAGAGGTATATTTCGCCAGAAATCGCGCAGCAAATGGCGCTAAGTCAGTTTAGCTCCAATGCAGAGAATCCATTTGCGGATTTGTCTGAGCGCGAACTTCAGATAATGATGATGATAACAAAAGGGCAAAAAGTAACGGATATATCCGAACAACTGAACTTAAGCCCTAAAACCGTCAATAGTTATCGCTACAGGTTGTTTAATAAACTGGATATAAGTGGTGACGTAGAGTTAACGCACTTGGCGATTCGTCATGGCATGCTCGATACAGAATCACTGTAGTTAAAGATAGACCTTAGTGAATACACCTTTCGATTCAACCTCTTTTTTAAAATCAGTCACGAGTCAGCCAGGCGTATACAGAATGTATAACGCAGAGGCTGACGTGATCTATGTCGGTAAAGCCAAAGATCTCAAAAAACGTTTATCTAGCTATTTCCGAAGCAAAATCGATAGTGAAAAAACCAAAGCCTTAGTCAGTCATATCGATAAAATTGATGTCACTGTCACGCATACAGAAACCGAGGCTTTGATTCTTGAGCACAACTATATTAAGCAGTATCAGCCCAAATATAATGTGTTGCTTAGGGACGATAAATCCTATCCGTATATTTTTTTGAGTAAGCAAAAGCATCCCCGTTTGTCTTTGCATCGCGGTGCAAAACGCAAAAAAGGAGAGTACTACGGTCCTTACCCAAACTCTGGAGCAGTGCGTGAAACACTCCATCTTTTGCAGAAAATTTTTCCTGTTCGTCAATGTGAAGATACGGTCTACAGTAACCGAACACGGCCTTGTTTGATGTATCAAATAGGGCGCTGTGCTGGCCCTTGTGCGCCCGGTATTATTGGGCTCGAGGCTTATCAAGAACTGGTTGAATTGGTGCGGTTGTTTTTGCAAGGCAAGGATAACCAAGTGCTAGAGTCTCTTGTGGCTAAGATGGAATCTGCCAGCAAGGCGCTCAAGTTTGAAGATGCGGCGAAGTTTCGCGATCAAATTCAAGCGATTCGCCGAGTGCAAGAGCAACAGTTTGTCTCTGAAGATACCTCTGATGATATGGATGTGTTGGGCTTTGCTCATGAAAATGGTATTGCCTGTATTCACATTTTAATGATTCGACAAGGCAAGATACTGGGAAGTCGCAGTCATTTTCCCAAAATACCAAGAAATACTAGCCGCGAAGAAGTCTTTTACAGCTTCTTGAGTCAGTACTATCTCAGCCACCAAGAAGGACGGACGATTCCATTTAGGGTGATTTTGAACAAAGGGTTGCTTGAAGACGTGAGACCTATCCAGGATGCGTTGACAGAGCTTGCAGGCCGACTAGTGCATTTTCACTTAGAGCCTAAAGGAAGCCGTGGAAAATACCTTAAACTTTCCAACACTAATGCGTTGACTGCCATTACCAGTAAAATCAACCATAAGATGACAATTTCACAACGCGTGAAAGAGCTACGCAGTTTGCTGGGGCTATCCAATATTGATCGAATGGAATGTTTTGATATCTCCCATACTATGGGCGAACAAACGATAGCTTCTTGTGTGGTGTTCAACCAAGAAGGCCCGGTTAAGCAAGAGTATCGTCGATATAATATTGCTGGCATCACTAAGGGTGATGATTATGCAGCAATGGCACAAGTCCTAGAGCGTCGTTATTCAAAACAATTAGATGTCGACAAAATCCCCGATATTATTTTCATCGATGGCGGTAAAGGCCAGTTAAATCGAGCGATTGATGTCATTTCTAAATACTGGTCAGATTGGCCAAAGCGGCCTCAATTGATCGGTATAGCGAAAGGAGTGACTCGCAAGCCTGGCTTAGAAACCTTGATTACCCAAGTTGGTGACGAGTTTAATCTGCCAAGTGACGCGCCTGCTTTACACCTGATTCAGCATATACGAGATGAGAGCCATAACCATGCTATTTCGGGTCACAGAGCCAAAAGAGCAAAAATTAAGAAAACCAGTGCTTTGGAAGGCATAGAAGGGGTTGGCCCTAAACGTCGTCAAGCGTTATTGAAATATATGGGCGGGCTGCAAGAGCTAAAAAGAGCGACTGTAGAAGAATTAGCCAAAGTGCCCGGTATAAGTCACTCTTTAGCTGAAAATATCTATCAAGCATTGAAACAATAAGTAAAATGCCGCAACATTAACGCGCAATCTATCAGAGCCTAAAAATATATGCGTCTTAACATTCCAAACATTCTATCTCTACTACGCCTTTTCCTTATTCCGGTTTTTGTTGTCGCTTTCTATCTTCCATATAGTTGGGGGCCATTTTTGGCGGCGATGATCTTTTGGGTAGCAGGATTTACCGATTGGTTAGATGGAATGTTAGCTCGAAAGTTAGGGCAGATGTCACGGTTTGGTGCCTTTATTGACCCAGTTGCAGACAAGGTCTTGGTGGCTTCAGCGCTGATACTAATCACCGAGCACTATCACACTATTTGGATTACGATTCCTGCCGTTACTATGATTGCTCGAGAAATTATTATTTCTGCACTACGAGAGTGGATGGCGGAGATTGGTAAAAGAGCCAGTGTTGCGGTTTCTTGGATTGGCAAGTGGAAAACGTTAAGCCAAATGTTCGCCATTTGGGTATTGGTGTGGCGCTACGATAACTGGATGATTTGGCTGGGCTATATCGCGTTGTATTTGGCTACCTTTTTGACATATTGGTCGATGGCTCAGTATTTGCTCGCTGCAAAAGATGACTTGCTTAGTGAAGAGCACCAGTAGTCTTAGTTGTTAGATTGTTCGTAAGCAATTAAATGAAGTTATTTACTCAAATACGTAAGGATTCTTGGTAGAAAAATAGTCAATTTATTCGTTTTTGAGCGTAAAGTAGTCAAACGATTCAAAAATTTAAAATTACTGTTGACTCAATCGTACGAATCCGTAGAATGCATTTCCGTACTCGAGAGGGACGAAAGAAAAGTTAGCCCCAAAGGTTAACAAGTTTCCTATTGAAAACAATGGCGCGTTGGCAGAGTGGCTATGCAGCGGATTGCAAATCCGTGGACCTCGGTTCGACTCCGGGACGCGCCTCCATTCTCATTAAGAGAATCGATGCGACACTAGCTCAGTTGGTAGAGCGCAACCTTGCCAAGGTTGAGGTCACGAGTTCGAACCTCGTGTGTCGCTCCAAGTTTTAATAATGTGGCAATGCGACATTATAAAGATGGTGTCTGACAATATCGTTGGAAGCATCGCAAAGAATTGCGTGCCCTGGTGGTGGAATTGGTAGACACAAGGGATTTAAAATCCCTCGGCGTTCGCGCTGTGCCGGTTCAAGTCCGGCCCGGGGCACCATCTACAAATGTTGTTACTCTAGTAACAACACATGCGACACTAGCTCAGTTGGTAGAGCGCAACCTTGCCAAGGTTGAGGTCACGAGTTCGAACCTCGTGTGTCGCTCCAAATAGAAAACCCCGAACTTTTGTTCGGGGTTTTTGCTTTCTATACCCAAATTCCTGTTTAATCTCGTTGTAACTGATAAATATTGCCGTTGTCGGTACTAAAGTAGATGCTTTGGTCATTTGCGATGACAAGATCTCTAATGCGCTCACCAAAATTCTCCAAGATCCTTTCTTCATGATTGGCTTTGTTCTCACTATTGATCGAGACAACGTTGATATGTTGTAGTTTGAGAGCGCCAGCCAGTAATTTCCCTTTTAATTCGGGGTATTTTTCACCGCGATACAGAATTAAACTGCTCGGTGCTATTGAGGGTATATACACTTTAATCGGCGGCTCTATCCCTTCCATCTCTGTTGCTGAGCCTACATCGATAGGGCCCCAGTATTCTTGCCCATACGAGACGATTGGCCAGCCGTAATTGGCCCCTTTCTTGATCAAGTTAATCTCATCACCACCTCGAGGGCCATGCTCAATCGCCCATAGATTGTTGGTCTTCAAATCAAAAAATATCCCTTGTGGGTTCCTGTGCCCAATGCTCCAAATCTCGTCAGCGAACTCAGGTTTTGTTTCAGAAGGGTTGTGAGTGGCCGCTTGACCTTGTGGGGTTAATCTTAGAATCGCACCAGAATGGGTTTGGGTATTTTGACCGTTACTGCGTTCTCCTCTATCACCAATTGTCATAAATATATATTGCCCAGAAAAGGCCAATCGACTGCCGAAGTGGCGGCCAGTGTCAGACACCGAATTGGTGACAAGTAAATCTTTCCAATCTTGAAGCTTGTTATCTTTATACATGGCTGTAGCTAGCGTGGTCGCTGCACCGTTTGGCGTATTTTTACTGTAGGTTATATAGACTCTATTTTTATCGAACGGTGAAACGGCTATATCCATTAGCCCGCCTTGACCCGCCGCGAAAACATCACTGGGTGCACGAGCCGCTAACGTATGTTGACCAGTTGCAATATCGAGCAAGCGTATATCACCATTTCGTTCAGTGACTAACATCTTGCTGGGAGAAACGAAAGTGATACCCCAAGGCACAGCAAAGCCTGATGCGATTTTCTTAGCGAAGTAGTGATCTGCCCACACTGAGTATGACAGCAAGCTTGCGATAACAGCTAGCACCCATTTACACATGAACCTATCCTTGTTTACTTATCTACTCATGTTCATTATGTCTGGTGAAATGGGTTCTCGCTTGGTTTCGTCGTAAATTCTTACACAATGCCACAGTCAGTATCACTGATCTTGCGATATGTCGTTTACTTCTCTGATACCTGATTGTTGTTGGTGCTAATGCAAAAGTGTTTGGTTGACCATGCCAATATATAGGTGTAGTAACCATGTCGGCCCACACAATATCCGGCTAATAAACCTGTAAAGGCAATGACAACGGTTTCAAAATATGCAGCATGTGAAATGGCTAAGTGTGCACCTAACGAATAACCTACGGCATACTTAAATAAAAAGATGAACACCAAGTACAACACCATTTCTGGCTCTTTTGGAATGCCAATGGTCATACGTTGCCGATTAATTCTGACATCTTTGTTTCGCACATTGAGATAACCGAAACTCGCACCGACCAAAAATAGAACAACAAATTGGGCCATACTCGCTGCCGCTGACAAGGGTAGAGTCGTAACAGCAAAGTATAATACGACAGCTGGTATCAGAAGCAGTTTCCTTATGGTAACCTCTCTTGGCCGTAAGTAGTTGGTTGCAAAGTAGGTGAGTACTGGTACCGCAATGATGACTTCGGTAGGAACGTGAATCATAATGAGTTTCCTGGTCAATTAATTTGATTGCGACATTACCGATACGCCTTGGATATTGCCATGTCACAAAGGCGGCACTAGTCTGACAGTAAGGCGACAGTTGTTAAATATCAATGAGATAGCTGCATGCTCCTTCGTACTTCTATACTTAAAGGCACTCGTGTTTTTATTATTTTTTAGCTTTCGTTAGTGTAATTTGAGATGAGTAGTAACAAAAAAGAGTTGGAAATTTTAGCTGAAAATGTCAAAAGCCATCGCCTTAAACGAGCTTGGACGCAAGAACACTTAGCTGAGATATGTGCATTGAACGTTAGAACGATTCAACGAGTGGAAAAACTGGGCCAAGCGAGCTTAGAAACAAAAAAGGCGTTAGCGAGTGCATTCAATATCCCGGTAGACATATTGTCAAAAAAAGAGCAGTTGGAGTCGCATTCGGAGGTCTCCCCAAATAACAACAAGAAAAGTTTTTTGAAATCCAGACTCCACAGTTTTGCGAAAAATTTATGTACTTTAATTCTTGCTTCTTTCGGTGTGTACATGGTCAACACGGTATTCTACCCGGGTCAGGATTGGCAATATCATTGGATCGCCGTATGGGGAGTCGCGATTTTGGTGATAGAAGCTCGCGCCTTTATCTTGCATAAGTTTAATTTGCAGTAAAAAAGCCTGCTCTATATAGACCAGTTTAGCCATCACTTTTTATCATGTAAAAAATAAAAACTGCTTATGATATAAATAAAAGTAATGCGCATAAATCCGTGAATCAGATTCACACTTTGAAAACTTAGTGAGCTAAGGGCCATCCAAAACAAACTTTAAATCAGCTAATTAGATACAATCCACTCTGTTTTCTTTCGTGGGCGGAGATCTAGAGTGGGTTACAAGAGTGTACGATTAGCCGAATTAATGGCGGATGAGTTCGGTCAAGTGGAAGGTGATTTCGATAGGTTAGATGAGCGTTCTTTGAGCTCTGCCATTCCACAAGGCATGAGTTTTCAACACTTCATGGAAAAACTAAAAAGTGGCGAACTGGCTTTACTGACCGATACCCCCTCTAGCCCTGTCATGAATCGTGATGCGATGAGTCAATCATGGAACTTGTCGATTGAAGGGCAAGAAGCCCTCTCACCAGAAGCGAAACGTGCATTTCTTGCCAGAAGTCAGATGTTTGGCACTGCTAGTGGAAGCTCTATAAATCATAGCGCGGCTTATGCGCCGAAACTCGAAGAAGCCTACACCCCAGAGCCAGTAAAGCCTGATACCTCCGATAGCCCACCTAAGCTTAAATACGAATATTGCTTCGAAATTGCTTGCTCTGATGAGACGTTTAAAAGAAGAGTTGGGTGTTCATTTCAGATCGCCAAGACGAAACAGGAAGCGCTAGTAGAACGTTGGCAGACAGCACCGACAGACCATGGAACAAAGTACACCGCGCAGTTGGCATTCAATGAGCCTAAAAAGCTAGTTGCAAGAGTTGCTTCCAGCGCTATGGGGATTAGTGTTCCCGAAAGTGTTCAAGTCAACCCAATTGGGTCCGGTGTTATCCGCGAAGCCTTTATTCCTGTCGTTCCTTCAGTTCAATTAGGTGAACGGTTAGGCCTACCTACTGAGGGTTACTATTACCATTTTTACAGTGGAAGGTTAATTCAAGAGTACAAGCTATTAGGCAACAAAAAGTGGGCTTTCTATGCCACACGTTCTACCCATGAACAGCTCGACGATGAACAAGGTTACAACACTTGCCAAAGCGCCATTTTGCTCTTTTGGAAGTTGGGCGGTAAGGAAATTGTAGATCAAAACTTAGTATACCTTGAGAAGCAAATCACCCGAGAGGAGTTAGATAATTTAAGTGAGGAATGGCTATCAGAAAATGGTGTTCAACTCGATATCCATGCGTTACTTAACGCCCCTAAACAGCCAGTCTTGGAACGATCACAAGTTCAGCAAACCCAAAATGTTGAAGAAAAAAGCAAGCCTGAAACACATACCGTTAAGATAGATCCGAAAACTAGCCAACGCGAAACTTGGAGCGCAATCGCAGAGCTTCATAACTTATCAGCGAAACAATTGTTGGAATATAACCCGCATTACAATGACGATCCGATGTCACTAAAAGTAAATGATATTTTGGCAATACAAAAGCCTGTTGAACATAACACAATAGAGCGAGTTGAACGTGACTTCCCGCCCATAGAGCCTGAAACCTATAATCATGCCGCGAACTCTCACTATACGTATACAGGTGATTTTCAAGGAACATCCATCACACCCATCAACAGCCAAGGAATGCTAACCAATGACTTAACCGTGGTTAACTTGGCCTCAATTTCTCCCCAAGATGTTGACGATGTGTATCTTGTATTCGCTGATAAAGAAATGAGCATAGAAGATTTTGCACAAGAAACCTATTTGTCGACAGACAAAATAATCGTCGAGCATGTTTTATCGTCGAACCCTCACCTTAAACGTAGTTTTAGCCAGATCATTGAAGGTATGCCACTTGTTGTCTCTCCTTGGGTTGAAAAGCACCCGGAAGAAGAGTCTGCCGTGAGACAAGCCAATGAACTTATGGACGAGTTTCTAAAACTCTCCAGTGAAGAGAAAAAATGGTTTGCTAAACACCATGAGACGGCAACCAATGCTTTGCTTATGTCGGCCACATCAGGACTGGATATCTATCAAGGCACTGCAACTTCAAATGAGTTGAGTGAGTTCAACCTCAATCATGTTATTGCCGGTGCGGGTGCTGTGGTGGCAGGAGCGCAAGTTCAAGGGGATAAAATAAGCAAGCGAATGAAATCATTTGCTGAATACTCACGCTACATTGCAGAGAAGACCAAAGGTTTGTCTGGGCAGGCTCTTTATTCGAACCCCGATTACAAAGCATGGAGAAAAGAATCGAGAGCGTTTCAAAGCGAGATGAAGTCAATCCTTTCTGAGGTTGGAAAACCCGGTTACATCAAGAACATTCAAGCAAAACGCATCAACAACTATCTCAATGTTGGCAAGCGTCAGTTATATCGTGCTAAAGACTTCTCTAAAGCTGTATCGGGCATTGAGATGACTGCACTATATAAGCAGGCTATGTCGTTTAGTAAAATGACCACGACAACAAGCTGGTTGGTTGTCGGTGTTGGCTTATATGGAAATGCGAAAGATATTTATCAAACTTGTGATATGAACGGAGTAATAAGTGAAGCATGTGGTCGCTCAACAACTAGGAATGTCATCTCTGGTGGAATAAATGCGGCGGCTGGATATGCTATAGGCTACGGTTTGAGCCTGATACCAGTCACTGGAGGCTTATCCATTGTTTTGGTTGGTGCTGGAGCATTTTTGTGGGGAATGCAAGGAAGCGAAATGTCTAATCAAATTGGTTCTACTATAGAGGAGCTATTCTTTGATTGATGTAGTTACTAAATATGCTGCGCTTACTGCCGGAATTTGCGTAATTCCGTTTTTTATAACAAATGCTTACTTAACTATTAAGCTAAGACCAAGAAAATATGAATTAATGCAATTAATTCATCAAAGTGCTCCTAAGAAGTTTAAGAGTAGGGCTTTATTGCTTATGGAAGCACATATGTCTTGGGTTGCTGGTAGTGCTTGTAGCTATATATGGTTTGTGTACCCAATGTTGCGATACGCATGGGGTATCCCCGCAGCAGACATATCGAAGTGGCAAACAGCTATTAAAAATGCAATTGGTTCAAGTTATACCCTCTACTGGCTATCCACAATGTTGCTCAATTTAATTTTTGCTTCTCTGGCCGTGTTTATCGTTAACGAATACGTTATTGGTAAGCTTGTATGATTCTGAAAGCTAACTGCATCTGTGAGTGAAGTGACTGAAGCGGCTTTATGTATATTTTTACCAACGATTTTTCCATGGCTCGTTCTGCTCATTTATTTATCGATAAAGCTTAGGTCGAAGAAATATACACTTATAGATAACATTTCAGATTGCGCCCCGACTCGATTTCGTGAGCGCTCAAAAATGATGATGGAAAGTAATCTCTCCTGGCTTGCGGCAAGCTGTTTCGCCTTCGAATGGCTTGGGTATGCCATGCTCAGGTACGCTTGGAAAGTTCCTCATTCAGATATATGCCTCTGGAAAATGAACATCAAATCTCTTTTGGGTAAAGACTTTCCGCTGTACTTCATCATGGCATGTTTAATGAACGTATCTCTAACAAGCCTGTCAATCGTGCTAGTAAGCCTACCTTTTACCGGAAAGTGAAATGAAGTGCAAAAGCGGAGGACCTTTTTCTTGATTGAAATGCTCATTAAGTTTGGGTTTGTTTTGTTCTTGCCTAGTGTTTTTCCTTGGATGGTTATATGTGTGTATCTATCGGTAAAGTACAGACGGCAGAAGTGCCAAATGATAACCGCCATATCGGAAAGTGCCCCTGATAAATTCCAAGAGAGGGCTAGGCTGCTTATGGAAAGTAATGCATCATGGGTGTTCGCTAGCTCTGCAAGCCATATATGGTATGGATACCTTATGTTACGGTTTGGTTGGCGAATACCTAAACATGAAATCCAACAGTGGCATATCAGCATAAAATCAATTTATGGCTCAGATTATCGTATATACCGACTTTCAACTATTTTAGCAAACGCATGGTTTACGGGGCTGGTAGCTTTGATATCTATCGCTTTTCAAGACTAGTGCTGTGATAAAGCGTTCTTTAATGGCCTGCAAAACATTAAACATTTGGTGTGTGTCCGAATAATTTGTACCATCGCACGGTGCGCATTGTATGATGTTTTAAAAAGGGTATAAGAATGAAAGCTATGTTTGATAAGTTAGCTAAACTGGGTATCGAGACTTTGAACCAAGATGTTATCGACACCAACGAACGTGTACCAGTTTTCATTGAAGATTTGGCTTTACCAGACGACTACTTGAGCTATTTGAAAACTTATCCTCGAACTAGCTGGTTTAAAAAAGAAATAAAGTTTGTGGGAGAGCAACATTCACCAACTTCAGGGAATGGAGAAGAAATACTAGAGTTGTTATTCGCCTCAAATAATGGTTCCAGTTACGATATTATCGAATTGAGAGAGTGCTATGCTGAGCAAGTACCTTCTAATTACCTTATTATTGGTGAAGTTACTGGTGGCAACTTTATCTGTATGAAATTAGGTGAAATTACAGAAATAGCTGTATGGGATAAAACCATCCCCGATAGCTTTAGTAACTCCCTGTTTAAGGTATCTGGCTCATTTACTGAATTTATTGATGTGTTAGTAGAAGTTAACAACCAAGGTTGTGAAGAACAAGATAATAGAAAACTGATTAGTTTTAATACCTCACCAGAACTTGATGCGCTAGCTGAAGCATTTAAAAAAAAGCATAATATTAATCAGTCGTCGTAGAGGTTTGTAATTTAATGAGTAGTCTTAACAAACTTGAAAATCTGGGTATATTTCACCGAAATATAAATAGGTCAAATCAAAAACACCAAACGTTGACACGATTGCAAGGTCTACCTTTACCTAAAGCTTATGCAGAGTTTCTAGCTCGCTACCCTGACACCTGCTTTTTCGATAAAGAAATAGGTTTTGTCGGTGAAGAACATACCCCTTTTTCATCAAGTGGTCTTGAGCATTTAGATGTCTTGTACTCGTCTAGTGATGATACATATAGCGATATTATTGATGTTAGAGCCCTCTACTTAGATGAAATCCCGTCATATTATCTCGTGATAGGAGAGGTCACAGGTGGAAATTTAATATGTCTCAACCTTAAAACAGGTGAGGTCACTATCTGGGATAAAACGGTACCAGATTTATTTTCTAACAGTATTTTTAAAGTAGCTGACTCTTTTAGTGAATTTCTTGAGCTTTTAAAAGAAGTTGTAGAAGGTGATGAGCTTGAATCAAAAACAAAAGTCGTTAGTTTTAATCCTTCAGAAGAACTTGACGCTATGATGGGAGATTACAAAAAGAAACATAACCTAGAATAAAATTAAGAGGACATACACCAAAGGGATTGCATATGTCATGTTTGTCCGAATAATTCCGTTACTTTTAGAACACCCATCAGGAGTGTAAACTCATGTACCTAAGTGTTACGTGAGTCGATGGTTTAGAGGTACGATGGTAGAAATTGAGAAGTTAGTAGATTCACATGTTGAAGCTGTTAAAAATATTAGGTTGGCCGATGAACAAGTGAAGTTTGCAGGCACTCCTGAGGAGTTTTTGCGAGATGGCAGTGACGTAGTACATTTGCATGTTATTAAATCGAATGGCACGGTCGTAGGATTCTTTAAGCTGGATTTAGCTTACTCTTCAAGTTATAGCTTTTGCCCAGAAGGTAGTATCGGTTTAAGAGCATTTGCTCTTGATATAAACCAACAAGGCAAAGGAATTGGTACAGAAGCCGTAAAAACACTCTTTTCTTACCTGAAAACGAACTATCCCATTTATGACTCAGTATACCTCACCGTTAACTGTAGAAACCCTAAAGCGATTGCTTGCTATCAAAAGGGCGGGTTTGAAGATACGCAAGACACGTATCTTGGCGGCGATGTGGGGCCACAGAGCATCATGCGTGGAAAAATAGCTGTATAAGTTTAAAGGGATATCGAAAGCACCAGTCACTTATATGTCTTTAATCATCCAGACATCACATTTGTTGTGAATCGTCCCTTCAATGGGCTTTTCTAAGTGGGTAAAGCCAAGCGATTCGTACATTGCGATTGCACCCTCCATGTTTGAAAGTGTATCGAGATAGCATTGCTTGTATCCTTTCGATGTTGCATATTCTAGGCAACGTAATGTAAGGGCTTTTCCGGCTCCGAGGCCTCGAGCATCCGGTAAGAGAAACAGCTTTTTAAGCTCACAAATTTTTTGCTTAGAATTAAAAGGCGCGATTCCACAGCCACCCACGACAACGCCGTCACGTAATACCAGAATATACAAACTGTCTTTATCGTCTGTGTAGTGTTGGCTCATTTCAAGCACTTCAGGATCACCAGGTCCAAAGCCTTCTCCAACAGCCCCAAATTCTTCGCCTACTTTTTGGATGATTTGGCGAATGTCTTGGTCATACTCAGCGGTAATGTTTTTGTACTCGATTTTCATGTTATTTCATTAGGTTATTATCGAACTTTAGGAATATAAATCATCATAATTAAATGGCAATGGTTATTTCACTAAACTGACATGGTTTAAGCCTTAATTCTATTTGGCTTTACCCCTTTGTTTCGCTACTATGTACAGCTATTTAATGAAGCCAAAAATGAAGTAGGGGAAACCTTACGGATACTGCCGACAGGTAGATGAGGAAATAATGCAACATCTAGAAGAGATCATTGCTAACGCGGGCGCTGCAATAGAAGCTGCAGACTCGCTTGTCGCACTTGATGAAGTGCGAGTTCAGTATCTTGGTAAAAAAGGTGAGCTAACCGCTCAGCTTCAAAGCCTTGGAAAACTACCACCAGAAGAGCGCCGCACCGCTGGTCAAGAAATCAATAAAGCAAAGGGCGTGGTGCAACAATCTATTGCAGCACGTAAAGACGCGCTTCAGCGCGCTGAGCTGCAAGCAAAACTGGCTGAAGAAACCATTGACGTCACTTTACCTGGCCGACGTATGGAAAATGGCGGACTTCACCCGGTCACACGCACGGTAGAGCGTATTGAGCAATTTTTTGGTGAGCTTGGCTTTAATGTTGAATCTGGTCCTGAAATTGAAGATGCGTTTCACAATTTCGATGCTTTAAATATTGCGGAAGACCATCCAGCTCGTACTGACCATGATACTTTCTTCTTTAACCCCGATTTGATGTTGCGTACGCACACATCTGGGGTACAAATCCGCACTATGGAAAATGGTAAACCACCATTTCGTTTTATCGCACCTGGCCGTGTATATCGTAACGATTACGATCAAACTCACACACCAATGTTCCACCAAGTTGAGGGTATGCTGGTTGACGAAAATGTTAACTTCGCTCAGCTCAAAGGAATATTGCATGATTTCTTATGCAACTTCTTTGAAGAAGAAGTTGAAGTACGTTTCCGTCCTTCATATTTCCCATTTACTGAGCCTTCTGCCGAAGTGGACGTTAAGGGCAAAAACGGCAAATGGCTTGAAGTTTTAGGTTGTGGCATGGTTCACCCTAACGTATTGAAAGCGGTGGGTATCGACTCAGAAAAATACTCTGGTTTTGCATTCGGCATGGGTGTGGAACGCTTGACCATGTTGCGTTACGGCGTTAACGATCTACGTGCATTCTTCGAGAATGACCTACGTTTCTTAAAACAGTTCAAGTAATCCAGAGGTTTAATCACAATGAAATTCAGCGAATCATGGCTTCGTGAGTGGGTTAACCCATCGGTTACTACAGACGAGCTCACTCACCAAATTACAATGGCCGGTTTAGAGGTCGATGACGTTTTACCTGTTGCTGGTGAATTTACTGGCGTAAAAGTCGGGCAAGTTGTCGAATGCGCACAACATCCAGATGCCGATAAACTGCGTGTTACGAAAGTAGACGTAGGTGAATCTGAATTACTTGATATTGTTTGTGGAGCACCGAACTGTCGCGAAGGCTTAAAAGTGGCTGTTGCGACGGTTGGAGCAGTACTTCCTGGCGATTTCAAGATCAAAAAAGCCAAGTTGCGTGGCCAACCATCACACGGAATGCTGTGCTCTTTCACAGAGCTAGGTATTGATGTGGAATCTGACGGTATCCTAGAGCTGCCATCTGACGCTGTTGTTGGTACTGACTTCCGTCAGCTGCTTGAGCTCGATGACGTTACCGTAGACGTTGATCTTACCGCAAACCGAGCAGACTGCTTTAGCATTCGCGGCTTAGCACGTGAAGCGGGCGTACTCAACCGCGCTGATGTTACTCACCCTGATGTGGCACCTGTGGCTCCAGAAATTGACGACACAGTTTCTATTGACGTGAAGGCGACAGAAGCTTGCCCAAGATACTTGGGCCGTGTAGTGAAAAACGTCAATGTGAAAGCTCAAACACCATTGTGGATGCAAGAAAAACTTCGCCGCTGTGGTATTCGCTCAATTGATCCTGTTGTCGACATCACAAACTATGTTCTTCTAGAGCAAGGTCAACCAATGCACGCTTTCGATCTGGATAAGATTCAAGGCGGTATTGTTGTTCGAATGGCGGAACAAGGTGAAAAGTTAACCTTGTTAGATGGAAGTGAAGCTGAACTAAATAGCGACACGCTCGTTGTTGCTGATCACCAAGCGCCTCTTGCGATTGCTGGTATATTTGGTGGAGAAAGCTCTGGGGTTAATACCGAGACAAAAGATGTCCTACTTGAGTGCGCATTTTTCTCGCCAGATCATATTCGAGGCAGAGCGCGTAGCTACGGTCTACATACTGAATCGTCTATGCGTTTTGAGCGCGGTGTGGATTATGCTTTGCAAACCAGCGCCATGGAACGTGCGACACAGCTTTTGGTTGAAATCTGCGGTGGCCAAGTCGCTCCAGTTGTTACTGCAGAATCCGAAGCGGATTTACCAAAAGCAAATACTGTATCACTACGCCGTTCAGCGCTGGACAATCTATTAGGTCATCACATTGCTGACCAAGATGTGGTAGAAATCTTGCGAAGATTAGGGCTAACAGTTGAGTCCAATGAACTTGGTTGGACTGCGGTAGCACCTACATGGCGTTTTGATATTGCTATTGAGGAAGATCTGATTGAGGAAGTTGGCCGAATTTATGGCTATAACAATATCCCTAATCAATCTCCTTCTGCAGCGTTAAAAATGCGTGATCACGAGGAAGCAAAACTACCGTTAAAGCGTGTACGTGATTTGCTTGTTGATCGTGGTTACCATGAAGCGATTACGTATAGCTTTGTTGAGCCCGAGCAACAAAAGCTGTTCGTTCCAGATGTAGAGCCACTGGTCTTGCCATTCCCAATTTCTGCGGACATGTCAGCGATGCGTCTTGGCTTAACTCAAGGGCTGCTCAACACCGTAGTACACAACCAGAAACGTCAACAACCAAGAGTTCGCTTGTTTGAGTTTGGCCTTCGTTTTATTCCATCTGAATCGGCAGAGAATGGCATGCGTCAAGAGCCGATGCTGGCAGGTGTGATTGCCGGTTCAAGAAATGAAGAGCATTGGGATATTGCTACGTCAACCGTCGACTTTTTCGATCTGAAAGGTGACTTAGAAGCAGTGTTAGAGCTAAGTGCAAATCAACAAGCCTTTAGCTTTAAGCCACTTGCTGGTGAAAGTGACAAGCATCCAGCGTTGCACCCAGGCCAGTCTGCTCTCATAGTCGCTGATGGTAAAGAAATTGGCGTGATTGGCACGGTGCATCCGGAGCTTGAACGTAAACTCGGCCTAAATGGTCGTACTATTGTGTTTGAGATCGAATGGGATGCGATTAACCGTCGTGTCATTCCTGAAGCGGTGAAAGTCTCTAAGTTCCCTGCAAACCGACGTGATATAGCTCTTGTTGTTGATGAAAACATCAATTCTGATGACGTGGTCAAAGCTTGTCTTGAGAGTGGTGGAGAATGGCTAGTTGATGCCAAACTGTTTGATGTGTATGTCGGCAAGGGAGTCGAGCACGGTAAGAAGAGTTTAGCCATCGCCCTGACGCTGCAATCTGTAGAGCGCACATTAGAAGATGCGGATATCAGCACTTGTGTTGACGCAATTGTCGCAACGGCAAGCGATAAATTTGCTGCTAGTCTTCGCGACTAATATTGAAAAACGCGCATTTTATTGCGTATGGCCCTATCCAATGTGATAGGGCTTTTTATTTTGACGCTTATTTTAATCGCATCAAATTCCTGTCTGTACGATCTGAGAAGTTTAGTGCGCAATGACAGAGTTTGCATATAATTTATGTAAATAAACTGTTTAATTTAAGTGTATGATTTATATAATTATAAAAATTGACAAAATCTTACCAATTTAAGTAACTTAGCCAATCACTCTAACTTAATTAAATTAATTAGTGCATTATTCTGTTATTGTGTTTTTTGTTAGTATTATATCAGAATAATATCTAATTTTGATGGTATTGTATCTGATTGATTTCGCTTGCAAATCTGTAATTGACAAAGAAAAAAGTTGGCGAAAATCATAAGGTTGACTTACACTTTTCAAGGTAAAGCCTATATGTTGTTGATTGGCTAAGCGAAATGCTATGGCGCAGCCGTTTAGGCTAGCAATGTTAAACACAGTTTTGAGGAAAGTTTTATGGCGCTCACAAAGGCCGAATTGGCTGAAAACCTGTTTGAGAAGCTTGGATACAGTAAACGGGATGCCAAGGAAACGGTTGAAGTGTTCTTTGAAGAAATTCGCAAAGCACTCGAAAGTGGCGAACAGGTAAAACTGTCAGGTTTTGGCAACTTTGATCTTCGCGATAAAAATGAACGACCTGGTCGAAACCCGAAAACAGGTGAAGACATTCCAATTACTGCTCGACGAGTTGTGACGTTCCGTCCTGGGCAAAAGTTGAAAGCTCGGGTCGAGAATATCAAAGCAGATTAAAGAGTTGTCTCCAGTAAGGTAAGATTCGGCGGTGAGTCCTTTCACCTCCGTATTTTATTTTAACTTGCCACTATTTGTTGTCTCGTATGGGGCTTGTCCCTATGCAGCTTGGATATGTGTCGTTATATAGGGTTGCCACGCTTGTTGGTATAACTCTTTAGATACCTTTCGAATATTTGCAATTTGCGCGCTTTCTAGCTCAGTTAGAGGGCGCTCTTGTTCGTTTGCTCTACGTTCAATACGCTGTATTTGCTCGTAAAGATCATGCTCGGGCCCACTTTTTACATTAGCAATGGCTTTCAAGTGCAGCTGTACTTCGGCGACAAGCCCGGAGTTTGGTAGTTGAACCAGTAGGTTTAAGTCACGATAGCCGGATTTCTGTGGGTTTTTAAAGCGGTTTTTCACTTTCACGACCGTTGTTTCTCTACTTAACACTTCATAAGCTTCTACTAAGCTAGGAACATCATCGGCAACGATGGTTGCTCTTGCTAGGTCAGTAATTCTCTCTGGTTGGCCATTTAACTCATATTGAATTTTGTGTTGCGCACGTTGTTTTGACTTGGTACCTGAAAATATAGATTCGGTGCCAGTAAGTAGGGCTGCACTCGCACAGATTATTTCCAACTCTTTCTGAGCACTATCAGCTAGTGAGTATAATTGGTCGAAGTCATTGTATGGTTGAAGCGGGGTCTGCTCTGTGTTTTGAATGCCATATAGACCACTGAGACAATGTTTGAATCTTTTGGAGCAAACTTCGTTTTGTTGCTGGCTAGGGAGCCTAGTTTGCTCGTTGTTTGATGAGGTTGGAGTCGCAGCAAATGCAGACGTGCGGCTCAAAAGAAGCAGCATGATCGCTGTAGTACGGAAAATAAAACTCATTCACTCTCCTAAATATTCGCAGTGTTGAATAAAAATGGGAAACAAAAAGTCTTTCAGCACAAACAAATACAAGAGTTAGCAACTCTTATCTGGGGTGAGAAAGCCGCAAATTCAATGGCTTCACGGCTATGAAATGCGAAAGTTTGCGTGCGATCACATGTTTCGGGCGCTTAGCTTGTCGAGATTTCTCAACCCACGCTTAGAAGTATATTCATTCATTATTAATGGAAAATGAACGGATGGGTTTTTCTAGTGTAACAACTTGTAAGGCTGCTATGCCTCTTGTCCCTGCCTTGTGCGCTGCCTTCTTTATCTCGCGAAACTCGCATCTTAAAGTGACTTAGGCATAAGACTTCTGTAGTCTTAGCGCTTCAATTAGGCATAAGCGATGTGGAAGACGTGACTCTATGAAGGATCCAGAATTTTGGCACAATAAATGGGCGTCCAATAAAATTGGATTTCACTTGAACGAGGTAAATCCTTTATTAATTGAATATTGGAATAAAACCCAACCAGCGTTGACTGATAGGGTATTTGTTCCCCTGTGTGGGAAAACTGAGGATCTGGTCTGGTTAGCTCAACGTCACGAGAGTGTACAGGGCGTAGAATTGAGCCAAATCGCGGTGCGTTCGTTTTTTGCTGAGCACTTTTATACGCCAACAGTGATACCCGTGAACGGGCAACATGAGCTTTATCAGTTTGATGAGTTGTCTATTTACACTGGAGATTTCTTCACGGCCCCACTTGAGCAAGTTGATATAGTGTACGATAGAGCGGCACTAATCGCGTTACCTGAAACGATGAGACAAGCCTATGTAGAAAGGCTCCTTTCTCTACTTACTGCTGGTGGGCGGATTTTGTTAGTGACACTTGATTATTGTCAACATGAGATGGCTGGCCCTCCTTTTAGTGTTTCATCGTTAGAAGTTGAGCGTCTGTTTAAAGAGCATAAAGTCACGCAGTTGCATCGAGATGAAGCGGATGAGACTCATCCTAAAATATATAAAAAAGGGCTAAGTCGATTTGCCGAAGAAGTGTGGCTGATCGAAACCTAAAGCCATAGATTATTAACGATGGGGCAACACAAAGTGAGCGTATTTTTATATGCATGTGAAAGAGTAACAATGTTGCCCCTATCATAATTTATTTGATATTTATATCATTAAAAGTTGATTTATATATTTCATTAATGTAATACTCTTGTTCGCAGAGAGAGCGAGGTATTGATTAAATGCAGGTGGATTTTGGTACATCAAAATCGATAAGGATATCTGTAAAAAATCTAAGTGTAGGGATGTACGTTACGGCAATTGAAGAGAATGGCAGTATTAGCCTCTCTAATGCTGGTCGAGTTCATTGTCCCACCTCCATTCAAAAACTCATCGACAATGGAATTCAATTTGCCTGGGTAGACAAAAAACGCTCTTGCCACTCGTGCGAGTTCATTTCCCATGACATTCAACTCATCCCCCCAGCTGACCGAGACCGCCCAAGCCTTCAAGAAATTC
Source organism: Vibrio sinus (assembly GCF_023634645.1). Classification (GTDB taxonomy): domain Bacteria; phylum Pseudomonadota; class Gammaproteobacteria; order Enterobacterales; family Vibrionaceae; genus Vibrio; species Vibrio sinus. The sequence goes on from NZ_JAMKMR010000023.1 coordinate 32,611, forward strand.
GTGAAAAAAGAAAACTAGCTACGCGCGATGCGCAGCAGAAAAAAGCGAAAGTACTGGTTGATCAAGCTACCCATATCGCTAAAAAGCTGTTCGCAAATACCTTTGAGCGTCGGACAACATTCGTCGAAGATATCAATACCTGGGCTGAGAAGATAGTGAACCTTGCATTGGTTGATACTGACGCCATTCACTGTGTAACGGCACTGAGAAATAAGGACAGCTACTTGCTCGAGCACTCAGTGAACGTGGCTTGCCTTTTGGTCAGTTTTGGTAAGCACTTGCAGTTGGATCCGAAAATGCTTAGGGAACTCGCTATTGGCGGGATTATCCATGATATCGGCAAAATTAAGGTGGATAGCCAGGTCTTAAATAAACCAGGTAAGCTCACCGAGGAAGAGTATGAGCAGATAAAAATGCATCAAATCTACGCCAGAGATATCGTTAAGAAATTAGAGGGCATAAGCTTTGCCGCTCGCGACGTGTGCCTATACCACCATGAAAAGCTCGATGGGTCGGGTTACCCAAATGGTTTAACAGGTACGCAGATCCCAGTACATAGCCGGATGAGCACTATTGTTGATATATACGATGCATTGACGGCAGATCGCTGTTACAAAGAAGGGATGAGCTCTGCGGACGCATTTAAAATTTTGCTTGAAATGACGCCTGATAAATTAGATCGTGAGCTCGTCTATAAGTTTATAAACTGTATTGGTATCTACCCAGTGGGCTCGATAGTTGAGCTATCTGATGGTCGAGTTGGGATAGTGTGGCAGAGAAATGAAACCAACCCTCTTGAGCCGCAAATCAAGTGCGTGTATTCACGTAAATATCGACATTTTATCGATGTAAGTTATATCAATCTAAGTCAGCTTGACGTGTCTATTGTTGGCGCTATTGCACCTTCTGAGCTGGAAGTAGACATATCACCTTACTATGACTAACACAGTAAGGTGACAGTTAATCAGTGGCTACGCTTCTGTAATGGCGATGTAGGAGACGGGTACATCCGGGTTTAGTGCATCCAGTGTCGCTTGAGTATCAGCAAGGTGACTCGACGTTGCGCTGGCCATTTCAATTAGGGCGGCTGATTGAATTTGTGAGAATGCTTTACCGGCCATGCGCATTTGAATCAACGCGACTTGTAGTGGTGGTAGGCTAGGGTTAAAGGCAGCATTTTCAGCATAAGCACCGTTGTACACGTCGCCATCTTGTAGCTTTAAAGCGACCCCGCTGAAGTTACCTGAATACGGAGCGTGACTTTTATTTAGTGCTGCTAATGCCTGTAACTCAATCGGGTCATCATTATCGGCTAATTTTTTGCCGTGGTCCAAATCACCCATCAACCCCACCTTAACATCAAGATCCTCTGGACCAAATGAATCGGGTAGGTAGTCTTCCAGATATTTTTCATCTCTTTCAGGGAGTTGAATCTTCAGCTGTTTTGCCGTTGTCGTTTCCCGCATGAATTGGCGACAGTGTCCACAAGGGCTGTAGTTAACAGTGACGTCCTTAATCCCTTCTTCACCTTTCATCCACGCATGGCTTATCGCACATTGCTCGGCATGGATGGACTGTCCTAACTGGGTTCCAAGAAACTCGATATTGGCACCGAAATAAAGTGTGCCAGACAGCCCCCTTGCGATGGCACCGACATAAAACTTAGAAATGGGTGCATAAGAGTAGGCAGCTGCAATGGGAAGTAGAGCGACCCTTAAATCTTGGTCCTTAAGCGTGGAATCTGATAAAAGCTGATCATATTGCTGCTTTGAAATGGTGCCTGTAAAACCGTCATTTAATATGATGGAAGACAATTGTGATTTTATCTGTGCCGGGATGTGTTCTAATGCTTCTTGCAGTTGCCTGTTCATTTCGAATCCTTGGACGTTGATGGAGCTTTAGTTTATTCACTTACAAAATCAATAAAGTGATGTGGATCACAAAATAAAATGCAATAAAAATATTGTTTTCACTTTTATAGTGAGCTCACACATTTTCTTGCCAAAACTAACTGGACTATCAATGTTCACAGGTCATCAAGCATACATGTATTGTTGAAAGCTGATGGCTATAGAAAAGAAGGTGGGTGCAAGAATTGAGGTAATGATGCCACATATGACCAGAGCTAAAGAGCTATATGCGGCATCATTTGGTGTCTTCTCTGCGGCTGTGGCTGTTCCCAAAGCATGAGATACGGTGCCCATGGTTAATCCTCTGGCAATTGGATGCGTAACATTAAAGAGAGTATATAAAGGATACGCAATGATGGAGCCAACCAAACCGACAATAAGTACAAATATCGCTGTAATAGCGGGCTCACCACCTAAATGACTCGAGATCACCATGGCAATTGGTGTAGTGACTGATTTAGCTACAATGCTAGCCAGTAAAGTGGGATTAGCTTGAAAGTATGCGGCAATTATTGTCGCAGACAGCATCGACATGGTGCTACCAATCGTGCAGGTTAAAAGAATGATTTTCCAGTTTTTACGAATTTGCGGTAATTGCTCATAGAGAGGATAAGCCAAAGCGACGACCGCTGGTTGCAGTAGGTCCGTGACAAATTTGTTCTCAGCATAATACTGTTCAAAAGAGATATTGAGTGACATCAGAATGATGATGATGACGGCAACACTCACCAACAATGGGTTAAGGAAAGGAGAGCGAACCTTATGGCTTAGCCCTCGTGCGGCCAAAAAGGCGATAACAGTGACGACGAACCACATTTACTTTGCCCCCTTTTTTAGATACCGATCTAAGCCAATACTTAAGGTTACTAGAACAATAAGCGTTCCCCCCACAGTGCTAGCTAAAATAGGTAACGCGCTGTCGATTAACACATCGAAATGCTGCATTAGCCCTACACTAATTGGCACAAACAGGAATACCATATATCGGATAAACAGACTCGCGCCAGGTTGAACCCACCGGATGGGTATAGCGTTAACTGCCAACAACGCGAATAGAAGCAGCATGCCAAAAATACTACCAGGAATGGAAACCCCAAGCAGGGACTGAATATATTTGCCTATGAATAAACATAGATAAATCAAGGCAATCGAAATGAGGTAGTGAGATATCTTTTTGAACATTGCTACGTTATAACATGGGAATAAGTGACTTGAATATAAATCTATGCCCAAGCCATTTGAATTGCTTGGGCATAGAGTGTTAGGCAATAAAACAACTCAACGCGCTATGAGGTCAATTGTTCTACGTATTGGTATACGGACTTTAAAATTGCCATTTTTGACTCATCGTGTTCATGATCATGCGCAAGATTTTCTAAGTTAATCATGTAGTCTTGCAGATTGTTTTCAAAATATTCTCTGCAATGATGTGACCATTTAGATTGCTCTTCAATACTAAGGCTCCAGTTGTAATGTCTTGCACGATAGTTAAACAATAGTGGCGAAATCCGAGGATCTTTAAATGAGAGACCCAGTGCAGATAGGTTGTTCGGTTCGGTGGAGCGTATCACTTCCATTGAGGCTCTATCTGCAGGAGAGAAGAAACCATCGTAGAGCTGGGTATCGACGTCGTCGGATTTTTCAAACTGTCGTTCCTGTGAAAATACCTCGGTGAGCTTTTGTCTTATTTCAGGGTGCTGGCGAATGAGAGATAAATTATTCAGGCAACTTTCTCTATCAATATTGATGGATTTTGCGTTCTCTGCGGTTAATGTTTTTGCTGGTGCGAGAATAGGGCATTTATTGAGGTGAACTAATTTTACGGGAATAGGGTGCTCGTTTTCCTCGAGGTCGTCGTGCTTGGTGTAAAGTCGCTCTAAAAGTTGCTCAGTATTTAATTCGATCAATGGAGTGATATTTTTTGCAAGATCAACGACGATCACCGCGTTTTTGTTTGATGGATGCCAAGTGATAGGGGCTATCCAGGATGTGTACTGACAGTCACGCCCAAGCATACCAGAGACGTGCATAAGTGGTGTCATATTTACCACGTCGATAAGCTCATTCAGTTTCTTTTTATGACGCATCTGTAAAAAGTAGTCGAACAATTTCGGCTGCGCCTGCTTGACCTTTTTAGCTAACTCGATTGTCGCAATCACGTCCGCCATCGCGTCGTGAGCATTACTGTGCTCTATTCCATTCGCGACAGACAAGTGCTCTAGCTTAAAGCTAGGGTAACCTTCGTCATTTTCTGGCCAGTTTATTCCGTCTGGTCTAAGCGCATGGCAGGCTCTCATCACATCCAGTAAATCCCAGCGCGAATTACCGTTTTGCCAACTCCACGCATAAGGGTCGATAAAATTTCGATAGCAGGTATAGCGAGTGACTTCATCGTCAAAGCGGATGTTGTTGTAACCGAGGCTTGTGGTGTTCGGTTTAGCGAATTCGGCATGAATTCTTTCGATAAACTCTGGTTCAGGTAAACCTTTTGCCTGTGCTAGCTGAGGTCGAATACCAGTAATTAATGCTGCTTCTGGCGAGGGCAGGTAATCTTGCGGTAACTGGCAGTATAGGACAATTGGATCGCCAATAATGTTGAAGTCTTCATCTGTACGAATTCCGGCGAACTGACTGGGTCGGTCTTTAGCTGGATTGGTTCCCCACGTTTCGTAGTCAAAAAAGAAAAATGTGGGGTTATCTAAGTTGTTCATTGTATTACTGGCCTGTTGGTGATTCTTCGAATTTAGCCTTGCAGATAAGCAGGAAATGTATCCGTGGGGGAAAGTATCTGATAATCAACCTGAACAATGCAAGGTAAATCCTCTATGAGAGTCGAATCGAGCTAGTAGCTACACGAAGTTGATGTCACCATATCAACAGTACGTCCTGATAAAATTTATTACAAATGAAAGTTGTATAGTAAAGCCTTGGCACTAAACTAATATTCACTTTCTCCTCATACCTATAATAGGTTGTTTTAAGTACACCGGATGTAGCAGAGCTGATGATCAAGCGTTTAAAATCTGCAGCAATGGCGAGAATCACCTTACTTTTGGTTGGGTGGGTTTTTGCTATTTGCTTTTTGCAGAATACCAGCCTCATCAGCATGTGCACATTCAAACAATCTGCCTTGAATGAGAACCTAAAGCTAAAGGATGACGGCACAGATCTTCAAGAACAATGTGATTTAACTGAAAAACTACTATGTAGTGCAAAGGTTAACCTTGATAACACCATGGTGCCCATGTTTTGGGTATTTGTGATAATTGTGGCTTGGCTGGTCCAAGTGCGTCCAGAAGCTTCTTCTTTTACCGAACCGATAGTCCCCAAATCTAGGGTTCACGTCACATTGTGCATTTTCAGAGAATAAACTCCCTCATGTGTAGCTGATTTTGATCAGAGAAAACTTTACGCCTGCTATATCAACCACTTATCTAAAGTGGTGACTATTATGGAAATACACATGAGAAATTTATTAAAAGGAAGGGTGCTTAGTGCGTTCTCACTTTTGTTTGCACTGAGTGCCTTACTACTTACATTTCGAGTATCTGCTGAAGTAGATACTGGCTGGATGACTAAACCTGAGCATCCACCACTTAAAACTCGTTTCGTTATTACTGGTCAGGCTGATGCCACCAGTAAAACCGTTGAAGGTTTTCTTGAAGTTAAGCTGGATAAGGATTGGAAAACTTATTGGCGTAGTCCGGGTGAAGGTGGAATCGCTCCTACCATTGATTGGAGTCATTCCGCTAATCTTGAAAACGTGGAATGGCACTGGCCGTATCCAGAGCAGTTTAGTCTGCTTGGAATCAACACGCTGGGTTATAAGGAAAACATCGTGATTCCTATGACTCTTCACATCAAGGACTTTGCCCAACCAGTAGTATTGGATGCCAAGCTGACTATGTCATCTTGTACTATGATCTGTGTACTCACAGATTACCCATTCTCACTGACTTTCACACCAAGTAAGTTGAACATCAATCAAGATTCACTTTATAAGCATGCTCAAGCGATCAGTCAGGTGCCTAAGCCTTCGCCTTTGTTGTCGGATGCTCAAGCTATATGGGATTCGGATGCGAATGTTTTGCAAATTCAGATGACTAAAGCCATGGGCTGGCAGAATCCGGAGTTCATCGTGGATGGTCGCTCCGATGAATCGAAAGAATACAGTTATGCACTGACTGGATACAGGGTTAACGAAGATACGGTCACTGCCACGTTTGATGTCTCGAGCTGGCTAGGTGATATCAACTTTGATCAGCAGAGCGTGTTTGTCACAGTTCGAGATAACAGTTTTCTTGCGGAGCAGGATATCTCAGTATCAAAGGGGATTGTCGCCAAGACAGCTCTTATACAAGTGATAGGTTTTGCCTTGTTAGGGGGATTGATTCTCAACATCATGCCGTGTGTTTTACCAGTATTGGGTATGAAGCTTAGCAGTGTTTTGGCTGTTCAAGGTGTGGCGCGGCGTCAGATTCGCTGGCAATTTTTGGCGTCTTCTGCCGGGATCCTCACATCATTTTGGTTGCTAGCCGCGTTTCTATTGATACTTCAGTTGACTGGAAGTGCGGTGGGGTGGGGTATCCAGTTTCAAAGCGGGTGGTTCATTGCCATTATGGTGCTGGTTACTGGTCTATTCGGGGCCAATATGTTGGGCTTATTTGAGATCCGTCTCCCCTCAAGCCTGAACACTTGGGTAGCGTCAAAGGGCGATAACTCCTATGTCGGGCATTTTACTCAAGGTATGTTTGCTACGTTACTTGCCACACCATGTTCTGCTCCGTTTTTAGGTACGGCGGTGGCTTTTGCTTTGGCCGCACCGTCAATGGAATTGTTTGCAATTTTTACCGCGTTAGCGATAGGTATGGCACTTCCTTGGCTAGTTGTTGCGTTCTTCCCTAGTATTGCAAAAGTACTACCAAAGCCTGGTGCTTGGATGAATAAGCTCAAGCTCTTGTTTGGTGTCATGATGACAGCGACCAGTATCTGGTTGTTGTCGTTACTCAATAACCATATTCCTCCGTTCTGGACGTTACTCATTGCTTTGACAGCCTTTATCCTAATCCTTATCCGCGTTAAGAAAATCTATGGTGATAAGGCCTTGGCCATTTCTGGTGGTGGGGCGGTGCTATTAATTTCGGGTGGTTTTGTCTTAGCAAGTATGACGACTGAACATTGGGCAACACCGTTACCTAATGATTTGCATTGGCAGCCTTTGGCTAATGAGCGGATCAATCAGGCCGTCGCACAAGGGCAAACGGTATTTGTCAATGTGACGGCAGATTGGTGTGTGACCTGTAAAGCCAATAAAATTGGCGTCATTCTTCAGGACCCAGTTTACACGGTGTTGAAGGGCCCATCTGTCACGTTGATTGAAGGCGATTGGACACATCCCGATGGTGCAGTGAGCGATTATCTTCGTGCCAATGGACGGTTTGGTGTGCCGTTTAACATTGTTTATGGACCCGAGGCTCCTGAAGGGATTCCTCTTCCTGTCATCTTAACCAGTGATGCAGTGATGGAGGCGATAACAAAGGCTAGTGGAGGGAATCAATAGTGAAACGCTCAGCACGTTACTGGATAAGAGAGATCCTCATTCTCGCGATATTGGCCATCGTGATTACCAGTGCAATGGATTGGTTTCGTAGCCAGGATCTTCCGTCTGAAAGTGCGCCCGCTTTGTCTGGTGTGACGTTGGATGGGAAAACAGTCGATGTGATTGCTATGAGCCATGACAAGCCAGTAGTGGTCTATTTTTGGGCAACGTGGTGTCCTGCTTGTAAATTTGTCAGCCCGACGATTGACTGGCTGAGTCAGTTCTATCCTGTCATCGGTGTGGCGGGCTCTTCGGGAAACTCTGGCCGAGTTCGCCAGTACATGCAGGCTCACGAGTACCAATTTGACAACATTAATGATGAAAGAGGGGAGATATTCCATCGCTGGAGTATTTCCGTGACGCCAACCATTTTCATCATCAAAGACGGTAAGGTCGCAAGCGCCACTTCAGGTATTACCACCCCACCGGGGCTATTAGTAAGACTTTGGATAAATTAAAAGGAACGATAAAGTGATTAAGAAATTAATAATTGCATTGCTGATGAGCGTTATGATGTTACCACCTTTGGCATACGCTCAAAATCAGGATGACAAAATCAATGAAATTGTTGAGATGCTCAAAGCCAATCCGAGTGTGGTTGATGGGCTCTATGAAAGTTTGGCCATCTACGTTAAACAACAGCAGCAGTTTGATCAGTTGCTATCGAGTAGTCAAGCGTACATAAACGATCCTAAGCACACCTCGATGGGTTCAGCTGACGCTGAAGTCACGTTGGTAAATGTGACTGATTATAGTTGCCCTTACTGTAAGAAGTTAGATCTTGAATTACAAAAACTGGTAAAAGCGTATCCGCAGATCAAAGTTGTTAATCTGTATGTCCCGTTAAAAGAAGGCATTTCCGTCACTAACTCGGCGGGTTATGCCCTAAATGTGTGGCAACAGGCGCGTGCTAAGTACCCACAAGTTCATCAGCTATTGGTGGCGAAACCGGGGACTCACAATTCGGCTTCACTCGCTAAAATTGCTAAGAAGACGGGCACTGAACAGTACTTAAACAACCCCGCAGACATTGAAAAACAGCTAGAAAACAACTTCGCGTTATTCAATGGTTTTGGCCTACGTGGGACTCCTGCATTGATTGTGGGCAAGGACGTGATACCGGGTTATGTTCCCTACGATAAACTAGAAGAAATCGTCGAAAAACACTTGTAATGAAAAAGAAACACTCCCTCATCATGAGGGAGTGTTTCATTAGATGTATGATACGGGCAGGTAGTTCTTTACACTTTGATTTCTTCTGGTTGGGAAGTCTCCCCACGTTTTAGCAAGCGACTAGTGATGGTCCCCGCTGTCATCGCTCCGGACACATTTAACGCTGTACGCGCCATATCAATCAGAGGCTCAATAGAAATCAATAGTGCTGCAATAGTGACTGGCAACCCCATCGCAGGTAATACGATCAACGCGGCAAATGTGGCACCACCACCAACGCCAGCAATACCAAAAGAGCTAATTGTCACCATAGCAATCAATGAAATGATGAAGTGGCCATTCATAGGGTCTATTCCTACGGTGGGCGCAACCATCACTGCTAACATCGCCGGGTAAATACCTGCACAACCGTTTTGCCCGATAGTGGCACCAAACGACGCTGAAAGGTTAGCGATTGCTGGTGGAACATTCAGCTTGGAAATTTGGGTTTCAACATTTAACGGAATGGTGGCAGCGGAACTTCTGGATGTAAACGCAAATGTCAACACAGGCCAGATCTTCTTAAAGTATTGTCTTGGGCTAACGCCAACGAAAGAGAGTAGAAGACCATGAACAAGAAACATTAGAATGATGGCGGTATAAGACGCTACGATAAAGCCAATTAAATTTAAGATATCCGCTAAGCTTGAGGAAGCAACCACCTTCGCCATTAGCGCGGCGATACCATAAGGTGTTAGCGCCATAATCATTTTTACCAGCCTCATAACAATGGCTTGGCATGAGTCAACGGCTTGTTTGATGGGGGCTTCTAGTTCTTCTTTTTCCATCGTGACTTTTCTAGCGGCGATGCCAACAAGCACACCGAAGATGACTATTGCGATGATGGATGTTGAGCGAGAACCGGTTAGATCAGCAAATGGGTTAGTCGGAATAAAGCTAACCAACATTTCTGGAATAGATAGGTTGCTGACACTTTGTAAACGGTTTTCCAACACAGTCGCACGTGCGGCTTCTCTTGCCCCCTCTGTTAATCCAGCGGCAGATAGACCGAATAGGTGGGTAATTATGATGCCTATTAGTGCTGCAATCGCAGTGGTTAGGAGCAGCACAGATATGGTGAGACCTGAAATCTTTCCTAGCGAGCCGCCTTTATCGAGTTTCATGACCGCCGAGATCATGGAGACGAGTACGAGCGGCATGATAACCATTTTTAACAAGGCGACATAGCCATTGCCAATGATGTTGGTCCACTCGAGAACCGTTTTTATCTCGGGATTTGTGCCGCCAAGAATGAGGTGCAAGCCCAGGCCAAACGCACTACCTAGTACCAATCCAAAAAGTACCAATCGAGAGAGCGAGTTGCTTTTTCGTTGCAAGTTAAAGAGAAAAGTGAGAATACAAAGAAATACGACAATAGCCGTAATAAAGCTCAGGGACATAGGTTATTTCCTTATGATTTCGATGTCTATGTCAACAATAGGGGTGCCAACATATAGGAGTTTGTAAACTGCCCTAAATAAAATAAAGGAATAACTTATAAATTAAAACCATATGAACTTAGTAGATTATCTAAAGTCGAATCTACTGATAGTTGTATTTGTGAAGTAGCGTCAAAATATCCACGGTATTGAGAATAGATATTTTCTGATTACTGGGTTCAAGCAAACTAAACAACATAGCCAAAGCGACTTTTCTCGCCTCTATTGGGACAAGATTGCGTAGAGAACCGAGCATAACAGGACTCAAGACGTTAAGCGCATGTTGGGTGAGCGCTTCACCTGTTCGGGGCTTATCACGTAGTCCAAGCAGCGGACCAGGTCTGACGAAAACCAGACGCTCAAACTTCATGCGTGACAATGTCACTTCCATATTGCCCTTACACCTTAGATAGTGAGAGAGTGACGTGCTGGAAGCCCCCAAGCTTGATACGACGGAAAGGTGAGTTACGCCGATAACTTTCATGGTTCTGGCCACATCACACACCAAGTCGTAGTCAATTTTTTTCAGCTCAGCGGATGAGCCCGCTTGTTGTTTGGTTGTGCCTAAACATATGAATCCATATCTAGGAGAAGGCTTATCTTCATCCCATTCATGGATTTGCAGTTGTTCATTTTGTATCGTTTCTAACTTAGTATGAAAATACGGTAGGGGTTGTCTTGTTAAGGCGTAGATACGCGTAATTGGACCATCTTCCAACATCTCTTTGAGTAATTCCGTACCGACCAAGCCAGAGGCACCTGCCAATATGGTGATGATCTGGGAATTATCTGAGTCCATGGAGATTACCAAGTGTTGCTTTGCTATGTGGATTCGATAAGTAGGTATTCGTCATCGGTAGCTACTTGGCACACTACTGAGAGCAAATTCATCAAACAGTAGTGTAGCCAGCCTGATTAACGTTTAAGTGGAGATGACGTTATGTCATCGATAGAGGTACTCGTTTTTGTTTTTTAGCGCTGTCACCTTTCGATGTGCGCTGCCTTTTTGCATTTTGATTGGCAAACATAGAAACTCCTTCTCTTGGTTGCTCCTAAAAACCATCAGCATAATTAATGCTGCATTGTTCGTGCCACTCTGTGAGCGAAAAGTAAAATTCTCCTATATGAGTCTATTAGTATAGCTAAAATTTACCAATGCAACTGAATCTGTACATTTATCGAATGTGTTTGGTTTGTAGTGCTTTATCTTAAGAGCAAAATACTTATTGGTAATTCAGTTCGGTTGCTTTATTGATTCGTAGGGATTTAGTAAAGTGTCAAACAGCATTTATGTTTAAGGAAGCGAGCCAATGTACGACATTCCACAAGTAAATTTAAAAGGCCGAGTTTCAGATATTGAATGGCAAACACGAGTAGAGCTAGCCGCTGCGTATCGTTTGTTTGTTATGCATGGATGGGACGATTTAATTCACACTCATATTTCTGCACGTATCCCGGGAACGGAAGATTTATTAATCAACGCATTTGGGCTGGCTTTTGATGAGGTGACCGCATCGAATCTAGTAAAAATAGACATCGATGGGAATGTTGTCGATCCGGAATGTCCGTTTACCATTAACCCGGCGGGCTTTACCATTCATAGTGCGGTTCATGAAGCACGGCCTGAAGATCAATGCGCGTTACATGTCCATAGCGACGCAACGGTTGCTATCGCCAGTTTAAAAGAAGGATTGCTGCCTTTAAGCCAGTATTCAATGTTTGCTTTAGCATCCTTGAGCTATCACGATTATGAAGGTTTGGCTGTTAATCATGAAGAAAAGCTGCGGTTGCAAGAAGACTTAGGTAACACAAACTTTATGTTGCTTAGAAACCATGGTGCACTCACTATGGGTAAAACCATTGGTGACGCTTTCATGCATATGTATGATTTAACTCGCGCTTGCCAAATACAGCTGCAAATTCAGGCCACAGGTCAAGAGGTCAACTATGTTGATCAAGCGATAGTCGATGGCATTAAAGCACAGGCCAATATTGTTCACTCCGGAAAAACCGGTGGACAGACAGCTTGGCCTGCCATGATGAGAAGCGTTAAACGTCTTTACCCAGACTTTGATCAATAGACTTCGAACGAAATTTAGCCTCAAAAGGTCAACACGCCCTAATAAACAACTAAAAAATAGGTAAGCCTCACAATGAAAATTACTGAGATTGAGATTTTTGATATTCACTGCCCGAAGCGTCCGCCTTGGAACCCAGTATTTGTCCGCATCCATACGGATGAAGGAATAACGGGTGTTGGAGAAGCTGGGCTTGCTTATGACTGGGGCCATAGCGCGGCAGCGGCAATGATCAAAGAAATTGCAGAAGCGGTACTGATCGGTTTTAACCCCTTTAACACAGAGCTGCTTTGGTCGAGAATGCTAAGAGAAAGCTTTTGGGGCTTAGGTGGTGGGCCAGTTTTATATTCAGCAATGAGTGCTATTGATACCGCACTTTGGGACATCAAAGGTAAAGCGTTAGGGCTACCTGTTTACCAACTACTAGGTGGAAAAACGAACGATAAACTTCGCACTTATGCGAGCCAGTTACAGTTTGACTGGGACAAAGAATGTAAAAAGCTTATCGAGCCAGAAGAATACGCAGAGGCAGCGTTGAAAGCGGTTGCGGAAGGTTATGATGCGGTGAAAGTTGACCCGATTGTTTACGATAAAAACGGTGAGTCTTCGTTCGATAGAACCAAGCTGTTTACTCAACCTCAGATGAGACTATTTGGTAACCGCTTGAGAGCGATTCGCGATGCGGTTGGCCCTGATGTGGACATTATTTTTGAATCTCATTCGTTAATGGGTGCGGCCTCTGCTATTCAGATGGGAGAGGTGATTGAGGAAGTCGGCTGCATGATGTATGAAGAGCCCGTTAACTACCTTAACTCAGCGATCCATAAGAAGGTGTCAGATAACGTTAACGTGCCGATCGCAGGTGGTGAACGTCTATACCACAGATGGGACGCTCGCCCATATTTTGAAGATCAAAGTATCGATGTGCTGCAACCTGATGTGGGTCTTTGTGGTGGTTTTACTGAAGCGAAAAAAGTGTGTGACTATGCTGATGTCTACGATATTCGCGTTCAAGCGCACGTATGTGGTGGTCCTGTCGCAACTGCGGCGTCACTGCATTTAGAAACGGCGATACCAAACTTTTTGATTCATGAGCATCATACTTATGCGATTAAAGAGTGGAATAGAGAGCTGTGTATCCAAGATCCACAGCCCGAAAACGGCTTCTTCCAAGCTCCAGATACTCCAGGAATCGGTATCGAGCTTAACGATGAAGTAGTTAAACGCTCTCCTCACGTGAGTGTGAAGTAACTAAAACCGATACCACTTCAAGGCGTTGTCATAAAACAGCGCCTTATTTTTTTCTGCAAGTCTTGACTGATATTCCGTCCATAGTTGTTGGTATGGCTTGGATAATAGACACAATGGGAAGTTACTCCCGAGCATCACTCTGTCCTCTCCAAAGCTCTCAACGCAAAAATCAATCACTGAAGCGACCCAGTTGATATCATAATCACGGCGACTCATTTCCCAGCCAGAGCACTTTATTGCGCACTCGGAGTATCGAGCAAGTAAGGATAGATTCTCGCACCAAGTGTCCCATTCAGGGCTGGTTGTTGAAGGTGGGAACCCAGCATGATTAATCAGAATTTTTAGCCCAGCTAAAGACGGCAGCTGGGCATTGAGTTCTTCAATGGCAGCACTATCTGTCATGTACATTTGCAGCTCAAAAGACAGCCCGAATTTAGCGAGCTGTCTTAAGTTCATGGTTACATTCTCATTGCAAAGTAACGCCAAAGCTTGCTCATCAAAGATGTGCCTGACACCAACGACAGATGGCAATCCTGTTAGCTTTTCTAAGTCACGCTGAAACGTTTTAGGCGGTATGGTTAAATCTACCGCGGCTACTGAACGAAAGGGGAGTTGGCAATGTTTTTCTAGCCACTCTACTTCTCTCCAACTACGAGTATTATCGTAGCCAGCCTCAATATGAACATAACCCGCCAACTCGTCATTATTGCCTAGTTGCAAATCCTTTTCATGATAGTTTCGATAGAGTTTTGCTTTATCTGACCAAAACGGAGGATTGCCCGGCTTAAGCCAGTGGTAATCTCCACTTTCGATATCGAATAGGTGCAGGTGGGTATCGATGAATTTATGCATATTTAGCCTGTTGTGTAGCCACCATCAATGACCTGTAAGCTACCAGTAATGAATGTCGCTTTGTCACTGGCTAGAAACAGTGCATATTCCGCCACTTCTTCAGCTTGTCCAATTCTTCCGAGCGGTTGTAGCTCTGCCTCACTGGCGTGCACCTCGTTGATGTCTGCACCAGATTTTCGGCAGTAATTTTCTATTGCGGTGTGGTAGAGAGGCGTTTCAATTGTGCCTGGGCAAATGGCATTAGCGCGGATATTGTATTTGGCATAGTCAATCGCTGTCGTTTTAGCGATAGAAGCTAGCGCTGTTTTACTTAGGTTATAGGCAAAGGAATTTGGTTTGGCCACAAGTGCTTGTTCAGACGAAAGAATAATAATAGAGCCCGATTTTTGACGCTTCATCGCTGGTAAAACGGCTTGAACTGCCGAGTAGGTGCCTTTGACGTTAATATCGAAGACACGTAGGAAATCGGCCTCACTTGTGTCTTCAATCGTGGCGGAATAATGTATACCAGCGCTTGTAATGAGCACATCGATTTGATGATGTTCGGATATTTGTTGAATCTGCTCTTGGACGGCTTGGTGATCCGTGATATCGCATTGGTGATACTCACCATGCTCACCTTCTTTAAGGTCTAAATTGAATACGGCATAGTTGTTTTGTTCAAATAGTGCCGCGATGGCAAGACCAATACCAGAGCTTCCCCCAGTGACAATACAAGTTTTTTTCATATTTTTCGAAAGGCTGATTGAGGTGGCATGATCATAACCCAAGTTGATGTGTTGTGATACGGCATCAAACGAAAAACAGCGATATACAAACAACTGAGTATATGAAAGATAAGATTGTTGAGTGTTTTTCTTGATTAAAGCTAGCTATAAATAGGGCCAATCAATTTATCGGGTTTTGTGGGCACACGTTTGCGTATAACAAAGTGGTAATCGAACAATAATTAATCTTAAAGGATACGAAACCTTAAGTATCTGCGACGAGTAGGGTGACAACGCATCTTGAGTTAGTTTAAAGTTGCCTTAGAGTCGTGTTTACTACGAGTATGATTTACATGTATCAAATATCAGCGATTGATAAGTGCGATCTCCTTTGTATTAATCGAAGTGTCAATTCATTAACATACCCCTGTGCAATAAAGGAGTAGCGCATGACTAAGCCTCTGTTTAAAAAATCTTTTCTGTTCGATTCATTGGACTTAACACAAGAAGTTGTGCCTCAAGTGCTCGAGCTACCCACTGGTGTAATGTTAAAAGTACTTCAACGTGGAGTGTTGGAAGTGACGCCAGCTCAAACCGATGAAAGTACTAAACATATGGTCATTTCTTGTGGTGTTCATGGTGATGAGACGGCACCAATGGAGTTGGTCGACCAGATGATCAACGATGTGATGGAGGGTACATTACCCATACAAGAGCGATGCTTGTTTATTATTGCGCATCCAGAATCCACCAATATCCACAAAAGGTTTGTTGAGGAAAACCTTAATCGACTGTTTGATGATAAAGAAACGCCCGTGACAAAAGAAAGCGTGATCGCGGAGAATCTTAAGCGCTTGGTTGACCAATTCTTTCAAAACACCCAAGAATCTCAGCGTTGGCACTTAGACTTGCATTGTGCCATCCGATTATCTAAACATTATTCTTTTGCTGTTAGTCCAAAGTCACGTCATCCCGTGCGCAGCAAAGAACTGGTCGAGTTTATAGAAAATGCTCATGTCGAAGCGATACTGTTGTCCAACGCGCCTTCGGGCACATTTAGTTGGTTTAGTGCGGAAAACTACGCGGCACAAGCTGTGACTATGGAGCTTGGGCGTGTGGCGAGAATTGGTGAAAACGATCTGAAAAGATTGTCTGTATTCGACGTGGCATTACGCAATTTAGTGGCAAGACGTCAATCTGAACACGAAGCGCAAAAGCCTATTATTTACCGAGTCAGCCGTACTGTAGTTCGTTTGAATGAAGATTTTGATTTTCTGTTTTCAGATGACGTGGAAAACTTTACTGCTTTTAAGCACGGTGAGGTATTTGGGCATGATGGAGATAAGCCATTGATGGCAAAGAATGAAGGTGAGGCCATAGTATTCCCTAACCGTCATGTTGCCGTTGGGCAACGTGCAGCCTTAATGGTATGCGCGGTTAAAACACGATATGAAAATGATCAGTTAGTCTACGATTAACCCCAGATTGACTCATTTAAAGTAGTACTACTCAATATCATGGCTTAACGTTATAGTTAAGCCATTGTCATTTCTAATATTCAGTTATCACTTGCTCATGGATTTCAGTCAGCTTATCAAGCAAAAAGCCAATCGTTGGCACAAAGTCATAGGGCTTTTGATCGTTTTGCTTATCGTGGTCAGTATTGCTTATATATCGATTGGGCAGATATTCATTTTTCCTTTTAGTCACCTAAATGGCATCGATAAAACTCTACTCCTTGAACTAAGACTTCCTCGCTTAGTTGCAACAATACTTATCGGCGCAGCGTTAGCCGTTTCTGGCGCGGTGCTTCAAGTATTACTCGGCAATGTTTTGGCCGAGCCTGGCGTTCTTGGTATCTCTGGTGGAGCCAGTCTCATGATGGTTATCGTGCTATTTTTCTTGCCCTTTTGGGCAACTCCGCTCGGGTTTACGTTATCAGCGATTTTGGGTGCGCTGATTTTTACCAGCATACTCGTTTTTATGGCGAAAATGATGCGATTTACGACCGCCAGATTATTGCTGGTGGGCGTGGCGCTGGGAATTTTGACCAGTGCAGTGATTACATGGGCGTTTTATTTTAGCGATAATATGAGCCTGCGGCAGTTACTCTTCTGGCTGATGGGAAGCGTTTCAGGCATGACGTGGAATCAGCTTGCACTTGGTGTCGTCATGCTTCCATTTATTATCTGGCTTTGCTTACAAGGAAATGTGCTCGATCGATTAATGCTAGGAGAAATTCACGCTACCCAACTAGGGGTGAACGTCCACACCGTGAGATGGAAATTGATAATGTCCATTTCTATTATCGTTGGTGGGGCAGTCGCTTTAGGTGGTGTGATAGGGTTTGTTGGGCTCGTTGTACCACACTTGGTTCGCCTAGCTTTGGGGACAGAGAATAAATACTTGTTACCCACCTCTGCTATTTCAGGTGGGTTATTGTTAGTGATCGCCGATCTTATTGCGCGAACATCAATTGGGGCAGGAGAGCTGCCGCTTGGTGTGGTGACCACCACTTTGGGCTCGCCCGTTTTTATTTGGATGTTGATAAAAAACTATGATTCGAATTGATGGCGTGAGCGTTGGCTCAAGACTGCTTCCTCTCTCTTTTGAATGCGGGAGAGGAGAAATCGTACATTTAATTGGGCCAAATGGTAGCGGAAAAAGTACGTTATTATCCGCTATTGCAGGTACTGAAGATTATTCTGGCCATGTTTTCATCGGTGATGTAGACAGTAAAGGTTATTCACTGGAGGACTTAGCAATGGTAAGAGCCTACCTTAGCCAAAGTGAAAAGCCAGCATTTAACTTGCCTGTATTCCAGTATTTATCGCTTTCAATTCCCACAAAACATAACGTGTCCGTAGACCAGCTCAACAACGCTGTTGCAGAGCTGAGCCAAGAAGTTCAAATCCAAGATAAGTTGCACCGTCCCATTCATCAACTCTCCGGTGGTGAATGGCAACGAGTTCGGCTTGCGGGAATTTGCCTCCAAGTGTGGCCCACGATAAACCCAATGGCCAAATTGTTATTGCTTGATGAGCCAGCGGCCTCACTGGATATAGGGCAAGAAAAGTTGCTGTATCAACTAATCCGAAAAGTTGCCGATCAAGGTATTGTTATCTTAATGGCTAATCATGATTTGAATCGAAGCCTGAAACATGCCGATAAGGCCGTTTTATTAGAGCAAGGTGTGATGGTCAAGTTTGGTGAGGTTGAAGATATTATTACTGAAGAGCATATTCGCCGTGTGTTTTGCACAGATGTGAAGTTAGAAATGATTCGTGGATCTAACGTATTGATTTTTGATTGATTTTGGTGCGATGTGCACCAATGTTGGTATTTATTCACTGTGATAGATATCACGCGAAGAAATTATATTTCAATATAAAACAAATGGTTAAGAGTATGGCTGCAAGGTGGCATGGGAATTGTAACTGCTACCCTTGTACATTCTCGTTCTAGTTAGACTTTATGTCCTTTAAGTTCTAACAAAATTTCGCCACCTTGTTGTTTTAAGGTGGCTTTTTTTATTTTACGCTATGTGCCTTAAGCTGTCAGCGGAGAGAGATCGGCTGGACGGTAGTAAACAGATTTAAGTACTTTACCTTGGCGAATGGTTTTACCTTCACTAATAAAGTCTTCAGCACATTTTGCAATGATGTATTCGCCTTTTTGTACTGACATGAGCTTTACGCCTTGTTTAGCGTAGTGCGCTTTGGTTTCCGCGTATTCTTTTTCGTCTCGGCATACTTTACTCATGTTGCTCGAGTGGACTTCATTCCAGCATGGAAGAAAATCGATAGCCAAGTTGTCTGCGACGTTGAGAAGTAAATCAATTAGGTAATTAACCGATAAGTTGTCTTGGATGTTTTGGTGACCAAGGTGAACTAGGCGGCCCATTAAAACGTAAACGGTATCGATGATAGCATCGGCACGCTCAGTTTTATCTGGAGCTTCTGCAAGTTCTGTCAGCTCTTCAATGGCGAGTGATGTATGTAGTGTATCGGCTTTATCATCTAGGCTATTTGGTTCGTTGACAGGAAGATCAAACGTACTGCGGAACTCCAAAATGTCTTGGTATAAATGATTGAAAATTTCTGGTGTGAGTTTGGATAATCGCATTATTTGGGCCCAATAATAAAAAAACGCGTTGATTTTAACAAAGCCTCATTGCGCATGCCACATATTGGCATTCAAATCACTTGATTTCCCGCACGATTTCAAAGGCGTGAGACTAAGTTCATTGATATAAGGCGATGACTAGTCTTTAATATCAGTAGTTGAATAATAATTACAAGTGGGCATTCGTCTTTAGGGGATTTATGGCAGTCATCAACGAAAGTGAAGAGCTAATCCGAAGAATCTACCAGATCACCAATGATTACCAAAAAGGATTTGATATTCAAATAAGCCAGTTGCTCATCTTAGGTTTGGAGCGGTTCAACCTCGATATCGGAATTTTGTCTAAAATAGAAGGTAATACCTATACGGTTCTTAACTGCGTGACGCCAGAAGAAGTCGATGTCAATTCAGGCGACACTTTCGACTATGACGCTACCTATTGCGAGATTACCTGCAATACTTTTGGCCCTGTAGCGATTGAGCATATGGGGAAAAACAATCAATACGCCTCGCACCCAGCTTATGCCGCATTTGGACTAGAAGCCTACATAGGGATTCCAATTTTTGTTGATGATGAACTCTTTGGCACATTAAATTTTTCTTCTGCAAAACCCTATGATAGAAAATTCGAAAGTACAGATATTGATGCATTAAAACTCATGGCATCATGGGTTGAAGTCGAGATGATTCGTAGAAAACAAGAAGAACAACTGCAAATATTAAATCAAAAACTGAAATTTCAAGCGCTTAATGACCCATTAACCAAAATCCCTAATCGCCGTTGTATGTTCAAAACCTTACCATCTGATATTGATAGGATGAAATCTTCTGCCGGAAAGGGGACGTTGGCGCTGGTAGATATTGACCACTTTAAGTTGGTTAACGATACGCACGGTCACCAAGTCGGCGATCATGTTTTAGTACAAATTGCTGATGCATTAAAAGACGTAGTCGGCTCGACCGAATATCTAGCGCGGTTTGGTGGTGAAGAATTCGTTGTCTGGTTGCCCGACAGAGAAATAGGTGAGCGCAATCTTGTTTTAAAGCAGGTTCATGAGTGCGCAAGAGAAGTTAAAGTGGAAGGCAAACCCATCACAGTTTCAGTGGGCGCGTGTCACTTTGCATTTGATGCAGTTAACGAGGCTTCCGGAGAGAAAATTTTAGACGAATTCATTTCACTAGCCGACGAGTGCCTTTATGAAGCGAAAAGCCAAGGGCGAAACTGCATTGTTGCCAAGGAGTTTGGCACTGTAAACGTGCTCTAGGTAATTCTCCTTTTCTATGCTCCAATTCAACAAGCGACAGATTGAAGCTAAGCTCTTCAATCTGTAGTTTGTTGTTGTGGCAGGGTAACTATTTATTTGTAGGAGCTTGGCTTTGGCATGTTTGTTCATCATAGTCCAAAACGGTGCCACCAATACCTGCAAACTGCATTCTGACAACCATACCTTCTTTCACAAATTGGCGTAGCTGTACACAAGCCGCATCATAGCTAAACTTCATGATGGATGCTGTATTCCAACGATAGTCTTCGCCTGCTACGGTTTCATTGTAATAAATCACACCATTGTCTAGTATTTTTAGGTGCTTAATACCCGTTAGTTCTTTTTTCGCTGTCTCGATAGTTTGTGTCGAGGCCGTTGTTTTGATGCTAGCTGGGTTTAGTGCTTGGCAGCCAGCCAGAGCGATAGCAGATACAGCAAGTAGCCATTTAATTTTCAATGAAGTTTTCATCAGTTTTATTAATTGTGTATTAGAATTGGCCGGGACTATAAAAGAATTCGTAACTAGCGTCTACCAATCTTCCAAGTTGCCCAACGATACGGTATTTTTCCCCAGTCTTTTCGATTCATACATGGCGTTGTCCGCCACACTGATCATTTGATTAAGAAGGTATAGAATGTTGAGATCATGGCCTTGATGATTTACGGCCTCTGGGATAGACATAGAGACCAGCCCAATACTGACCGTGATCCCCCCTGCATGACCAAAACTATCTTGAACTGCTCGACGTATTCTTTCTGCCGCGCATTTGGCTTGCTCTTCATCGGTATCAAGCATCACGATAACGAACTCATCACCACCTAATCGAGCGACTTTATCGGTGGCTCTTTGGGTTGCCTGTAAGCAGTTGGCAATCGAAACTAGGTAGTCGTCGCCAATCAGGTGGCCATATTTATCGTTGATGCCTTTGAAGTTATCGATGTCGAGAAAAGCAATACTCAGCGGCAACTCCTGACGTTGGCATATTAGAACATACTCTTCAAACCTTCGCATGAGCCCATCTCGATTCAGCACGCCAGTCAAAGGGTCTTCTAAGTTTAAACGGGCTAGCCGTTCGTTGGTTTCTCTAAGTTGTTGCTCTATTTTCTTAAAAGCGGTGACATCAACGTAGGAGCCGAGCATTCGTGTTACCTTGCCATGTTCATTACGAATCCCTATCCCGCGACATCGAGTCCAAACCGTTGAGCCATCTTTATGCAGGTATCGCACAACGTGATCGTAAGGATGGTTGGGGTCTTCACTGTGTGACTGAAAGGCCTCCACAATACGTTCTACATCATCCGGGTGGAATAGTTCTCGCCATTTTTCTGCAAGGTATGGGTGTTCATCGGGGCCATACCCAAGTCGCTCCCACCACTCAGGGCTCACCCATTCAGTGTCTTGTTCGGTATCCCAATACCATATCCCATCTAGAGATGAAGTATACAAAAGCTCAAATATCTTGTGATCACTCGATATCAGGTCATATAGCTCAATTTTTAAGTCTTCTGCGTCATCCATGAATGCCTCCCAATACAATTGTCATCGTTACTTATGAAGGTAAGCAATAACATTAATAATAGGATCTAGTTATTTATTTTTTATAATTATTAAATTTTATCTTAGGGATAAGATCTTAAAGGGACAGTCGCTTTAAGTGCCTCCATTCCTTGTTTGTGCAGTGTCTTCACCGGGGTATACTCTGTTTATCTATATGAAACGTGTACTAGTTTATTAGCAAAACAGATATGAGAAACAGTATCAGTATTCGAGGTTATACCAAGCAATTACAGAGTCATTTGCATGAGGATTACCACCAACTGGTGATGCCAATTCAAGGCAATATTTTGATTGAGATGCCAAAATTTGTTGGAAAAGTCACGGTTGGGGAGTGCGTAGTGATTCCTAGTGGCACCGAGCATGGATTTAAAGCAGATGAAATAGCACGTTTTATTGTCGCAGATTTGGACGTGTTGCCTGCTCACTTTTTCACGGGCCAATTGGCTGTATTTTCAGTTACGCCACCGTTGTTAAGCTATATACATTTCATCGAAAAGCAATTGCAGCACCAAGTCGATAATGGGTTGGAAAGCTCGATTCTGAATGTGTTCTCGATGCTTTTGGAGCAGCAAACCCATGCTAAACCTATTGACGCGAGGCTCCGAGCAGTACAAAGTCATATTGCTGAAAATATAGATAAGGTTTTGACGATAAACGAATTGGCGAAGATATCTTGTTTAAGTGCTACTCAGTTTAAAAAGCGGTTTAAAGAAAGCATTGGCGTTACCACATTGCAGTACATCACTGAGCAGAGAATGGAGAAAGCTAAAGCGTTGCTCACGCATACCGATCTACCCGTTCAATTGATTGCTGAGCGAGTGGGTTACAGTGATTTGTCTGCGTTCAGTCGTCGTTTTTCAAAATATTTTGGTTTATCTCCATGCAAGTTAACCCGCCAATAACGTCTGTTTAGACAATTGTTGCGTCTTTTCTGCAAAGTATTTGGTTGTTAATCTTCGTATTATTTTCTCTATTAAAAGTCATTGTAGAGAATTAAGTCATGTCATCTGTCGCGATTCAATCGACAAGCCAATATCAAATTGGTGTGCTGGCAATTTTATTTGCTTCCTTGTTGTGGGGAAGTACAGGCACTGCCGCAAGCTTCGCACACCAAACCAGCCCATTGGCCATTGGCGCTTTTGCTATGGGGGTTGGTGGTGTTCTTCAGGCTTTGTTATCTTGGCGTAGTATACGCCATCATTTCAATCAGATAATGGCCGTTAAGCCAGTATTAGCGATAAGTAGTGTTGCATTAGCCGTCTATCCTTTGGCTTTCTATACCTCGATGAAACTATCTGGCGTTGTGGTTGGAACAGTACTCTCAATTGCCAGTGCGCCTTTCTTTACCGTTGTTATTGAGTGTCTTTTTAGCAAAAGTAAAAGGGTCTCTGTTCAGTGGTTGGTAAGTTTCGCGTTTGGCGTTATGGGCATCATGATTCTGGTAATGGCGAAATCGGGTGGTACTGTTGAATCGGATCAAACGTCCTACCTATTTGGCATTGTCTTAGGATTAGTCGCGGGATTAAGCTACGCTATCTACTCCTGGGTTGCCAAATGGATGATTGATGATGGTATTCAATCGCAAGCGGTGTTAGGAAGCATTTTTTTTGGTGGAGCATTACTGTTATTGCCTAGTTTAGCTTTTACCGGAGATCATCTTTTTTCAGGTGTCACGAATGCTATGGTTTCGATCTATATGGCAATCATTCCAATGTGTTTAGGCTATCTCGCATATGGGTATGGATTAAGGTATGTTGATGTCAGCAGCGCTACTCTTCTCACTCTATTCGAGCCAGTGGTAGCGGCGGTGTTAGCTGTTTGGATTGTAGGTGAGAAGATTACAGTATCTGGCTGGATTGGTATTGGATTGATTAGTGTGTGCCTGATTCTTCAAACCCTAGATAAAGATTTGAGCTAGCAGGACATGAAAGGTTTTATGGAGGTATTATGAAAGGCGTAGGTAAGTTAACGTTTTTTTGCGGGAAAATGGGGGCGGGGAAAACGACAAAGTCTCAGCTGCTATCGCAAGAGACAAGTGCGGTCTTGATCTCAGAAGACGATTGGTTGACCACTTTGTACCCAGACCAGATCAAGACATTTGATGATTATTTGTTGTATTCCGCTAGGCTAAAACCTTTAGTCAGAAGCCATGTGCAAAATATTCTACAGACAGGAACAGATGTAGTTTTGGACTATCCAGCGAACACAGCCAAACAACGAAAATGGTTTATGGAACTTTCTAGCGAGGTTGGTGCTGCGCATGAGTTGATGTTCTTGGAGCGAACGGACGAGCAGTGCTTAACGCATATTGCGAAACGCAGGGTGGAACAACCACACAGAGCGCAATTTGATTGTGAGGACGTGTTTCACATGGTGACCCAATACTTTGAGCCACCAATAGAAAGTGAAAACCTAACTATTGTTTATTGCGACTGAGTCATTACCAACTGTCGGAAGACAATAAAGTTTGATCAGTTACAATAAAGCTTATCCATTTTTTAGGCGTGTTAGAACGTCAAACTAACACGCTTATGCCCCATTTCTAGCTAGCTTCAAAGTACAGCACACTTCTGCATCGAGTCAGTTGCCCTATATTTCTCAATCAATATATGGTGGCAATATGTTAGGAGATTTGATCAGATAAGATGATGAAGCCAACAACCGTTCTCATTCATGTGCCAGATGTAAAAGTAGGCCTAGATTGGTATCAGAAAGCTTTTCCAATGGCTATTCCTGTTTTCTTGAAAGAATTCAATTTTACCCTTCTTAAAGTAGGTGATTTTACTCTTGAATTAGTTCATGCTGACGAGAAAGTAAGCGCTGGAAAAAGTGGTACTGTGCTTTATTGGTCTGTAGAAAACCTAGCGGTTGTACTAGAGCACTTTGTCTCAGTAGGAGCGAAGTTGTACCGAGGGCCAATGCAAATAGAAAATGGACTAGCAATGTGCCAAGTAGAAGATCCATTTGGTAATTTGATTGGCTTGCGAGGGAGATACGGATGACGAAGCTTATCGCAATAACTGGGCATAAATCGAACTACCCAAATCCAATAGAGTTTTTCAAAGAAGATAAGGTTACATTGGGAGCCTTGGATACGGAGTTTGTGGGATGGATACGAGTAACAACAGACAACGGTAATATTGGTTGGGCTCCAATCCAATATATCGATTTCGATTTAGGCTCTACTGCTGGTACGGCAAATCAAGACTACAATGCCCGAGAATTGGATATCGTTGTAGGTGAGATAGTTATATTGGTACGTGAATTGAGTGAGTGGTCCTTAGTGAGAAATGAGAATGGACTAGTTGGTTGGGTGCCAGCGAAAACACTCAATCCAGCGTGACGGGCATATCAGTACACAGGTCATTGAGGTATCAGCTATAAGGGAAGTTCACTTGAATAAATTGCTACTAGTTATCGATATGCAAGAAGACTTTTTTAGAGAAGGTAGGCTTGCCAAAAAAAGAGCGCGATTTACAGATTCATTGAACGAATTGATTTCAGCATTCCGTCTCAAAAACCAAAACATTATTTGGGTTCGTCAGGTGTTTAAAGACGACTTGTCAGATAGCTATTTAGCTCTACGTCATTCTGGTCACAAATGGACAGTGGATGGTACTCATGGTTGCGAGTTACTAAGTGAATTAGACAAGCTATGCAGCGAGCATGAAATTATAAAGAAAAGGTATAGCGCATTTTTTAGGACTGAACTTGATTCTATTCTCAATAAACTAAGTCCAAACGAGATTGTGATAGCTGGGGTAAATACACATGCTTGTATTAGGGTAACCGCTATTGATGCTTACCAAAGGGATTATAAGCTCGTTTTGGCTGAAGAATGTATAGATTCGTATGACCAAGGTTGCCACGATGAGTCTTTCGGATATCTGGTAAACAGCGGCATTGGAACCCCTTCATCTAATGAGCAAATTATTGAAGCACTGCAGTACTAGGACTCGCTTTTGTCTAGAGGCGTGCTTTGGGGCATGAAACACGAAAATGCCCCTTTTCTAGCTAGCTTCAAAGTACAGCACACTTCTGCATTGAGTCAGTTGCCCTACATTTCCTAATCAATATATGGTGACAATATATTGGAAAATTTGATTGTCCTGTGAGATTAGCAATGCCACTTCAAGATTTATCAAAGATGGGTGCTTCAAGGGTCTTATTGCAAGAATATGAAGGGAATCTATGTATCAATAAGCAAAAAGCATCTGCTGTTGAAATTGGCTTTTATCAATTTTCAGCACCCAAGCTAACAGGCGTAAACACCCCTAAGTTAATCAGGTTAAACGGAAATAACCTATATATTGAATACATTCCTAATAAGATTACGTTAGATAAACTGAACAAATGTGATGACACTTTTAGACAGCTAGCGTACCTCCATCAGTCAAAATGTACACCACCATTTGCCGTTAAAACACATCAGTGGACACTGGAAGCCACAGAGTTAGCTTTACAGAGCTTGAACTTGCCTAATGTTACTAGAGATTCAATTTATACTATTCAAGCTTCTTCAGCTGAGTTGTTTGTTAGCCATGGTTTGATTTCCGGTGATAGTAATGATGGCAATTGGGGAGTGAGAGACAACGAGGAACTAGTGCTATTCGATTGGGAGCGCTTCGGTTATGGTAGTCCTGCGATTGATTTGGCTCCTTTAGTTCGAGGTTTAGGTAGTGTTAGTAGTTATCGAGAAGTTGTAGAAAAGTACTCTTGCTTTAACCCAACGTTTTCTTCAGAGATACTAAGAAAGCACTTAATCATCGCAAAGGTCTGGATATTAATTGAAGTGACTAATATTTTGATTAGTAGGAATAAACAAGATGCTCAACTGTATTTAAGCTGGTTTAATGAAAATGCACCATCATGGCTAGATGTAATAGAAAAAGAGCTTTAGCTTGGTGCTCATATTAAAAGGCAACATATTGCATTGCGGATCAGCTCTACATTAGTTGAGTTGGTTATGCCCCAAAGCTTCCTAGGTCCAATGAGCTGACGATTTAGCGAGTGTTGTAATAGACCAAATTAATCTACCCGTACTTTGAGCTCTTATACGGAAAATCTAACCTGCCCTGTAATTCTCTCTCGATTCACACCATACGTTTTTTGTGTAGTTTCCACGAAATCAAGTGGTTCAGCTTAATACGGAGATGCTGAAGGTATATGATAAAGGCAAACCATTAAAAACAATAAACTAAATGCAATTTGTAAAATACGGACCTAATGTTCCCGATAAATTGATCCAAGCACATGAGGAAGGTAGGGTAGTCTTCTTTTGTGGTGCTGGCATATCCTTTCCGGCAGGCTTGCCCGGTTTTGGTAAATTGGTAAATTCATTGTATAGCGAGCTGGGTGTAATTCCTGATGAAGTACAAAAGCAAGCACTTAAGAATGGTCAGTTCGACACGGCTGTTTCATTACTTGAGTCGATTAAGCCGACTCCAGAGTGGAGGCGAGATGTTAGAGAGAAACTCTCAGAGCTGCTAAAGCCAGATTTCTCTAGTCCTAAGTCGACACAGACGCACAAATCTTTACTCAGGTTATCAACAAATAACGATAAAAAAATGAGGTTGATAACGACGAACTTCGATACTGTTTTTCAAAAAGCTGCAGAAGAGGAAAGAATAGAGGTTAAGGAATTTTCTGCCCCATTGCTGCCTGTCCCTAAGAAGCGTTGGGATGGTTTAGTGTATTTGCATGGTTTGTTGCCAAGGGATAAAAATGGTCTAGATCATTTGGTGATTTCGAGTGGAGATTTTGGGTTAGCTTATTTGACGGAACGTTGGGCTGCGAGATTTGTTAGTGAGCTATTCAGAACTTATACAGTTTGCTTTATTGGTTATAGTTTAAATGATCCAGTATTGAGATATATGATGGATGCTCTAGCAGCAGATAAACAACTTGGCGAGTCTCCACCTGAAATGTATGCATTTGGGAACTACAAAGCTAGTGAATACGATAAGGAAGAAAAGAACTGGCGAGCAAAAAATGTAACTCCAATATTGTATAAGAATCACAGTCGTCATTATTATTTGCATGAAACGCTAGCAAAGTGGGCTGAAACATACAGAGATGGCTTGAGTGGCAAGGAACAGATAGTTGTCACAACTGCCTATACAAACCCAATGCAATCAGACGTGCAAAACGATTATGCCAAGAGACTAGCGTGGGCTTTGAGTGATCCATCAGGCATTCCTGCAAAGACATTTTCTAAGCTCAGTCCGCCCGCTCCTATTTCATGGTTAAAAGTATTGGAGAGAGCGAATCTTAATACAGAGGACTTATCGAGATACGGTGTAATTGACAAATCTTTGGATGAAGAGGGAAGTTACAACATCTTCAATAGACCCGCCAAAAGCTCACTTACTCCAAATATGACTATTGCAAAAAGTGGGTACCATGAAACATCTTGGGATGAAGTAATGGAAAATCTAGCTAAATGGTTGCTACAGCATATCAATAATCCCGAACTAATCTTATTTGTTTCTAGACAGGGCGGAAGACTGGATCAGCGAATGAAATGGCTGATATCGTCGGAAATTAGACAACAAGATGAGAAAAGAAAAGAACGAGATACGGAATACTTCAGGAGACTGAGCTTACAGAGCTCTGACCGAATTGTTACTAGTAGAATGAAATCTTTATGGTCTATTGTGCTTGCAGGCTACACAGAGTATTCAGGTATCGCGACTGACTTTTATAGTTGGGTTCAAGATTACAAACTTCTCGGTGTCACTGTTGGACTAAAGAAAACCTTGCGTCGAGTTTTAGGCCCTTTTGTGAGCTTTAAAGAGCCTTTTAACTTCAATAAATCAGATGCAGAATCAGGGATTAAAGGTCGTATTGATTGGGATGTTGATGTTGCATCTTCTATTGCTCACTCTGCAATGGATAGCTTAAACAAAGAAAAGTCTTGGCATGACCATTCCTATGAGCTGATACATGAGTTTGTAGGACTTTTAGTTGAGTTAATGGAAGTTAAATCAACCTTAGGCGATATTAACCCTAAAGCAGACTATTCATATATCTCTAGACCATCTATCAAAGCACACCCACAGAACAATGACTACAAGAGTTGGACGGTATTAGTTGACTTAGTCAGAGACTCTTGGCTGTCACTAGTAAAGCAAGATGAGAGTTTTGCAATCAGTTTAGCAGAACAATTTTGGAATCAACCTTATCCAATATTTAAGAGAATAGCACTCTTTTGTGCAAGTGAATCAAGTGCAATACCCGTTGATACAGTTGTCTCTTGGTTAAAGCAAGATGATGCATATTGGCTATGGGATGTGTCCACTCACAGAGAAGTCCTGCAGCTGCTTCGTACTCTGCACCGAGCTGCTAGCAACGAGCAGTACGAAGAAATACTTCAGATAACAATTAATGGTCCTAGGCG
Source organism: Vibrio sinus (assembly GCF_023634645.1). GTDB lineage: Bacteria > Pseudomonadota > Gammaproteobacteria > Enterobacterales > Vibrionaceae > Vibrio > Vibrio sinus. The sequence goes on from NZ_JAMKMR010000023.1 coordinate 62,006, forward strand.
AGAGTGGTATACAGAAGAGTTATCAGAGGAAGAGTTCGAGGGTTTATGTAGTCGTTCAGTATGGTTGAGGCTCAAGAAGCTGCAGCAAGATGGTGGTGCTCTGAATGAAGAAGCGACTAAAACGTTAGCTGATATTGAGAATATTAATCCAAAATGGAAGCTTTCAAATGATGACCGTGATGAATTTACATTTTGGACAGGATGTGGCGATGAGCCCAAATCTATTGTTAGTGCACCAAAGGAAAAGCTAGCCTTAATCGAATGGCTTAAAGAGGAGCCAGTCGATCATTTCTGGACTGAAGATGATTGGAGTACACTTTGTCGTGATGATTTTGAACTAACGTCGTCAGCTTTAAAAGAAACTGCTGCTTCCGGTATGTGGTTGACCAAAAGGTGGCGTCAAGGAATTCAAGTTTGGAGTGAAGCTGAAGATCTAGATCTAGAGAAACAGATAGGGTTGTTTACGTTTGTTCTGAAAGCTCCAGATGAAAAATTAGTAGAGATCGCTTGGTCATTATCTAGATGGCTTAAAAAACTCCAACCAAGAGATACTTTTGCTGACAATGATTTCTTATATTTTTACGATAGATTGCTGAATCTTCCGTACGAAATAGACAACGGTGCGGTAACGATTAATACTGCTATAAATCACCCTGTGGGGATGTTGGTAGAGTCCCTATTCAGTTGGTGGTATACAAAGAAACCGTACGATGATGAAGGCTTGGATGAAGAGTTTCAAAGTAGGCTAGAAGTAGTTTGTGACTTAGCTATTGATAAGTTTAGTTGTAGAAGTTCAGACTTGATCTAACAGTTACCAGTTTTATACAGGTGCCCTGTTAG